>JBOEHK010000001.1:0-925872 GCA_050633885.1 Cellvibrionaceae bacterium
AAAAAAGACTGAATCGATTTAGCCTGAGAGGAAAAACAAAAGTCGATACACAATGGAAGTTATATTGTATGGTACATAATATTGAGAAGTTAACCAATTATGGCAGTATAGCGGCATAGTGCGGAAATAAGCGCAGTAAACTGTTTTTAAAGAACATCAGCTTGAAATAAAAATTAATTGTGACAGCGTCACGTTTAACTATTTTTTTTAAAAAAATAAAATGGAGAATGTAGATGTTTGTTTTTTTGAAAGTTTTTCTACAAACTCGTTAGAGGTCTCTCGAGATATGTACCCAAAACAAACGGATTTGTACTTGCTGGCGCTGATGATAATAGTCGTGGCAAGGCACCTATATGTTTTAGGTAGCACCTATTTTTTTTACGAGGCAATATTAGTTGCCATAGCGGCCGGGTTAAGATTTAAGTCTAAGGTTGCATTAATCGTTAGCTGGTTTTATACAATTATCTTGGCAGTTGCAGCTCTGCGGTGGGGTTTAGACATGATAGTCGAGGGTGCAAAAACAGAGAATAACATCATGGGTTATTTTGGCTGGGCGCATGTCCCCTTATCTGTATGCGTTGGCATAATAGCCACATATTTCCTATTTAATAAGGAGTTGGCTAATTTTATTGGCCCTGTGCCAAAAACCTCTAACAAATCAAACCAGCAAGGGCCTTCGGCCGGGACGCGCTAACGCGCGCTGGTTGGAGCGTTATGAAGCAAACGATAATTCAGAATAAAATCCAAAAAATAATAAGACATTAAAAAACTAAAGCGGAAATCAGGTTGAATGAAAAACTGCATCTTAATTTTAAATTTTCTACAGCTTGGTTAAATTCCATGATGTAATTAGCACTATTAGCGAACCATTTTGAGAATTGCTACGACTCATAATGAGAAATAGCATATAACAGCATTCAACTAAGGAGAATACAATGCGTAACAATATGATTTTAATAGCTTTACTTCTAGGGCTTTCCCTACCGTCGTTGGCAGGTAATCTTGTATTTGAAGCAGAAGAGGAACAAGAGATTATTATAGTTAAAGAAGAATCGATGGGGCTGAGTCAAGCAGGAGTGCAAAAAAATGACCAGGTCAAAACTGTTGATCCTAAGGTCCAAAAATTGAGATGCACATTGCCGGATGGCAGAATTTTATTGTTGGCCCCGGATGAATGTCAAAGAAAACAAAAATCGAAGTAAGTTGCACGCTAATATATAAATTTAACAAGCAAAGCCATCCGCCTGCTTTGAGAGTTATGGCTACATTAAGTTATGAAATACCTCGGTGATCTATTTGCACAAAGGCCGCTGCATTATTCTCTTAGAGGTGACTATCATCTCTGGAAAGAATTTATTGATTACTATTCAAATTCAGTGATACCAAAAAGCAAACAGGATTTAGTTGGGTCAATTAGTAATGCGTTTAAAGAGTTAACTAACCACAATATTGAAGAAATGGAATATTTTTACTTAGAACGGTTAGCTCACGGCGGCATGTCATCAGGCATGGTAAACCCTGTTTTTTGGAAAGAAACAGTTACTGAATATATATGGTGTCTAGCAAATGGAGAGGACTATAGTCATTTATTCTAAAACCGGCAAAAGCCATAACAAAGCGCCCAAGAATACTCCGGCCACAAAAAAACGTGGCCTCCGCGGGACGTTGTTTCGCACGCCCCTTGGCTTGGCGTTATATGCCTTCCAGGCTATGGAGTAATATGTGAAACCAAAATTTCGGCCAGGAAAAAACATTGCGATAAAAGTTCCAACTCATGAGTTTGAAAAAATGGTGAACTTTTATAAAGTGATTTTGGGTCTTGGGCAAAAAGAGGCTAACTCTCCAGATAGTTTTAAATCGGTAACATTTGAGTTTGGAGACAAAAACCTGTGGGTCGACGAAATTTCTGGCCTAAGCCAAGCTGAGGTATGGTTAGAAATTGAAACAGATAATGCTGTTGAAGCTAAAGAATATCTTAAAAAACAGGGGTGTTCTATGAGAGATGAAATAGAGCCTTTACCATCTGGTTTCAATGGTTTCTGGTTAAGCAGTCCGTCAAATACTATTCATTTGGTTAATGAGTAGTGCATATGACAAGTGACTATGGTTCTTCGTCAAGCATTGACAGTATTTTTTCGTCTCAATAGGTATTATTTTTATCATTGTATTAAGAATGGTGGGCTGTTTTCTCATCACTTTCATTGGACAAGGTTATGAAATTCGCTGATACCATGAGCTGTGATTATGGCTCTACAGGGTTTTCTCGTCGAAGAGCGTTTTAGAAAAACGGTTTTATCTTTTGTCATCATCTTCAGAATAAACTTCGTCTACTTCAGTATCCTCCTCGAGGTCGTCCTCTTCGATTTCATCATCAAATTCGTCGTCATCTTCATCTAAAAATAATCTTTCAAGGGCGTCTTCGCCTTCTAGGTCATCTTCTTCATTGACGCTATAAAACACTTCGACTTGAACTTCGCCATCGGCAAAGAATTCAACTTCCCACCGTTCGCCTTCAGTGGACACTAATACCATCAGTGTTTCATCAGAGTTGTGTTCCAAGGAGTAGGGTAACCCGGCATCGTCGAGACGATTTAGAAAATCGAGTAGTTTTTGGAAGCTGTTAAGAGAGCCAGCTTGAGAACTGTTTGAGAAAAGGTCGTCTGAGTTCATATGCGTGGCTCTCTATTTGTTGATACCTGAGATGAGTATTTTTTAAGGTGAAAACGTGAGTGGTCGCATCTTATTTCGCTTTGGGTTTAAAAGCTAATAAAACATTGCCTGGTGGTTGTCTAAAACCACCATAGCCTGAGCTGACAAAAACCATTCCATTACCTGCAAAGACTGAATGGCTATCGATGCCGCCGCCGTTGGCTGTAATGCCATTTAAGGTTTTGAATTCTTTTAATGTGTCATATTGCCAGACGATCTCTCCGTTTTTCCCATCAAAAATATAAAGGCGTCCATCGATAGCGCCAGCAATGACTGAATTGTCGATTGATAATGGAGCGGCCGACAATCCATATTTACTAGCACAAAGTTCAAAACGTTTTTTTCTGTCATCAGAGCAGTCAGGAGTAACTGGGGTTTGCCATAAAACTTTTCCGCTTGTGATATCAATGGCATTCATTCCGGGTTGTGGAATATAGTCTTCAAATTGTGGCATGTGTGGATCATTTATCGGTGCAAAAACTTGTGTGCCATCAATGGCCATGCCCCAGTGTATACCGCCTAAAGAAGAGCCTTGACCAAAGGTATTTCGCCAAATAACTTTACCGTCATTATCTGGATCAAGTGCCCAGACATCTCCGGATTTTTGCCCTGCTAAAATAATATCTTTTCCATTTTTATCTTGAGCAATAATGGCAGCGGCACCAAAATCATAGTCTTTTAACACACTGTCTTCTGGAGAGGGACAATTAGGGCCCGATTTTTCATAAGGTTCACGGCAGGCTAGATTCCATACATCGTTTGCCAACGCTTGGAAATGCCATTTTAATGTGCCTGTTTCGATTTCCAATGCTAAAACGGCGTCGCTTGTTGTGGTTGCGGGTAGTGATGTATTTTGTCCGGTGGTGATGTAGACCAGTCCGCGTTTTGTATCGACAGTGGGTGTTGACCAGACAGGAGCACCAGAAGGCCCGCGAAGTTTTACACCGGTTCTGCTGACTTTGCCGGTATATTTTGCATCTGGCGTGGTGTGGTAGGTCCACAGTTTTTCGCCAGTTTTTGTATTCAATGCCATGACGGCGCCATGTTCAACACAGCATTCAAAATTCGGATTAGCACCGGAGCCGACACCGGATGCCGAGAGTGGAACAATAATTTTATCGTGATATAAAACAGGAGAGCCTGTGATGCCTGCGCGTTTTGTATGTTTTGCTTCGACTTTCCAAATCAGTGAACCATTTTCTGGATTAACGGCATGAACTTGCCCCATGCGATCTGCAAGAATTAATACTTTTTTTCCTGTGTCATCAAGGTCGCCATAAGAAATAGAAGAGCGAAGCGCGCCGCCAGCTTCGTAAACCCATTTTACGCAAGCGCTTTCAGTGTCGAGTGCAAGTAATTTTCCGGTAGGATCTGGTGTATAAAATAAAGTGGAACCAACAATAACAGGCGATGAACGTAAACCTTTAGTATTAGGAAAACCAATGGCCCATGCTAATTCTAAATTTTTTAAATCATCGCTGGTTAAACTGGCTTGTTGTGCAGTTAAGTGACGCGAGCTTTTATGATCAACACCAAACATGGATAAAGTGGCAGGCAGTTTTAAGTCGATTGTTTTGTTTTTTTCTGAGCACATCATTCCCGCAACCCAGTCGCCTTCGACAGAACTTTTAGCGGCAAGATAGTTGATAACATCGTCCAATTCGTGCGGTTTTAAATTGACAGCTTGTTGTTGCATCACACCGTTTGTCAGTGTGTAACGTAAAGCTTGAGGGCTCATGAGTTGCAATGCGGATAGAGCCGGTGCTCGTGTACTGTCAGGGCTGTTATGACACACAGCGCAACTTTGTTGGTAAACCGCTTGGCCGGGGTCGCTTTCCTGTGCTGAGCTTGATATTGATAATAAAAGTGAACATACGCTAGTAGAGACTAACGTTAAGGTTTTGGGTTTAGAGAATATGAAAGACAAGATTTTTTTTGACATAAAACGGTATGTTTGAATCAACATCTGGGCACCTGCATTTTTATAATCAATATTGTGTGCCTTCGTTATCAACAATGAAGGCTGTTGTATCAGCTGTTACCAGCATCATAAATGAATGATTGTGATGTGAGTATTCAAACCATGAGGAGCAGTGGCGTCAACGTATTCGTCGAAATTTTTGTAAAGTTAACTGGATTGAGAGGAAGTAAATTCATGACGGAAAATTAAAAACAAAAAATAATTTCCATCTTCAGTGTGAGAGGGTCGGTGATAAAACGTGAGGGGATGAGAAGGTGCAACGCTGAGAGGGTAAGACGCTGGGAAGGTAAGACACTGAAAAAGTTTGGTAGTGGATTTCAGTTAAACGCTAGCGTCTTTAAGCGCTTACCCTTATTAAACAGTAACCCTATTAAACATCAGCACTCATCAAACACAGAGGCACATACTCAATGAGTTAGGCGTTGGTGTTTATAACCGTTTTAGGTGCACACAACGACTCGAACCATTTCTAAACTGAGTTGTGCTGATTGTAAATGATGTTCAAGTTCTTCAATGGACTGCCCTAAGTAATCAATTTCTTCTTGTCGAATATTCGGGTTTACTTTCGCTAATGTTTTTAAGCGTGTTAATTCAACTTGCTGCCGTTCCTGCATGTTTGATAGTGCTTTATCAATAATAGACGATTTTTGTTGGTCGGCTTCGTTTTGACATTTATTGATGAGCGACACTATTTCTTTTTTAGCATGTTTCACAATACCTTGGGCTGTTTTTTTGTTCGGCACCGGCTGATGAAACTTATTGAGCTGTTTGAAATTAATGAGGCTGGAAAGATTATTTTTTTCACTCATAAAAACGCGTATCGTATTTTTATCAAAATAGCTGCCAAGTTGTAATACTTTTGGGCCTGGGCAGTGGACAGAAAAAACAGATTCGAGAACCAAAGTCCCCGGTGGTAAAGGCGGTAATTTAATGGTGCCGACAGATGTGTTGCCTCGTTCATAACTCATTGCCATATCCATGACGCCTGTCACCATGGGATGCTCCCACGTTAAAAACTCCATGTCTTCTCGACTTAAAGCGATGTCGCGATTATAAGTGGCCGTTAAACCTTCGTCTCCTAAGCCGGGAAAGCTGTGATTGTGCATGTGATCTGTCGGATGAAGTACGATAGCGTTTTCACTATGAACATCTTCATCAACACCAAATTCTTCAAAAACATCAGACATATACTCGGGTAGCTTTTCATTGCTGTCTGACTTGCTGATTGCCTGAATCAGTTCTTCGGATTTTTCATGATTGCAAGAATTCAGTTCGAGTAGTTGATCGCGGCCTTCACTTAATTTTTCAAGCAGAGCTTGCGTCGTGTTTTGTGTGTCTGAAATTAACGTATTCCATTCGTTTTCATCATCATTTGTTAATGATGATTTTAAGCGAGATTCAAATTCTTGAAAAAGCATATGGGCCGCAGGACAAGAGACTTCGATACCATTGATGCCCTTGTGATGCCACTCCAAAAGTTTTTCAGTAGCGCTTCGCGTGTTATTTTCTTGAGACTGATAAAAAGGGACATGAATTTGAACGTCATTTCTTTGGCCGATGCGGGCAAGGCGGCCGATACGCTGCTCTAATAAATCCGGGTTTAATGGCAAATCAAAAAGAATAAGATGTTGTGCAAATTGAAAATTTCGGCCTTCGCTACCAATTTCAGAACATATCATTATTTGAGCGCCATCAATGTCATCCGAAAAATAAGCAGCAGCGCGATCGCGTTCAATTAAACTCAGTTCACTATGAAATGCCGTTGAGCGAACCCCTTTTTTAAGTCGGAGGAAATCTTCAAGTTCTAAAGTGGTTTCGTGCTGATTGCAAATGAGTAAGACTTTTTCTGTGCGATGTTGCTTAAGCCAATCAACTAACCAACTAACGCGCGAATCTTCTTGTAACCATTGACTGCCAATAATATTTTCTGGCCGGAGTAAATCATTGACGGAAAAGTGTTGAGATGCATTTTCTGCTAAATAATCAGCAGGAACATTTATTGGGTGAGGGATAAGTTTTCGTATTGGGAAACCCTTCACTGCGGCACGCGTATTTCTAAATAAGACTCGGCCAGTTCCATGATGGTCTAGTAAGTGTTGAATGCAGTCGTTAATAGTATGTTCTATTAATTGTTTGCTGGATTCACTATCGCTAGCTTTTAGCGCCGTTATTAGTTGATTAGATTTTTCTTCACCAACATAGCTATTTAGTGCAGCAATATTTTCACTGTTGTCGATAATATTGTTTTTTACATCATCAGATAATAATATTTGAACCAGATCATTCGCTGGCTGATAACCTTTTTCTTCTTCTTTGTATTTTTCAAAATCAAAATAACGATTCGGATCTAATAATCGTAATCTTGCAAAGTGACTTTCTTCGCCCAGTTGTTCAGGTGTTGCTGTTAATAACAAGAGTCCTTTTGTGTGAGTCGCTAAAGATTCCACACAGCGATAATGCTGGCCTGCTTGTGAATCTTTATCATCTGACCAAACAAGATGATGCGCTTCGTCGACAACAATTAAATCCCAGCCAGTATCTTCGGCTTGTTTTTGCCTTTGTTGATTACTTGCTAGAAAATCTAAACTGCATAAAACCAGTTGAGTTGTTTCAAAAGGGTTACTGTCATTGGCAAGTAGGGCTTCATGGCGCTCTTCATCGAGTACGGTGAATTGCAAATTAAATCGCCGCAACATTTCTACGAGCCACTGATGAATGAGTGAATCTGGCACTGCAATTAAAATTCGTTCGGCTCGTCCCGTTTGTAATTGATGATGAATAATCAAACCGGCTTCGATGGTTTTTCCTAAGCCGACTTCATCGGCCAACAAAACGCGTGGTGCATAACGATTGGCCGCCTCATTGGCGATGTGTAGTTGATGCGGTAGCAGTTGAACGCGTGCGCCTAAAAGCCCCTGTGACTGGGAGTGCATTTGAGCTTCTTTATGTAGCAATGTTTTATAACGCAATGTGTATTGATTGAGTTTGTCGATTTGCCCTGCGAATAAACGATCTTGAGGACGATTAAATTGCACAAAACTATTTAATTCTAGCTCGGGAATAATGTGCGGTTCGCCGTTTTCATCGAGGCCGGCATACACGATGTAACCTTGCTCTTCTTCGACTTGAGTGACGGTAATTTTTAATTTTTGCGTATTCGAAATATTATCGCCAACTTGGTATTGCACTCGGTTAAGTGGGGCGTTGTCTGTAGCGTAGGTGCGTCGTTCACTTGAAGCAGGAAATTGAACGGTAACTCTTCTGTTTTCGTCGTCTGTGATTACGCCGAGGCCAAGTTCTGGCTCTGTATTGCTTATCCAGCGTTGACCTAGTTTAAATTGTGATTCAGACAAAATGTAAAAACTCCTGATATGGCGATTGATTGTGAGCTATTGATGCTTGGTTAGAGGCGATAAAAAGGCTGGGTATTGTAACGGTTAGAGGCTTTAATAAAAAGAAAAAGCCTCGCTTGTATGATAGATAGTCATAGCGGATAAGACGGTTAGTTTTTGGCGAATATAGAAGAATATTATTGTTAAGAGAAAAAGTTATCTAAGATGTTTCTTCTTTTGAGAGTGATTTCAAAAAATCCGGATCATTTAATTGCTCTTCCGTCAATTCTTCAGATGTTTCTTCTGGATCAGCCGGTAACACCTTTCCATCCAGCTCATCGAGTTCGCGTTTAATTTGTTTTTTCATACGTTTGCTATTGGTGTTTTTTAATACTAAAGCATAATGTTTTTGACTTTCTGATTTGTTGCCTAAACCTTTATACGCTCTTGCCAATAGATAATGCCCGCTATTGTTAGATGTCTCGTCCCAAAGTTTGGGGCCCGCTAGAAAATTCTTTCCATAAGTTAATGCTTGAGAGTACTGTTCTAATCTTAAATACAGTTCACCTAATGAATAGGCAATCATTGTTTTGTTCGGAAATTTTTTGTCAGCATCTAACAGTATTTTCTCGGCTTCTTCATAGTCTTCATTTTTAATGGCGATGGTGCTGTTGACAACCATATGTTGTAGCGGCGCAATTGTTTTTAGCTGAGAATTGAGCGTTAAACCTTTGTCTTCATCTCCTCCCATAATACTTGGCGCATTGATTAATACTTGTATCAAATAGAAGTTGGCTCTTGAGTGGCTAGGGTTTATTTCTATCGCTTTGTTTAAATGAGTAATGGCCTTTTTTAATGTTTTACGAATTTTTAATACGCTGACATCACCGGTTCTCGCTAAATATGAAATGCCTAAAGCATAATGAGATTCGGCCGTGTCGGGGTGTATTTCTATCGATTTTTGTAAAGATTGAATGGCTTTTTTGTTGTCTTGAAGTTTGTATTGGCTCATCCCCAAAAACTGAAAGGCTTTAGCGTTACTCGGTTGTTGTTGTATTGCAGAAGAAAATAACGCGTTAGCTTCTGAGTATTCACCTTTTTCAAATCGGTAAATGCCTTCATTTAATGCATTAGAAATATCATTTTTTTCTATTGTGTTTGTTGAGCTAGCGCCTAAAGTAACGTTTGATAAAAAGCTGGTAATCAAATAGACCATAACAATATAAATAGAGCTTTTGTTATTTTCAGCGAAGTTTAATTGAGTATTCATGAGGAGCTTCTTCTTGTTTGTCATAATGATTTGATCGTCACAGTTGGTTGATGACAACGCCGGTGTGAACAAAGTTTTCTGCGATTGCATATTGACCTTCTCCTGTAAAACCTATGTCGTAATCATTCGATAGTGATTTCAATAGTTCATAATTAAAGGTATTGGGTCTAGATGGACTAAAGTTAATTTTCGCATCTCTAAAATCAAAATATTGTTTAACGAGAGGGTGCAAGCATTTGAAAATACTTTCTTTGGCCGAAAATACCAGCGTTAAATATTCCTGAAAATCTTCACTGACCCATGCGTTATCCTCATAGTTTTCTGTTTCAGTCAGAATGTGTGAGTGAATATTGTTGGCGGTTTTCTCTTTGATCAATTTTTCGCTATCAATACCAATTGATTGAATAAACTCTTTTTGTGCGACGACGGCAGAAGCAAATCCTTTTGAGTGAGTGATGGAGCCAACAAAGCCTTCGGGCCACTGAGGGGATCGATCTTCGTTAGTGCCAAAATTTGAAATCATATTAGGAGAAAGCTTTTTCAATGATTGAAGAGCACAGTATCTACCCGCGATATATTCGGCTTTTCGTTTTTCAATTGCTGTTGACAAGTTGTCTGGTAATGCGATGCCGTATTCTTGAATGACCTCTTCGGATAGTGTCGTTTGATCAAACTCACAAGAGGTTTGAAGGCAATGATTTGAAAATTGTAAAGGATTGTCGCGGAGAAATATCATTAAAATAGCTGTCCGATATTACCAGTATAATGCGTCGTGTTTATGACGCTCTTGATACGAGATTATACCCTTAGAATAAAATATAACCATATTGACTCCAGAGATTAGCCTTGTCATAGATCCTATGTTTTTCTAGTGGTTTTGGGTAGGGGCAAATTGAAAACCGCGTTATACTGGCCTAATGGCTTAGATGAATGACTTTTAGAGATCAACCAAAATGACTGATATAGATTCGAATCCAAATATTGTTTCAATCGATGATTCTAACGCTCAGCAGATGCTGATTGATGAATCACATACTCGTTTAGTGGTTGCTGATTTTTGGGCGGACTGGTGTGCGCCATGTAAGGTGCTGATGCCGTTGTTAGAAAAATTAGCGGAAGAATACGCAGGGCAATTTTTATTAGCGAAAGTGAATGCCGATCAACAAGCTGGTATTACCGGTCAGTTTGGTGTCCAAAGTTTACCAACTGTCATGCTGATCAAAGACGGACAGCCGATTGATGGTTTTATGGGTGCACAAACTGAAAATGCTGTGAGAGAACTATTAGAAAAGCACTTACCAAAACCGTGGGATGTTCAATTCAAGCAGGCTAAGGATTTGGTTGAAGCCAACAATACGGAAGAGGCATTGCCGCTTTTACGTGAAGCCTATGACACGTCAAGTCAGCGTAGTGATATAGCATTACTATTAGCCAATCTATACATCGAGTTAAATCGTGTTGAAGAAGCGGAAAATATTATCGGCCAAATTCCGATGGCCGATCAGGATGTCGAGTTTGAAAAAACAAAAGCACAACTTGAATTAAAAAAAGAGGCGGCAAAAAGTCCGGAGCTAGAAGCACTTGAAGAAAAGTATAAAGAAAACCCTAGCGACTTAGCGGTTGCACATCAACTAGCACTACAACTCAGTCAAGACGGTCATCATCGTGAAGCAATGGAGCTGTTATATTCTATCCTTCAGCAAAATTTAAATTATGAAGACGGTGCGGTTAAGAAATCATTAGTTGATATGATTGCTAGCTTAGGGAAGGGCGACCCCTTGTCGGTGGAGTATCAAAGAAAAATGTACACCTTATTGTATTAAATAGATTTTTTCGGGTCAGTTAATCATAGCTTGAAGACACAACTCGTTTAATCAGTATTAAAAGATCAACGCATCTCGAATATGAGTCAATAGTATTTATGAAAAAAATATCAAGAGCCACGGTTAGGCCAAAAAGAAGTTTGAACCTTTTATCTCATCGCGAAATACAAGGTGTCATGGAAACCAATGAAGAAATTTTTCAAATTTTTCGTTTATGTGCATTAGCTGTGTTGAATACAGGGAGTGAAGAAGACGATGTCGAAGAGGTGTTTGAAAGATATAAAGATTTTGAAGTAGACGTTATTTCGGAATCAAGAGGAATTAAACTGGAAGTGAGAAATGCACCTGCATCGGCGTTTGTTGATGGGCAAATGATTCATGGTATTCGTGACCATTTATTTTCTGTGTTACGCGATGTTGTTTATACAGAACATAAAATTACACGAGATAAGCGATTTGATTTGTCGAATAGTGAAGGTTTAACGGATTCTGTTTTTAGAATTTTAAGAAACGCCGGCGTTGTTCAGGCGAATAGAGCACCTAATTTGGTTGTTTGCTGGGGTGGCCATTCGATTGATCGTGTTGAATATGATTATTCAAAAGAAGTTGGTTATGAATTAGGACTGCGCGGATTAGATGTTGCAACGGGTTGCGGTATTGGAGCCATGAAAGGGCCAATGAAGGGCGCGTTAATTGGTCATGCAAAGCAACAAATTCGAAACGGTCGTTACGTCGGTATTACAGAACCCGGCATTATCGCGTCCGAATCACCGAATCCAACGGTTAACGAGCTGGTTATTTTGCCGGATATTGAAAAGCGGCTTGAAGCATTTGTCAGGCTCGCACATTGTATTATCGTTTTCCCTGGCGGTGCAGGAACCGCTGAAGAAGTATTGTATTTGTTGGGAATTTTAATTCATCCTAATAACGGAGAAATTCCTTTACCGGTTATTTTTGCGGCACCGGAAGGGCGAGAAGCCTATTTTGAGCAACTTGATAGTTTTATACAAACGACTCTGGGAAAAGAAGCGGCAAACTATTACGAAATTATAACGGGCGATCCTGCAAGAGTTGCACGAGTGGCGAAAGCGGGAATAGAAAAAGTGGTTCGATATCGAAGACGAGTTCAAGAATCTTACGCTTATAATTGGAACACGTTTATTCCTGAAGATTTTCAGCAACCCTTTCATCCAACACACGAAAATATGGCAAATTTACAATTGGATTTAAAATTGTCCAAGCATGAATTAGCGGCGGAATTACGCCGAGCTTTCTCAGGTATTGTGGCAGGTAATGTAAAATCGTTTGGTGTTCAGCAAATACATGAGCATGGGCCTTACAAGATTACAGCAGATCCATCTTTGATTGGAGCTCTAAGTGATATGCTGGATAGTTTCGTTAAACAAGGCCGTATGAAATTAAATTCAGATGATTACGAACCTTGCTTTGAAATTGTTAAATGAGGAATGTTCTGTATTCATTTTGTGTAAAGGCTAAATGAGTACTTTCCACTATAGGTGTTTTCATCGCCTTCAATAATGGCTTCCCATGTGACGGTGTATTTTCCATCTGGGATCGGGCGGGATTTAATTTCAATCATTAAGTCATCAGCGCCCATAGTGTGAAAGCGAGTCAGCTCTTCTTTGCCGCGCGGTCCATCTAATGTCAGGCTACTTTTTTCTATATCAGGTTTGCCAGCTAAAAATATTCGAAGCGTCCGTGGCTTTCGGTCTAATTGACTGTTCACTGCTGGATCAGCTTTTAAAAATATATCTCGCTCTGGTTTGTTTGTGCAAGCAGATAAGATGAGAGTTATACAACAGGCAGTTATTGCAAATCCAAACCTATTTTTTTTCTTCGAAGCGATAGCATGGACTAATGTATTCATTATTGTTCTCCTAAGTTTTTCTTCGGGTTTTAATGTAAACCTGACATGCGAATTTGCTGATGAATTATCATTTCTTTGAGAGTCAATAAATGTTCTTAACGCGTTAATAATTTTTAAGATGTAGCCTGCCTTTCTCTGCTTTTCTTTAGTATTATTTTGGCTTTAGATCAAAATGGTTTTTGCACTATCAACGCGTTCTTTGTCATCGCCTGAGGGTGGTAGGTTATTTCCTTTTTGCACAGCCGGGCGATCGCCAATTTCAAAAAGCCAGCGTTTTAAATGCGGCAAATCATCGACCTCGACGCCGGACCACCGATAAGTTCTAGCCCAAGCCCAGCTTGCGATATCGGCAATGCTATAATCACCGGCTAGGTATTGATGCTTTTCTAAGTGAGTATCTAACACAGTAAATAATCTTTTTACTTCGTTTTGGTACCGTTCAATAGCGCTGGGTAATTTTTCTGGGAAATAACGAAAGAAAACATTGGCCTGACCCATCATTGGACCAAGGCCTCCCATTTGCCACATTAACCACTGGATCACTTCGGATCTGCCTTTCGGATCGGTTGGCATTAATTGCCCCGTTTTTTCTGCGAGATAAATTAAAATCGCACCCGATTCAAAAATGGCAAAGTCATTTTCACTTCGGTCAACAATGGCTGGAATTCTGCCATTTGGATTAATAGAAAGAAACTCAGGTGTGTGTTGTTCTTTGTCTTTTAAGCTAAGTGTAATTAATTGATAATCTAATGTTAATTCTTCTAACGCGATAGTAATTTTTTTTCCGTTGGGTGTGGCGGCTGTATAAAGATCTATCATAATCGTGACCTGTTGTTTATCTTCTGAGATGTAGTGAATCGATTTTACTGATATCCCTTTGCTTGTAACTGAAATAAATGTGCATACCGGCCATTCAGGGACAGTAGCTTTTCATGATTTCCATGCTCGATAATTTTTCCATGCTCCATGACAAGAATTTCATCTGCCATTCTGACGGTTGAAAATCGGTGTGAAATTAATATAACAATTTTATTCTCGGCATGTTGACGAAAATGTTCAAAAATATCGGCTTCAGCTTGAGCATCCATCGCTGCAGTGGGCTCATCGAGTACTAATATGTCAGCATCCTCTCGCATAAATGCGCGTGAAAGCGCAATTTTTTGCCATTGCCCGCCAGAAAGTTCTTGACCTCCTTTGAACCATCGCCCTAATTGAGTATTGTATCCTTCGTCTAAATCTTCAATAAAATCAATTGCCATTCCTCTTTCCGCTGCATTTTTCCAGCGCTCACTATCTGCAAAATGAGCAACATCACCGGCGCCGATATTTTCGCCGACTAGCATTTGATAGCGAACAAAATCTTGGAAGATAACGCCGATGCGTTTGCGTAATGCTTCAGCATTCCATTCTTGAATATCTAATCCATCCAAAAACACTTTGCCTTCTGTGGGCGTATAGAGTCGAGTTAATAGTTTTATGAGTGTTGTTTTTCCTGAGCCGTTTTCACCAACGAGCGCTAAACTCATTCCCGGTTTAAGGTGAAGGTTAATATTTTTCAGTGAAGGCTGAGTGTTGCCAGAATAGGTGAAAGATACATTTTCAAAACGAATGCCATCGTTTTTGATTACTCCTTCGGTTGCGTTTCCTTTCTGTGGTTCTACCGGTTGTTCTAAATATTCATAGAGGTTAGAAAGATAAAGATTATCTTCGTACATTCCGCTGATTGCGGTTAAGTTTGCGCTTACTGCTGATTGTCCTTGTTTAAAGACAGCAAGATACATTGTCATTTGTCCCAGTGTGATTTTGCTGGCAATGGTTGAAATGACGATCCATGCATAAGCAAAATAAAAAGCAGCCGTGCCTATTAAACCTAAAATAAATCCCCAAAGATCTCGTTTAATCGTGAGCTCTCTATCAGCTTGATATAATGTATAAAAAATATCTTTGTAGCGTTGAAGTAGTAAGGGACCAAGTTGAAACAATTTCACTTCTTTTGCACTGTCTTCTCGTGCTAGAACGGTTTCTAAATACATTTGCATTCGTGTTTCGGGCGATCGCCAACGAAACAATTTAAAGGCATCGCCAGAAAACTTTGTTTCTGCAATAAAAACGGGAAGGGCGCCAGCAATTAAAATTAAAATAATCCAAGGAGAAAATTGTATTAATAAAACGCCAAAGCTAAAGAGTGAAATGCTGTTTTGTAAGAGACCAAAAGTACGGTTGACTAAGCTCAAAGGCCGGGATGAGGCTTCTCGACGTGCACGAGTGAGTTTGTCGTAAAACTCTGAATCTTCAAAATGCGACATTTGCAACTCGAGAGCTTTCTCTAGAATCATCACATTCACTCGCTGACCTAATTGCGCACGCAATAACGACTGAATGACAGAAATACCTCGCTGCGAAGCGGTTAGCGCGGTAATAATTAACGCTTCTGCAACGATAAGTTTGATGACCCATTCACTGTCTATGATTTGTGTTTGCTGATATTGCTCGATAGCTGAGACGACGCTATCGACAATGAGTTGGCCTACATAGGCGACGAATGCGGGTAATACACCAGCGATGACGGTGAGGATACCGAGTCCAATTGTTAGCGCATGTGAAGTACTCCATACAAGGTCAATGGCTCGCTTGCTATACCGAAACACACCAATAAATTGTTGTAAGAAGTTTTCGTCTTTTTTCCAAGGCTGGCTATGGGCCAAAATGTCATCCTTTTTGGGAATTTAACAATGAGAAGAATAATTAGCGTTTCTCACAGCGGGTCATAATAAAGGTTTTGATCCGTCTATGGCATCGCTTCTTGGGTTTGGTAGGTCGTATTGTAAGGAGCTGATAGTGTTCTAGTGGTGTTTAAAGTGCCATTCGCGCAATCAAGTAGAGGCGGTATTGTGCAATCAGAAAGGTAAAATGCGATCAAAGGCTGTCTATTAATTGGACAATTAGTAAGTGTTTACTATAGTTGAAATATACGCCAGTCGAGTCCTTTCGGATTGTTTTCAGGTTAACTTTGGACAATTTGGGCAATAAGGATACTGGGTATATTCGTGCTGCATGGATAGAGCAGCGTGTGGAGAATGCCTTATGGCAGATAATCAAGCGTCAGAAAAAGCAGTAGAAGAAGTCTCTGATTTAGATCGGTTAGAAAGCGCTATAAAAACCAATCGGCTGTTATTTTTTGTTTCTTTCGTTTTAACGTTGCTGATAGCGGGCTTTATTGCTGTCTCTCATTTATCAATCACTAATGAGTTAGGCTTACGCCGTGAAGTTTCTAGTGATGAGCTCTCCAGAAAATTTTCACAGATAGACTCCTATTTTACGCATCTCTCTGAGTTACAGAATTCGCAGGCAAAAATGTACATGACATTTGATGCAACTCTTTTAGAGGTAAAGAGTATGTACAGTGATGATCGTGTTAGTCAGTTGAGGGAATTAATGATAGGTAGGGAGACTGACCACCAACGCCTTTTAGAGCTCATGTCTGATAGCGTTGAGAATCTATCGTTAATGTCGAAAGCCGATAAAAAATGGCTGGAATCTTTTAAGACAAAAACAAATATGGCGAAAAAAGACTCTAAAAATAGAGAGAAAAGTGCAAGAAGTGCAATGAGGATCGCTGGCTAATCGAATATAAATCTGAATTTAGGGTGTGTTGTGAAAAAAAATGAGGGTTCTGCCGTAACGCTTTCGGATGAAGATCGAATAGCTCAAGTTGCTCAGGCTTTAAAGCGCTGGCAAAGAGGTTCTTTCCTGTGTATTGCCTTATCTGTCAGTGTGTTAGCTGTTGCTGTTTTTTTGTTTCAAGGTGGAGCGGCTGGATTCGATGAGGATTTGGAGCCATTGGAGTTCTTACCTGAAAATCGCATGTCGGATTTGATCACAAAAATCAAAGGTGAAAGAAAGGAATCGAGAGCGCTTTCAAAAGAATTAGCATCTGAATTAAGCGGAGAAAATGCTAAGGGCGTTGTTCTCGATGCAAGATGGATTGTTCAAAACATCGAAAAAGCTGAGCGGGACTACCGTATTGCTTTGGGTGAATACGGAAAAGCCATGGAAGCTGTGACAAGGTCAATCGGTGGTGTGGCAGAGTGGAATTATAATTTCCAAGAGTCTTTAACAGGATATGAAGAGAATAGTCGTGCCAGACTTGCTCAGTTAAGCGCTATATTAGATGATTATCCCGAGTGGATTGATCAATAAAATTATACTAATCAATGAGTTAGTCTTGTTTCTCAGCATCTTCTCCTCAGTGTTTGTTAGCCTTTCCTACGTTATAAAAGTCGTTTATTTCCGTTATTCCTTACCGAATCGTCTTTATTAGAGACTGGGTTATCTGTGTAATTACTGGCATAATAGCGCGCCCTATTTTTCGGGTTTTCATGGCAAATAAATCGCCATTCCTTAATCGCAATTTCAGATCGTAACTGAGGACCATTATGCAACCGTCGGTTAAACCCAGTAATCCTAATTTTTCTTCGGGTCCATGTGCTAAACGCCCTGGATATAGCGTTGATTCACTTGATGTACGTTGCTTGGGTCGATCTCATCGATCATCTCTTGGAAAAGAATTGCTCGCGCAGGTTTGTTCTGACACTGCCGAAATGCTCGGATTGCCTGAAGGTTATCGAGTGGGGGTTGTTCCTGGGTCTGATACCGGTGCTGTTGAGATGGCGATGTGGTCTCTTCTTGGTGAGCGTGGTGTGGACATCATGCAGTGGGAGTCTTTTGGTAAAGGATGGCTCACTGATGTCACTAAACAATTAAAACTCGACAATGTTCGTGCTTTAGAGGCTGATTACGGACAATTACCTAACCTTGCTGATGTCGATTTCAACAATGATGTGGTCTTCACTTGGAATGGCACAACATCAGGGGTGAAAGTACCCAATGGCGATTGGATTGATGATAACCGTGAAGGCCTAACAATTTGTGATGCGACCTCAGCGGTTTTTGCGATGGAAATGCCATGGGAAAAACTAGATGTCATTACGTTCTCTTGGCAGAAAGTATTAGGCGGTGAAGGTGCTCACGGCATGTTGGTCTTAAGTCCTCGAGCGATCGAGCGTTTAGAAACTTATACGCCAGCATGGCCGTTACCGAAAATATTTCGACTAACTAAGGGTGGAAAATTAATTGATGGTATATTCCGTGGGGAAACGATTAATACCCCCTCTATGTTATGTGTTGCCGATTACTTAGATGCGTTGGCTTGGGTAAAAAGTTTAGGTGGTGTTTCTGGTGCGATCAAAAAATCAGAAGACAACCTTGATGTGTTGAAATCATTTGTAACCGAAAATGATTGGGTTAATTTTTTGGCTGAAGATGATTCGACAATCTCGAATACCAGTGTTTGCTTGTCAGTAAATGCTGAAGCCGATCAAATAAAACAAATGGTCAAATTGCTTGATAAAGAAGGTGTTGCTTATGATATCGGCGCCTACAGAGATGCGCCTCCCGGTTTGCGAATTTGGTGTGGAGCAACTGTTGAAGCAAATGATTTAAAAGCGTTATGCCCGTGGTTGGTTTGGGCATACGAGCAAGTAACGAAGTAAATTTTTATAATCGTTACTGGAAAGATTTATTTTTCTTATAGGAAGTTAAGTCATGTTTAAAATCAAAACATACAATGCCATTTCGGTTAAAGGGCTAGATCGTTTTAGTCGTGAGAAATATGAAGTCGCGAGTGAAGTGGGCCACCCTGATGGATATATTTTAAGAAGCCATAAGTTACACGGCGAAGAGATACCTTCAACTGTTAAAGCAATTGCTCGTGCTGGTGCTGGTGTCAATAATATCCCGGTTGATGATTACACAAAGCAGGGCGTTGTTGTATTCAATACCCCAGGTGCAAATGCAAATGCGGTTAAAGAGTTAGTATTAGCGGGTTTGCTATTGAGTTCACGCGGTATTGTTAGCGGGATGAATTTTGTATCGACGTTAGGTGATATGAAAGATGCTGGCGAGATGAGTAAATTACTTGAAGCAGAGAAGAAGCGCTTTGCAGGTAGCGAACTAGCGGGGAAAAAATTAGGTGTTGTTGGCCTTGGTGCTATCGGGTCAATGGTAGCAGAGATGGGATTAGCATTGGGCATGGATGTGGCCGGATATGATCCAGCATTATCGGTTGAAGCAGCATGGCGCTTACCAAGCCAAGTGATTCGCAAGGAAAATTTGCAGGCATTGTTATCTCACGCAGATTACATTACGTTGCATGTTCCAGCCATTGAACCAACAAAAAATATGATTAACGCAGAAGCGTTAAAATCCGTGAAAAAAGGTGCCGTACTATTAAACTTTGCTCGTGATGCCATTGTTGATTCAAAAGCGATTGTAGATAGCTTAGATGCAGGACAACTAGGGCAGTATATTTGTGATTTTCCTGAACCGTGCTTAATTGGTCGAACTGATGTGACTGCGATGCCGCATATCGGCGCGAGCACTGCAGAGGCTGAAGAAAACTGCGCAGTAATGGCTGCTAATCAATTAATGGATTATTTGGAAAATGGCAATATTGTAAATTCTGTTAATTTTCCAGCAGTGCAGATGTCTCGAACAACAGGCTGCAGAATTACTTTCGTGAATGAAAATGTTTCTGGCGTATTAGGAAATGTGTTAACCGTTTTGGCGGCTCAAAACCTTAATGTTGTTGATATGATGAATAAAAGCCGTGGTGATATTGCCTACAATATTGTCGATCTAGAGCAAACACCTTCTGATGATGCGATTAAAGCAATCGAAAAAGTTGAGCATGTGAAGGGTATTAGGGTACTTTCTTGCTAATATATTGTTCTTGGTGAATGCTGACTAAAAGCCCTGTATATACAGGGCTTTTTTTTGCTTTCTCAAAATAGGAAGTTATTAGAAATGTGTTTTGTTTCTTTGGGCAACTATCGTTATATTGTAGATAAGTTTAATGCAGATAATAAAACAATAAAGATAGGCAGCTCTAATGGAATCATCAGATAAATCTTTCCCATGGCAATCACGAAAAGGTTGGAAAACAAATAGAATAAGTTCAAGAGGTATTGTTCCCGTTGTAATACTGTGGGTCGTATCGATTATTTTAGTGATAGTTGGTTTTTTTATTTGGCAGAAAACATCGTTATCATTTGTTAGTCTGACTAAGTTCGAATGGGTTAAAGAATTTAAGGGGAACAAATGGTTTATTCCCCTAGCTGTATTTCTCCTGATCTCTTTATTGGTTTTTGTGCAAACTTTATTGTTCACTTTTCGATATCGTCGTTTTGGGAAAGTGGAGTATGTCATGGACCCTTATCCCGGTGGGATAGGTGGGCATGTCGGAGGCAATATAGAAATAGGAAACCTCGATTATCATGTTGCTAGCGAGTCTCCTGATGCTTTCCAAATAATTTTAGAGTGCGTTTATTCTTACGTCACAGGAACTGGGAAAAACCGATCAAGAAAAGAAAAGATTAAGTGGGCTGAGTCCGGAAGCGGAAAATTGCAGCGAGCAACACGAGGTAGCACGTTGGTTTTTCGTTTTGATGTTCCTGAAGGGTTGCATGAGTCGGATATCAAACAATCTGGGGATCATTATTTTTGGCGTTTGAAAATAAACGCAGATTTACCTGGTCTTGATTTAAAGCGTAGTTTTAATATTCCAGTATTTGCTACTGGAGAGCATTCAAAACATGTGGATCATGATTTAAGTGCTCAAGCAGATTTATTGAGAGAAAAAGCGTCGTTAGAAAAAGAAAAAGCTATACAACGAGGCCAATTTCATTTAACCGATTTAGGTAGGGTGGCAAAAATAAAACATTTAGGGAGTGAATTAAGTTTGCACTTCCCTATGTTCAGAAACAAAGCGCTAACCGTTTTTGCATTAATATTTTCATTGGGGTTTGGTTTAGCTGTCTTTGGAATTAATGGAGGTATGACGGGTGGGTTGAGCTTCGGCAGCACATTTAGTCTGCTAAAACTTTTATTTTCCTTACCTTTTGCACTGGTTGCTTTTTTTGCAACTATTGCTGCGATCTATTTGCCGTTTAACAATCTGAGAGTTACGGTTAGCCGGCAAAAAATAAAAATTATACGTAAACTGTTGTTTATCCCTGTCTATGTGAAGACCTTGCCAATTACTGATGTTAGCCAGTTGATCATTAAAAAGTCAGGCAGTACAGGTCAAGGGATCCATAAAGTTGAGCATTATAAAATACTTGCTGTCACTAGAGAGCATAAAAAAGTAACTATAGCGGAAGATATTAATGGGCAAGACTTAGCAGAACACTTTAAAAATTATTTATCTTCTACAATAGGTATCAGTGAGCTGTTTAGGTAGCTTGGTTTTAGATGTGTATGCAAGATGTTGTTAGAAAGTATGTTGATTAGGAGTCATTGGAATGCTGGAGCTTAGGCCAAACTGCGAAAGTTGTGATAAGGATTTACCTGCTAGTTCAAGAGACGCAAAAATTTGCAGTTATGAATGTACTTTTTGTGCAGATTGCGTTGAAAATGTTTTGTTTGATGTATGTCCAAATTGTGGGGGAGGGTTTTCTTCTAGACCGATTCGTCCTTTGGTATCGAGAAGGGCAGGAGTAGGACTTGAGTATCATCCAGCTTCGGTTAAGCGTATTCATACAAAGTATTCTAGTGAAGAAATAAAAGAATTTTCAGAGAAAATAAAAGACATACCTTTGGAACTGCGATAATTATTCTTGTTTTACCTCTTCTTCTGCATCCATTATCTTCATCTTGGGTGCAGTTTTCTCAAGGTCTTGAAATGTGTTTGTAGAATTCTTTGGCTCGGGTGTCGATATTGCTAACGCAAATGTCTTGCTTTGGTTGCCGTTATCGGTTGTGATTGCTGTATGAATAGTGAGGTAATATTTACCCTCTTCTGATAGAGATATGGCCAAAGGGATATTCAGTTTTTCGTTAGCTGCAACGTCCTGAGAGAATGCCTGTATACCTTCAACAATAATACCCTCTTTTGAGCTAACCGAAATAGCAAGAGTACCTGCTATGCCTGATGTAACGCTTAGCGTTAGATTTTCTCTCTCTCCTAAATAGCTTACGCCATCATAGTTATGAGTCAATTGAATGGGCGCGCTTGGTTTTCCTGTGTGCGAAGATGTTGTTCGATTTTTTTCATGCGTTGCAGCTGGCGTAACTTGACCACAACCAGCAACAAGGCCCGATACAAACATATAGATGAAGGTTGCAATAAAAATTTTCTTGGAAAACATGATTTTTCTCTTAGTTAATTTGTACACTAAAGCAGACATCTTTACCTGAGTCAGTATAAATATTATTGGCATCATAAATCTCTAATAAATACGTATCGGCAGGCAGTCCACCGTTCCAGATTTCACTATCTACGGCATCTGATTCGCTGATGGCGATAGGGGTCCTATTCCTCCAAAGAAGAAAGTCAGGATCAGAATTTAAATCGCCACTCGTGCGCGTTACTGTGATGGAATAATTGCTTGAGCTTGGGGTTGAGAATATGGCGAACTGAGTATTACCCAGTTTGTTAGCGGTACCAAAATTATCAAAGCTACAAAAAACTTCAGCTGAGCCACCAACAGTGATGGTTTGATATATTGGTAACGTTCTAGCATCTCCTCCATCATTGGTTTCGTTTATTCCTGTTGCATTATCTACGATGAAATTGTGCGAACTAATTAAGCTATTAATATCGCTAACCGTTGATGGAGAGGTCGGTGACAATTGATTTTTTAATTCGTCAAAAAATAAATACAACGTTGTAAATGCGTCAGCTGATAGATAATTTGTTGAAGAGAGAGCATCATAAATCGGTGTAAAGCCTAAGCTAACATTGTCTGCTCCGTCATTATCCAGATCAGATATATCGTAAATGATGGAGCCTGCTGTGGCTTCACTGTACCAACCTTTGTTCGAGAAATTATTATTTTCCAGATTAAAATTAAAGCCGCTGATTTGGTCATCACCATCACTGTCTCTATAGATCGGATCGTCTAGAGCGATACCGGAAATGGCGTTACATAACCCTTCACTCAAGGCCACGCGAGGGTCGAGTTTGTCTTGATTAGAATGGGGTCCACCAATTGATTCATCACGAGACAAACTATCAGTGAGGTAATGACACCATTCATGAACGATGACATGTTGATCATATTCATCAGTGTCGGTATCTGCAGCTCCTAGAAGATAGATGTGGCCTTCAGAGGGCGAATAGTAAGACGTCCCGATATCGCCATCCTCTATCGCGCCGCTTGCCGGCCTGTTGTTTTCGCTCCATCTAATTTCAGAGAAGGGAAAAATGACATCAGCATCTGCTGAAATAATGAGTTGAAGAGCGGTATAAATAGTATCAAGAACTGCAAACGGCGCAGCGACACGAGGCTGGCTGTATTCGCTGCCGTCCCAACCTGACGGGGCGTGCAGATCACGAATAGAGTTTGCTGTGCCGGTGCTTATGAGTGCGCCCTGCATGGCATAAAGAGAGTTACTGTTTGTGTTATCAGTGACGCTAAATTCCCACGATGGACTGGAAGGAGATGGAGGACTTTTTGTAGAAGAGATGACACGAACTCGGACAAGCGTATTGACCGCGACAGAAAATTGATAGTCTCCTTGAGTGTCCGTTAGTGTTGAGTCGATAACGTTGTCGTTTGAGTCAACTAATTGCACCTCAACTAGCCGTGCAACTTTCGGAAAGGTGGATAAATAATCGAGACCGTTGGTAAAATTATTGTGCGGTACAAAATCAAAAGTAATATTTCCTGATAAAAGAACATTTGATCCTGCACTTGTTTTATTGATAGTAATGGATACATCGTTTCCGATATTGTTTACGTCATCCGATAGAGATATCGATAGGGTAATGACTCCAGCACTTAGTGTGCTGATGTTGATGTTATTCAATGGTTGAGAGGTAGATGCTATGACACTTGTTCCACTAATCAATCCGCTAGCTTCATCACTAATAGAATAGTGAAGCGTGTCACCTGTATTTTCAGAGCCGGAAGTGACAGTAAAAGAAAAATTAGCTTCGTTAGCTTCATTAATTTCTGGAATTGATGTTGACACTGAGTAGTTGTCAGGAGCAAGAGTATCTTTAACTAATGTTGGCCCAGTTGGCGAACTTTGGTTTCCAGCCGCATCTTCTAAAATAATTTGAAAATCAATATTTCCATCAGCTAACGTTGCTAAGGAAATATTTTGAATCGAAAATGAAGACGATGTTACATTGGCTTCGCCCTGTATCGTTGTATTGAAAATATCGCTAAAGCTGTAAACTGCCGTTGTTCCTGCTTCGGCAGAAGAAACGTCAATAGTGTAGTTGTCAACATTACTGAGAGAAATTGCATTGAGTTGTAATGCTGGAACAGATGGAGCCGTGGTGTCTGGAGCTGGCGTTGATGATCCGCCACCGCCGCCTCCGCAAGCAGAAATAATAAATGTAGAGAAAATAATAGACAGAATAATCGTTATTCTTTGTATTGTTTCAGGCGTCTCTGTGAAGTCCGGAGTGTTTTTTTTCAAAGTCATTACAGCCGTATCAATGAAAATGTGGTTGCAGTTTTTTTAGGTCAGTTTTTCAGATAATCATAGCATATCAATAGATTGGCGCTTAGGATTCCCGATAACTGATCGGTATTTTTTGGAGTTTGGTCGCAAGTTCTCGTTTTGCTTGTTGCTTTTTTGTTTGTTGAAGCTTCTTCTGATGCTGTCATAATGAAAAGTTATAATACAAATTATATTGGATAAAGAGTCATTTATGAGTGCTGAATTAAGACAAAAGAATTTAAATCAATTTGAGTCTGAGTGTTTTGATACATTAATCATCGGTGGTGGAATAAATGGTGCCGTCTCTGCGGCGGCTGCATCTGCTAAGGGTGCTCGCGTGGCCCTCGTTGAGCGTAGTGACTTCTCGAGTTGTTCTAGTTCAAATTCGTCAAACTTGGCGTGGGGGGGGATCAAATATTTAGAGAATGGTGAGCTTATGTTGGTGAGTAAGTTGTGCCGAAGCCGAAATCATTTGATGCGCCATTATCCCTCGAGTGTAAAAGAAATTCGTTTTTTTACGACGATCAAAAAAGGTTTTCGTATGCCGACCTTTTTTGTTTTTCTAGGTTCAGTATTTTATTGGTTAATGGGCGCTTGTTTTACAAAAGCACCTCGGTATTTGAGCCTGCGGCGCATAAAAAACGAAGAGCCTGTTATTAATACCGAAGGAGTTGCTGGCGGTCTCGAATATTCTGACTGTTATTTGCCTGATAACGACTCCCGTTTTGTTTTTCGGTTTATCCGAAAAGCGATGGAAAAAGGATGCGTCGCTGCAAATTATGTGGAAGCAAAGAAATCTGTTTTTGACAATGGTGTATGGATAACGCAGGTAGAAGATCGAAAAAGTGGTGATGTTTTTGCGATACGTTCTAAGTCGATCGTGAATGCTTGTGGTCCTTTTGTTGACCAATACAATGCCATCAATGGGCGAGAGACAAGTCACCAACATGTTTTTTCAAAAGGCGTTCATTTAATTGTTGATAAAATAACAAACCACGAAAGAATATTGGCATTTTTTGCCAGTGATGGCCGTTTGTTTTTTGTGATCCCTATGGGACCCAAAACTTGTATTGGAACGACTGATACTCCGGTTGAAAACCCTATATCAAAAGTTACTGAAGAAGATCGTCAATTTATTCTCGGTAATGCCAATCATTTATTAAATCTAAAAAAAGAATTAACAGTTAACGATATTGTGTCTGAACGTTGTGGCGTAAGACCTCTAGCAATAGAATTAGGAGACGATGGAGAAGCAGATTGGATTCATTTGTCACGTAAGCATGCAATAGATGTCGATAAAAAAGAAAACTTTATCAGTATTTTTGGGGGAAAATTAACAGACTGTGTGAATGTTGGAGAGGAGGTTGTGAGTATTTTAAAAGAAATGAATCTCGACGTGCCTTTTGATGATGACGCTGCTCTTTGGTATGGAGAGCCGAGTGCAGCATTGAAAAAAGCTTTTATGTCCCTAGCCAGCGAGTATAACATTGATTCCAGGGTGGACACTCTATCAGGCGAACCCTTATCAGAGAGAATTTGGCGTCGCTATGGAGAATTAGCAAATGGGTTGCTGGAAAAAATTAAAAATGATCCGAAAGCATTAGAAAAGCCAATAGAGGAAATAGAGTACACGCGTTGTGAGCTCGAGTTGATGGCTGAAACTGAAATGATCATCACGTTAGATGATTTTTTGCGTCGTCGAAGCAAAGTATCTTTGGTGTTAAAAAAAGAAACATTGATGTCAAATTCTGGGCTTGAAGAGTTGTGTACTATTTTATTTGGCGAAAAGGCTAATGAAAAGTATGAGGAATATCGACAAAAAATATCTCGGCGTTAATTGTCAAAGTGTAAAGTCTAATCAGGCGCATATTCAGTTAATAGAAAACGATCCAAATCTCTTGTGTATTCTCCTAACATATGCCCGCTTTCTTCTCTAAAAATAACTTCGACTTGAGGGGTGTACTTTGCTAAACGGATCAGTATTTTATTGGGGTTAAAAATCGCGTCTTTGCCTCCAAGAATCAAGAATACGGGGCAATAGAGTTGAGATAATTGATTTTTTTTAAATGTAGGAATGGGTTTCATTTTAAATGTAAAGTGACGAAGTGAAAGGTGTAAATATTCAGCCATTCTTTTTTCAATATGATCATTTTTAATGATGTTATTAAATAGAATCTTTCGTCCTGTTGAACCAAGCATTCCAGTGCCAATAGCTTTTGCAATAAATCGTTTACGTGGGTTGGTAATTCCTGCTGGCGAAAGAAGAGCAAGTTTGGTTACCTTTTCGGGCCAAGTGCAAGCAAATTTCAAACACATCCATCCGCCTAAAGACATACCAATAAAAATAGCGTGTTTAATATTCAGAGTTTCTAAAATTTCTTTAATCCAGTTTGCGTAATCCGGCGATTTTAAATCAAGTTGATTTTGTTCGCTGTGTCCGGGTTGGCCAAGAATGTCGACGGCATAGACTCGGTGGTTTTTTGTTAGTGTCGCGATATCCTTTAACCACATAATTGAATTGGTGCCGGCGCCATGAAATAAAAAAACAGGTGGGTTGTCGGGGTGACCGCTAGCAATGATACATGTCTTCCCAAAATGGGTAGGGATTGCCATCAATTGCTTTTCAACGGGCCAGTGTTTTAGCCACTCTGCATATTTGGCTTTTACTTGTTGCTCACCCTGTACTGATTTATATATGGTTGGTTGGCTCATGTCGGCTCATACAAAAATGTTGATTGTGTGTTTATTTGTTTATATTGATCGCCAGAGTGTGCCAGTTTAAGGCGCTAATCTAAAGATAAAGATAATCAAAATTTGAATTACGTCAGGTCTCTTTAAGGCTATATGATAATTGTCAATCAGTTCTGAGCAGAAAAGTTGGTTTCTAACCGTTTGCATATTTTATTTGAAAGGTGATGAATGTTTAAAGTGAATGTGTTTATTCCTAAAGATAATGTTGAAAAAGTAAAACTTGCTATGTTTGAAGCCGGTGCCGGAAAGATCGGAAATTATGATTGTTGTAGTTGGCAAGTGTTGGGTGAAGGTCAGTTTCGCCCGCTGAAAGGAAGTCATCCGACAATAGGTAACGAGAATGTTGTGGAAATAGTATCCGAATATAAAGTAGAAATGGTGTGTCAGAGAAGCTTGATAGAAGAGGTGGTTAAAGCTATGAAAGAGGCGCATGTTTATGAAGAGCCTGCGTATGAAATTATTTCTTTAGTAGATGAGTTGAATTTAACCTGAGGAAAGATGTGAAATATTTTAATTAGCGCCTCGGTTTGTAATGTAGATCTTCAGATCTCATTGGGAAATGATCATTTTTTCTATCGTTAAAATAATGTTCCAACGTTTTTTTGATAACCGGAAATGCTAATTCGTCCCAAGGAATAGCGTCTTCTGTGAATAACTGTACATCAATTGATTCTATTCCTGGTCCAAATTCTAAGTTACTCAAGGTGCCTCGATAGAAAAAGTAGACTTGATTTATATGGGGTAAGTTAAACATTGTGTATAACGAGTCTACATTAATTGAAGCTTTAGCTTCCTCCCAAGATTCTCTTAACGCTCCCTCTTGAATGGTTTCTCCGTTTTCCATAAAACCGGCAGGTAAAGTCCAGTAACCGTGTCTTGGCTCTATCGCTCTTTTACATAAAAGTACTTTGTCTTCATAGATAGGTAAGCAACCCGTGATGATGCGCGGGTTTTGATAATGAATTGTGTCGCAATAGCCGCAAACATGGCGTTCTCGGTCGTCCCCGTCGGGAATTTTTCGCTCGACATTGTTTCCGCAATTGCTGCAAAACTTCATTGAATAAACCTTTATGCTTGGCAGAGCTTTTATATGTTTTTTAGATAGAGATATAGAGAACCGTATATTACGGTAACTCAAAAAGAAGTTACAGAAATAAAAAGAATGAAGAAGACTGTGTGGCGTGTATAGATTGTGATTAATAAGATGGTAAAAGCAAGGTGCGCAGGCCTATTTTCTGGTTCCGCGAATTTGCTAGGTACCTTTCAAAAGGCACCTTTAAATTGAATCACTTGTGCAGGATTTTGCGAAGGGCTTTCATTGCTAGGATCTTTTTTATTGATGTTGCTATCGACCATGTCGTTTAAAAGAATACGCATCTCATGAAAAGATTCGTGCATCATTTCAGAAATTTTTATGCAGGCAGAGAGCGGATTGCTGTGAATTTTACGTTGCGCGTCAATTTGAAATTGAAGCCCTTTCAGGCGTTGCTGGTGGCGAGCAGGGGCGTTTTCTATCAGTGAGTCGACATGCTGTTGCCTTAACGCTTCTAGTGCCTCAGGATCTCTTTCTGCAAGGTCTTTGAGCGTATCGAAGTCTGGTAATTCTAAAGCCATGATGGTATTCCGCTAAGGCTGACTGAAGCTTAATGTCTTAGTTTTTTGTGCTGCGTATATCAAGAATGTACTTGAGCCGTTCAATATAGCGCGACTGGATAGCATCCTATCAAACGAAATATTGTCATGTGTAGAGTCTTAGTTAGACCGTCTGATTATATGTATTATGTTGGGTGGTATCGTGGTTGAGCGGGCTTTTAAAAGTTTTATGAAAACAAGATGTTATTTAGCTTTTCTCATTTGATTCTGGATTAATTAATTGCGACTTCAAAACGTAGTTTCGTCACGAACTCGCTTTATTTGTCTTTTTAGCACAAAAAGAACTGTTTCATGATGGTATATTGGAGGGATAACCTTAGAGAAATAGAATGATAGAACACCTTAGAAAAAACTACGCAGTCGAAAGGCATACACTTGAGAAGCCTGGGATGTTTCCGAAGCAAGCTGGAATTTTAATTCCAGTCACTGACCATCCCGATACCCCTGAGATTATTTTAACGCGTCGGGCTGATCATTTGTCGAGTCACGCAGGCGAGGTGAGCTTTCCTGGGGGGAAGTGGGAAGAAGGTGATACGAGTCTGGTTTACACGGCTTTACGGGAGTCGAATGAGGAAGTGGCGCTGTCGATTTCTGACGTTGAGGTGATTAATGCTGAGCCCCCAATGATGTCTCGCTGGGGGTTAAAGGTAACCCCTTACGTGGGTATTGTGCCTCATGATATTAGTTTGTCTGCAAATCCTGATGAACTCGCGGCAATCTTTCGTGTCCCTGTTTCGTTTTTTCTTGAGGATAGGCGCACACAAACGGATGTATACACACGAATGGATGAAGATTGGTGGTGTCCTGTTTATCACTATGAAGGTTTTCGAATCTGGGGTTTAACAGCAAAAATTATTGTTGAATTTATGAATAACGCCTGGGGTGCTGATATTCAGCGAGAAAGTAAAGCGCCAGAAATTCAGCGTAAGCCGCTCATCGAAAATTCTTGAATGTTTTGAGTGTTGCCGGTTTTGATTCTGAATAGAAGGATTTAAAAAAGGCCTGGTTGTGGTGGTATCGAACGAATCTTGGCGTGCTCTATCATTTTGTTGTTCAATGTCACTGTTTCAAATCGGAAGTGGCCAATCTGTATGCAAGTGTTACCATCAGGGATGTTTTCAAGGTATTCCATCATCAGGCCATTAAGTGTTTTCGGGCCGTCACTGGTTAGGTCCCATTCAAGCGCTCGGTTGATATCTCTAATTGACGTTCCGCCTTCTATAAGATACCAACCATCACCAGCCGGTACTATTTCTTGATGCTGTTCTTCAGCTAGATTAGTTGTGAAGTCGCCAACAATCTCTTCGAGTAAATCTTCAAGCGTAACTACGCCTTGTACATCACCATATTCATCAACCACAATAGCTATTCTTCTTTTTTGTTTTTGAAAGTTCAGCAGTTGAGTGTGTAGTTGGGTGCTCATCGGCACAAAATAAGGTTCGCGGGTGAAGCGCTTTATTGCATCGTGTGTGACGTCAGTGTCTTCGCCGTACAAAAAGCGAGAAGCGTTGCGTAGGTGCAACATCCCAACAACATTATTAATGTCGCCTTCGTAAACAGGTAAGCGGGTGTATTCACTGGCTCGAATTTTTTTCAATAATGTGGGGATATCGTCCTCTAGATCCAACCCTTCAACCTCGTTACGAGGAATCATAATGTCCTCAACGCTGGCTTTTTCAAGGTCTAGGATATTGAGGAGCATTTCTTGATGCTGGTCGGGGATTAAATCGCCGGCTTCATCTACAACGGTTCTTAATTCTTCGGGTTTTAAGTGTTCTCCATGGCTATGATTATGAGGGTCGACACCTAGGAGTTGAGCTAAGTAATTAGATATGTGGTTGATGACCCAAACAGCGGGGTATAAGCACCACAATAGGGGTTTTAGAATAATACTGGCTGGAAAGGCAATTTTTTCCGGGTGAAGTGCCGCAATGGTCTTCGGTGTTACTTCGGCAAAAATTAAAATCACTAATGTGAGAAGGACTGTGGCAATAGCAATACCCGCATCTCCATAGAGTCGCATCGCAATGACAGTAGCGATTGCAGAAGCAAGGATATTGACTAGGTTGTTGCCAATTAAGATAACGCCAATGAGGCGATCGGGACGTTTCAATAAGCTGGTTGCCCGTAGCGCGCCTTTGTTCTTTTTCTTAACAAGATGTTTCAAACGATAGCGATTGAGCGCCATCATGCCTGTTTCGGAGCTGGAGAAAAATGCAGAAAATAAAATGAGTACGGCGAGTACGGTAAAAAGTACCCCTAAGGGAGCGTCGTTCAATGATGAATGCCTATGAGACTTGTTGGATGAGTATCTTGAAGGCTAAATTCTCGTTTGGCAACTTTAAAAAACATCATTATTAATTGATAAAGTATAAGACCCTAGTTCAGGATAACTTGATAGACCATTTGTGTGCCCATGTAGGCGAGCATCAGAAGGACAAACCCCCCCAGGGTCCAGCGAATGGCGATGTGCCCGCGCCACCCTAGCTGGTGTCGGCCCCACAAGAGAACAGCATAGATAAGCCATGCTAATAATGAGAAAACGAGTGTATGAGCTTGTTTTTGGAGTGAAATATCATCAATGATCAAAAAGCCAGAAATGATGAGTACAGTGAGTAGTACCTGACCAACCCATAACAGTTGGAACATTAAGCTTTCCATTGTTTGTAGCGGTGGCAGCAGTCTTAAAATACCCCCAGCTTTCTTTTGTTTTAATTGGTGATCTTGATAAGCAAGAACCAGCGCCTGTAGTGTGGCGAGTGTTAAAAACCCCGTGGCCAAAAGTGCAATGAAGACGTGACCAACAGCTGGGCTTGCACTGATAATCCTACTTTCGCCCAAGTGAGAGGCAATAATAGCCAAGGATGCTAATGGGAATAAGAATATAAAAAGATTGTGAAGTGGTTTTTTTAGGCCGCTCACTAAAACGATCAAGTTAACGAGCCAGAAGAAAAGAGTCGGTAGTTTAAATAGACCAGCGTCTATACCAGCTGTTGCTCCTTCATTAACAAAGACCGTTTGCTCCAATCCAATAGCATGTGTGATTAGAGCAATTAAAGAACATCCAATAATCAGCGACGATTTTGGCTGTTGTTGGCGAGAAAACTGTACTAATAAATAGCCAGTTGTAAGCAAGTAAAGCGCAATGGTTGCGATGTTAACAAAAGTGACAAATGACATGGTGTTGTTCATTCTCCGTAATGGCAAGAGTGTGTCACAAGGTCGAATGAAATAGAAGTGAGTAGCGGACTCCAAGTGAGAATATGAGTTATAATCTCCGGCTTATTGTAAAGTACGGCTTACCCTAACTTATTTATTGACTCAGAAAAAATTGATTTCCTATGTTTGACAATCTATCAGACCGCATCACCAAAACCCTTCGTTCTGTCGCTGGCAAAGCTAAACTGACAGAAAAAAATATCTCAGATACCTTAAGAGAAGTCAGGAAAGCCTTGCTTGAGGCTGATGTTGCACTTCCTGTTGTCAAAGATTTTGTTGGACAGGTTCGCAAGCGAGCTCTAGGGCAAGAGGTGTCTAGAGCTTTAAACCCTGGTCAGCAATTTTTAAAGATAGTTGAGGCTGAGTTAACCTCTGTCATGGGTGAGGCAAATGAGGAATTAAATCTATCGGCCAAGCCTCCAGCCGTTGTTCTCATGGCGGGCTTGCAAGGTGCTGGTAAAACCACGTCTGTAGCGAAGTTGGCGCGATTCTTAAAAGATCGTCAAAAGAAAAAAGTACTTGTGGTGAGTGCTGATGTTTATCGTCCTGCGGCTATTGAACAATTGATGACGCTGGCTAGCGAGATAGATGTTGAATGTTTTCCGAGTCATGCAGAGCAAAAGCCAGAAGTGATCGCATCGAGCGCTTTGGAGCATGCGAAAAAGCATTTTTTTGATGTCGTCATCGTAGATACGGCTGGTCGATTGCATATTGATGAATCTTTGATGTCTGAGATCCAGTCGCTTCATAAATTACTGGATCCAGTTGAAACACTCTTTGTTATCGATGCAATGATCGGTCAAGATGCCGTGAATACCGCGAAAGCATTTGATGAGGCGCTTCCGTTGACAGGTGTCATCCTAACCAAAGCTGATGGCGATGCGAGAGGAGGCGCTGCGCTTTCTGTTCGGCATGTGACTGGTAAGCCCATTAAGTTCTTAGGTGTTGGCGAAAAGGTCGATGCATTAGAGCCGTTTTACCCTGATCGTCTAGCTGGCCGCATTTTAGGTATGGGCGACATGATGTCGTTGATTGAAGATGTTGAACAAAAGATTGATAAAGCGAAAGCTGAAAAGTTAGTCAGTAAGGTTAAAAAAGGTCAAAAATTTGATCTCGAAGATTTGCGCGATCAGCTCCAGCAAATGCAAAACATGGGTGGCATGGGCGCCATGTTAGAGAAGTTACCGGGCATGGGGAATGTGTCTGAGATGATGGAAAAGGCAAATGCGGGCAATCAATTCAAGAGAATGGAGTCTGTGATCAATTCCATGACTCCAGCAGAACGAGCAAACCCAGACATCCTCAATGGCTCAAGAAAACGTCGAATTACCGCTGGTTCTGGTACCGATATACAGGATTTGAACCGTTTGCTAAAACAGCACAAGCAAATGGCAAAAATGATGAAAAAAATGAAAGGTGGTGGGATGAATAAAATGATGCGAGGAATGCAAGGAATGATGGGCGGCGGCGGATTGCCTCCCGGCATGGGTGGTTAGAAGATAGCGCTTATCCATCAATCTCACCAAATCTCGCGGATTGAAAACATAGCTTGAATGGCTATACATGCCTGAATGATTCCCGTACAATGTCGCGCCTCCGCAAACCGACCTGTCCGCAGGCTTGTTTGCCATAAAATTCAAAGATAGTTTTTATTACAAGACGGAATATATCCATGGTAACTATTCGTTTATCTCGTGGCGGTTCAAAAAAGCGCCCATTTTACCATCTTACAGTGACTGATAGCCGTAAGAGTCGTGACGGTCGATACATTGAGAGAGTTGGTTTTTTTAACCCTTCAGCTCGCGGTAATGAAGAAACACTTCGTGTTGATACTGATCGTATTGATCACTGGGTAGGCTTAGGCGCTCAATTGTCAGAGCGAGTTGGTTCATTATTGAAAGAACAAGCAAAAAAAGCCGCTGCCGCTTAATTTTAGCTCAGGCGTCGGTTCAAGCTTTCTGGTAATGACATGACCGAAAAATCCCCTCTATCTACAGTAGGGCGAATAGGCTCGGTTTATGGAGTCAAAGGATGGGTGAAAGTACATTCCTTCACCTCGCCTCCTGAAAAATTATTGGAATATCGTCCGTGGCTATTAAAAACTCGTCACGGCATTAAAGAAGTAGAAGTCCTCGACAGTAAAATACAAGGTAATGGCATCATTGCCCTGTTTTCTGACTATGAGGACCGAGAACTCGCTAAATCTTTAGCAACCACCAAAATTGCAGTTGATAGCTCTTTATTTCCATCGCTAGCAAGCGGTGAGTATTACTGGCATCAACTTCAAGGGTTGAATGTGATCAGTGTCTATGACGGTATTGAACATTCCTTAGGGCAAGTTACAAAATTAATGGAAACAGGTGCTAATGATGTGCTTGTTGTCCAGGGTAAGTCAGAAATAGAGAGTCTCAGCGAAGAAAAAAGTATTGATAATCGAGAGCGCTTAATTCCTTATATCGATGCAGTTATTATTTCGGTTGATTTGGAGAAAAAGCAAATAATTGTCGATTGGGATCCTGAGTTTTAAATTAAGAGTAAAAAATAGCGCAGGCAAGATGCTTTATATTCGGCTTTCATCGTGGCCGAGCTCTTTTTTAGAGAGTTGCATGAATGAAAATCGCTATTGTGACTTTATTTCCCAAGATGTTTGCAGCAATAAGTGAAAGTGGGATTACTCGTCGAGCCATAAATGATGGCTTAGTTGAACTAGAATTTTTTAATCCTCGGATTTTTACTGAGGATAAGCACCAAACGGTGGATGATCGCCCTTATGGCGGTGGGCCCGGAATGGTGATGATGGCAAAGCCACTTTTTGCAGCGATTGAATCTGCAAAAAATTGGGCTGAAAAAAAGTGGGCTGAAAAAAATTTAAATGTAGAGCCAGAGAATGCCAAGGCTAAGTGCCGAGTTATTTATTTGTCTCCACAAGGTAAGGCGCTGAATCAGAAAAGTGTCAGTGTATTGGCTAAGCAGGCTGATAATTTAGTTCTTGTTGCCGGGCGATACGAAGGCATTGATGAGCGAGTGATTAGCTCATTAGTCGATGAAGAAATTTCGATTGGCGATTATGTTCTTAGCGGTGGAGAATTACCCGCTATGGTCTTGATCGACGCAATCACTAGGATGCTCCCTGGAGCTTTAGGTGATTCACAATCAGCAGTTGACGACTCATTTGTTAATGGATTGTTAGATTGGCCACATTTTACCCGGCCAGAGGAACTTGCAGGACAGTGTGTTCCGGACATATTAACGTCGGGTAATCACAAGGCGATTGCCAAGTGGCGATTAAAGCAAGCGTTAGGTAAGACTTGGCAGATTAGGCCAGATCTTATTAAGGCGAGAGAAATGACGGCTGAAGAACAGCAGTTGTTGGAAGAATTTTTGTCAGAGCAGTCTGAAAAGTAAATTTATTTAGATTGTAGGTTAATTGAATTAGTTTTATTTATATGGGCCTTCGGGCATCGTCTTGTGAAAACAAGATAAAAAGATTTCAGAGGAGTTTTTGAACATGTCTAGTAGTAACAAAATAATTCAAGCGATTGAGAACGAACAGCTTAAATCTGATGTTCCAGAGTTTAGCCCTGGCGACACTGTCACTGTACAAGTAAAAGTGATTGAAGGTACTCGTGAGCGTCTTCAGGCTTATGAAGGCGTTGTAATTGGTAAGCGAAATCGTGGTTTAAACTCAGCTTTCACTGTTCGTAAAATCTCTCATGGAGTTGGTGTTGAAAGAACGTTTCAAACTCATAGTCCATTGATTGAAAGTGTTACTGTTAAACGTCGTGGCGATGTTCGTCAAGCGAAACTGTATTATTTGCGTGAGTTGACAGGTAGAGCTGCTCGAATCAAAGAGAAGCTTAGCTAATCTGACGTTATTGTATGCCTTGAAAGCCTGGTGGCGGAAACGTGCCAGGCTTTTTTGTGCCTGTGAGAAAATGTAAAGAGCGAATAAGCGTTCAATTGATTGGAACCAAGTTAGGTATAACATCTCTAAATAATGGTATTTGTCATATGTTTCATAGTGGTGCCTTCGTGTTTATAGTGAGCCGGGCTGAGATTCCCGGTTTCTAGATGGGCATTCTTTATCGTAAAACCTGTTTTTACGTGGTAACTTGTTGCTGCACAGATATAGAGTGAAAGTAAATATAATTTTGAGGGTTTTAATAGAGTGAATATTCAAATGGAAGGTGTTAAGCGTTTTGTTGTAATAAGCATCCTATCAGTATTATTAGTGAGTGTTTCTGTATGGGCTGAGCAGCCTACTGCTGAGATGTCGAAGCGCATTCTGGATAATTTAAAAGAAGCTCGTCCTGATTTACAATTTAGCGGTGCTGTCGCTTCTCCTATCGACGGCCTTTATGAAGTGCGTGTCCAAGGTGGCCCTACCTTGTATGTATCGGAAAATGCTGAATTCTTTGTAGCAGGCGATTTATTTAGTATTGAAAATGGCAAATTCGTCAATATTCAAGAAAAGGCCCGAGCGAAAGAAAGGGCGGCTGTTATGGCGAAAATTGATAAAAAAGATCAGATAGTCTTTTCACCCAAGGGAGAAACAAAAGCAGTGTTGCATGTGTTTACTGATGTTGATTGTGGTTACTGTCAAAAACTGCATAACGAAATTCAAGCAATTAACGACAAAGGAATAGAGGTTCGATATCTTGCTTACCCTCGAAGCGGCCCTAATTCAGAAAGTGGGCAAAAATTGGCGACTGCCTGGTGTGCAAAAGATAGGCAAGGCACATTAACCAAATTAAAAACTCGACAATCTGTGCCGATGGCGACGTGTGACGATAACCCTGTGGCCGATCAGTATAAATTAGGTGGCTCAGTTGGTGTCAATGGAACTCCCAACATGGTGACAGAGACAGGCGAGATGATCGGTGGGTACCTTCCTGCTGATCAGCTGGCTACCATGCTCGGTATTGCTGATTAAGCTGGATTTTAGTATCAATTATAATAAGGCTCGTTTCTGTTTGTGACGAGCCTTTTTGCTTTTCGATGTTAGCTCTTTCTTCGTTTTCTTCTCGCTACGCTTCTCTTTAATTGACAGCTATCTATACTCTCAGTATCGTTGCCATCCTTTGTTTTTGAGTGTGACTTCTACTCTTGCCAGAACTCATTTTGCTACGCCATCCGCGGGTTAAAGGGTTAAATTGGCAATCGATCCATTTTCAGGAGATTGGTTTGAAAACCGTAAATATAGGGTTATGCGGTCTTGGCACCGTTGGTGGTGGTACCTTTAATGTGCTCGCAAGAAACAGTGCTGAAATACAAGCCAGTGCAAATTGCCAAGTAAAGGTTTCTCATGTCGGTGTTCGTCGAGATAACCCTGCTTTTGATTTGTCAGGAGTAAAAGTTAGCAAAGATATTTTTGATGTTGTTAACGATCCAGGTGTCGATATTGTTGTCGAAATGATTGGTGGAACAACCGTAGCTAAAGATTTAGTACTTCAAGCTATTAGTAACGGTAAACATGTTGTGACAGCAAACAAAGCATTGATTGCAGAGTTTGGGGGTGAAATATTTTCTGCCGCTGAGAAAAAAAATGTTTGTGTGGCATTTGAAGCGGCAGTTGCTGGTGGCATTCCAATTATTAAAGTCTTACGTGAAGGTTTGGCTGCCAATAAGATAGAGTGGCTTGCGGGTATTATTAATGGCACTGGAAATTTCATTCTTACCGAAATGGCTCAAAAGGGTCGAGAGTTTGCGGATGTATTAAAGCAAGCTCAAAAGCTAGGCTATGCCGAAGCTGATCCCACGTTTGACGTTGAAGGGATAGATGCTGCGCATAAGTTAGTTATTTTGACTTCCATTGCTTTTGGAATCCCGTTGCAGTTTGAATCTGTGTTTACGGAGGGGATTTCAAAAATTGAACCGCAGGATTTATCTTACGCAAAAGAACTAGGTTATCGAGTAAAACATTTGGGCGTGGCGCGTCGTCATGGTAATAAAGTTGAAATGCGTGTACATCCTACATTGATTCCTGAGAAGCGATTGATGGCTCATGTGAATGGCGTCATGAATGCGGTTATGGTGAATGGTGATGCCGTTGGGTCAACACTTCATTCAGGTCCGGGTGCAGGCGCTGAACCGACGGCATCCTCAGTTATTGCTGATATTGTGGATATAGCTCGAGAGTTAGCTGAGGGAACCACACCCAGTGTTCCCCATTTAGGCTTTAGTGCGAATTATGTGAGTTCGTTGACAATTCAGCCAATGAGTGAATTAGAAACAGGTTACTACTTGCGGATCAACGTGGAAGATAAGCCAGGAGTGCTTTCTAATATCACCGAAATCTTTAGCCGTATGGGGGTGAGTATTGAAGCCGTCATTCAAAAAGAAGCTGAAGATGATGAAGCGACAGTGCAGCTAATTCTCTTAACCAACAAAGCAATTGAGGGAAAAATGATGCAAGCCATCAATGAAATAGAAACGTTGGGTGCTGTCACCGGACAAGTGGCTTATATTCGAGTGGAAACGCTTCAATAAAAATTTTGATGTTAAAGAAAATGTTAAAGCCAACATTTGTTTTTGTAAATTATTAATGGGTTTATTGTGAAATATATAAGTACTCGTGGAAGCGCGCCGTCATTGTCATTTGAAGATGTTATGTTGACTGGTTTGGCATCAGATGGTGGATTGTATGTGCCAGAAAAATTGCCTCAGTTTTCGCCTGCTGACATTAAAGCAATGGCGAACATGTCTTATACCGATCTAGCGTTTCGTGTGATGTATCCCTTTGTTGAAGGGGATATCCCTGAGAATGATTTCAAACAAATCATCGCCGAAACCTACAGTACATTTCGACATCAAGCCATCACGCCCTTGGTGCAGACCGATCACAATGAATGGGTGTTGGAATTATTTCACGGCCCAACCTTAGCCTTTAAGGATGTGGCTCTGCAATTATTAGGTCGTCTCCTTGATTACGTGTTAGAAAAAAGAAATCAAAAAGTTGTTGTGTTAGGTGCAACTTCTGGTGATACGGGTTCGGCTGCGATTGAAGGCTGCCGTCACTCTGACAATGTTGATATTTTTGTTATGTATCCTCATGAACGAGTGTCGGATGTTCAGCGTCGCCAAATGACTACTGTTTTGGAACCCAATGTACACACCTTAGCAGTGAAAGGAAATTTTGATGATTGCCAAAACTTTTTAAAAATGAGTTTTGCAGATCAATCTTTTCTTCCTGATGGTCGGCAGCTTGTCGCTGTTAACTCAATCAATTGGGCCAGAATCATGGCGCAGATTGTTTATTATTTTTATTCGGCAGCAGCGTTAGGTTCTCCAGATAGAAAAATAAGTTTTTCGGTACCGACTGGAAATTTTGGCGATATCTTTGCTGGTTATTTAGCGAAAAAAATGGGATTGCCGATCGAACGTTTGATTGTTGCGACGAATGCGAATGATATTTTACATCGTTGCATTAGTGCGAATGATCATAGTAAAAAAGAATTGCTTCATTCCTTATCACCAAGCATGGATATCATGGTGTCAAGTAACTTTGAACGATTACTCTTTGATCTTTACGATAGAGATGGGAATGCGATTGTTCAATTGATGAATGATTTTAAATCGGGGGAAATGTCTTTAAAAGAATCATCCCTTAAAAAAGCTAGAGAATTATTCTCAAGTTTCCGGGTTGATGACAAACGAACAGTGGAAGCCATTGCTGAAATATTAGAGCAGGCTGAATACCTTGCTGATCCTCATACCGCAATTGGTATAGAAGCGGCGAGACAAACGAAAGCATCAATAACATCTCCTATCGTTTGTTTGGCAACAGCTCATCCTGCTAAGTTTCCAGAGGCGGTTATGAAGGCTGGCTTCCCAACTGAGCCGTCTTTACCGCTACATATGCGAGACTTATTTGAGCGAGAAGAGCGGTATCATGTGCTAGAAAATGATTTACAAGCGATAAAAGATTTTATTATTAATAATATGTCTTAAAATTCTTTCTTGGTGCTGTGACGTTTTTTCGTTGCGATTTAGTGCTGTTACAATTTAGCACTAAGAAAGTATATTTTTTTATGCCGTGATGTTTACATACTTCGAGTCTAGCGATGGTTGCTTCTAAAAAAATAATACAACGTCGTTCGACCGAAATATCTTCAGTAAGATTTCAAACAGATTTACCTCTTATTCTACAAAAAATCTACGCGGCACGTGGTATTTTTGATGATACTGCTTTGCAGTTACGTCTTTCTGAATTATGTCAGCCTACATTACTTCGTGGATTGAGTGCGGCTATTGAACTGTTGGTTGATGCTTTTCAAACACAAAAAAGAATTCTTATTATTGGTGATTTTGATGCTGACGGTGCGACCAGCTGTGCGCTGTCTGTTTTAGCGCTAAAAGCCATGGGATTACATTCAGTTGATTACCTAGTACCCAATCGCTTTGATTATGGGTATGGACTTACACCAGAAATCGTTGCGGTTGCTGCAGGTAAAAAACCTGACATTTTAATTACCGTTGATAATGGTATTTCGAGTCTTGAAGGGGTGAAAGCTGCGCAGGAGCGTGGGATGAAAGTGATTGTTACTGATCATCATTTGCCGGGAGATAAATTACCTTCTGCAGAAGCCATTGTAAATCCGAATCAAGGTCAGTGTGATTTTCCCAGTAAAAATCTTGCTGGGGTAGGCGTTATATTTTATGTCATGACAAGTCTGAGAACGGCTTTACGGGAAAAAAATTGGTTTGAAGACCATTTAATTCCCGAGCCGAATATGGCGAACTATTTGGATTTAGTGGCAGTGGGTACCGTTGCTGATGTTGTTCCCTTGGATAAAAATAACCGCGTCCTAGTTCATCAAGGTTTACAAAGAATTCGTTCTAGAAAAGCTCGACCAGGAATTTTAGCGTTATTGGAGGTTGCAGGGCGACGGCCAGAAAATCTGGTTGCAACCGATTTGGGCTTTGTTGTTGGCCCCAGATTGAATGCCTCGGGTCGTTTAGATGATATTTCGTTAGGGATCCAATGTTTGCTCTGTGAGAGCTTGGATCTTGCGAGAGAAATGGCGTTAGAACTGGATGGCTTGAATAAAGATCGCAAGGCTATTGAAAGTGGGATGCAGCAAGAGGCGGTAAAAACTCTCGAAAAAATTCAGCTCGAAGATAATAATGAATTACCTTGGGGTTTGTGTTTGTATGATAAAAATTGGCATCAAGGTGTCATTGGAATTTTAGCCTCGCGTATTAAAGATCGTGTTCATCGTCCTGTTATTGCATTTGCGAATGCTGATGTGAATGACGACAGTGAAATAAAAGGATCGGCACGATCAATAGACGGTTTACATATACGAGATGCTCTTGATGCCGTTGCCGCAAGAAATCCAGGCCTATTAAATAAATTTGGTGGTCATGCCATGGCTGCTGGTTTAACGTTACCGAAAGAGAACCTTGAACGTTTTCAAATGGCTTTTGATGAAGTTGTTAAAGAAAAATTAACCGAGGAAGATTTGCAAGCGCAAGTGTTGAGTGATGGCGATCTAGCTCAGGATGAATTGTCATTAGTGCTTGCAGAAAAACTAAGAAATGCGGGGCCATGGGGGCAGCATTTTCCTGAGCCGTTATTTGATGGGGAATTTTATATCGTTCAACAGCGTATTGTTGGGCAAAAGCATTTGAAATTAGTGGTTTCAAAAGAAGAAAAAGGACAAGTTATTTTTGATGCGATCGCATTTAATATCGATCCCGATCAGTGGCCTAATCAAGAGATAAAAAAAGTCATCCTAGTTTATAAATTAGATATTAATGAGTTTAGGGGGAGGCGTTCATTACAACTTATGGTCGATTATATTGAGCCAATCACATAAGAACCATTTGTAAGAAATCCTTGTAATAATCACTGCTTCCTAGAATGCTTTCGTATTCTTGAATCGCCTGCTTTTAGCCCTATTTCTTTTGCTTAAAATTGCTTAATTTTTAGAAGCTATTAAGCGAAACTTGATTGTTTTCTGGATGAAAGTAAAAAGCAATATAATTATTTTTTAATGCCTTTTCATTCCATTCTTTTGCTGTTCTATTTTCACCTGAGTTGGGGATAACGACACGGGGAGAAGATAGACCATTAGTGTTAACGGCTAGGGTAATAGACCCGTTTTGAAGTGGTGCGGTTACTTGTTCAAAATTGGTAAACGCTAAGCTAATAAAATCATTTGGATCAAAGGTCTCATCAAGTGAGTTGCGAAAAATACAATCGGCAATCGGGGTGCTGTCTGGTGCTAAAAAATATTCCCCTGTTTCTTGTTGTGCTAAACAGACATCGCCAAAGTTAATCATTAAATCAATTGATCCCTGAAATCCTGATTCGGACAACATATACAGCAATTGCTGAAGCTTTGACAATAGCCTTTCGTTTAGAGGTTCTTGCGAATACTCAAAACTAAAATCGGCGGTTGCCGCCCAACTGATAGCATTGAGAAGTCGTGGGTCAACACTGGGGCCTTGAAAACTATTTCTACTAGGGGTGATGGATTCAGTGAATGCGTTCGTGGCAAGTTGGTCAATTTTGACAGCGTTCATTTCTGATATTTCTGAAGCTGATTGATAATTTAGAGATGCATCTTTCAGGTCGGATCGAATACCAATTAATACTATCCCAATTAAAAACAATCCAACTAAAAGAGTCGCTAATAAACCGTTTGAAACTAATGATATTCTTTTTCGTTCCGCAGAGATTTCATCGTTGATAATCGATAAAGGAATGTCGTTAACGACGACCTCCGCACGCGAATCGCTAACTTTCTTTTGAAAAGCTGCAAATCGCTTTGACATTAGCAAAGTGCTTTCTGTAATTTTTCTTCCGACGTCGGCAATATGAATTTCAAATAACCGGGCCACCTGTGCATGAATTTCTTCGAGATCCGAGGACCTTTTGTCATTTTTCCGGTATGAAGCTTGGCTTTTTTCTTCGATGTTTTTAGGAGGGATAGGCGAGGGGGCATTCGTGGTGAGGTCTACAGTGTTTGCCTTTGGTTGTTCTGATTTGTTGTTTTCTGCGCTATTCGGTTTTAGTTTTAAGGTGCTTAGTACTTTTTCTAAACTGGCCGGTTTTAATGTGCTTTTGTAAAGAATATCCAACGCTCCCAGTGCGCGAGCTTGCCCTGTAAACACATTTCCTTTTTCTGATGTATACATAATGACAGGAATAGTGGCAGTTGCTGGATTTGCTTTAATGGTTTTAAGTGCATCGATCCCATCCATGCCCTTCATGCTTTGATCGAGGAATATCACAGCAGGTGCACGGTAGCTTAAATAGGAAAGAGCCTCTTCTGCCGATGAAACGATATCTATTTGCAGATCGTAAGACTCTAACATTCGGCGTAATCGAAGCTGCGCCGTTCTTGAGTCATCAACAATCAAAGCATGCTTGATTTCAAATCCGTTGTTCATAGTTTGTGAGCCTCTGATTGTAAAGAGCAAAAGATAACGTGTTGGTTATTTGTTTTTTGTATTGCTTCCATTCTATATTTGATGTCACAAACTGAGAGTTAAGTGGTTCACAAAACTTTATAGGATCATCTATTTTTTTTGTTCTAGAAAAATAACGCTGAGATTAATCAGTAAAAAATCAGTAATAAGTACTGGTCTGCCTCGTATTGCCCTGCGCAGTAACGTCTGTGCAGTAATGTTTATAAAGTGACGTCTATAAAGTAACGGCTATAAAGTAAGGTCCAAAGTAAAGTTGTGTGATTGTCAGCTATTATATTCTAAAGTGAGTATTGCGCCAGTAGAACGGAATGACATGACCTACCGTAGGTTTATTGTTGTTGTCATTGATGAGTTGTTTTGAGAATTCTTTTTTATTTTTTTAGTAGAAGAGTCAGGTTGCGATGTAAAACCAGACTTAAACTCATGAGAGTTTACTGAACATACTCTTTCTGTGATTGATGGGTTTGCTTAAGTTAGATAGTCAGTTTATCCTTTTGACGCTTCGGTCAAACAATCAACGTTATCTGATCAGCTTTATGTTGAGTGATTGATTAATGTCATTATACGTAAAGAAGTAAAGCCGATTACTTAATAATAACAATAAACAATGAGGTGGAGGGATATTATTGATGAATATTAATGGTGCTGTTAAGCGTTGCGTATCAACTGTAAAGGGCGTTGTTTTTTTTCAAACTTATCAACTAGCGTTTACCTTTTGCTTGATGATTCCGGCATTTTCTATTTTTGCGGAGACGCCTCCCAGTGAACCTCCTGCCGATTGGGTTTCAATTTCATCGACGTTTGAAGAAATACCTTATCCTTATCCTGTCAATTATTTTCCGGTTAAAAACTTTGGTCACGATTTAAAGCTAGCTTATATGGATGTTCCAGCGAGTGGAAAGGCGAATGGCCAAACCGCCATTATTTTTCATGGAATGAACTATGCTGGGCTAGGGTATGAGCCGACAATAAAAGCGCTCTCTAATGCCGGCTTTCGAGTTATAGTCCCTGACCGTATTGGTTATGGCCGATCGTCAAAACCGGATATGCCTTATAACCTTCATGTGTTTTGCTCAAATGCAAAAGCGTTACTGGATCATTTAAAAATAGATAAAATAGCCGTGGTTGGGCACTCCATGGGGGGAATGGTCGCTTCACGCTTTGCGATGACCTATCAAGAGACGACTAGTCATGTTGTGATGGTGAATCAAATTGGTATGAGTGACCAACGCCAGAGTCGTCCATGGCAGGATATTGAAGATGTTTATCAGCGTGTACTGGGAACAACTTATCAATCTATCTTGCGCAATCATCAGCGATATTATCCCGAGTGGAAGAGCGAATATCTGTATTGGGTGAGATTACAATATGGCCAAACACTCAATAGTGAATGGCCAAAGCTTGCGAAAATTCGTGCATGGCAAACACAAATTTTATATTTCGATCCCGTTGTTTATGATTGGCAGCATATAAAAAGCAAAGCGTTAGTGATAGGTGGGGCCGATGATCGATTAACTAGAGATTTTGCTGGCCAGGCTAAAAAAGTCGCAGAGACTTTGCAAAATGCTGAATTATTTTTGTTTGATGGTGTAGGGCATAATCCACACTTTCAGATTCCTAAGCAGTATCATCAAGAACTCATTCGTTTTTTACGTTCAAGTCCGGATGAGCCTGCTGAACAATCTTGGCGGAAATAAAACATAGAAAATAGAGTGTTGTAACGCGATCGCTCTACAATAACTTTTCTAAGTGAGGCCATATATTGTCACGTATCTGTGGCTGAGCCTCTGCAGTAGGATGGATGCCATCTTGCTGCATGAGCTTTGGATCTATGGCAATTTTGTCGAGAATAAACGGTACTAATTCAATACTGTATTTTTTTTCAATCAAACTATAAGAATCAAAGAATTCACTCGTGTATCGTTGTCCATAGTTGGGCGGAATTTGAATGCCAGCCAATAGCACTTTAGCGTTTGCAGCTTGAGATAACTCCACCATTGTTGACAAGTTTTTTCGCATGACTTTTAGTGGGTGTCCTTGGAGTCCATCGTTTCCACCTAAGGCAACAATGACAATATTGGGTTGATAAGTGTCTAGTAGTTTAGCTATTCGGCCTGCAGCCATAGTGGTTGTGTCACCAGAAATACTGGCGTTAATGACTTGATATTTTTTCGGTAATTTCTCGTCCAGCTTTTTCTGCATGAGTCTAACCCAGCCGTCTTCTAAATCAATGCCGTAACCCGCACTTAAACTGTCTCCGACAATTAAAATATGAGAAAGTCTTTTTTCGGGGGAGGAATATGCGTTAGCAGTAAAGAGAAAAAAAATGATGACAGGGAAAAAGTTAAATAATTTTTTCATAAGAATAATGGCATCTTGTTTTAGATAGTCATTAGGCAATTTACTACTTAGTTTAGTTCCATTAGGTCTTTTTGTGTGCTTTATCGAGATTTTCTGGGTTTTTGTTTTCGTTCCATGGCGCAGCCCATGGAAGTAAAAGCATTCCCGGAATAGCACATGCTGTGCAGAGGTAGAAAAAACTTTCCCATCCCATATGCTCGACTAAAAAACCTGTTGTTGCGCTTGCTGCACTTCTTGGGAGTACTGCTATAGCCGTTAATAAAGCAAGTTGAGTTGCTGTATGTTTCAAACTCGTGTTTCTGGCAATAAAGGCAACGGATGCTGCAGCGCCTAGGCCAACACCTAAGTATTCAAATCCGATGACAGCGCCGAGTAACCATAAGTTGTAGCCGTGATGTGCAAGAACGGCAAAGCCTAAAATTGAAACAATTTGGATAACACCAAAAAGCCATAGGGCTCGATTGATTCCAATTTGAATCATCAATATTCCGCCCATAATACTGCCAAAAAGCATGGGCCAGAAACCAGCATTCTTTGCGACTAAGCCTATTTCTGTGAGAGAAAAACCCATATCTAAATAGAAAGGCGTTGCTAAAGCGGTGGCCATGTTGTCACCAAGCTTATAAAAAAAGATGAACGCTAAAACCAATAACGCTCGTTTTATTCCCAGTCGATTAAAAAACTCCGCGAGTGAGTCGACCATGGCTTCTTTCAGGTTATGAGGTCGGTATTCATGAACGGGTTCTTTGATACAGAGCGTCAGAATAATGCCGACCAACATAAAACATGCGGTGATAGAAAAAACAATTTGCCAAGAAAAATAATCAGCCAGAATGAGTGAGAACGCTCCGGGGATAAAGCCAGCGGTTCGCCAGGTGTTGACAAAAACTGAGTTGCCAAAGCCAAGTTCTTCATCGGGCAGAATCTCTCTTCGATAGGCATCCAGGACAATGTCTTGGCTTGCGCTAAAAAAAGCAACGGCAAAAGCCAAATAGGCAACAGACCAAATAGAGATAGAGAGGTCGACCATGGGAATCGCGGTAATAGTGACGAGTAATGCTATTTGAGTGAGAAGCATCCATCCGCGCCTCAATCCAAGAAACGGTAGCTCAAACCGATCCATGAAAGGAGCCCAGAAAAATTTCCAGGTAAATGGAAGGTTAATCAAAGTGAACAGGCCGATTTCTTTTAAGCCGACGCCTTCGGTTCGGAGCCAAGCGGGAACGAGGCTGGCGAGAATGTAGTAGGGAAGACCTGATACAAATCCACCGATCAAACAAAATAAAATCCGTCGATTGAACATTGCTTTTGTAAATTTTTGCCAAGCGATCATAGACAGAATACTTATTTATAGTTGTGGGTGTTGACAGTGGAGAGTCATTAAAAAGTTAGCGGTTCAGGATACGGAAAAGAATTCAAGGTCGCCAGCCATAATCAGCCAATTTAATTTTTCCTTTAATAAAAGTCACATTCTCTTTTTCAAGAAGGGCTTGCTGTTTTTTTCCACCAGCTTCAGGGGGCAAAGAAATTTTCCCGCTGGCATTGATGACGCGATACCAGGGAAGCTTTGTGTTTTTAGGAAGCCCTTTTAATGTGCTGCCAACGAGACGGGCAGCCTTCGTCAAACCAGCTAGCTCAGCAACTTGACCATAAGTTGCTACATTGCCTTTAGGAATTTGATAGATAACTTGAAAAATACGTTCTTGATTACTGCTATCAGTCTGGTGCTGGTCGTTGTCCATATCCTTAAAATACATCTCGACTTGTAAATTATCTTTGCAAGCCCCATATCTTAACAGACGGGGGACACATGCCAATTTTATTAGCATTATTCATTATTATGCCCATTGCTGAGATGTGGGTACTTATTCAGGTCGGTGTGCGTATTGGCGCGCTGAGTACAATAGGCTTGGTTTTATTAACTGCGGTAGTTGGGTTGGCGCTCCTACGTCAACAAGGACTGTCGACGTTATTACGTGCGAATCAACGCATGCAGGCAGGGCAATTACCGGCTCAAGAAATGGGAGAGGGTATTTTCCTAGCCGTTGGTGGGGCTTTATTGCTAACGCCAGGGTTTATTACGGATGCTTTTGGTTTTGCTTGCTTAATTCCCGGTGTAAGAAAAATTCTTCTTGGCCGTTTTTTGTTGAAAAGAGGGATTGCTGTCAATTCTTTTGGTGTTGGCAGGGCGGGGAAGGAACGTGAGACACATATTCCTACTCAGGGGTCGGCTCGTCGAGATGATCATTCTGGCTCACGCTCGAAAAGTAGCAATGGCGATGTGATAGAAGGTGAATATCATCGAGATGATTAAAAAACAGGCATTCGATAATAATATTTAACATAATTTTTATGTTGAGGTGTTGAATTCCTCTGAATCAACCCCAACATCCCCATCACTTGGTAATTTTGAACCTCGCTAAAGACCACTGGGTTGAAGCGAGCACTGGTTTCGCGTTTATTTGTAGAGCTAGATAACCTATAGAAAACGCTAAGTGCAAGTTGCTGATGAGATGAAAATTGATCTGATTAAGCAAATAAATCGACCTAGGTATTGCCTAGGATATAACTCAACAACAATCAGTTAATAGTCAGTTATTGGAGACAATGTTCATGAAAATCCGTCCTTTACACGATCGAGTTGTGGTTCGCCGCAAGGAAGAACAAGCAAAAAGCGCTGGTGGCATTTTGCTGCCCGGCTCAGCTCAAGAAAAACCAAATGAAGGTGAAGTGGTTGCAGTCGGTACAGGCCGCGTACTGGAAAATGGTGACGTTCGAGCAGTTGATGTGAAAGTTGGCGATACGATCGTCTTTGGTAAATATGCTGGAAGCGACACAATAGAAATTAAAGGCGAAGAGCTCATCATCTTGAGTGAAAGCGATATTAAAGCGGTTATCGGATAGGCATAAATGCTTTTCGACAATCGATTAACACATTCCTAACAAGTATTTAAAGATTATTGAGGAAATTAGATCATGGCAGCTAAAGACGTAAAATTCGGTGATGAAGCCCGTCAAAGAATGTTGGCCGGTATTAACATTTTGGCCGACGCTGTAAAAACAACATTGGGTCCTAAAGGACGTAACGTTGTTCTAGATAAATCATTTGGTGCTCCAACGGTGACTAAAGATGGTGTATCTGTAGCAAAAGAAATCGAGCTTGAAGATAAGTTCGAAAATATGGGCGCGCAAATGGCTAAGGAAGTTGCTTCAAAAGCATCTGACGAAGCTGGTGATGGAACAACAACGGCAACAGTTTTAGCGCAAGCCATCGTTAATGAAGGTTTGAAATCCGTTGCGGCTGGTATGAATCCAATGGATCTAAAGCGCGGTATCGACAAAGCCGTTAAAGCGGCTGTTGAGCATATTCATAAACTGGCCAAGCCTTGTACCGATTCAAAAGCAATCGCTCAAGTAGGCACTATTTCGGCGAACAGTGATGAGGCGGTAGGTCAAATTATTGCTGACGCTATGGATAAAGTCGGAAAAGAAGGCGTTATCACGGTTGAAGAGGGTTCTGGTCTAGAAAATGAGCTCGACGTTGTGGAAGGTATGCAATTTGATCGCGGCTATTTGTCTCCATACTTCATCAACAACCAAGATAATATGTCGACTGAAATGGAATCTCCTTTTATTTTATTAGTGGATAAAAAAATCTCTAATATTCGAGAGTTACTTCCATTGTTAGAAGGCGTTGCTAAAGCCGGTAAGCCTCTAATGATTATCGCCGAAGATGTTGAAGGCGAAGCATTGGCAACATTAGTGGTTAACAACATGCGAGGCATTGTTAAAGTTGCGGCTTGTAAAGCGCCTGGTTTTGGAGATCGTCGTAAAGCCATGTTGCAAGATATTGCTATCCTAACCGGTGGCACTGTGATCTCTGAAGAAGTGGGTATGGATTTAGAGACTGCAACACTTGAGCATTTAGGTTCTGCAAAACGTATTGCAATGACCAAAGAAAACACCACAATTGTTGACGGTGCTGGCGTTGCAAAAGATATTAAATCTCGTGTTAATCAAATTCGTGCGCAAATTGAAGAAGCTACATCTGACTACGACAAAGAAAAGCTTCAAGAGCGTGTAGCGAAACTTGCGGGCGGTGTTGCTGTGATTAAAGTTGGCGCTGCGACTGAGTTTGAAATGAAAGAGAAAAAAGCGCGCGTTGAAGATGCATTGCATGCAACTCGTGCTGCCGTTGAAGAAGGTGTCGTTCCTGGGGGTGGTACTGCGTTGATTCGTGCGGCTGCCAAGATTGCTGACCTTGAAGGCGATAACGAAGAACAAACAGCGGGTATTGGTATCGCGAGACGCGCTTTAGAAGCACCGCTTCGCCAAATCGTGACTAATGCGGGTGAAGAAGGTTCTGTTGTTGCTGATAAGGTTCGTAAAGGCAAAGCGAGCTATGGTTACAATGCTGCCACAGGTGAATACGGTGACATGTTAAAAATGGGAATCCTTGATCCGGCGAAGGTAACGCGGACTGCTCTTCAAGCAGCGGGTTCAATCGCAGGCTTAATGATCACAACTGAAGCGATGATCGCTGATAAACCAGACGATAAATCTGCACCTGCAATGCCTGATATGGGCGGCATGGGTGGTATGGGCGGCATGATGTAATTAGTCGCTTGCGGTCAAACTACAAAACGGTCCTAACGGGCCGTTTTGTACAATTAGCTTTTATATTTATTTCATTCTTTATTTATGTTGAAAAATACCCACAAAGTCCTTGTTGTTAAACATATTTATTTTGTGCTTTTTTAAATTTCTTTGACTTTTTCAATGACGTGTTGAGGTGCGAGTTGGTAACATATCCGAATTGATACAACACCTACTTGCAAATAATTCTCATTTATATTTAATTTACTTCTACGAGGAACTTTCGTAATGGCCTTCGAACTACCTGCATTACCTTATGCACAAGACGCTTTGGCTCCACATATCTCTTCAGAAACTTTAGAGTTTCATTATGGCAAGCATCACAAAACTTATGTTGATAAGTTAAATGGTTTGGTGGGCGGCACTGAGTTTGAAAACAAATCGTTAGAAGAGGTTGTCCGTACTTCTACTGGCGGTATGTTCAATAATGCAGCTCAAATTTGGAATCATTCATTCTACTGGAATTGCCTAAGTCCAAATGGTGGCGGCGCACCAACGGGTGCAATCGCTGATGCAATTGATTCAGCGTTTGGTTCTTTTGATAAATTCAAAGAAGAATTTACAAACTCTGCGATTAATAACTTTGGCTCTAGTTGGACTTGGTTGGTGAAAAAAGCAGATGGTAGTGTAGCAATTGTAAACACGTCTAATGCTGCCACGCCATTGACTGATGAATCAGTAACACCCATTTTGACTGTTGATTTGTGGGAGCACGCTTATTACATTGACTATCGCAATGCGCGTCCTAAGTACATGGAAGCGTTTTGGTCTTTGATCAATTGGGATTTTGCCAATAAGAACCTTGCGTAATTGGTATCTGAAAGATGAAAACTATTTAAAAAGGGGCTTTTAGCTCCTTTTTTTTAGTTAGATTTTCAGTGTTTTGAAATATGATTTCTTGGAGTGTGGTTTAGATTCTACATACTATGAAGTTATCTATGGTTATTCGTAGGGGTTGATATAAAATGTGCTGCATTGCGTGACATTGTTATATGCAACTGTGTTCTATGAGGTTGTTGTTAACAGTGAACATGTCATTTGTAACAGATCAAACAGAGGAAATTGTGAGTATGGTGCAAGATCGTAAAGAGCCAACCTTTTCAGGCATTAAACCTGAAAGTGATGAAGTCACGACTCATTCAAAATCAGCTTCTGGAGGAGCTCCCCAAGCCTCAAGTCGTAACTCGAATAATCGAAATCAATCTCGTTCTAGTGTTCCCCAGCAACCGCAAGCTACTAAATCTGGTTTAGCCATTTTTGCTCTCTTAGTTGCTTTGATCGGTGTAGGCGTTGGAGGTTTTTCGGTTTGGCAACTTCAATTATCGCAGAAAAATTTAGTTGACGCTGAGAGCCGAATCGCGGAATTAGAAGGCCGTTTAAATTTAACGAGCTCTGAATCTGATCAATCAGTAACTGCCATTCATGAAAAGTTAAAATGGGCGGATTCTGAAATTCGAAAGTTGTGGGGCGTCTCGAATGATAAAAACAAAAAAGCTATAAAATCTGCAAGTGACGATATATCAAAATTAACGAGTGATTTAAAAGCCACGGCTGCCAATGCAAAAGCAGCGAAAGAGGCAAGCGATTCTCAGAAGGCTTCATTTGGAACTTTAAAAACCTTAACTAGCGAGCAACAGCTTGTGTTGAGTCAGTTGTCTGATGATGTTGCTGCTGCAAAAAAACAACTCAATAAATTGAATCAGCTAGAAACCAAAATAAACGAATTAGGCAATGATATTCCTAAGCGTATAAAAACGAATGAGGAAGCAATACAGGCCATTGATTCGTTTCGTCGTTCTGCAAATGCCGACATTCAACAAATTAAGCAGCAAATGTCTGCTGCGGCTGGACCTTAAAAGCAGCCTCTGTTGAGGTGATGATATTTTTAACTACAATTAACTAACATTTCACATTTTTTAAAGAGTTTTTCATGACTACAGTAATTCGCCAAGATGATTTAATCGATAGCGTTGCCGACGCACTTCAGTTTATTTCTTATTATCATCCTAAAGATTTTATTACCGCGATGAACGAAGCTTACGAAAAAGAAGCGAATCCCGCAGCAAAAGATGCTATGGCGCAAATTCTTATAAATTCTCGTTTGTGCGCAATGGGGCATAGACCTATTTGTCAGGATACGGGAATTGTTACCGTATTTTTAACCATTGGAATGGATGTGCAATGGGACTCTACGTTAAGTGTAACGGACATGGTGAATGAGGGCGTACGTCGCGCTTACAATTTACCAGAGAATGTTTTACGGGCGTCTATTCTTGAGGACCCCGATGGAGCGAGAAAAAATACGGGCGACAATACTCCCGCTGTCATTCATTACGATATCGTTCCTGGGAACACCGTTGATGTTCACGTCGCAGCAAAAGGCGGCGGTAGTGAAGCGAAAAGTAAATTTGCTATGTTAAATCCTTCGGACTCAATTGTTGATTGGGTGTTAAAAGTGGTTCCAGAAATGGGAGCCGGTTGGTGTCCACCGGGTATGTTAGGTTTGGGGATGGGCGGCACAGCTGAAAAAGCCATGCAGCTCGCGAAAGAAAGTTTATTAGAGCCAGTGGATATTCAAGATTTACAAAAACGTGGTGCCAGTAATCGTGCGGAAGAATTACGATTAGAATTGTTTGAAAAAGTAAATAAGTTAGGAATCGGAGCGCAAGGTCTTGGTGGATTAACAACAGTATTGGATGTGAAAGTAAAAGATTATCCAACTCATGCGGCGAATAAACCTGTCGCGTTAATTCCGAACTGTGCCGCAACTCGTCATGCGCATTTTACACTAGATGGTTCTGGTGCTGCTCTACAAACTCCGCCAAGTATTGAAGATTGGCCGGAAGTGTCGTGGGAAGTGAATGAAAATGTTCGACGCGTTAATTTAGATAGTGTAACAAAAGAAGATATTAAGAGTTGGCAGCCAGGTGATACCGTTTTGTTGTCGGGAAAAATGCTAACGGGTCGCGATGCGGCACATAAAAAAATGACAGATCTTCTAGCGAAGGGTGAAAAACTGCCCGTCAGTATGCAAGGTCGATTTATTTATTATGTTGGACCGGTTGATCCTGTTCGCGAAGAGGTAGTTGGCCCTGCTGGACCGACTACAGCAACTCGGATGGATAAATTTACTCGCACTATGTTAGAAGAAACTGGTTTGATGGGAATGATCGGTAAAGCTGAACGCGGGCAAATTGCGATTGATGCCATTCGTGATAATGAATCTGTTTATTTAATGGCAGTTGGCGGAGCTGCTTACTTAGTGTCCCAAGCAATTAAATCCGCGAAAGTTGTTGGCTTTCCTGAATTAGGTATGGAAGCAATTTACGAATTTGAAGTTAAAGATATGCCCGTCACTGTTGCTGTAGATACCAAAGGTGAATCCGTTCATCGCACGGGGCCGAAAATTTGGAAGGCAAAAATAGAAGAAGGCGCCATCACAGTTAAATAAGCACGACGCGAATTAGCTTTTGATAACCTCTACGTTTGGCTTTTAGTGAAATTCACAGAGTAAAAGCTAGGTGTAATATATTTTTAAAAATGATAATAAAAGCTGGAGCAAAAACGAGTGGCTGTTTCTTTGTATTGGCATGACTATGAAACTTGGGGCGAAAAACCCACTCAAGATAAACCTTCCCAGTTTGCCGGTGTTCGCACCAATGAGGCCTTAGACATTGTTGGCGAACCTCTTTCAATTTATTGTAAACCTCCCTCAGATTGTCTTCCCAAACCCATAGCTTGCATGATCACCGGAATTACTCCACAGCATGCTATGGAGCACGGTTTTAGTGATAACGAATTTATGGCAAAAATTCATCGGGAACTTTCTCGCCCAGGTACTTGCGGTGTTGGTTACAATTCTATTCGTTTCGATGATGAAGTAACTCGTAATGGGTTGTTCAGAAATTTTTATGATCCCTACGAAAGAGAGTGGCGCAACGGCAATTCCCGCTGGGATATTATCGATATGATTCGATTAACTTACGCATTGCGTCCCGAAGGTATCGAGTGGCCTCGTAATGATGATGGCTCTCCCAGTTTTCGTTTGGAATTATTATCGGCAGCGAATGGGTTAGTTCATGACGCGGCGCATGATGCGCTTTCTGATGTGTATGCCACGATAGCAATGGCGAAATTAATTAAAACAAAACAACCGAACTTATATGATTATGCGTTTCGAATGCGCAATAAAAAAGAAGTCGGTCATCTCTTCGATCTTCAAACAAAAAAACCGCTATTACATATCTCTTCTAAATACCCAGCGACACATGCCTGTTCTGCTTTGGTCATTCCACTAGCGATGCATCCCGCCAATAAAAATGGTGTCATTGTTTATGATTTATCGGCTGATCCGTCCCTGTTATTAGATTTAACGGCTGACAAAATTCATCAGAGGCTTTTTGTTCGACAAGAAGATTTACCTGAAGGTGTCTCTCGGGTGCCATTGAAAGTCGTTCATCTTAATAAATCACCTATGTTAGTGACTCCTAAACTGGTCGATGCTGCTGCCGAAAAAAGAATGCAATTAGATAAGGCGAAATGTGATGAGCATTGGACAATATTGCAGAATCCTTCTTTAGCATTTTCTTTGCAAGAAAAGTTACATCAGGTATTTGAAAAGTCTGAGTTCGAGCAGTCTTCAGATCCAGAACAAAGTTTGTATAACGGTTTTTTAAATGATAGTGATAAATCCACATCGTCTGAAGTTAGAAAGTCTAGTGCAGATGAGTTAAAAAATAATACTTTTAGTTTTTATGATCAGCGATTACCTGAATTGTTGTTCCGTTACCGAGCTAGGAATTTTCCAGAATCTTTATCTGAAGAGGAGACGGCCGAATGGGAAGAATTCAGAAGGCAAAAGTTTACCGATTCCGATTTGGGCTACACTATTTCTGACTTCAAACAAGATATAAATGATTTGTTGGCTGATTCAGAAACAACAGAAAAACAAAAAAATATACTTACCGATTTGCTTGCCTATGAGCAAGTGTTAACAAAAGATATGAATCTATGAGGAATAATTGAGTGGAATTTACTGGTGCGCACATTCTATCTATAGATCAGTTTGAGAGAAAAGATATCGAAAGAATTTTTGAGGTGGCAGATCAAATGCGACCTTATGCACTGCGTCAAAAAGTCACGCGTGTTTTAGAAGGCGCGATTCTGGGAAACATGTTTTTTGAGCCGAGTACAAGAACGAGAGTAAGTTTTGGTAGTGCATTTAATTTATTGGGTGGCAACGTAAGAGAAACGACGGGAATAGAAGTGTCGGCTTTAGCAAAAGGTGAGTCGCTTTATGATACTGCTCGTGTTATCTCTGGTTATAGTGATGTTATTTGTATGCGACATCCCGTTGAAGGCTCTGTGTCAGAATTTGCCAGTGCGAGTCGTGTTCCTGTTATCAATGGCGGAGATGGGGCGAATGAGCATCCTAGCCAAGCATTGTTAGATTTGTACACGATTGCGAAAGAGCTAAGCACACAAAACCGCTCTATTGATGGGCTACGTATTGCCATGATTGGCGATTTAAAATATGGGCGAACCGTTCACTCATTGTGTTCCTTACTTTCATTGTTTAAAAATATTCAAGTCACTCTTGTTTCACCGAAAGAATTAGCAATGCCTGATTATTTAGTCGAGAAGCTAAAAAGTGCAGGGCATGACGTTATTATTTCTGAGGAGCTAAATAACAGTATTTCACATGTTGATATTGCCTATTCAACTCGTATTCAAGAAGAGCGATTCCCGTCTAAAGAAGCCGCGGGAATGTATCGAGGAAAGTTTCGTCTTAATCAGGCAATTTACACAAAGTTTTGCGAACCTAATACGGTCATCATGCATCCGCTACCACGTGACTCTCGTGCAGAGGCTAATGAATTAGACAGTGATTTAAATCAAAATCCAAATTTGGCGATTTTTAGACAGGCGGATAATGGCGTGCTGGTACGGATGGCGTTATTTACTTTGACGTTGAATGTCGTGCATTTGGTAGAAAAGCATTCAAGGCCGGTGACTTGGCATCACTCAAGAAATGAATAAAGGTTAGTCGTGGATAAAGCGGTTAATGACATTCAGTAATTCTTTTTCTTCGATTTCTTTATCTAAAATTCCATCGATATTTAAATCGAAGACATCTTTCGCATTAATTTGTGAGGCGTTTTCAGTACAAAAGATAATGGGAATTTTTTTTGTTCGGGAGTTGTTTTTTAAATCATCGGTAGATTCTTTTAATTCATTATCGTCCAAGCCAAACAAGATTAAATCCGGGTGAATATTGTGTGCAATCTCGATACATTCAGTGGGACTATCGGCGGTTAGAATATTACAGTGTTCACTGAGACGGCCTGAGAATTCGTGAATGTTGTCTGTGTTTTCGTCGACAATTAAAATTGTTTTGTGAGGAATCACCTGTTCTATAGTGGCGCGATTTCGTCCATTATTTTTTGATTCATACAGGGATTTGTCAGCTTGTTTTATGAGTTGATTGAGTTGAATTCCACTTAGGTGTTCTGCAGCGCTACCGCCTATACTAATACTGATGACTTTATTTCCTGGTGATTTTTCGTGAGAGATACTCATTGATTCAATCGCCAGCCTTAGTTTTTCTGCAATAACTCTGGCGCCTTTTAAATTGGTATCAGGAAGAAGTGCAATAAATTCCTCACCGCCATATCGAGCTAAGATATCAGCAGGGCGATTTAATGTTGCCGCTAAAATTCGTGATACTTTCTGTAAGCAGGTATCACCTTCTTGATGGCCATAATGATCGTTATATTGTTTGAAATGATCAATATCAATCATTAACACAGAAATAGGTCCATGGGAGCGGGTTTGGATTTGCCATTGCTTGGACCCTAAATCTTCGAAAGCTCTCCTGTTGTATAAATTAGTAAGACTGTCTCTCTGGCTAAGGGCTTTTAATTCCTTATTGAGTCGACGCATTTCTTGTTGCATCGATTGGATTCTTTCCAGTGCCCGAATTTTTGCTTTAAGAATAATTGGGGTGACTGGCTTGGCCATGTAGTCATCACCACCCGCTTCTATCCCTTCAGTAAATGACGCATCATCGGACATACCAGTGACAAAGATAATCGGGACCCAATGTTTACCGAACGTCTCTCTTAATAGCCGAGTGGTTTCAAATCCGTTTAAGCCTGGCATTTCAACATCCATGATGACCATGTCAACTTGAGTGTTTTCAACCAGTTGTAATGCCTGTTCGCCACTTTCAGCGACAACAGCCTCGTGCCCTGCCGCTTTGATGAATGTCGACATGGTGTAGCGAAGAGTAGCACTGTCTTCTACGAGGAGGATTTTCATTTAGCTAACTATTTTAGAATCCGTTTTATGAATGGTCAGTTGATCGGTACAGAATCGTTCACCATAGAGTGATTGACGCATTTTTTATTGTTGGTGTACCCATCGATATGATGACTCTTACATATGAATAGGTAGTGAAGTAATTTAAGTGTAGCCCGTCGTGCCAAAAAGTAATTACCGTTAGAGAATGGAATCTGCTATCTATCCGTTTTTTGCCGATTTTGGCGCTTAAAACAGATTCTTAGGCCTAATCACTGCATTTTGTTTAAGAATGCTTGAGTGGAAATTTTACTGGGTTTTCTGTATGTTGACGCCACATTTCAAATACGGACTACAGAGACATTTTTGAGTATAAGCCGTTAGCTCAATAGGTCTTTATTTGTCTTTGACTGCAAAGAATAGAATATATAGGCATTATTTTTCATGACAGCTTTTGATGATATCCGTCCCTATAATGACGATGAGGTAAGAATAGTCCTTGATCGAGTATTAGCTGATCCTGACTTTAAATCAGCAATGGGGCGTTTAACTTTTCCCGCATTTTCTAAAATATGTCCCAGCATGGCAAAACAAGTCGTTGGCTGGTTTGTTAAGCGACAGTTTTCACATGTAAACGACGTCAAAGAATTTCAAAATATTGTTCAAGGCCATATGAGCAAGATGATGAGCCGGACGATGAATGGTTTAACCAGCTCTGGTTTGGATCACTTAAATAGAGATAAAGCGCATTTGTTTGTTAGTAACCATAGAGATATCGCAATGGATCCTGCGTTTCTTGATTGGGTGTTGCATGATAACGGATTTGAAACAGCACGCTTGGCTATTGGCGATAACTTATTAACCATGCCTTACGCATCTGACATCATGCGCTTAAATAAAAGTTTTATTGTGAATCGATCTGCGAAGGGCAACAAAGAAAAATTCAAAGCACTTAAACATTTATCCGCATACTTACACCATTCTATTTCAGTGGAAAAATCTGATATTTGGATTGCTCAGCGTCAGGGCCGGGCAAAAGATGGACTTGATCGAACTGAAAGCGCAGTGTTAAAAATGTTTGCAATGAATAAAAATAAACAACAAACATTTTCTGAATATATTCGTGAGTTAAGCATTGTGCCTGTTTCTATTTCTTATGAATGGGATCCTTTAGATGAGCATAAGGCGATGGAGTTATTTCATCAAAAAGAATTTGGCGAGTATCAAAAAAGTGAACATGAAGATGTTGTTAGCCTCGCAAAAGGCATTGATGGCACCAAGGGGCGTGTTCATGTTGCTTTTGGTCAGGAGCTTGCGGGTGATTATCAGGATGCCGATGAATTAGCATTTGAAATCGATAAACAAGTGATCGAAAACTATGTATTGCAACCGAGTAATTGTTTTGCTTATAAAGCTATTTATGGCAATGTGCCTGAGATGAAAGTCGGTGCAGAACAGCATGTGTTTGATGAAAAAAAATATAGCTCTCAAGAGCATATATTTTTAGGGCGACTGGAAGCTATGGATTCTCGATACAGGCCGTTTGTGTTACAGATGTATGCAAATCCAATTGTGAGCAAATGTGAATTTGCGTCGTATGCAACCTACGCTGATAGTCTTCAGCAACAAACAGAAGCGCTAAAATCTTAAAAATAAGACAGACAGTCTTTATTTAATCTAACAATCCTTTGAAGGAAGTTATCCTGCCCATGCTTGCTGCTGAAACGAAACAAGCAATCCAAACGGCTTATTCACAGTTTTTGCAATCTCGTGATCTTACAGCGCGATATGGTCAGAAGCTTATGATTGCCGAAATTGCAAAAACACTGGGCGCAATTCAGTTGGATAGCGAAGGTGTCCGTGTTTCTGAAAAACACGTCTCTGTTGTTGAAGCAGGTACAGGAACGGGAAAAACAGTCGCCTATTTTTTATCGGCTTTACCAATAGCAAAAGCCATGGGTAAACATCTTGTCGTATCGACAGCGACAGTCGCACTGCAAGAGCAAATTGTTTATAAAGATCTTCCCGAAATAAAAGCATCGAGTGAGCTGGAGTTTACTTTTTCTCTAGCGAAAGGTCGGGGGCGATATCTTTGTTTGTCAAAACTGGATCGCCAGTTAAATGAATTTGAGTCGTCTGAGCCTATTCCTTTAGGTTTTCCTGCTGAAGAAATGGCGCGTTCTGATGAGCAAACCGTAACGCTTTATCAGTCTATGATGGAAGCTTTGTCAGCGGGAGAGTGGGACGGAGATAAAGATAATTGGCATCAAAGTTTAGATGATGATCAGTGGCGGCCAATCACAACGAATCATAGGCAATGTTCTGGGCGACGTTGCTCTTTCGTGAGTAATTGCAGTTTTTTTAAATCTCGCGATCAAATTAATGGTGTCGACTGTATCGTGACGAATCATGATTTGGTGTTGGCTGATTTAGCATTAGGAGGCGGTGCGATTTTGCCGCCTCCTGAAGATACAATTTATATTTTTGACGAAGGTCATCATCTAGCTGATAAAGCATTGAATCATTTTTCGCATTACAGTCGCTTAGAGTCGACAAAAAAATGGCTGGATGAGTGTACGCAATCGTTTGCTTTGGCGGCTGAACAAGTGGGAGAGGTCGGAGATATTCGACGTCGACTAGAAATGCTGCCTAGTGTTATCAATGAATGCAAACAACAATTGACGGATATCCAGCCGTTATTATTGGATTGTTTTGACGGGGTTGAACCCGACGGAAAAGACATAACTCGCTATCGCTTTTCTCATGGCATTGTTCCTGCAACTTTGTCAGAAATTGCAGCCGAAGCTACACAAGTTTTCGGTAGGCTCGCAGATGTGTTGTCACAAATTGTTGATGAGTTAAATGAAGCGATGGACGATAGGGCCGGAGCGGTGCCAGTTGTTGATGTTGAAAATTGGTTTCCTGTTATTGGCTCATGGTTGGCGCGTGCAGAAGCTAATTTAGCACTATGGATAAGTTATGCGTCTAACGATGTCAGTGACGTTCCGGAAGCTCGTTGGATAGAAAAAATTGAAAGCGGCAATACCATTGAAATTGGTATTTCTTCTAGCCCTATTGTTGCAGCGCAAACCCTTGATGAATTGCTGTGGTCGCGTTGCTGTGGTGCAATTGTGACGTCAGCAACGTTAACGGCACTTGGTAAATATGATCGGCTCATTATGCGAATGGGGACGCCCGAAGATAGTAACTACCAAGTGGTTCCGAGTCCTTTTAATTACGATAATGCGCTGTTACAAGTACCAAGAGATGCCGGAGATGCGGGAGACCCTCAATCACATACCTTATCATTGATTGAAAAATTACCATCAGTCTTAGATAAAAACCTGGGTAGTTTGGTGCTGTTCTCATCTCGACGACAAATGCTAGAAGTGTATGAAAATTTACCAGCTGAATGGCGACAACGAATTTTAGTTCAAGATGATCGACCTAAACAAGAAACACTTAGAGAGCATCGTCTGCGAATCGATGATGGTGTTGGTAGTGTTATTTTTGGTTTAGCCAGTTTTGCGGAAGGTGTCGATTTGCCTGGTGAATATTGCCAGCATGTCGTTATTGCAAAAATTCCATTCTCTGTTCCCAATGATCCTATAGAAGAAGCGTTAGCTGAATGGATAAAAGATCGTGGTGGCAATCCTTTTATGGAAATCGCCGTCCCTGATGCGTCACTAAAATTAATACAAGCCTGTGGTCGATTGATTAGAACTGAAAAAGATAGCGGTACTATTACAATTATGGATAATCGTTTAGTGACAAAAAGATACGGATCGGCAATTTTAGATTCGTTACCGCCTTTTAAAAGAATTAAATGATTGTTACCTTGTTGCTGATTATTATTTTGTTACCGACTGTCTCGTTGTGAGAAAATCTTACGTTGTATGAGTCTTATATAACATGATGAAAAAATTACATCTTTTCCATCGTTTCAATTCCTAAGATATCCAATCCAATTCTTAATATTTCCGCTGTCGTATAGCTGAGAGACAATCGTGAATCTCGAGTTGAATTCTCAATACCGTCTTTTAGCATTGGACAGGCTTCGTAAAAGCGCATAAATAAGCTGGCTAATTCGTAGAGGTAGTTGCACAGTACGTGCGGGAAGGCATCGTCAGAAATTTGCTCTAGCGTTTCGCTACACTGTAAACATTTGATTGCGAGGTTTTTTTCTTCTGTGGATGCTAAAGATAAGTGATGCGGAAGAGAGCTTGGATCAATACCCGCTTTACGGAATACGCTTTGAATTCGAGTGTAAGCATATTGTAAGTACGGTGATGTGTTGCCTTCAAAAGACAGCATGCTGTCCCAATTAAACATATAGTCATTCGTTCGTGTTTTGCATAAATCAGCATATTTAACGGCACCAATTCCTACTTTTCCCGCCACTTCTTTTTTCTCTTGCTCAGAAAGATCGGGATCTTTTTCTTCAATGAGTCTTTCCGCTCGCTCAGTTGCTTCTGCTAACAGATCCGCTAGTTTTACAGTTCCGCCCGTTCTTGTTTTAAACGGCTTCCCGTCTTTGCCGAGCATCGTGCCAAAAGAATGATGTTCGAGTGTTGTTGTTTCGGGTAAAAATTTAGCTTTCCTGGCGATGGTAAAGACTTGTTTAAAGTGAAGAGACTGCCTGAAGTCTACAACAACCATGATGCGATCGGCTTTTAAAGTACCGGCACGAAAACGAATGGCAGCCAGATCAGTGGTTGAATATAAATATCCGCCATCCTGCTTTTGAACAATGGCTGGGCTTGGATTGCCATCTTTGTCTGCAAGCTCTTCTAAAAAAACGACTTGTGCGCCGTTGTCTTCTGTCGCAAGAGATAATTTTTTTAGATCATCAATCACTGATTTTAAATCGTTATTGTAAAAACTTTCGCCGCGAACATCAGCTTCCGTTAAAGTGACATTCATTTTTTCATAAACGTCTTGCGAGTGATGTAGTGATACATCTCGAAAGCGTTTCCACAACTCCAGCGTTTTTTCGTCGCCTCCTTGAAGGGCAACGACGTAATTTCTTGCTTTAGTTGCGAATTCTTCATCCTTGTCGAAATGTATTTTTGCTTGTTGATAAAATGTTTCTAAATCTTTTAGGGCTAGTTCTGCTTGCTCACCATCTTGTAATTGGTCTTCTAGTTCGGCAATCAACATACCAAACTGGGTGCCCCAGTCGCCGACATGGTTTTGTCGAATCACCTTGTGTCCAAGATATTCATAAAGCCTTGCTAGAGTGTCCCCGATAATTGTTGATCGAATATGCCCTACATGCATTTCTTTGGCGAGATTGGGAGAAGAATAATCGATCACGATTGTTTTTGGGTCGTTTGTTTTTGTAATGCCAAATGAGCCGCTGGTTAAGCCGGAGGAAATTTGTTCGCCCAGCCAAGAAGGATTTAAATGGATATTAATAAAACCAGGTCCGGCGATTTCTAGTTTCTCTGTGGCATCGGCTAATTCGAGATTGTCTAAAATGAGTTGTGCTATATCGCGTGGTTTTTGCCCCATTTTTTTTGCAGCACCCATAGCGCCGTTGGCTTGGTAATCACCAAAGCCAGCTTTTTTACTAAGAGCTATAACAGGACTGCATTCAGCGGGGATCCCCGCTTTATCCATGGCGTGACGAAATTGAGTATCGAGAAATTCTCGGATGTTCATATTAGCGACTTATGTTTTAACAATAGTGAATGAAAGTGTCGTGGAAATAGGTCGATTGTACTGTAGCTCTAGTACTGTAGCTCTAAGTACTGCAGGTCTATAGGCAAGAAAATTTATAGGTACCTCTATAAGTGACTGAAAGGGCGCGAACACAGCTTCCACAAGCTAAAGCCGTCAATTATACTGGCCTTTACACTTTTGCGCGATAGATGCTTTGTAGATTAATAAGGCTAAGTCGGCTTATTCTCTCTGTCGCATTAAAGATTGAATTAGTGAGAATTGAGTTGTGAAAATTAAAACCAACTAATATTTAAAAACTGTATTTTGACGATATCAATACGGTAGATATCGTTAGAAGAAGTACTTATAAAAAGTAAAGAGGTTACTCATGATTGAAGCGGATACGGATAAAATTCAAGTCACCATAAACGATGGCATTATGCATATTTTGTTTAATCGCCCAGAAACTAAAAATGCATTATCGTTAGCCATGTATCAAAAAATGGCAGATTCTGTTTTGACTGGAAGTGATAACCCTGACGTTAGAGCTATTTTATTCAGTGGTGCCGGTGGCAGTTTTACCAGTGGTAACGATTTGGGTGATTTCGCAAAGCATAAGGGCTCCATAGCAGCAGATGTGAACCCAACCCCTAAATTTATGAAAGCGTTGTTGGCTTGCGACAAACCTGTCGTTGCGGCAGTTCAAGGCCCTGCTGTGGGAATCGGTACCACTATGTTATTACATTGTGACTTAGTGTATGCAGGGGAAAGCGCCTATTTCCAAATGCCTTTTTCTAAATTAGGGTTGTGTCCAGAGTTTGCATCTAGTGCCATACTCCCTCGAATAATGGGGCATGCTAAAGCAGCAGAAATTTTATACTTTAGCGATTCGATTACACCGGCTGAAGCAAAAGAGGTTGGTATTGTTAACCAAGTGATTGCTGATGGTGATTTAATGGCGACTGTGATGGCTAAGTGTGTTCGTTTAACAAAGCAGCCAGCTTCAGCGCTTCGAGCAACAAAACAATTGTTGAAGAAAGATATTCGTGAAGAAGCGCAAAGTGTTATGGAGAGAGAGCAGGTGTTATTCAAAAAAGGTTTACAATCACCAGAATTTGTCGAAGCGGTGACAGCGTTTGGCGAAAAAAGAGAGCCAGATTTTTCTAAATTTTCATAATAGATCAGTGATTATTTAAATACGCAGTATAAAAGTCACTTTGTAAAAAACCGTTGCATTATCGCAGCGGTTTTTTTTCGCCTGATTAAATCTTCTATTGGCTTAAGTATTGCAAATCTGTGATGTTGTTACCTTTTTAAAGGCAAGGATAGAAATACTTATGTTCTGTGATCAATTGGGAAGAGGTGTTTTTAGGTTGTATGATAACCTTTTTTTACTGATAGCAATTAACGATATCGAGTGTCATGAGATAGACTGTTAGGTAGTGTATCTTTTCAGCTATTCAGGTTCTTTTTTGTTTTAATTTCGTCGTCTTGTTTAATTGTGTTAAGGCTTAGTTATGAAAAAACCCATTCTCTTTGTGGTAATTGCTGTTGTTGTTTTATTAATCGGTATTGGGGCTAAAGAATTATCGAAGTCTTCAAGCCGAGGCGGTAAAGGCATGGGTAGGCCATCAATGAGTGCGCCAGTGGAAGCTTCTGTTGTTAACCGTATTCCTTGGTCTGTACAAACAGAAGCCGTTGGAACTGCATTTGCTAATGAGTCTGTGGAGTTAACGGCTAATGTCAGTGACACTGTTGCTACAATCCATTTTGAAGATGGCCAGCGTGTAAAAAAAGGAGATGTTCTCGTTATTCTAGATCACAGCGAAGAAGATGCTGAACTTGAGTCTGCTAAGGCAATGCTAGAGGAGGAGGAAAGAGAGGTTAAGCGATTAACCGGTCTAGTGGCGAGTAGGTCCGTGTCTCAAAGCCTATTAGATGAGCGATTAACTCAAGCAGAGACGGCTAAATTTCGCATGGTGGCGATTCAAGCTCGATTGAAAGATCGTTTTGTTCGTGCACCATTTGATGGCGTGTTAGGCCTTAGGCAGGTCAGTGTTGGTTCGTTTATTTCACCAGGGAAAATCATCACCACGTTAGATGATCTTAATACTATTAAATTAGATTTCTCTATTCCTTCCGTTTCGATTGGACATCTTGAAAAAGGAATGTCCATTGTTGCAAGAACGCCATCGTATCCAAACAAAGAATTTACTGGAACCGTCAGCACCATAGATTCCAGAGTTAACCCTATTGATCGTTCTATTAAATTGCGTGCGGTGATAGAAAATGAAAATCATTTTCTTAAGCCTGGAATGTTAATGCATGTGATTATTAATTCGCCCGATCGGGACGCATTGGTTATCTCTGAATCAGCTATTGTTCAAAACAAAGATAAACATTTTGTGTTTTTAGTCCAAGATATTGAAGGAAGAAAAGTGGCGAAGCTACAGGAAGTGGTTATTGGTGCCCGAAAATCGGGTGTTGTAGAAATCGTTTCTGGCTTAACCGATGGCCAAGTGATTATTAACCGAGGGACCAATACCGTTAGAGATGGCGGGCCCGTCAATATTATTGAGGATGCAGATTAATTTAAAAGATAACGTTAACGCTCTCTTTGTGTCTTCATTCAATATGCGTCAATAATTACTTGGAAAACTTTTATGTTTTTATCAGACATATCAATCAAACGCCCTGTTTTTGCAACTGTTATCAGCTTGATTCTGATCGTATTTGGATTGGTCTCTTTTGATCGATTAGCACTGCGCGAATACCCTGATACAAACTCGCCGCTTGTTTCCATTACAACCACATATCGAGGAGCTTCCGCGACTGTTGTTGAAAGCCGAATTACAGAAGTTATTGAAGAGCGTATTGCTGGTATCGAAGGGATAAAAACCGTTAATTCTTCAAGCTCTGACGGGGTGTCGAGAATTAATATTGAATTTTCATTGGGTCGTGATCTTGAATCCGCGACAAACGATGTGCGCGATAGGGTGTCGAGCATTTTGCGTCAGCTTCCGGAAGAAGCAAGTCCACCAGAAGTGAGAAAATCGGAATCCGATGGTCGTCCCGTTATGTGGTTTAACTTAACATCTAATCGATTAGATTTGTTGGAGTTAACCGATTATGCCAATTTAAATTTAGTCGATCCTTTGTCGGTTGTGGATGGCGTTGCTCGCGTACAAATTTCCGGCGCAAAAGATTACGCTATGAGGCTTTGGATTGATCGCCGTGAGTTAGCAGCTCGTGGAATCACTGTTGCTGATATTGAAAGTGTTTTAAGAGCAGAAAATGTTGAGTTGCCAGCAGGAAGTGTGAAGTCATCCGATCGAGATTTTTCTGTGAGGATGGAGCGTGGCTATTCGACAGTCAATGATTTTAAAAAACTCGTGATAAAACGTGGCGATGATGGGTATCTCGTTAGGTTAGCGGATGTAGCAAAAGTCGAGTTGTCATCGGAAGAAGATCGGTCGCTGTTTCGTGGTAATGGCGTGAATATGATTGGGTTAGGTATTGTCCAGCAAAGTACCGCTAACACACTTGACATGGCTCGATCAGTAAAAAAAGAAGTCGCGAGATTACGACAAACATTACCGCCAGGTATGTCGATAGAATCGAGTAGTGATAATACAGTTTTCATTGAATATGCGGTAAGTGAAGTCTATCAAACTTTATTTATTGCAGCCGGTTTGGTTGTTTTTGTTATTTTTCTTTTCTTGGGCGACTACCGTGCAATGCTAGTCCCCGCGGTTACGTTGCCCGTTTCTCTCATCGCCACATTTATTGTGTTATTTGCGTTAGGTTTTAGTGCCAATCTTTTAACGTTGTTAGCACTTGTATTGGCGATTGGTTTGGTCGTTGATGATGGCATTGTTGTTCTAGAAAATATTCATCGCCACATGCGTATGGGAGAGTCTCCTTTAGTTGCTGCCTATCGTGGAGCGAGACAAGTGGGCTTTGCTGTGATAGCAACCACTCTTGTGTTAATTGCGGTATTTATTCCTATCACATTTATGGAAGGGCAAATTGGCCGACTGTTTAGTGAATTTGCTGTCACTATGGCAGCAGCCGTTGGTTTTTCCAGTCTGGTTGCACTGACGCTTTCGCCTGTTGTTTGTGCTTTTTTACTCAAACCAGAATCGGAAGAAGCAATAGAAAAATCAAAAGACGGTTGGTTCAAGCGTTTTGAAAAAAAATACCGAGCTACATTAGATGTGTTTTTAAAAAAACCATTGCTCATCAATTTTGTTTATGTTGGCGTTTTGCTTTTAATTGGCTTTTTATTGATGAAGATTCCTTCTGAGTTTGCTCCTCGTGAAGATCGCGGCGCAATGATGGTGATAATTCAAGGGCCAGAGGGTGCTTCTTACGAAGACACTTTAAAGACAGTCATGGAGGCGGAAGATAAATTAAATTACTTAATTGAAAATGGAGAAGCGAAACGAATTTTGTTTCGAGTTCCCGGTAGTTTTGGTGGAGGTGGTGCAAGTTTTAATAATGCTCGAGCGATTATTGTGTTAGAAGACTGGGGTGATCGCCGTTCTATTTGGAAAATTTTGGCAGAAGTGCGAGGGAAAATGGCAACAATTCCCGGTGCTAGAATTTTCACCATGACACCTCAAGCGTTTGGTGGACGAGGAGGAAGTCCTGTGCAATTTGTTTTGCAAGGTGGAACGTTTAAAGAGCTCGTCGAATGGCGTGATCTTATGATTGAAAAAGCAACAGAGTATCCTGGAATTGTCGGCCTTGATCACGATTACGATGAAACAAAACCACAATTACAAATTACTATTAATCGAGATCGTGCTGCGGAGTTAGGGGTAACCGTGACGAACATAGGTCGCACATTGGAATCAATGTTAGGTTCTCGGTTAGTGACGACATTTATGATGAATGGTGATGAGAGAGAGGTTATTGTTGAGGGGATTCGAGAAGATAACAAAAGCAAACTGGATATGACAAATATCTATGTGAGATCGAGTACCGCTGGTGATCTTATTCCTTTAGCTAATTTAGTAACCATCAGGGAATTTGCCGATGCAGATACATTAAATCGTTACAATCGAAAACGTTCCATTACCTTAAGTGGAAGTGTGGCTGATGGATACAGCTTGGGTGAAGCTCTTGGTTACTTGGAGCAAACGGCAAAAGATATTTTGCCACCATCCGCAACCTTTGATTATAAAGGCGAATCTCTGCTGTATAAGGAATCGAGTGGTTCTATTTATTTTGTTTTTGCTTTATCTTTGTTGATTGTTTTTCTTGTATTGGCGGCACAGTTCGAAAGCTTTGTTCAGCCCATTGTTATTTTATTAACGGTTCCTCTGGCGGTTGCTGGTGCTTTGCTTGGCTTGTATTTTTTCGGAATGTCGCTGAATATTTACAGCCAAATTGGCATCATTATGCTGGTAGGTTTGGCGGCCAAAAATGGAATTTTAATTGTTGAATTTGCGAATCAGTTGCGAGATGAGGGTGTCGGTTTTGATGAGGCAACAACCCAAGCAGCAACTCAAAGACTTCGCCCTATACTGATGACGGCGATTACAACTATCGCTGGATCAATGCCGCTAGTGGTTGCTAGTGGTGCTGGTTCTGAAACTCGATTTGTCATCGGTTTGGTTGTGATAACCGGTGTTTTATTGGCTACGGTTTTAACGTTATTTGTTGTTCCTGTTGCTTATCAAATGTGGGCAAAAAATACAAAGTCACCACAAGCCGTGCAACAAAATTTACATGATGAGCTAGAAGAAGATAAAAGTAAGCAATGGGCTATCGCGAGTCGAGATTATATGAAAGATTGATGGTTTTTATTAGTAATTGCAGGAGCTATAAAAAATCCTGCAATGAGAAGCTTCTTTATATTCTTAATTTTTGACGTCTATTTGACTTCAAAATAAAGTGGTACATTGGCCGGACTCGAACTTATCGATTAACATGTTGTTTTTTAAAAGTTCAACGTGGAAAGCACCAACGTAAATACCAACAAATATCTTTTCGTGATGGCCTTATAACCTGTTTTTTAGTAAATAAAATTGTTCTAAAAAAATAGAAGACTGCTCCTTTCATTTCTCTGTCAATTCAGTAGGTTACAAGCTTTGCTTAGTTTCTCGATGTTAACTTTTGTTAGCCTTGAAAAAGATTTTAAGAGGTTTCAAAGTTAATCGAAACCTCGCGTATTGCTGCTAAAAGTTTGAGGAAGCCAACAACCGTAATCAGTATCATCTATGCGTATTTTACGGATTGCTATCTCAAAGCATGTTGGATATCGCCGATATAAAACAGATAGGAGTTTTAAGTTTTTATAGAAGTAGAAAACTTCAAGTAATCTCAATCAAGGTCAGTTTTTTTAAGCTCCAACCAAGCTGGAGGCGACAAGTATGATGCTGTTTTTGCTTGGTTCGAATCCTCCTTTGATTGTATCTTCGCTTCCTGGGTATCTTCCTCCAAACGCATCTTTCTGATCGCGATAAACCCGCACGTTGGTTCCGTCGTTAGCTCCCTTGAATTTCTTGAGAAAAGCTTTCGTAATGATTTCAACATTTTTAACTCCTATGTTTGAAACTGGACACTAAACACTTTTTGACGTTAAATCATTATCATCCTTAGCGGTGGAGTTGATCTGACCGGAACTTTCTTCTGATTCAACTGCAAATTGGGCTGCTCTCCGGAAGCGGCTGGATGGGGTTCGCTCCCACCTATCCATTTTAATGTTTTTTGTTTGCCGCCATAGCGGTAATTGTAGCGCCAAGCTTTGGTGTTGTTTGGTTTTACGAGAAGAGATAGCCCACCTCGATCAGATACAGAGTATTGCTTTTCTTTGGGAGTGAATTGCTTTATAGCGAGGTCTGTTGTTTGCCCATTGTTGGTATCTATCCAAGTTGAACCGTGATACCAGCAAGAATACCAACAGAACCTATAGGATACCAACAGACAGCATTAGACTTTTTTGGACTATCAGAAACAAGAAAGCCCTAAAATATAGGGCTTTTTGGATGATATTGGATATCTTTGTTCTTTGAAGTGGTACCAGTGGCCGGACTCGAACCGGCACGCTTTTAAGGGCGGGGGATTTTGAATCCCCTGTGTCTACCAATTTCACCACACTGGCAATAACTTGTCTTTTCTCTTATCTGGCTTTAATTCGATAAGAGTTTCTCTTTTTTTCTGAATATCTCATTCTAGAAAACGACTTTCGCTAAAGTCATTTAGCTGAAGGCTTATCAATGTAAGCCAAGTAGAAAAGAGGGCGGTGATTATATCAGTGGTTAACAGCCCGTCAACAAGCGATTGATTGAGTTGCAATATGATTGATTTTCTAATCAGATATTGAGCTTTTAGGTTTCAAAGGTTTTTTGATTTCCTCCAGAGTCGATTTCGTGGTGTTTGGAGGGGTTTTCGGCTACCCTGTGCGCCTTTTTATGGCTTGCAGAACCACTATTTATTCTTATGAAACTCACAGATTTCCATTACGATCTCCCTAAAGAGCTTATTGCAGAGCAGCCCGCACCCGAGAGGCGAGGAAGCCGGTTGTTGTATCTTGATGGTGATACCGGTGGTTTGCAGCACGGGAGTTTTCCAGATTTACTGCATTGGGTCGAACCCGGTGATCTCATGGTTTTTAATGACACCCGTGTTATCCCAGCACGAGTGTTTGGCCGAAAAGCAAGCGGTGGAAAAATTGAGATTTTGGTGGAACGCTTGATTGACGAGCACACCATTCTTGCCATGGTTAGGGCCAGTAAAGCACCCAAGGTGGATAGTGAATTAGTACTGGATGATGATACGACGGTCACTGTGATTGATCGACAAGAACAGTTCTTCAAAATACGCTTCCCGCAGGGTCATTCAGTCTTAGATGTGTTGGAGCGAGTGGGAAACATTCCGCTTCCTCCTTATATCGAGCGTGCGGCTGAGGATGTTGATAGTGAGCGTTACCAAACGGTATACGGTAAGAAGAAAGGGGCTGTTGCTGCTCCAACTGCCGGTTTACATTTTGATGAAAATCTTATTGAGCATTTATCGGCTAAAGGCGTTGAAACCGCATTCGTGACTTTGCATGTGGGCGCTGGAACATTTCAGCCGGTTCGCGTCGATGATGTTCGAGAGCATAAAATGCACAGCGAAATCATGGAAGTGTCAGACGAGGTCTGTGAAAAAGTTCGTAAAACAAAAGCGGCTGGAAAGCGTGTTATCGCCGTGGGGACTACCAGTGTCCGCTGCCTTGAGAGTGCATCTCGATCGGGAGAGATAGAACCATTACAGGGTGAAACCAATATTTTTATTTTTCCCTCTTATCAGTTTAAATCTGTGGATGCCTTAGTGACCAATTTTCATCTTCCTGAATCTACGCTGATTATGTTGGTATCAGCCTTTGCAGGATATGAAGAAACGATGGCTGCTTATCGAGAAGCGGTTGCGGAGCGATATCGCTTTTTTAGTTATGGCGATGCAATGTTCATTACCAAAAATAAAACCCCCAGTTTGCCTGTGACCGATAACGATTCTCTTAGGAAATAATGTTGTGAGTGATTTTTCTTTTACCCTAAAAAACACTGATGGAAACGCTCGATTGGGTGAAATGGAATTTCCACGAGGGAAGGTCTCTACACCGGCTTTTATGCCTGTAGGCACTTATGGTTCTGTCAAAGGCATGTTACCGCGAGATATTGAGGCGACGGGTGCTCAGATAATTTTGGGCAATACGTTTCATCTTATGTTAAGACCAGGAACGGAAGTTATTAAAGAACATGGTGATCTACATGATTTTATGCAATGGCAGGGGCCAATACTCACGGACTCTGGTGGTTTTCAAGTTTTTAGTCTTGGCAAACTCCGTAAAATTACAGAAGCCGGTGTAACGTTTAAATCCCCAGTTGATGGCAGTACGGTTTTCCTCGACCCTGAAAAATCCATGCAGGTTCAGCGGGACTTAGGCGCTGATATCGTCATGGTGTTCGATGAATGTACTCCTCATCCAGCGACAGAAAAAGAAGCTCGGTCTTCGATGGCGTTGTCTTTGCGATGGGCTGCTCGCAGTAAAAAAGCACATGAAGGCAATGCCTCAGCGTTGTTTGGCATAGTACAGGGTGGAATGTTCGAGTCGCTGAGAGAAGAATCCCTTGCGGGTTTAGTCGACATCGGCTTTGATGGTTATGCAATTGGCGGTTTGTCTGTTGGTGAGCCGAAAGAAGATATGATGCGGATTTTGAGCCATACCGCGCCAAAATTACCGGCAGATCGACCGCGTTACTTGATGGGTGTTGGCAAGCCGGAAGATATCGTCGAAGCGGTCAGACGTGGTGTTGATATGTTTGATTGCGTGATGCCAACTCGTAACGCTCGTAATGGCCATCTTTTTGTCAAAGAGGGTGTTGTCAAAATACGCAATGCCAAGCATCGCCACGATACTCGCCCGCTCGATGAGAGCTGTGATTGCTACACTTGTCAAAACTTTAGTCGCAGCTATCTACAGCATTTGGATAAATGCGGTGAGATTCTCGGTTCTCAGCTAAATACCATTCATAATCTTCATTTTTATCAAACAGTTATGGCTGAATTGAGAGAAGCAATTGGTCGTAACCAGTTAGATGACTATGTAACAGAGTTCTATGGTCGGCAAGAATCCAAATAAGCAATAACGAGGTTGGACATGTAGGTTGCTGTTAGGCTCTTACTAGAGCGCCATGTCCTGTAAGGGTTGAATTCTGCCAAAGTGGCACAAACATACCGTCGAAGCATTTAAGATAACATCAAAATAAACCTTATTTGCTTCTAATATTTAAAGAATCTCAATCGCATGAGCTGTAGATGCATTATCTGGCCGAGTGGGTATAATTCGGCTCTTTTGTTTTCGGCGGATACGCTCTGGTAAAACACCGGTAAATAAACTGATGAATAACGATGGTTATGTCAGTTCGTGATCAGGTCGATCAATAGAGCAAATAAAGCATTAATCAAAATATTTTTGGAAGCTAATCTCATCAGCTTCACGAGATATTGACTCATTAAAGTACGCAATCAGTACGCTGTGGAAAAACGATATGTTGAATCGAAACCCTCTTTGGAAAAATTTTCTTATTCTTTGTGTGATAGGGCTTGGTGTCATTTATGCGCTTCCTAACATCTATCCACAAGATCCGGCTGTGCAAATTACCAGTCAGGCCGGAGGAGAAGATGTTCCTGAGCGCATATTGTCTCGTGCGGTTGATGCATTAAAGAAAGAAAATATCGAATCTTTTGGTGAGCAGATTGAAAAAGGTGTAGCAATTATTCGGTTAGCCGAATCTGATCATCAGTTAGCAGCCAAGCAAGCGATTGAGAATGTATTGGATCATAATTATGTGGTTGCGCTTAATCAGGTTCCGACAACGCCTGACTGGTTAGCCTCTATTGGTGGCCAACCCATGAAAAAAGGCTTGGACTTGGCAGGTGGCGTTCACTTCTTAATGGAAGTGGATATTGAGGCAGCTGTAAAAAAGCGACAGGAAACAACAGCGACCGAAGTCAGAAGTTTATTGCGGAAAGAGCGTGCGCGTTATCAGTCAGTTAATTTGAATCGTGACAATACCGTCGTTGCAAAATTTGCTACCGAAGATTTTCGAGATAAAGCAGATTCAGTGTTACGCCGAGAATTTCCTACCTACACTCGCGTGAATTCAGAAGAGGGTGATTCATTTGTTTTGCGAATGACCATGTCGGAACAATCTATTCGTGAAATTGAAGATTACGCTATCAGCCAAAATTTAACGACATTAAGAAATCGTGTTAACGAATTAGGTGTGTCTGAACCGATTGTTCAGCGACAAGGTCGAAATCGTATCGTTGTAGAATTACCGGGTGTACAAGACACGGCAGAAGCAAAACGTATTATTGGTAAAACGGCGAATTTAGAATTCAGAATGGAAGCGAAACCTGATGCGTTAGTTTCTACCAAAGAACAATTTGAAGGCACCAACTACGGCAGTCCCTGGCTAGAAAAAGATATTATCATCACGGGTGATTCTGTTGCGAATGCCCAGTCCGGTTTTGATCCGCAGACGAGTGCTCCAGAAGTGAATTTAACACTCGATAGTGCCGGCGGCACAAAAATGAATTATGCCACGCGAAATGATATTGGCCGGCGCATGGGTACTTTGCTGATTGAATACCGCACAGAAAAAACAATAAAAACAAACAGTGACGGTGAAGAAGTTGAAGTTATCCAACAAATCGCTGAAAAGAAATTAATTAATTTAGCAACAGTACAAGCAGCACTTGGTGTTCAATTTAGAATAACCGGTTTAGATAGTCCTCAAGCCGCGTCGGAGTTGGCGTTGTTGATGCGTTCAGGTGCTCTTGCAGCACCAATGTATTTTGTTCGAGAAAGAACAATTGGTCCATCTCTCGGCCAAGAAAATATTGATGTGGGTGTTAAATCTGTTGTTCTTGGTTTTGCGATGGTACTTATTTTTATGCTTGTCTATTACCGAGCATTTGGTGTCGCGGCGAACGTAGCGCTGGCAGTTAATTTGGTTTTACTTATTGCATGCATGTCAATTTTTGGCGCGACGCTTACGTTGCCGGGTATTGCAGGTATTGTTTTAACCGTAGGTATGGCTGTGGATGCGAATGTACTTATTTTCTCGCGTATCCGAGAAGAATTAAAAGTAGGCGCTTCACCACAGAGGGCAATCAGTGCGGGTTTTGATCGCGCGATTGTCACAATTCTTGATGCCAATATTACAACGTTAATTGTTGCCTTTATTTTATGGGGTATAGGTTCTGGCCCCGTGAAAGGTTTTGCTATTACGTTATCTATCGGAATTATTACTTCAGTCTTTACTGCCATTGTCGTCACTCGAGCGATCGTTAATGCGATGTACGGTGGTCGTAAAGTAGAAAAATTATGGATCTAATCGTTTAGATTCAACCTTAGATAAAAATTAGAACTGAAAATGTACTATTCAGTGAAGAGTGTCGAAATACGTGAGTAAGCTAATGACAAATGAAACAGAAGCGTTAAATGAAACAGCAATAGACGAAGTCTCAAATAACAATGTCCGTTTTGATTTTATGGGGCGGAGAAAAATAGCAGCCGTATTTTCGATTATTTTATTAATCGTATCGATTGCCGCACTCGTGACAAAAGGGTTGAATCTGGGCCTCGATTTCTTAGGCGGTACTCAAGTTGAAGTTACGTTTGAAGAGAGTGCGGATTTAGATAAAGCGCGCGATGTGTTGACGGCAGAAGGTTTTAAAGATGCTGCAGTTGTGTATTTTGGAACTGAAACGGAAGTCATGATTCGTTTTCACGGATCTCTTGAAGATGTTGCTGTCGAAAGAATCAATCAATCATTGGCGTCGGTTGATCCAGAAGCGACGATTGTTGAGGTGGGAAAGCGCAGCAGCGACTATGAATCGAAAGTTTCGATTGCAGGTGCCGATTCTATCGCGAGTCATGTCTCTACTTTATTTCCTGCTGAGCTTTATGGCGGGGTAAGAATAGAAACAGAAAAGAACGGTGATGTTGCTTTTTTAACGAATACCAGCCTTAGCGATGCGATGAGTAAGTCAATGCTAATCGCTTTGTCAAAGTCAGCAGGCAGTGAAGTTGTATTAAATTATAGTGAAAGTGTTGATTCTCAAGTCGGTTCAGAAATGTTTGAGAACGCAATGATTGGGCTGTTGGTCGCATTATCCATCGTGATGGTTTATGTTGCTCTACGATTCCAATATAAATTTTCTCTCGGTGCGGTTGCCGCGTTGATTCACGATGTAGTGATTACATTAGGACTCTTTGCTTTATTTGGGTGGGATTTTGATTTAACTGTTTTTGCCGCTGTATTGGCCGTAATAGGTTACTCACTAAACGATACAATCGTTGTCTCCGATAGAATCCGAGAAAATTTTCGTTTGGTTCGTCAAAGTTCTCCCACAGAAATTATTAATGTCTCTCTAAATCAAACTCTCGGTCGTACATTAGTGACCTCATTAACAACACTACTTGTACTTGCGGCTCTATTTTTGTTTGGGGGTGAAGTCATTCATGGCTTTTCTCAGGCATTAATAGTCGGTGTGACAATTGGTACTTACTCTTCCATTTATGTTGCGGCAAATATTATGCTTGCACTGCATATTTCTAAAGAGGATTTGATTGTACCGATTAAGGAAGGCGCCGAGTTCGATGAGACGCCTTAGCGGGCATATCGTTTGTGCTAGAGGTATGGTGATTTAAATATCCTGAGTGAATATGCTCACTGATGATCCAATCTTCTAATTGATTGACGGGCAAGGGCTTACTTGAATAGTACCCTTGCATAATGTCACAATTTTCTTGTTTCAAAAATTCTTTTTGCTCTTTTGTTTCAACACCTTCAGCAACAATTAATAGCTTCAAACTGTGACCTAATGCAATAATTCCTGACACTATTGCAGCACTGTCAGCATCTCCTGGTAAATCTTTAACAAAACTTCTATCGATTTTTAGTGTGTCCACTGGAAACATTTTTAAATAACTGAGAGAGGAATAACCTGTTCCAAAATCATCGATCGCGAGAGTCGTGCCTAAATTTCTTAAGTCGTGTAAATGCTGCGTTGTTTGATCGGTACTACCGGCTAACGTATCTTCTGTAATTTCGAGTTTTATTAAATGTGGCGGAATTTCATAATTTGTTAGCGCCGTTTCGACTTTTGTTAATAAAATTGAATCAGATAATTCTCCTCCAGAGACGTTAACTGCAATGGGGACTGGGCTTATCCCTCGATCAAGCCATTCACGTTGTTGCCGACAAGCTTCTCGTAAAACCCAATCACCAATATTTGTAATGAGCCCAGTTTTTTCTGCAAAAGGAATAAAATGAAAAGGCGGAATTAAGCCTTTTTCAGGGTGTTCCCAGCGAATGAGAGCTTCTATTCCTGTCAGCTTTCCAGTCGTTAAGTCGATCTGAGGTTGATAAAATAAGACAAATTGATCTGTTTCTAAGGCAATACGAATCTCAGCTTCTAATTCAATTTGCTGTGTTATTTCTGACTCCATTCCTTCTTCATAAAATTCGTAACAGTTCCCGCCGTTTGATTTTGCATGCACCATGGCCGTGTCTGCATGTTTCATCAAGTCGTTTATTGTTTCACCGGCTTCAGGGAAAAGAGCAATGCCGATACTATTGGTGATATGTACTTGTTGCTCGGAGGATTCAAAAGGCTCTTTCATTGCGTCGATAATTTTATTTGCGACAATAGCGGCATCATCTCTAGATGCAATATTATTCACCACCACGGTAAATTCATCGTCGCCAAGCCGAGCGACTAAATCAGCCGAGCGCACACAGTTATCGAGGCGTTTTGCGAAAGCTTTCAGTAATAAATCGCCCGCGTCATGACCTTGTGTATCATTGATAATTTTGAATCTATCAAGATCAAGAAAAATAATCGCGATATGATGATTATTTTGTTCCGCATGGGCGACTAACGTTTTAGTCCTCTCTAAAAAGTAAGTTCTGTTTGGCAGAGAAGTTAAATTATCATAATAAGATAGTTGGTGAATGTGTCGATCAATATGGCCAGCATGTAGCATTCTCGATACACGTTGTCTAAGCACTGTCATATTGATTGGTTTTAAAATGAAATCAGCTGCACCTGCGGCAAATGCTTTTTCTAGAGTACCTTCATCCTGTAATGCTGTGATAATTAATACAGTCGGGTAGGATTCACTGTCAATTGACATAATTTCTTCGCATGCTTCAAAGCCATCCATTTGAGGCATAAGGGCATCCATCAAGATCAAATCAGGCATGTTCTCTTTGCAAATGTTGAGAGCTTCCAGGCCATTGCTGGCTTCCGTGATAGTGTAGCCATCTTTATCAAGGATACTGCGCATGATCATGCGTGACCCTTTGTCATCATCAACAACTAGAATTTTTGGCTGGAAGTTATTTTGTGTTAATTCTTCTACAGGAGCAAAATCAGATTCAAGGTGTGGAATAATCAGCTGTTTGACTTGTTTAAATTCACTTTGAATATCGGCAGTTAAATTTTTTATATTGAAGAAATCATCAGTACTGCATAGTTTTTCAATCACGCGACTATAATTTTCTAACTTCATCGCACCAAGATTACTAGAGCTTCCTTTGATAAGTTGTGAGTAATAGCGAATCTGAGGAATGTCTTCGTTTTCAACCGAGATGACTAAACTCTCGATATAGGATGGTGTATCGCTTAAGTAGGTTTCAACAATATCCCTGAGTGATGTGCCGATTTGGTTTTTTAAGCCTTCAATCACAGAGGCATTCAGTGTTTGAATCGGTTCGTCATCTTCATTGCTAAGTATTTCTGCAGAATTTCCTGTTGCTAGTTTTCTGACTTCCTCGTGCGGTAGAAATTTCGTTTCTTTATTCAGCCAGTTTCTTAATTTGGGTTCTAAATTTTCAATGGATAATGGTTTTGATAAATAATCATTCATACCGGATGTAAAACACCGATTCACGTCCATTGGTCCTGTATTCGCGGTTAGAGCAATGATGGGTATGTGTTGATGACGTGATTGCTTGCCACGAATTAATTGACTGGCCGTATAACCGTTCATGAACGGCATGTTGCAATCCATGAGTACCAAATCAAAGGTTTCTTTTTCTAGCGCAGTGATTGCCGCATTACCATTTTCCGCTATTTCACATTCGCAGCCTAATTTCTTTACCATGCTACCCGCGACAAGCTGGTTGGTTTGGTTGTCCTCAACAATGAGAACTTTGCCTGACATGGGTTTGAAATCTAAATTTTTTCTTGGCTGTACAGTTGACGGAATGTTCTTTTTGCGAACCAATTTGAGTAATGTATTTTCTAACAGTTCAATGCTTGGCGTTTTGGGGAGCGATGATACATTTTGGGGTAAGTCTTTAGGCTTGTTATGTGTTAACAAAATAACTTTATTGGCAACAATAGTTTCATCTTTTGCGATGGCTTCTAAAATGATTGATTCGCCATCATCGTTAATGGGTGTGTCAATCACAACGAAGTCAAAGGGGCGCCCTTGGGTTGATGAAGATTGTAAAAGAGAGATAGCTTCTTCAGCGGTTGTTGTGTTTCGTTGGTAACATTCCCAAGACGAAAATTTATTAATTAATGCGTGACAGCTGTCAGGTGTTCGGCTGACAATTAAAACGCGTATCCCAATAAGGTCAGCAGGAATAATATTTTTAACAGGAGCTGATTCATCGCTTAAACTAATTGGCAGCATAAACCAAAATACACTGCCTTTGCCTACTTCACTTTTAACGCCTATTTTTCCACCCATCAGTTCGACAAGCTGATTACTAATGGCTAAACCCAAACCGGTCCCGCCAAACTGTCTTGTCGTCGATCCATCGGCTTGTGAAAAGGCTTCAAAGATTAAATGTTTTGCATCATCGGCGATGCCAATGCCTGTATCTTCCACAGCAACATGTAAATAGGGTTTTTCATCCGTATCACGTTTGTTAAGGGACATTCTAATTTTTACGGTACCGGATGGCGTAAATTTAATAGCATTGCCAACAAGATTAATTAACACTTGTCTAATACGGTGTGAATCAGCGACCAATGCCTCTGGAACGGTAATATCGAGATCGCCACTGAGTTCGATATTCTTTTGTTGAGCTTGTGGTGATAATAATTCCGTAATCCCTTTTACCATCTCATGAGGATCAAAATTAGTTGGAAGTAATTTTAACTTTCCAGATTCAATTTTAGAGAAATCTAAAATGTCATCGATAAGCAGTAATAATTCTTCACCGGAACTACGAGCAATATTAATATATTCTTTTTGTTCTTCTGTTAAATCCATTGACTGGACGAGCTCAAGCATTCCCATGACACCATTCATTGGTGTGCGTAATTCATGGCTTACAGTGGTCGCAAATTCGCCTTTGACGCGAGCTGATGCCAAAGCGGTATCCCTCGCGCGCTTTAATTCTTGCTCTCTGGATTCCAAAACAGACATCATCGTATTAAATGCTTTTTCCATTTTGATGATGTCTTCTGAGCCAGATAGATCGGCTCTTACATTTTTTTCTCCTTTTTCAGCCAGTTTCATTATTTCTGACAAATCTCGAATTGGCTGTGTGATTTTGTTCGTTACCGTCGTTAAAATAAGCAGTAATATGGCGGCAACGATGGACGCTGTGATTAAATTATTTTTTAAAATGGATTGGCTCGTTGCTGTTAATACATCCTTGCTTAACACAATTTCTACACGTCCAATTAATTCGGGTTCTGGTTCTAATTCCTCTGTCGCAAATGGGGATTCTTCTTCGGTATTGTCGTCTAATCCTGCATAAACTGGCTGGCTAAAATACCAAGCGTCTTCCGTTTCGAAATGTGTTGTGATCCCAGTGATTTCTCCCGCGATATCATTGTGTTTTGATTCTTCACCTTGTTGAAATAAAACATCAGATTTTTGAGTGATAATCGATAAACCAACAACACTGGGGAAAGCTAAAATAGGTTGTGCGACTTCTTTTGCTGTATCAGGGCTTTGATACAAAAGCGCTAAAGTACTTTGCGAAGCAAACGTATCAGTGATTGTTTGACCTTGTTCCAATAACAGGGAATGGAGTCGCCTTTCTGTAATAGAAGAGATAACCAGAGAGGACACAGTTGCCAAGCAAAAAATGCCAAAGGCAAACACAATCAAGAGCTGCCTGCGGAAGCTCAATTTCGATAACGATGTCCTCAATAACGAAATCATGTCTACGTTCCGTTACTGTGGTGGATAAACAAATTCAAACTGACGAAGCTCCTCTTTTCCGAAGCGAAGACCAATATGTTCAGCGGTTCTAATATTGATGGCTTGTAATAGTGATCGCACAAAAACAACCTGATTTTCAGCATCGGGATTTTCTTGTCTTTCTTTTAAAAGTTTTCCTAATTCGCGACCCATCGCAACATTATCCGGGTACATAGAAAATAGCGCACCCCGTTTTACATCGGATAAATTGCTCGAAATGATGGATTGATCTTTAGACCATGCCGTTGCAAGAATGGATTGCATTAACGACTTCTCTCTTGAGGGGCCGCCCATCGGTAACCAAATTGCCTCAGTTTTATTATCCATTCTATTTTGAATGGATTTATATTCAGCTGCAGCAGAACGAAGGTCATCTACTGCGTGGGGAATTAATTCAATGTTATTTTTTTTGAGTTGCGCTTGAGCTTTTTCGATAACCCATTCATTCACTTTGGGCTCGTAGACGACATGAAATGTTTTTATGCTGGGTTTCAGTTTAACCAATGTAGACAAAAGAACATCTGGGGCTGGATTCAGTGTAATACCTGAGTAACTTGTTGAACCGGGTTTTAAAACAGCGGCTCCAACAACTGACGGTATTGAATTAGGCGGAGCAATACTGTTGATGCCACGACTTCCTAACGCAATAACAGCACTGATTTTTTTCTTTTTAATCCACCTCTGAACTTTTTCTGGTGACTCACCCTTAGAGACAACATATTCAAGCACCCTGTCTTTTTGCCCGATTTCTTTTTCGACACCTTCCTTAATGTTTAAAAAAATCTGAAGGTAAGGTTCCCTAATTTCAGGGTATATGACACCAATGTTATCGGCGTAATTATTCCCCGACAATAAAAGTGATAGTGTAAACAAAACTGTCAGCGATACCCTGCTATCTATTTTATAGCTGAAGAACGACAGAATGATTGGTGATGAAATGAAGTGCATCACTAGCAATGACTAATTAGAATTATTAATGGTTGAAATTGAGTGTCTGACATATCTATCGAGTGATTTTCCCTAAGGTTCGGAGAGATAGTGACTCTCCTCTAAGAATGATAATTAAATTAATCTAATGCTTAGTTTAGACCTGATGATCAAGCTTTCCAGCGATTATCGATTAATTATCAAATATATAAGCAGTTTTTTACGGTAGATTTTAAAAGTCGTTTGAAAAGTGAGCGTGATAACTCTGGTGAGGGTTAACGTAAGACTAATAGTCTTATAGAAATTAAGGCTAATATATCCAAAGAAGATCTCATTATCTTGCTCAATGAATAGTAAAGACGTCAACGGGGTTGAAACTATAACAAATATGTTAATTTATATGACAAAAATACAAATCTTCGACTATGGTAAATAAAGAATTTTTATATTAAGTTCCGAAAGAATTTAGTGAGCGCCTCATGTTTAAAAAAGAAATAAAAAAATATTTTTATATCGCAATCAGTATTTTTGGAGCTGCTGGAGTGTCCCAAAATATTTTAGCTGACATTGAAGATGAGCTGGAATTCTTGTATGGCGATGAAGAAACCGTCAGCATTGCGACAGGAACTAATAAAGCATTGAGGCTGGCGCCGTCAGTTGCCAGCGTAATAACAGCAGAAGATATATGGGTGATGGGAGCAAAAACACTTGATGATGTTATTGAGTCGATTCCCGGAGTGCATGTATCTTTGGGCGCTCGAAATAGCTCGCTGTATTCCATTCGCGGAATACATACATCCTATAATCCGCAAGTGTTAATGCTGGTTGATGGGTTTCCGATGACAGAATTATTTACGGGGGGGAGGGTATCGAATTTAATTGTTTCAGTGCGAGATATTGAGCGAGTGGAGGTGATTCGCGGTCCTGGTTCGGCGCTATATGGAGCTGACGCTTTCGCAGGAGTGATAAATATTATTACAAAAAAAGCAAAATATAATCCAGATAATGAAGTCGGTTTAAGCGCGGGTTCATTTGATAGCTATGAAGGGTGGTTAAATTTTTCCACAGAAATTTTAGGTTGGGATACTTTTTTATCTTTCGATTATTCAACTTCGAATGGCGATAAGGATAGAATTATAAAAAATGACGGCCAGACAGTATTGGATATGTTTTATTTTACAGATGCCTCATTGGCTCCAGGTTCGATGAGTACACGCTATGAAAATATTGTAGGAAGATTAAATTTATCTAAAGGTAATTGGTATATTTCCGCATCTGTAATGGACTTGAGAGACGGAGGTGTAGGCGAAGGTGTCGCAGGAGCTCTTGATCCAAATGGTTCATTTAATGCAGACCAACAGCATTTACAAGCAAAATATACCGACTTACTTAATAACGAAAAATTACAAATTAATGCGGAATTTAACTATCTGCGTATTCATCAGGATAATAAGTATTTCTTATTTCCCCCTAACGCTCTTGCACCAATAGGGCAAGATGGAAACTTGGAACTTTCACCTTCTGCAAGTCTTGTATTATTCACTGATGGGTTGATAGGGAACCCTTTAGGTGAGGATCAAAATTATTCATTTGAAATGTCTGCGGTATACACTGCTTTTGATCGACACTCAATAAGAGCGGCAGCTGGTTACAAAATTCAAAAAGAAGAAACAGAAGAGTTTAAAAATTTTGGTCCGGGTGTTATCGATGGAACTCAGCCAATTGTCAGTGGTACTTTAATTGACGTGACAGGTCAATCTGATTATATATACATGGATGATCAAAAGCGTAAAATAAAGTACGTTTCTATACAGGATGAATGGGCATTTTATACCGATTGGGAGTTAACCTTAGGTGTTCGTTTCGATGATTATTCTGACTTTGGCAATACAACAAACCCAAGACTCGCTGTTGTTTGGGAGACGACTTACAATTTGACCTCAAAATTTATATACGGTAAAGCGTTTAGAGCACCTTCGTTTTCTGAACAGTTTGCGAAAAATAATCCAAGTCTTATAGGTACTTTGGATATAGATCCTGAAATTATCGAAATGTATGAATTATCATTTGATTATCGATTTAATTACAATTTAAAGACGCAATTGAATATTTTTTATTACAAAGTAGATGGATTAATTGATTTTGTTGATACTAATGGTGATGGCAATAAAACTGCTCAAAACATTCTAGATCAAGATGGCCATGGTTTAGAGATGGATGTGAATTGGAAAGCAGCGGAAAATTTTAATGTTGCGGCTAATTATTCTTGGCAAAATTCTGAGAATCACGCCACGGGAGAGGTGATTGCTGATGCGCCAGAACATCTTTTCTACCTAGACTTTCGTTGGGAGTTGTCACGGCAATGGATGGTGACAAATCAGTGGAACTATGTGGTAGGAAGAGAACGATTATCAACGGATTTAAGAGAAAGCATTGATGATTATGTTTGGGTCGATTTCAATTTAATTTCTAAAAATGTAATTGAGGACTTTGAGATACACTTCTCAATTAAAAATATATTTGATGAGGAAGCAAAAGAGCCAAGTGTTGGACCTAATGCAAGCTTGAGAGATGATTCTTCTCTTGAAGGAAGAAAATTTGTATTAGGAGGGGTGTATAGATTTTAATAATCTGTATATTGAGTGTCGAGTTTATTTTAGGGGGAGGGATTGTGGTAGATAAGGTCTCTGATGATCACGGTTTTGCTCAGGTAGAAAAACGGCAAGATTTGTATGAAGAAAAACAAATAACAAAGATATGGCAAGAAATTCCAAGTAGTAAAAATCCTTATATTGCTCAGGCTAGTTTATGTCATGGCTATAATCTATTAGAGCTAATAGAGAAGAAAAGCTTTATAGATGTATTGTATCTATTGTTTCGAGGCGAGCTGCCGTGTAATGATGGCAGAGAGCTTTTAGAAAAAACTTTTATAGCATTCATTAATCCTGGGCCGAGGCACCCTTCTACGCGAGCGGCAATTGATGCAGGCATAGGGAAAACAGATCCTGAGTTAATACTACCTATTGGTTTAAATCTACTAAGTGGCGAATATTGTGGTGCCGCAGAAGTTGAGCATGCAATGAGGTGGTTAAGAAAAAACCGAAAGCATAACCCTAAACAATTATTTGAGTCCCTTCTTGACGAACAAAATGAAAATTCTAGTGTTGTTTCGATTGCACCAGGGTTCGGTACTCTCTATGGAGGTATAGACGAATTGGTGTTGTCCATCGCCGACACACTAAAATGTTTACCTGCAGCAGGAAATATCATGTCCTGGGGTGATGCTTTCGTAAAGGCCTCATCACCTTATGGTTTCAGCTGGTTAAGTACAGGTCTAGTGGCAGCAGTGCTTTGCGATTTGGGCTTTCAACCAAGAATGGGTGCAGGGTTGTTTCAAATGATGTCAGCACCCGGAATATTTGCCCATTCAATAGAGGTAGCAAATAAACCGATTACTGCAATGCCTTTCATTGATGATGAGCAATATATAATTGAATCTGATAAGGAAGATGTAAATGTCTGATCCAGTTGATAATAAAAATAGCAATATTGCATACGAATATTTAGAGAAAAATCGTAATCTTATTCGAAGTCGAAAAGGTGGATGGATTATGGGCCGGGGTGTGATGAACCAAGGCTATGAAATGATGGAAGACTTCGTTGGAAAGCTTTCATACATGCAGGTAAATGTATTTAATGTTACTGGTCGTATACCATCTATTGAACTCGCAAATTGGATGGAAGCTGTACATATTTGTTTAAGTTGGCCAGACCCCCGAATATGGTGCAACCATATAGGCGCACTTGGTGGAACAGCTCGAACGTCGGCTATGGCTGCTGTTGCTTCTGGTGTAATGGCTTCGCAGTCAAACCTTTATGGGCCAAAAACGATTATCGCAGGAGTTGAATTTATTCAGAAAGCTAAACTTCTCGAAGACGAATCCGTGGGAATTGAGGAAATAATTAAAACATTATGCGTTTGGCAAGGTGGAAAACCAAAAGTAGTTGGTTATGCTAGACCGATAGCGAAAGGCGATGAACGTGTTCCAGCTATGGATAAGGTTAGAAAAAAATACAATTTTGAAATAGGGAAACACTTGGCTCTAGCATTAAGGATAAATAAATATCTTGAGGGAAGTTTTGATGAGTCAATGAATATTAACGGGTATGTTACTGCTTTTATGGCAGACCATAATTTTTCCGCTCAAGAATCTTACCAAATATTTCTGGGGTTGGTTCCGAGCGGCGTTGCAGCTTGTTATATTGACACCAAAATGAGAAAGGAATGGAGCTTCATGCCGCAAAGATGTGAAGATATTAAATATCAAGGTCATCAATTTCGTAGCATTTCGGATTAACGTTTATTCTTTATGTTGACAAGTGCTCAATGACCTTGTTCTTTTTCCAATTGGCGGAACCGCCTCTAGGTCTATATGTATATCCAATAATATTGGCTCTTGTAATTTTTCAAAATTAATTTCTCCCAATTCTTTTAGGTCGCTGGGTTTGTGGATTTGAAAAGATGTTACACCCATAGCTTTTCCAAAATCGGCAAAGTTAACAGCTGGAATTTCATAACCGACGGGTTCAGCACCTGTTAATTGTTGGCCGTGTTTTACCATGCCTAATGCCTGATCATTTAGAATAACAAAAATGACGGGTAATTTTTCTTGAACAGCGACTGTAATTTCTTGGCCGCTCATTAAAAAACTGCCATCTCCTGTGATACACACTACGGGTTGATTTTTTAATGCGAGTGCCGCACCCACTGCGCATCCAATTGCCCATCCCATTGATGAAAATTCAATGCATGTTCTAAACAATCCGCCCGCAATATTTCGTGAACCTTTCAAGCGACGATCAAAAGGGTGTAGATAATGTATTGCCCAAGCAAAGCTGGCACCCACATCAGCTAGATAGCGCGTATTGGGGGGTAATACATTAGGAAGTTCTCTCATTAATCGAGCGGGGTGGATGGGTGTTGAGTCTTGTAGGAAACCATCGTTATCATCAATTAAAAAAGGTAATTTTTTTGTTGTGTGAGTTAAATGTTCGGCTTTTATTATTTCTGAAGGTTGTATTTTTTTTGAAACAAACTGTAATAGCTCATCGAAGACACTTTCAATGCTGCCGTGGATATGCGAATTTGCCATGGGTGTGAGAGTGAAGTTTTTTTCGTGTTGATCAATGTGTACGATTTTTTCATTGAGTAGCGCTTGGGTATTCCAACTATTGGTTGCCCATTCACTAAAGGTAGCGCCAATACAAACAACAGTATCAACTTGAGGGTCCAATAACGCTTGTTCAGCACTGTCATGTCCTGCAAATCCGTAGACGCCTCGATAGGCATGATGATAAGGACTAATCAAACCTTTCCCATGTGGCGTTGTAATGATTTCGACATTAAAAATTTGAGCGACGGTAATAATATTACTAATGGCATGGATTGCGCCGTCCCCTAAAACAAAAACGGTTTTAGTTGCAGATTCTAAGCGTTCAGCTAAAGCTTCGATATGGGAAGAGTTAAGTGCAGGAAGTGGACGAATCAATTCATTTAAATTAAATTTAGGTTCGCTGCTGCACTCTGTCGAGTTCATTATGTCGATGGGAATGCTTAGGTGAACAGGACCGGGTGAGGGCCCAAAAGCGGTCATGATTGCACTGACTAATTTTAATTCCAGTTGTTCAGGGTGAGATACTAGCGAGTTGTACCGAGTACATGGCTCTAGCATCGCGATTGTATTTATCCCTGTACAGGAGGATTCTTGAAACGCTTGTCGACCAAAAGTAGTCAGTGCCGTTTGAGCTGTAATCACTAACAATGGAATATGATTTGCGTAAGCAGAAGCAATACCGGTTATTAAATTGGTTGTTCCTGGTCCTGTGGTACCACAACAGACACCAATTTTTCCCGTTTGTGTATGGTAGCCCTCTGCCATAAAAACGGCACCCGTTTCATGGCGTGCGGTTATTGGTCTGGGCCCATTTTCTTGCGAACTTTTTGCAAGCGAATTATAAAAAGGCTCTATCGCTCCACCCGGGACTCCAAAGACAAATTCAACATTTAATTGTTTTAGGTAGCTAACCAGTAAGTCTGATACATTGGGTTGGCTGGCAGCATATGCTGATGACGAAAAAGAAGTTTTTTCTGTTGGTGTTATTTTTGAGGTGCTCAAAATTTACTTTCCTGTACAGCGAAGGTTTGCTTTTGAATAAATTCCAAATAGCTATAAACCTAATTCATCGAAAGTGTTAAACGCAATAGATTCATTTAGAAATGATAAATCATTAAAGTGTCAAAATTTTGACGTTACGTTGTTTATTAAAAGTAGTTCATTATGGGAGATGCGCAACATAGAAAGGAAAAAAATAAATAATTATTTTTTATTTAATGGAGTTTGTTTTTTATAGTGTGTTTTATGACAATGTTGGACGTTGTACGGTTTAAGATTGAAGGTCTTACCAAAATATTTTTTTTACTTTTTTCAATAGCATAGAAGCCCTCTAGATCTAATTGAGATTGTGACTTATCAAACAAATCAAGTTGGTGGGGCTCTCTATCAAACTTCTCGGTATCCATGCTCTACCTATTTGGGGTGTTTTTAATGAGTATTTTCTTTATTGGGGCGCCGTATTGCTGAGTATCGTCCCTATATTTTAATTCTTTAGTATTAGAAGTGTAGTACGGTACTCGTATAATAAAAGAACAGTTTAGGAAGTATGAATTACTAATTGAGTGAATGTGAGCTGTTAATAATTGAGCTAAGGGAATGGCTTGGTTTGCGAATTGGGTCACGTCATCTTGCATAGATGATCTTTTAAGTTCTGTTTGTTCTTGGTTCTAATTTCAAATTCGAATAGAGTGCAGCTTTCATGAAATGAAAGCGCTTACACGGGGTTGCCCTGGTTCAGGTTAAGATCTCATCGTTTATGGGTTAGATGATGCTGACTCAATTTAAAAAATATCACGAATAAAATATTGGAAGTAATGTAGGTATGGGAAAGCGAGTTTGGCTGACAGAAGAAAGATTGCGTTCACTGGATATCAATGAGCTACGTGCTTTAGTGGCTCGGCATCAGAGGATATTTGATAGTAGTAGCGGCTATGGCTTTTGGGAGTGGGATATGCGCACCCACGTGTTTGATTGGAGTGGTGCATTTTGGGAAGAGCTTGGATATGGAGAAGAAGATGCCCCAAGCATTAATGACGCTAGAAAATTACCGTCATTAATCCATCCTGATGATTGGGCAAGCTCTCAAGACGCCATTGTCCGACATTTAAAAACGGGAGCGAAAATTGATGAAACCTTTCGCGTGTTAACGAAAGATGGGAGTTATCGTTGGTCTCAATGTTTAGCCGATTCCGTTCGTGATGAAGATGGACGCGCTATTTATTTGTCGGGCATTAATTTTGATATCACTTCATTAAAAAACGTAGAAGATGCAGCATTGCGAAGTGATGAGCGCCAACAACGGATCATTAGTTCATCTAATGATGGGATTTGGGAGTGGTCTGAGTCTGGTGGCAATTTATTCTATTCCAAACGTTGCTTTGAGCAGGTTGGGTTAGAGGTCTCTGATGAGGACTTATTAAGAGGTGAATATCAGTTTGAGCGGTTCAGAGAGCATATTTTGCCCGAAGATTTACCGAGGTTTGAGCAGGCGTTAAAACTCCATTTAAGAAATGAAGGTCCGTTTGATGTTGAGTATCGAATGATTGGGGGTGAAGGAAAACAGTATTGGATTCGAACGAGAGGCCAGGCGATTTTTAATGATGAAGGTAAAGCGGTCATTTTTTCGGGGACCAACATGGATATTACGGCACTCAAAAAAGCTGAAGAACGAGTTATACAAACTAAAGAAGCTGCTGAAAAAGCTAACAAAGCGAAGTCGCAATTCCTGTCGAGCATGAGCCATGAATTGCGAACGCCGTTGAATGCAATTTTAGGTTTTTCTCAGTTATTTGATTTTGAAACTAACTTGAGTGATGGCCAAAAAGAAAACGTTAAAGAAATCCGAAAAGCGGGACAACATCTTCTTCAATTAATTAATGATGTGTTAGACCTAGCGAAGATTGAATCGGGCAACATGACTCTTTCATTGGAGCCCGTGTTGCCCATTCGTATTGTTGAGGAATGTATTGGTCTTATGCAGTCAATGGCTGACGGCCGTCGTATTCAGATTTCATTGGAAAGTAATGGGTTGGATAATCTATATCTTCATGCCGATGCGATTCGTTTAAAGCAAGTTATTCTAAACTTGTTAAGTAATGCCATTAAATATAATCGTGATAATGGAGCGGTTGTTATTCGTTTCGCGGAATTGCATAAAGGACGGCTTACATTGCAGGTCCATGACACCGGTTACGGGATTCCTGATTCGTTACGCGATGCCGTTTTTGAACCTTTTAATCGACTTGGCGCGGAAGAAAGTGGCACTGAAGGTTCCGGAGTGGGTTTGGTGATTACCAAGCAACTTGTGGAAATGATGGGAGGGCAATTAGATTTTTACAGTGAAATAGGAGAGGGGTCCTGTTTCAATGTCAGTATGAAATTGTCGGAGGAATGGACTGCTGATAAAGCTCAAACGATTGATCACGATTTTATAGAAACGCAATCGATTGATATTAAAGTTCGAGATACAAAAAATATTTTATATATAGAAGATAATGCGTCTAATCTTCGTTTAATGGAGCAATTGCTACAGCGTTTTTCGCAATTGCAATTGGAAACAGCCAGTGAAGCTTTCCGCGGTTTGTTTAAGGCGCGAACGCAAAAGCCTGACTTGATTATTTTAGATATTAATTTGCCAGGCATGGATGGTTATGAGGCGTTAAAAGTATTGAAGGAAGATCCCAGTACATCGCATATTCCCGTCGTCGCATTATCTGCAAATGCAATGACTTATGATGTGGAGCGAGGTTTAAGAGCAGGATTCGAGGCTTATCTGACGAAGCCTCTTAATTTTACTGAACTGATTACTACTTTGAATGAGTTTCTTATTCCAGAAAAAAATTTAATCCCTGATGTTTAATTTGAGTTTTGTGAGACTTGGTTTCAATGAATATGTGTTTAGGTTACTTGAAAATAAAAAATAACTTGGATTGTTTAACGTTAAGGGATTATAAATGGCCAAGATGTTTTTGAGTTATTTTTAATAAAGCTTTAAATACTTTTGGATTTCCCGCAACAATATTACCTGATGTCAAATGGTTGTCGGCGCCCTTAAAGTCCGACACCATGCCGCCAGCTTCTTTAATGAGAAGAATACCTGCGGCCATATCCCAAGGTTTTAAATTTAATTCCCAGAAACCATCAAAGCGTCCTGCGGCGACATAAGCGAGATCAAGTGCAGCTGCTCCAGGACGTCTGATCCCCGCCGTTTGACCTGCGATATCTTGTAGACATGCAAGATAGGCCGTCATGTTTTCAAAGGCTAGGCCATTAAAAGGGATCCCTGTTCCTATTAATCCGCCGTCAAGTTTTTGTAATTCGGACACGCGAAGTCGTCTGTCATTTAAGTGAGCGCCTTTACCGCGGCTGGCTGTAAATTCCTCACGTTTCACTGGGTCAATAATAACGGCGTGTTCGATCCTGCCTTTGTAGACACAGGCGATAGAAATAGCAAAGTGAGGGATACCATGTATAAAGTTGGTGGTGCCATCTAGCGGATCGATAATCCACTCATAATCAGGATCTTCGCCAGCGTGTTCGCCAGATTCTTCGGCGCGAATAGAGTGAGTCGGGTAAGCTTTGCGTAAGTTATAGATTATTTCTTTTTCAGCCGCTTTGTCGACTTGTGTGACGAAGTCATTCCGTGTTTTGGTCTCCACGGTCACTTTATCTAATCTTTCGAGTGCTCGCTCCACTAAAACACTTGCTTTGCGAGCTGCATTGAGTGCAACAGTTAACATGGGTTCCATAAAATCACCTATTACCATTTATTGCAGCGCTATCACTGACGACGAGAAAGCAGTCAAAAAATAACAACCGAAAGACCAAATAAGAAAAAGAACACATACAGGCCAGCTGCATGGGCGGCGCAGTATACCAGTTGCTATTGAATTTGCTAAACTTTGCGGCCTTTTTGCATGGCATTGTCTACTTGAGCGTTGGTTTACAGGGTGTTTGCTCAAAAGTGATATTAAACAAACAATAGATTCAACAAGATATTCAAACAAGAGATATAGATGACTAAACCTACTTTTGACAATATTCGTATCGTCCTCGTTAATACAACGCATCCAGGTAATATTGGTGCAGCAGCTCGTGCTTTAAAAAATATGGGTTTGTCACAGCTTGTGCTTGTCGCACCAAAAGAATACCCATCCCCCAAAGCGGTGTGGCGAGCCTCAAATGCTGTTGATGTCCTCGATGATGTTGTCGTGGTCGAAACGTTAGAGGAAGCGGTTAAAGATTGTGGTTTAGTGGTAGGCACGAGCGCGAGGGAGCGCCGAATTCCTTGGCCGTTAGTGACGCCAAGAGAATGCGGTGAGCGGGCTTGGCAGGAGTCAGCTCATCACGATATAGCAATAGTGTTTGGTCGTGAAGATAGGGGTTTAACCAACGAAGAATTACATCAATGTAATTATCATGTGCATATTCCTGCAAATCCCGAATATAGCTCTCTTAATATCAGTGCAGCAGTACAGGTCATTTGTTATGAGGTTCGAATGGCGCATTTAACACATGAGTCAGGCCAATTGCCAGCCTTTGATGATTGGGATATGCCACCCGCTAAACACGATGATTTAGAACGTTATTACGAACACCTTCAAAAGACTTTAGTGGAGTTAAATTTTTTAGAAGAAGATAATCCTCGACAGACGATGACTCGATTAAGACGTCTGTTTAACAGAGTTCGATTGGATCGAATGGAGTTAAGTATCTTGCGAGGAATTTTGACGGCGACTCAAAACTATATCTTTCACACGGGGAATAAAATTTCGGAATTAAAAGACAATAAAAAATAATTTTTATGTATTTTTCAATAATTCAATAACGGAATTTTCAATATCTTTTTCTGTGAACTGGCTATTAGGGTTGTCGCCTGTGAGCCTAAATTTTTCTTTGCCGTTCTTATCATAAATAAAAACGGCAGGAATGCCAATTAAACCAAACCGTTCAAAAGCATCAATTAAATTTTCATCGATGTGAAAGTTATCAAAAGTGGCATTCATTTTTTTTAAAAAAACTTCTGCCTCAGCGACTGCTTCTGTATTCGTATGATCGTCTAGGTTGAGGGATACAAATACCACTTGCTCACTCTGATATTTTTCGCTTAGTTCTACCATTTTGGGAAAGCGTTTGATGCAAGATGAACACCACATGGCCCAAGCGTCAACGACAACAATATTGGGCTGATAAGATTTAAGTTGTTTGTCCCATTGTTGAAAGTTAATGTTCTTGAGAGAGATATCGTGTTTTATACCTTTTGACGAGCTGGATAAGTTGCCTCCATTAACTTCGGATTTTGAGCATCCTGTCATAATAAAAAAAATGAAAATTAGATAAAAAGATCGCGGCTTATTGGTTTTATTCATAAAATTTAGACGTCGGCTTTAAGGAATTTGTGTTTTTTTTTGAGAATTAATGTTGAGCTGACTCGAGAGCGCTAGAGTATTCCACGCTGCAACCATAGGGGCGCGTTTCTTCTATAGTGAGCGTTTTGTTTTTTGTCGCAGCAAAAATGGCATTGCGAACATAAAACTCTGTAGGGTTGCCCTTTAGGTAAACCGACTTCCCTCCTTGAGACATTGCCGGTGAATTGTGCAATAGCCCCGTATAGATGAGTTTTCGATCTTTATTAAAAACAAAAAATTCTGGAGTAACAGTGGTACCTAATTGTCTCCCCAGTGTTTGCTCACTATCTTTGAGATAGCTAAAGTTGTAATGGTAGTGTTTCTTTCTTTCTTGCATGGCGTTTAGATTGTCGAGCTTGTTCATGTTGTAGTTGACGCCGATAAATTTGACAGACTCATTTTTTAATTCGTTAACGAGATTAATTAAATCTTTTTCAATTCCGTTTGAAAATGGACATGTGTTAGAAAGCGATACGAGAACAAGAATATCTTCTTCGATGTTTTTTGAGGAGTGCTTCCCTCCATCAACTCCAGAGAGGTTATCAAAGGCAGGCAGTGTATCGCCAATACTAATGATTGAATTAAATTTCCCCGCACTGGTTAGTGCCGAAAAAAAAGAGAGACTTAAGACGGTAATAAGAGTGAATAAACATCGGGGTATTGTTTTCATGGGGTTACCAGTAATTTTTTATCAAGAAGCCGGTTTATCTTTTGAACAGCTTCGATATTACTAGATTCAGACCTTGTAAGCAGCGCGGATAACACATTTTAACAGCTGGTGTTGGTGACCTAATTGCTGAGAAGCGAGAAATAACCAAGTAATATACTCGGATAAATACTTGACCATAATACTAGGGTATTGGATAATTCGCGCTTAAATGACATGCGCGTATAGATCGGTATAAACCACTGATTCAGGTTGGAGGAAAAATGCGATTAACCACTAAAGGCCGTTATGCGGTCACAGCAATGCTAGATTTAGCCATCAATGCTGTAGCAGGCCCCGTTAGTTTGGCGGATATTTCTCGCCGACAAGAGATATCGCTTTCTTATCTTGAGCAGTTGTTCTCCAAATTGCGAAAAAACGATCTTGTTTCCAGTGTCCGAGGGCCTGGAGGTGGCTATCGCTTAAGCCGATCAACAGGGGAAATATTTGTGGCTCAGATTGTTGATGCCGTTAATGAATCTATAGACGCAACGAATTGTGGTGGCCAGGGGAATTGTCAGCAAGGGCAAGTCTGCCTGACTCATCATCTGTGGATGGATTTAAGTGAGCAAATTCATGACTTTTTAAGTGCTATTAGCCTTGAAAGCCTTGTTCAGCGCCAAGAGGTAAAGGCAGTCGCCGATCGTCAAAATGCTATTTCGCAGGATTTTGAGGATCGCAATGGTGAGAGGACGCTGGAACTTATATAATCCCGCGCCATGAACATGAACAAACCTATTTATTTCGATTATGCAGCGACGACTCCCGTTGATCCGAGAGTTGCTGAGGCGATGTCCACTTGTTTGACTCTTGATGGCGTGTTTGCAAACCCTGCTAGTCGCTCGCATATTTATGGCTGGCAAGCAGAAGAGCAAATAGAGTTGGCTCGTATGGATGTCGCAGAGTTATTAGGCTGTGATCCCCGTGAAGTGGTTTGGACAAGTGGCGCAACAGAAGCGAATAATTTGGCTTTGAAAGGGGTGTTTGAAAAAAAGAATTTCAAAGGGCATATGGTGACATCAGCGATTGAGCATAAAGCGGTCTTAGATACAGCAGCTTGGCTTGAAGCGAAAGGTGTCAAAGTCACTTATCTCATGCCCAATCGCGAAGGTCTTATTTCGGTAGAGAAAGTGAAAAATGCGATCAACAGCGACACAGCTCTCGTCAGTTTAATGTCCATAAATAATGAAACTGGTGTAGTAAATCCAATCGCAGAGGTAGGGCGTTTCTGTCGAGAAAACGAGATCAAGTTTCATGTCGATGCGGCGCAAGCTGCTGGTCGAGTTGACATCAATATTGAGCATTTACAAGTAGACCTAATGAGTTTATCTGCCCATAAATTTTATGGACCTAAAGGCGTTGGAGCACTTTATGTGCGACGTTTGATTCAGCGTGACATTGCTCCTCAAATGCATGGCGGTGGACATGAGAGAGGTTTGCGTTCAGGCACTTTGCCAACACATCAATTGGTTGGTATGGGAAAAGCGGCAAAAATTGTGTCTTCTGAGTTCAGTGAGGAGGCGATCAGGCTAAACCATTTGCGAGACAAATTATGGAAAGGTATTGAAGATATATCCGGTATTGAACGCAACGGAAGTCATTTAAGTATCAGTCCAAGTCACCTTAATATTTCATTTGAAAATGTTGACGGTGAAAGTTTATTACTTTCTTTGAGAGAGATAGCCGTATCAACCGGCTCAGCTTGTACATCGGCGAGTATGGCGCCTTCATACGTGTTAAAGGCAATGGGTGTTAGCGATGAAAAAGCGCTGAGTTCAATTCGCATTTCTTTAGGTCGATTTACAACAGAATCGGAGATTGACCGCGCCATTGACCATATTCGCCAAACAGTGTCTCAGCTTCAGGCCGCTTAACCTTTCGATGTGACAAATTGATCAATACAGAATTTATAAATGAAGGCATCTTACAAAGATGACGCAGATATTGGGATTTAAATAGTTTTATGACAGAGCAAATTAATCAAGCTCTTAAGCGCGAATACGACGCTGGTTTTGTATCTGATATTGAATCAGAAACCTTTGAACCAGGTTTAAACGAAGATGTTATTCGTCGCATTTCAGCCATTAAAAATGAACCGCAATGGATGTTAGATTGGCGGTTAAAAGCGTTTGAGATTTGGAAGGGAATGGAAGAGCCAACGTGGGCACATGTTGATTATACGCCCATTGATTATCAATCTATCTCCTATCATTCCGCCCCGAAAAGCATGAAGGATAAACCCAAATCTTTGGATGAGGTTGATCCGGAATTACTACGAACATATGAAAAATTAGGTATCCCATTATTAGAGCAACAAATGCTCGCTGGTGTTGCCGTTGATGCGGTGTTTGATTCTGTGTCTGTTGTTACAACCTTTCGCGAAAAGCTCGCTGAAGCGGGAGTGATTTTTTGCCCTATCTCTGAAGCTATCGAAAAATATCCTGAGCTCGTTAAACAATATTTGGGCAGCGTTGTACCCCAGCGAGATAATTTTTATGCGGCACTTAATTGTGCTGTATTTACAGATGGTTCTTTCGTGTATATCCCAAAAGGCACTCGTTGCCCAATGGAGTTATCAACCTACTTTAGAATCAATGAGCAAAATACAGGGCAGTTTGAAAGAACGTTAATTATTGCCGATGAAGGGAGTCATGTTAGTTATCTTGAAGGTTGTACCGCTCCTCAACGCGATGAAAATCAATTGCATGCCGCTGTTGTTGAATTGGTTGCACTTGATGATGCAGAAATAAAATACTCGACGGTTCAAAATTGGTATCCCGGTGACGAAGAAGGTCGAGGCGGAATTTATAATTTTGTCACAAAGCGTGGCGAATGCCATAAAAATGCAAAAATTTCTTGGACTCAAGTTGAAACAGGATCGTCTGTTACCTGGAAGTACCCCAGTTGTATTTTGCGTGGTGATAATAGTATTGGCGAATTTTATTCTGTCGCTTTAACGCGAGGAAAGCAGCAAGCTGATACGGGAACGAAAATGATTCATCTCGGTAAGAACACAAAATCTACGATTATTTCCAAAGGTATTTCTGCGGGCAGAAGCAATAACAGTTATCGTGGCTTGGTTCGTATGAATCCAACAGCAAAAGGCGCGAGAAATTATACGCAATGTGATTCGCTATTAATTGGCGATCAGTGTGGCGCACACACATTTCCTTATATTGAAAGCCGAAACCCTTCCGCTATTGTTGAGCATGAAGCAACCACGTCAAAAGTCAGCGATGATCAATTATTTTTATGCCAGCAGCGCGGAATTGATCCAGAAAAAGCAGTGTCTATGATTGTGAATGGTTTTTGTAAGGAAGTTTTCAAAGAGTTGCCGATGGAATTTGCTGTTGAGGCCGGAAAATTACTCGAAATAAGCTTAGAAGGTTCTGTAGGGTAGTTTTTTCACCATTGTCTCCCCGTTATTATTTTTAAAATTGTAGGAACGCATTAGATGTTGTCAGTTAAAGATCTTCACGCCAGTGTAGAAGAAAAAGAAATCTTAAAAGGGTTAAGTCTCGATGTGAAACCGGGTGAAGTTCATGCCATCATGGGCCCGAATGGTGCGGGAAAAAGTACTTTAGGTTATGTATTGTCTGGTCGAGAAGGATATGAAGTCAATTCAGGCAGTGCGACTTTAAATGGACAAAACATTATTGATATGGAGCCTGAGGCTCGTGCACGAGCAGGTTTGTTTTTGGCGTTCCAGTACCCTGTTGAAATTCCAGGTGTTAGTAATATGGAATTTTTAAAAACAGCGGTTGATGCACAGCGCTTAGAAAGAGACGAGCCAGCGCTTAGTTCCGCTGAATTTTTAAAGCTAGCGCGCGTAGCCTGTCAGCAAGTCAATTTACCGGTTGAGTTTTTGAAGCGGGGTGTAAACGAAGGTTTTTCTGGGGGTGAGAAAAAGCGCAACGAGATTATGCAAATGCTTTTGTTAAAACCGTCAGTTGCCATCTTGGATGAAACTGATTCCGGGCTGGATATTGATGCATTAAAAATTGTTGCAGAAGGAGTAAATAGTCAGCGCTCTCCGAACCGAAGTTTTATCGTAATTACTCATTATCAGCGGCTACTTGATTTTATTAAGCCCGATTTTGTTCACGTATTGGCTGATGGAAAAATTGCGAAAAGCGGAGATGCTTCTCTCGCTAAAGAATTGGAAGCGGAAGGTTATGCGTGGCTAGACGAGAGAAAAAAAGAAGAGAGTGAGTTGCTAGGTGATACTCTTTCATCGGAGGCATCTTCGTGAGTGATTGGCTAAATCAAGCGATTGTAGACGGAGAAGCTCTTCAAAAATCTCGTTCAGAAACCAATAATGATTGGTTGTCAGAGAAAAGAGAGTCTTCATTGTCCTTGCTAAAAACATCTTCTTGGCCTAGTCGAAAAGTAGAAGCGTGGAAGTACACTCCTGTTCGTGCACTGGAAAATGCAAAGGTATCAAGAGCGATCAATGCTTCGATTGCTAGAGCTACAGATGCGATGATAGGTGCAATGAATGATGAAGTCATTTCGCAAGATGTGAGCAAAGATATCAAAGGTGTTGATATTGTTGATGTGCGTATCTCAAATGGTGAATTAGTAGAAAATATTTCTCAAAAAGAATTGCCGAATGGATTGGTTATTAAATCTTTTGATGATGTGAATGAAGCAGAAAAACATATTGTTCGAGAAAAGTTTTCATCCATTAAGCCGTCAAAACATGTCTTTGGTTTAGTGAATGATGTGTTGGCGACTAACTATGTTTTTATTAGCGTTGAGCCTGGAACAACAATTGAAAACCCTGTTCGCATTCTTCATCAAGTTTCTGAAGGGCGAGAAGTACATACTAGAATTTTTGTTCAGCTTGGACAGAAAGCAACGCTGTCAATAATTGAACAATGTGTAGGCGATGAGTTAAGCGTTAATTCATTGTTCTCAGAGTTTAATATCGAAGCATCTGCAGAATTAGAGCACTATCGTTTTGGCTTGCAAACCAATAAAGCCGTTGCGCTGGGCGGTAATCACTTTTATTTAGCAGATGCTTCAAAAATGAATAGCACTATTGTTGGTTTTGGTAGTGATTTGTCTCGACTTGATGTCGATATTATTCATGGTGGCGAACATGCTTTGGCAAAAATGAATGCGGTTTATCTTTTAAAAGATAAAGAGTTATTTGATTTACATACGACCATTGAGCACGCATCTCCGAATGGCACAACAGAAGAAAATGTTCGAGGTATTGTTGCTGATCAATCTAAAGCGGTGTTTAACGGACGAATTCATATTCATCGCCACGCGCAAAAAACGTTAGCGGAATTAAATAATCGAAATTTATTACTTTCTGATAAAGCTGAAATAAACACTAAGCCTGAACTAGAAATTTATGCCGATGATGTAAAGTGTGCTCATGGAGCAACAATTGCCGAGATAGATAAAAAAGCGCTTTACTATATGCAAAGTCGCGGTATTGCGCCTGAGCAAGCTAAAATCATGCTGAACTTTGGCTTCATTAATGAGCTTGTCGATCAGATCCCGAACCAAAGCATAGCTGAATGGTTACGGCCGCAGCTTCGAAATCGTTTTGCCCAAATGCAGTAGCACGTCTTTTATTATTTAGTGTTTCATTTTTGACTTATCGTTGTTTGTAAATACCCAAATGTTTAAGATTTATTTTTATGGCTTTTGATGTCGCGTCTATACGCAAGCAGTTCCCAATATTGTCTAGAAAAATAGATGGCAAGCCATTAGTGTATCTTGATAATGCGGCCACGACCCAAAAACCACAGTGTATGATGGATGCACTAGTTGATTATTACACCACCACCAATTCTAACGTACATAGAGGAGCACATCATTTAGCGGATGAGGCAACACGACGATTCGAAGATGCTAGAACTACCGTGGCGCATTTTTTAAATGCCAATAAATCCTCAGAAATTATTTGGACAAAAGGTACAACAGAAGCAATTAATATAGTTGCTCACGGCTTGGGTCAACAGCTTACATCTGATGATGAAATACTGGTTACTGAGATGGAGCATCATGCAAATTTGGTCACTTGGCAGCAAGCAGCTCTAGCGAGTGGTGCTACTTTGCAAGTCGCGCCAATATTAGAAGACGGTTCTCTCGACCTAAAAGCTTTTGATAATCTTTTATCTCATCGTACTAAATTTGTTGCTTTTCCTCATGTCTCCAATGCATTAGGTACAATCAACCCCATCAAGGAGTTGTGTGAAAAATCAAAATCGATTGGTGCAAAAGTTCTCATCGATGGCGCTCAAGGAGTTGCTCATTTTGACGTAGATGTTCAAGACATCGGCTGCGATTTCTATGCGTTTTCTGCACACAAACTTTACGGTCCAACAGGCATGGGTGTGTTGTGGGGACGAGAAGCGGTTTTATCCGAATGGCCTGTATGGCAAACGGGTGGTGAAATGATATCAGAAGTGACTTATCAAACATCCAGCTGGAATGTTTTGCCTTATCGTTTTGAAGCTGGCACGCCAAATATTGCCGGTGCAATTGCAATGGCTGAAGCTATTCGTTGGTTTTCCGATTTAGATTTGGTGGCTGTGCAAGAGCATGAAAAACAGTTATTAAATCGCGCAACTGAACTTGCTTCGAATTTTGATGGTTTGAAAATTATCGGAAGTGCTGCTGAAAAAATAGGTGTGTTGAGTTTTGTGATGTCTGAGGGCCATCCAGCTGATGTCGGTTTTTTATTGGATCGACAAGGTATTGCAATTCGAACTGGGCATCATTGCGCGGAGCCTTTGATGAATCGATTAAGTATTCCTGGCACTGCTCGAGCCTCATTTGCACTTTATAATTCTTTAGATGAAGTTGATCAATTGTTCGAAGGTTTGCAAAAAGTAAAATCGATGCTTGCTTGAATTTTTATTGTTTTCTATTGAGAGAAATATTATGACTGTCGCCACTTACGATCCTGCTGCACCTGCAGTTACCATTACTGATGCGGCACTGAAACATTTTGAAAAGAAATTGGCTGCTGCTGATCCTGAGAAAAAAATTCTTCGATTAAGTACGGAAGATAGTGGTTGCACAGGCTATGCCTATGTACTTGATATGGTTGAATCAGCTCAAAAAGATGATACCGTTCTTAATCCTTCGCAAAAAATTCGATTAGCGATTGCTGCTGATGCGATAGAAATTCTTAGAGGTACTGAGATTGACTTGGTAACAGAAGGTATTAACAGAGTTGTTAAATTTAATAATCCTAATGTGGTTTCTGAGTGCGGTTGCGGTGAAAGTTTTAGTGTAAGTTAACGTTGATATTAAAGATTTTTTTATTTTTATTTTTGTCTTAGTCGTTGGGAATATTCATGCAACAATCAATGGTCGTCACTCAACGAGAATGCCCCGCGCGACGCGTCCCTGCGGGTGATCCGGTCTTGATTCCTGCAGGGCAATTTTTAAAAGTCAATCAAGCTTTAGGCGGTAATTACACCGTCACGTGGCAGGGCAATATGCTACGCATTGATGGAACGGATGCAGATGCCATTGGCTACGAATCCGAACCGTTGGTGTTTGAAAAGCCGCTAGGCGAAGAGGTTGATGAAAAGCAAGTGTGGCAAGCGCTGGATACTATCTACGACCCAGAAATCCCGATTAGTATCGTCTCTTTAGGCTTGGTTTATGGTGTTGGGATAGATGTTCAAAATAACAATGTCATTGTCAAGATGACACTCACGGCGCCAACCTGTGGCATGGGGCCTGTATTAGTCAGTGACGTAAAATACCGAGTGGCAAAAGTGCCCAATGTGCAAGAGGTTGACGTCGAATTGGTTTTTGATCCTCGGTGGTCGAAAGAAATGATGAGCGAAGAAGCTCAGCTAGAAGCGGGGCTTTTTTTCTAACATGTCATTACCATCAGTAGAAGAGATATTAGAAGACATTGAGTTTTTGGATGATTGGGAAGAGCGTTATAAATACATTATCGACCTTGGGCGTGCGCTTCCCGAAATGGATGAGTCGTTACATTCGCCTGAGCGCTTAGTAAAAGGTTGTCAGAGTAGTGTGTGGATTGACGTTCAGCCTATCGGAGATCAGCTGCATTTTGTTGTGGATAGCGACGCCCATATAGTGAGAGGCCTGTTAGCGCTAGTTTTATCAGCGTATCAAGATAATACACCCAAAGAAATTATGGCTTTCGATATCGATCGATACTTTCAACAGCTCGATCTGGAAAGACATTTAAGTCCCACGCGTGGAAATGGCTTGCGATCTATGGTTGGACGAATTCAGGCAATCGCCTCGGCAGCGAATAATATCTGAAAGGCTTTCTGCCGTTTTCCCCTCCTAGTTTTATCAATAAATGAATCCTTTGTATCTGCCTTTCTCTCTAACAAGGTCAAATCCTGAATTGTCTCGCACATTTAAGGTGAGTCAGGCCGTTCTAGTTGCTGTAAAGGTATCAACTCTATAAAATTGACGGGTTTTACGTGAAGCAAGCTCACTATTTTCGAATATTGAAAATTGCTTGGCGGAAAAGCTAAAAAAACCTTTAAATTCAAGCGGTTAGATTTATCTGTCTGACGCTTTATTCATTTTGTAATCTGGAGAACATCAATGGCGGTTGAACGCACTTTGTCCATCATCAAACCTGACGCTGTAGCAAAAAATGTTATCGGCAAAATCTACTCACGTTTTGAGGATGCTGGTTTGAAAATCGTTGCATCTAAAATGCAGCATTTGTCACAAGAAAAAGCGGAAGGCTTTTACGCTGAACATAAAGAACGTCCTTTCTTTAAAGATTTGGTTGCGTTTATGACTTCTGGTCCAGTGGTTGTGCAAGCGCTTGAAGGCGAAAATGCTATTGTTCAAAATCGCGATTTAATGGGTGCGACAAACCCTAAAGAAGCGGCTCCAGGAACAATTCGAGCAGACTTTGCGTCATCAATTGATGCGAATGCTGTTCATGGTTCTGATAGTCCAGAATCAGCCGCGCGTGAAGTATCATATTTTTTTGCTACTGATGAAATTTGTCCTCGATAGGTTTGTCAAAATACTTGCTTGGAAAAACTGAGTAAGCAGAAAACAAAACAACGAAGCAGTTTTTCGTTGTTTTGTTTTTATCAATGAAAGTTGTATCTATGAGTGAATTAAAGAGTGCGATAGAGGTGTCCGAAGTTAACCAAAAAGTTAATTTACTTGGCATGCCTCAAGATCAGTTAGAATCATTTTTTGAATCACTTGGAGAAAAACGTTTTCGTGCAACTCAGATTATGAAGTGGATTCACCAGTTAGGCGTGATCGATTTTGATTTGATGAGTAATATCAGTAAATCGTTACGAGAAAAATTAAAGTCAGTAGCAGAAGTCAGTGTTCCTGATATTCAAAATGAATTGCACTCTGCTGATGGCACCTTAAAATTTTTAGTGCGTGTTCCTGGTGGTAGCGCAATAGAAACTGTTTTTATCCCAGATGGTGATCGAGGAACGTTATGTGTTTCTTCTCAAATTGGTTGCACACTCGATTGCAGTTTTTGTGCTACCGGCAAGCAGGGTTTTCAACGCGATCTTTCATCATCTGAAATTATTGCGCAAGTATGGCTGGCCGCAAAAGTTCTCGGACAGTTTGATAATCCCAATAATCGCAAGATTACCAACGTTGTTTTTATGGGTATGGGTGAGCCATTGCTCAATTTTGATAATGTCATGGCGGCGACGCACATCATGATGCATGACAACTGTTATGGTATTTCTAAACGTCGAGTGACAATTAGCACATCAGGCGTTGTTCCGCAGTTAGATCGTTTGGGTGAATACACTGACGCATGTCTAGCTATTTCATTGCATGCACCAAATGATGAAATTCGTAACGAGCTTGTTCCTCTTAATAAAAAATACCCAATTGCTCAGTTGCTCACGTCAGCAAAAAATTATATAGATAACTTGCCTGATGTAAGGCGAAAGTTGACGATCGAATACACGTTGATTGACCAATTAAATGATCGGCCGCAGCATGCTTATGAGTTGGCTGTATTATTAAAAGATATACCGGTGAAGATCAATTTAATTCCATTTAATCCGTTTTCTTTAGTCAATTACAAGCGAGTTAAACCTAAAGCGTTAAAACAGTTCCAAGATATTTTGATCAAAGCGGGTTATACCACAACAATACGAACAACTCGTGGTGATGATATCGATGCAGCTTGTGGGCAGCTTGCGGGTCAAGTCAATGATCGTACTCGTCGAAGTGAGCGATATGCGGCTCAAGTTAGCGATAATATTTTAGCGCGCAGCTCTTAAATAAGTGATTGGTTGAGAGACAATTGGAACCCTTTGGTTCAATCAAAAATAATGTGTTGAGGCGAAAAATGATGATAATGAAAAGTAAGGTACATGCTAAAACAATAAGTTTTGTTTTTTTTATGGCTCTTTTTTTGTCAGGTTGTGTCACAACGGTTACCGGTGGAACAAATAGAGAAAAAAATCCAGAAAAAGCCTTAACATCACATGTGCAATTAGGTTTGAATTATTTGCGAGTTAAAAATAGAGAGTCTGCTCGGTTTCATCTTGAAAAAGCATTAGAGTTAGATAAAAGATCGGCAGCAGCTAACGATGGTATGGCGCTGCTTTATCAGCTTGAAGGTGAGAATGAACTTGCTGAAAAATATTTTAAAGCCGCGTTAAAAGCGGATAGTGATTTTTCTCGTTCTCGTAATAATTATGGATCCTTCTTGTATCAAAAAGAACGATTCACTGAGGCATACAAAGAGTTTGAAAAAGCGAGTAGTGATTTAGGGTATGACGCTAGACCTACCGCTTTAGTCAATTTAGGGAGAACCGCTCTCAAGTTAAATGATATTGATCGGGCAGAAGCGGCATTTAGCCATTCTTTAAGCCTTAATCCGCGAAATCCCGCGGCTATAGTGGAATCAGCAGAAATCGCATTTAACAAACAAGATTACGCAGAAGCCAAGCGGTTGATTGACCAATACGGTAAGTTAACTAGGCATTCAGCAAGAACTTTATGGCTGGGGATTAGGTTAGAGCAGATCTTTGGCAATAGAGATCAAGAAGCTAGCTACGGACTACAGTTAAAAAGTTTGCATCCATACTCCAAAGAATATTTGGAATATAAGCAGTCGCTCAATCAATAATAATATTCAGATGTGAATGCCGTGAATAACGATAAAGATAGTCAAAATGAGTTAGACGGTACAGTTGAAGAATTACAGAAAATTGATTCTGCTGCAAATCAACCGTCCCTTGGCAGCCAATTAAAGGCGGCTAGGGATAAAGCTCGGTTATCGATAGGAGAAGTCAGCAAAGAACTGTTGATTACTAAGGCGAGATTAACTGCGTTAGAATCAGATGATCATTCACAGCTTCCTGCAAAAGTGTTTGTTGTCGGTTATTTGAAAAAATATGCAGCGCTTGTCAATCTTGATGAAGACGCACTGCTTAAACAGTATGAAGCGTATTGCTCAACAGTGGATCCGGTAGAGGAGAGCTCTTTTTCCCAAACGACTGATGCAAAGTTGACGTTAAATGAAAATGTTTTCGGGCGTCAGTCTTCAATGCCTAAATGGATTTTATCTTTTGTAGTATTTGGTTTGGCTGCGATTGTGTTGCTTGGGACTATTTTTTTTGCAGGGGAAAATGATACTCCACATTCTCCAGAAAAATTGAAGAAAATGGTTAACCAAACCGTTGAAAAAAATATTATAGAGCAAGCTTTGACCGCTAGTGTGAATGCTGAGGCAGGTTTTTCTCAAATAGATTCGGCTGAAACAGATTTGACTCAAAAAAAATTGCAAAGAGCAAAAGAAGATAATCAAGCTAGTCAGCTTAGTGAATCATCTGTTGAGCAAGCGATGTTGGCAACTGATGATGAAATTGTAAAGAAAGTATCAGAAAATGAATTGCAAGCCAATGTTGTGGCGGAACAAAAATCAATTCTAAATGATGCGGAAGAGTTAGAGGTATCGGCTTCATTTAAAAGTCCAAAAAAAATCGACACACTAACATTTTCATTTCTTGAAGAGTGTTGGTTAAACGTCAAGGAGGTTGAAGGAAATGTTATTTATTCCGGCACAGCAACAGCGGGTTCGAAATTAGTGTTAGAAGGCCGAGGACCATTTGAATTAATGGTCGGAAATGCGGAATCAGCCAGCTTGCTCTTAAATGGGGAGCCGGTTTCTATCGAGCCACAGCGAGGAAGAAAAACAGCTAGATTATCAGTTGGTGGATAAACGGTTAAAAAAATCACTGAGAGATTGGCGTTAAACAGTAAATAAAACGATTAAGTTGAGTTTGCTGAAACGCTGAATTTGTAATCATTAAATCTAAATGAAGTAGAAAAAATGCATAGCCATTGTCCTATTACGAGACGAAAATCCCGACAAATAATGATCGGGGATGTTGCTGTCGGTGGCGATGCTCCCATTAGCGTGCAAAGTATGACGAACACAGAAACGACGGATGTAGATGCAACCGTCGCTCAAGTTCAAGCCATTCAAAATGCAGGTGCTGATATTGTTCGTATCTCGGTTCCCACAATGGATGCCGCCGAATCCTTTGGTGAAATAAAAAAACAAGTCACAGTTCCTTTGGTGGCTGATATCCATTTTGATCATAAAATTGCATTGCGAGTTGCCGACTTAGGTGTTGACTGCCTGCGAATAAATCCTGGGAATATCGGTAAGGAAGAGAGAATTCGAGCTGTTGTTGATAAGGCTCGTTCCAATAACATTCCTATTCGTATTGGTGTCAATGCGGGCTCGCTTGAACGAGACTTACAAAAAAAATACGGTGAACCAACGGCGGATGCACTGGTCGAATCGGCCATGAGGCATGTCGATATTTTGGACATGTTAGATTTCCATGATTTTAAAGTGAGTGTTAAAGCTTCTGAAATTTTTATGGCAGTTGAAGCCTACAGAAAGTTGGCGACTAAAATAGACCAGCCTTTACATCTGGGTATTACTGAAGCGGGTGGTCTACGATCTGGGACGGTGAAATCTGCGATTGGATTGGGTGCGTTATTAATGGATGGTATTGGTGATACTGTGAGAGTATCGCTGGCTGCTGATCCGGTTGAAGAAGTAAAAGTAGCTTGGGATATGCTGAAAAGCTTGAAGCTTCGCAGCAAGGGCATTAATTTTATTGCCTGCCCCAGTTGCTCTCGTCAAAACTTTGATGTGATCAAGACGATGAATGCATTGGAAAATCGTTTAGACGATATTACAACACCAATGGATGTTGCTGTGATTGGCTGTATTGTGAATGGCCCTGGGGAAGCGAAAGTCGCCGATCTAGGGTTAACTGGTGGAACACCTAATAGCATGATTTTTGAAGATGGCGTGACTAAAACGCGGGTTGCCAGCGAGGATGTGTTAGAAAAATTTGAAGCAGAAATTCGTGATAAAGCGGCTCGAAAACAAAAAGAACTCGATCAGCTCATCGCTAAAAGCTGAAAAATAAACCGACAGTTATTCGACATTTTTGAATATAAAACTTCTTAGGTGTGAATTAATTTTTCAAGCGATAATTTGATGATATTGCGATGTTGGTGTGATGATAGTTTGATAAAGATCAGATGAGAAAGAACAAATGATAAAGGAAATGTTTTGAGTAAAATTCAATCCCTCAGGGGTATGAATGATTGTTTGCCAACAGAAACACCCGTTTGGCAATATTTAGAATCAACAGTATCTCGTGTATTTTCTCGTTACGGTTATCGAGAGATTCGTTTTCCATTGGTTGAAAATACAGAATTATTTAAGCGTTCTATCGGAGAAGTAACCGATATTGTTGAAAAAGAAATGTACACGTTTAAGGATTTAAGCGATGAAAGTATTACATTGCGTCCAGAAGGTACGGCGAGTTGTGTAAGAGCCTGCGAACAAAACGGTCTTCTTTATAATCAGATTCAAAAGCTGTGGTATCACGGCCCCATGTTTCGGTATGAAAAACCTCAAAAAGGACGGCTCAGACAATTTCATCAAATGGGTGCGGAAGTGTTCGGTTTATCCAATCCAGATGTTGATGCGGAATTAATCTTGATGACAGCACGCCTATGGCGTGAGTTGGGTATCGAGGATGTTGTCACCCTACAAATTAATTCCTTAGGCAGTTTAGATGCACGAAATGCATATAAAGCTAAATTGGTGGAATTTTTAGAAAGTATTCGTGGTCAGTTGGATGAGGATAGTCAGCGTCGAATTGATACAAATCCGTTACGTGTATTGGACAGTAAAAACAGAACAACTCAATCACTGTTAAAAGATGCACCAGATTTATTAGATTATTTAGATGAGGAATCTGAAAAACACTTTAATAATCTAAAAAAAATACTGGATTCATCTGAGATTCGCTACGAAGTAAATTCTCGATTAGTCCGCGGGTTGGATTATTACTGTAAAACTGTTTTTGAGTGGGTAACTGATGCGTTAGGGGCTCAGGGAACAGTATGTGCCGGTGGTCGATATGATGGACTTGTTGAACAGTTAGGCGGTAAATCTACGCCAGGTGTAGGTTTTGCGATGGGTGTCGAAAGGCTTGTTTTATTGTTACAAGAGCGTGACGTTATCCCTGACTATGTTGAATCTCAAATTGATATCTATGTGTGTTATGAGCCAGAATATTTATCCGATGCAATAAAAGCAGCTGAAAATATGCGAGATTTAATTCCTGATCTCAGAGTACAAACACATAGCGGTAGCGGATCATTTAAAAATCAAATGAAAAAAGCGGATAAGAGTGGCGCTAAAATAGCTCTACTCTTAGGCGAAACAGAAATAGCATCTTCTACAGTCACGGTTAAATGGCTACGAGAAGACAAACCTCAATTACAATTAAATCAAGACCAGTTGATAACTCAGTTATCAACACTATAGGAGCATATTGTGTCTGATCACATTACAGAAGAAGAACAAATTGAAGCCGCCAAACGTTGGTGGAATGAAAACGGGCGTTCAGTGGTTATCGGAGTCGTTGTTGCCGTCGTTGGATACTTTGGCTGGCAAGGCTTGCAGTCTCAACAAAAAGTAGCGAAAGAAAATGCGTCGTTATTATTTGAAGATATGATGCAAGCTGCAGTGGCTGAACCGGGCCAGACGATTAGTGAAGATCAGCGATTAAAAGCGCAAGCCATCGCCGAAGAATTAAAAGAAGACCATAGTGGCAGTTTATATTCAAATAATGCAGCGCTTTGGATGGCAAAGTTAGCGGTTGAAAGCAATGACTTAGAAAAAGCTCACGCTGAACTTGAGTGGGTCATTAACAATGAAGCGAATGAAGGTGTTGAGCTTATTGCTCGTCTTCGTTTAGCTCAAGTTCAATATGCACAAAAAGAATTTGATAAAGCATTAAGTACCTTAGATAGCTCAAAAGCTGGTCCCTTTGATCCATCGTTTAACGAGTTGCGTGGTGATATATATGTAGCTCAAGAAAAAATAGATTTAGCCATCGAACTTTATGAAAAAATACTGGCAGATTCAGACAGCCCACAAAGTAATCGCCGAGAAATAGTTCAAATGAAATTAGATAACGCTAAAGGCGGTGCCAGTCAATCTGCATCTACAAATGAAGTGACACCAGAATCGCAAGCTGGTGAAAATAATACTAAGGCAGAAAGCTAAATGAAGAAGTTTTTACTTGCTGTTTTACACGTTGTGAGCGCTATCATCCTTGTTGCTTGTGCCTCTACGGATGAAAATACAGAGCCAATGGAATTGGAAAAGTTTGAGGCTAAAGTTAACCTTCAAAAGGAATGGTCTCGCAACATCGGCAAAGGCCAAGATGAACGTTATACATTATTAACACCAGCAATTGTCGGCGATAATATTTATGCAAGTGATATAAAAGGAACCGTCTTTGCTATCGAGCGTAAAACGGGTGACATTCTTTGGAAAGTTAAACTGAAAGAACCCGTTTCTTCTGGTGTTACGGCAACAACAAACACGTTGTTTTTAGGGACCTATAACGCTGATGTGATTGCGTTGGATATTGAGGATGGTTCCATTCGCTGGAAATCTAGAGTTTCTTCCGAAGTATTAAGTGCGCCTCAATCGAACGGTGAAATTGTAGCAGTTCAAACTTATGATGGAAAAATTACAGGCCTTGATCATAAAGCTGGCGAACAACAATGGCTTTATGAGTCTGCACCACCAACACTAACCTTGCGAGGTGATGCTGCCCCCTATATTAATTCTTCGACAGTGTATGCTGGTTTCGCAACAGGAAAAGTTGTTGCTTTGGAATCGAGTGATGGTTTGTTGTCTTGGGAGCAGCGAGTTGCTATTCCAAAAGGGCGTGGGGAATTTGAAAAATTAGTTGATATTGATGCTGCACCATTGATGGTGGGTGAAATATTATTTGTCGCGAGTTATCAAGGACAACTACTAGCGTTAAGTCGAGCAACCGGTCGTCCACTCTGGAATAAACCGATTTCAACATACAGTAATCTAGCGTCTGCTGGTGGAAAAGTATTTGTTAATGAAAACGATGGAAGTATAAAAGCATTTCGAGTGGGTAACGGCGTAGAGGTTTGGAAAAACAATCAATTACTTCGTCGTAAATTAACGGCGCCAGAAGCGTTTGATGATTATGTTGCTGTTGCCGATGACGAAGATGGTTATCTTCATTTACTTGATTCCGATACCGGCACCTTTGCTGCCCGAATAAAGGTTGATGGGTCGGGTGTCAGGTCGCCGCTTGTATCAAAAAATGATTTGTTATACGTTTTCAGCAATGATGGAAAACTAGTCGCTTATTCAGTTCAAGATATTGATTAGTTATATATTAAGCAATATAAATTTGCAGCGTCCCTGAATGATAGAAAAAATCAGTATAAATATTAAGTTTTAGGCTAGAAGTAAAACCTTGTTCGTCTGTCTTCAATACATTTGATAGGCCTGATAAACATTTACATGTTGTCAGGTTTATTCAAATCTTCTACGAGTGTCTAGCTCGCCAAAAGTGTTAGGTTATCTTATGTTACCTGTAATCGCCTTAGTAGGTCGTCCGAATGTCGGTAAGTCGACTTTGTTTAATCGACTGACTAAAAGTCGTGACGCTCTCGTTGCCAACTATGCAGGTTTAACGCGTGACCGAAAGTATGGCGAAGGTGTATTTGAAGGTAATAAATTTATTGTCATCGATACCGGCGGTATTTCTGGGGATGAAGAAGGCATGGATGAATTAATGGCTGGCCAATCTAAACATGCCATTGATGAAGCTGATATTGTTTTGTTCATGGTAGATTGTCGTGATGGATTATCCTTTGCCGATCAAATGATTGCGGATCACTTACGTGTTAGAAATAAAAACGCTTGGGTGGTTGCTAATAAAATTGATGGCTTAAATCATGATATTGCTATAGCGCCATTTTTTGAATTAGGTTTAGGTGATGTCCATCCTATTACCGCGAGTCATGGTCGTGGTGTAAAGACGCTAATGAGCGCGGTCTTTGATAGTTTACCAGTGGAAAATGATAGCGAACTTGAGAACAATGAAATTGATTTAAATAAACCTAAAGGCATTAAAATCGCTGCAGTTGGTCGACCCAATGTAGGTAAATCAACATTAGTTAATCGGTTGTTAGGAGAAGAACGCGTCGTTGTTTACGATATGCCGGGTACAACGCGTGATAGCGTATATATTAACTATGAGCGTCATGGTAAAGATTACACGCTAATTGACACTGCAGGTATTCGTCGTAGAAAAAACATTAAGCTGACAGTCGAAAAGTTTTCTATTGTAAAAACATTGCAAGCTATTCAAGACGCTAATGTCGTTGTGTTGTTAATGGATGCGCAAGAAGGCTTAGTAGATCAAGATCTTCATCTTATGGGTAGTGTGATTGATGCGGGTAGAGCGTTAGTTGTAGCTATTAATAAGTGGGATGGTCTCGACGAAGATTTAAAAAATAATATTAAACGCGAATTGGATAGACGGCTTAAGTTCGTTCAATTTGCAGATATACATTTTATTTCTGCGTTACACGGAACAGGTGTTGGGAATTTATATAAGTCAATTGAGAAAGCCTATAAATCAGCGACACATCAATTTAGCACCAATCGATTAACACAAATATTAGAAGATGCTGTCGCTGATCACCAGCCACCTTTAGTGCGTGGGCGGCGCATTAAATTACGTTACGCTCATATCGGCGGGCATAATCCACCGATTATAGTCGTTCATGGTAATCAAACGGACGAAGTTCCTTCTCATTATGTTCGTTACCTTGAAAAAACATTTCGGCGAGCTTTAGATCTTCATGGAACACCGATAAAAATTCAGTTTAAGTCCTCGGAAAATCCGTTTGAAGGAAAGAAAAATAAATTGACTCAGCGCCAACAAACGAAGAAGCGACGGTTAGTTAAGCACGTTAAAAAATCAGAGAAGAAGCGAAAAAATAAAAGATAAACTTAATCGAGAGAGAAATTTATAAGGTTTGGTTTTATCTAAAAAATTAAAATAAAAACAATAAAAAAGGCTAACAATATATGTTGGCCTTTTTTATAGAGGGCGGTAATGGCAGTTAGCCAATTACCGTGGTTGTTTTTACGCGTTTACTTCCTTTTATGACCGGTTGCTTTAATGAATCGGCTCGTTTTTTAAATCCAGCATCGATCCAATTTTTGCCTGCTATTAATAAGCCTGCTGCTAAAAAAGCGCCTGGCGGGAGTACGGCGACTAAAAACCCTCTGTAATCATCAATTAAAGTGAGCTTCCAATCAGTTGCAATATCACCAAACAACAAATGCATATTGGAAAATAAAGTGCCGGCTCCTAGTAATTCTCGCATGGCTCCAATGGCGATTAACACCAAACAAAAACCTAAGCCCATCATAAATCCGTCAACCACAGAGGGAATAATCGGATTGCGGCTAGCAAAGGCATCGGCTCTTCCTAGGATCGCGCAGTTGGTAACGATAAGTGGAATAAAAATGCCGAGTATTTGATATAGCTCGAACGTAAATGCCTGCATCAATAATTCAGTGCAAGTGGTAAAGCTCGCAATAATCATAACAAATGCCGGGAGGCGAACGGCGTCGCTCACGGTATTTCTTATTATGGATACGACAAGATTCGAGCCAATTAAAACCGCCATGGTTGCAATTCCAAGCCCCAGCGCATTTACAACTGATCCGGTAACCGCTAGGAGAGGGCACAGGCCAAGTAATTGAGTGAGTGCGGGATTGTTTTTCCATAATCCATTAATACTGATTTCTTGATAGTTAACAGCATTGCCATTGGTTTCTTCAGTCGTGGAAGTATCTATTTCTTCGGAAGAGTTTTCGATGGCGTTTATTGATTCAGTCATGAGTTATACTCGTTGATACTTTCATGTATTTATTTCTAGTCTATCGTGTGTTTTTTAATTCGTCTGTTTTTCTGGTGTTGGTATTTCTAATGGCTTGGCAATTTGATAAAAAGACAATGTCTTTTTAATTTGTCGTATCACCGCTGTTCGAGTGATGGTTGCACCTGTTAGCTGATCAAACTTTTCTGCATCTGATTCTTCTGTCGAATCCGAGTGTTTAACGGTTGTCTTTTCGTCGAAGCGAGAGCCTAGTGATTTACCATTGAAAGATAAAACCCAATTACTTTTACGAATGTCAACGTAATCGCCAAGCCCAGGTGTTTCATTGTGATCTGTCACTCGAACGCCGGCAATAGTGCCATCTTTGTTGACGCCGATGATCATTTTAATTGGACCACTATAACCTTCTGGTGCAACGGTTGGGATTATCGCTGCAAAAGGTTGATTATTTTTTTTGGCAATATGAATTTTTTTATCGATATCAACAGTTGAAGTGAGGCCTAAGAACTCACGGTAATCATTTGGGATATTGATCGTGTCGTTAAACAGGTCATTATCAATGGTTTCCTCTGGAATAATCTCGTAAAGGGCTGCTTGTGCAGCACGTAACTTAGATTCATCAATTTTTTGATAAGTGGATTGATAGGTGATAGCGACAATACCCGCCGTGACTAATGCAAAAGCCCCAAGTAACACACTATTAAAACTGATTGAATTACCTAACATGGTGAATCCTTTTGCTCTTTATATGGCTCTAGTCTTTTTTAATGACGACACGGCTTTTGTTGTGGCCATAACTGCGCGGAACGGTGTAATAATCTATGAAAGGCGCAGCAAAATTCATTAGAAGGACAGCGAAAGCGACCCCGTCAGGATAATTTCCCCAAGCGCGAATAATATATATTAAAACGCCAATGCAGCCGCCATAAATTAATTTACCCAGACGGCTTGTTGCGGAGGTTACGGGATCGGTGACAATGAAAAAGGCCCCTAACATCGTTCCGCCAGACAATAGGTGAAATATTAATGAGCCTCCACTTTCTGAACTGCCATTATCGTAAAAAATAATAGAAGCTAGTGATAAGCCTATTAGCATCGCAACTGGTGCATGCCATGTGAATATTTTTTTATAAATTAAATAAATTCCGCCAGCTAAAAACGCCACGTTTGCCCATTCCCATCCCGCACCTGCCCAGCGAGCTTGAGAAAATAAAGCTTCATCCGTGTAAATTTGTTGGACGGTTTTTCCTTCCTGATGTTTAAACAAATCTAATGGTGTGGCTCCACTAAAAGCATCAAAGGGAGTGTCGAGAAAAATTCGCCCAAGTGCAGAGATGGGACCAATCAGTGATTGCCCTTCGTCTAGAATATTCGAAGGAGCAGCCCAAGTTGTCATATCGATAGGAAAAGAGATGATCAATACAACATACCCAACCATGGCTGGATTAAAAGGGTTGTAGCCCATACCACCGTATAAGTGTTTAGCGAGAATGATGGCCGTTGCAGTGCCCACGACTACCAACCACCAAGGACAATACGGTGGTAAAGCGATACCTAATAATACCGCGGTGACTAACGCGCTATAGTCTCGTAAGTAAAAACCAATAGGGCGGTGTCGTAATTTTAAAATCCCAGCTTCGCAGGTTAGGGCTGTCGCACTTGCTATCACTAAGTTGTAAATCGTCCCGATTCCAAAGAAATGTGTTAGTGCAATAATGCCGGGAATCGTGGCAATTAATACCGTACGCATCACGTCACCGGTCGAGTTATGACCGTGAGCATGAGGTGATGTTATTTGCGGTAAATTCATTGGTTATCCGTTTTTATTTAATCATCTTGTTCTACAAGTTCTCTTAATGCTTCGCGAGAAACTTCTAGCTTATGTTCCAGTTTAGATATTTCTTCAGTCAAAATTGCTGCTCGTGATTTATCTCGATTATCCATTAGTGTTTTTTTGGTTTCTTCTATACGAGCTTCTAGAGATTCTATTTTTTGCCGTAATTGGTTATTCAGGCTGCTATCGTTTTCGCTGCGTTTGGACTCAACCACTTTTTCCATCGATGCAAAAATAGCGTCGCTTAGGTTGCCAGATTTATCTTTGGAGCGAATCACCTCAGACAGTGGTGTGATTTCTTTTTTAGCGTTATCGGCAAGGTCGTCTGTGTTTGCGCTGAGCGTGGTCGGTGGATTTTCTTTGGTAGAGATCAACCGTTGTTTCAGGATATTGACCGACATTTTTAGCGCGTTAATCGTATCGCTATCCTCTGGTGCAGTCTCATCTAATTTTTTTTGTGTGTTAGTAAGTTGATTTTCGAGTACAGAAATAGAGCTGTCATAAGCCTGTCTTTCTTCTTGAGACATGTCAGCTCTTCGTTTTTCAGTATCAGAAGTCTTTTCAGCAACTTCTGTTTGTATCTCAGTTGTCTTCTTATCGTTTGTATTGAATTCTTCCGTGTCGCTTTGAGAAAGATTTTTTTGCTTATCTGAAACAATTTCGTCGCTTGCATCGTTTATAGATAACTGTGAGAGTTTGTCGAGAATCGTTTTCTTTTTTAGTTCCGCTTCTTTAATTCTAGCGCGGACACCTTCAGCTTGTGCGGGATCAGATTTTTCTAACTCAGTCGCTCGTGAATGTAATTTTTTAAGCCGTTCTTCTGTGCTAATGAGATTGCGGTTAAGCCGTGCTTCTTCATCTCCAGGTGGTCTTACTATCACAGTTTCTTTTGACGTTTCAGCTTCAGTTTCAGTAGCAGAACTTTGTTCTTTCTGATTTTTAGCTTCTTGCTCTGCCTTAGCTTTTTCTTTTTCTAGCTTACGTTGTTTCGCTTTTTCTGCCGCTTCTTCTCGAGCTTTTGCTCGCTCTGCTTTTTCAATTTCAATTCGTTCTTTATGGAATTCAAAGCGTTGTCTCGCGCGATCTGAGTGTTGTTTTTCAATTGCATGCTTTTTAATTTGCCCTTTAGCCGCTCGATAATATTGCACTAGAGGAATATGGCTAGGGCAGGCGTAAGAGCAGGCTCCACATTCTATACAGTCAAATAAGTTATGGGCTTGCAGCTTCTCTTCGTCTTCTGCACGTGCATACCAATAAAGTTGTTGAGGTAATAAGCTGGCGGGGCAAGCTTCAGCACACATACCGCAACGGATACAGGCTTGTGCGGGAGAAGGGGGTGGAGACTCTTCAAGTGATGGTGCAAGCAAGCAATTAGTTGTTTTGACAATAGGCGATTCACTATTTAATAAAGTGAATCCCATCATAGGGCCACCCATCACTAAACGTGATGCTTTATTTTCATCATACAGATGAGTGTCTAAAATATAGCTGACAGGCGTGCCAATGCGAGCAATGATATTGCGTTGAGTACCGTAAGCTTCTCCAGTCACAGTCGTAATTCGAGATGTTAGAGGTTCGCCATATCGAACTGCACGATAAGCCGCTAAAACGGTCGCGATATTTTGACACACTGCGCCAATGTCAGCTGGCAATTTGCCTGAGGGTATTTCAATACCTGTCAGCATTTGAATAACTTGTTTTTCTCCGCCACTGGGATATTTTACGGGAAGAGGAACAACGTCGATGCGTGAATTGCCGACCGCTTTAACGGCTTCTTGCATCGCCGCAATTGCTTTTGGTTTGTTGTCTTCAATAGCAATTAAAATATTTTTGGGTTCATCTAGTAAGTAATCAAGCAGTAATACACCGTCGAGAATTTCATCAGAACTGATTTGCATTAACATATCATCGGCAGTGATGTAGGGTTCGCACTCAGTCCCATTAATGACAAGTGTGTCGATCTTCAATTGCGTGCTGAGTTTTATTGATGTGGGGAATCCCGCACCGCCCATTCCCACAATACCGGATTCTTGAATTTTTTCTAAAATTTCTGTGCGATCAATTTTTTTGTAATCGCTCGTCGGTTTTAATTCGATCCACTTATCATCGCCGTCGGGTTCAATAACAATACATAATCCATTAAAACCGGAGGCGTGTGGTAATGGGCGATCTTCAATTGCTTTGATCGTACCGCTTGTTGATGCGTGAACGTTTGCACTGACAAATTCTTTTCCTTCCGCAACGAGCTGTCCGCGTAAAACTTTTTCTCCGACTGATACAGCAGGGACTGCAGGAGCTCCTAAATGTTGTGATACAGGCAAAATGATTTCAGGAGGTAATCCTAATTCAAAGAGAGGTTTAGCAAGAGATTGTTCTTTGTGTTCTGGCGGATGGACACCACCGGGTGTTTCCCAAATTTTTCTCACGCCGCCGCTCCTTGATCATTATCCGTAGCGATCAACTGAGCGCGAACATGGGTATTTTCTGGTTCTTCTGTTTTAGGTAGATCCCATTGCCAATCGGATAAGCCGACTTCAACCGTCAGCATGTCGATACAATCAACGGGACAAGGTTCAACACATAAGTCACAGCCTGTACATTCAGATGCAATAACTGTATGCATCACTTGTGCAGCACCTAAAATCGCATCGACAGGGCAAGCTTGGATACATTTAGTGCAACCAATACATTCATCTTCTCGAATAAAGGCGACGGTGGGCAGCGCACTTTCTTCGCCATGTTCGTCGTCAAGAGCAGGAGCTTCAACGTCTAATAATTTGGCGAGATTATTAATGGTGACTTGTCCACCGGGAGGGCATTTATTAATAGCTTCGCCATTGGCAATTGATTCTGCATAAGGACGGCAGCCGGGATGACCGCACTGACCACATTGAGTTTGCGGAAGAATGGCATCAATCTGATCTATGATGGGATCTGCTTCGACTTTAAAAGCGACGGCGGCATAGCCGAGAATTGCGCCGAATAAAACGCCGAGCCCCACCAGTGCTAAAACCGCTTCGCCAACTGATCGTTGTAAAATAAATTCTGTTATGACATCCATGTGCTAAATCAACCCACCGAATCCCATGAAGGCGAGCGACATAAGTCCGGCTGTAATCATGCCGATTGCCGCGCCTTTAAAAGGTGTAGGAACATCAGCAAATGCGAGTCGTTCACGCATAGCTGAAAATAAAATAAGAACTAAAGAGAAGCCAACGCCGGCACCAAAACCATACAGGGATGATTCAACAAAACCGTGTGATTTCGTCGTGTTCTGTAATGCGACACCAAGAACGGCACAGTTAGTAGTAATTAATGGAAGAAACACACCCAGTACGCGGGATAATAGTGGGCTGGTTTTATCGATAAACATTTTTGTAAATTGCACGACAACAGCGATGACTAAGATAAAAGAGATCGTTTTGAGGTATTCCAAATTGAGTGGTGCAAGAATCCAACTTTTGACCAAATAACTACACACGGAAGCCAGTGTGAGCACGAAGGTTGTTGCGGCTGCCATCCCAATAGCACTTTCTAATTTATTGGATACTCCCATGAAAGGGCACAAGCCAAGAAACTGAACCAGTACAAAGTTATTTACTAAAATGGCGCCGATTAAAATAATCGCAAAATCAGTCATAAAATTTTATCTGTTAATTGTTTTCTTTAATGATTTTCATGGTTTTAAGTAATAAAAGTCGATAATTTACATGATCCGCATGCCGGGTACCGCGCCGGTATTGGGTTCTAATATATAAATTTCTTTTCCGCCGGGGCCTGCGGCTAGCACCATGCCTTCCGACATACCGAATTTCATTTTACGAGGCTGTAAATTAGCGACAACCACTGTTAATTTACCTTCGAGATTTTCTGGGTCATAAGCACTTTTAATTCCAGCAAAAACATTACGTAACTCGCCGCCTAAATCCAAAGTGAGTTGTAGTAACTTATCTGCGCCTTTGACGTGCTCCGCTTTAATAATTTTTGCAACGCGTAAATCTACTTTTGCAAAATCATCAAAGGTAATTTCAGCTCCAATAGGATCCTTTTCTAATTCACCGGTAGACTCTGATGTTGGCTGCGCGCTTGCAGCGCTGTCTAATGTTTGTTTGCTTTCTTCAACCATTTTTTCAACTTTGTCTTTGTCGATTCGAACCATTAATGGCTTAAATTTGTTGATTGAATGATCGCTTAAAAAGTTTGGTTGTGATTCCCAAGTTAATTCACAACCTAAAAAGCGTTCTGCTTTTTCTGTCAGGTTGGGGAGCACTGGCGCAAGATAAGTAACGATAACTTTAAATAAATTGACGGCAAGCGAACAAACGTCGTTAACAGCCTGCTCGTTCCCTTCGGTTTTCATCATGGCCCAAGGTTCTTTGCGCGATACGTATTCGTTGGCTAAGTCAGCAAGCTCCATGATTTCTCGCATCGCTTTACTAAAGTCTCTAGTCTCGTATAGCGTCGCAATTTTTTCACTTGCGTTAACAGCGCGATCCCACAATGCCTGATCGTCGATGTTGTTTGATAATTTACCGCCCGTTTTTTCAATAAATTTTGCACTTCGGCTGGCAATGTTGATGACCTTTCCTACTAAATCAGAATTGACTCGTTGGATAAAATCTTCAAGGTTTAAATCAAGATCGTCCACACTACTAGACAGTTTTGCTGCATAGTAATAACGTAAATATTCTGGATCGAGGTGATCGAGATACGTTCTTGCATCAATAAAAGTACCGCGAGATTTTGACATCTTCGCACCATTGACGGTTAGAAAACCATTCACTGCGATTTGATCGGGCGTACGGAATCCTGCCGACGTTAGCATGCAAGGCCAAAACAATGCGTGAAAATTAATGATGTCTTTACCGATAAAATGATGCAATTCAGTTTTTGATTCAGGCTTCCATACGGCTTCCCAATCTAGACCGTTTTTTTCGCAATAGTTTTTGTAACTTGCGATATAGCCGATTGGGGCGTCGAGCCAAACGTAAAAATATTTTCCGGGTTGATCAGGAATTTCAAAGCCGAAGTAAGGAGCGTCGCGAGAAATATCCCATTCTTGTAAGCCTTCGTCTAACCACTCAGCGAGTTTGTTAGCGACCTCTGTGGGTAGATGGCCTGCACGGGTCCACGTTTTTAGATAATTAGTGAATTCTCCTAGCGTTAAAAAGAAATGTTCTGAATCTTTTTTAACGGGAGTTGCACCGGATAAAACAGATTTAGGGTCAATCAAATCATCTGGGCTGTAAGTCGCGCTACACACTTCGCAGTTGTCGCCGTATTGGTCTTCGGCTTTACATCTAGGGCAAGTGCCCTTGATGTATCGATCAGATAAAAAGATTTCTTTTTCTGGATCGTAAGCTTGCGTGATAGTTCGTGCACTGATGTGGCCGTTGGCAAGTAAGCGCTGATAAAATAATTCAGAGAGTTCTCTATTTTCTTCTGAATGGGTTGTGTGGAAATTATCAAAGTCCACTCGAAAATCAGCAAAGTCTTTTTCATGCTCACTTTTAATTTTAGCAATCTGCTCTTCAGGCGTGATGCCGAGCTGTTCGGCTTTCAACATAATTGCCGTACCATGGGCATCATCAGCACAAACATAAGTGACGCTGTTGCCTCGCATGCGTTGGAAGCGAACCCAAGTGTCTGCTTGTATATATCCGACCAAATGGCCAAGATGGATGGGGCCGTTAGCATACGGTAATGCGTTGGTGACAAGAATGTCGCGTTGTTCGCTCATTGGGCGAGAAGACTCCTAGGCTAATTCATTAAAACAAATCATTGGCTACAATATTTTGATTTTTTGCCCTATCGTGCGCATTGGGCGCTTAAGTCAATTACCTGACTTAAAAAGGCCGGCAACTATAGCATTTTATTTCCATTATTTCAGTCACTTGAGAGATCATTGGCTTGTAAGCATGCGTGAAAACGTTCGATAATGGCCTGCTGTTGCCGTATTGCTTTAATTGAGTAAAAAAACGCTCAAAATCGTGAGGTTCCTGACCTCAAGAGAGCAAAAAATCAGCTAATTATTCATAAAAAAGCACTAGTTTTATAGGATTTGTACCGTTGGAGAAGAACTGAATGATTTTCAAGAGTTTTACGAAAGGTAAGTTAGACGAGGCGAGTGTCGAAAAAGCATTCAGTAAGATCAAAGACCCAATTCTACAACAGGATTATTTGTCGCTGGGGGCCATCCAGTCCATAAGTGTTGATGATACAAAATTAATGGTCCAGATAGGGATCGGCTATCCTTTTGCGAGTATAAAAGAGGATCTGGAATCCACTATCAAAGGGCAGTTAAGCGAATTATTAACAGTCGACGATATTTCACTGACCTTAGAATCAAGCATTAATGGCGGCGCGGTTGAAAAAACGCAATCGTTAGCACAAGTCAAAAATATTATTGCGGTTGGCTCCGGAAAAGGTGGGGTGGGTAAATCCACAACGTCGATTAATTTGGCGCTGGCTCTTTCAGCTGAAGGGGCAAAAGTGGGTATTCTGGATGCCGATATTTACGGGCCAAGTCAGCCACAAATGTTGGGTGTGGGAAAAAGGGAACCGCAAATCATTGATAACAAATACATGGTGCCTATAGAGGCTCATGGTTTGAAATCAATTTCTATGGGTTATTTAGTCACAGATAAAACCCCGATGGTTTGGCGGGGACCTATGGTCAGTAGTGCTTTTCAGCAGTTGGTGAATCAAACCTTTTGGGGTGAGCTAGATTATTTAGTGATTGATATGCCGCCAGGAACCGGAGATATTCAGCTGACTCTGTCGCAGAGTGTGCCAGTCAGTGGAGCCGTTATTGTCACAACACCGCAAGATATTGCGCTACTTGATGCGAAAAAAGGCATTGAAATGTTCCAAAAAGTGAATGTGCCAGTGCTTGGAGTTGTTGAAAATATGGCGACTCATATTTGTACGCAATGCGGGCATGAAGAGCATATATTTGGTGAAGGTGGTGGAGAACGAATTGCGAAAGAATATAAAACACCATTATTAGGTGCATTGCCCCTAGACTTGACGATTCGTAAAGATGCCGATGGTGGGAAACCGTCTGTAGTTGCTGATCCTAATTCAACGATTAGCGATGTGTATAAGCAGATTGCCCGTCGTGTTGGTGCTCAGCTTTGGCACATTAATAACAATGCGGTTGCGACCCCTGAAATTATTATGACTGATGATTAATTGGCAGTGTTTTTAAAAGAATACATTTGATTAAACAACCCCCCTCAATATTACCTGTAGGAAATGATTAAGAATGAGTATTAAGTCAGATAAATGGATGCGCCGAATGGCAGAAAACGAAGGAATGATAGAACCATTTGAGCCGGGCCAAATTCGTGTCGACGGGAATGATCAGCGCATCGTGTCTTACGGTACATCCAGCTATGGCTATGACGTTCGTTGTGCCGATGAATTTAAAATTTTCACGAATGTTCATTCGACGATTGTGGACCCTAAAAACTTTGATGAAAATAGTTTTGTGGATGTCAAAAGTGATGTGTGTATTATTCCGCCAAATTCTTTTGCATTAGCAAGAACCGTTGAATATTTCCGAATTCCTCGCAGCATTTTAACTGTTTGCTTAGGGAAATCTACTTATGCACGTTGCGGGATTATCGTTAACGTAACCCCTTTAGAGCCTGAGTGGGAAGGGCATGTCACGTTAGAATTTTCAAATACAACGCCGTTACCTGCAAAAATTTATGCGAATGAAGGCGTTGCTCAAATGTTGTTTTTTGAGTCAGATGAAGTGTGCGAAACGTCATACAAAGATCGTGGCGGAAAATACCAAGGGCAGCGTGGCGTGACTCTTCCAAAAACGTAAATTGTTGTGACTTTGGTGATGGTTTAAAAAGGCTTGCTTTATGGGAGACGTTTTACCCTTTAAAAAAAAGAAGTTGTCAGAGAAATTTAAAGGCAAAAGCTTGTGTCGTGACGGCTTTCATAAATGGCAAGTTGTAAAAGATAATCAGTTTGATTCTAAGCAAGGTAAGTTGGTGACACTTTACCGCTGTATTCGTTGTGACAAAGAAAAAACGACCTCTCATTAGTTCAGGATTCTTGGATTCAGGTAATAATTGTAGTGCCTTCTTATTAAATTATTTGTTATTAGCTCTTGTTTGAGTAAAGTTTTTCAAAGCCGTATCAAATTGCTGGTATTGCTTCTGTCTAATGCTCAATAATGATTATAAAGTCTCACCTTTTTAGATGTGGCTTGTTTTGAGTGATTTTGCTCTACAGCCTGTGAAAAATGGTTTAACCAAAAACATTAATACAAACATTTAATAGAAAAAATAATGATAATTTTAGGAGTCACCTCATGAATTTCTTTTCGTTGATGCTACAAAACCCTAACTTGACACGTATTCTTCCGTCGACCTTATTGCTAGGTTTTTTCTCTGCCTTGACTTTTTCTTCCTCCTCTCTTGCTGAGTCAGAAGTTGTTGATTATTCCAAAGATCAATCATGGTTGTGCCGATCTTCTGCTGGAAGTCTAGGTGCGTGTGATAGAAACATGACAACGACAATCGTATCTGCAAATGGATCTTTAGCAGAAGAAAAATGGTCTGAAAATCCAAAAGCACCAATTGATTGTTTTTATGTTTACCCGACGGTTTCACTCGATAAAACAGGCAATAGCGACATGCTTGCTGGCCCTGAAGAATATTCAGTTATCCGTCAACAGTTTGCACGATTTGGCTCTAAATGCAGGACATTTGCTCCTCTATATCGCCAAATCACGTTAACAGCCTTGCGAGCAGGTTTGGGGGGTGGTGAAGCAGTTGCGATGGATCGAGGGCTGGGTGTCAATGATGTAAAAGCAGCGTGGGATTATTATTTGAAAAATTATAATGATGGCCGAGGTGTTGTGTTAGTTGGGCATTCACAAGGCTCAGGCGTTCTAACCAGTTTGATTAAAGACGAAATTGAAGGGAAACCGATTCAAGAAAAAATTATTTCTGCGATGCTAATTGGTACCAACATACAAGTTCCTGATGGGAAGAAAGTGGGTGGAACGTTTAAATATATGCCTTTGTGTACGTCAGGCGATCAAACGCAATGTATCGTGACTTATGCTTCTTTCCGTTCAACGGTTAAACCGCCAAAAAATAGTTTGTTTGGCCGCAGTGGAAAAGGAACGCAGAGTGCTTGCACAAATCCGGCGCAATTAGCAAATGGTACAAATGAATTGCATGCTTATTTAAATACTCAAGAAGGTGTCAGTACCTCTAGTGTTGCGCCATTAAAGTGGACTAAGACTCAGGAAAAACTTGAAACTCCATTTGCCAGTGTTCCGGGTCTGTTAAGTGCAGAATGTGTTTCACATGATGGCTTTTCTTATTTAGAGATGACGGTAAATGCTGATCCGTCTGACCCTAGAGCAGATGATATTTCTGGTGATGTTATAGCTAATGGCATCGTGAATGCTGGTTGGGGATTACATTTAGTTGATATGAATATTGCGATGGGTAATTTATTAACGATAACAGAAAAGCAAACGGCTGCTCATTTAAACGCCAGCAATAAGCGTTAATAAAAAGACTAAATTATTCAAAAATCGTAATCAGCTCTTAATGAAAACCTCTTATCTTTTGGGTAAGAGGTTTTTTTATTTTCTGAGAATACTGTTACACTCCGCGCCTAAAATTTAAATAGGACAATTATCTTTGTGAGAAAGAACGCTCATAGAGGCAATTATATGTTGTCAATAATTTTTTATGGTTCTAAAATAACCTTGTCTATATCAATGTTATTCAATAATTGCTCATCTAAACGATCTAAATGACGACCGAGAGTATTGTGTACTATGCCATACCAATTTGATCCTGAGTTTGTTAAAGCTTTAGGTTTTTTAAAAGATAATCCGATTGACGATGCTGTTGCATCTAGAGTCCGCTATGAGCAAACGATACAAGCGTTGACGCCGGATCTTGATACTTCTGGTCTGACAATCATAGATAAAAAAATTCCGGGCTATCAATCAGATTCGGAAGTGCCGATACGAGTATATATTCCGGATAATATTGAAAAACCTGGCCCCGCTCTATTGGATATTCATGGTGGTGGTTTCGTTATTGGTAGTATAGAAACCGAACATGCTGTTGCAGTACGTTTTGCAAAATCTCTTGGTGTGATTGTTGTGTCGGTTGATTATCGGCTTGCACCAGAACATCCTTTCCCTGCAGGTCTGCATGATTGTTATGCGGCTTTAAAATGGATGCATTCTCAGGCTAAAGAGCTTTCTATTGATCGAAATAAAATTGGAGTTTACGGCGTCAGTGCTGGGGGCGGCTTAGCGGCGGGGTTAACTTTTCTTGCGCGAGATATGGGCGGACCCGATATTTGTTTTCAGTGTTTGAATATTCCTGAATTGGATGATCGATTAGAAACGGAGAGCGCAAAACAATTTGTTGATACGCCGGTATGGAATCGCCCAAAAGCGTTGACAAGTTGGCGCTATTATTTAGGTGAAGAGTATTCGCGTGGCAGTGATGATGTTCCTGAGCAAGCGGCGCCTGCTCGAGCAAAAGATCTTCGTGACTTACCGCCGGCATTTGTAAGCGCAATGGAGTTTGATCCATTGCGAGACGAAGATGTTGCTTATGCATTGCGATTAATGCAATCAGGGGTTCAAACAGAATTGCATTCTTATCCAGGAACTTTTCATGGCTCTTCTATGTTCCCTGCTGAGGTCACTAAACGCCAATCTGCCGATATGCTAGGCGCATTAAGACGAGGTTTGAAAATCAAAAGTGATAAGTAGCGATAAAAATAGCGATATTATATAAACTGGGGAATGTTAAATTCCGGTGACATTTCTTCCATTAATTGTTGCACTATTTAAATCAATTTCATAACTTTTACTGCCATCTTTTTGTTCAACTTTTACCATCAAATAATTCCATTCGGGTGCTAGCCAAAAAAAAGTATGGCGCTTTTTATCGTTAGAGTGAAGGCGTTTTACTTTTATGGTGTTAAACTTACCTGCTGGTGTTGAAATTTTCTCTTCTCCTACGATTTTAAATTCGTAAGTCTTTATTCTCCCACCGTCAGCAATTTCATAGGGTTTTAATTTTCTGTTGTTGATTAGGTCAGATTGAATTTGTAGTTGATAACTTAATTTGTCAAAGGCGCTATCAGGTATGACCATTGTCCACGGTTTGCTTTCAACATTGTTTATGACCTTTTTCTTTTCCCAATCAAAATCTAATACCGCTTTTCTATCTCGACCTAGTCCAGTTCGCGTGTAAGTATAATGCTGTGGTTGAACGCGTGAATTTTCAGTCCAGATAAATTCACTGGTCTCCCTGAGTTTTGCTAACCAGCTATCAGCAATAAAAGATAATTGTTGATTGCCGTTAGGTAGTGTTTCTAGTTTTCGTGTTGCCGTAACACCAATGCCACGAAATCTTGCTTTATAAATCGCTTCGAAATTTTTAACACCGTCTTTAGCGTCGCCAGAGAAGGCGTTCGCTGAAAAGAATAGAGTGACAAATGCCAAGTTGAAAACAAAAGCGCAAAAAGACTTGGATAACATTGTGAAATACTGTTGTAAGCGTGGCATAACTATTTGCCCTGAGCTCGACATGAGGAGCTTATGTTTTGGTTTAATGAACGGTAGTGTCGATTAGATGCCCGTTCAGTGGTAAAAGTTCATTATCAAGATAAGCTCTGCCGTTTTTTAATTGTAATTTCTTTTGGGCAAACCATTTTACGGCAAGTGGATAGATGACATGCTCTTGCGTCAATAGACGTTGTGCGAGGGAATCTGGCGTGTCGCCCTCAATGATGGGTACTTTGGCTTGGAGTATGGGTGGGCCGCCATCGAGCTCTTCAGTGACGAAGTGCACTGTAACGCCGTGCTCTTTGTCACCGGCTTCTATTGCCCGTTTGTGCGTATGCAGTCCTGGATATTTAGGGAGAAGCGAAGGGTGTATATTGATGAGTTTGCCCAGATAGTGGGAAACAAATTCTGGCGTCAATATTCGCATAAAGCCCGCGAGGACAATCAGATCGGGAGAGTGTTGGTCGATAATATTGATGAGTGCTTCATCAAATGATTCTCGCGTAGAAAAATCTTTGTGATCAATTGTCTCAGCTGGAATATCGGCATGAGAAGCTCGTTCTAATCCTTTAACGTTGGGGCGGTTGCTTATCACGGCGATAATTTCAATCGGTAAATCACCATTTTTTTGTCCATCAATAATGGCTTGCAGGTTTGTACCTCCTCCTGAGATGAGAACGACAACACGGCAAGTTTGTTTTACTTTTTGATGGTTTGAGTTCATGGTGATTGATCGTTTCTTCGTGATTTTATCGGTACGGCTTCAATGTTAACGAATAGTCACGAAGGGCGTTTGTTGATCGCTTTGGGCGATCTCACCGATGACACAAGCGTCTTCGCCTAGCGTGTTTAATAGCGAAATTGCTTGTTCCGCCTTATCGTTGGAAACGACGATGACCATACCAATACCGCAATTAAATGTGCGATACATTTCAGTGTCAGTGACGTTGCCTTGTTCTTGTAGCCAGTCAAAAATAGCTAAGCGTTTCCATGCGTTGGAGTTGATGACTGCTTCAGTATTATCTGGCATCACACGAGGTATGTTTTCTAGCAATCCGCCGCCAGTGATATGCGAAAGCGCATGAACAGGGAGTTGTTTCATTAATTCCAAAAGTGGTTTCACATAAATTCGAGTAGGTTCTAGCAGCCAATCTTTTAGAGGCTTACCGTCTACTTCTTGGTTAAGAGTTAAACCACTGCGATCGACAATCTTTCGGATTAAGGAGTAACCATTTGAATGAGGTCCGCTGGCAGAAAGCCCGATTAAGGTATCTCCGGATGCTACTTTGCTGCCATCAATGATGTGATCTTTTTCGACAATGCCGACGGAAAACCCAGCGAGATCATAATCACCCAGCTCGTACATGCCAGGCATTTCTGCGGTTTCTCCGCCAACAAGAGCACATCCAGATAATTCGCAGCCAGCGCCAATGCTGGAGACCACGTCACTGGCGACATTAACATCTAGTTTTGCCGTCGCATAATAATCTAAAAAAAAGAGAGGCTCTGCACCGGTGACAATAATGTCATTGACGCACATGGCAACAAGATCAATCCCGATGGTGTCATGTTTGTTAGCGTCGATGGCTAGCCGTAACTTCGTGCCGACGCCATCTGTTCCAGAAACGAGTACGGGTTTTTTGTATCCCTCAGGAAGCTCAAATAAGCCACCAAAACCGCCAAGACCACCCAGAACACCGGGACGATGAGTTCTCCTCGCTACAGATTTGATGTTGTCTACCAGTGCATTGCCGGCGTCTATATCGACTCCTGCATCTTTGTAACTCAGTGATGACTGTGTATTTGAGGCGTTTGGTGTATCTGAGGAATTGCTCATGCGGCCATTGAATCCAGAGGTTAGTGTTCGGAAAAGCGCGACATTTTATCAGCTTCTCTGACACCTGTGCAGAATTTAACGTATTGGTTTTTGATAATAATACCTATCGAGAATGGTGGTTATTTCGTATCCTTCTCTTCTTGTCTGTCGCTTCGCTGTTACAATAGCGCTATTTCACTAGATTGAGTTGTCGGGGGATCCTTTGAAATCGACAAGATTGCACCATTTTTCTACCTTTACATCGCTTTTGTTAGCCGTTATGAGTGTTTGCTCAATGGTTAATGCTGAGCCAATTGATTTGTATGAATACCATTCGTTAGTGGCGACTCAAACCCGCCCTGAAAGAAATCAGGCGACGGCTGATGGTCTAGCAGAAATTATGATTCGAGCTTCCGGACAAGCGGGTGTACTTAAAAACGCAGGCGTAAAAAGTGCGTTAAGAAATCCCTCTCGTTATCTGCTTGAGTATCGTTATCTGTCAACGGATAAAACAATTGAAGTTGATAATAAAACGGTTCCTGCCTATCAGTTAATTTTAAAATTCTCGGATTCTAGCATCGAAAAGTTACTGAGAGATCAACAGTTGCCTATTTGGCCGGCTAACCGGCCCAGTGTGATGGTATGGCTTGTTGTTGATGAAGGAAAAACTAAACGTATTATTTCAGAACAATATCTTCCCGAAGGAATTGAAGCCATAGAAGCTTCTGGAGCGCAGAGAGGGTTACCTGTTATTACTCCACAGGGTGATCTAGATGATCTTGTCGTGACATCGGCAAAAAATATCTGGCGGTTAGATGAGCGATCAATCCGTAGAGCGTCTGAGCGATACGATCCTGATTCGATTTTGGTTGGGCGGTTGACGAAAACATCTCAGTCGAGATGGAGAGGATCATGGCTTTTAATTAATGAGGCGCGGTCTAAGACTTTTGATGGTACTGGGTCCGATTTGTCGAGTGTGATCGCCGAGGGAATAGGTGACTCGGCTGATTATTTTTTTCAGCTATATGGTTATGAGCCAACCGGTGGCGATCTAAAAAGCTATCTATTTTCTATCGATGGAATCTCGGACTTTGGTGGTTATGCTAACGCTATGAAATACCTTGAAAGTATCGCTGTGGTAAGAGGCGTAGATGTTGTTGCTGTCAATAATGAAAATATTTTATTGCGAGTGGCAACAGAAGTGAATTTAAATGCATTGGAGCAAGCGATCGCATTGGATGGCCGCTTAGATAAAGGTTATCAACAGTCCATGAGTCTAAATGGATCAACATTGACTCATGGAGTTGGCCTAGAGAGTAATCCGTCATCCTATATTTGGCGTAATTAATATCGTTACTAATATCAGTTAAATCATTCTTGTTTAAGGCGTATTCGGGTTTATGGGTTTAGGAAAATCAAATCAATTGTCATTAGGTGTTTCTCTGAATGATGAAGCTACTTTTGATAATTATTATGCGCCGATATCCTCCAGCGCTCCTCAAGTCATTGACGTTCTTAAGCAACAAATTGAACCAGAGGGAGAGCTTTCTATTTATCTGTGGGGAAAGCCTGGCTGTGGTTTAACTCATTTGTTGCAGGCAAGTTGTCAGTATGCCAATGAAAAAGGCACTTATGCTCAATACATTCCTCTGCAAGATTTAGTGGGTTTTGCGCCGGAATCTTTATTCGAAGGCTTGGAAGTTCAGGATTTAATTTGCCTTGACGGATTGCATACTGTTGCAGGCAATCCATTGTGGGATGAGGCTCTGTTCGTCTTATTTAATCAAATGCGAGATGCCGGAAAGCGCCTTGTTTTTGGCGCAACACTAAATCCAAACGAATTATCCAGTTCTCTTCCGGATTTACAATCTCGTTTAAATTGGTCTGTTGTTTTTCATCTCGAAGAGTTAAACGATGCCGATAAGCAGGCTGCACTTCAGCACCGAGCAAAAGCCCGTGGAATGGAAATGACTGATGACGTAGCCCAATACATTATTAGTCACGCTCCGAGAGATATGAATGATTTATTTTATTTGTTAAATCGATTAGATGAGTTGTCATTGGTGGAGCAAAGAAAGTTAACAATTCCCTTTGTGAAAGAAGTCATTAAATAGGTTTAGTCGTTATAACCAGCCTGCCTTTTCACTGGTCTTACAATTCAGAGCACGACATGCAGTGAGCGAAAGTCGTTGGCTTTTTTCCATTTTCTTTCGCCAGTTTTATCACGTCAATAAAGCTTTTCCATTGAGTCGAATTCCTTACAGATTGAATGACCGATGAGCGATAGATATGTTTATCCAGTCCTGCTTTCGCTAACATTTTAATGGTCTGATTCGAAAGGCTATTAACGGCTTGTTGAAATGGTGATAATTGAGGCTCGACGACTTTAATGCGATATTTTTCAATGCCAGCCTTTTCTGCCGCAGATGCGATAGCATCATTTAGATAACCTAGTTTGTCGATGAGCCCATAACTTTGTGCCGCTGTGCCACTCCATACTCGACCTTGGGCAATAGCGTGAATGCTTTCCGGCTCCTGTGATCTACCAGTAGCCACTAAATTAATAAATCGCTGATAAATATTGTCCACCTGATGCTGTAAAACGTTTTGGGTAAGCGGTGACATTGGCATGTCGATACGCATAGCTCCGGCTAAATCGGTTGTGGCAATTCCATCGGTAGAAATGCCTAATTCGCTTAATGTTTTGTTAAATGTTGGTAGGATAGCGAACACGCCAATTGATCCTGTTAGTGTGGTGGGGGTCGCCCAAATTTCATCGGCATCGGCTGAAATCCAATAGCCGCCAGAAGCGGCAACACTTCCCATTGAAATAATAATTGGAATGCCTGCATTTTTTGTGGCGACTAATTCATTGCGAATAATCTCTGATGCAAATGCACTTCCGCCTCCGCTATCAATTCGTAAGACGATGGCTTTTGTATCAGAGTCTTCTCGCGCTTGCTGAATGAGCTGTGCAAGTGAGTCTCCCCCAATATTTCCCGGCGGCTGAATACCGTCGTAAATTGTTCCGCTTGCGACAATTAAACTCACAGCGTCTTTTGATAAATTGGGAGAGCGTTTAAGGTGAGCAATGTATTGGTCAAGATCAATGGCCTTGTAGTCATCACCCTTTTTATTCTTGCCGAAAGCAGAATATAGTCGAGTCATGAGTTCGCTATGGGTAACCAATTCATCAACGAGTTTTGTATTCACCGCTAACTGTGCCGCATCACCTTGGACGTCATTTAAATAGTTATCGTAATTGTTGATGTAATCATTGATAGCGTCTTTAGGTAATCCCCTTTGGGTTTCTACACGGCTGGTGTAAACACTCCAAAGCTCATTTATCCACTGTGTATTGTGTTCTCGAGATTCGGGAGACATGTTATTGCGTGTGAATGGCTCAACGGCATCTTTGAAACCACCAACACGAAAAACATGGACATCGATGTGTAACTTTTCTATACCTGCCTGATAATAATTCCTAAAGCTGCCATAACCTGTTAGCAGAACAGAACCCATCGGATGCATATAAACTGTATCGGCAAAGCTCGCGAGGAAATATTGGTTTTGATCATAAAAATCACTCATCACAATGATTTCTTTACTGGTTTTTTTAAATGCTTCTAACGCTTGAGCTATCTCTTCTAGCTTGCTGATGCCACCTCCCGTAAAAAATCCTAAATCTAAGATGAGTTGCGAAATGCGATCGTCTTTACTGGCTGTATTAATGGCGAGCACAACGTCACGGACTAGCGTTTCTGCATTTCTACCGTCACCTTGAGCCATAATTTCGGCAATAGGATCGATGTAACTATATTGATCGACTAAAGAACCATTGATTTGAATTCGAAGCGGGGCGCTACTGGGCAAGGGTTTTGATTTGTTGCCGAAAAGAGCGCCAATGACAATGAACAAAAGAAACAGAAAAATAACATTGAGAACAACAACCCGTGTCCAAGTGATTACTTTTCCAATGGTGACAAAAGATCGTTTCAGAAATCCGGATTTGCTGTTGGCCATTTTTCTTCTCTTGTTTTAGTGCTTGGTTGAAGTTGGTTTTTTTCTGGTGGCAATAACGATTTTCGTCGAAATAATCGTTACTGAAAAAATGTGGTCGTGAATAACAGTGGTCGCGAAAAACAGTAGCTGCAAAATGGTTAGTTAATCAATGCCGTCATCTATTCATTAGTAAAAAGAAAACTTTTATCGGTGCCTTCACCAGTTCTATTGGGTGCTTTCATTGTTGGGTGGCTTTACTCGCTGCATCCAGCGGCTAGTGTAGGCTGCTGTGATGAAGATGATAATACAGAGTGTGAGCATAAGAGTGTCAAGCCATTCGCCTTGAGGGTCCATGACTTTCATGACGCTAGGAATAAAATACATGACGATAATAAAACATAACCAGCTATAAGCTCGATATTTTCCTAGCATCATACCGGGTAAAACCATAAGAAGAGGAAGAGATTGGATACACCAGCGCGTTAAAGATCCCGTTTCCTCCGTGAGGTTTACCCATGTAATAATGGCTAGCATACCAAGATAAGCGCTACAGGTAATGACTTTGGCGATCAAAAGGTGTTGAGGATTTGAGGGGGTAAATGTTTTCGCTGTATCCGGCTCGTTACCTTCAGTGTTTTCAGTATTGGTATCAATAGCGTTCATAATGACCTGCGCTTAATTTAGCTTGATAGAAAGTGCGCTGATGCGTTGTCCAAGCGCTTGGCATAATTTGATTTCGTCTGGGCTCAGTTGCTTACTTCCCTCAGTGCCAGACCAGTGACTGGCTCCATAAGGAGTGCCACCACTTTCAGTAGTGTTCAGAGATGATTCGGAATAGGGAAGTCCGGCCATTATCATTCCGTGATGAAGAAGTGGCAACATCATAGAAAGTAATGTGGATTCCTGTCCGCCATGCAAGCTGGCTGTTGAGGTAAAGACAGCCGCAGGTTTATTGATTAAATTGCCACTGAGCCAACTACTACTCGTGGAGTCAATAAAGTATTTAAGAGGTGCAGCCATATTGCCGAATCGAGTTGGACTCCCCATAACCAATCCCGAGCAATTTTTAAAGTCGTCTTCGGTGCAATAGATTGCACCCTCATCCGGTATGGGGTTTTCTGTTGCTTCCACCGTGGTGGATATAGCGGGAACCGTTCGTAACCGCGCTTCTATACCTCGAGTTTTCTCAATGCCTCGAGCAATATGAAGAGCCATTTCTTTGGTTGAGCCATTCCTGCTGTAATACAAAACCAGTACATAAGGTGAAGACATGGTAGCGCCTTAAGTTTTCATTGTCGGATGGTAAATTGTTGCGAGTTGAAGATGAATACTCTAAAACACAGCTTATAAAATGGTAAGTACGTTTTCTGGTGGGCGGCCTATCACGGCTTTATTTCCATTAATAACGATGGGTCGTTCAATCAATTTTGGGTATTGAGACATAAATTCAATAATTTGGTTATCACTGAGAGTGTCATCATTGAGTTTTTTTTCCTTATAAATATCTTCTCCTTTTCTTAAAAGTTCGCGAGGAGACATGTCGAGTTTGCTTAGAATCTGTTTCAAGGTGTTAGCGCTTGGGCGGTTTGAAAGATATTCAATAATAACCGGTTTATGTCCGTTTTCTTCAAGTAATGCGAGAGTTTGTCTTGATTTGGAACAGCGTGGATTGTGATAAATAGTTAGCATGAATTCCTCTTACTCATATAAATAACGCGAAAGGTCGGATTGTACCGCAATCCGCGGGAATTTTATCATCCTAAGGTATCCATAGCTTGTATTGCGAGGCTATCCGTAACTGCTATAGTGAATGTAGGGCTTGTTTTAGTATGTTCGTTGGTTTGATATTGATGTTAAAGGCGCCAAGCAGTAGTGCAAGTATCTGGTACTGGTGGTGCTGGCGAGCTAAATTAGAATTTATGAATCATTGTAGGGTGTGATGGGAATACCATTATTAATTTGTGACGACTCAGCTATGGCGCGTAAGCAGGTAGCACGGTCATTGCCTGAATCATGGGAAGTTGATATCAGCTATGCCATTAATGGGCTTGAAGGCATTCAGGCGATTAGGGATGGGCTGGGTGAGATGGTTTTTTTGGATCTAACCATGCCAGAAATGGATGGCTACGATGTTCTACAGCTCATCAAAGAAGAGAGTCTGAAGACGGTCGTGATTGTTATCTCAGGTGATATTCAGCCAGAAGCTCGTGAGCGGGTCATACGCTTAGGCGCGCTTGATTTTATAAAAAAACCTATCAATAAAGAAAAGCTATTTGATGTACTTCATTGTTATGGATTGATCTAGCGTTGAGCGTTCTTTTTAGCTCTTATGAAATCGCTATGAGAAACATACAGTAGTTCCGAGACTTTTCTAATCAAATGTTCCTCGTATTTGTCGATATTTTTATCAATAAACGCGATTTCCCACATCGCTTTTATCAATTCATATTTATCCTCTTTTGAACAGCTTTGATTGATAATTTGAGTAAACTGATAAAGTGAGGTGGCATCTTTTTGCTTATCTTGTGCAAGAATTGTGAGTTCTTGTAAGGCGTTGGGATCGAGATTGAATTTTTGCTGCAGTATTCTTTGAAGCTCTTTGCGTTCAGAATCATCAAAATTATTGTCAGCAAATGCAACTTCGATTAATAGCGCGGCTGTCGCCAGTTGCCTCTCTTCAACTGATAATATTTGTGGTGTTGATGAATCTTCTAATGATTTAAACAATATGCTGAATAGCTTTACCATGACAAATCAGGACTTTTTAAAGGATGAATTGAAGTTGGTTAGTCTAGGCCTTGAGAATATTGAAGTCTAGGAAATGTGGCTAGCAACGAATAGGTTCCAAAGCGAATAGCTGAGAGTGAATCTGACAGATGATTAGGTGTCGTGTTAATTGCTCCTTTTCAGTCTATAATGGCGCGGTTTTCAATTGTCTTATCTGTGGATTTACAAAACTAAGGCCTCCTCCCTTTTAAAATAAGGCAATACTTAAAATTAATATGCTAGGAATATCTCAATGATTATTAAGCCAAAATACCGTGGTTTTATTTGTACCAATGCCCATCCAGCTGGATGCGCGGCTCATGTTCAGGAGCAGATTGACTATATTAAGTCTCAACCAGCGATTGAAAATGGCCCAAAAAAAGTACTCATAATTGGTTCTTCCACGGGATTTGGTTTGGCGTCAAGAATTACAGCTACATTTGGTTGTGGGGCGGATACGCTGGGGGTGTTTTTCGAAAAGCCACCATCGGAAAAGCGTACCGCATCGGCAGGTTATTACAATGCGGCAGCTCTAGATGAAGCGGCAACACAAGCCGGTTTTAGTTCCCAGAGTATTAATGGGGATGCCTTCAGCCATGAAGTTAAACAGCAAGTTGTTGATGCGTTAAAAAGTGGTATCGGCCCAGTTGATTTAGTCATTTATAGTTTAGCTTCTCCGCGTAGAACGGATCCTGACACAGGTGAAACCTATTCAAATCATTTAAAACCTATTGGCCAAGCGATAACTCAAAAAAGTTTAAATACGGATAAATTAGAAGTTGGTGAAGTGACAATTGAGCCAGCGACACAGGAAGAAATTGATGGAACAGTCAAAGTTATGGGCGGTGAAGACTGGGAGATTTGGATGGATGTTCTATCTAAAGAGGGCTTGCTTGCCGAGAATTGTAAAACAATAGCGTTGTCTTATATCGGAGACAAAATTACTTGGCCAATTTATGGTCATGCCGCTATTGGTAAAGCAAAAGAAGATTTAGATAGAGCGGTTGTTGAAGTCAATCAAAAATTAGCTCCTGTCAACGGTCAAGCCAACGTTGCAGTGTTAAAAGCGATAATGAGTCAAGCCAGTGCTGCTATTCCAATTATGCCATTGTATCTTTCTATTTTGTTCCGAGTCATGAAAGAAGATGGTTCTCATGAAGGTCCAATCGAGCAGCTTTATCGTTTGTATACGGAGGGTTTGTACACTGATACTCCGCGTCTTGATAACAACACTCGATTCCGTATGGATGAAAAAGAATTAAACCCTGAAGTGCAAAACAAAGTCACAGAAATTTGGTCTCAAGTTACAACGGAAAACTTGCGAGAAATTACTGACTTCGATGGTTATCGTGAGGAGTTTTTACGATTGTTTGGTTTTGGGTTCGATTCTGTTGATTATGATGCGGATGTGAATCCAATTGTTAACGCTGATTTTTAATTTTCGAGCGTAATGTTTTTTATTTTAAATACACACCTTAAATATTGTTATAGGTATTGTTAAACATTTTAGAATAAAAATACAAAAAGAGAATCGGTATCGTGGCAGACCTACACTCAACGGTTGTAGAAAAACCTATCCTCCCTGGTAAGGCTATTCAGTTGACACCTTTGGTGCGACGAATAACAGCCCCTAATTCAGGTCCTATGACTGGTCCTGGAACCAATACATTCTTGGTTGGGGTGGATGATGTTACCGTTATTGATCCTGGCCCTCTGATCGATAGTCATATTGAAGCTATTTTATCGGCGGGTGCGGGGAAGATAAAACGAGTGGTTGTTACTCACACTCATCCCGATCATTCTCCTTCTGCTAAACCAATTGCACTAGCGACAGGCGCTGAATTAATTGGCTCAGTTATTCAAGATGACGGTCATCAAGATCGAAGCTTTGAGCCAACTGTCGAGTTGGCGCACTGTTCTGATATTGCGATCACCAACAAAGAATACACGTTAACGCCATTACACACGCCAGGGCACGTAGGTAATCATTTTTGTTTGTGGCTTGCAGAAGAAAAAATGTTGTTCACTGGTGATCACATCATGCAAGGTACGACGGTAGTTATTATCCCTCCTAGTGGTGATATGGCCGATTATATTCGCTCGTTACAATTACTGCTTGATTATGAAATTGATTTGTTGGCGCCAGCTCATGGTCACCTGATGGGAGAGGCGCATGCTGTGGTACAAGAAATTATTGATCATCGATTAAGTAGAGAGGAAAAAGTAGTCGCTGCTTTGAAACTGTTTCCCAATACAAGTTTGGATCAGCTCATGAAAACTGTTTATGCCGATGTTGATAAACGTCTACTGCAAATTGCTAAGCTTTCATTGTGGGCGCATTTGTTAAAGCTAGAAAAAGATAAGCGAGCAGTTAAGCATGCAGAAAATCATTGGTTGTTTGGCGATGAAGTGTGGTCGTTGATACCGGAATAGATTTTATTCATTCAGTAGTTATAGTTCTTTCATACAAAAGAAAATTCTTTGGATACCATTACTAAACCAACATTTCATTTTTCTTTGCTTCACCCGCGTTATTGGTCTACGTGGTTGTTGTTTGCCGTGTGGTTTTTAGTCGCTCAGTTACCGTTTCGTGCTCAAAAATGGATAGGTAAAGGTTTGGGGCAGCTCATGTTGCTTTTTGCTAGCGAGCGCCGACATGTCGCTGAGAAAAATATTCAAATGTGCTTTCCACACCTCTCCCAAAAAGAACAGCGCCAATTATTAATCGATAATTTCTATTCAACCGCATTTGCGTTTTTTGAAACTGGGATCGCGTGGTTTTGGTCAAAGCAACGACTTAAAAAATTGTTTCATGTTGAAGGCCTCGAACAATTACAGCGCTATCAAAATGATAATCAAGGCGCTTTGATGTTGATTTTGCATTTCACTACGCTAGAAATGTGGGGCGTTGCTTGTAATCAATTGTTAGATAATATCGATATGACCTATCGCCCACATCGAAATCCGGTTTATGACCTCATTCAGAGTTGGGGGAGAGCAAGGCACAATCCAACATCTGATGTTATAGCTGTTGGAGATGTAAGAAGTATGGTTCGGTCTTTGAAAAGCGGACATTTTATTTCATATTTTCCGGACCAAGATCACGGCAGTAAACATAGCGTTTTTGTTCCCTTATTTGGCAATCCAGCAGCGACTGTTACAGCGCTTGCACGTTTAATCAAAATGGCAAAAGTCCCTGTAGTGCCTTTGATGTGTAAACGAAAATCTGATGGCCATGGTTACGATTTAAAAGTCTTGCCTGCGTGGAAAAACTACCCCAGCGGTGATGATGAGCGAGACGCGATCACCCTTAACGAGCATGTTGAACAGTGTATTTTAGAGCAACCTGATCAATATTTATGGGTGCATCGTCGGTTCAAGTCTCGCCCAGAAGGTGAGGATCCTGTGTACACTCCAAAAAAAAGGCGTTCTAGAAAACGGCCCAAGTGAAGATTCTGTTTTATGATCGCTTGAAGCCCCATAAAACGAAGGCAATAGCGAGACATTCATAGCGATCTCAGAGTAAAATGCTCGGCTTAAATCCTATTCCCATAACTGTAAACCCGTGAGTCAATTGGTTTACTTGTTTCGATGCGTAGGCCTCAGTAGTATAAGCCCCTTTTTTCGTATTCTGATACGCTAAAAGACGGTTCTGAAATAATTTGATTTTATCCGGAGAGAGACATGCTGCAGGGTAGTATGGTTGCCTTGGTGACGCCAATGACGGCTGACAATGAGATAGACTGGACAGCTTTGGATGCATTGGTTGAATGGCACATCGACCAAGGTACTGATGCGATTGTAGCTGTGGGCACGAGCGGGGAGTCTGCCACATTGTCGTTTTCTGAACACCCTAAGGTTATAAAGGCAGTTGTTGATCTGGTCAATCGGCGAATACCTGTGATTGCAGGTACCGGTGCGAACTCAACAGCAGAGGCTGTCGAGCTGACACAAAACGCAAAAGATGCTGGTGCAGATGCTTGTTTATTGGTGACTCCCTATTACAACAAGCCATCACAAGAGGGTTTGTTTCAGCATCACAAATATATTGCCGACGCCGTGAATATCCCTCAGCTGCTATACAATGTGCCTGGGCGGACAGCTGTTGATATGCTGCCGGAAACGGTATTACGTTTGGCCTCTATCAATAATATTATTGGTGTTAAAGAAGCAACTGGAGATTTAGATCGGGCAAAAACACTGATCGAAGAAGCGCCTGAGGGTTTTTTGATTATCTCCGGTGATGATGAGACTGCATTAGAGCTCATTTTATTGGGTGGAAAAGGCAACATCAGTGTCACGGCAAATGTAGCACCAAAAACAGTCGCTGACATTTGCCGTCTCGGATTAGCGGGAGACGTAGATAGGGCTAGAGCTTTAAATCATACGCTGACCTCATTAAACAAAGCGTTGTTTTTAGAGTCCAATCCTATTCCTGTGAAGTATGCTTTACATATCATGGGGATAATTGGATCGGGTATTCGTTTACCATTGACAACGTTGGCGGAAATTTATCAAGCTCCACTTCGCTCGGCTTTGGTTGATGCGGGTGTGCTTTAATTCTCGATATTAGTTTGTTCATATAGACTACGAAACGATAAATCATCGTTAGGGTAGTATGAAATAGAAAGTAGATTACTCAATGAAGTTACGCGTTAAAACAATAAGCTCAGTTCTATTGGTCGTTTCCTTGCTCTCAGGTTGTGGAGTGTTTTTTGGTGATGAAGGCGTTTTTAGAGATCGTAGTGATGATTACCTAAAAACAGACAGTATTCCGCCAGTTGAAGTACCCGAAGGTATCAATCAGGAGCGTTTTGGGGAGTTATATGTCGTTCCGGATATTGATAGAAAAGAGTTTGAATATCCCGAAGAATTTGTAGTACCAAGACCGCAGGCGTTAGCGGCAAATGTTTTTGCTGAAAAAGTCAAAATTCAAAGCCTTAATGGCAAACGTTGGGTTGCAATTAATACATCGCCTGCTGAAGTGTGGCCTCGCGTGAGAAGCTTTTTAAATACAAATAGTTTAGCGGTCGCAAAAACAAATCCTGAAGAGGGTATTATTGAGACCACATGGCTACAGTTTAAAGATGATCCTGATAATCGCGATAGATATCAGCTTCGGATTGAGCAGGGTGTACAGCCTGATACAGCAGAGATACACGTCACTCACGTCAAAATGAAGCGTGATCAGGAAGCGCCTTTAGATGTGGATTGGCCAGAGACCTCTGTTGATGCAGAAAGAGAATCTTGGATGGTTGACGAGGTAGCGGCAAGCCTAGCGAGTGACGCAACAGCAAGTTCGGCTTCTTTGTTAGCGCAAACCATTGGTGGAGATAAAAAAATATCAATCATCTCTAAGAATCGTGAGCCGGTTTTAAGAATGGATTTGATATTTACTCGAGCTAGAGCAACATTAAACCATGCGCTTGATCAAGAAGGTTTTAAGTTGATCGAAGAGAATTCGGACTTAAAGCTGGTCTATGTGACCTATACAGATCCAAATGAAAGCGAAGGCTTTTTTAGTGGATGGTTCAGTGATGAAGAAGATACTGAACAATACACGGTGGCGGAATTGTTGAGGGCTATGACTGTGTTAGATACGCCTGATAATCGACGGCTTTTCCCTAAGGAGGTTTTTACACCTACTCAAGATTCGAGCAAGAAAAAAATCAATTTAGATGATCACAGCGGTTACTTTATCATTGTGAAAGAGGATGAAGGTGGGGTTGATGTTTATATTCGAGGGGCTTCTGGGGTAAAACTTACTTCTCGAAAAGCGAGAGATTTGTTAAATATTATTAGACGAAACCTTATTTAATCAGATTGATTCATTTTTAAAACCGCAATGTGTCACGACAGGACACAGTAAAAATACAGAACAGGTGAATAATGGAAAAACGCGGAGAACTTTATGCCGGCAAAGCCAAATCAGTTTACACAACAGATGATGATGACCTTCTAATTCTTCATTTTCGAAATGATACCTCTGCGTTTGATGGCAAAAAGATAGAACAGCTTGACCGAAAAGGAATGGTCAATAATAAATTCAATGCGTTTGTCATGGAGAAGTTAAAAGCCGCTGGAATACCCACGCATTTTGAAAAGCTATTGTCTGAAGATGAATCAGTTGTTAAGCGATTAGAGATGATGCCAATTGAGTGCGTTGTCCGTAACATCTCGGCGGGCTCTATTTGTCGACGTTTAGGTGTTGAAGAGGGGTTAGAGTTAAGCCCTCCGACGTTTGAGTTTTTCTTGAAAGATGATCAGCTTGGCGACCCTATGATTAATGAATACCATATTGAATCTTTTGGCTGGGCAAAAGCTGAACATATCGAAAAAGCAAAAGAGCTAACGTTTAAAGTCAACAAAATATTAAAAGAGTTATTTCTAACAGGAAATATGTTGTTGGTAGATTCCAAATTGGAATTCGGTCTCTATAAAGGCGAAGTGTTGTTGGGCGATGAGTTTACTCCCGACGGTTGTCGTCTTTGGGATAAAGATACGAGAGAGAAACTTGATAAAGACCGTTTTCGCCAAGGTTTAGGTGATGTGGTCGAGTCTTACGAAATAGTGGGTCGTCGCTTAGGTCTTTCATTCGATTAATTTGGGTGGTTGAGATCGAATAGGTCATTCTGGTTGTATTATATTCATTCAGCTTTCCGTGACAAGTTTAAGATGATCGGCTATTACTTAAAGTAATTGTTTAGTATTTAGCACTTAACAAATAGCACTTAATACAGTCTCTATTATTCAAACCGTGTGATATCTAATCATAGATGTCCATCTTCAGGAGAAAACATGTTGGATGAACGCCGCCGTTTTGAACGGAAATCCACAACAATCCGTGTCGAAATAACGCATCCCGCGTTCGGCACAATTATTGGTTTTACTCAGGATATTTCTGATGGGGGTGCTTCCGTCGTTATCGAAAACCAACCAAACCCTCCTGTGGGTACTGTGGTTAATGTTCTATTTAAGAAAATGGTTGGAGCGATTAACGAAGAGCCTGTGGCAATGAAAGTCATGCATCAACACCGTAATGTTGTTGGTTTGATGTTTGCGGCTCGTTAATGATTATCTCTATTCATCTCTAATTCAGAACCGTAAATTTTACGGTTTCACACTTCTCACTTCTTCCATCTAACTTTTTTGTTCTGAAATATTTTTAATGCGATATGTCTTACATTCATGTCATGGCTAGCTAGACATTATGTTGAAAATCATTTGTAACAATCAGCACCATTTATCAATCGCAAAAAGTTTAGCGGTAAGGTTAAATGTTGCAGTTGAGTTTGATCTCAACTTAAAAAACTTGCCTCCGCATACACTAGCGTTACTGTTTGATCATAACGGAGTCAGCTTGAATGCCATTGATGAACAAAAAACAGGTGCGGTATATGTTGATTTTGTTCATGGCAAACTAGGTTACCGTTTGAGGCATAATGAAGCTAAACCACTTATTGCAAAGGCGGTGGGAATAAAATCAGGTGTTCTTCCGTCTATTTGGGATTTAACGGCAGGGCTTGGTCAAGATGGGTTTATCCTTGCGAAATTGGGCTGTGAAGTGCAAATGTTTGAACGCAATGCAATTGTTCATTGTTTATTGCAAGATGGTTTGCTCAGAGCGAATCATTCAGCAAGTGAGCTCAATGATGATGTTTTAAGAGCATTGCTTGATCGATTATCGCTAGTCTCTGAGGATGCCATTAATGTTCTATCAGAGGCAGCAAACAATGCTGCTATCCCAAAGCCCAGTGTTATATATCTAGATCCGATGTTCCCCGATAGAAAAAAAACGGCAAAGGTGAAAAAAGGAATGCAATTGTTTCATCAGTTGGTTGGTAGAGATAGCGATTCAGACAAATTGTTAGAGCTAGCTTTACATGTTGCTGAAAGTCGAGTTGTTGTCAAACGACCTAAAGGTGCTTCTGTATTGGCGGGTCAAGAACCTTCATTACAGTTTCATGGGAAAACATTGCGGTTCGATGTGTATCCATTAAAAAAAATGGGCAAGTAACTTTATTTTGATTTGAAAAATGTAACAATTCTTGTCAGTACAAAACGTGTCTCTGAAATAATAGCTAAGATAAACCCTACTGAAATAATAACAATAAAAAATAGAGAAAAAATCTCCTGTGACAGTGAGTCTTCTAAAACTTCATTGGTTATATATAAGAAAACTAATCCAGTAAAAAAAATCGATAAACCTAACCTAAAGCGTTTAACATCTTTATCACTTGTAGAGATATTGCCGGTCGTTTTGTCGGTTTTGTTCATAGTTTAATACTGTGGGAGTATATAAAGCTGGGCTTTTTATACTTAATAATTTTTTTTGATTTTATATTTGTCTATCAAATATATCTTTTCAGACTGTTAAGGAATTATAGCCGATAAATTATTTTTTTGTGAACTGTGTTGAGGTATATCAATTCAAGCGAGCTAAAGTTACGGTAGCTTTGTCAAAAATGGAGATGGAATATGCATCCAACACAGTCTCAGCTATATGCCGATCATTATAATCACCTCCGTCTTTTACGTTTTTTAGAGGCAGAAGTGGATTGTTTTGAGTGTGGAGAAGACTGGCACGTTCGATTACCGGTCATATTAGAGATATTTGATTACCTGCATGCATACCCTGAGCGGAGGCATCACCCAATTGAAGAGGCAGCTTTCGAATTGCTATTAAAAAAAGGTGTTGATAATAGCGAGGACATTTGGGCTATTCGGGCGGAGCATACAAAGCTTGAAGAGCTAACTCGTAAAGCGAGCCAGTTATTTACCGCTGTCGCAAATGATATTGTAATATCAAAAGAGGAGTTGGTGTTTGTAACCAAAGCGTTTTTGACTCGACAGTTTGAGCATATATACAGAGAAAACTTTGAGTTTTATCCGGTTTTTGAAAGAGACATAAGTGACAAAGAGTGGGATTCGATAGAACGTAAAGTAGATAAAAAATATGGTGTTCAGCCAAAGAATGTTTTGTGTGATGAATATAAAAATATTTACAAAACGATACTACATTTTGATAAAGAGACTAATCCAGAAGCTATTGCTCGCTCAATAAACTCGATCTCTGCTCGAGCATCAAAACGAGCTTCCAATAAACAATATCAAACTGATAAGGAAAAAACTAAAAGCATTATTCATTAACAATACGATGATTTTCTGTTGATATACATTAGCTTATTCCCCAACGTTTTGCGGCACTATCATCTGATTCTTTTGCTTCAATCCATTCGCTGTTTGGCCCCATAATGGCTTTTTTCCAAAAAGGAGCTTTTGTCTTTAGGTAGTCCATAAGAAATTCACTCGCTTCAAAAGCAGCTGTCCGATGAGCGCTAGCTACGCCGACAAAAACAATTTGATCGTTGGTTTTAAGTTCTCCAATTCTGTGGATGATTGATATAGCATTTAAAGGCCATCGTGTATTTGCTTCAGCAGCAATGTCTTTAAGCGCTTTTTCTGTCATGCCTGGGTAGTGTTCGAGATGTAATGCGGTGATAGAGTTATTTTTTTCAAGATCTCTTACGAGTCCGCAAAATGTGACAATAGCTCCTGAGGAATTGTCGGCGCCCTTTCTCAGTCTTAAATATTCATAGCCAACATCAAAATCTTCGGTTTGAATTTTTATCATGCTAACCACCTGTAACCGGTGGAAAAAATGCAATTTCATCGCCATCATTAATGATAGAGTTGCGATTAGAGATGGTTTGATTGATCGCGATGAGGACTTTATCTTCGTTTAAAATATTTTTCCATGCTTCTCCACGGACTGATAATGCGGTTATGAGATCATCAACCGTTTTTATGTTGCCCTCAGAGTAGCTTTCTTTGTCGCAATTCAAAACTTCCCTGTAGCGCGCAAAATATAAAATCGAAATTGTCATATTTATAAGATCACTTTGACTTTCATTATCAGAATTTTTAATCTCAAGACTTCCAGTCTCCGGATTTTCCCCCACTTTTTTCGAGTAATTTAATGTCGTTAATAGTAATTCCTTTGTCGACGGCTTTGCACATATCATAAATGGTGAGAGCTGCGACTGAAGCGGCAGTTAAAGCCTCCATTTCGACACCTGTTTTTCCTGCAAGTTTACAAGTTGCTAAAATGATAATTGAATGACTTTCTTCTTGAGGTGTTAATTCAACAGCTATAGATGTAAGCATCAGGGGATGGCAGAGGGGAATTAAATCAGGTGTTTTTTTTGCAGCTTGTATTCCTGCTATGCGAGCGACAGCCAGTACATCACCTTTTTTGTGTCCGCCATTAATAATTAGCTCTAATGTATTTTTTTGCATCTTTACAACGGCTTGCGCTGTTGCAACGCGTTCAGTGATTTCTTTTTGCCCAACGTCAACCATGTGGGCATTACCATATTTGTCCAAATGAGTTAGATCGGCCATAGCAATTTTGTTTTCAGTTGTGTTTAAATTATTGAAAGTCGCTGAATAAAAATAATGGTTCAGTGATTAGCTTAATAGTAAATTCTCGAGACATTTTTGATATGTCGATGATAATAAGTCTAGGTCTGAAACTTTTACACATTCATCTATTTTATGAATACTGGCGTTAATAGGGCCTAGCTCTATTACTTGTGCTCCGCTTGGAGCAATAAAGCGCCCATCCGATGTGCCACCAGTGGTTGATAATTCTGAATCGACATTAGTTGCAGTTTTAATGGCTTTTTGAACAGCATCAACCAAGGTTCCTCTTGGCGTTATAAAAGGTTGGCCGCTTAGTTGCCACTCTATTTCATACTTAAGATTGTGTTTTTTTAAAATGTTTTCCGTTTTTTCTCTGAGTTCTTCATGTGTTACTTCGGTAGAAAAACGAAAATTGCCGAGCGCAGTTAACGATCCAGGGATAACATTGGTAGCTCCTGTTCCACTGTTTATGTTGGAAACTTGAAAGCTGGTAGCAGGAAAATATTCATTGCCATTATCCCAATGCGTTTGTGTTATCTCAGCGAGAGCAGGTGCAAATGAGTGAATTGGGTTGTCGGCAAGGTGAGGATAAGCGATATGACCTTGGTGACCAATTGCCGTTAATTTGAAGTTGAGCGAGCCTCGTCGGCCATTTTTAATCGTGTCGCCAAACACTTTATCGCTTGTAGGTTCGCCAACAATACACCAATCTATTTTTTTATTGTTTTCATTAAGCCATTCCATCACTTTTACGGTGCCATTTTTTGCTGGGCCTTCTTCGTCGCTCGTCAACAAAAAGCCAATTCGTCCAGAATGGTTTGGGTTTTCTTCAACGAAATTTTCACAAGCCGTCACCATAGCGGCTAAGCTGCCTTTCATGTCCGCCGTTCCTCGGCCATACAAATGTTCATTTCGAATTGTGGGCTGAAAAGGAGGCGATTGCCATTCGCTAGCAGGGCCTGTTGGAACAACATCTGTATGCCCAGCAAAAACAATAATAGAGGAGTTATCTTTGATGTTTTCACTTCCAGTTCTTTCAGCCCAAAGGTTGGTGACATCTTCAAAAGGGAGAAGAGTGCATTCAAAACCTACGGCCTCTAGACGGCTAGAAATTAATGTTAAGCATCCAGCATCTTCTGGCGTGACTGATTCTTTACGAATTAAATCGCAAGTAAGTTCTAACGTCTCAGAATGATTGTCGTTTGCATTATTTTTGTTGGTCATATTTTCTCGATGATACAAATAATTAAAAATATTTTACGGACTAAAAAGATTAATTATTTTTGTGCAGCTCTTCATTTAGCTCAAATTCGGTTTTGTTGGTTTTGCATTCCACTGAGCCGTTTTGAGAGTTTCGCCAGAAGAGTAAATCAGATTTTCCGGCAAGGTCGCGTGCTTTAACGTACCCCGTTAATTTTCCATCATTGTCGAGCATGGCGACTTTTGTTCCAGCCGTGACATATAGCCCTGCTTCAACAATGCATCTATCTCCAAGCGGTATGCCAATACCTGCATTTGCGCCAACGAGGCAATTTTTACCCAAACCATTAACGAGTTTACCTCCGCCGGATAATGTTCCCATCGTCGAGCTGCTTCCACCAAGGTCAGAATCAGCCCCGATCATAACGCCAGCAGATATTCTTCCTTCAATCATACCAGGGCCTTCTGTACCCGCATTAAAATTGACAAACCCCTCATGCATAATTGTTGTACCTTCGCCTAAATACGCGCCGAGTCTGACTCGAGCTGTGTGAGCGATACGAACGCCGGTAGGTACAATATAATTTGTCATTTTGGGAAATTTATCGACGCAGGCGACTTCTAAAACCTCACCTTTTAAGCGAGCTTGTAATTGTCTTTCTGGTAATTCAGCGATATCAATTGCGCCTTGGTTTGTCCAAGCGACGTTGGGTAATACACCAAACAAACCGGTTAAATCTGTTCCGTGAGGTTTAACTAGACGATGTGAAATTAAGTGTAGTTTTAAATATCCTTCAGGAACGCTTGAAGGTGCAGCGTCAGTTTCTAACAAAGTGATTACGATAGGGCGATGGCTAGTTTGGCATTGCTTTGCGAGAGAGGCTAGATCATCAAAATTATTATCAAGCGCAATTTTTTCGATAGCGGTGAGTTGCGTCGAGTCGACGTCAATAGCTTGATTTCCACCGGTGTAGTTAAGTCGTTCTCCGATTGCCGCTGTAAGGTTTGAGTTCGGATTGAGTAGAGGAGCTGGGTAAAAAATTTCCAGCCAATCTCCATTGTTATTTTTGGTACCAATGCCTAATGCAAAGCTAAAAAGTTGTGACATGTTTTTGACCCTGTGACTATTTTGTTTTTAGAGATTTAAATGCAGTGTTAGTTAAAATTTGGAAAGAATAGTGTTAGTGCGATGTTAAAGCTAAGAAAAAAGTGCTAAATATTTTTCTTCGTTAAACCCAACAGTAATATCTTTACCGTTTTCAATGAGTGGTCTTTTGATTAAAGTCGGATTTTCAACAATTAAGGGGATTGCTGACTTTTTATCAAAGGATTCTTGCTGTGTTTTGGGTAACGCTTTCCAAGTTGTGCTGCGTTTGTTTACCAGTTGCTCTAGCCCTAGCGTTTCCACCCAGTCCTTGACTTGTTTTTGTGTGATACCCTCTTTTCTGAAATCGTAGAAAGTATAGTTAATCGCTTGTTTTTCAAGCCATTTTTTTGCTTTTTTGACCGTGTCGCAATTTGGAATACCATAAACAGTAATCATATTAGTCCCTTATTTTTAGCGGGCTAGAAATAAAAAGAGCGTAAGGATACCAGATTCTGTTGTAGATGTTGGTGTGATGAACGTGGCTTTGTGTGTTTTAAGCTATTGAGCGTATGGACACTAAACCCTTAATGCCAGTAGAATCCGCGCTTTAAGGGGTTGGTCAATAAAAGTACTGATTTCCCTTTTGTGTGTCTTGAGAAATATTGGAAAGTTTAACATTAAGGATAAGTAAGTGGACATAGTAGCTGATAGACCTAAAAGTCATTCTCACAAGCAAACCAATAAAGAAACCTACCGAGTTGTTTTTTGGGGGCAGGTCGCGCCCGATTACATTCCAAAAGAGGTAGCGCTGGCTTTTGCCCGAAAGTTTCAGATTAAAGAGCGTAAACAACTTCTCAAGTTGTTTACTGGGAAGGTCGTCACTTTAAAGCGAAACCTTTCCGAAATGGATGCGCAACGATATGTGTCAGCTATCCAAGAGCTGGGGGGTGTTTGCAGAATTGAAAGTGAGTTCAAAAACTATTTCTTTGAAAATGAGACGAAAGAAAGACACAAAGTGAATTTTTTGCAAAAAGATTTTGACATGGATGCTTTGACTCTATCTCCTAAATATTAAGTGTAGAGACTGGCCTAGGCTTTTTTTGTTTTTTTGGCGCGCTTGCGGTTTGGATAGCAGGTGCGGCAAATGTCACACACCGTACCGTCACACCCCCGAGCAGAACAAAATTCTCTTCCGTAATAAATAATTTGTAAATGCAGCTTGTTCCACGTCTCTTTAGGGAATAGCCGCTTTAAATCTTTCTCTGTTTGTACTACATTTTTTCCGTTTGTGAGACCCCAGCGTTGAGCAAGTCGATGAATGTGTGTGTCGACTGCAAAACTTGGAACATCAAAAGCTTGGCTCATGACCACACTTGCAGTTTTATGGCCAACACCTGGCAACCTTTCTAATGCTTCCATGTCGCATGGGACTATTTCTTTATGTTCTCTGACTAATATTTTTGACAAGGTTGATATGGCTTCTGCTTTTCTTTCTGATAAGCCACAGGGCTTGATTATTTCACGGATTTTAGAGGCGGGAACTTTTTGCATATCTCTCGGGTTATCAGCCAAGTTGAATAATGCTGGCGTGACTTGGTTTACTCTTTCGTCTGTACATTGTGCTGAAAGCAAGACAGCGATTAATAGCGTGTAGGGATCTTTGTGCTCTAAAGGGATGGGCGGGGTGGGGTAGAGCGCCTGAAGTGTTTTCAGTGCATAAGCAGCCCGTTGTAATTTTGTTGGATTGGGTAGCGTTAAATTATTGGTCATTTTTGATTTTTTTGTGATGGTTTGTTGATTTATTTCTTATATCTAAAGCATAGAAAAATGGGTTTAACTAATAGGGTCAATAAATACATTCAATTAAGAGATTCAATAAAGCGGCGGATTCGTTTAACGCCTTCAATACATTCTTCTTTATTTGCCACCAGTGCGATACGGACGTGGTTTTCACCAGGATTTGTGCTGTTGTCATTTGTAGGGTTTCTAGCAATAAAAGTCCCTGGTAAGACGGTAACGTTTTCTTGGCTAAATAATTTTTGAGAAAATTCTTTGTCGCATATCGTTGTTGGAAGCCATAAATAAAAACTGGCGTCTGGTTGTTTAAGAGAGGTTACTGGTTTCAATATGTCTAGTGCTAGTGAAAATTTTTCTTTGTACAGCTTTCGATTCTCAACAACATGTTTTTCGTCGTTCCATGCATGTGAGCTGGCTATTTGTATGGGGACGCTCATGGCGCAACCATGATAAGTCCGGTAAAACAAAAAACTGCTGAGTATGTCAGCATCACCTGCAACAAAACCAGAGCGTAACCCCGGAAGGTTAGACCGTTTTGATAAGCTATGAAAAACGACACAGCGAGAAAAATCATCACGTCCAATGTCGGCACAGACTTCGAGTAATCCAATAGGTGGAGTTGCTTCATCAAAGTAAATTTCAGAGTAACACTCGTCACTGGCGATGACGAAGTCGTATTTGTCGGCAAGTGCGATTAATTCTTTTAATTGTTCGTTCGAGACTACAGCGCCAGAAGGGTTGCCAGGACTGCATAAATAAATCAGTTGGCATTTTTCCCAAATGGAAACGGGTACTGAAGAAAAGTCTGGCAGGTAATGGTTGTTTTGAGTGCAGTCCATAAAAAATATTTCAGCACCTGATAAATAAGCAGCACCTTCATAGATCTGATAGAAAGGATTAGGAGAAATAACAATAGGCTTTTGTTGTGAGTGGCTTTTGTTTCGATCAATCACGGCTTGAGCAAATGCAAATAATGCTTCTCGAGTTCCGTTGACGGGTAGAACATTTTTTTCAGGATCTATGAGTGAATTGTTTATAGAGAAGCGGTTACATAGCCAGTTAGCAATAGACTCTCGCAATTCAATTAACCCTTTAGTAGAAGGGTACGATGCAATTTTATCCAGATTGTCACTGAGAACGTCCAATACAAATTGTGGTGTTTGGTGTTTGGGCTCTCCGATTGAGAAAGGAATGTGCTTTAGGTCGGCTGGCGGAATAGTTGCGGCGGCTTTCAACGCATTTAATTTTTCAAATGGATAAGCTTGTAATAGTTGTAAATCAGAATTCATTGTTTTTTACTTTCTTGTACGTGCTGATCTAATTGCCTGCAAATTTCATCTTGTAGTTGCCGGCAAAGATTTGGATCGCTAAGAGGGTTTCCTTCGTTGTTCGTAATAAAGAAAATGTCTTCTACTCGTTCGCCTAATGTTGTGATTTTTGCATTTTGAAGCTGTATGGAAAAATCCATAAATATTCTACCAATTCTAGCAAGAAGTCCTGGTCGGTCAGGACTGGTGACTTCTAAAATCGTGTAGCCACTATTGATGTCATTATTGATCATTGTTTGGGTCGGCATGGAGAAATGCTTGAGTTGTCTAGGTGTTCTTCTATTGATCACGCTGGGGTAATCATCGAGTAATTTAAGTTCTTGGTGTAGCGATTGATAAATGCGCTTTAATCTTTCGGGATCATCACCTATCGGTGAGCCATTTTGATCAAGAACATAAAATGTGTCGACAGTGTAACCGGAGTTGGTGTGGTAAATTCTTGCATCTTGAATGCTTAGATTTAATTGGTCGAGACATGTTGCTACAGCGGCAAAAACATTTCCGGGTTGACGGACATGCACAAAAATCTGTGTTGCACCTTCGATGATATCGTTTGTTGTTTCGTCGATTAAGATGAGAGGGGTGTCGTCGGGTTGTTTGGCGATGGCTTCAGTATGCCATGCGATATCTAAAAGTGTTTCTCTAATAAAATAATCATCGCTCATGTCATCCCAAACTGATCGAACCTCTTCCTCTGTCATTCCTTTGCGAATGAGCTTACTAAGTGCAGCTGCTTGTGTTTCTTCGACCAAATCTTGTTTGTCGACTGTATTCTCGAGGCCGCGCCGTAAAGCTCTTTTTGTTTCTAAATATAATTGCCGCATTAAGCTGGCTCGCCAACTATTCCAGATGTCTGGGTTGGTAGCGTTCATGTCGGCAACAGTGAGCGCATATAAATAATCTAAATGCAGTTGATCTCCAATTTCTAAAGCAAAATTATGGATGACATCAGGGTCCGAAATGTCTTGTTTTTGAGAGACAGAAGACATCAGCAAATGTTTTTCTACGAGCCAACAAACTAGTCGAGTTTCTCGGCCTGTTAATCCATGGTTGGTGCAAAAGTTCTCAGCATCAACAGCACCCAAGGTTGAATGATCTCCGCCGCGTCCTTTGGCAATGTCGTGATAAAGTCCGGCGATGTAAAGAAGCTCATGTTTAGGGAGCCGCTTCATGATATGTGCTGCGACAGGAAATGTTTCCTTTGCTTCTTCGTGACGAAATAAGCGCATGTTTTTAACGACCAAAAGAGTATGCGCGTCGACAGTGTAGATATGAAAGAGATCATGCTGCATCTGCCCTGTTACACGACCAAACTCTGGAAGATACCGACCCAGAACACCGTAACGTTTCATTCGCTTTAATTGTTTTACTAAGCCAAATTCGCAACCGAGTAATGACATGAATAATTGTCGGTTAATTGGGTCGGCACGAAACTGGTCATCGATTTTGTTTCTGTTGGCGCGAATTAATCTGATGGTGCTGGCGCGTACACCTCGAATGCTAGGGTTGTTGCCCATGAGCACAAAAATTTCTAAAAGTGCGGATGGGTATTTTTCGAAAAGTTGAAGTTCAGTCGCTTCTATGTAGCCATCGTAGAGTTGGAATCGCTCATTGATAGGAGTGATGGGTTTGTCTTTGCCTTTTTGAAGAATGGCTTCATCAAGGAATTGTAATAACACATCGTTAAGTTCGCCAAGAGCTAACACAATGCGATAATACCAATGCATGAATTGTTCGATGGCTAGGCTTTGGTCTGTGTCTTGGTAGCCAAAAAGAGTGGCGAGTTCTCGTTGGTATTCAAAGAGAAGCCGTTCTTCTGGCCGATCAGCAATCATGTGTAACCCGTAACGTACCTTCCAAATAAATTCTTCGCCACTCCTTAAAATGGCGAACTCTTCATCGGTAAAGAAGCCTCTCCCTTCTAGCTCTTGTAATTTATTAACGTTGAAAAAACGCTTTGCCACCCAGCTAATCGTTTGAATGTCTCTTAGTCCGCCGGGCGCATTTTTTATGTTGGGTTCTAAGTTGTATTCTGTGTTGTTGTGTTTTTTGTGGCGCTCGTTTTGCTCGTCGCACTTGGCTTGGAAAAATTTGTCGACCGGCCACATGTGTTCTGCTGAAGTTTGTTCCATCAGTACTTGATATAAGTTATCGGGTCCAAGAATGGGGCGTGACTCAATGATGTTGGTGGCGACAGTGATGTCGTCTTTCGCAATATTGAGGCACTGGTTGACGGTTCGAACACTTTGTCCGATCTCTAAGCCAATATCCCAAAGAAATGTGATGAAAGCTGAGATACTTTGTTGAAGTTCTTTGTCGGGCTCTTGAGACAGCAAAACAAGAAGGTCGATATCCGAATGAGGATGAAGTTCTCCTCGCCCATATCCTCCAACAGCGACTAAACAAATCGCTTTTTCCTGGGAGACTGGCCAACTAAATTGATGCCAAGCATAGTGTAGAATGCAGTCAACGAATAGCGCTCGTTCGTAAACGAGTGTTCTTATTTCTTCGCCTTCTTTAAAACGGCGATTAAATTGCCCATTTGCAGCACTGATAGCATCTTTAAAAATACTGATCAGGTTAGCGGGGTTTGGCTTTTCTTGAATTTCTGCATTCTTTTCGATGTCTCGTCGAAAGCGAGATTGATCAAAAAAGAATAGGGGGCGTTCAAAGTATGGAGTTGTCATTGTGTGTCTGGCTTATGCAGAGAAAAAAGGCTCGTCGGTACGGGCAGTTAGGACTTCCACCCCTGTTTTGGTGACAGCTAGTGTGTGCTCCCATTGGGCAGAGAGTCTTCCGTCTCGTGTTTCAACGGTCCAGCCGTCGCCCTTCAGTTTCGTTTGAGGTTTCCCGGCATTTAGCATGGGCTCAATTGTAAATGTCATCCCCTCTTCGAGAGTAAGTCCTGTGTCAGGTTTTCCATAGTGCATGACTTGAGGGTCTTCGTGAAATACGCGTCCGATGCCATGACCGCAATAATCTCTGACGACAGAGTAATAATTAGATTCAGCGTATTGCTGGATAATATGCCCGATGTCTCCGAGTCGAGTGCCTGGTTTGACTATCTCAATACCCTTGTAAAGGCATTCTTGCGTGATTTTAACGAGACGTTCTGCATGAGGTGCTACCTTTCCTACAAAAAACATATGGCTGGTATCGCCGTGAAATCCGTCGTAGATAACCGTCACATCAATATTGATGATGTCGCCAGATTTAAGGATTTTCTTTTCAGAAGGGATGCCGTGGCAAACAACTTGATTGACAGAAGTACAAACCGCTTTAGGGAAACCTTTGTATCCTATGCAGGCAGATATAGCACCTTGAGCAAGGATCATTTCATTGCACAGTTCATCTAGCTTGGCAGTACTGATGCCTGGTTGGACATATTCGCCGATCTGTTCCAGTACTTTTGCCGCCATGCGTCCTGCGACACGCATTTTTTCAATGTCTTCGGGAGTTTTAATGCTGACTGCCATACAAATTCTAAACCTGAAAATTAAGTAGTAATTGAAATTAAGTCGATAGAGTGAAGCTTGTGATATCAGATCAAAAGTTAACTCAAAAGCCTTGAGTGCGTTTAAAAGAGATTTGGGTGCCTCAGCAGGCCTGTTTCGCTATTGTAAACCAGTCTGAAAAATAAAGATGCAGCCTCGATAGATGAATTGACATTGTGTGCTTTGGGCTCTCAAGGCTTTAAAGTGGCATATCAGCGCTTTAAAAAACTTCAAGTAAATACACTTCTTCTTTATCCTGAACCCAGTTTATGATATAAAGCGCGCGCTGATTTAGATGTCAGCAAAATTAACTTAATTGAAACTATAACGTCACACATATATCGACACATGTTTCTGGGTGCCTAAAGAGGATATTTCTCCAAGGGTTGATGCATGGGATATATGGAGGCCTAACCCGTACAGGAAAACACTATGACGACTGTTAGCATGCGCGATATGCTGCAAGCGGGGGTCCATTTCGGACACCAAACTCGCTACTGGAACCCAAAAATGTCTAACTACATTTTTGGAGCACGCAATAAAATCCATATTATTAATTTAGAGCACACAGTACCTGCTTTTAATGAAGCACTGGCTGTTGTGACAAAACTTGCCTCTCAAAAGAAGAAAATTCTTTTTGTTGGGACCAAAAGAGCCGCTCAAAAAATTGTTAAAGAACAAGCGGAACGGTCAGGCCAGCCATTCGTTAGCCATCGCTGGTTAGGTGGAATGTTGACTAACTATAAGACCATTCGTGGCTCAGTTCGTCGCTACCGCGACCTAGAAGCTCAAAGTAAAGACGGTACCTTTGACCTTCTTACAAAGAAAGAAGCGTTAATGCGAACGCGAACAATGGAGAAGCTTGAGAAATCCATTGGTGGTATTAAAGATATTGGCGGTTTGCCAGACATTTTGTTTGTTATTGATGTTGACCATGAGCGAATTGCTATTCAAGAAGCAAATAAGCTAGGTATACCTGTTATTGGAATTGTTGATACGAATAGTGATCCAAGTGGTGTTGATTACATCATTCCAGGTAATGATGATTCAATTCGCGCTATTAAATTGTATGTTGGCACTATAGCCGATGCTTGCATTGAAGGCGCTAATTCTGCTCAAGTTCCTACCAATAAAGACGAGTTTGTCGAAGTTGATTCGTCTGCTGATGAACAAGCAGAAAGCAACGCTGGCTAAACCCAAAGCTAGTCATTGCATAGATCTAAAGGGGGCGTTTTGCCCCCTTTTTTCAATCGATAATTGTTGAAAGATGTGAATTCGGACGTTAACAATCAAACATTAACTATATTAGAACGAGGATACGATCATGGCAGCTATCTCTGCTTCGATGGTAAAAGAACTACGCGAGCGTACCGGTCTCGGTATGATGGAATGTAAAAAAGCATTGGTAGAAGCGGATGGCAATATCGAAACTGCTATTGATAATTTGCGAAAAGCCAGTGGTTTAAAGGCCGCTAAAAAAGCAGACAGAACGGCGGCAGACGGCGTTGTTGCTGTGAAAGTCGCTGATGATGCCAGTTTTGGTGTTATTGCTGAAGTGAACAGCGAAACAGATTTTGTTGCTCGCGATGAAAACTTTTTAGGTTTTGTTGATACTGTTGTCGGTAAAGTTTATACCGATAAACAATCTGACGTCGCTGCGGTTATGGCCGGTGAGTTGGAAAGTACGCGAGAAGCGTTAGTTCAAAAAATTGGCGAAAACATTTCAGTTCGCCGAGCAGAAACGCTAGGTGATGATGGTACTGTTATTGGTGCTTACGTCCATTCTAATAATCGTATTGCCGTACTTGTTCAGTTAAAAGGTGGCACTGGCGATTTGGCAAAAGATATTGCCATGCATGTTGCCGCTGTTAACCCTCAAGTTGTCAGCCCTGATGATATGCCTGCCGATTTGGTAGAAAAAGAAAAAGAAATCATTAAAGCCCAACCTGATATGGCTGGAAAGCCTGACAACATTGTTGAAAAAATGATGGGTGGTCGTATTAGTAAATACTTGAAAGAAAACAGCTTAACCGAGCAGCCTTTTGTTAAAAATCCTGATGTAACGGTTGGTGCGCTAGCGAAACAAGGTGGAGCAGAAGTGCTCACGTTTATTCGATTTGAAGTTGGTGAAGGTATTGAAAAAGAAGAAGTTGATTTTGCTGCTGAAGTTGCCGCACAAGTTAACGCTTCAAAATAAGCTAGATATGTCTTAGGTGAACCTAAAACATATCTAGCGCTACAGGCGGTGCAGGGACGCACCTAATTAATTTCTTTTCATCTAGTTTTGTTTTCGGAGATATTGATGGCAAATGTACGTGACAAAAAATATAAGCGGATTTTGTTAAAGCTTAGTGGTGAAGAGTTAATGGGTTCGGAAGGTTTTGGTATCGACCCTAAAGTGCTTGATAAAATGGCACTAGAAATTGGTCAGCTTGTTGGAATTGGCGTTCAGGTGGGTTTGGTCATCGGCGGAGGCAATCTCTTTCGTGGCGCAGCACTAAGTGCGGCGGGCTTAGATCGTGTTACTGGCGACCACATGGGTATGCTTGCAACTGTAATGAACGCGCTTGCGATGCGAGATGCTTTGGAGCGATCTAATATTTCTTCTCGTGTTATGTCTGCAATTCCCATGAGCGGTGTTGTTGAACATTATGATCGGCGACAAGCAATTCGATTTTTGAATAATGGTGAAGTTGTCATTTTCGCAGCTGGTACAGGCAATCCTTTTTTTACAACTGACTCTGCAGCTTGTTTGCGGGGTATTGAGGTAGAAGTGGACATTGTTTTAAAGGCAACAAAAGTTGATGGCGTTTATTCTGCAGACCCAATGAAAGATAAGTCAGCAACTAAATATGATAATTTGAATTACGATGTGGTTTTGGATAAAAAACTTGAAGTCATGGATTTAACAGCGATCTGTTTGTGTCGCGAGCATAATATGCCAGTTCGAGTATTTAAGATGGATAAAACGGGTGCGCTTTTGAATATTATTCAAGGAGCAAACGAAGGTACGTTGATAGAAGAGGGGCCGACGAATGATTAATGACATTAAAAAAGATGCAGAATCTCGAATGACAAAAAGTTTAGACGCATTGGCGACTAACTTTAATAAAATTCGCACTGGTCGAGCACATCCTAGTATTTTAGATGGCATTATGGTGTCTTATTACGGGAGCGATACCCCTCTTAGTCAGGTTGCAAACGTGTCTGTTGAGGATGCGAGAACGCTTGCTATCAGTCCATGGGAAAAAGCGTTAGTTCCTGATATTGAAAAGGCGATCATGAAGTCCGATCTTGGTTTGAATCCTGCGACACAAGGTGAATTGATTCGTGTTCCAATGCCTGCGTTGACAGAAGAAACTCGTAAAGGGTTTATTAAGCAAGCAAGAAACGAAGCGGAAGGCGGCCGAGTGTCAGTGCGGAATATTCGTAGAGATGCTTTAGCTCAAGTGAAAACTTTATTGAAAGATAAAGATATCAGTGAAGATGATGATAGAAAAGCGCAAGACGATATACAAAAAATTACTGACAAATATATTCAAGAGATTGATAAAAGTTTGCAAGCTAAAGAAGCAGACTTAATGGAAATATAACAATAATATTGGCGACATATTTTTATCATTAATTCATCTCGTTTTCTCCAAGGTTTTTTTAATGGGAGCTGATAACTCGCTCAAGCATATCGCGATCATCATGGATGGTAATAATCGCTGGGCGAAAAAACGAGGATTAATTAACGTTAGTGGACATAAGGCTGGCGTTGAAAGAATACGCGATATGCTGACAGTATGCCGCGATCAGAATATTCAAACATTAACGCTGTTTGCGTTTAGCAGCGAAAACTGGAATAGACCTCGGCGAGAAGTTGAAGCGTTAATGAGGCTGTTCCACTCTTATCTGACAAAAGAGTCTCCCGAATTAAAAAAAGAAGGCGTTCGACTACAAGTTATCGGCGGGCGGGATCGCTTCAGTCAAAAAATTCTCACAGCAATTGATGCAGCAGAGGAGTTGACCAAAACAGGTACAACCGATTTGGTTATTGCTGCAGACTATGGCGGCCAATGGGACATTGCACAGTCTTGTCAAAAACTCGCTAAAAAACTGGCTGACGGAATAATATCAATAGATGAAGTCACTGAAGACGCCATAGAAGAAAATCTTGTTACCCACGGGTTCCCTCCTTTAGACCTCATGGTTCGTACAGGGGGAGAGTACCGCATTAGTAATTTTTTATTATGGCAATCTGCTTATACGGAATTCTTTTTTTCTGACAAGCTCTGGCCTGATTTTTCTGAAGAAGATTTGTTGTTCGCCATAAAAGAATACTATCAACGCCAGCGTCGATTTGGCTTGACAGAAGATCAAATAAAAAAAGGTATGCCTAGTGCTTAAGCAGCGAATAATCACAGCGCTCATTCTTGTTACTATCTTAATAGGGGCAATTTTCTTTTTACCTTTTTATTTTTTTGCTGCCATAGTGAGTGTTTTCTTTATTGTTGCCGCTTGGGAGTGGGGGCAATTTCCTCGTTTTTCCTATTTAGGGCGAATTATCTTCACTCTACTAGTTGCCGCTGTTTCAGCATTTCTTTTTGTTTGGGTGTTGTTTGATTTTAGTATTGGCGAGTCGAAAAAAATATTTTTTGATCAAGAAAAAATGGTTTGGCTTGCTGGAGCGGCTACGTCGTGGTGGTTGATTGCAGTCATGCTTGTTAAGGCGTATCCATCTGGCGTTTCATTATGGCGCAATCGATGGGTGCAATCTATTATAGGCTTTCTTGTGCTTGTTCCTACATTGTTGGGAATAATTTTCTTGCATCAGCAAAAAAATGGTCCTTGGCTCATTATGATTGTGGTGGCTTGCGTTGTTTGTGCAGACACGGGTGCTTATTTTGTGGGACGAGCATTTGGTAAAAATAAATTAGCGCCCAATGTGAGTCCCGGAAAATCTAGAGAAGGTTTTTACGGTGGCCTTGGTTGCAGCGGTATTTTTGCGATAATTCTTGCGATTAGTTTAGGAGCGCTGGAAGCATCGGCCAATTGGTGGGTCTTAGCAATGATAATTCCGGCCAGTTTGATTTCGGTGTTGGGGGACTTGCTTGAGAGTATGTTTAAGCGAGAGCGTGGTATAAAAGATAGCGGGAAAATATTACCGGGTCATGGTGGAGTGCTTGATCGTATTGACAGTATTACAGCCGCTATCCCTATCTTTACGCTTGTCTATATTTTGTCTGGTTGGCAGCTTTAGCTTGGAAGAGACAATGAAGGCACAGCAATCATGACGATTCAATCGGTTTCTATTCTTGGCTCTACAGGCTCAATTGGTCTCAGTACCCTTGATGTCATCGCTAGACATTCCGACAAATATTCTATTTTTGCATTAACTGCCAATACACAATTTGAATTGCTTGCAGAACAGTGTGTTCAGTATCGACCTGTTTATGCGGCTATTAGAGATGAAAAAGCGGCGGAGGCCTTAGACCGTAAACTAAGAGCAAAAGGATGTGAAACAAAAGTGGTTGCTGGTGAATCAGGGCTGATTGATGTTGCCTCCGATTCCGAAGTCGATGTTGTGATGGCGGCGATTGTTGGTGCAGCAGGGTTAGCGCCAACGCTTGCGGCCGTCAATACCGGTAAAAAAGTGCTACTGGCAAATAAAGAAGCATTGGTGATGGCTGGCGATTTATTTATGTCGGCGGTCAAAAATAACAATGCGGTCCTACTTCCTATTGATAGTGAGCATAATGCAATTTTTCAATGTATGCCGGAACACTTTTCTGATCTTGAGTCTGCAGGAATCAAAAAAATCCTGTTAACGGGGTCTGGTGGGCCTTTTCGATTAACGCCACAAGATGAGTTGGAAACAGTAACGCCTGATCAAGCGTGCAATCACCCCAATTGGTCTATGGGGCCAAAGATTTCAGTTGATTCCGCAACCATGATGAATAAAGGGTTGGAGTTTATCGAAGCCTGTTGGTTATTTGATGCGAAGCCCGAACATATCGACGTTGTCGTACATCCTCAGAGTGTGGTCCATTCAATGGTGGAGTATTTAGATGGGTCTGTTATTGCGCAATTAGGGAATCCTGATATGCGAACACCGATAGCGCATGCGTTATCTTGGCCCAAGCGTATCGATTCTGGGGTTTCTCCATTAGACCTGATTGCTGGTGGAGCTTTGGAATTTTTTGCACCTGATTATCAGCGATTCCCCTGTCTGCGACTGGCGATGGAAGCGGTTGCTCAAGGTGGAACGGCTCAAATAACTCTGAATGCCGCAAATGAAATCGCCGTGGCGGCGTTTCTGGAGAATAAAATAGCATTCACCCAGATTCCAGCAGTGATTGAAAGCGTACTCGAAAAGGCTTCTAACGTTGAACCCAGTGATATCGAAGTGGTCAAACTAGCAGATTCTGAAGCTCGTGAGCTTGCTCGCAGCATCCTCATTAATTTGAAAGAGAACAAATAACAGATGTTTTCCGGTATGCAAACAATACTCTGGTTCTTATTGGCCTTATTTATTTTGGTCACTATTCATGAATTTGGGCATTTTTATGCGGCTCGTCGTTGTGGCGTTCGTGTGCTGCGTTTTTCCATTGGCTTTGGTAACCCGTTATTTTCTTGGCGAGATAAAAAAGGGACTGATTTCTCATTGGCGCCAATTCCTTTAGGCGGCTATGTCAAAATGCTAGACGAGCGAGAAGGAGAGGTTAAAAAAGAAGATTTACCTTATGCCTTTACCCAAAAAAATGTCTGGCAGAGGATTATTATTGTTGCTGCAGGTCCTGCCGCTAATTTTTTGTTAGCTATTTTCTTGTTTTGGGCCTTATTACTTCAAGGTAAGTCCGATCTTGTCCCGGTTATTGATGAGGTAGAGGCTGGTTCAATTGCAGCCATGGCTGGCTTGGAAAGAGGTCAAGAAATAGTGTCTATCGATAATGTGGAAACGCCAACCACTCAAGCGGTGTTGAGACAGCTTATCGAGCGGCTTGGAGAATCTGGGACCATAGCTTTTTCTGTAAAATATCCTGATTCTGATTATATCTACTCATCGGATACTGTTCTCGAAAATTGGTTAAAAGGTGCCGAGGAGCCTGATCCTATTAAGGGGTTAGGTATTACCTTTCAAGAGCCTCCCGTTGTTATAGGCCTGGTTGTTCCTGATGGGCCGGGTGAAAAAGCGGGTTTCCAGAAAGGCGACCGTGTCGTATCGGCTGATGGGCAAGATCTAGAAGGCTGGGAGGCATGGGCGAATTATGTGAGTCAGCGTCCCGAACAAGAGTTGAAAGTTGTCGTTGAGCGCGAAGGCAGAAAAACGCAGTTGGTGGTGACTCCTAGGAGTGAATTGAATGACGCGGGAGAGACTGTAGGGCGAGTTGCTCTGGGTGCTCAGTATGACCAGTCGTATATTCGGCGTTATGAATACTCTTTCACGGAAGCCTTCGTAGAGGCAGTTCGTGAGACTGGACAGACCTCCATGTTTGTACTGACCTCAGTGAAAAAGCTGATAATGGGTGAAATATCCACTAAAAACTTGAGTGGACCTATCACGATTGCTAAAGTGGCCGGCTCCTCAGCAGCGAGTGGCTGGAAGAGCTTTGTGAGTTTTCTAGCACTGTTGAGTGTTAGTCTTGGCGTTTTTAATTTATTGCCAATTCCTGTTTTGGATGGAGGACATCTCCTTTATTACCTCGTTGAAGTGATCAAAGGCAGTCCTGTGTCAGAAAAAATACAGGTTGTAGGCTATCAGGTCGGATTATTTTTAGTTGTGGGGGTGATGATCTTAGCTCTTTATAACGATGTGTTGAGATTGTAGTAATTGTAAGTTATTGAGTCATATTTGTTGACCAGTCAGACAGCCTAAAAAAGTGCATAGGCAAGAATTTAGTAAGCTAATGATCTGCTCATTGGAACAATAAATAATAATTTTAGTCTAGTTGTGAATGGCTAAATTTAGACGGTAAATAATCGCAACTAAGTATTTTCAAAAGATAAACAATAAACAACTGATTCAATATCTTCAAATATGATTAATCTAGTTATCAACAGGTAACTGGTTTAGATATTCCTTCAGATAGACTCAGTCAATAGAAACATTTAGTTGGGAAATATAATTGTCCAGCTAACACCATTAGATATTGTATATGAAACGTTTTGGTTTTTTGCTCTTCACTTTTTTTATTGCTTTTCCTTCATTTTCTCAAGATAGCTCTGGGCTTCAGCGATTCCGAGTGAGTGATATTTTGATAGACGGGCATCAGCGTGTTTCTCGTGGTGTTATTTTTTCTGCATTTCCTATTCGCGTTGGTGATACCGTTACACAAAGAAATCTCAGTGAAGCGGTAAGAGAGCTTTTCAAAACGGGTTTTTTTGATGATGTTGAATTAGCACGTGAAGGTGATGTGCTCATCGTTCGTGTACAAGAATTGCCGGCGATCAGTGAAATTGAAATTGATGGAAACAAAGCCATTAAAACAGATGATTTGATGAAGAGCCTTGAAGAGAATGGTTTGTCAGAAGGTCAAATTTTTAAACGAGCGACTCTTGAAGGATTGGCGCAAAGTTTGGAAAGAGAGTATGTCAATCAAGGTCGATATAACTCGTCAGTAAAGACTGAGGTGAAAAAGCTACCGCGTAATCAAGTTAAAATTTCTCTTGAGGTTGATGAAGGAAAAGAAGCCCGTATCAAACATATCAACATTGTTGGTAATAATGAATTTGATGATGACCAATTAAAAGATTTATTTGAAATTAAAACTACTGGCTGGTTCTCTTGGTTGTCGGGTAATGATAAATATTCCCGTGAAAAACTAACCGGTGATATTGAAAGGCTAGAGTCATTTTATTTAGATCGTGGTTACTTAGATTTTTCAATTTCCTCAGCGCCGATATCTATTAGTCCAGACAAAGAAGCTATTTACGTCACGATTAATGTGACCGAAGGTGATGTGTATACCGTTAGTGATATAAAGTTAGCAGGCGATCCTATATTGCCCGAAGAGGAAATTCGTCAATTTATTGTGATGAAAGAAGATCAAACTTTTTCACAATTATTGATGACAACCAGTTCCGATTTTATCACGCAGCGATTGGGCAATGATGGGTATACCTTTGCTGAAACTCGTGGCATTCCGGAACAAGACAAAGAAAATAAAACGGTGACAGTCACCTTCTTTGTAGACCCAGGAAAGCGAGCCTATGTAAGAAGAATCGAATTTCGTGGGAATACGCAGACTGTCGATGAAGTCCTCCGCCGCGAAATGCGTCAAATGGAAGGGGCTTCGGCATCGACTGCAAAAATTGAACAATCCAAAGTGCGTCTTGAACGATTAGGTTTTTTCAAAGGAGTAGAAGTAGATACGGTAGAAGTGCCGGGCACTCTCGATCAAGTTGATGTTGAATTTACCGTGGAAGAACAGCCGTCTGGTTCGGTTGGTTTTCAGGTGGGATATTCTGATGGCTTTGGTGCAGTGATTGGCGCTAACATTACCAATGCCAATTGGTTTGGTACCGGTAAAAGCGTTGGTTTTGCTGTGAATCACAATCGATACCAGTCATCAGCGAATTTTAACTACACCGACCCTTATTTCACACCCGATGGTGTAAGTCGAGGCTTTGGTCTCTATTACACAAAGTCAGATTATGAAGAGTTTAATATTTCTTCTTTTAACACTGATCGTTATGGAGCAACGTTATCTTTTGGTTATCCACTATCAGAAAACTCTCAAGTTGGCTTTAGCTTAGGCTATGAAAATTTAGTGGTTGACCCAGGTAGTTATTCAAGCCAAGAAATTAAAGGATCGCCTGAGCTTTTTGCCGAGAATGCTTTAACAAGACAATATTATCTAAACAGCGAATACCAGCAATGGGTATTAGACTACGCCGCTTATCAAGAAGCCTTACAGACTGACCCTGCTGCGGTTGCTCCATCATTACCTGCAGCAACAGCATTTCTAGAGAATGATCCAATTGTTCAAGAAACACCAGAAGGGTTTTTGGATAGGAACGGCACGGAATTTGATACATTCACTATGACATTTTCATGGATTCAAAATGCATTGAACCGTGGAGTATTGGCGACAAGGGGTTATAGACAACAGCTTTCTCTAGAGTTGTCTGTTCCTGGAGGAGATCTTGAATATTATAAGTTGCGCTATCAAGGCCAGTACTTTAGACCGCTTACTAAAAATTTAACGCTGCGACTTAAAACAGAGTTGGGGTACGCTGATTCATATGGCGATACCGATGGAGTACCTTTCTTTGAAAACTTCTATGCGGGTGGCTTTGACTCTGTGAGAGGTTTTGAGCGAAATACACTGGGGCCCAGAAGTACACCACCTGAACAGTATATTGCTCAAACGCCCACTGGAGGAACTTCAGGATATCTGCTTTGTGATACGCCAGCTGTGAATTCTGGGTGTGCTACAAGTACAGGGCAGTTAGCATCGGTTGTGACGGGTCGAAGTGATCGAGCGTTCGGTGGTAATATCTTGGTGGAAGCCAGTGCTGAAATTATCTTTCCTTTGCCTTTCATCAAAGATCAACGCTCGGTACAATCAGCGTTCTTTGTTGATGCTGGTAATGTGTTTAGCTCGGAATGTGGTGTTGGACAACTTAATTGTCTCGAAGATATCACATGGAAAGGTCTCAGCTCATCTTATGGTGTTGGCCTTACTTGGATTTCTGGATTCGGACCATTAAGATTTAGTGTGGCTCGACCAATTAATGAACAGCTTTATGATGAGACCGAGTTTTTTCAATTCACTTTGGGAACCTCGTTCTAAACAATTTTATTTATAACAATGATAGTGGAGTGCAGATAGTGAAAAATTTAATGACAGGTATAGTTGCTGCGGCAATGCTTATGATGAGCGCAGTAACATTAGCCGAAGGTAAAGTGGCGGTTTTAAATATTAATCGTGCAATTCAAGCAACAGATATTGCTCAAAAGCGTATCAGCGAATTACGAGCGACTGCAGAATATGCAGAGTTGCGAGCAAAGCTAGATAGTATTGAATCTGACTTGAAGAAAATGGGCGAGAATGCAGAAAAAAACGGCATGACTTGGGATCAAGCAAAACAAATCGAATTTTCGAAAAAACGTGATTATAGTTTGGCCGATCGAAAATTAGTGATTGAAAAATTACAAGCCGAAGACCGTGTATTAAGCCAAAAAATCATGCAGGAGTTGGGTGCAAAGGCTCAAGCAGCCTTAGAAGAGTTAATTAAGCTTGAAGGTATTGGCCTTGTGTTAAATGCGCAAGCCGCAATTCACGCGGATGCTGCATTTGATATTACGGCAAAATTAACAGACAGAATAAACAAGTCTAAGTAATTTAACGTTTAATAAAAAACTTAAACCTGATGTTTTTTTGTTTAAGTTTGTATGATAAATCCAAGTAGGTTGTTTAAAGCCAGATGAGAAAACTCAAAGGCTAGACCGGACTGCTTGGATTTTTGTTTTTTTGGATTTATAAGTTGTAGAATTTAACTGATACACAAAGTATCCAAATCGATTAAATAGTTATGGCAGCGTCTTCGTTTACACTTACGTTATCTGAAATTGCTCAGCACCTTGATGCCGTATTACTGGGTGATGGTTCTTTAGTTATCTCTTCTATTGCTACGCTGAATGATGCTAGCGAAGGTCAAATTTCTTTTTTATCGAGTCCCTCATACAAACAGTATTTATCAAGCACGAATGCCACCGCTGTTATTTTAAAAGATGAGTTTGTAAAAGACTTTACGGGTAGCAAGTTAGTTGTGAATGATCCGTACTTGAGTTATGCAAAGTTAACGCAATTATTTTCATCCGGCTCCAACTGCGTGTCAGCCAGTATTCATAAAAGTGCTGTTGTGGCTGATGATGTGGTTGTTGGTCATCATGTGAATATTGGCGCAAACGCTATTGTAGAATCGGGTGCGACATTAGCAGATCATGTCTCAATTGGACATGGAGCCGTTATCGGCAGAAACTCAACTATTGGTGAGGGTTCTGTTATTCATAGTAATACGGTGATTTATCATGATGTCGTTGTCGGAAACCATGTTCTTATTCATGCGGGTGTCGTTATTGGCGCAGATGGTTTTGGGTTTGCGCCTGAAAAAAATAACGACGCTGAAGGTTTCGGTCTTCGTTGGCAAAAAATACATCAGCTTGCGGGCGTGACGATTGGTGATGACGTTGAAATTGGTGCGAATTCCTGTATTGATCGGGGCGCGTTAGAAGATACTGTCATTGAATCAGGTGTTAAATTGGATAATATGGTTCAGATCGCGCATGGTGTCAAAATCAAAAAAAACACGGTAATAGCGGGGTGTACGGCGGTTGCTGGAAGCACAACGATTGGTGAGAATTGCATGATTGCTGGGGGTGTTGGTATTGTTAATCAGATTTCAATTGCCGACAACGTTATCGTAACTCCTATGACGCTTGTCACAAAATCAATAACGAAAGCTGGTTCCTACTCTTCAGGAACGCCTATGGCGAAAACAGCGCAATGGCGTAAAAGTGCGGTTAGGTTTGGTCAGTTAGATGAACTGAGCCGGCGATTGAAGGATATAGAAAAATAATTCTACTACTGTCTTCACTACATCGTCTGTGGGACAATACGCGGTTTGATGGATCAGAAAATAAACAAACTATAAGAAGAGTTGAAAGAGAACGTTATGACAGAAATGCCGATGGATGTAACTGAAATAAAAAAATATCTTCCGCATCGATATCCGTTTTTATTAGTCGATAGAGTGACAGAGCTTGTTCTTGGTGAGTCAATAGTTGCCTATAAAAATATAACGATAAACGAAGAAGTCTTTAATGGGCATTTTCCAGAAGCACCAATTTTTCCAGGTGTCATGATTATTGAAGCCTTAGCTCAAGCCTCAGGGATACTAGGCTTTAAAACGCTTGATAAAACACCTGAAGATGGTTCTGTTTATGTCCTTGCCGGTTCAGATGACGTTCGGTTTAAACGCCAAGTTATTCCTGGTGATCGGTTGCAGTTAGAAGCGCGAGTTGTTTCTGAGAAACGGGGTATCTGGAAATTTGATTGTAAAGCCTCGGTAGATGGTGTCCTTGCTGCAAAGGCGACAATTCTATGTGCTGATCGCAAAGTGACTAAATAACGAAATTAAAAATCAGAAAATAAAGAGTGAAAAACTTTCGTTTTTTATAAATTATTTAACGACAAAGAGAACCTATTTTGATACATCCCTCTGCCATCATAGATTCCACAGCAGTTATCGCTAATGATGTATCTGTTGGGCCCTTCACGATAATTGGTGCGAATGTTGAAATTGGTTCTGGATCAATCATTGAGTCTCATGTCATTATCAAAGGCCCGACAAAAATTGGAAAAAATAATCATATTTTTCAGTTTTCTTCTGTCGGAGAAGATACGCCAGATAAAAAATACAAAGGCGAAAAAACCCGTTTAGTAATCGGCGATAATAATGTTATTCGCGAAGGCGTTACTATTCACCGTGGTACTGTCCAAGACCGGCATGAGACAACCATCGGCAATGATAATTTACTAATGGCGTATGTTCATGTTGGACATGACAGTGTTGTTGGAGATCACTGTATTCTTGTTAACAATGTGGCTTTGGCAGGACATGTTCATTTAGGTAACTGGGTTCAGCTGAGTGGTTATACCTTAGTTCATCAGTTTTGCCATATTGGGGCTCACAGTTTTACAGCGATGGGAACAACAGTGGGTAAAGACATTCCTGCTTACGTTGTTGTTACTGGAAACCCCGCAGAAGCTAAAAGCATTAATGCTGAAGGTCTAAAACGAAGAGGCTTTGAGAAAGAGGAAATAAGTGCAATAACCAAGGCTTATAAAACATTGTATCGGCGTGGCCTTACTCTCGATGAAGCATTAGTAGAATTAGATTCGCAAGCAAAAGATCATGACGTTATTACGCTATTAACTGATTCTCTTCGTGCGTCTAGACGCGGTATCGTTAGATAGTTCTTTTTGTTTTTGATGTTCATCATTTCACTCTTCATGATTATTCCAAGCGGTAATTTAACATGCCTTCTGAACCGTCTCAGTCTATCCGTATAGGTATTCTCGCTGGTGAATCATCCGGTGATACCTTAGGTGCGGGATTGATGCGATCTGTTAAAGCTCGCTATCCCAAAGCAATCTTTGAAGGTATTGGTGGACCTAAAATGATTGCCGAAGGTTGCCATTCTTTTTCAGATCAAGAGCGTTTAGCGGTAATGGGTTATGTCGAACCCCTGAAACGATTACCTGAATTATTAGGAATTAGAAAAAAAATTCGCGAACATTTTTTGAGTAACCCGCCCGATGTTTTTATCGGTATAGATTCTCCAAGTTTTAATTTACCCTTAGAAAGGCAGTTTAAAGAAGCTGGAATTAAAACGGTGCACTATGTCAGTCCGCAAGTATGGGCATGGCGACAGGGACGAGTAAAAAAAATTGCCAATTCAGTTGATTTGATGTTGACGTTGTTTCCTTTTGAGGCAAAATTTTATAATGATCATGATGTCCCTGTTACTTTTGTCGGTCATACGTTAGCTGATCAATTGGCACTTGATCCTGATGTCAGTGAAGCACGAAAAGCTTTGGGCTTAACGAACCGTGAGCAGGTGATTGCTCTTTTACCTGGTAGCCGTGGAAGTGAAGTAAAACTCCTTGCGCCTGAATTTTTGGCTGCTGCACAATTGTGCATCCAAAAAAATCCGCAATTTAAATTCCTCATTCCTGCAGCCAACAAAAAACGCTTAGTTCAGCTTGAAACGATACTAGCAGATTTTCCTGAATTACCTGTTACGTTAATGCTTGGTCGCTCACATGAAATAATGTGTGCTGCTGATGCAGTGATGATGGCCTCCGGGACGACAACGCTTGAAGCAATGTTGTTAAAAAAGCCGATGGTTGTTGCTTATAAATTTCCAGCACTTAGTTACGCCATTTTATCTCGGCTAATAAAAACGCCTCATATCGCGCTACCTAATATTTTAGCCGGAAAGGAATTGGTTCCTGAAATAATTCAAGATGATGTTTCTCCGGAGCTTTTATCCGAAAAAATAATGTCATATTTTGAAGATGAAAAAAAAGTGAATGAGTTAAAAAATGAATTTTTAACTATTCATAAAACACTGAAACAAGATGCCGATAAGAAAGCGGCTGCAGCAGTGCTTAACTTAATAAAAACGGTATAAAGATTATGGCTGTCGAACTCTCGCCTTTTGTGAGTGAGTACAAAGGGCATCTTTTTGCGGGTGTTGATGAAGTGGGGCGGGGGCCTTTAGCGGGAGATGTGGTGACAGCGGCTGTCATTTTAGATCCTGACAAACCTATTGACGGATTAAACGACTCTAAAAAGCTAACGGAAAAAAGACGAGAAGCTTTGTTTGATATCATCAAAGAGCAATCGATCAGTTGGTGCATTGCTCGGGCATCGGTGGAAGAAATAGATAGCATCAATATTCTGCAAGCCAGTTTGTTAGCAATGGCGAGGGCGGTTGACGGTTTATCTGTTCCGCCTGAACATGTATTGGTGGATGGGAATAAAATCCCAAAGTGGGATTATTCTGCGGAAGCGGTGGTGAAAGGAGATAGTCGAGTTTCAGCCATCAGTGCGGCGTCAATCTTGGCGAAGGTGACCAGAGATAGAGAGATGATAGCGTTAAGTGATATTTATCCTGAGTATGGATTTGAGTCACATAAAGGCTACCCCTCAAAGCAGCATTTGGAAGCTTTAGCATTGCACGGCGTGTTACCGATTCATCGACGAAGTTATGCGCCTGTTAGAAAAATAATCGAGCAGCTAGCTTACAGTTAACTTAAAGGTATCGCTTCTCTGAACGATATTCTTTGAAACATTATAGTGTTTTCATTTTTTCTAATTGAGTGCGCAATCTGTCAGCGGCACTTTTAGCATCTTCCGCTTTTGCTTTTTCTTTGGCGACGACTTCTTCCGGTGCATTATCAACAAATTTACTGTTTGACAATTTCCCTTCAATTCTTGCCAGTTCTTTTGAAAACTTATCGATTTCTTTTTGAAGTCGTTGGCTTTCAGCAGCCACATCAATTAATCCAGCCATTGGAACGAGCAACTCCATTTTGCCGACTAACGCAGTAGCGGATAATGGCTCTTCTTCGTTTTTATATAACAATGTCAGATTTTCAATGTTAGCTAATTTGCATAAAAATCGTTTGTTATTTTCAATGCGTAGTTGATCCTCAGGGCTGGCATTTTTACAAATAACGATCAATTCTTTGTTCGGAGATAATTGCATTTCACCGCGAATATTTCGAATGCCTGTGACAAATATTTTTACCCATTCCAAATCGGATTCTGCGATAGCATCGTAATTACTTTCGTCGGGCATGGGGTAGGGCGCTAGCATAACTGTGTCGCCTGTTACACCAGCCTTTGCTTTCACGCTTTGCCATAATTCTTCAGTAATAAACGGCATGAGAGGATGAGCTAATCGTAAAATAGTTTCTAAGGTGTTAATTAATGTTTGCTGGGTGCCGCGTCTTTGTTCTGGTGATGTTGATTCGTCAGTAAGAACTGGCTTTGATAATTCCAAATACCAACTACAAAACTCATTCCATACGAAGTCGTAAAGTGATTGACTGGCTAAATCAAAACGATAGGTGTCTATACCTTCGCGGACGACTTTTATTACGTGCTGAAGTCGTGATTGTATCCAGCGATCGGCAAGAGATAGTTCAATATTGTTTGCGTTGGTGCTGCTCGCATTAAAATCTTCACAGTTATTTAAAACGTAAGCAGAAGCATTCCATATTTTATTGCAAAAATTTCGATAACCTTCAATGCGGCCAACATCAAAATTAATGTCACGACTTCGGGAGGCTAACGAATAAAAAGTAAAACGCATAGCGTCGGTGCCATAGGCTTGTATGCCGCCAGCAAATTCCTTGCGTGTTTGCTTTTCAATTTTTTGCTCGAGCCGTGGCATCATCATGCCGGCAGTTCGTTTTTTGACGAGATCTTCTAGGTCGATTCCATCAATCATGTCGATAGGGTCAAGAACATTTCCTTTGGACTTCGACATTTTTTGGCCATGGCTGTCACGAACCATGCCGGTACAGTAAACCGTTTTAAATGGTATTTCTTTTCGAAAATACAATGTGAGCATAATCATTCTGGCAACCCAGAAAAATATAATATCGAATCCTGTCACTAACACATTGGATGGGTGAAACGTTGTTAACTCAGGCGTGTTTTCTGGCCAACCTAGTGTGCCAAACGTCCATAAACCTGATGAAAACCATGTGTCGAGAACATCTTCGTCTTGTTTCAAGGTGACATTATCAGAGATATTATGTTTCTTGCGGACGTCTTCTTCACTGCGCCCGACAAAAATTTTACCGTCTTCGTCATACCAAGCAGGGATGCGATGGCCCCACCAAAGTTGTCGAGAAATACACCAGTCTTGAATGTCTCGCATCCAAGAAAAGTACATGTTTTCGTAATTTTTTGGGACGAACTCGATGTCCCCATCTTCAACGGCTTTAATTGCTTCCTCGGCTAATGGTTTTGTTTTTACATACCACTGATAGGTTAAGTAGGGTTCGATAATGACACCACTACGATCACCGCGAGGAATTTTTAATTTGTGTGGTTCGATTTTTTCGAGTAGGCCTTCTGCTTCTAAATCTGAAACGATTTGTTTACGAGCATCAAATCGATCCATGCCTTTGTATTGTTCGGGAACTGAATTATTTAACTTTGCGTCGTCATCAAACACATTAATTACCGGTAGGTCGTGCCTTAGCCCCATTTCGTAATCGTTAAAGTCGTGTCCCGGCGTTATTTTCACGCAGCCACTTCCAAAATCTTTTTCGACATAATCATCGGCTATGATAGGAATTTGACGTTGAGTGAATGGCAAGGTGATGGTTTTACCGATTAAATGTTGATAGCGTTCGTCTTCTGGGTGAACGGCAACAGCGGTATCGCCAAGCATGGTTTCGGGTCTCGTGGTTGCTACAATAAGAAAACCTGAGCCATCTGTTAATGGGTATTTAAAATGCCAGAGATGGCCATCTTCTTCTTCAGAAAGAACCTCGAGATCAGAAATAGCGGTATGAAGTTTGGGGTCCCAATTAACCAACCGTTTGCCACGATAAATTAAACCGTCTTCATGTAATCGAATAAAGACTTCTTGAACACCCTTATAAAAACCGTCGTCCATGGTGAAACGTTCACGGGACCAATCGGCTGAAGCGCCTAGACGACGAAGTTGGCGAGTAATGTTTCCGCCGGATTCTTCTTTCCATTCCCAGACTTTCTCAACAAATTTCTCTCGCCCAAGATCGTGTCGAGAAATCCCTTTGGCATCAAGTTGTCGTTCAACAACCATTTGTGTCGCGATACCGGCGTGATCGACGCCAACTTGCCACAATGTATTATTTCCACACATACGTTTGTAACGAATCAGCGCGTCCATGATAGACGCTTGAAACCCGTGCCCCATGTGTAAACTGCCAGTGACGTTAGGTGGTGGAATCATAATGGAATAAGGCTCGCCTTTGCCGCTAGGGGCAAAGTAATTTTTTTGTTCCCATTCTTGATACCACTTGGTTTCGATTGATTGCGGAGCGTATGTTTTTTCCATGGAGGTTCGACTGCTTATATCACTGAGTTAAATGTTAAATGCAAAATAGGGTTACATTTTTGAGTAAAAATAGAGGACTAAATGTTGACTGGTGATTATCCATGTTATGAGGTTAGCCCTATGATCCCATTGAGACCAAAGGCGGAATTATACCTCGGGGAGGGTGGTGGGCCTAGCCTAAAACAGTCTCGAATTAGTCAGATGATTTTTCTTGCTTAATCAATTCTCGGATTTTTTGTCGAAGTTCGCTCTCGATTTTAGGCAAGACGGAGCCGATGACTTCTTCGATCACCCTATCTTCTTGAGAGGCACTTTGAGTGGGGGTATTTTCAGTAGGTTTTGATGCCGGAGGATTTTCTGTTGAAGGGGGTTGGTTGCCTTTGGCAAGCTTCTCATTGGCATCGAGAGACATTTGTGCGGCGGTACTGTCGTCGATTTCTTGCTGTAGTGTTCGATTGGTATGTAATCGTTCACGTATATGCTTGGGTAAAAATGGGTTTTCAGTCTTTTTAATGGCTGGATTTTCCATTTTTCTATTGGGTGTTTTTACACTCGCGACTGAAGAGGTCAAGGATCCATCTGATTCTTTAGTTGGTTTTTCAGCTGTGGATTCAATGGTCGAAACTTCCTTGTCAGATTTTGGCTGGTCAGCTTCATCGATTTTTTTCTTGTTGAGTGCTTCTTTGCTGGAATCATTTTCACTTGTGTCAAAGAGACTGGGTTGATGCTCTTTTGTTGATTCAGATTCGTTGGTTTTTTTATCTTTAGCGAGCGATTCTTGCACCTGCTCTGATAGGTCACCACCTGTAATACTGTTGGTGACTTCTAAGATGGCTGCTTCTAGTAAAGAATCGTCCGATTCGTCAGAGGTATCTTCTTGAGTATCTGCTGCTGTACTATTTTCAAATGAATCATCTTCAATATTGAATTCAGTGGTGGAATCCTCTTCTGCTTGCTTATTATCGCCTGATTGCAAAGCGTCAGCGTTATCCAATGTTTCAAATTCTGGTGCCTCTTCTTCCGTCTCTTCTAATACATCTTCTTTTAACGCTAAAGGGGATTGTTCGATCGCTTCATTGTCTGATTGCGGCGCATTGGATATGGATAAAGCGTCACCAGTTGATGGCTTATCGTCAAAAGGGGTTTCGTCTTCTCGATGTATCTCCTTGCTCGTATTACTGTCTTCAGTTGGATCATTTTCAATTAAGTAATCATCAAACTCTTTGAGCGTCTCATTGACGTGATTTTCATCGAGAGTGGTGTCAATCGGTGTTTCATCTACGATATCGTTCGCGATACTTTTTAGCTCTTCTTCCAAACTGAGAAATTTTTTGGACTCGGGTTTTAATGGTTTAGTTTCTGAAAAGGATTCTGTTGTTGTTTCTGATTCTGAAGGCTTGGTAGGTTCTTCTATGTTGGGTGCCTTGGGTTTAACAACATCTTTAGGCATTGCATTGAGAGCAATCATTTCTGGTGATAATTCTTCGCCAGTCGGGTCACTTTTTATCTCTGGCTCGTCATCAAATAGGGACTTTGTTTTCTGCTGGGATGGAGTAAATTGTTCAGGAGAATCTTTGAACGATTGTGCTTTCATAGCTCTAGAGACAATGTCATCTTCTTCGACCGAAGACTCTAATGTGGGAATGTCTTCTTCATTTACATCGAGGGAATCAGTTAATACTGGGAGAGCATCAAAGTCGATATCACTATCGGTCGCTTCATTAAAGTTTTGATGGCTGCTGCTCACTTCTTGAGTGAGAAGTGGTGGTTCAAAATCACTATCTTCGTCATCAAGCAAGTGTTTAATTGATTCTAATTCGTCCAATAATGCTTTTTTTGATGGCTTTTGTTTGATAGAAATTGGCTTTTTCGACATTGCCGTAAAGTCCCACTACTGACTATTATTGATTGTGAAAAATGCAGTGAGGGCTCTCTTTTAAGAGAGTGCCACACTTAGCAGGTGCTACAAGTTTTGAACAGGATGAGATTGTAGCGGATAGCCGCACTCTTGGTAAAATTTATAATTTGCTCTTGTTGAGTTTAGAACATCATTGTCCTTTACCACAATTTCTATTAATCGATTTAACTTAGCGTGATTGGAAGGGGGTTGTGGCCGAAGGTTGATATAAACATCCTGCACACAATCGGCATTCTCAGATTCTAGCGTATGGCAAATCACCACTGATTCTGTTGTCGTCGTTTGCTCACTTGATAATCCGCTTTCTTCATCGGAATTGGCAGCTATCGCGGGGTTTGACGGCTCAATGATCTGGTGCGGCATAAAAGATTCAGGAGGGGATGTCCATAATAGTTGATCGAGTTCTCTTGAATGCTCAGCGTTTGCAGTAGCAATAAAGACCGTGTTGCCGATGCTTCTCATTTTTTCGATAAAGCGGCAGACAAACTGATGCCGCTCATCTATCTGGTCTGATTTTAAAACGTAAAAAATAACTTTTTCCATCTTACCTTTTGTCCAAAATATGCAACGAAACGACGGAGCATTTTAGCCATTTTCCAGTAGGTAATTGACTAATAATGGCACTGGACGTCCTGTTGCGCCTTTGTCGGCATTCGATAACCACGCTGAACCAGCAATATCCAAATGGGCCCAAGGGTAAGATTCAGTGAAGTGAGAAAGGAAGCAGGCGGCTGTAATACTCCCTGCTTTTGGACCACCTATATTGGCTAAATCGGCAAAGTTGCTGTCTAACTGTGGTTTGTATTCATCCCAGAGCGGCATTTGCCACGCGCGATCGCTACTGATTTCTCCAGCAGCGATTAATTGGTTTGCGAGAGGTTGTTGATTGCTATATAAACCGGAAGCATGTTGTCCTAGAGCTACAACACATGCACCTGTTAGCGTTGCGACGTCAACCACCGCTTTGGGTTTAAAGCGTTCTGCATAAGTGAGCGCGTCGCATAAAACGAGTCGACCTTCCGCATCGGTATTCAATACTTCGATAGTTTTACCAGACATTGAGGTCACGATATCGCCCGGTTTGGTGGCTTTTCCGCTTGGCATATTTTCAGCGGCAGCGACAACGACAACGAAGTTTAGCTTAGGCTTGAGGATACTGATTGCTTTCATCGCACCTAACACACTAGCTGCTCCGCACATGTCGAACTTCATCTCATCCATACCGCCACCAGGTTTCAAGCTGATTCCTCCGGTATCGAACGTAATTCCCTTGCCTACAAACACCGTCGGCTTTTGAGATTTAGCAGCTCCGGCGTACTCCAATACAATCAGTTGAGCCGGTTCTTTGCTTCCGGCAGATACGCTAAGCAGAGAGCCCATGCCAAGCTTCTCCATTTGCTTTTCACTCAGAATTTTGGCGGTTATCTTCGTGTGGTTTTTTGCAATTTTCTTTGCTTCTTCAGCTAAATACGTAGGGGTGCAAATATTGCCTGGGAGATTGCCGAGATCTCTCGCTAGCGATGTGCCTTCGGCTATTGCAGAGGCCGTTGACACAGCTTTTTTGGTTGAACTTAATAGAGGCTTCTCAGTGCAGATATTGATGCTTTTTAATGGGTTCGGTGATTTTTTTTGACTTTTGAGTGAGTCAAATACATAGAATTGTTGAGAAAAAAGCAGAACGGTTTGTTGCGCTTTCCAGTTTTCATCGCGTCCATCGACTATCACACCGGAAAGATATAAAAAGGCGTTTTTACTTTGAGTTTTTTTAATGGCATTCGCCGCGGATAAAATTGATTTTCGGAAGTCTGACGTGCTGCAATGTTTTTGTTGGCCAAAACCGACAAGTAAAATTCTATCAGCATGGATATTCTGTACTGTATGCAAAAGGACGCTCTCGCCGACTTTGCCTGTTATATCTCCTGATTTGATCAGGGCGCGTATCGCTCCATTACTGGCTTTGTTAAGTTCTGATGCAGAGTCAGAGAGTTTTCCGCCGTCAAAGATAGGAATAATAAGGCAATCGGCTTTTTGAGATGAGCTAGTGGAGTGGCTTGCAAGAAACTTCATGAAGAATCCTAGATTTGTTGTCCAAAGATTAGGTTGAATCACAGAGAAAGCAGTTCAAGCTAGCTATTCGTTTTGTTGGCCGCTTATAATGGCTTGCTTTGCAATGTGATGTAAACCTATAGTTTACGTCAGTTGTAAAGATGAGCAACCACACACGCTAAAAAGAACATAAAAACCTGTGATTATACTGCGCTACATTACTAGAGAGATACTGACAACAACATTAGTGATTAGTGGAGCGCTAGTACTTTTTAGTGTCGGTGGGCGATTTTCAAAATATTTGGATCAGGCTTGGAATGGTGATTTCTCACCAAATGTTTTGTTCCTTGTACTTGCCTATCGAATACCTGAATTTTTAACGCTCATCCTACCTATCAGTTTTTTCCTCGGCGCTCTTATGGCGTTTGGCCGCCTTTATGTCGACAACGAAATGGTTGTTCTGTCGAGCGGTGGAATTGGTAAGGGAAAAATATTGGGTCATACACTTTTCTCTTCAGGGATTATTGCTATCGTCGTAGCAGCGCTTTCAATTTGGATTGCTCCTCATTATCTAGCAAAAACTCAAAATATCTTTGAAGAGCAAAGTCAGCGCAGTGAGTTGAATGTGTTAGCGGCTAATCGGTTTCAGACGTTGTCGGATGGGAAATTGATGACGTATTTTCAGAGCTTTAATGAGTCTAGAACCAAAATTAACAATGTGTTTATTGCCGAGATGTCGACAGATGAATTATCTCCATCGGATACAGGGCAACCTGTGAGTGATTTGAAGACGGTTCTTAGCTCCGCTGATTCAGCAGAACAAGAGCAACTGTTTGTGATTACGGCAAAAGAGGGAGAAGAGTGGAATGATCCCGATACAGGGCGAAGATATTTACTTCTTCATGATGGTTATCAATACGTAGGAAAACCAGGGGAGCGTAATTATCAGGAGTTAAAATTTGAGACCTACGGTTATTACTTGCAGCCAAGAGATGTGGTTCGTGGACGATCTGTTAAATTAGAAAACCTTCCTTTGAAACGTTTGCTTGAAGTGGATCATCAAGCTTATAAGGCTGAGTTTCATTGGCGAATATCACTTCCTATTATGGTCATTATTGTTACTTTTATTGCTGTTCCCATGAGTCACACTAATCCAAGGCAAGGACGATTTGTAAAAATGCTTCCCGCTTTTTTCTTGTTTATGTCCTACCTAGGTTTGTTGGTTGTTGCTAAAGGCTGGGTGGAAGAACAAAAGTTATCTACCAGTGTTGGTCTGTGGCCCATTCATGGCATGTATTTGTGTTTAGGTCTTGCATTAATGTGGTGGAACAACGGCCAGCCGAATGGAAAAATGTTTAACTCCCGTGTCTCGTCAGAGGTCGGTGGTGAGCGTGTCACAAGAGATAATCACAATGCATAAACTGAATCGGTATATAGGCGGTACAGTTCTGATGGCAACACTCGGTTCGCTGGTGTTCATCGTGTTTATTTTCTTTATGTCATTGATGATTGGGGAGCTTCAAAGCTTAAAAGGAAATTACACGCTCAATAAAGCGGTGTCTTATGTTTTGTGGCAAGTACCTAACATGGTGTATGAAAACTTAACCTTTGCTGCATTTTTAGGATGCATTATTGGCTTGGGTATTCATGCTGATGCGAATGAGTTAGTCATTATTCGAGCAGCGGGCGTTAGCATGAAGAAGTTGATTTGGGCTGTGATGCGTCCTGTATTATTTTTGATGTGTGTTGGTGTTTTGATTGGTGAATATATTGCGCCAGTGACGTTACAGTTATCGGAGGGTGTCAAGGCCTCCGCTAAATCTGATGTTGGTGTTTTGGAATCAGGTTCTGGTTTTTGGTATAGAGAAAATAATACGTTTTATCACTTTAATGGACTTAATAAAAAATTATATGGCGTGACTCAGTATCAGTTAGACCAAGAGGGTATGACACTAAAGTCGACAGGATTTGCTGAAGGGGCAACCTACATTGGCGATCAATGGCAATTAGAGGAAGGTAAAACAAGTTTTTTTCTTCATTTAGAAAATGAAGAGGGAGAAAAGGTGAGAACCGTGTTACAAGATAATTATTCACGGCAATTGTGGAATGCGGAGTTAACGCCAAAAGCACTCAATGATCTTGTTTTGCCCACAGAAGCCCTGTCTATTCAGAACTTGTATCGATATGCAAAGTCACGTGATCAACAAGGATTAGAAAGCCAGCCTTTTTGGTTGTCTTTTTGGCAGAAAATCTCCCAGCCGTTCGTGATGATAAGTTTAGCATTGGTGGGAGTCTCATTTATTTTTGGGTCATTACGAGAGTCTACAATGGGTTATCGTTTGACGATCGCACTGTTAACAGGGATTGTGTTTAATATTGGCCAAAATTTTTTGGCCGCCTCCAGTTTAGTTTTTAATTTCTCACCGTTGATAGCTGTTGCTGTGCCAATCGGTATGTGTTGTTTAATAGGGATATGGATGTTACAGCGGCGTTAATGTACTAGGGAGAGACAAGGTAGAATGTGTTAAGTACGGCGTTACGTTATTTATTCTCTCCACGCCATTCCACTCTTTATTTATTGAGACCTATTGTTTTTTTGATTTCGGTGGAAGTTGAATCACAACGCTTTTTGACAGCTTGTCATGTAACGTTTGGCCTTCTGTGTCAAACAGACACCACAGATAACCAATGCCCGCTAACCCAAAAGAGAGAGGCGCGAGACAGCAGCGAATAAATCCTTGAACAATGGAGATATTCGTTCCGTTTTTATTGATAACGCGTATTTTCCACGCTCTCATTCCGAGAGTTTGCCCGCCGCGGTGCCAGAAAAAAATAAAAAATAAAGCGATTAATAAAAACCAACCAACTTTAAAAATGATACCTGGTGGCGCGAAACCAGTAACGGCGTTGGTATCTACGGTGTCAGGAAAAAAGAAATAACGGGCGAGTAACGCAAATGCACCATAGCCAAAGCTTAAGCCAGTGAGCAACATAAAATCGTAGGATATGGCTGCCAGTCGCTTGAGTAGATTGGCTGGTTTAAATTCAGAAACCTCTTTTGATCTTGATAAAGAGGTGGGGTTGGATTCTGTTGAGTCGCCCATGAGAACACCTTGTGAATGAGGCGCGTAGTGTAGCATTGGGTTGAGTGTAATAAAATAAACGGAAGGGCAGATAATTGAATGATAAATGAACGTTAATTAATAAAATTCCATTTTAAACATCAGCTTTATATAATCCCCAGATACTTTAATACGATAATTAATGTCAGTTTGTTGCCATTGAATTTTCCCTTTTCCATCCGCATCAGGTACCAGAGAGTTTTCTGATAATGAAGTTTGTCTCCAGTGATTCCAATACGTTTTTAACGCCGAGCTAACCATTTTTCTTATAAACGTTTTTGTTTTTCGTGGCGAATCAAGCTCATTATTTTGAAGCCATCTGTAATTATGGCCGCGTTGAGAAGAAGACATGTCATTATTTCTTAAATTTTTTGCGGTGAGTAATAAGTCATCATTGTCCAGCCCTCGTGCAAAATTTGCTAACCATAGGTGTGTATGATTATCTGATCTACCAGTCGTATTTTGGTTTGATCGCGCAGAACGATCATTGATCATGGTATTTAAGTTTCCATTGTTATAAAAGAAATCCATGTCCGTCGGTAGGAAAAAACCGTCAGCAATAGTGCTATCTTGAGCCTCTGAGTTCTGTGTTACTAATGAACAAGCTAATAGACAAACGGTGAGAATGACCAGACTTTTCAAAGATTGCTGTTTTTCTCTTTGGGGAAATAAAGAATTTTTTGTTAAATGTTTTTGATTTGCGTTATTAGTGAGTGGTTTAGACATGAGATCACCTCCTCAGCGTTTAATAGCTTTATCCTGCATTACTGAGAGACGATTGAGAAGCCGGTGGTTAGACAGAAATGTTCTATTTTTTTTACAGAATATCTAGTCATTTCGATTTGTTGGGTGTGAGTTAATATTATGCTTGAGTGTAGGACGTTGCGTTGTAAGTGAATCCTTACGCTGAATATTCTGTCACTTTTGAATACGCTCGCTATAGAGGGATATTGGGAATAAAAATTTAAAAAATACGTTGAATTAATCTAATAAATATTTCGTTATGAGAACTAATACGAAGATTTCCGATTTAATGGAGAAATAAAAAGGGAATAAATGGGGGACTGGTAATAGTGATGAAAGGCAAAAAAACAATGGAGTCAGTGTCTAAAGTGGCGAATTAAACTGAAGCTAAAAAATTACCATAGTCAACGTGTTCGAGCTAAATAAAGAACCAGAGATTGAGAGTTATAACGAATAGGTAATAGTGAGTTCGGGTGCTTGCGCGGCTCTTCGCCCAATTGAAATTGTCCCTTCGCCGATTAACGGCAGTTGTTCTCGGCGCAAATAGATTTCAGGTTGATCAGGGCCTTTGATGTAAGTGCCGTTTGTACTGTGGTCAACTAGAACAAACTTTCCTCGTTGCATCACAATGTGACAATGATCTCTCGAAGCAAGACTAGAGTCGATGTGCAGATTTGCAATGCGATGATCTCTACCAATAATGAAAGGCAATGTTTCTGAGGATACAGCCATACGCTTGTTGTTGTAATCGAGCTGCAAAATATTGGCATCGATTTTTTGGGTGATGTGATTAATGGCCATCACCATAGTAGCGCTATGGTCCTCGTTAGATTGTTCCCACACAAATCGATAAATGAGACTTTTCTTCGCTTCGCCTTTAATTTTTATTCGATCAAATTCTTGGCATTGCTCTTGAAAATTAGGCGATAGAGCGTCAACCATGGATTGCGTGATCACAATCTGATTGGGGCGCGCAATATGAGCAACATGGGCAGCATCGTTAACGGTATCGCCGAAGATATCATTGTCATCCAAAACAGTTTGCCCAAAATCCATTCCTATTCGAATCGCGAGTCCTTGCTCTTCTTCATTTGCCGTTGCCAAGCTACATTGCTGCTGTATTTCACTGGCTGCTCGACAGGCATCTTCGGGGGTATTAAACCTAGCCATGACTTCATCACCGATGGTTTTCACCACAAAGCCAGTATTCGTCATAGTGATGGTTTTCATCAGGTTGATGGCGGTATCGATTAACTGTTTAGCTTTCAAATTTCCCTGACGTTTATACAGGGCAGAGCTTCCCGATACATCGGCAAACATAATTGCCTGTAATGGGGTGCCGTCAATTTGACTTGTTGTGGGAGTACTCACAATAACTCTGTGCAAATAGTGTAGGGGAAGTTACGTTACACGACATAATACATCTGGCGCGAACAATCATTGTCCGTTTGAAGCCTGTCAGTTGCATTTAAACTGGCAGATCGTCCTAAGGCCGGTAGTTTACCGATGGCGGAGGGTCTAGTCACTATAAAGTAAGCTGGTTTAGTGTCTAGCTGGTATTATGTTGAATTTTGTGCCACTTAGCGTTGCCAGCCTTCTAATCAATACGATAATAACTTTGCCTTGAAGTCTTCTCTAGGCTCAATGTAATACACTACGTAAAGCTAAAACAATGATCTGTAAAAATAAGTCGAGTTTAAAAAATAACATAATAAAGCGTCATAATAAGAAAGGTTCCCTATGAAAAAAATAATCCATGATAACGATGATTGGCTGCTGTCTGTTAAAGAAGAAATATTGGATCCTGATCGTCCAATTATCGATCCTCACCATCATCTCTGGACTGCTCGCCCCAATGATTATCTATTACCGGATCTGTGGGATGACACCGAGAGTGGTCATAATATTCAAAAAACGGTATTTATTGAGTGTCATGCGCATTACTTGAAAACAGGACCTGAATACCTTCGACCAGTTGGGGAAACAGAATTTGTTACTGAGATTGCTGAAGAAAGTGACCGAGCAAACGGAAAAAAAGCCAAAATCGCAGGGATCGTTGCTCACACTGATTTGACGTTAGACGAGGATTTGCTCATAGAGGCCCTAGAGGCTCATAGTCTTGCGGGAAAAGGGCGATTTCGAGGTATTCGTCAAGCAGGGGCCTTTGAAGAGAATAATGAATTTTTATTTATCAAACCTCGCCAGAAAAAAGGATTATATCGAGATCAGCAGTTTCAAAAAGGTGTAGCGATATTGGGTCAGCATGGTCTGACGTATGATACATGGCACTATCATCATCAAAATCAAGACTTTATCCATTTGGCTAATTCTGCCCCAGACACCACCATCATTCTTGATCATTTTGGGACGCCATTAGGTGTGGGGCCCTATAAAGGGCGGCGAGAGGAAATTTTTCAAACATGGAAAAAAGATATTGCTGAGATTGCAAAATGTGAGAATGTTTATGCCAAGCTGGGGGGGTTGGCGATGCCGGATAACGGATTTGGTTGGAATCTACGAGATGTTCCCCCATCTTCTGATGAAATAGTAGACACCCAACAACGTTACTATTTACATGCGCTGGAATGCTTTGGTGTTGAGCGATGCTTATTTGAAAGCAACTTTCCTGTTGATAAGTGGTCCCTTTCTTACCATGTCGTCTGGAACGCGTTTAAGAAAATGACAGCAGATCTGACTGAAAAAGAAAAACATGCATTATTTTATGAAAATGCCGAGCGAGTGTATCGGTTGGGTGATTAATTGATCGATGGGTAACTCAACGGATTATTTGGATTGTAGGTCGTTTAAACCGTTTATATCCGTTAGAATTGTGAGTTACCCCCTGAATTTTTTGGACTTAAAAGATAGACTGATTGTTTTGTCTATTTCTGGTTATTCCTTGTTGTAAATACTAAATCTAAGCATTAATAGTGGGTTAGAAATCGTTGAGCGTCATAGAATGACTTATTCTCTGTTGAGAGAGATAAACAACACATTAAAACATTTTGGACGTTTATGCATAAGCTCACAGAGAGACCTGCCAATCAGTTTTTATTTCCTACCTATCTTGAAATCAAGAGTTTTACATGACTCGAGTGAAAACAAATCCGTTGGCTTTATCATTACAAGAAAAACCCGATCTTTGGATTTTTTTTGTAGGGGTGCTCTTATTGTGTCTGCATGTATTTCTTCAGCCCGATCGAGTTAAGCAGTTACTGCCTCTTGAAGTAAAACAATTTACATTGTCCATGTTTTTTGATGTGAATGATCAGGACGTGAGTATTACAACTTATGTTCCTCAAAATAATAATCGTCAGAATATTATTGAACAGACAATTCAGTCAGGCTTATTGGACTATCGTTTAGATGATATACCCAGTGGACGTTTAGCGGTTTGGGAAGGTTCTGAATTAACAGGTTCACATAAAGTTGTTTATCGCGCAAAGATTGCTCAACAAGCCACTCGCTTTACAATCTCTCCTGATCTCACAGTGCCCACTAAATATTCAGAAGCATTTCAAGAATACCTTGCACCAACAGAGGCGGTACAGGTTAACCATCCAGAAGTGTCTAATTTGTGGAGCGAAATAAAACCTTCGGCTTCTCAGGAGATGCTTCCGTTACTCACAGCTATTTTTTATTACACTTATAATGAGCTATCCAGTGTTCCCTTTAAAGGGATGACTGATGCTTTAACAGCGCTAAGGTTAAAGCAAGCGAGTTGTAACGGAAAAAGCCGTTTGTTTGTCGCGCTAGCACGGCTGAATAAAATTCCTGCTCGGTTAGTGGGCGGTGTTATTTTGGAAGGGGGGCCGAAAAAAACTTCTCACCAATGGGTGGAAGTGTATGTGGGAGAGCACTGGGTTCCCTTCGATCCGACCAATGGACATTTTGCTTTTTTACCAGCGCATTATTTAGAACTCTATCGTGGCGATGAGGTTTTATTTAAGCACACCAGAAACATCAGTTTTGATTACGAATTCGATATTCGTTCTAATCGAATTGCAGCCGGTGTTCAATCAGGTTTAGCTTTACCCGAAAGGGCTGATCGGTTAAATGTAATCGCGTTATTGGCATTACTTGGACTTGAAGAAAATACAGCCAGTATATTCTTACTTTTTCCTCTCTGTGCTTTGTGCATTACTTTTTTCCGAAATATTGTGGGTCTTGGATCTTTTGGTATTTTCATGCCGATGCTTGTTGCGGCTGCTTGCCGATATACAGGCTTACAACTAGGCGTTATTGTTTTTACAGCTGTTCTAGTCATCGCATTTCTTATGCATCGTGGTCTTGATTATGTGAAGTTATTGAAAGTGCCTCGCCTAGCTGCGGTTATTACCGGAGTGACATTGGTATTCTTACTCGTGATTAGCTTTATTGATCTTGGGCAAAGTAGTTATGGCTTAGGTGTTGTAGCACTCTTTCCTGTCGTTATTATTTCTTTTACCGCTGAACGCTTACATCATCTTGTTGAAGACGCGAGTTGGAAAGAAATAGTGTCAAATACATTAGGCTCTTTGTTAATTATTATTATTTGTTATTTTATATTTGGCTCTTTGTTATTGCGAGGCTTGTTTGCTATTTACCCCGAGTGCTTTTTACTTGTCCTTGCTGGACAAATATTTATTGGCCGATGGACTGGGGTTCGCGTCAGTGAATACTTTAGATTTTCACGTTTAATAAAAGGCTCTAAGGGCGGCTTGCTCAGTATAAATGCACGTAATCGTAATGTCGTTCTCGATAAAAACCCTAAACATTTAATTCAGCTCGCTAATGATAAATTAGAAGCAAAAAAAGTGCTGTCAAAAAAAGGAATCCCCGTACCTGAAAATATTCATGAGTATAGTGGTCAGTTAGAGTGCCAAAATTTAGAAAAAGAATTGGAAAATTTACACTCGTTTGTGATTAAACCAAATCGTGGAAGTCAGGGGCGTGGTATTTTAGTGATCCGAGAAAAGGAGGGTGCTGGTTGGAAGCAAGCGGGTGGATCGCTTATTTCCTTGGAAGAAATTCGGCGTCATATCCAAGAGATAATTGCTGGAAGTTTCTCCTCAGACGGAAAAGCAGATGTGGCATTTATAGAGCCATTTTTGGTTCAACACGGCGTGTTGAATGCTATTTCTCCTTTTGGATTAAGCGATATTCGGGTGATTGTTCATGATGGAAAAGCTATCGCTAGTATGTGGCGTGTTCCTACTGCGGGCTCAAATGGAAAAGCCAATTTGCATCAAGGTGCCATTGGAGTCGCAATTGATATTAATAGTGGATTAACCACTCGTGCTCAATTACACGGAAAAGAGATAACCGTTCACCCTGACACTAACCAGTCTTTGTGTGGTGTTGAAATTCCCTTCTGGCAAGATATTGTAGCTATTTCTGAGAAGTGCTATGAGGCTGTTTCGCTGGGTTATTTAGGCGTTGATGTGTGTATTGATATAGAGGCAGGGCCTTTAGTTTTGGAAATTAATGCTAGGCCTGGTTTAGAGATTCAAAATGTTAGAGACAAAGGCATTGGTGATTTGATTGAAAAAATTGAACCTGGTGCAGTGATAGCATGAAAACAATACGCTGGCGTGACAATGGGTTGTTTCTAACGTGCACGGTCATTGTGATTGCTGGATTATTTGTCGCTAGTGAAATAGCGATTGAAATAATTGTTCCAAAAAATCCAACCCTTAGCGTTAGTATTGTGAATGAAAATGAAATCGATGATGAAGAAGTTATTGACGATGCAAAAACATTAACAGAGGTAGATAAAAGTCAAATTTCAGAGATTAGTGACTATGTGGCAGATAAAAAAGATGCCCAATTTACTATGGTTGAACTAGGGGAGGAATATCCAGAAATCAGTGATCGTGTTTGGCTTGAAGTCGCTAAGCAACTGCGTAAAGACAAAAAAATCCAACACGCTTTTGTTTTGTTGGAAAGCTTAATAAAAAAAGATCCTGATAATATTAACATTTTATTTCAGTTGGCCAGAGTTCGATCGAGTTTAGGTGAAACAGATAAGGCCATAGCTACTTACAAAAACTTATTATCTATTCAGTCAAATCATCAGCTCAGTCGCATGAACTTAGGTTTGCTCCTGACGGAGAAAAAAGAATTCTTAGCGGCAAGTGAAGAGTTTACCCATGCAATTGATATTACGAGCGGAAGAAGAAAAGCTAAATCCTTAGCTTCTCGAGGAAGCTGTTATATTGAATTAAAACGATACCAAGAAGCGGTCTTAGATTTTGATAAATCAATTCAATATCGTCCGACGGATTCAACGGTATGGAGAAAGTTAGCAAATGCGCAACTGCTTAACAATGAGCCTCCCGAATCTATTCGGGAAACGTTTGATAGAGCCATTGCCCTGCAGCCAGATTATTTAGCAGCGTTGCATGATCGAGCTTATTTACGCTGGATGAGTCAAGATTTTGATGGCGCACGAAGTGATCTCGAACATATTTCTCGTGTGGCACCTGATTTTGTACCTTCTCGTTGGACTCTCACCTATTTATATTTGACGTTAGATAAAAACCAAGCTGCTCGAAAAGAAATACACTGGTTAAGAAAGCAAGGTATAAACGAACAAAATCAAATGTTTTTACTTGGGCTGGAAAATATTTCGAATCAAGAATGGGATTTAGCAACAGAGAACTTTAATCAATATCATTCATTAAGATCAGATAAAGGTCAGCTTGAAGAAATAACGCCAGATGCTTATCGAATAGAACAATGGGTGACTTATTTTTCAAGTCTTTCAGATTTTTATGGTCAAGAAAAAAATGTTGAGCTGGCGTTGAATAAGATGGACTCATTAAGCGCTAATAAATGGCTTGGTCCAATTAGTTTGCTGCAAAAAAGTTATTTTTTAAATGAAACGAGAGATTATGAGGGGGCTATTCAAGTTTTATCCTCGCTGCAGGAAAGATATTCAAAAAGCCCAACACTTTTTTATTGGCTGGGTCGCAACCTGTTGGCTGCAAATGACCCTGTTAATGCAGTTAGTGCCTTTAGAAGTGCTTCTAAATTGGAGGACGATAATAGTCAGTACAAGTTAAGTTTAGCGTTGGCTTATTCTCGTTCTGGAGATATCGAAAAATCAGTTCAAAAATACGAAGAGCTTTTGTCCGATCACCCAAAACACAAAGTAGGGCACTATAACTATGCAGTTCTATTGAGCTCTCAAGATAATCCTGAAGAAGCGGTCAAATTATATGAGCGTGCAATAGAACTTGATCCTGAATACACCAATGCAAAATTAAATTTAGCGTTACTCCATAAAAAACAAAAGAATTATTCTGAAGCTATGGAATGGTTACAAGATCTTATCGACGAAGATCCTACGCGCCAGAATATCAGAATGCATATGGCTGAAACGTGGAATCAGCAGGGTGATCCAGAAAAAGCACTGGGTGAAATAGAGCGAGCATTAACCCTTGACGATAAGTTCGTTGAGGCGCACATCCTAAAATCACTGATTTTAACTCAGCAGGGTGATATATCAGCGGCCGCGAATGAATTAATTCCTCTTCCTAACGATGTCTTCACAAGCAGAAAAATGCTGGTTAGGCTCTATAATTTAGGAGTAAAAGCGCTTAAGAAACAAGATGTTGATTTAGCAGAGGCATGTAATGACAAAGTATTGGCCGTTAATCCGATTTTTGAAAAAGCGTTAGTCAATCAGTCAATAATATACAATCGATCTGATCGATATGCAGAAACAGTGGAGCTGCTTGCTGATAAATCTGAGCTTGTAAAAAACAATATTAAGCTCCTCAATGGATTGTCCAAGGCATACCAGGCTTTGGACGAAAAAAAGAAGGTTATTGCCTTGCTAGAGCCCTTAGAAAAAGAGCAGTTGTTAACGCCTGTTACTCAAAAGATATTAGATGCGGTACGATAAACCCTTTTGTCTACAGCTTGTTGAGAAAAAATAAAGTAGCTGATTACTCAAGTATCTGATGTATTGAGATATTCTGTCAGGATAACCTGTTGGTGAACCTGCTGGGGGAAAACGTTAAATGTTAAAAGCTACTTTAATTAGGATGTATTTATGAAAAAAGAATTTTGTTGGGTAGCTACCTCACTAGTTTTTATGTTGTCATTATCAAGTGCTACTGTTGTTGCCCATGATTTTGAGCTGGATGCTGTTATTGGCTTAGATAGCAACCCAAATAAGTTAACCAGCGACTTAGATCTGGATAACGGCGGATACGGTATGTCTCGTTTTGAGTTTAGTCATATGCCGACAAGAACGGGTTATTATTATCAGCTCGAGGCTCGTACAGATATTTATAAAACGGGTGAGGAGACAACCGTTGAATCGAACTCAGAAGATTTTACTGGAAAAGTTGAGCTTGGGTATAAGTGGCGACCTAAGAACAAACATGGTCGCTCAAAATATAAATGGGAATTAAATTACAACGAAAAAGATTCCATCTTTGTTGATCGGAGTTCAGGTGATGTACCTGTTTTCAATGGCACACCGGTTGGTGAAAGGTTCGACGCCTCTTGGGTCGGTTTTGATTTTTCCGGCACTATACCGATTTCTAATGAAGCAGAATTTATTTTTAATGTAGATTTTAAAAATAAAGAATACGAATCTTATGAAGAAATTGGGTTAAGTAATCTGAATTACAAACAAGCGAATTTAGATATTGGTTTTGAAAAAGAAATTTGGTCAAAAGTTTTTTTGAAAACAATGATTGGTTATTCAAAAAGACAGTATGAAGACCGCCGTGCTAGAGAAAAAAACAAAGCGTTAATTCCAGATACTGATTTGGAATATACCTACCTTGAAGCTGTTAATGCGATCGAGTATCGCTTTGCTAAACGCTGGAAATTTGAAATCGGCTTAGATATCGATCAGCGGCAAGATAATGAAAAAGGCTATTATGACAGCACACAAGCCAAGTTAATCACACGACTAAGATATCGCAATAGTGATTATGTCAAATTTCTTTTTTCGGCTAGATATTTGAAACGTCGTTATGATGAAATCGGTGAAGACCCCGCTGTGGGTAGTATTGTATCTCCCGGAGGAATAGATGATGAAGAGCTTGAAAAGTCTCGAGAGGGAGTAAGGGTTCGAGCTGAGTTTATTCGGCGTCTTGTCGAAAGAGGCGTATTGACTTTAGATTTAATTATGGGAATTGAATACGATTCATTTGAAAACTCCAATCCTGTCTTTAGTTACGATCGTGGGCAAACTTATGTTGGACTTCGCTGGACGCCTTATTAAATGTTTGGCTTGTTGTCGTAATGCCTCGTCTATATTTGCTTCGCACTTTCGTGTTGAGGATTTTTTTTGATATTTAATCGTCTTTCACTCTCTGTCAGCACCTTTCTTGTTTTATTCTCGGGTGTCGTGTTCTCTCAAACTCCAGCAGATGCGGGCGGGGAGGGGACCGATAAATGTATTGTGTTTACAACGCCTGGTACTAGTGGTTTTGATATATCAGCGGCCCCTGATCCTGTTGAAGGGATAGTGTTTCCTGAGGGTACAACGATCGGGGATATTACCTATACGCAATTTCCCATATTTGATTCCAGCGATCCTTTTGAAAATAATTGGCTTTTCCAATTAGTTGATACATTACATATTGATACAAAAGAAAAAGTGTTGAGAGATCAGCTGTTGTTTCGTTCGGGTGAAGCTTTTTCTTCAAGAATATTAGACGAAGCTGGTAGGTCTTTGCGTGATAGTAATTACCTTTATGATGCTCGCGTTTGGCCGTATCAATTGTGCGGAGAGCGCGTCGACGTTGAGGTGCTGACAAGAGAAGTGTGGACTTTATCGACAGGCTTTTCTTTAAGCCGTTCTGGTGGCGCAGATGAAGAAAGTATTTGGTTAAGTGACTCTAATTTTTTAGGTCGAGGTGAGACGTTTGCCATTGAGCGCACAACGTCCACAGATCGAGATGGTTTTTCTTTTCATTATGCAGATCCTAACGTAGCGGGTTCTAGGCACACACTTGATCTGACTTATGCCGATAATGATGATGGCTTCCAAACGATAGTTGATGTTCAAAGACCTTTTTATTCGCTCGATACACAGGATGCCTGGGGACTCATTTATAATGACAATGAGCGTATTGATGATCTTTACGATAGGGGAGAAGAGATAGCTTCTTTCCAGGCCAACATAAAACAGGCTGAAATTTACTACGGTCGTTCAAACGGTTGGCAAAATGGCGTCACTCGACGTTGGTGGTATGGTATTAGAGTTCAAGAAGAAATTTATTCACCCGCTGAAGGTGAAACTGAACCCGCTGTTTTTCCAACGAATAAAAAAATAAATTATCCATTTGTTGCCTATAACAAGATTGAAGAAAATTTTATTAAGATTATTAATTTAAATAATATGCATCGGATCGAAGATTTTAATTTAGGTCGGACATGGGGTTTACGTCTAGGAATTGCAGATGAGAGTTTTGGGTCTGATCGGGATAGGCTTGTGTATTCTGCAAGCCTACGGGACGCCTGGCAGCTGACGGAAGGTATATTATTGCAGTGGGAAATTGGCGTTGACGGAATGTGGCAATATGACATTGATAAAAGTGAAGATGTTCAAGTCGTCTCAAAATTACGCTTTTACGATGGCGTTGGAGAAAGTCATGGGACTTATCTTGCTTTAGATGCTCGTTGGTCTAGAGAGTTACCAGTCAATAAACAAATGTTGTTGGGACCCGAAGAAAACTTACGAGGATATCCGGCACGCTATCAATCAGGTGATAGAAGTTTTGTGTTTACTGCCGAGCATCGATTTTACACGGATTGGCATTTGTTTCGATTGCTAAGAGTAGGTGGAGCTGTTTTCTTTGACGCCGGAAGAGCATGGTTTCCTGGCGATGAAAATAAAGATGCAACAGGTATTTTAGCCGATGCTGGTTTTGGTTTGCGGTTTGCTTCCAGTCGCGCACAAACCAAAACAATACTTCACGTAGATATTGCTTTTCCTTTTGAAAAACAAGATGACATTGATAGTTATCAAATCGTTGTTACGACCAAACAATCATTTTAAGTAATCCGTTTTTTAATCTTTTTTGTTGAATTGCGCTAGCTGTTCGGCGGTTGCTTCTTTTTGATATTGGCTTTTCCATTCATCGTAAGGCATGCCATAAACTATTTCTCTTGCCTGATCATAATCAATAGGAATATTCTTTTCTTCAGCCGCTGCTTTATACCACTTGCTTAAACAATTCCTGCAAAACCCAGATAAATTCATCAAGTCGATGTTTTGAACGTCTTTTCTACTGTCTAAATGTTCGAGTAAGCGTCTAAAGGTAGCAGCTTCTAATTCTAGTTGTGTTTGTTTATCCATTGTCTATGACTCTTTTAATAGTGAATGAATGTGTTAAATCCCAAGTTGATTAAACGGTATGGTTTCTAATAAATCACCTGGTTGAATAGTGGTGTTGATTGGAACAATGGCTAAAGCGTTTGCCCAGCTTGCTGACGTTAAAACCCCCGAGCTTTGATTGTTGAACAATGTTAACTTCCCGTCGTTTATTCTTACTCTTAAGTATTCTTGTCGACTGGAGTTTTTAGTCATTGAAAAGTCAGCAGGTAATAACATGCTGTTAGTTTTTATATCAGAGTGGCCTTGTGCTTTTAATAAAAATGGGCGAACAACAATAAGAAAAGTGACTAATACAGAGACCGGATTTCCCGGTAGTCCAAAAAAAGGCGTGTTAGAAATCCGCCCAAAGGCAAGGGGCTTTCCTGGCTTTATGGCGAGTTTCCACAAGGAGATTTCACCTAATGTTTCGATGGCCGACTTTATGTGGTCTTCCTCTCCAACAGAAACCCCGCCAGTGGAGAGAACAATATCTACTGACTTAGCTGCGTCCGCTAATGCTGTAACCGTTGCCGTAAATGTATCTGGAATATGACCAAGGCTCACCATCTCTATCTGTAAACTATCGAGTAGTCCTTTTAAGGTAAATTCATTTGAATTATAAATTTGTCCTGTAGATAGTTTTTCCCCTGGTGGGATTAACTCATCCCCAGTTGTTAAAACACCAACGGTTAGTTTTTTATAGGCGGTAATTTCGGCTATTCCACAGGAAGCGAGTACGCCAAGGTCAGTGGCGTGCAGTTTATGCCCTTTATGAAAAAGTTCAGAGCCTTTCTCAATATCTTGGCCTTGTTTTCTAATGTGATCGTTTGTTGATGGTCTGTGCTTTATGAATATTCTACTTTGATTGTCGGGATCCGCTTCGCAGTTCTCTTGCATGATAACAGCGTTTGCACCGCAGGGTATTTCGCTGCCAGTAAATATTCTAGCGACAGTATTTTTTTCTAGAGGTTTTGCGATTTGACCAGCAGCAATACGTTGACTAACAACGAAACTTTCATTGTGATGATTCTTGAGCGAATCGGTATGAATGGCATAACCATCCATTGCGCTATTGTCGGCTGGTGGAACATTCACTTTTGCAATTTGTGATTTAGCCAAGACACGATGAAAAGCAGAGTTTAAAGGAATAACTTCTGTTTCTGTTGTTGGCTCAGCACGTGCCAAAATCTTTGCAATCGCGTCTTCTACTGAGAGCATTGAATTCTATTGTCTAATGAGGGTTGAAATTAATGTGATTGTGATTTTTTCATAATAAGCTCCGCAAAATTACAGGGCTTATGATGGCTATCGAGTTGATCTTTTATGAGTTTTTCCCATCCTAAGCGACATGCGCCTGTCGATCCAGGAAGGCAAAAGATAATAGTATTGTTGGCTAGCCCAGCAAGTGATCGTGATTGTATTGTTGAGTTTCCGATGTCGTGATAAGACAGTTGTCTAAACATTTCTCCAAACCCTAACACCTCTTTATCAAATAACACTTTTACAGCTTCTGGTGTGCTATCACGATACGTGAAGCCTGTTCCACCAGTAATAATTATTCCATGAATGTCATCATCACTTATCCATTGAGAAACAATAGCTCTGATTTGATAAACATCATCAGGGACGATGTTTTTTGCTGCTAAGCAATGCCCAGCACTTTGAATGCTTTCAGATAAATAGAGGCCTGATGTATCTGTCTCTTCGGTTCGAGAATCAGAGATTGTTAACACGGCTAAATTTAACGAATAGTGTTGAGCTTTTTTATTTGTCATAGTGAGCAATATTCTACAATGAAATCGACAATGTTATCGATCTCCTTAAGTGAAAAAAGTGGCCCGCTACATCCATAGGTAAGAGGATCAATTTTTTTATCGGAAGCGATTGCCACTAAAGGGGATTCATCTGGAAGAGGTTCAGGATTATGATCTGGTCGTATAACGGCAAGTTTTGGGTGGTCGCATCGCTTGAAGCCTTCGACTATCACGATATCGACAGGCGTTAATTTTAATAGTAATTCATCAAGTGTTGGCTCTGGGTTCGAAGAATCATTTTCTGAAAGTTCATGCATTAACGCCCAGCGCATTTTTGAGGCCACCAATACTTGTTGTGCGCCGGCTTGCCTGTGCAGGTAGCTATCTTTTCCTGGATGATCAATATCAAAAGCATGATGAGCATGCTTTATCGTGGCAACAGAAAAACCACGGTGTGAGAGAGATTTGACGACACTAGTAACGAGCGTTGTTTTACCGCTGTTTTTCCAACCTGTAATGCCAAATACTTTCATGGGTTAATGACTTAAATGTTATGCAAAAGAGTTGTAGTTGCTAGGATTTTATTTTTTTGTGTGTCGGTTTTGTTAGTTCTTTTTTTTTAGAAAATCTAACCGCCAGTCATATTCATTAAGCGAACAATTTGAGGTTCGTCAGAATGACTAAAATGGTGTTTCTCAGGTTTGATTTTTATTGCATCAACGATGGCTTCTTTTAACTTTTCTCTGTCACCAGGGTGAGCTCGAACAACAGCGCGGAGGTCGACGGAATGCTCATTGCCCAAGCATAACAACAATCGCCCTTCTGCTGTTAATCGCACTCTATTGCAGGTAGAGCAAAAGTTTTCACTGTGCGGAGAAATAAAGCCTATGCGAGTTTTTGTTCCGGAGATTTGCCAGTAACGAGATGGCCCACCTGTTTTTTTTTCGATGGGCTCTATTGTGTAATGTGGTGTGATGAGGTCGCGTAAATCTTGACTGCTACAAAATTCTTCTGCACGAACGTGGTCGGTGATAGAGCCTAAAGGCATCTCTTCAATGAAGCTGATATCTAATTCGTTATCACAAGCATATTTAACAAGATCAGTGACTTCGTCTGCATTTCTGTTTTTAAGAATTACGGCATTTAATTTAATTTTCTCAAAACCTACTTCTTTTGCAGTAGCGATTCCATCAAGTACCTTTGATAGTTCACCTACTCGTGTCAATGCGCGAAATCGCTCTTCCTTTAAACTGTCGAGACTGACATTAATGCGTTTTACCCCAGCATTTTTGAGTGCTTTAGCTTGCTGAGCGAGATGAGAGCCGTTGGTCGTCAAAGTGAGCTCTTCTAAATCCGATAAGCCGCCAAGTTCATTAAAAAGAGAAATAACATTTTTTCTTATTAATGGCTCTCCCCCTGTGATACGAATTTTCTTTGCTCCTAACTCTGTAAAAGCGGCGGCTACCTCATATAGCTCTTCAAGTGTGAGCAACTTTGCACGCGGTAAGAAAGTCATGTTTTCTGTCATGCAATAAACACATCGAAAATCACAACGATCAGTCACAGATATTCGTAAGTAGTTAATTGAACGTTGATAGGGGTCGATTAAAGCCATAGTCAAAAATAAAAGTTAGCGATCAGAAAAAATTATTTGTTGTGATTTAGTCTCTGGCTGCAGAGAAGTGCTAAACCAATAACAAGCCATTAAAGCAGAAGCATTAGATCAAGCTACGTTAGCTCAAAATACGACATTGAGGGTCATTGTAGCAATGATCGTTTGGGTTTAGATACGGCGTAGTCAGGTTTTTAAATGTTTCATCGAAGTGAAAGCTTACACTTCGGTGGTCTTTTATGGTGCTTTTTTTAGGTTTCATGCACTCAAATGTTCTTTCTCGACCTTGATTTTCTGCGCAACACCAGTTCTCTGGTGCGCATTATTGGTGCTTTTTTGTTGCTTGTGTTTTAACTCATTGATAATAAAGAGTTATTTTTTTAAGCGAACATGTGGCATTTATATTGCTAAACAAGTGTGTATAGGTTTCTTCAGTGTGTGATGCACTCGTTTTAAAAACTAAATTGCTAAATTGCACTGACCAAAATGATAAAGATTGTATTTTAGAGAGTTGAGGTAAAGATTCATGAGTAAAGAGCGCGTATTGATTGTTGGTAATGGCATGGTTGGCCACAAATTAATTGAGTCGCTCTTGCAGGCATCTGATTCAGATAAATTTGAATTGGCTACTTTTTCTGAAGAGCCTCGCCTAGCTTACGATCGCGTGCAATTAAGTAGTTATTTTAATGGGGCTACGGCAGAAGACTTGTCTTTGACCAATGAAAATTTCTATATCGATAACAAGGTCACTTTTCTATTGAATGACAAAGTTGAGTCTATTGATACAGATGCTCAGCAGGTCGTCACGGCGTCGGGTAAGAAAGAAAAATATGACAGGCTTGTTCTTGCAACGGGCTCCTTTCCTTTTGTTCCTCCTATTCCTGGAAAAGATCAACCGCATTGCTTGGTTTATCGAACTGTCGAAGATTTAGAGGCTATCACTGCCTCAGCGAAAGAAAGCAAGGTAGGAGTCGTTGTTGGCGGTGGCCTTTTAGGTTTAGAAGCTGCAAATGCATTAAAAAGTTTAGGTTTAAAAACTCATGTTGTTGAATTTGCACCGCGTTTGATGGCTGTCCAGTTGGATGAAGGTGGTGGTAATTTATTGCGTAAAAAAATTGAAGAATTGGATGTCGATGTTCATACCGAAAAAAACACAAAAGAAATTGTGAAGGGAGACGAGTGCCGCTATCGCATGAACTTTGCGGACGGTTCTTTTTTAGAAACGGATATGATTTTGTTTTCTGCGGGAATTCGTCCGCAAGATGAATTGGCGAGAGCTTGTGGTTTAGAGGTGGGTGAGCGCGGTGGAATAGTGGTTAATAACTTTTGCCAAACGTCACATGAAAAAATTTATGCCGTGGGTGAATGCGCACTGTGGGGTGGACGAATTTATGGTTTGGTTGCACCTGGTTATCAAATGGCAAAAGTCGCCGCGTCTCATATGACGGGTGGTGCTGACGAATTTGTCGGCGCCGATATGAGTACAAAATTAAAATTACTGGGAGTTGATGTTGCCAGTATTGGTGATGCTCATGGGAGCACCCCTGGATGCCAATCATATATTTATCATGATCAAGTCAATGAAGTATACAAACGGCTTATTGTCTCAGAAGATGGCGAGCATTTATTGGGCGCTGTTCTTGTTGGTGATGTTGATAGTTACGGCAATTTGTTACAGATGATGCTGAATGATATGCCGCTTCCTGAAAATCCTGAAATGTTAATTCTGCCCAGTTTTGACGGAGCAGAGGCACCTGTCATGGGTGTTGAGGCTTTACCAGAAGCCGCTCAAATCTGTTCTTGTAATGATGTTTCCAAAGGTGCAATTTGCCAAGCCATTCAAGATGGCGCTCATACAATGGGAGATGTTAAAGCCGTTACAACAGCGTCAACTTCTTGCGGCGGTTGTACAGCGCTAGTAAAACAAGTCCTAGACAGTGAATTGTTAAAGTTGGGCGTCGAAGTATCAAACAATCTTTGTGAGCATTTTCCTCATTCTCGCCAAGAGTTGGCAGATATTGTTCGAGTCAAAGAAATAAAAACATTTGATGATTTAATTGATCAGCACGGTACTGGTTATGGTTGTGAAATTTGTAAGCCCGCTGCCGGATCTATCTTAGCGTCTTACTGGAATGATTATATTCTTAAAGACGAACATATGGGTCTTCAAGATACTAATGATGTTTTTTTGGCGAACATGCAGAAAGATGGAACCTATTCAGTTGTGCCTAGAGTGGCCGGTGGAGAAATAACACCAGAAAAATTAATTGTGTTAGGTGAAGTCGCAAAAGATTTTGGGTTGTACACAAAAATAACTGGCGGTCAGCGAATAGATTTGTTTGGTGCTCAGCTACATGAACTTCCTATCATATGGAAAAAGCTAGTCGACGCTGGTTTTGAGACCGGCCACGCATACGGTAAATCGTTGAGAACAGTCAAATCTTGTGTGGGCAGTTCTTGGTGTCGTTACGGTGTTCAAGATAGCGTAACAATGGCTATTGATATTGAAGAACGTTACAGAGGTTTACGTTCACCTCATAAATTAAAAATGGCGGTATCTGGTTGTACTCGTGAATGCGCAGAAGCACAAAGTAAAGATGTTGGCATCATTTCTACGGAAAAAGGTTGGAATCTCTACCTGTGTGGTAATGGTGGGATGCGTCCACGGCATGCTGATTTGTTTGCAACAGATTTAGATGATGACACGCTTGTTAAATATATTGATCGTTTTTTAATGTTTTATATTCGAACAGCAGATCGCTTACAAAGAACTTCTGTTTGGTTAGAAAATTTAGAGGGTGGCTTGGACTATTTAAAGAAAGTCGTCATCGATGATAAATTGGGAATTTGTTCGGAATTAGAAGCTGAAATGGGACGAGTTGTTGATACTTATCAGTGTGAATGGAAGACAACCATTGAAAGCCCAGAAAAACTAAAAAGATTCCAGCATTTTATTAATGCTAGCGAAGAAGATGATAATTTAGTTTACATGGACGAGCGAGGGCAAAAAAGGCCGGCAACGAAAGAAGAGCGTATTAAAATATTGGAGGCTGTGTAATGGAAGCTGTTGTCAATTCCGCAATTGTTAACGAAAAAACTGAATGGTTATCGGTTTGCAATCTCAATGATATTACACCGGATACTGGCGTTTGTGTTTTGTTTAATGGAGAGCAGGTCGCTATATTTCGTGAAAGAAAAAATAATCAAATTTTTGCTATATCAAATTATGATCCCATCGGAGAAGCAAATGTTCTCTCTCGCGGGATTTTAGGTTCTATTGACGGCCAATTAGTTGTGGCTTCCCCTTTGTATAAGCAACACTTTACTCTTTCAAGCGGTGTATGTTTGGAAGATGATGGAGTTAAGGTTAAAACTTACCCTGTTCGTGTAGAAGAAGGGCGAGTTCAACTTTCATTATAATTTATTCTTAATATGTCACCAGTTGCTCTCTAAGCCTTATGGGCGGTTCGCCGCCCTTTTTTTTCGCTTATTGTTCGGTCGACGTGTCTTTTTTCATGTTACATGATGATTATTAGAATTTGTACTAATCATACGTACGGAGTTTTTATGTCTGCAGATCGGTTTAATATATTTTCTTTTTCAGGAAAAATGAAAATACTTCATTTGTCTTGGATGGCTTTCTTTATTACTTTTTTTGTTTGGTTTAACCATGCGCCGATGATGATGGCGATTGGAACATCGTTAAATATTTCGATGGATCAATTAAAAACTTTGTTAATTTTGAATGTTGCTTTAACCATTCCTGCTCGTGTATTGATCGGAATGTTGACGGATAAATACGGGCCAAGAATAGTCTATTCCGCATTGTTAATGGTGTGTTCCATTCCTTGCTTTATGTTTGCCTTAGCAGATAATTATTTGCAGTTAGCGCTTGCGAGATTTTTATTGGGTTTTATTGGCGCTGGTTTTGTGATCGGTATTCGGATGGTATCCGAATGGTTTCCCGCGAATGAGTTAGGAACGGCAGAGGGTGTTTATGGAGGTTGGGGAAACTTTGGTTCAGCCGCAGCTGCGTTCACTTTGCCGACAATTGCGTTATTGTTTGGTGGTGATGACGGTTGGCGTTATGCAATTGGTCTGACGGGTGTTTTGAGTTTGGCATTTTCATTTATTTATTATAAAAATGTGAACGACACCCCTAAAGGGTCTACTTATTTTAAGCCTAAAAATTTAGGTGCGTTAGAGGTGACGAGTAAAGGTGACTTCTTTATGCTATTGGTTATGAAGCTGCCGATGTATGGAGCTTTAGCGCTTTTAGCTTGGAAGTTATCTCCTCAAGGTGCAGGAATCTTAAGTTCTCTTGCTGTCAATGCGATTTATATAGGGTTAGTTTTATTATATTTTTATGATTTAAAGCATGTGTGGGTTGTCAATAAAAATATTTTTGAAAAGCCTGTGCCTGAATTGCATCAATATAAATTCAAGCAAGTGGCCGTTTTGAATATTTTATATTTTGCAACGTTTGGCTCTGAGTTGGCTGTTATTTCAATGTTGCCTTTATTTTTTGCGGAAACCTTTTCGTTGAGCCCTGTTTTAGCTGGAATGGTTGCTTCGGCTTATGCGTTTATGAATCTAATGTCTCGGCCTTTAGGCGGCTTTATCAGTGATAAGTTTGGACGTCGCACAACGTTATTAATTTTAACCGCCGGATTAGCTGCGGGATATTTCCTAATGGGTCTTGTTGACAGTACTTGGGCTGTTTGGTTGGCTGTCGTCGCTGCAATGGCATGTTCTTTCTTTGTTCAATCAGGAGAGGGAGCTGTATTTGCTGTTGTTCCATTAATTAAGCGTAGGTTGACAGGGCAAATAGCTGGCATGACAGGCGCTTATGGTAATGTTGGGGCAGTCGTTTATTTAACGGTTTTATCTTTTGTTGATTACTCTACATTTTTCTATGTCATTGCTGGTACTGCAGTACTTGGATTCATTACTTTATTATTCATGGAAGAACCGAAAGGACAAATGGCAGAAGTACGTGAAGACGGATCTGTAGAGCTGATTGATGTCACTTAAATTGTATTGATGAAGAGTGAATAATCTGTCATTGTTTTTAAGCTCAACAATTGTTTTCGAATGCAGCGATTTTGTGAAAAAAATACATGACAGATTCTTCAGTACAACTCGATGTTAGTTTTGGTGGTTACTCCATTGCTGGAGTCAAGCCGACTAACGAAGATGCCTTTGCTGCGCATCAACCAAAATTAGGCACTCGCTACATCAAAGGATCTGTCGCTTGCATTGCCGATGGAGTGAGCTGTAGTGAGAATGCACAGCGTGCAAGCCAAACCAGTGTCACCCAATTTATTGAGGATTATTACAGCACACCTGACACTTGGCCTGTCAGAAAAGCTGCTGCTCGAGTATTATCTTCAATGAATTCTTGGTTGTATCATTATGGCCAGCAATCCTCCCTCCCTCATAATGGTTTAGTGACGACCTTTAGCGCTATTGTTTGTAAATCTACTACTGCACATTTATTTCATGTGGGTGATAGTCGCATTTATCGTTTTCGCTCCTCTCGAATCGAACAAATAACGCGTGATCATTCTCATAAGCAAGTGGGTAATAAAGTATTTCTGACCCGAGCACTTGGTATGGATAGCCGTCTTGAAGTGGATTATTTACAAGAAGAATTGGAAAAAGATGATGTTTTTATCCTAACCACAGATGGCGTTCATGATTATTTTTCAAAAAATACATTGGAACGTTTTTTATTAAAAGAATTCGAAGACTCATCAACCAATGACAGTAGTGCATTAGAAAAGATAGCAGAAAATATTGTTGAAAAAGCATTAAGCAGTGGAAGCGAAGACAATATTAGTTGCTTGTTATGTCGTGTTAAGACGTTGCCTAAAGAAGAGATAGAAGAGGTTCATCGCAAGCTGACGGAATTAAAAATACCGCCGGTGATGTCTCCGGGTATGTCTATTGATGGCTTCGACATTTTAAGCGTTGTTCATAGTGGAACTCGAAGCCATGTTTATCTTGTGTCAGAAAAAGGTACCGATAAAAAATATATTTTAAAAGCGCCTTCAGAAAATTTTTCAGATGATGCCCAATACCTTGAAGGCTTTTCTCGAGAGCAATGGGTGGGTAAGCGTATCGACAATTCTCGGGTAATGAAAATTTATGAGCGCCCAGAAAACAGCCCTTTTTTGTATCATGTTTGCGAGTATCTATCAGGACAAACACTTCGGCAATGGATGTACGATAACCCAACTCCCAAATTAGAGATGGTTCGCGAATTAACCAAGTCTATTGTTTTTGCGTTAAGAGTTTTTCAGCGGTTAGGAATGACGCATAGAGATTTGAAGCCCGAAAATATTATTTTGGATAAAAATAATCAGGCAAAGATTATTGATTTTGGAACGGTGTTGGTCGAAGGGTTGGAGGAAATAGATTCGCCCTTATCGGAAGAAATACCCGTCGGCTCAGTTGACTATATTGCCCCAGAATATTTGCTGGGCAGTATTCACCCCTCATCCGATTTGTTTTCTTTGGGTGTGATCATTTATGAAATGTTATGCGGCCATCTTCCTTATAAAGAATTGACGGCGCAAGCACACCCTAAGCGATTTGCTGATTGGAAATTTCGATCAATGACTAACTTTAGGAAAGATATTCCAATATGGGTGGGACTGACTTTAAAAAAAGCGTGTGAGCCAGACCCAAGAAATCGTTATCAAGCGTTTTCTGAATTCTTACACGACATGTCAACACCGAATGACTCTTTAATATCGAAGCAGCAAAAGGCCCCATTAATCGAAAGAAATCCAGTGTTATTTTGGCAGGTATTAAGTGCCATTTTATTTTTGATTATTATTGTTCAATTTATAAAAAAATAAATATTTGTAGTTTTCCGTGCTGCAGAAAAAACTGGTTAAGTTCGCCTAGAGCTCAGTACATAGGCTTATAAGCTTGTATTTCATCTTCGGAAAACAAAGAAACTATAAGATTTTCCGGTATATGCTAATCTTTATTTTGGTTCTAAAAAGCATATCTATAAGAGGTTGTTACTTCTTGTTGTTACCTTCAGTAATACATTCAGTACTGTGAGCATGCAGTCAGGACTTTAATGCGCTAAATCAATGAAGTTAAAATAAGTTGTTGCTATACTCGCCCGCAGACCATTAAATGTATCAAAAAATATTATAAATAGTATGGTCAGGAGAGGTTGAGTATTTGATAACTAAGCTATTTTTGATGGCTTTGGCTAGGTCAAATGCTTTAGGACGAAATAGAAGAGAAATTGAACTACAACTCTTATTTACTCAAGGCTCAAAAGGCTTTGTTAGTATCAGTAAGAGAAGTTTGTCCAGCGCTGACAGATGATAAAAACAAAATGCGTCTTCAAAAATCCTATTTTTCCCGCCTCGCTTCACTTTTATTTTCGCAGGTCAATTGTTAAGCGACAATCGTAATAAAATATTGACTCAGTTGTTAAAAAGAGTAAGCATAGCGACCCAATAATAATTCAAATAGATCAGTTTTCTTTATTAACTAAAATAATTAATACTCATAAAAAACCAAGAAACTAAAAAAGCAGGGGAACTTCATATGAAGCGAACACCACTCTATATGGCGATGGCAGGTCTTACCTTGTCAGCAGCCGCAACATTCACACAAGCTCAGGATCAAGTGATAGAAGAGGTCATCGTGACCGGTTCTTACATCCCTGGCTCACCAGAAGATGCCGCATCTCCAATTGATGTCATAACATCTGACGATCTCGCAGAAGTAGGCTCTCCAAGCACTATTGAGATGATTCGTAATCTTGGTGTGACATCTGGAAATATTGGTGAAACCAATCAATTCCAACCTGGAGCACAAAACGCCGCTGGTGTTACTAATGTCAACCTTCGAGGTTTAGGTGGCGCTAGAACATTAGTGTTATTTAATGGTAAACGCCAAGTAGCTACACAAGGCTTGGGTGTTGATTTAAGTGCTCTTCCTAGTACAGCAATTGGCCGTATGGAAGTACTTAAAGACGGCGCGGCAGCCTTATATGGTTCTGATGCTATGGCTGGGGTTGTTAACTTTATAACCCGTGAAAACTTTGAAGGTCTTGAGCTTCGAGGTTCATATAAAGACGTTAAAGATGCAGGTGATTACGATCTAGGTTTTATCTATGGTTTGGCAACTGATAATGTCAATTGGACTTTGTCGGGTGAATATGAACATAGAGATCAACTTGGATTGAATGATCGAGATTGGGGTTTACCCACATATGCAGAGAATCCAGAAGCTGGTTGGTCTGGTATAGGGAACCCAGGGACTATTTATCCGTTACCTAGCTTCGCCGCATTTCCTGATCCAGAGTGTAATGCATTGGGTGGGTTTGTAGATGGAGCTTCTTGTCGTTTTCAATACACTTATTTTGATAATTTGACTGAAGAACAAGATACTCAAAAATGGTTTTCTGAGTTGAATTGGGCAATTAATCAAGATACAAATTTACATATAGAAGCCCTGTATGGAAAGGTAGAAGTTGATCGGTTTACTTCACCTTCTTATCCTCCTCAATCATTATTCGGAGGCGACCGACTAGTTTCTGGTACTCACCCAGGCCTTGTAGATATGGCTAGCCAATATCCAGCATTATTTACAGGAGGTCCAGTGTTTGTGGTTAACCGTTATGCAGGTGTTTCAGGCATAAACGGAGAGCCTGAAAAAGGCGCGCGAGAGACAGAACAATATCGTTTGGGTGTTGGCCTGGATGGGGACTTGTTTAATGGTGAGTTATCCTATGATGTTAGTGTGACTTGGTCTAAACGTGATCGTTATACAGTAACTGATGACATGTACGTAGAGCGAATGGCTTTTGCTTTAGACGGATTGGGTGGACCTAATTGTAATCCAGCTACAGGTACTGCTGGAGTTGGGGATTGCATGTATTACAACCCGTTTTCTAATGCGATTCAATACTCTGCTGTCAATGGTGCTGTGAATCCTAACTATACTGCTGCCGTTGCAAATGACCCTGCATTATTGGATTGGCTGACGTATGAGCTACCAACTATTGGAGGCTCTGAGCTACTAGTATTTGATGCAACATTTAATGGTGAGACTGGCATAGAGTTGGCTGGTGGTAATATTGGTTGGGCTGCAGGAGTTCAAACTAGGCGTGATAGATATGAAACAAAGTTGGGTTTGAATAACTTAGAGGAGAATGCTTGTCCTTTTAATGACCCTCAATCTGTTCTGCTTGGCAATACAGCTTCACTGAGCTGTAGTTCAGAAACTGGATTGTTTGCATTTTTGTCTGGAGGCTTTGAGAGCAGAGAAAGTCGTCGTACTTACGCGATATTCACTGAGTTTGCTGCACCAGTTACAGATAATTTCAATGTTAACTTAGCTGTACGGTTTGAAGATTACGGCGGCTTAACAGGTTCTACAGTTGATCCTAAATTATCTTTACGTTGGCAGATCATTGATGCTTTAGCGCTTCGTGGCTCTATTTCAACAACGTTTAGAGGTCCAGCTCAAAGTATTCTCTCTGGGCAGGGGACTACATTAAGTTATATTCCTCAGGCTACAGCATTTAAAGCTGTTGATACTTATGGTAATCCGAATTTAAAGCCTGAATCAGCTCTTTCATCTAATCTTGGATTGCTACTTGATCTAGAGAATTTTAGAGGAAGTATTGATTACTGGAGATTTGATGTTACTGACCCTCATTCTGTTGAGAGCGCTACTCAAATATTAGCCTTATATGGATCAGAAGGCTGTGCCACAACAGTGTCAGCTTTATGTACCCAATTACAGCAGAGAATACAGTTTTCTGGAGCTTCAACATCTTTAGGTGATCTTGAGCGTATAGACGTGAATTGGTTCAACGGATCAGACTTTGAGGTTCATGGTGTTGATTTGTTTGGTGAATATACTCTTGATCTCGGTGAAGGTGAGCTTGCAGTTGGTGGCGAGTTTACTTATCTCTTAGGTTACGAGTATGAAGATTTTTATACATTGGATGGAATTTTCTTAGCTGAGGGTGGTGATTACGCTGGCTTCTTAAATGACGGTTTTCCTCCATCACCATTGCCAGAGTTAAAGGGTAATTTGTTTGCTAAGTATCGATCTGGAATACATTCTGCGAGTTTAATCGCCCGTTATGTATCTGGTTATGATGATGCAAATGCACCTATCCCTGCGTTGGACACAATTGATGCGCATCTAACTTGGGATTTGAATTACAATCTAAGTTTGATGGATGATGCATTAAGAGTTTCTTTTTCAGTATTTAATATTGCTGATGAAGATCCTCCTCAAGCCGCTACAGATTTAAATTATGATGGATTTACTCATAGTCCATTCGGTCGAATGATAAAACTTGGTGCTGTTTATCATTTTGATTTCTAAGTAAATTTAAATCTAGTTTTATTTCTAAGGCCATCTTTCTTCGGAGAGATGGCCTTTTTGTGTTTTTCTGACCCACTACATTGGAAATATTGTATGAAAACAGCTTTTCACCCTCCCGTTCGAACGTTAATGGGCCCTGGTCCTTCGGATGTTAATCCTAGAATTCTTGAAGCGTTAGCTCGCCCCACTATTGGTCATCTCGATCCAGAATTTATTCGTTTGATGGATGAGATTAAAGAATTATTGCAATACGCGTTTCAAACAGATAACCGTTTAACGCTACCTATTTCTGCCCCGGGTTCTGCAGGTATGGAAGCCTGTTTTGTTAACTTACTTGAAGCTGGGGATACAGTTGTTGTTTGTCAAAATGGCGTGTTCGGCGGGCGAATGAAAGAAAATGTCGAGCGATGCGGGGCGATACCCGTAATGGTTCAAGATGATTGGGGAAGTGCAGTTGACACACAAAAAGTTGAAGAGGCTTTAAAGGCAAATCCAAACGCAAAAGTGTTGGCTTTTGTTCACGCTGAAACGTCAACAGGGGCAATATCGGATGCAAAAGCATTGTGCGCTCTCGCAAAAAAACACGATTGTTTAACGATCGTTGATACAGTGACCTCTTTAGGGGGAGTTGAAGTCGATGTTGATGGCTGGGGAGCTGATGCTGTGTATTCGGGTACGCAAAAATGTTTGTCATGTATTCCAGGCATTTCACCTGTAACGTTCAGTGAAAAAGCGGTAGGCGCCATTAAGGCGAGAAAGACAAAAGTACAAAGTTGGTTTTTGGATATGGATTTAGTCATGGGTTATTGGGGAGGTGAGAGTAAGCGTGCGTATCACCACACTGCGCCAATTAACCCTTTGTATGCGTTACATGAATCATTGTTGATACTGAAAGAAGAGGGTTTAAAGAATGCGTGGAATCGACATCAAAAAAATCATCAGGCTTTAGTCGTTGGTCTAGAGGCGATGGGTCTTTCTTTTGTTGTTGATAAATCGTGTCGTTTGCCTCAGCTGAATAGTGTTGGAATTCCTGATGGAGTCGATGATGCAGCCGTTCGCAAAGTGCTGCTTAGCAATTATGGCTTGGAGATTGGCGCGGGACTTGGGGCTTTGGCGGGTAAAGTATGGAGAATTGGTTTGATGGGCTTTGCGAGTAATCAAAAAAATGTTTTGTTGTGTTTGAATGCTTTAGACAATACCTTGTCTTCAATGGGAGCTAATATTAACAGTGGTGTTGCTGTTGATGCTGCTAACAAAATATTGTCTCAAGAATAAAATTTTTCTCGGTTTAAAAGCTGCCACAAAAAATCCCAGCTAATTAGCTGGGATTTTTTGTGGAAGCTTACCGATGAATAGAGCTATTTTGAAAGCGCTGTTAAGACATTTTCGCTTGTAAGTAGTTCTCTATTCCAATTTTTTCGATAAGACCTAACTGAGTCTCAAGCCAATCAACATGTTCTTCTTCAGACTCTAAAATACTATTCAAAAGATCGCGTGTGACAAAATCTTTAATGGATTCGCAATAGACGATACCTTCACGAAGATCGGGAAGCGCGTTTAATTCTAATTTTAAGTCGCACTCGAGTATTTCTTTGGTGTTTTCTCCGATCAATAATTTTCCTAAATCTTGTAGGTTTGGCAGCCCTTCTAAAAATAAAATACGCTCGACGAGTTGGTCAGCATGCTTCATTTCATCAATAGACTCTTCGTATTCGTGGTCAGCTAATTCTTTAAGCCCCCAATCTTTATACATTCGTGAATGTAAAAAATACTGGTTGATGGCGACAAGTTCGTTGCCGAGTACTTTGTTGAGGATAGCGATGACTTTAGGATCACCTTTCATAGTAAGACTCCGAGAATACGGTTAATGGGATTCTGGTCTGGATTATAACGTAAGAGGATAAGTTTCAATATGAATTGAGACGCGAAGAATCAATAAGTGTGAAAAATTAATAAAAAAGAAGGGGTTGTTTGAAGAAATATATTTAAGCGACAGCGTAGGGAAGTGATTGAGAATTATTAGCGTAGAGATCATCTAATGTTTCATGAATGATGTCATTGGCTAGGCAAGCGCATCGCCCGCATTGGTTTGCAACACCAAGTTCGTTCTGAACGGCCTGGAGGCTTTCGGCCCCTTTGCGTACAGAGCGTTTTATGGCTCGGTCTGTAATGTTATTGCAAAGACATACATACATCGTGGTTTCTCTATCATTCTGTTGACAAAATGGTTTTGAAATTTAGCTTCAAGTAGCGGAATAGCCGTGCGACTTGTGATTATTGAAACGAAGCTTAATCGTAATGAGAACAGTTGTCAATTGCAAATAGAGGATGGAAGGGTGTTTTTTATACAAGTGAATTGAGGCTTAGATAAGTTAGACAGCGTGAGTAAGAGCACTGTATTCTGTGGCGCTTCACCCTCGCTAAACAAAATCGCTAAACAAACCAGCTAACCTATTGACCTTATTTGAAAAATTAATGAGGCAGCCTGTCTTGGTTTATGTATGATAGCCCCAAACTATTGGAAAAAGGTTACTTGATTAATCTTTTCTCAAATCGCTCAAAGTTTGTACGGTCGAGGGAGGGTAATCTCTTGATTGTATTTTCTAGAGTATTCAAACTTTTAACACACTAACAATTGGAGATAAATATGGGCGTATTAGTTGGTAAGCCAGCACCAGATTTCACAGTTCCTGCGGTATTGGCTTCTGGAGAAATCGTTGATGAATACAGTCTTTCGGCTGCAATCAAGGGGAAAAAAGCGGTAATTTTCTTTTATCCGTTAGATTTTACTTTCGTTTGTCCCTCTGAGTTACTAGCGTTTGATCATCGTATTGAAGCATTTAAGAAGCGCAACGTTGAAGTGATTGGTGTTTCTATCGATTCGCATTTCAGCCATAACGCTTGGAGAAATACGCCCGTTGATGAAGGCGGTATTGGCCCAGTTCGTTACACGTTAGCGGCTGATATGACTCATGAGATTGCAAAAGCGTATGATGTTGAATCTCCTGGTGGCATGGCTTATCGAGGTTCTTTTTTGATTGATGAAGACGGCCTTGTTCGTCATCAAGTCGTTAATGATTTGCCTTTGGGTCGTAACATTGATGAAATGCTTCGAATGGTTGATGCTTTAGCGTTTAACCAAGAACACGGTGAAGTTTGCCCTGCTGGCTGGAAAGAAGGCGATAAAGGTATGGACGCTTCTCCCGATGGCGTTGCATCTTACCTTAGCGAGAATGCTGACAAGCTTTAAGCTTTTCAGGGATATCGCTGAAAAAAAACCGGCATATGCCGGTTTTTTTATATCTGGATTGTTAGTGTATTAATTCTTGGTGTATTTATTGTTGAGCACTTAGCACTTAGCACTAATTGGGCTGAAAACTTTTGCGAATAAACGGGTTGAGTAACCGCCATAATCTGCCTGTAAATTGAAGCGGTGCTTCTTGAACGGTTAGGCAAATGCATTCACGATCTTTAGTCGCCGTAGGAGAGTGCTGATGATGGTCATTTCTCAGCATAAAATCACCGGCAGAGTAAGTACCATCTTCATCTGAAAAACTACCATCCAATATGAGAGTGTATTCATCTCCCATGTGTTTGTGGTTGCTAATCTTTCCGCCCGGTTTGATGCGCAGTAAGCTGACAGCCGCTCCAGCCTCATCTTTAAACAGCAAGCAGCTTCTTGCTGACGCAGTAGCAACACTCCATTTTAAATTCGAAAAACCGCTAGGCACAAAAGAGCGGATAGCTCTGGGTATGTTGTCCTTTATCTTGTTAATTGATTTTTCGGTAGGTAACGTTTTGTTAGCAGCTTCAGTAGATCGTTTATTTGATTCGTTTGTCTGTGTAATACTGTTGAGCACTTTGTTTTTCAGCTGATTGCTCACATTATGGGAGCCAAGCTTATCGATCAATGCACCACCAATGGCATTATTTCTCTTGTGTGTCGCTCTGCATTTGGGACAAAGCTCCAAGTGAGAGGCGATGCAGATGGCATTCCCGCCGGCCACATTGCCCGCTGAATACTCTAATAATAATTCGTCTGATGGGTGATGGTTAATGGATGACATCACACACTCCTCACAATGTTTTCTAGTTTTTTAAGTGCAAGCCTAACTCGAGATTTAACTGTTCCAAGAGGAAGGTTTAGTTCGTTTGCCGTTTGCTGCTGAGTTTTTCCTTGGAGGTAGACTTTAGTCAGTACCTGCTTTTGTTCAGCAGGAAGCTCGTTGAGTGATGAATGAATATTTTCATCCACTCGATGCTGTTGTACTGCTCCAAAGGGATCCGGCTCTGAGTCATCTTCGTACCAAAGGTCGTCAACGGTGAGTTGGATGTGAGCTTTAGCTTTTCGGATTTGGTCTATCCTGCAATTCCTCGTCATCGTGAATAGCCATGTGCTGACGCTGGCAAGTTCTGGTTTGTACGTGTGGCATTTATTCCAAACCTTGATCATCACCTCTTGAACGAGATCGTCGGCGACTAAATCAGCTCCAGGCTGTTTGGCATGGCTAAACGCTTTGATTTTTGGAGCAAAATGATCAAAGAAAACGCTAAACGCTGATTGGTCACGGTCGTTAGCAATTTTTTGAACGATGGTATTCCAATCGATCGTATCGGTATCAGTGATGTCCGTGTTTCTGCTTTTCATAATGTGGATGATAGCTGTCATTGGCTTGTTTGTTCCACTTTCAATGTCTAATAATTTAGATTTAAAGCTTGTACGGCCTAAAAGCAGTTATAGATCACATTGGTTAGCTAAAGATATTAAGCGGATTCGGGGGCGCAAATTTTAGAGTGCAGCCTGATCCAACTCGACCAGTGATTCGTACAAAGCGTATTGGAGAACATATATCCAAAAATATAAGAAGAGAAGAGGGTTAGCATTGAATACCGAAATGGTCATTGAGCGATTTAAATCGTTTTATTCAAATTTAATTCAAGCAGCCGCAGATGATCAAGAGTGGGCTGAGCTTGATGCTATCTACACACAAGATATTTATTTTTGTGACCCTGTTCATTCAGTTGAAGGTAGGCAGTCGCTACATCATTACATGTTGGATATGTGTGAAAACCTACAGGAGTGCCGTTTTGTTTATCTTGACGAAGTTATTCTTGATGGAACTGCTTATATAAAGTGGGATATGTATTTTCGGCATCCCAAACTAGGTGGAAAAAGTATTCAAGTCCGAGGTGTCAGTCAAATCGAATTTAATGAAAAGGGAATTTATTTTCATGAAGATTTTTATGACATGGGGGCGATGCTTTATGAAAATGTTCCATTGTTAGGTGGCGGTGTTCGCTGGCTGAAAAAGCGATTGGTTCAGGCTTCGGCGTGAAAAAAATTGACGAGGCTAGATCAATGTTGGAAGAAGGTATTAGTGGTCGACAAGAGGTTATTTGGATTACGGGAGCATCTAGCGGGATTGGTCGTGGTTTAGCAATAAAAATGGCAAGCCAAGGGCATCAAGTTATTGCAAGTGCAAGAAGTAGTGATGATCTTTATCAATTGTCAATCGAAAATAAAAATATCGCGACCCATGTGGTCGACGTGTGTGATGTTGAAAATCTAAACTCAGTTTCTGCTTTAATCGAAAAGCAATATGGCTATATTGACAAAATCATTATCAACGCGGGAAGTTGTGAATACTTTGATGTTGATGAGCCCGATTGGGGGATGATGCGTCGAGTGATGGAAGTGAATTACTTTGGATCAATTAATACGGTTCAGCAAGCGTTACCTTTGTTGAGGAAATCTCTGGGTTCGACTAAAAAATCATCTGCAAACAGTAAAGAAGAGGAAAACTGCTACCCTCACATTGTTGTCGTAGCTTCATTAGCTTCGGTTGTTCCATTTCCTAGAGCTGAAGCCTATGGTGCTTCGAAAGCTGCTCTCCAATATTTTTTTGAATCACTAAGAATTGATTTAGATAAAGAAAATATTGGTGTCACGATAATACAGCCTGGGTTTGTTAAAACGCCCTTGACAGATAAAAATGACTTTCCGATGCCTTTTATTATCACTGCTGATGAGGCTGTAGATACCATAGTCAAAAAAATGGGTAAACAAAATAGATTGTTTTATTTTCCTAAAAGATTGGGCCTGTTGATTTATTTAATGAGAACTTTTTCTTCATTTTGGCATTGGTTAGCGGTGAATAAATTATCACGACAAAGTTCAACTTCAAATAATCACTAAAAAATACTTAATATGAACGATAGAGAAAAAAAGAAAGTAGCCATTATAGGTTCTGGGATATCAGGATTGACATGCGCTTATTTGCTACAAAACTATTCAGAAGGTGTAGATTTCGTTCTGTTTGAGTCTGAATCGCGCTTGGGTGGTCATACAGCAACAGTTGAAGTCAATCACAAAGAAGACCACCTTAATATTGATACAGGGTTTATTGTCTATAATGATTGGACTTACCCGAATTTTATTCGCCTTTTAAAAGAAGTTGGCGTAGATAACCAAACGACCGACATGAGTTTTAGTGTCACTTCTGATAGCACTGGTATTGAGTACAGTGGAAATAATCTCGATACCTTGTTTGCTCAGCGAAAAAATCTCATATCACCGAGTTTTTTAAAAATGGTTTGGAATATTGTCCGATTCAATAAGCAAGCAATATCTGATCTGAAAAATGGTGTTATAAAAGAGGATGCGACTTTAGGACAATATTTGGCACTGAATAACTATAGCGGGTTATTTGCATCTCATTATTTGATTCCTATGTGTTCGGCGATATGGTCGGCTTCTATGCAGTCTATACTTTCTTTTCCTCTACTGTTTTTTATCAATTTTTTTAAAAATCATGGCCTTTTGAGTATTAATAATCGTCCGCAATGGCGAGTGATTAAAGGCGGGTCTAGTGCTTATATCGAGCCATTGATTCAGTCATTTAAAGAAAAAATAAAATTGGCGACTCGCATAGCGAACGTGAAAAGAGAGGATGGCAGTGTTTGCATTACTACTGGAGTTGGTGAAACCTTTCATGTTGATGAAGTTGTTTTTGCGTGCCACAGTGATCAAGCTTTGCAATTGCTAGATGATTCAACGATTAAAGAGAGCGAAATACTCAGTGCTATTCCTTACAGCAACAATGATGTTGTTCTTCATACCGATACAAATCTATTGCCAAAAAATAAAAAAACCTGGGCGGCATGGAATTATTTGTTATCAAACGGTGCATCTGATTCTGCTGTATTAACTTACGATATGAACATCCTTCAAAGTATCGAGAGTCAACATACCTATTGTGTAACTCTTAATGCAACACATTCGATTGATCCTGAAAAAATCATTGGTCAATATCAGTACGCACATCCACAATTTTCTTTAAACGGGGTTCGTGCCCAAGAAAGATGGAGTGAAATCAATGGTAAAAATAACACTTGGTTCTGCGGTGCTTATTGGCGAAATGGATTTCACGAAGATGGAGTTGTTAGCGGAATGAGGGTTGCCGAAAGTCTTGGAGCGATTTGGACGTCATGAAAACAGAATCCGCTTCAGACAATCAATCATCTATGTTTAAAAGTGCAATCTATAAAGGAACGCTTAAGCATGAGCGTATAGAGCCTAAACGACACGCATTTGAATATTCAGTGTTTATGATGTATCTCGATTTAGATGAAGTGGAAGAAGTTTTTTCCAGGGCTTTTGAATGGTCTTTTAGGCGACCTGCGATTGCATGGATGAAAAGAAGCGATTTTTTAGGGGATCATTCTGATCCTATTAAAAAATCGGTTATTGATAAAATTAAAAAAGAAACCGGTGAAGAGTTTTCAGGTTCCGTCAGAGTGTTAACGAATTTACGTTATTTTGGATTCATTATGAATCCGTTAGTGTGTTATTACTGTTTTAACAAAATGGAACAACTTGAATATATTGTTGCTGAGGTCACTAATACGCCATGGAAAGAAAAACACTGTTATGTGTTGACTTGTAATCCGGATGTTTCTCTTCAGCGTATAAGTTTTGAAAAAAAAATGCATGTGTCACCTTTTAATACCATGGAGATGACTTACAAGTGGCAGAGCAATAAGCCGAGTCAGCAACTAAGTATTCGTTTAATGAATTGGTTTGACGCAAAGCGCCTTTTTGAGGCAAACCTTGTTTTGGAGAGAGAAACTATTTCAGCAAAATCATTACATCATCTGATGTTTTTTTATCCTTGGATGACCTTGAAAGTCTGCGGCGCTATTTATTGGCAAGCCTTAAAATTGTATTTCAAAGGTATTCAGTTTGTTCCTCATCCTAAATCAAGATAGTTCGATAGATGCTTTTAAAAATAGCTGCTTACTATAGATAGCCGCTTACGAAAAAATAACTTCACTAATAAAGATTAATTAAAACGTTGGGAATCATTTGTTATGTCATACACGGGTATTGATGATCTGCAATTAAATGTCACAAAACAAAAACCTTTTTTTGACGCGTTAGCCAAAAAAGGTGTTGTTAAAGCGCTCGGGTTTCTCAAGATTGGCCGGCTTATCATAGAAGATGGTGGTCAGGTTAGTTCTTACGGTCAATCGTCAAAAGAAACAGATCTTGTGGCTAATATTTCTATTCACGCCCCTTCTGTATACCGAGATGTTTTATTTCGGGGAACTATAGGAGCGGGTGAAAGTTATATGTTGGGACATTGGACAACACCCGATTTATTAAAAGTGATCCGTGTTCTCGTGCTGAATATGCAGGTTGTTGAGCAATTGGATAATAATACTTCTGTTGTAAATAAGGTTTCTCATGCTCTTCTACACCTATCGAATCTAAATACAAAGCAAGGATCAAAAAAGAATATCAGTGCACATTATGATTTGGGTAATGACTTTTTTGAATTGATTTTAGATAAAAGCATGATGTATTCAGGCGCCATCTATCCAAAAAATGATTCTACTCTAGAGGTTGCAGCTGAGCACAAGTTAGAACATATTTGCCAAAAGTTACGCCTCACATCATCGGATCATTTGTTGGAAATTGGTACCGGCTGGGGGGGGATGGCAATTTACGCGGCTAAGCATTATGGATGCAAGGTGACGACTACTACAATTTCAAAAGAACAGTACGAGTATGCCAAAGTTCGAGTTCAGCAGGAAGGTTTAGCTGATAAGGTGGAATTGTTACTGGAGGACTATCGAGACCTTTCAGGTAAGTTCGATAAAATTGTTTCTATTGAAATGATCGAAGCAGTAGGACATAAGTTTTATGAAAATTATTTTTCAAAATGCAGTCGTTTATTGAAAGAGAGTGGTTTGATGGTTATTCAGGCTATTACTATTCCTGATCAGCGTTATCAACAAGCAAAAAACTCCATCGATTTTATTCAAAAATATATTTTCCCTGGTGGCTGCCTCCCGTCAAATTCAATCATTGCAAAACATATCGCCGAAGATACAAATATGCAAATTGTGGGTCTCGAAGATATTACTTTGCATTATGCCAAAACACTAAAAGAATGGAGAAAGCGATTTTTTCAACATATTGACTCTGTTGTGTCTCAAGGGTTTGATAATCGTTTTATCAGGATGTGGGAGTTTTATCTCTGCTATTGTGAGGGTGGTTTTCAGGAGCGAGTTATAGGAACGAGCCAGTTTGTTTTTGCAAAACCAAAAGCCAACTTATGTGACTTTTAAATGTCAAAGTAGATTGAAAAAGTAATATAGGCGGTCAAATTCATGGCAATAAAAAATATTATTAATTTTGCTTTTTTTCAAATTGTCTGGTTTTTGAGTGTGATATTGCAGAATCAATTTTACTTGCCTGTTTTCGTTACCTTGGTAGCTATTTTTTTACATGATCGTTATGTGGTAACGGATAGGCGTGAATGGATCGGCGTCTTCATTGTTGTTTTAATAGGTGTTCTTGCTGATTCTTTTTTCACTCTTATCGGTGTCTTAGCGTTTTACCACGTTAGTTTGATTCCAATTTGGTTGGTTTGTATTTGGATCGTGTTCTCTATGACGCTTTGTCATGGCCTTTCTTGGTTGGCAGAACGGTATGTAGTGGCTGCAGTTCTTTCTGCTTTTGCAGGGCCCTTATCGTATATTGCCGGCAGTCGGCTATCAGGTGGCAACGTTGCTCTTGGTGATCCTGTGTGGCTGTCGGTCGTCTTTCTATCTTTCTTTTGGCTCTTGATGGTTCCTTTTTCTTTGTTCTTAATGAATAAGCTCATGACAAGTAAAAGATTGATGGTGCAGGGCCTAAATCTTTGATCTATGTACGAGGCATTTTTTTACGCTTTTAAATGTGCAAAAGCGATATTGGAATAAGGAGTACTTAATGTGTTACTTCACTTTTTTTAACTTAAGAGTTTTATTGGTTAAGCTAATAGCGCTTTTGCTATTGATCAGCCCATTCGCCTCTGGGGAAGACTTCTTAGCTAAAACCTTTAAGCAATCCAAGCTGATTAACAGTGGTTTTCTTCTAGATCAAAGCCCTTTTATCGTTGGTACAGCGCGGGATATAGAGACGGGGCAGTTTTTGTATACCGAAAGTCATTATGTCTTAGAAAACGGTCAAAAATCGTTGGTTGTTTATAGTGATTCAAAAGATTTTGTACTCGCTGAAAAAGAATTGAATTTCTCCGTAGACACATCAGATACTCGCCCCACGTTAGAGCAGTTTAATTATCTTTCTGGTGAAAAAATAAAAGTTGAGTCAATAGGCTCATTGCCGATTATCATGGTGAAATATCAAGAGACTAGCGGTCATCAAGTAGAAAATAAAGAAATTAAGAAAACAAAACACTTGGTCATTGATGCAGGGTTTAATCAATTGATTGTTAATTCCTGGGCTTTATTAATCAAAGATGAAAAAATAAAATTTGAGTATTTAGCACCATCACAACAAAGCACATTTACTTTTATTGCCTCACGAAAAGATTGTAAAAATACAAATTTGAAAAATGCATTGGTTGAATGTTTTTCTATTGCGCCTAAATCATGGTTAATGCGGCAGTTTGTAGCACCTATCTCACTTGTTTATGACGGGTCATTAAAGCGATTACTGCGGTTTTCGGGTTTGGGTAATATTGGTGACGTAAAAGGAGATTACATGATGGTCGATATCGAATATGAATACTTTGATAAACCTTCTTCGGTTGAATCTTCTATCGTGGGTTTGTAAATTGACTTTCTTTCGCGCTTTAATTTTTTAAGTTATTAATATTCCCAGCCGCCTAATTCTTGCCATCGATTAACAATGTTGCAAAATAATTCAGCCGTTTTTTCTGCATCGTATGCCGCTGTATGAGCGCTATCATTACTAAATTCGATTCCACTGGCTTGGCAGGCTTTTGCTAGAACGGTTTGACCAAATGCTAAGCCTGCTAATGTCGCGGTATCAAAGCAAGAAAAGGGATGAAAAGGGTTTCGTTTTATTTGGCAGCGATTAATTGCTGCATTGAGAAAACCTAAATCGAAGTGAGCATTATGGCCGACAATAACAGCGCGGTTGCATCCGTGTTGTTTGACTTCTCGCCGGATAGGGCGAATCAATTCAGCCATGACAAGCTCTTCTGGTTCAGCCATGCGCTCAGGTGAATCAAGATCGATCCCCGTAAAGTCTAGTGCGGACTGCTCTATGTTCGCCCCCTCGTAGGGGTCTACATGAAATTCAAATGTGTCATTGGGTGCGATAAAACCATTGTCGTCTACTTTGAGAGTGACGGCGGCAATTTCTAATAATGCATCGGTATGAGAATTAAAGCCTCCTGTTTCTACATCAATGACTACAGGTAAAAACCCTCTAAATCGCTTGGCTAGTAATGATTTTTCAGTGTCATCATTAGTATCAGTTATGTTTTCACTATCAAGGTTATTTGTCACGTATTACTCTTTTTATCTGCAAAGCGTTTATTGTTTAAAATTTATTTGACGGTCCAGTTTAAGGTTTCTCCCGCTAAAAGGGGCGTCATGTGGTATTGACCAAGAGAAATGCTGTCCGGAATCGTCCATGTGTTTTTTGTTAATGTGATAGTGGATGTGTTTCTTGAAAGCCCATAAAAGTCGGGGCCAAAATGGCTTGCAAAGTCTTCTAATTTATCGAGAGCATTTTCTTTTTCGAAAACTTCAGCGTACATTTCTAACGAGGCATGTGATGTGTAGCAGCCGGCACAGCCGCAAGCGTTTTCTTTTTTATCGGTTGCGTGAGGTGCAGAGTCTGTTCCTAAGAAAAATTTTGGGTTTCCACTGACAGCGGCTTTTATTAATGCTTGTTGATGACGATTGCTCTTCAATATGGGTAGACAATAATAATGGGGGCGCAATCCGCCAGCTAATAAGGCATTGCGATTAAATAATAAATGGTGAGCGGTGATGGTTGCCGCGACATTTTCGTTCGCATCGAGTACGAAGTTCACAGCTTCTTCTGTCGATATGTGCTCTAAAACAATTTTTAGTTGCGGGAATTTTTCTGTCAGGTTTTTAAGGGTTCTTTGGATAAAGACTTCTTCACGATCAAATATATCAATCTCAGCATCAGTCACTTCACCGTGTATGAGTAGAAGCATGTTGGCTTTTTCCATGGCCTCTAATGCTGGGTAGGTGTTTGCAATGTTGGTCACTCCGGCATCGGAATTTGTTGTTGCGCCAGCAGGGTATAGTTTACAAGCGACAACACCTGCTTTCTTTGCTTTAGCGATTTCATCCGGTGTTGTTTTATCGGTGAGGTATAAAACCATTAAGGGCTTAAAGTTTCGGCCTGCCGGAATAACGGCATCAATTCGGTGTTGGTAAGCTAAGGCTTGCTCTGCAGTGGTGACGGGTGGAACTAGGTTGGGCATGATAATAGCGCGCCCAAAGTAACGCGAAACATCCTTTACGGTGGTGGATAAAGCTTCTCCATCGCGTAGGTGTATATGCCAGTCATCAGGTTGGGTAATGGTTAATTGAGAGGTCATGTGAGAATGTGTGCCCTTGTAACTTTGGAGTCAATAAGACGATTGGTTTGGTTAATTCGTCATATCCATATCATCATTTAAGCAATGCATCCTACCGAAAATAGCCATTAAAGCACAGCGTCGACTGGCCGATAACCTTATATAGCCTTGTGTCCATGGTATTTCGCCTGAGGGCTTTTAGACGAAGCATTACCCTGTATTCCGAATCAAGAGTGTGTCGCGTGTTAGATATAGAGATATTGAAGAGAATGCCCCCAAAGCAGGACTGTGCAAACGAAAAATCAGCAGTCAACAAGCCTTTTCGTGAGTTATTTTTGTTCACGGGTTGGTGGGTTACTGCTTTTTCTTTATTTTGCTCTTTTGTCATTCATGCTTCAGCATTCGAATCAGACCCTACGGAATCTGAGTGGTTGGTGAATCATTCTGTGTTTGAGTGTCGTTTGAGCCACGATATTCCCTATTTTGGTGATGCTGTTTTCTTTCAAAAAGCAGGAGAATCTCAAGTGTTTTTTGTGAGTGGATACACTCCTCGTTTTAAGAGTGGCAAAGCCTCGTTGCGATCTAAAGCGCCTGTCTGGAAAAAAAATGGTGTCGATAAAGATCTTGGCTTTATCTCAGTGAGAGAGAATAAGCGGCCTATTCATTTAAACAATCAAATGTCAGAACGAATTTTGGCGGAATTACGTAATGGTATGGATGTTTTTGTTGAAAGACGTCCTTGGTATGGCTCTGATGAGTCATTAGAGGCAGGCATTCGAGCTGTTAACTTTAGAGCTGCTTATGACGGTTACCTGCGCTGTGTTGCTGGGTTATTGCCTGTTAATTTTGAGCAGATTGAACGCTCTGCGATTTATTTTGGATCAGGAAAAGAAGCTTTATTGCCCAGCGAAGTACGAAAGCTCGATAATATCGGTACCTATTTCAAGGCTGATCGATCCGTAAAGACTTTTTATGTGGATGGCCACAGTGATGGTGCAGGTTCAAGAGCCGATAATTTAGTGCTGTCTCAAGAACGAGCCGAGATGGTGGTGAAGTTTTTGATTGCTCGAGGAATACCAAGTGACTCTATAGTGACACGATGGCATGGAGAGCGATATCCAGTCGCCTCAAATCAAACGCGAAAAGGGCGCTCTCAAAACCGTCGAGTAACGATTCGACTAAGTCGTGAAGCGGCAGAAAGACCAACCGAAAAGTTGATGGAAGACGACGATCAAGTCGCTAGCCGCTAAAATTTGCTAGCAGGTTGTTGTTTGCTGGGAGCATTCTTTCTTTGGCTTTGATATTAATAGTGTTTTAGCGATACAATCCTTCGCTGCTATCAAGTTCTTTGATGGCTAGATAATCACCGATAAGATCAATCAACGCAATCTTTACGCCATTTATCACCTCTTTGAGTTTTACTTAAGATTTTTATCTAGAGCTTTAACGAACTACAATGCGTCTTTCATAAATAGTCAACGTTTTTTATCAAGGGTCGTCTTTCTAGTTTCGTTTTAATTCTGTTTTACAATCTCGTTGGGGTTTGTTTACCGTTTTCGATGCGGTGTGATTTTTAAAGAAGATAGTGTAGAAAGCGTTTTATATTCAAGAAAGACTGGAGAGCGGCATGTCATCGGCAAGTGAATCGTCAATAAAAAAAGTAGTTCTTTGTTATTCCGGAGGATTAGATACCTCCGTTATCATTAAATGGCTACAGGAAAATTATAACTGTGAAGTGGTTACCTTTACCGCTGATATTGGTCAGGGTGAAGAGGTTGAGCCAGCGCGAGCAAAGGCTGAGGCGCTAGGCGTAAAAGAAATTTATATTGATGATTTGCAAGAAGAATTTGTTCGTGATTTTGTTTTCCCGATGTTTCGGGCTAATGCTATTTACGAAGGCGAATATTTGTTAGGCACTTCGATTGCCCGTCCTTTGATTGCTAAGCGCTTAATTGAAATCGCCAATGAAACTGGTGCGGACGCTATTAGTCATGGCGCTACGGGTAAAGGTAATGATCAAGTTCGATTTGAATTGGGTGCCTATGCTCTGAAGCCGGGAGTTCATGTCATTGCGCCATGGCGCGAATGGGACTTAACCTCTCGTGAGACGTTGATGGCTTACTGTAAAGAGCATGATATCCCTGTCGACTTCTCAAACAATAAGAAGAAATCACCCTATTCAATGGATGCAAATCTACTCCATATCTCTTATGAAGGCGATATTCTAGAAGATCCTTGGGTTGAAGCAGAAGAGGATATGTGGCGTTGGTCTGTCAGCCCAGAAGCGGCTCCAGAAAAGCCTACCTATATTGAGCTGAGCTATGAAAAAGGTGATATTGTCGCCATTGATGGCAAGAAAATGTCTGCTGCTTCTGTTTTACGGTATTTGAATGAAGTGGGTGGGGCAAACGGAATAGGGCGGGTTGATATTGTTGAAAACCGTTATGTCGGAATGAAAGCGCGAGGGTGTTATGAGACGCCTGGTGGAACCATCATGATGAAAGCGCATCGAGCCATTGAGTCAATTACTCTCGATCGTGAAGTGGCTCATTTAAAAGATAGCTTAATGCCTAAATATGCCGAGTTAATTTATAACGGTTATTGGTGGAGCCCTGAAAGACACATTATGCAAACAGCTATTGATGAAACTCAAGCTGTGGTTAACGGCGATGTGCGTCTAAAACTGTATAAAGGCAATGTTACAGTTGTTGGTCGTCGCTCAAATGACAGTTTGTTTGATGAAAGTATCGCTACATTTGAAGATGACGCTGGTGCTTATGATCAGCGTGATGCTGGAGGTTTCATTAAGCTTAATGCATTGCGTATGAGAATCGCAGCGAGTAAAGGTCGCAGTCCTCTAAAATAGCGGGCTTAACATTAGAGCTTAAGTGTTATCACTAAAAAGCGTTTTTAGGTGAATTTTTTTCATGCTAAAAGCGCTTTTTTATTGCTGCCAGGAAAGGGGTGCTGTATTTAAACGAAAAGATAATCGTTATCATTTTGTCTGCTTAGACACTTTGTTGATGCTGATATTGGCATCGAGAGCCATGTTTTTTCATCTAGGCTAAAGGAGTTGCTTTAAGACCTCATTAGGGAGCTGTTTAAGGAGCGAATAAGACTAAAGAATTGAATAGAATTCATATTTGTTTGATTCTTATCAAGTCAGTTACTTTCTTCTTTGTTCATAATGTCACCGATTAAATCACTATTGAGATTCAGCGAATAAATATCCGTTATATTTCACTATTAACTGTCGATTTGTTCGTGGTGCAACTTTATAATGCGCCACAATATTTTTGATAGCCCAATGATTTACATGCTCCGTTGGAATTTCTATTGAAACTAAACACCACATGCACAGGTATTCTTAGAGTTTGGGTGATTAATCAGTCCATCCAAAAACTTTATCAATGCATCTTACGCAAAATGCCCAAAAGCCAAGTTTTGATTCGTCGAGATTTGTGCTGTAACTATTTCACATTCACAGCAAACCATACATGCCTTTCATTTTTGAAAGACAGCTATAATCTATCTGTTATAGATAAATACATCGAGAGATGTATAAGAAGCAGATTAGTCAATCATCAAACATTAGACGTATAAATTACTTACCTTTTCCGTGGAGTCGGTGAGCGATCAGTGGAACACATGAGGAATATCAAGCTATGACAAATGAGTCTAACGGATTAATAGAGACCTATGATTACAAGGTCGTCCGGCAATTTGCCATTATGACAGTTGTTTGGGGAATTGTAGGGATGACAGTGGGCGTGTTACTTGCGATCCAGCTTGTGTGGCCCGCAGTGAATGATTTGTGGCAGCCCTACACCCACTTTGGTCGCTTGAGACCTTTGCACACGAATGCTGTGATTTTTGCTTTTGGTGGTTGTGCTTTGTTTGCCACTTCATATTTTGTTGTTCAAAGAACCTGTCAGGCAAAATTATTTGGTGGGTTTTTAATTCCATTTACATTTTGGGGGTGGCAGCTTGTTATTGTCTTAGCCGCAATTACGTTGCCCATGGGTTATACCACGTCAAAAGAATACGCGGAGCTGGAATGGCCAATTGATGTATTGATTACCTTTGTGTGGGTGGCTTACGCCATCGTTTTTTTCGGCACGATTATGAAAAGAAAAGCACCACATATTTATGTGGCTAATTGGTTTTTTGGCGCGTTTATTATTGCGGTTGCAATTTTACATTTAGTCAACAGTGCTGCCATTCCAGTGGGTTTGATGAAATCATATTCTGCTTATTCAGGTACTGCTGATGCCATGGTGCAATGGTGGTATGGGCATAATGCCGTGGGGTTTTTCCTAACAGCTGGGTTCTTAGGGATGATGTATTACGTTGTTCCTAAGCAAGCGGGTCGTCCTGTGTTTTCTTATCAGTTATCGATTGTTCATTTTTGGGCTTTAGTTGCGCTTTATATTTGGGCCGGTCCTCATCACCTTCATTATTCTGCATTACCCGATTGGGCTCAGAGTTTAGGTATGGTGATGTCTTTAATGTTGTTGGCTCCAAGCTGGGGGGGAATGATTAATGGGATGATGACCTTAAGCGGTGCTTGGCATAAATTGGCAACTGATCCTACGTTACGTTTTCTAGTGGTATCACTTTCTTTTTATGGGATGTCTACGTTTGAAGGACCGATGATGGCAATCAAAACGGTTAATGCTCTTTCTCACAACACCGATTGGACGATTGGACATGTGCATTCCGGTGCTTTGGGTTGGGTGGCAATGATATCGATCGGAACTATTTATCATTTGATCCCCGTACTTTATCGCACGAAAGAAATGTGGAGCGTCAAACTGATTAACACACACTTTTGGTTAGCCACTATTGGAACAGTACTTTATATCGCATCCATGTGGGTCAACGGTATCACTGAGGGTTTAATGTGGCGAGCATTTAATGTTGATGGCACATTAACTTACAGCTTTATTGAAGCGGTTATTGCTAAAGAGCCTGGAAACATGGTGCGGGCATTAGGTGGCGCAATGTTTTTATCGGGAATGTTATTTATGGCGTACAACGTATTTAAAACGATAGAGAGTAGTAAGGAAGCCGAGGAAGGAGAATTAAAGCTTGCCTAGTTTTTATTTCTAACAATAAAAATTTGTAAACTCTATTTTGTAAAAATTCGATTGGAGATCGGCCCGTGAAAAATCACGATATAGTAGAAAAAAATATTTTCATTATGATACTGCTAACTGTCGTTGCTTTAAGCTTCGGTACCTTGGTTGAGATTGTACCGTTGTTCTTTATTAAGGAAACAACGACGCCGGTTGAGGGATTAAAACCTTTAGGTGCGGTTGAGCTAGAAGGTCGAGATATTTATATCCGAGAAGGCTGTCATGTTTGTCATACCCAAATGGTTAGACCTCTGCGTGCTGAGGTTGAAAGGTATGGTCACTACTCTGTTGCAGGTGAGTTTGTTTATGAGCATCCCTTTTTGTGGGGTTCAAAAAGGACCGGTCCTGACTTAGCTAGAGTTGGTGGTTTATATAGTGATGAATGGCATAAGTTACATTTATTTAATCCTAGAGCAGTTGTACCAGGTTCAAACATGCCGTCATTCCCTTGGTTGCTTGATAATGAATTAGATGGATCTAAAACAGCAGCAAAAATGAAAGGTTTAAGAACGGTAGGTGTTCCGTATACCGATGAAGATATTGAAGGTGCACAAGAGAAAGTTGCAGGCATTAAAGAAGTGGATGCCTTAATAGCTTACTTACAACAGCTTGGTATTCTGTTGCAACACAAACGTTAATTTATTGAGCTATCGTTGCATACCAGAATTTATATAAGACAAGATGATTAAATCAAACAACTAAGCAGGTAAAGATGGATATCAATACATTACGAGGTATAGCAACGGTTGTCGTTATGATTGCATTCATTGGTATTTGTTGGTGGGCGTTTACGCCAAAACATAAACAGAAATTTAAAGATGCCGCTAATCTCCCCTTTGTTGAAGATGATGAAGGGAATGACCAGAAGTAACAGTGTTAATTCAGTGTCAACCGATTAAAAAATTGAAACATTTACATTTATTTTTTAGCGATATTATTAGCAGTTAAATTGCTAGAGTCAGGAGTCAGTATGAGTCTCTTTTGGAACCTTTGGATTATTATTTTAACAGTGACATGCATCATATTAGTGATGTGGGTACTGTTCGCAAATCGCAAGGTAGCGGTTCGAGATGATGTTGAGCAAGAAAACCGAACCACAGGCCATGTTTATGATGGCATTGAAGAATATGATAATCCGTTACCACGTTGGTGGTTTCAAATGTTTGTTTTAACTTTTGTATTTACGGTTATCTATCTAATCTTGTTTCCAGGCTTGGGTTCGTTTAAAGGTGTTTTAGGTTGGACTTCAGAGAATCGATTAGAAAAAAGATTTGCAGCAGCCGATGAGCGATACAGTGAAATGTATGCTGATATTATGTCTAAGTCAGTGAAAGAGTTGTCTGAAGAACCTCAAACATTAAAGATGGGTGCTCGTTTATTCTCGAATCACTGTGCTGTTTGTCATGGCGCTGATGGAGGAGGTAATTTTGGTTTTCCAAATTTAACGGACGATGAGTGGCTTTATGGAAACTCACCTGACAACATTAAAGCGTCAATTACACACGGACGCTCAGGTCAAATGCCTGCTTGGGGGGATGTAATTGGTGAAGATTCTGTATCTGAAGTGACAGAGTATGTATTGAGCTTATCAGGTTCAGAACACAACAGCGCATTGGCAGCTAAAGGCGCTGCAGCGTATCAGCAGTTTTGTGTAGCTTGTCATATGGCTGATGGATCAGGAAATATAGCATTAGGTGCGCCACGGTTAAGTGATGCAGATTCTTGGTTGTATTCAGGAACACGTGAAGGCATTGCTCAATCTATTCGTAGTGGTAGAAATGGTAAAATGCCGGCTCAATCTGATAGTTTACGTGAAGAAAAAATTCATATTCTCTCAGCGTATGTTTTAAATTTATCAGAAACTTTTTCAGAGTAAACAAGTAGAGCCAGCAAGAAGAGTCAGCGAGTAGGATATAATCGATGGTGGTTTAATAGTGAAGGTTGAGTGCTCACTGTCGAAGAATAGATGATAGAAGAAAGTGTTCCTGTCATTTCTTTTCTATTAAAAAAGAGTATTTGTGCAGCTTTACAGGCCATAGTCGTGTTGAGGTATTAAATGTCAAAAGGCGATCCGATAGCTACCGATAAACACGGTGTGTCTCATCAATACAAATCGCTTTATGTGTCTGACGATAAAATTTATACCCGAAAAATTACCGGCTTTTATCAGAGAATTAGACGCTACACGGGTATTCCTCTATTGGCTGGTTTTTTACTCTGTCCATGGCTAATTTTGGACGGCCGGCCCGCAATTTTATTTGACCTTCCCGCCCGAAAATTCCATGTGTTTTGGCTAACATTCTGGCCGCAAGATGGAATGTACCTCGCTTGGTTGCTAATCATAGCGGCCTTCTTATTGTTTACAGTGACGACATTGGTTGGACGAGTGTATTGTGGTTTTACTTGTCCTCAGACTGTATGGACGCAAATGTTTATATGGGTGGAAGATCGTATCCAGGGAGATCGTAATAAACGAATCAAATTAGATCATCAGCCGTGGACGACAAATAAAATAATAAAAAAGGGCAGCACACATTTTCTTTGGTTAGCGATAGCGCTGATTTCTGCTCTAACATTTGTCGGTTATTTTGTTCCTATTCGAGATTTAATTTCAGGCTTCATTAATTTTTCTGTTCATCCTGTCGCTGCTTTCTGGACGGTGTTTTTCTCTGTTGCTACTTATTTAAATGCTGGCTTTATGAGAGAACAAGTCTGTAAATACATGTGCCCTTATGCGCGTTTTCAATCGGTTATGTATGATAAAAACACATTGGCTGTAAGATACGATTCATTGCGAGGTGAGTCGCGCGGGCCAAGAAAACCGAATGAAGATTATAAGGCAAAAGGCTTGGGCGATTGCACGGATTGCTCTTGGTGTGTTCAAGTTTGTCCTGTCGACATTGATATCAGAGAGGGCACTCAGTACGAATGTATTGATTGTGGCCTTTGTGTTGATGCCTGTAATAGCGTGATGGATAAAATGGGTTATGAGCGAGGGTTAATTCGCTATACCACCCAAGACAGTGTGGCAGGTGGAGAAACAAAAATTATTCGCCCAAGATTATTGGGTTATGCGATTGCTTTACTTACCATGGTTACACTTTTTACGTATTCTATTGCAAACCGAGTACCTGTAGGCATCGACGTCCTCAGAGACCGAGGGGTGAAGCTCTACCGCATTAGGGGAGAGAATGTTGAGAATGTCTACTCGGTGAAACTAAACAATAAAGATCGCGAAGGACATAAATACACGCTATCGGTAGACGGTGTTGATAAGTATAAATTACTAGGCGCTAAAAATATTTATTTAGAAGAGGGTGAGATTCTGACGCTGCCTATTCGCCTATCTATCGCTAAAGATCAGCTAAATTCAAGCAACACACCCATTACATTTACAATACAGGCAATTGATCAAGCGGAAATGACCGCGTCTCAGGAAGCTCGTTTTATCGGACCTTAGAGAAATTTTTTTCGTGAATTTAAACCACTTTTATTAATGACAACAGTAAGAACAACATGAATACATTGACTGCAAATGAAAAGAACCTACCTTGGTATAAAGTGACTTGGTTTTGGATTATCATTTCCCCATTAATTTTAGTGGTCTTTGCTTGTGCTGTGACGATTACTATTGCGTTTAAAAATTCTGATGATGTGGTTATTGGTAATTACTACAAGGAAGGATTGTTAATTAACGACACAAAAGATCGCCAACAATTGGCCGCAACCATGGGGTTGTCGGGAGAAATGTTTTTCGATTTAGCGTTGGGCGAAGTAACAGTGGTATTTGAGGCCAGCGACAAAGAGCAAACGATGCCCTCAACATTGCGGCTTACACTTTCTCACCCTGCGAATGAAGAGAAAGATTTTTCAATGACACTTCAAAAAAAATTACCCGGTGAAAGTTATTTTTCGGAGTTGCCAAAAAGGTTGAGTCATAAATGGTACTGGTCAATTACATCAATTTCAGATGCTGACTCTGAAAAGAACAAAATTTCTAACAATTGGCTACTTAAAGGCGATGTTGATTTTGAGCAGTCAGCAACTTCACACTTTTAGCGCCTAACCAATGCAGCCTCACTCCTGTTTTCAATGCGGTTTACCTGTTCCTGCATCTCAGTCACTTTCTCAATCGCTGTCAATTAATGGCGAAATGAAATATTTTTGCTGTTTAGGTTGTAAAACAGTTGCTCAACTTATTGATGAGTCAGGGCTAGTCGATTTTTACCAATTTAGGCCAGAAGAACTTTCGGCCAAAACAGCAGATATAGTTGCTCCTGAGAACGCGATTGATTTTTCATTTTATGATGATGAAGACGTTTGCAAAGAGTTTGTCAGTGATATCGGTGACGGTATGCGGCAAGCCCGGTTATATATTGAAGGGATTCATTGCACCGCTTGTACCTGGTTAATTGAACAATTTATGGGGCAATTGCCAGATGTTGTACGCGTGAATGTCAATTCAGTTACGCATACATGTCTTATCGAATATAAAAAAACCGCAACACTTTCCGATATTCTTAATAAATTTATTGAGCTAGGCTATCAGCCAAAACCGAGTGTGATTGGTCAATCACAACGTTCATCTGAAGAAGAAAATAAGACGGCGTTGCTTCGTCTAGCGGTGGCAGGTTTTGCGATGGTGCAAGTGGGGATGTTTGCAGTCGCCCTGTATGCAGGTGCTTTATCGGATATGACGGATCAATGGCAATCGCTGTTCCGGTGGGTGAGCTTATTTGTTGCGATTCCCGTTGTTTTTTTTAGTGCAGTCCCTTTTTTTGTGGGCGCACGTCGCGCAGTATTGTCTCGCCACTTAACAATGGATGTTCCCGTTGCACTGGCAATTGCATTAGCTTTTTCTGCGAGTTGTTGGGCGACATTCACAAATAGCGGTGATGTCTATTTTGATTCTGTCAGTATGTTTACTTTTTTTTTATTGTCTGGACGTTATTTGGAAATGCGGGTTCGTCATAAGAACGAACAAGGCATTAATCAGTTGGTCTATTTGTTACCTCCCCATGTTCTTCGTATCAGCTTTTTTGCCGATTCGGTTGTTCGAAAATCTATCCCGTTAAATCAAGTATTAGTGGGTGATGTGATTGTGGTGAGGGAAGGAGAGGTCATTCCTGTTGATGGGGTCATAATGTCACCCTCTAAGGAGATAGAGGGCAATGAGATAGAAGATAATGAAAGAAAAAATACTGATGGAATTAAAAACGACATAAGAAATAAAAACAATTTTCAGTCATCTAATTCTCAAGAGTTCTTTGTTAATGAATCGATGCTGACTGGTGAGGCAAAACCAATCAAAAAAAATGTGGGCGACTTGGTGATGGCTGGGACAATTAATCATCATGCTGAGATGATTTTAAAGGTAGCCGCCGTTGGTTCTCAAACTCGGTTGTCGGCCATTCAAGGTTTGATGAGTGATGCGCTCCACCAAAAGCCGAAACAGGTTTCCAGCGCGGATATTATTTCAGGATATTTTGTGTCTTTTGTTTTAATACTTTCAGTCTTTGTGGCAACCTGTTGGTATTTCATTGATCCCAGCCGAGCCTTCTGGATTACATTGTCTGTTTTGGTTGTCACCTGTCCTTGTGCACTATCATTGGCAACGCCGGTTTCCATAACCGCTGCAATATATCGATTGCGGCAGATAGGTTTATTGGTCACCAAACCTCATGTGATTGAAAGTCTAGATCATATTTCTCATGTTGTTTTTGATAAAACAGGCACGCTGACGACTGGAAACATGCGTATTCAAGATATAGTGTATCCTAATGATGATGTCTTAGATGTCGAAGAGAGGAAAACAAGGGAGCTAAATTCATTGCTAATTGCTGCCAAACTGGAAGAGGGGTCAAGCCATCCTCTTGCAAAAGTATTTTCAAGTACTTATGAGAAAATACTTTTGCGTCAGCCAATAGAAAATCGAATCGATATTAAACAACGCCGAACTGTTATTGGTTATGGTATTGAAGGCTATATTGATGGTGAATGTTACAGAATTGGTAAATTTGATTTTGTTTCAGAATTGTTTGCGTCGCAAGATAAAAAAATCATTCATGAAAAAGAAGGCGTTACATTAGGAAATGCCAATGGAGTGATCGCCATTTTTAACATCAAGGATTCGATTAGACCTGAAGCGAAAACTGAAATATCTAAACTAAAAAGGCGACCATTACATGTTGAATTACTCAGCGGTGACAATGAAAAATCGGTGACGAATGTAGCGACTGAATTAGCTATTGTTGATTATCGATCTAATATGTCGCCAGAGGATAAATTAACTCATTTAAAACAATATCAAAATAAAAATGCTAAAGTGCTAATGATAGGAGATGGCTTAAATGACTTGCCTGTCTTAAGCGGTGCAGATGTATCTATAGCGATGTCTTCTGCTACTGATCTTGCACAGGTTCAAGCAGATAGCGTACTGTTGCGAGATGATTTAAGTATATTGTCTCAAGTCTTAGACTGCGTTCGATTATGTCAGAAGATAATTCGACAAAATCTTACTTGGGCAATTATTTATAATGTAATGGCGTTACCGTTGGCTGCTTTGGGTTATATTCCTCCTTACGCTGCAGCAATCGGTATGTCATTGAGTTCTTTAATTGTTGTACTTAATGCAACAAGAATTTATGGTTTTAAAGAATCTTAATCATCGACCAATGCAGAGTCATTAAAGAGAAAACAAAAGGTTTAAATGCAAATTGATGAATAGCTTATATCTCCTAATTCCTGTCGTTCTTATTGGGGTTGTTATTGCCATGAAATTTTTATTTTGGGCTATTCGTAGTGGGCAATATGACGATTTAGAGAAAGAGTCACAACGTATTTTATTTGATGATCCAGACATAAAAAAGAATGCAAACGTTAACAAGCCTAAAAATAAAAAAGATTAGTTGCTTGTTTGGGTTAGCGGGTCATCCATTATTGTCTGTTTTTATGAATCAATAAAACGCTATCATATTATGGAACAATCACTTCATTTTTTATCTGCTTTTCTTATGGGTTTTTTTGGCGGGATGCACTGTATTGGCATGTGTGGTGGTATTTCATCGGCGCTTGGGTTTGCAGTGAATGATCAGTCTGTATTAAAGCGGATTACGATTTTAGTGTCTTATAACTTTGGTCGTATTTTCACTTATTCCTTAATGGGGGCTTTAGTTGGTGCGACTATTCAACTGGTTATTTCTGACCCCACTGACTTCCATGTCGAACATCAACAGCATGAACATATGTCAGGAGCTTCAGAAAAAACGTGGTTAGAACGCTTGCATATTGCACGCTTATTGGCGGGGCTGTTGTTGGTGGCGATGGGCTTGTATCTTGTGGGCTGGTGGTTTGGTTTAACGCGCCTGGAAAAATGGGTTGGCGGTTTTTTTTGGAAATACTTACAGCCCGTCGGTAAAAAAATTTTTCCTGTAACGACAAATCTAAAAGCTATTTTACTGGGGGCTATTTGGGGGTGGTTACCCTGCGGTTTGGTTTATACGGCATTGGCTTTTAGTGCGACGCAATCATCATGGATTGACTCTTCTTTAACAATGATGTTTTTTGGTATTGGTACGTTACCTTTTTTGCTGGCTTCTGGTTTTTTTGCGGAGGAGTTAAAGCGTTTGCTTCAAAAAAAAGGTTTGAGGCATGCTATTGGTTTGTTTATCGTCTTGTTTGGGGTCTGGACAATAATCACTGCTCTTGGTTTGCATTCCGGACATTAGTGAATCAAATCTCTTTATCGCTATTGCTGATCAATCAATTATTTTCTGTTTTTTCAAGTGCTCGCTGTAGATTATAAGTCTTGAGTAGTATTTGTAGTCATTTAATTACTCAGTGGTCGCAGTTTTTTTTATTTGTTTTACTGACTTGGGTTATCATAGGTCTCAATTAAGAAAGAGATCCATATAAAAACAGTAGGCAGTATAGCAAATGGAATCTGATGATAATGAAGTACAATGTGATGGCGCTAATGGTGACGATGAAACCAATGGCGATAATCAACACTCTCAAGAAAGAACTCTTCCAGAAAAAATTACCAATGTTGAGCGTAGTGCTGCGACAAGAAAAAAAGTTTTAAAAGCAACCATCAGTTGTCTGAATGACTTGGGTTATGAGGGGACCACGGTGATAAAAGTTGCTCTTGAAGCGGGTGTTAGCAGAGGGGCCGCCCAACACCAATTCCCATCTAAGACCGATTTAATTATCGCTGCTGCAGAATTTATTGTTGAAAGCCAATCGAAAATGCGTGAGACCATGTGGGATTCTTTGATTTCAGAAAAAGAATCTCTGAGCGCTATTGTCGATTTTAGCTGGTCGCTCCAAAGCCATCCTGACAATATTGCATTGCTTGAAATAATGATGGCTACCCGAAACAATGTAGATTTGCGAACTCGTTTTGCTCCATTTTTTGAACATTTTATTCAGTTAAGATATTTTGGAGCAGAAAAAATTACTCAAGCTATCGGTGGAAAAGAAGTTGATCCAGAATTGGTTGCGTTGTTGAGACTACATTTTTCAGTGATGCGAGGACTTGCTTTGGATGCTTTAGTGACAACAGATACGGATGGAATCGATGCAGCTATTGAATTGTTAAAGCAGCATGAGTTGGAAGTTCTTAGAAAAATTATTGCTAAACATGCATAACTAAAACATACGTAACTCAAATATGAAGTCCATAAAAAAGCCCAGATAATTCTGGGCTTTTTTATGGACTTTAACAAAAGCGAATTGTTAGTCTGATTGAACTATCGCTTGATGGCTCAGTACTTGAAAATCTTGACGAATATTTAAGTGATTGTATGGTCTAACTTGGGTCATCATGACACCAATAAGGCCTTCTTTTCTGTCTATCCATGAAATCGTGCAGTATGCTCCACCCCAATAGGCACTTCCTTCAGATAAGGGTGTAGCGGCAGCTCCCCGATCCTCCACAACAGCCCAGCCAAGTCCAAACCCCATTCCGGGTCCAGGTAGCCAAAGAGAAAGGTCTCCTGTGTGGTTTTCCATCATGAGAGTAATTGTTGTGGGTGATAATAATCGATACCCTTCAAGTTCGCCGCCATTGAGCATCGCCTGTTGAAAGCGAATGTAATCGTGGACGGTAGAAACTAACCCGCCTGCGCCACGAGGAACATTTTTAGTGCCGCTAATCCAGCGGCTTTTATCCGTTCCTGGGTCTTGTAATTTAATTTTTAAATCATCACCCGGAGTAAACTGCGCCATTAATCTTCCGTCTTGTGTGTCGTCCAACCAAAAATGCGTATCGTTCATTCCGAGAGGCGCAAATATTTTTTCGTTCATGAATTCATCAAGAGTTTGTCCTGAAATAACTTCAACTAAACGGCCAACAACATCCGTTGCATGAGAATATTGCCATTGTTCTCCTGGGTGATAATTTAGAGGTAGCGATGCTAATTTTTTTGTATAGCTGTCATGAGTGTCTTCAGGAGTAACGGCGGTATGTTGTGTAAAAAATTCAACATTACCTCGATAAGAGTTTGCTAAGCCTGCTGTATGGGTGAGCATATCTCGAATAGTTGCTTCGCGCTTAGCTTTAATTAACTTCCCAGTTTTTCCACTTGAGTCGCTTGTTGTTGATACAACAGGGTTCGTAAACTCAGGTAAAAATTTACTAACAGGATCCCGTAATTGAAATTTTCCTTCTTCCCAAAGCATCATTAAGGCAACAGATGTAATGGGTTTGGTCATTGAAGCAATGCGAAAAATAGCATCTTTACGCATGGGCTTTGTTTTTTCTGCATCCATAAAACCTTGTGCTTCAAAGTGAACAACCTTTCCGTGACGTGCCACTAACGTGACTGTCCCCGGCACGAGACCTTCATCAATATATTTTTGCATGGCTGGGCGAATACGTGAAAGACGTTCGGAAGACATACCCACTCTTTCAGGTTTAACGGTTTTTAGCCCGGGATCAGATTCTGTTGATGCTTGTATAGAGGAAGATGAAAAAACAAATAAAGTAAGTGCAAGCAACCATCCCGTTTTTTTTATATGATCTTTTCTGACCGTTATGATTTTTGTTAATGAGTGTGACAAAACTTTTGTTGGCATCTTAGTATCCTCTTTATTATTTCTTAATCGTACCATTAAGTACTAATAACTGAAATCAATTATCCTTTGGAATTTATTAAGATATGTGAACTATTAAGATATGTATGTTTTTTTATGGCGGGAAAGTTACCGCAAAGTAATTTTACATTTGTTGGGCTAGTAACATCGTTTGTTAAAAAAATGAGTGGATGAGTAACATCCATGTTAAATTTATAACTTTTTCACACTCTATTTTATTAAGATTAAAATTTCTTTTTTCATAATAAAAATTCACTTATTATCCGAAATGTAAGAACTTATTGTGTGGGAGATAATAAATGCCTTGCATAAAGTAAGGTCTGATTAAAACTTGGGAATTAGAAACTATTGAATCAAGGCTTGTAAATACGCAATATTTTTCTAGAGTATCCTACAAAAAATTAATTAATAGGCGCAATTTAATTATTAAATTGTCATAAAAAATGGTTTCAACGACATAGGGTATCGGCTTTAATTGTCGTTGTTTTAAACAAATATATAAATAATAAGAAAAATAATTATGAATGATGTAGTTGAAAACACAAACGATTCAAAAGAGCAATTCGATAGAAAGACCTTTGCGGATGAATCTTATGTGGGTAGTAAATACTCGTATTATGTTCTGACAGTTTTACTTTTAGTCTATATTTTTAATTTTGTTGATCGACAAATTCTCTCTATTCTTGCTGAAGATATTAAAGCTGACTTACTCATTACAGATGCTGAACTGGGTATTCTATATGGAACTGTTTTTGCTGTTTTCTATGCTTTGTTTGGTATTCCGTTGGGGCGATTAGCCGATGTGTGGATGAGAAAAAGCTTAATCGCTACCGGCTTGTTTGTATGGAGTATTTTTACTGCATTGTCAGGCACGGCACGTAGTTTTTATGCCTTAGCAGGCTATCGAGTGGGGGTTGGCGTTGGTGAGGCGAGTGCAAGTCCGGCGGCATTCTCAATGTTGTCAGATTATTTTTTACCGAAACAACGCGCGACAGCAATGGCAGTTTATTCTAGCGGTGTTTATATCGGCGGAGGTATTGGCATCGCTATTGGCGGCGTGGTTTTGGAAAGCTGGCACCATGCGTTTCCTGATCCTAGCCTTGCTCCTTTAGGTTTAAAAGGCTGGCAATTTGCCTTTATGCTTGTGGGTTTACCTGGTGTTTTAATGTCTCTTTGGGTCCGAACATTAAAAGAACCAATTAGAGGAATGAGCGAAGGTGTTACACCGCATGTTGAACCTAGACCTTTTGCGCTTGCTTTTGATGAGTTAATGGGAATATTACCGTTGTGTAATATTTTTACTCTTAAAAAGCGAGGTGCAAGTATAAAAGTAATGATGATTAATTTGGTTGTTGCAGTAATCCTTGGTGCATTAGGGTGGTGGTTATTTCAATGGTTAGGTTCAGCTATTCAATGGATAGCTTTAGGTATTGGTATTCACTCGGCATTTACGTGGTGTCAATCTCTTGCTTTAAAGTCGCCAGAGATGTTCGAAATCATGTTTAAAAGTAAAACATTAATTTTGATTTGTATCGCTTTCCCTTGCATTGGTTTTGTCGGTTATGGCGGTAATTTTTTCTCAGTACCATATTTACTTCGTCAACATGATGTAAGCCACGCTGAAATTGGAACCGTCATTGGATTATCTGCTGCAGTAGCTGCTTGGCTTGGCGTTTCATTCGGTGGAATTCTTGCGGATAAAATGCGACAAAAATTTGAGCATGGTCGCTTAGTGGTTGCCTTTGTTTCTATGATATTAGCTGTTCCTTGCGGTTTTAGTGTTTTATTCGCTAAGGATATGACAACTGTTTATATCTTTAATTTTCTCTATATGTTTTTTAGTCCCATGTATATTGGACCCGCCACTTCGACAGTGAATGACCTAGTGCTTCCACATATGAGGGCAACTGTCTCAGCTCTCTACCTAATGATGATGACATTCATCGGATTGGCTTTGGGGCCATATGTCATGGGCGCGACAAGTGCGCTTATTGAAGCAGGGGGTACTGATAGCGCAACAGCGTTGCGAGAGGGAATCTTATGGGGTTATGTCATGTTGATCGTCGCGGGAGTATTAATTCTGGCGGCTTGTAAAACGATTAAGGGGGATCATGCGAGAATAAAAGAAATTGCTGCAGCCCAATCTACTTAAGTTTGTACTTAACTATATGCACAAAAATGCATAAAAAGCCGATGTTGCCCTGAGTAGTGTCGATTTTTTATTTTAACTATTTGTTTTAATTAGCTATTTTTTTAACTTTGCGCTTCTTTTAAATTAATAATATTTCTTTATATAACGCGACTGAAAAGTTTTACTAGAAATCTTCTTGATTTTTCCATAGGGTAACGGGCTGCGTGAGTAAGTATTGGTATAAAAATAGAGGGTAATACCTATTACTTTTGTCTGTTTTTGATTGATGTCTACCAGTAAGAATAAAAATAATTTCGAAGTTAAAGTTACCTATAGAGATAATACCTAATGAGTGATTCCGTAACGGAACAAGCTGTTCCTGCTAAGTCTGATTCGTCTGAACCTCCTTATCCCAATGAAAAATATTCATGGTATGTTGTTGGTGTATTGATGGTGGTTTACATCTTTTCTTTTATGGATCGACAAATTCTAAATTTGTTAATTGATCCAATTAAAGAAGATCTCAATGTTACTGATACTCAAATGAGTTATTTGGGTGGTTTAGCATTTGCTGTTTTTTATACCTTTTTTGGAATCCCCATCGGTCGTATGGCGGACAGTAAAAATCGCAAAGTCATTATCTCTCTCGGATTGGCCATGTGGAGTTTCTTCACAATGGTGTGTGGCGTCGTCAGTAAGTATGGTTGGTTTGCTGTAGCAAGAATGGGTGTCGGTGTGGGTGAAGCTACTTTATCGCCTTCAGCCTATTCTTTAATTACCGATATGTTTCAGCCAAAACGAGTCGCTCTCGCCATCAGTATTTATGCGGCGGGAATATATATAGGCTCTGGGTTGTCGAGTGTTTTTGGGGCGATGATCATCGGCTGGGCTGAAAATGCTGGACAATTGACACTTCCGATTTTTGGTGATGTAAAACCTTGGCAGTTTGTTTTTATTGCGTGTGGATTTCCTGGACTCCTATTTACGTTTGTTATGCTAACAGTTAAAGAGCCAATTCGACGCGGAATACGTTCAGTTGCCAATGACAAACCGGTTGCGTCGGTTCCCTTTCTAGAGGTCTTTTCATACATCGGTCGTAACTGGCGAACTTTTTTCTATCACAATGTAGGCTTTGCGCTGTGTTCTTTTATTTCTTATGGTGCATCTTATTGGATCCCCAGTTTTTTAATTCGGGTACATGACTTCACTCGAGTAGAAGCTGGCTTGTATTACGGTTCAATTGTTGCGATCTTTGGAACTATTGGCATTATCTTTGGCGGGTGGCTTGCCGGTAAGTTGGCTGAGAGAGGGTATGCCGATTCTAAAATGCGAGTGGGTTTGATTGCTGCTTTGTTGCATATTCCTCTGGGAATATTGTACCCGTTAATGTCTGATCCATTTTGGGTATTAGTTATCATGTGTCCTTCGGTATTTACCGTTGCTATGCCGTTTGGTGTTGCACCAGCTGCAGTGCAAGAAATGATGCCTAACCGAATGCGAGCACAAGCTTCAGCTGTTTATCTATTTGTTCTAAATATTATTGGCCTCGGTATTGGGCCTTCTGCTGTTGCTTGGGTAACGGATTATTATTATAAAGACACGCAAATGGTAGGTATGTCGTTACTTTGGATAAGTACTCTTTTTGGTGTTTTAGCCTCTATATTGTTATTTATGGGCATGAGGCATTTTAGAACCAGCTTGAATACATTAGAAGATTATCAAAATGGTGCTGAACTACAGTTATATACTCAGCGACAAATGGTGTTAACTTTATCCACTACCATGATCGTAATCTTAGGTGCGGTTTGGTATTTAATATTTGGTTAAGTGAGCGGGTGTTTAATTCGATATCTGTGCACATAAAAAAAAGCGGCTTAAAGCCGCTTTTTTTTATGTCAGTTTTTTGTGCTGTTATTATCGGGGCACTTTTCTTGTGGCTGAAACAAAGAGTATGAAGCTAGCTACTGTAAGTATTGACGCTATCAAGAATGGAGCGCCCGGGAAATAATAAGGTGCTTTTCCCGAACTGAAATACCCAAAGAGCCCTGTCATCACAAGTGGCCCAATAATGGCTGTTAAGCCACTTAAGCTGGCTACAGCACCTTGTAACTCTCCTTGAGTATCTGTACTCATATTTTTGCTCATTATGCCCTGTATTGCAGGTGTCGAGAAATTTGAAAAGCATCCTACTAATATCCACACATACATATGCCAACCTTGAGTGGCAATCGCATAACCAAAGAAGCAAATGATCATGGATGTTAAACCTAAGTAAGCTGCTCGAACTTCACCCAGTTTAGGAATAGCGACACGAATTAAGCCACCTTGAACGATCATCATGATGATGCCAGCAAATGCTAAAGAAAATCCTATTTCTTGTTCCGACCAATCAAATTTTTCAATGGTATAATAACTCCAAACGCTTGGGAGGGAAAAGTGTCCAAGAAAGAAAATAAATAAAACAATTAATAAAATAAAAACAAACGGATTTTTCTTTAGTGATAAGGCTGCACCAAGAGGATTTGATCGCTGCCAAACAAACTTTCGCCGATCTTTTTCAGGTAAAGATTCTTTTAGTATAAAAAAGCCGTACAGAAAATTAATGAAGCATAAAAATGCGGCGGCAAAAAATGGAGTGCGAATACCAAGTTCACCAATCAGCGTTCCTTTAAACAAATCGCCTGCTAATAACCCGCCAAGTGCTGGTCCTATGACAAACCCAGCCCCGAAAGCAGCACCGAGCATCCCAAAATTTTGTGCTCTTTTTTCGGGTGGTGACACATCAGCGACATACGCATTGGCCGTTGAATATGTGGCGCCTGCAGCACCTGATAATATTCGCCCGATAAAAAGCCATAAAATGTTGGGTGCTAATCCCATAATGATGTAATCGATACCCAAGGCGAACAAAGCAACAAGTAAAACGGGCCTGCGACCAAAGCGATCACTGAGATTCCCGACAATTGGAGAGCAGAAAAACTGCATGATGGCATAAGAAAACATTAACCAGCCGCCATAAACAGCGGCAATATGAATGTCAGAGCCAGTCAGTTCTTTGATGAGTTGAGGTAATACGGGCAGCATGATGCCAAATCCAATAGCGTCAATCATTGATGTGATGATAATAAACATCATTGAGTTAGATTGATTTGTAGATGGCTGATTTGGCAGCTTGGAGTGTGGCTTAGATTCTGGGTTCATAATAAAAAAACCGATATTGTTATTTATATTGCTGAGTTATTGTTATTTATTCTATTTAAATGTTGTATCCCAGAGGTGTTTGCCTGACTTGATAGATATCTATACTCCCAGTTGTTTTTATATAGATACTTTTATGAATAGATACTTGCAAAGCCAATTGCCTTCATCGTCAGTTACTCTTTTAGCCAGCTGTTCTTTTAACCGGTTACTTAAATAGATATCTATTGTCATAGGTAATTAAATTGCAAGACAGCTGATATGTCAGGTTTTTAGATTGACAGAGCTTTAGGTTGATAGACTTTCAGATTGATAAATACGCGCGAGCAATTAAAACACATTCGGTTTTGTGAGGGGTAGCTTTTAAACGCATCGATTTTTCTGGGAGTTAGTTAACTAGCCACCAGACAAAAACGCTGACAGCTAAAAGTGTTATGAGAGCGATCCAAAGTGAAGTGAAAGTCGTTTGTTCTGCGTTTTCAGTCAGAATGGTAGCGCTTTTTCCTGTAATCATTGGTTTGATCAGGTTGTGTTTTTTATAAAATAAATAAAAGAAAGCCGCCAAGATATGAATGCCAATTATTATAACTAATAGATCAAAAATTGTTTCGTGGGTTTTGGCTGCCCATCGCCCAATATCATAGGACACTAGATAAGAAAGAGGGCCTGAATCTAAGCCGTCAACATCTTCGGCGAAGAGCCCTAATAGCGTTTGCCCGAGAATAGTGAGTAGTAAAACAATAACGCTCCAGCCACCTAGCGGGTTATGACCAGTACTGAGATATGATTGAGGCGAGTTGTTAGATGCTGAAGAGGATTTATTGAAAAGTGTTTTGGAGTATTCAAAAACGCTTTTGGGGCCGCGAAGAAAATGACTAAAACGGGAAGTACTTGAACCCCAAAAGCCCCACAGGATTCTAAATATTACTAAGACCAGTACAGCATATCCACAACGCTTGTGCCAAAGTAAGTCACCGTATTCTGCGCTCCACCAAGAGTATCCAATACAGGCGACAAGAGACCAATGAAAAATGCGTGTTGGTAAATCCCAGATACGTTGTTTCTCATTGCTCATTTTGTCGTGCTCTTACTGTATTGGCTCTTGTTGGGGTTTGATAAATCGAGTTGGATAAAGAAATTAATTAACCGGTTAGGAAAACTTTAATCGTCTTCTTCTCTGTATTTATCATGACAATTTTTGCAGGCGCCACCTAAACCTCTCATTCCTCCCATTACCTGTTTTGCATCACCTGTTGCTGTTAGGCCTGCAAAAGTTTTCGAAGCTGCTATGAACTTATCTGCTGCTTCTTCGAAGCCGGCTTTGTCTGTCCAGATTTCAGCTTTGGTTTCGGTTTTTATTCCTGTTTCTGGGCCTGTACCCTCAGGAAACCAAGTTTTTAATTCAGTAGCAAGTTTTGCAATGGTTTTGGCAGCGCTATCTATCTTAGCCATATCTGGCGTTTTCGCTTTAAATTCATCGCGAATTGTTTTAAATGAACCGCCAATATCTTCAAAGTTTTCATGGCGTTGATGCATGATGGCTTCAGCTTTACTTTTATCCATAACCGCATCAGCAGCAGAAAGATGAGTCGATAGCGTAATACCTGCAATCAAAGAGATTGTGGACGTTAATATTAAAAGACCTTTAGATGGAGCAGTGTTTCTGATGGCTGTTTTTATTGTGCTGAAAGACATGCTGATTCCTCTTGGCTGGTTAAGAAGCTTGTTAAGCGAAAGTTAAGTGAAAAATGATCCATTTGCTGTTACTGACGTAAAACTATCTTAGTGGCGTTTAATATTTTTAAACTGTTTTCAAAGACACACACGACTTGTTAGTTTCAGTCCGTAAGAATTGCCATTCTCTAGCAGTTAGCTTTGAAATTCAAATGTTGTAATTGTTCCTTCACGAGTCAGAGTGTTTGCTTAAGTTTACCTAAGGGGTGGTAGCTTTGTTATTTGCAGCGGTTTTTATCATCATTCTTTAGTATAATACGGCGCCGATTTGTATCTATGTGAGCTCTTTAATGACTATATTCTCTCAAAATTCCAATGACCGTGTGATTGCTGGTTGGCTGTTGTTTTGTGCATTGGTTATCTATGGAATGATTGTTCTGGGTGGTGTCACTCGGTTAACTGGTTCGGGATTATCAATGGTTGAATGGAAGCCTATTATGGGTATTGTCCCACCATTGAACCAGGAGCAGTGGCAAGAGGCTTTTGAAAAGTATCAGCAATTTCCTGAATACGAAAAAGTGAATAGGCATTTTGATGTTGAAGAATTTAAAAAGATATTTATTTTTGAATATTCTCATCGGGTTTTAGGTCGGATTATTGGCATTATCTTTTTAATACCTTTTCTCTATTTCTTGTTTCGCAAGCGCATTAGTTCTGATTTATCACCAAAATTATGGGCGTTGTTTGTACTTGGTGGGCTGCAAGGTTTGATGGGCTGGTATATGGTGAAGAGTGGATTGGTGGATATGCCTAGAGTGAGTCAGTATCGATTAACGGCTCACTTGGGTATTGCTGTTGTCATCTATGGATATATGTTGTGGGTTGCGTTTGATTTGTTGTTTAAAAATGGACGCATTCAATCGGTATCGAGCCAAGGTGATTTGAGCGGACTTAAAAAATTCTCCTTTATCCTCATGTGTATTATTTTTGTGATGATCTTATCGGGTGGTTTGGTATCCGGTAGCAGGGCGGGTTTTGTGTACAATACATTTCCATTAATGGATGGTCGATTTTTCCCTGTGGGTCTTTATAACATGCAGCCCTATTGGAGAAACATTTTTGAAGATTTAACGACAGTTCAATTTAATCATCGTATCTTGGCGTACGTTATTACTGTGATTGTGCTTGTCTTTTTTATAGCGGGCCTACGTAAAAAAATATCAGGCAGAGTGAAGTTTGGTTTAATAGCCATGGTAATTGCTTTGATTGTTCAAGTAACGCTTGGTATTAGCACGCTGTTGTTGATTGTCCCTGTGCCTTTAGCCGCGGCTCATCAAGCAGGTGCTATTGCCTTATTAACGGCCTCGATCTTCACGACCCATAGTTTGTTTTCAAAGCATTCATAAAACGTTTAGTTTTTGTGTCTGCGGTAAACTTCCGAACATTTTATGACTTACCAAATTATCCTTATCCCCGCCCATACGCCTCTAGGCTCATTAGGGCTTAAGAAACGAGAGTTTTCATCGGATAGGGTTGGGATGACTTCATCTGGCTCGCCATAAATACCAAATGATTCTTTTTCGGTGTCGAATATATTATTGATCGCTAACGAAGCTGATATTTTTGAGCTTACTTGATAGTAAATTGCGAAGTCGGAAATTATGTCGCTATTGATAATGCTGTTTGTTTTGCTGTCAAGATTACCTTCGTCTCCTCTTAAAAAAACGCCGCTTTCCAAGTGTGAGTGTAACTCCCATCGTATCTTTTCTGTCATCTGCCATTCAAACGACATGTTGAGGGTGTGTTCCGGAATACCCGTCATCTGATCATTTTTGTTGACGATGATTCTGTCGTTGATTGCATAAGGGTGGTTGGGACTGCTGACGAAAAAATTATCCTCATAGGTTGCTGCTAACCAAGAATAGTTTGCTGATAGGGTGAGTTGGTTTATTTTCTTTTCAATCAAACCGGACAACCCAACGCGCTGTGTATCAGTTGCATTAGAAAAAAATCCTTCGTTTGAAGATACACCTCCGGTTGTTTGGAAAATGATATCGTCGTACACCTTAGTGAAAAACGAATGTATTTCCCAAGTTAACTTATTGGGGTTGCTATAACGTAATCCCATCTCAATATTACGAGCTACAATGTCGTCTAATGGTGGGTCGGCAAGAAATGTATTGGGTAGAGTACAAGGCGCATCAGGATGAGAGCAGGCAAACTCAATGGGTGTTGGTGTTCTTGATGATTGATGGATGTTGGAGTAAAACGTCAGATTTTTATCAATCATGTGGCTGAAACCTACCCCCCAATTTAATCGTTTAAACTTGTGGCTTGCAGTGAGCTCCGGTGTTTGCCCCGACTTGTCGCGAGTACTAATCGTGTTCGATGTATACCGTAATGATAATTCAATGGTTGAATCAGAAAATATTGAAAAGTTATCGAGAAAATAAAATGATTTGGTATCGATAGTCGAATCAATCAGCGTTATACCATTCGGGTAGTAAATACCTGAAATGCTTGTTGATCGATTTTCATTTAGCGTAGCGAGTTCGACGGATGATGAAAAATCGGTGTCACCACGATAATAATCGACACCGGTAATGGAATTATGAATTGTATTGAATAAGAAAAAAGAACGAGAGTACTCTAGCGTTCCGCCCCAACTCTTTTGCTTTCTAGTACTCCTGTTATTGACGGCATCAAAATTTTCGTCAATAACATTGTTGTTTTGGTCAGTTAAAGGGTTATCGTCTTCATCACATAAAAAACTATCGTTCGGCGCGTCGCATTCTTCAAATTCTGAACCATCGCCATTAAAACTATCCGTCGTATTTTGTCGAAAAAACACATTGCCCTTGATTGAAGATGTGTTGGATCCGCTAGATAGCTGGTAGTTTTGTTTAGCGATAAGCAGTAACGAGTCGTTTTCAGTAATATCGGGATGAGTAAAAACAGCTTGGCGACGTTGATCTAGTAAATCTTCCGGAGAGGTTCCATTGCCGTGTAATTCTGATTTACCTGCTAGCGCTGTAATGTCTAGGGAATACTTATTTTCCCTATAACTTAATGAACCGTAAGCGTTGTAGGCATCGCTAGGAGAATAATCTCGCCAACCATCCTCCTTGAAACCATCTAAAGCAAATGCATAGCCCCATCGCTCATTATGATCGCGGTGTAAAATATTGGCCGTTGAGCGACCAAAAGATCCTGAACTTATAGAGGCGCTTGATGACTTGTCGTCGAAGCCATTGACGGTTTCAAGAGCGAGTATCCCGCCGAGTACATTGAGACCAAAATTCGCGTTTGCGCCGGCCAATAAATTGGCAGAGTTCAATACGCTTGTGGGGATTAAGTCCCAATTGACTGTGTCACCGAAGGGCTCGTTGATTCGAACACCATTGATGGATACGACAGCACCTGGTGAGCTACCTAGTAAGGGCGAAGCGCTGAAGCCTCTGATATTGAAGTCGGGCTGAAGAGGGTTATTCTGTGCATGAGAGAGAGAAACTCCTGTGGCAGACGCCGCAAGAAAGTCTGACAAAGTGTTGGCGGTGCTTTTGTTGATTTGTTCACTGGTAAAGCGTTGAAAGTGGAAAGGTGAATCATGGTTAATATCTGTGGCTAGAGGAGAGGCAGAAATGTGAATTTCATCGATGCTGTTGGCTTTCTCCGCCTCTTCTTCCGCTTGGACCGGTAGCATTACCAGTAAGCTTGTTAGCAGGATAAAAGGGTAAAATCGAGTTAGCTGGTGGATTATCTTTTTTAGATTAAATTGTGAATACATAACTTCTCTGTTTCTCTTTTATGTTGCCAGTCATTTATTATGCCAGTCTCATAAATGGGTTGTTGTTAAGGATTGTTGTATTGGCATAGAGCACTGGGCTGACTGGACAATATTGAGTGATATTAAGATTTGTCTGGAAAAACACGATCTATATCAAATAAATTTGAAGTATCTTGCTTATTAGGCGTTTAGGGTAGTTGACCTTCTGAGCGCATTCTCTGAGAATAAGCCGAATAATAAACCATAAAATCAGAAGCAAACGACGGGAAACTAAACTGATGTTAAATCATCTTTTCGGACTTATTTTTAATCCTCGGCAGCAATGGCAAACTATCAGCGATTTGCCAGACGAAGGTCTTAAGAAAAACCTCCCTTATGCATTAGTGCTTGCTATTTTTCCTGCTGTCGCTTGGTATTTTGGTACGACTCAAACGGGTTGGCAGATTGGGAGCGGTGACGACTCTTTAATCCGGGTTGCTGAAAGTACAGCATTATCGTTGGCTGGTGCTTTTTATGTCGCTATGGTCATGGCTGTAGCGGCGATAGGGTATTTTATCCATTGGATGGCCCACACCTACGGGGCTAAATCAAATCCGATTAAAGGCATTGTGATAGCAGGCTTTACAGCAACCCCTATATTCGTTGCCGGTATTGCGGGTATTTATCCTATTTTTTGGTTTGACCTAATACTGGGTACAGCGGCGATTACTTATGCTGTTTATTTACTTTATCTCGGTATTCCTATTGTCATGGATATTCCACAGGAGCGAGGATTTTTGTTTGCTAGTGCAATCGTAGCCGTTGCCTTGGTCATGGTGATCGTTGTGATGGGTGTTACAGTTATCTTTTGGGAGTTTATTTCGGAGCCTGAATTTGTAAGATAGAATCTTGATTGCTTATTTATAACATCACTGTTGAATAGAATTAAATGAAAAGCCCAATGACTTGGGCTTTTTTTTTGGATATTCATAAACTTTATTATAGGGAAACTAACTTTGAAGTTTTCCTTTAATAGCGAGCAATGCTTAAAAAGGGCAATAGTGTTTTATTTTTAAAAATACTGAATAAAAGCTGAGCGTCAGTCGTAGTCGCTCGTCTTGTATCAAACGGGGATGTTAACGACCTAAGTTTGGTTTTTTGATGATAATGTCATTATTTTTATAATGGCGTGATTCTTTTCTTTAAAAAAAACAAAGAAATGAATTGGCCGAAAATACATTGATAGTCTTTAATCATAGTAATTGAAGTTTTTCCTAGTTCCGATATGTTTTGATGTTTAACGGTTTTGTTGTTAGATGGATTTCATTCTCTTTTTTTAATGATCAGCATCTTAATAGTCGCGGAAGTAGAGTTGTAGATATATGACATTAAGCGTAAAGCATGAGTTGCTTGAAAAAATACTTGAGCCATTTGTCGATCGTGCAAGGCTGGATAGAATCGTTGATCACGTGACGTTGTTTGGTGGGCTGAATGATATTCAGTTAACGAACGTTATTCGAAAACTCAAAAAAGCCACATTCTCACACAGAGAAATCGTATTTACACGTGGTGAACAAGCCTCTTATATTTATATCGTGTTAAGCGGAAAAATAAAGCTTAAATTCAAATCGCCAGATCATCCCATGACGGGGCACGAATATAGTCAAGGTCAATGCTTTGGAATTACTTCTGTTATTGGTATACAAAACCATTCAGTAACGACCCAAGCTGAAGGAGAGGTGGAGTTGTTAATCCTCTCAAGAAAAGATCTCATGCTTATTTTTGAAGAAGATCAAGGTCTTTTCGGTTATTTGATTTTAAATATAGCCAGAGAGTCCTGCCGACGCTTAAATTATCTAAATGATTGTTTTGAAGAAAGCATGGGTAAACAACCCATCCATATTTCTACCACTCAAGCCTAGTGTTTCCTGCACATGTTAATTTTTATTCTATCCTTTTTTTTTGGTGTGTTATCGTCTTTTTCGGTTTACAGGACTTAACGAATAGATCACCTTATTCACTAGCCTATTACCCTACGAATTTGTTATTGTCACCCGCCTGTCAATTAGATGCTTCTATTCGCTAATACTGGATCTATTAGTGAGTTAGGGTTCTTAGTGTGGATTTCGATAATCAAAACAAGTGGATGTATACATGCGTAACTTTGCTCTTATCACCGTTATTTCTTCGGCAACGGCTATTACCTCTTTACTGTTGTCTACCATGACAATGGCTCAGCCACAACAAAGCTCAACGACTGATAATTCAGTTGCCAGCACAGTTATCAATAAGCGTACCGACAGAATGATAGAGGAAGTGATTACGGTTGGGCGACGTCTAGAGAATCAGTTTGATGTTATCGGTAATGTTGCAAAATTAAATGAAGATGATTTAAAGAAAATTAAATCACAACATATTCAAGATGCTTTAGTTCGTGTACCAGGCGTTAGCCTTCACCAAGGTAATGGACAAGAATATCTACCCGCTATTCGTTCACCGGTATTAACGGGTGCGGGGGCCTGCGGAGCTTTTTTAATTGCGCAAGATAGTATTCCCCTACGAGCAGCAGGTTTTTGTAATGTGAATGAGTTGTTTGAGGCTTATACAGAAACTGCAAAAAGTATTGAAGTTATTCGCGGTCCAAGTAATTCGCTCTATGGCTCTAACGCTGTACATGGCGTCATCAACGTTTTGTTACCGCATGTACCAGAACAAGCATCGGGATATGCTGGCATTGAGCTTGGAGCGAATGATTATCGCAGAGAGGAAGTGGGTTACGGCACCACTTTTGGCGAGCATGGTTTTGTAGCCAATTTAACCACAACTCACGATGGCGGGTATCGTGACGATGCTTATTATGACCAACAAAAACTTCAATTGCGTCATGAAACTGAGCTGAAAGGCTGGGATCTAGCAACTACGTTTACTGCTTCGAATCTCAATCAAGAAACAGCAGGCTTTGTTGTCGGTTCAGATATTTATTTGGATGGAAGTGAAGCGAAGAAAAATCTGAATCCAGAAGCTTATCGTGATGTGCGGTCTTTCCGTTTGTATTCTCAAATGGAGAAAAAAGTGGATGAAAGTAACTCAATAATGGTCACACCCTATCTACGAAAGACAGAAATGGATTTTTTGCAGCACTTTTTACCCGGTGATCCCCTTGAGGAAAACGGTCAAAAAAGTCTCGGCGTCATGTTTGCTTGGTATGGTAATGGCTTTGCTGGCGAGATGAAGAACCTTAATTGGGTAGCTGGTGTTGATTTCGAAAATACGGAAGGCTATTTAAAGCAATCACAGGACGCACCAACTCAAGGCAGTGCTTTCCTCGTGGCAACGATTCCCAATGGCCAGCATTATGATTACGACGTTCATGCAATTCAGTTAGCACCTTATGTTCATGCTGATTTTAAATTATCGAGCCGTCTTTCTATGAATGGTGGAATTCGCATAGAAGGGATGTATTACGATTACGATAATAAGATGCTGACAGGCCGAACACGTGATGATGGGACAGACTGTGGCTTTGGCGGTTGCCGGTATAGTCGGCCGTCAGATAGGGATGATGATTTTACAAATTGGTCTGCTCAAATAGGGTGGTTGGTAACATTAACACAAGATATGAATATCTTCGCAAATGTGGCAAAAGGTTTTCGCGCTCCTCAAGCAACAGAGCTGTATCGTTTGCAAAATGCACAAGTGGTGGCGGATTTGGACTCTGAAGAAATTCTGAGTTTAGAGGTTGGTCTTCGAGGTCAATCATCTCAGTGGAATTATGAGTTGAACTTGTATCGTATGGAAAAAGAGAACGTTATTTTTCAAGATAGTTCTCGAATAAACTTGAGTGATGGTGCGACAGAGCATTTAGGTGCCGAGCTCAGTGTTGGCTATCAATTTACTGAGGCTTGGGATTTTGCCTTGGTCGCTAATTACGGTGACCACACATACAGTAATGCCCAGTTCTCGGGCGGTATTAACATTAAAAACAACCAAGTCGATACAGCCCCCAAACATTTTGGGGCAGCTCATTTAGGTTTGCAACTGTCTGAGAATATGAGAGCAGAATTAGAATTCGTGCATATGGGAAGTTATTACACGGATCCAGAAAACCTTCATCGATATGACGGTCATGATGTTCTAAATCTAAGAACCCAATGGAAAGTGTGCTCAGATATTGATGTGTCGATACGTGTACTAAATCTATTAGACGAGCGATATGCAGAGCGTGCCGATTTTTCAGGTTTTGCAGGAGATCGGTATTTTCCTGGTGAGCCTCGATCAGTTTATGCGGCTCTTGAATATCGCTTTTAGAATCGGAAATAGAAGTAAAGCGAACTCGGTTGAGCGCTCAAAACCGAGTTCAAATTTACAAGCCTAACCCTGAAGGAAAGACACCCATACAGAATGTACCCCAGCGTCGCCCGTGTGGCGCAATGGGGACAAATATTGAAAAAAGCGTGTGGCCACTAGGTATGACAAAACTTCCCATGCTGACATCAATACAGGTATTTAAATTGTTGAGTTCGACTTGAGTGGGGACGGAAAAAATCATATGTGTACTTTGATGTGCATCAATTTTCTTGTCACCGGTTTCGGGCTTTGATAGATCTCTTCTGTTCACCGCACAATAACCGTGGTCATCAATGGGTACCCAGTAAACAGAACCATCAATCGTTTTATCATCAAACCAAGTATCAATAAGTTTTTGGAATTTTTCACGAAATGGGTGTGTCCAAGGCGTTTCGAATTTTTCAGGGAAGGTATTTGGTATAGGTGTATATTCTCGGCTCCAAATATCTACGCCATCTTGTTCTAACTCTAATAGCTTAGTTTCAATGATCTCTCGTCGCTCATTCAGTACGTTGACAATGTGCTCTATCCGGCCATTTGGTAATCTAAATCTAGCGAGTTTTTGCAACGCAACATTGGTTGTGTCGCGCATGGAGTCAGCATGAACAAACGATTCCTCCATATTTTTTCTGATCTCATTGCCGAGGTTTCTGATCTCGTTGGTGCGCTCAAGTCCTTCTTTATTGGTGACTGATAGCTGCTCAACGGAAGAGCTCATGTGTACTAAATCGTTGTTTGCGCCTTCAAAATCTTGAACCATTTGATCGAATTTTTTCGCCGTGGTTTCTATTCCTTTCTGAGCCTCAGCTGTACTACTGATGATCGTACTGCTTTGAGCGGCAGTGCTACTGACTGTTGACGACATGTGCTCCATTAATTCATTAATTTGATCCGCGGCACTTCTCACTTTTCCAGCGAGTCCACGGACTTCGTCTGCAACGACAGCAAATCCTCGGCCATGTTCTCCAGCTCTAGCGGCTTCGATGGCAGCGTTTAATGCTAGCATGTTGGTTTGAGCGGCAAATGCTTGAACAGTATCTAAAATGCTTTTAATTTTTTCTGAGCTTCCTACCAGTTCAGAGACATTACCTTCAAAATCTTGCATTAAATTTCCAACAGAACAGATCTGCTGGGATACACCGTCGAGCTCTATCACTGAGTTTTTGGCGACATCTAAACTGCGAGTATTTGTCTCTGCTATTGTTGTTGCCCTTCCCGATAGCTCTTCTAAAGATTGTGCAGTTTCATCGCTAGATTGGAAAATTAATTCTGAAAACTCTGCTTGTCGTACAGCATTCTTTTGAGATTTTTGACCCAGTTTTCTTGCCTCTGCCGAAGCAAGCCCAACTTTAAAGTTTTGCTCTTGCAGCATCTCTAGAATGTTGCCCATTCGAATAATGAGCGTATTTATTTCTTTATTTAATACATTACTTTGACTTGATGAAGAGTTAGTCTCCGTTAGTAGGGTCAGATTAGCTTGCTCTTCGTTAGCGGCCCTCAGAGATTTTAGCGGTGAATTGTCATTGTTTTTTAATTTTCGCCAGCTATCACTTAAGCATAAAGAAATGCCAAATACCGTTACCAATAGAGTGAGCCAGACCATTATCGGTTGAGTTGTTGTCATTGCTAGTCCGCCCCCTAAGAAGCCAATGCATACTAGCAAGGCTAAAGGGTAACTAATAATTTTTAGTTTTGTGGTAAAAAATTCTAGTTTATTGATTTTCATAGTATTAACAGTAGGGTGCGAATAAATATTTTTGAGTTAACGGCAATAGTAGGGCTAAAGCCTGAAATTAAGTGTGTTGCTACTTTGAAGTGTAGATGAATTTAACTATAAGTCATTTAAGATATATTGATTGGAGCTATTTGATGGGCATAGCTGATGAGGCTTAATGATAAGAGTTCTGGTGAGGATTCTTGTGAAGATAGGCGCGAGAAAAGAAATTGCTTTTTTGGAAAGAGTTGAAAGAGCATTCTAGAGCGTCTATGTGTAGACACTCTAGAATGCATTTAGTTTGAGAGGCGGTTTTATAATAAATTCAGTAGTGCTTTTTTGAAAAATGTAAGCTGCAGTCTTTGTGGATTACTTGCGTCAATGTAAAACATATAGGTTTCCCCGTCATCACTTTCTGGAATGACAATGCGAAACTTCTTGGAATTGACTTTAACTAATTGTCGACCCGCCTCAACAATAGTTTCGGCTGCGTATTGCTCTTGATGTAAATGCTCCATCTTTACTGGGTTTTCGATACTTCGACCCGAGAGGACTAGCCTATCGAAAAAAGGCTTGTTATTGTCTAGACCGCCTTTTAAATCTTCAAGAAGCGCCATTTGTTCTCTTGCAATCTCAAGTCCTTCTGAGTCTGCAGCAGATAAATTTCCTAAGGCTAAATCAGTTTTTCTGATAGGCGTCATTGATTTTGCAGAGACGCTTGCTGTTTTAACAGAGGGTTTTTGTTGCTTCTTATCTTGAGAAGAAGCAACAATTTTAGCGGGGTTGGTTCCAATTAACGGAACAAGAGATTTTTTGAAGTAGAAGATTTTTGGCTTGTTAGATCTTTTTTGGTCCACAACAAAGACATAGGTTTCGCCATCATCTTTTTCTGGGACTGACATTTTAAAACGGTTATTTTTAACTCTTATACGCTGATCCCCTGCAATAACAATGGTTTCGCCTCGAAAACTTTTATCTCCAACATGGGTTAATGTTGTGTCGGCTATGTCGCTACCTTTAAGGGTTATATCAGAATAGTTGCCACCAATGTTTGCTTTTGCTTCGAGTTCCTTGGTGACTCTTTCCGCGACTAAGAATGCTTCGTAATCGGATTCAGATAGCGTGGTTTGTTTTGGGGCTGGCGGTGCTTGTACTTTTTTTGCGACTATCGCGGGAGCTTTATTAGCAGTGATTGGAGCAGGTTTGGGCGTTACAACCTTAACAGCTGTTGCCGGTTTTGCGGGCTGGCTCACGACTGGAGCAGGTAAAACAGGCTTTGGCGCTTTTATTTCTTGTTCTTGCCGTCGTGCGATCGCTTCAGTTTCAGCTAATATTCGTTCTTGCGTTGCAACTTGGCGGGTCAGGCGATCAACGGTGTTTTTAATTTTATTGGCCTCGTTTTGTAGACTCCCTTCGTCTCGTTGAACGCGTTCTAGGCTTCTGCCTTCTCGGTTAGCACGTCGTTCAGCCATTTTCACCGAGTGCTCTTTTAGTTTGATATCTCGCTCTAGGTTTGATCCTGGCTTGGATGCTTCTATTTTTAAGTTTTGCAGATCAGTTTTTGCTTTGTCTAGCTCAGATTCTGCACTTTGCAAATCATCTTGTGCATCTTTTAATTTTTCAGGAAAGTCTTTAATTTCTTCCTGAATATCAGAATAATTTTGTTGTTGCTTTGCTAATGTTTGTTTTAGGTTTGTCAGCTTTGCTCTTTCTTGGTTCACAGTATCGGCAATCGACAACGGCGAAAAAAGAGCGAGTGAAAATAAAACCAAAACTATTTTTGATCGCAATAAAGCAGTCATTTTGAGATAACCTTTAATAAAAAGTAATGAATTGTGAAGAGACGTTTGATGTGTAAGTTTATTATCCTTGATCACATTTTTACTGCAAGGGCGTCTAAGAGCGTTCGTCGCTAAAAACTACGCTTCACCTCTTAATTGCTCAAAAAGCGTGATCTATTTGACGTTTGCTCGTGTTATTTTCCATCAATAAACAGTATTTTTATCTCTGTCACCAAAGATTTTCTATTAAAGTTATTTTTTGTAAATCATACATAATGGCAATTTTATACTTTTTTAACTTTATTTTTAGAGGATTGGGCGAGTATGGGACTCTATACGAAAGTTATATGACCGTTTATGATGCATTATTCTTTAAGGTTTAGATTGATTCATAACGACACAAAACAAAAGGCCTCGGATGAAAGCGGATGATATAAATATTTCTCTTCGTTTTATTAATAATAATGGCTTGCGCATGCGCATTGCCGACCATGGTGAGGGCCCTGTTGTTTTAATGCTGCATGGCTGGCCGGAGTCTTGGTATTCTTGGCGACATCAGATAATAGCGTTAGCGGAGGCAGGGTATAGAGTCATTGCGCCAGATATGCCTGGCTATGGAAAAACCGATTCTCTTGACTCAGTGAAAGATTACAACATTGTTAACATTGCCTCTTATGTTGTCGGTATTCTTGACGAAATTGGAGTTGACCAAGCAATTTTGATCGGGCATGACTGGGGTGCAGCAATCGCTTGGAGTACTGTTCAGTTACATCCTGATCGTTTTACAAAATTGATAAACTTGAGTGTTCCTTTCAGGCCTTCACCTGATAGACCGCCGATGGAAATTTATAAAGAGCGCTTTGGTGATCGATTTTTTTATCAATTATATTTTCAACATGTCGGCGAGGCTGAAGCAGAGTTCGATAAAGATCCAAAAGGTATTTTGTATCGGTTGTATTCTTCCCCAGATACATTTCGTTTTGCGCCGCAAGTAACTGAAAAAAATGCATCAGCAGGAGGTTGGATTCCTCGTTTGGGTGAGCCCAAGGAATTGCCCGATTGGTTTTCTCAGGAAGACTTAGACTTTTATGTTAATGAATTTACTGAGTCGGGTTTTGTTGGGGGTATTAATTATTATCGTAATATTGATGGTAATTGGAATTTAATGAAACCCTATGCAAATAACCCTATTAAGATTCCAGTGTTATTTATGGCGGGGGATAAAGATAATGTCATTGGTAGGGCGACGCGTGAAAAGTTACTGGATGCAATGAAACCTTTTGTACCGAATATCGATGATGTTATTTTGTTACCAAATATTGGGCACTGGATTCAGCAAGAAACGCCAAAAGCAGTTAACGATAGGGTGATAGCGTTTTTGCAAAAGTAAAAAGTACTCATAAGCGTTTTTGATGAGCTTTTTACTTGCAGAAATTTCTTTGGAGGGATAGTCTTCGCGCCGGAGCCAGCTCGGCAGTCGCTGTAATTGTTTGCTCGCTAAATCACTTGTGTTTTAGTGGGGGCGTTATGGAGGAAAGTCCGGGCTCCATAGGGTAGAGCGCCAGGTAACGCCTGGGAGGTGTGAGCCTACGGAAAGTGCAGCAGAAAGTGAACCGCCTAAGTAATTTTCGGATTACCGGTAAGGGTGAAAAGGTGCGGTAAGAGCGCACCGCGCAACTGGCAACAGTGTGTGGCGATGGTAAACCCCGCTCGGAGCAAGACCAAATAGGAATCCACTGGTGTGACCCGCACTGGATTCGGGTAGGTCGCATGAGGTATGTGGTGACATGTATCCCAGATGAATGACTGTTCACGACAGAACCCGGCTTATAGGCTGGCTCCTTTTTCTCTCTACAGTCGCTCAAAGCTGTTTGTTTTTTAAGCTTTTATATAGCGATATCTTCTAGAATACCTTTTTATCTATTCAAAACAATCTTACTCTTAACAAGTTACTTTAACTTGCTGGCCTACCTGTTTGATTTACTCTTCTTTGTTGTTCTTCCTCGCTATCTTTTTGCCTGATTTCATCACATCATTTCCGTGATTTACCCCTAGTTTTCAATGATTTAGCTGTATGTTGCTTGACTTTGGATGTGTCCAATTTATAGTAGAGAAATGTGGTAAAAAGTGGAAAAAAGTAGCAAAAAGTAGGAATTTTCAGAAGGTTGTGGCTATTCTAGGAGAATGGTCCCAAACAACTAAAAAGGTAGCTCACAGTGTTTCTTGGTAATAACGCCATCAATATGGATGCAAAAGGTCGTTTCGCAGTGCCTACTCGGGTTCGCGAAACACTGGCGTCTGCCTGCGATGGCCGTTTAGTGATTACTGCGCACAACGAAGAGCGATGCTTGCTCGTTTACCCAGAGCCGCAATGGCAAGAGCTATTACCTAAAATCGAAGCCCTCCCTAATTTGAATAAAGCTGCAAGTCGATTACAGCGATTACTTATCGGCTATGCAACACCTTTGGAAATGGATAGTAGCGGTCGTTTGTTGTTGCCTGCAACTCTTCGTGATTATGCGGGGCTTGGTAAAAAGCTCATGTTAGTTGGGCAAGGTAAAAAAATGGAATTGTGGAGTGAAGAAAACTGGAATCAATGGCTTATCGATTCGGCTAAGGATGAAGTGATAACCGAAGAAATGGCGTCGTTGTCACTTTAATGATGAGCGATGAGGCTTCGCCGCAACATATTACCGTTTTATTGGATGAGGCGGTTGAAGCCTTGGTTGTTAATCCTGATGGCTTTTATGTTGATGGAACCTTTGGTCGTGGCGGGCATAGCGAATTAATTCTTAAAGCGCTATCTGAGCAAGGTTCGCTGCTCGCGATAGATAAAGATCCGCAGGCTATTGATATTGCAAATACCCGATTTCCAGAAGAAAAAAGATTTGAAGTTGCACAAGGTTCCTTCGTTGAATTGTCTCGGTTGTTGGCAGAAAGAAATCAATTAGGAAAAGTCAGTGGCGTGCTATTGGATTTGGGCGTTTCTTCTCCTCAATTGGATGAGGCAAAGCGTGGATTTAGTTTTACGAATGATGGCCCGCTTGATATGCGGATGGATCCGACACATGGGCAGAGTGCAAAGCAGTGGCTCGCTGACGTTAAAGAAGAAGACTTGGCTGCAGTGTTAAAAGAATATGGCGAAGAAAAATTTGCACGACGGATTGCTAAAGCGGTTGTTGCTGCTCGGGAAGAAGGAAAAATCGAAACAACGCATCAGTTCGCCAAGATTGTTGCAGAGGCGCATCCCGCTTGGGAGGTTGGAAAACATCCGGCAACAAAAACGTTTATGGCTATTCGATTGTTTTTAAATCAAGAGCTGGAAGATTTAACGGCATTACTTCAGCAGGTTCTCGGCGTTTTGCAGCCTGGTGGGCGATTGGTTGTGATTAGCTTTCATTCTTTAGAGGATAGAATTGTTAAGCGATTTATGCGAGATAAAGCGAAGGGTGATTATTTGCCTCGTGGCGTTCCGGTAACTGAAGATCAATTAAATAAAACATTAAAGATTATTGGTAAAGCCGTTAAGCCCTCACGGGAAGAGATTGAGCAAAACGTTAGGTCGCGAAGTGCCATCATGAGAGTTGCTGAGAGATTGGGTTCAAAAGGAAAGTAGATGATTGCTCCGCAAAATTCGCTTCAACGTTTTAATCGCAATGCGATCATTTTGTTTTCGCTATGGGCTGTTGTCATGGTGAGCGGCTTAGGTGTTATTTATTCAACGCATGTGAGTCGACAGTTGTTCAATGAGCTGGAAGGTAAAAGGCGAACAACAGCTCAGTTGCACACCGAGTGGGGGCAGTATCTTTTAGAGCAAAGTACTTGGGCTGCTTATAATCGTGTAGAAGATTTGGCGGAAGAGACGCTCAACATGCAATTGCCGGATCAAGAAAAGATCATCGTTGTTCAGTCAAGGTAGTTTCAGTGGTCGTAGTTTCAGTGGTCAGTATTTTCGGATAGGCATTTGTCTTAAATCCAAAAATAAAATCAAACTCTAAGAGTAATCAGCGCGTGGCAAGATCAGATAAGGCCGTAGATAAGTCAGTAAGGACGTCAAAGTCGCGAGAACGAAAAAAAGTTCAAGCGACAAGTCGTGCTGCGCGATCGCCTAGTTATCAGCCTGCCATTATTCGATGGCGGTATTTTTCTATTTGTGGTTTTTTGGTGTGCCTTGCTGTGTTGTTGGTTTGGAAGGTGGCTTCTATTCAAGTTCTTCCGAGTCAAGATCGCGGATTTGAATTTTTGCAAAAATATGGGCAGTCACAATTTATTCGCGGTGAGGAAATTAATGCCAATAGAGGCGTTATTACCGATAGGAACGGCGAGCCTTTAGCGGTGAGTACTGAGGTAGTGTCTATTTGTGGTAATCCAAAAGTGTTATTGGAAAATAAGCAAGCGTGGCAAGTGCTTGCTTCTGCAATTGATGTTCCCGCTAAAGAACTTGCAGATAAGATTGGCGTTTATGCTAATAAAGAATTCATGTATCTAAAACGCCGTCTCCCTCCAGCGCAAGCAAAAGAAATTTTAGCGTTAGAGATCCCAGGTATTTTTTCACGTACTGATTATCAGCGTTATTATCCTGCGGGAGAAGTGACTGCTCATGTCGTGGGTTTGACAAGTCGCGATGGAAATGGAGTCGAAGGAACTGAATTAAGTTATGACGAATGGTTGCGAGGTGTTCCTGGCCTAAAGCAAGTGGTTAAAGATTTAAAAGGTAGAACAATTGAAGATGTTCGTTTAGTGAAAGCTGCTGTTCCTGGGAATGATTTAGCATTAAGCATTGATTTGCGGTTGCAATATTTGGCGTACAGAGAATTAAAGCGAGCGGTTGCAAGTCATAAGGCCGTTGCTGGGTCTGTTGTCATTGTGGATACCTATACGGGTGAGATTTTGGCCATGGTGAATCAGCCTTCATATAACCCAAATAACAGACAAACTGTTTCTCCTGTGGCAATGAAAAACAGAGCTGTGACAGATCAGTTTGAACCTGGCTCAACAATGAAGCCAATTACTGTTTTAGCTGCGTTAGAAAGTAAAAAATATTTTCCACACACAAAAATCGATACATCACCTGGCCGCATAAAAATAAAAGGCAAAACTATTTTTGATCCAGTGAATTACGGTGTTATTGATGTCAGTAAAATTGTTGCGAAATCGAGCCAGGTTGGGATTACAAAGATAGCGCTAGAGTTAGAGCCGGAATCGGTTAGAGATATGTTTTACCGAATGGGTATTGGCGAAAGTACAGGCAGCGGTTTTCCTGGGGAATCAACAGGCTCTTTGCCAAATCATCAGAAATGGCATCCCGTTGAGCGTGCAACCTTGGCATATGGCTACGGTTTAACGGTGACGACATTGCAGCTTGCGCATGCTTATTCGGTTTTTGCTAATGACGGTATGAAGGCTGATATTTCAATGCTAAAAGTTGATGAGCGTGATTCCAAAACATCGAGGCATGCTGCATTCCCTCAAGCTGTTGATTCTTTGTATGCGAATCAAGTGTTATCAATGATGGAGACGGTTATTGAGCCTGGCGGTACAGGTACAAGAGCGCGATTAGATTCCTTTACAGCTGCGGGAAAAACAGGAACAGCTCACAAGGCGAGTCAAGGCGGTTATTTGGATGAGGCAAAATTTTCTGTTTTTGCAGGAGTTGCTCCGGTTAAGAAGCCGCGTATCGCGGTTGCTATTATGATTGATGAGCCGCGCAGTGGTTTGTACGGTGGGGGTGAGGTTGCTGCCCCAATATTTTCTACTATCGCAGAAGGTGCTTTGCGGTTATTGCAAACTCCTCCAGATAAAGTGTCGCCTCAGCAGTTGTCGGGTAGTGTTGCTTTGCGAGGGTCTTTGCTGTGATGAGCTCTTATCTGCAAGAAAATGAAATTCGATTATCTGATTTGCTGAATGATAAATGGCTGCCGGCAGAGGTAGGTGATATCGCAGTCAATGGATTGTGTCTCGATCATCGTAAGCTTGAGTCGGGGGAATTGTTTTTTGCGGTAAAAGGAACGGTTAATGATGGTCGTCGATTTATTGCAGAGGCGATTGAGCGTGGAGCGGCTGCTGTATTAAAAGAGGCTTGTTCAGAAGACGAAACCATTGCTTGGAAAAATAATACGCCTATTATTCCATTTGATAATCTACCAGAAAAAATCAGTTCAATTGCCGGCCGCTATTATTCTGAACCATCGACAAAAATGGCGGTTGTTGGCATAACAGGCACTAATGGGAAGACAACCTGTAGTTATTTACTTGCACAGTTATTTTCTCTTTTGGGTGATCGATCTGGAGTGGTTGGAACATTAGGTTTTGGCGTGGCGAAACCTAATGACAATTCAATCTCGTTAACTGATACGGGCATGACAACAAGTGATGCCATATCGACTCAAAAAATCTTATCAAGTTTGGATGTGCAAGGTTGTGATTTTGTCGCAATGGAAGTGTCTTCGCATAGTCTCGATCAGCATCGAGTTGCTTCCGTCAATTTTACAACGGCAGTTTTTACAAATTTAACGCGTGATCATCTTGACTATCATGGGGATATGCATGCGTACGGTTCGGCAAAGAGACAGTTGTTCGTTTCTCCATTGTTGAAAAATGCCATTATCAATATTGATGATGATTTCGGGCGACGATTAGTGAAAGCTGTCAGTTCGAAAACGCAGTTGATCACGTATTCTCTTCAAAATGATAAAGCCGATGTGTATTTGTCCGATGTCGTTATTCATCAGGATGGCATGACGGCCTTGTTGTCTTCGCCGTGGGGGGGGGAAGAATTAAAAACCCAATTGATTGGCGAGTTTAATCTTTTAAATATTTTAGCTGTTATCTCGGCTGCGTGTATTCATGGATATGAATTGTCTGCCGTTCTTGATCAATTACCTTTTTTGCGTCCGGTGGATGGTCGTATGGAAAGAGTATGTGCGGAAAGTGATGTGCAAGTCATTGTTGATTATGCGCATACACCTGACAGTTTAGAGAAAGCGTTAGAAACCATTAAGCGTCAGGCGACGGGAAAGTTGTGGTGCGTTTTTGGTTGTGGTGGCGATCGAGACAAAGGAAAGCGTCCGCTGATGGCTCAAATTGCTGAAAAATTTGCAGATAGCATAGTCGTGACCAGTGACAATCCTCGAACAGAATCGATGAGCGATATTGAAAACGATATAAAGTCTGGATTTAAAACATTAAATGCCGTGTCATTTGTTTCGGATAGGGCTCAAGCGATAGGTTTTGCGATTAAGAGTGCGGTTGCAGGAGATAGTATTCTCATCGCTGGTAAAGGACATGAAAATTATCAATTGATTGGCGCAGATCGATTATCTTTTAGTGATGTGAATCAGGCGAGATTATCTCTGCGAGAAAGAAACAAGAGTGTGTAGTGTTAACGTGCGTCGTTTGTGCTGATTCCGTTGTCGTTAGGTTGGCACAAAAACATAAAGTAAAAATTAAATTTAAGCCGAAAAGTGAATTGTATTAAGAAATGATGAAAACATTGGCATTAATAGATATCGCAGAGGCAACTGATGGGCAAGCCCATTTGAGTGGTGTTGCTGAATGCGAATTTAGTCGTGTCAATACAGATACGCGCTCGTTAAAAGAGGGTGATCTTTTTGTGGCTTTAAAAGGTGAGCGCTTTGATGCTCATGATTTTCTTCAAGATGTTGCACAAAAAAAAGCCGCGGCTGCTGTAGTCGATCGTTTTATAGAAGGCGTTAAATTACCGCAGTTGGTTGTAAAAAATACCACAAAAGCACTTGGCGATATCGCCATGTATAACAGAGATCTGTTCTCTGGATCGTTAGTGGGTATTACCGGTTCTTGTGGTAAAACGACTGTGAAAGCAATGTTGAAAAATATTTTCGAACAGGCCAGTAGTCAAGAAGCTGTTTTGGCAACAGAAGGGAATTTTAATAATCATATTGGCGTTCCTTTAACACTGTTTAATCTTAATCCTCAGCATCAGTATGCCGTTGTTGAAATGGGTGCGAGTGGTGCTGGGGAGATTAAATATTTATCGGCAATGTCAAAGCCTGATGTAGTGGTAGTGACAAATGCGCTTCAGGCGCACGTTGAAGGCTTTGGTTCTCTGGCTGGTATTGCGAAAGCGAAAGGCGAACTGTTTGAATTTTTAAAAGACGATGGAGTAGCGGTTATTAATCGTGATGACCCAGCATTTGACCAATGGATTAGTTTGTTAGAAAACAACACGTCTAAGAATCTTAAAGTGATTACTTTTAGCGCATCTGATTCGGTAAGGACTTCGGATCGGAATAATTATCTTGATTTTAATGCGATAGGCGTTTCTGAAGGGCCTAAAGGAAATGTTGAATTTGTAATGAATATACCTGGTGATGAAGTTGTTGTCAGGTTACAGCTTCTCGGTAAACAAAATGTGTCAAATGCATTGGCGGCGGCAGCTTGTGCTTTTAGCGTGGGTATTGATGCAGAAAACATTAAAAAAGGTTTAGAAAATACGATCGCAGTTCCAGGAAGAATGTGTCCCATTAGCGGCATTAATAATTCGTTAATTATTGATGATAGCTACAACGCGAACCCAGATTCCGTGAAAGCGGCTATCGACGCTTTAAGTCAGTGGACATCAAATACTTTTCTCGTTCTTGGTGATTTAGGCGAGCTGGGCGAAAAGGAAGAGCAGTTACATGCCGATTTAGGTGAATATGCTAAAAGGAAAAATATTCAGCATTTGTTGACTGTAGGAGAATTAACAAAAGCAACCAGCCTATCATTTGGTGAGAAGGCGGTTCATTGCAAGAATCAAGAAGAATTAATAAAAATGATAAGCGCTATGCTGGACGATAAATCAGTAGTGTTAGTTAAAGGCTCCCGCGTTTCCAAAATGGATAAAGTTGTCGCGGCACTAAAAGACGGTGGAGAAAACTAATGCTATTACTACTAGCTGAATACCTACAACAATATATCAGCGGATTTGCTGTGTTTCAGTACTTAACGTTTAGGGGAATTGTTGGGGTATTAACGGCATTGGGTATTTCGCTTTTACTTGGTCCATGGATGATTCGAAAATTAAACATAATGCAAATTGGTCAAGTTGTTCGAGATGATGGCCCGGCAACTCATTTATCTAAAACAGGTACTCCTACGATGGGAGGAACGTTAATTCTAGCCGCTATTTTTACAAGTAGCTTGTTGTGGTCAGATTTATCTAGCAGCTATGTACGGGTGTTGTTAATTGTTACTTTTGTTTTTGGTGCTGTTGGTTTTGTAGATGATTACAAAAAAGTGATCGAAAAAAACTCAAAAGGATTGTCTGCTTTCTGGAAAATATTTTGGCAGTCGTTTGGTGGTTTAGGAGGCGCTCTTTATTTATATGCTGCGGCAGATACGGGTGTAGAAACAACTTTATATATTCCATTTTTTAAAAATTTTGCTTTAGATCTAGGATGGGGATATATCGTTTTTACTTACTTTGTCATTGTCGGTTCTAGTAATGCTGTTAATTTAACAGATGGCTTGGATGGATTAGCAATCATGCCGTGCGTCATGGTGGCAAGTGCATTAGGAATTATTGCTTATCTTGTCGGGAATACGCAGTTCTCTTCGTATTTGAATGTTCCTTACGTTGAAGGCACGGGAGAGCTTGTTGTTTTTTGTGGCGCACTTGCTGGAGCGGGTTTGGGTTTTTTATGGTTTAACACGTATCCCGCTCAAGTGTTTATGGGAGATGTCGGCGCGCTTGCGTTAGGTGCTTCATTAGGCGTGATTGCTGTGATTATTCGCCACGAAATTATTTTATTTATCATGGGTGGTGTTTTTGTGATGGAAACAGTATCCGTTATTTTACAAGTGACATCTTATAAGTTAACTGGACGTAGAATTTTTAAAATGGCGCCGTTACATCATCACTATGAGTTAAAAGGTTGGCCTGAACCGCGAGTGATTGTTCGTTTTTGGATTATCACCGTGATGCTGGTTTTATTTGGTTTGGCGACATTAAAATTAAGATAGTGTCGAACAATTGTGGTCGTAATCGCTATCAAAGTAATGGTAATAGTAGTTGAGAGTTGGAAAACAACGTGAGTAATTTAATCGCAACAAGTGAAAAAATAGCAGTCATTGGTCTAGGAATGACTGGTTTTTCTGCTGTTCGCTATTTGCGTCACAAGAAAAAGTCTGTGGTTGTATTTGATACTCGATTAACACCACCCGAATTAAAAAGAGTTGAAAAAGAGTTTCCTGAGGTTGAAGTTTGTTTAGGCGAAATAGAAGAAGATTCGTTAACGTCTTTCGATCGAATTATTGTGAGTCCAGGCATTTCAATAAAAGAAAAATTTATTGTTTCCGCGGTTGAGAAGGGTGTCAGTGTTGTGGGCGATGTTCAGCTGTTTGTTGAGTCTATCAGTGCTCCTGTCATTGCTGTGACTGGCTCGAACGCAAAAAGTACGGTAGCGACCCTTGTTGGCCAGATGGCCAAAGCGTCTGGGTTCGATGTTGTTGTTGCGGGGAATATAGGGATTCCTGTTTTAGATATGTTGTTAGAAAAACCAAAAGACCTTTATGTGTTGGAACTGTCTAGTTTCCAATTGGAAGCCATTGAGAAGTTAAATGCATCGGTAGCATGCTCTTTGAATGTCAGCATGGATCACATGGATCGCTATGACAGCTTTGCTGCTTATCATGCCGCTAAACAACGCGTGTATTTTGGAGCCGATAAGATAGTTGTCAATCGTGATGATGAATTAACGAAGCCACCCATGCGTGCAGATATGTCGGTGACAAGTTTTGGGATGGGACAGCCAGACTTGAAAGAATTTGGTGTTATCTCTGAAAACGGAAAAGAGTATTTGGCCCGTGGTTTTGAAAAATTACTTGCCGTGACTGAATTAAAGATAAAAGGAAAACATAATGTTGCGAATGCATTAGCGGCTCTTGCGATTGGCTGTCAGGCTCATTTTTCCGTATCGGCAATGATTGGTGTATTAAAAGAATTTAGGGGCTTAGCTCATCGTTGTGAATCAGTGGCCACTATAGAGGGTGTTGATTATATCAATGACTCAAAAGGAACTAATGTTGGAGCGACAATAGCGGCGCTAAATGGTTTAGCACGATTACCCAATAAAATTATTTTGATTGCAGGTGGCGAAGGTAAGGGTGGAGATTTTTCATTGTTAGCTAAGCCGCTCAAAAATTTTGTGCGTGCGGTTGTTGTTTTTGGATCAGATGCTGGTGTTATTGCCGATGTTGCTCACGATCAAAATGTATTAGTAGAGCATGTACAGAGCATGAAAAGCGCAGTAATTGCTGCAAGTAAACAAGCCCGTCGAGGCGATGTCGTTTTATTGTCTCCTGCATGTGCAAGCTTTGATATGTTTGAAAATTTTGAACATCGTGGTGAGTGTTTTATGAAATGCGTTGAGGATTTGGCGGCATGATGAACGTTCTCACGAATTCATTTAGTTTGAATCGTTTAAGTCTGCCGGCCCGAATGGAAATTGATTGGGTTTTACTTGGCTTGGTGATTACCGTGGCTTCGATTGGTTTGTTGATGGTGGCTTCTGCTTCCATGAGTTTATCTGAGTCTTATTATGAGAATCCTTGGCATATGGTTGTTAAGCAAGGGGTATTTTTATTGATCGGTGTGGTTGCAGCCGGCTGTGTTGCGATGATCCCTGTCGCGATGTGGCAGCAATATGGTTGGGTTTTATTGGTTTTAACATTTGTTATTTTGTTGTTGGTACTTGTTCCGGGAATTGGAAAAAAAGTGAATGGCAGTCAACGTTGGTTACAGGTTGGACCTCTCACTATTCAAGCTTCTGAGTTGGTTAAATTGTTTATGGTCCTGTTTTTTGCAAGTTACCTATCGCGGCGACATGAAGAATTAAAATCATCCTGGAAAGGTGTGCTTAAGCCGTTATCCATTGTGTGTGTTGTCGCTATTTTATTATTGCTCGAGCCTGATTTTGGCGGCTCTGTGGTGATAGCCGGAACAGTCTTTGCCATGATGTTCATTGCAGGAATGAAATTGTGGCAATTTTTATCGTTGTTGACAGCGGGTATTGGTGTGATGGGGTTGGTTGCTGTTCTTTCTCCTTATCGAATGCAGCGATTAATTACCTTTTTAGATCCTTGGGCGGATCAATTTAATAGTGGTTATCAATTAACACAATCCTTGATCGCATTTGGCCAAGGGCAGTGGGCTGGCGTTGGATTAGGACGAAGTGTCCAAAAACTATTTTATCTTCCCGATGCACATACTGATTTTATCTTCGCGATTGTTGCCGAAGAATTTGGTTTGATTGGTGCTGTGATTTTAATTGCGTTGTTTGCAGCAATTATTATTCGGATTTTAAAGTTATCTAAGCGCGCAATGTTGCACAACAATAGTTTTATCAGTTTAGCGGCATTTGGAATTGCAATTTTGTTTGCGGGCCAAGTGTTTATCAATATGGGTGTGGCATCCAGTTTGTTGCCAACAAAAGGTTTGACTTTACCTTTTATTAGTTATGGCGGAAGTAGTGTGATTACCAGTTGTTTGTTTATTGGTGTTGTTTTACGTCTTGATTGGGAATTGATTTCGCAGCCAATTAAAAGCGCAAAAAAATCATGAGTATCGCTAACGACACAAAAAAAGCAGTGAAAATACTAGTTATGGCTGGAGGAACTGGGGGGCATGTTTTTCCTGCTCTAGCGGTGGCGAACGAGTTGATTGAACGTGGTGTTGATATTGAATGGCTCGGAACAGAAAAAGGTATTGAGTCTAACGTAGTGCGAAGTGCAGGAATAACATTGAATACAATTGATATTGTCGGCTTGCGTGGTAAAAGTGTCACGGTATGGCTAAAGATGCCGTTTTTGTTAATGCGCGCGGTTTTTCAGTCGTTGAATGTTGTGAAAAGATTTTCTCCTGATTTGGTATTAGGTTTTGGCGGGTTTGCTTCAGGTCCTGGTGCTTTGGCTGCTCGAATATTCAATATTCCTATTGTGATTCATGAGCAAAATGCAATTGTGGGAACGACTAACAAGTGGCTCAGTAAATTAACCTCTCATAAGCTTGCAGCATTTCCAGATAGCTTGAACGGTGCTGAAGTTGTCGGAAACCCTATTCGATCAGAAATTACATCCATTGCATCTCCGGAAGAAAGATTGTTATCGGAGGAAAAAAAATCAGGATGCAATCTTTTGGTATTGGGCGGAAGTCTTGGAGCAAAAAAATTAAATGAAATTGTTCCTGCATCATTGGCACTAATAAATAAAAGTGATCGTCCCAACGTTTGGCATCAAACAGGGAAATTATCTTATCAAGAAACGGTTGAGGCCTACGGCGCTGACAATATTGAAGCAAAAGTAGATATTTTTATTGATGATATGAAAGAAGCTTATCAGTGGTCCGATCTTGTTGTTTGCCGCTCAGGTGCGCTAACAGTGTCCGAAATTACAGCGGTGGGTGTAGCGGCAATTTTTGTTCCCTATCCTCATGCCATTGATGATCATCAAACAGTTAACGCCATGTGGGTCGTGAATAATAAAGCAGGCCTGTTGTGCGATGAAAAGGAATTAACAGCTCAAGTGTTATCCGATCAAATAATGACATTGCTTTCATCCCCAGAAAAATTAAAAAAACTGGCAATAAATGCAAGAGCACTCGCAAAACCGACAGCGACTAAAAAAGTAGCAGAGATTTGTTTGGAGGTCGCTAATGGATGATTTTATGAATGCGCATATTCCTGAGATGCGACGTATTCGTCGAATACATTTTATTGGAATTGGTGGTGCAGGTATGAGTGGCATTGCAGAGGTACTTCATAACCAAGGTTATGATATTTCTGGATCCGATATTAAAGAATCCGTAGTGACATTAAGACTTGAGCAAATGGGTGTCACTGTTTTTATTGGTCATCAAGTATCGAATATCGCAGATGTTGATGTGGTTGTAGCCTCAACGGCTGTCGATGACAGTAATCCAGAAATTGTCGGTTCAAAAGAGCAGCGAATTCCAATTGTCCGTCGTGCTGAAATGTTAGCTGAATTGATGCGCTATCGACATGGAATTGCTGTTGCAGGTACTCATGGAAAAACAACAACAACAAGTTTGTTAGCAAGTGTTTTTGCAGCTGCAGATCGAGATCCGACGTTTGTGATTGGTGGGCTATTAAATAGTGCAGGAAGTAATGCAAAGCTTGGGACAAGCCGATACTTGATTGCCGAGGCCGATGAAAGCGATGCGTCTTTTTTGCATCTACAACCGGTTGTTGCGATTGTCACTAACATTGACGCCGATCATATGGATACCTACGAAGGTGATTTTTCAAAACTGAAAAAAACCTTTGTGAACTTTTTACATAATCTACCGTTTTATGGTTTAGCCGTTGTTTGTGGCGATGAGCCGGTTGTGCAAGAGATTATTGAAGAGGTTGCGCGCCCGACATTGACTTACGGGTTTGATGAAGGCTGTGATTTTCGAGCGATCGATGTTCGGCAAGAAGAAATGCGAACGCGCTTCAAAGTGTTGCGACCGAATAATGATAAGCCGTTGGAAATTTTTCTCAACATGCCTGGTGCTCATAATGTGCTAAATGCAACGGCGGCAATAGCTGTGGCAACCGATGAAGGGTTGAGTGACGAGGCTATTCAGTCTGGTTTAGCGACGTTTTCTGGTGTGGGTCGACGCTTTCAAGTGTATGGGAATTACACAATTGGGAATGGCGAAGCCATGTTAGTTGATGATTATGGACATCATCCTAGAGAAGTGGCTGTAACCGTGGATGCCATCAGAAAAAGTTGGCCTGAGCGTCGTTTGGTTATGATTTTTCAACCGCATCGGTATTCAAGAACACGTGATTTATATGAAGACTTTGTTGACGTTTTGTCTCGTGTCGATGTGCTAATTGTTTTAGAAGTCTATTCAGCTGGAGAAGCGCCGGTAGCAGGTGCCGATAGCCGACATTTATGTCGAAGCATTCGCACTAGAGGGCAAGTCGATCCTGTATTTGTAGAAGGTATTGAGGGTGTTCCAGAAGTGATTAAAGATATTGTGAAAGCCGATGATATTGTCATTACTCAAGGAGCAGGAAACGTGAACGCGCTAGCCGTTGAATTGGCAAAGCGTAAACTTCAATAACATTGAATAAATTATTTAATTGAAATGCGAAACAAGATGACAACCAATTTGCCGAACCAAATAGAAACGCCTGTTAGCGCTGAACTGCGCGAACGGTTGGGTGTTGTTGGTGTTTTATACGGTGGAACTTCGGCTGAAAGAGAAGTGTCATTGCAATCTGGTCAAGCGGTATTAGATGCATTGTTAAAATCAAACATTAATGCTGTGGGCATTGATGTTAATGATGAGGTGTTAACACAGCTTACTTCAATCAAATTGGATCGTGTTTTTATTGTTTTGCACGGTGTTGGTGGTGAAGATGGAAAGATACAGTCCTTATTGAGTTTTCTGCACTTGCCTTATACTGGAAGTGGTGTTCAGGCCTCTGCGCTGGCAATGGACAAGTTATTATCGAAACAATTGTGGAATGGTATTGGTTTGCCAACAGCAAAATTTTTCTCGCTCAATAAACAGAGCGACTGGAAAAAAATAATGGAATCTCTAGGTGGTAAAGTATTTGTAAAACCGGCACACGAGGGTTCTAGTTTAGGCATGTCTTTAGTGGAATCTTCTGAAGAACTCGAGAGCGCTTTTTTTCATGCGAGAAAATTTGATAAAACCGTCATAGCAGAAAAGTTTTTAGCGGGTGAAGAATATACTGTTACTATTTTAAATGATGTTGCATTACCTGCGATTAAACTAGAAACCGATAATCAATTTTATGATTACGATGCAAAATATGTTTCAGACGATACGCGCTACTTGTGTCCATGTGGATTGTCGGCAGAAAAAGAAGAAGAGCTAAAAGGCATTGCGTTAAAAGCGTATCAAAGTCTCGGTTGTGAAGGTTGGGCTCGTGTTGATTTGATGACAGATAATGCTGGAGTGATTCAGTTGTTAGAAGTTAATACCGCACCTGGAATGACGAGCCATAGCTTGGTTCCCATGGCCGCAAAAGCGGCTGATATTGATTTTGAAGAACTGGTTGTTCGTATCCTACTGTGCACAGAAGGGCGGATTTAAGATCATGGCTATCACGGATATGAAAGCAAGAGCGTCTCGATCAGCAAAGTCTAGAGAACAGTCAAGACTAGATAGGGCATCAGGTGTAAAAGAAAATGGATCGGCATTTAGTAAAAAGAAAGAAAAGCCGAATAAACGAAAGTCAGAGAAAAAAAGTATTGGTCGTCGTGATAATGACCGTTTATCGATAAAAGATAAGTTAAGTTTTGCTCTTAATGCATTTTTAAAATTATTTTTAGTCGTTGGTGTAGCGAGTGTCGTAGGTGTCAGTATTTATTTTGGTAAAAATTTTATTGATGACGCGTCAAGTCGACCGGTAAATACAATGAGTGTTCAAGGTGATTTTACTTTTTTAACTCAAAAGGAGGTGTCACAAATAGTGATGCCTATGATCGAAAATGGATTTTTAAGATTACCTTTGTCAGGTATAAAAGATTTATTAGAGCAAAACCCCTGGATTGATTCAGCTTCGGTGAGTAGACGCTGGCCGGACAAATTAGCACTGAGTATTGTTGAGCAGCATCCAATAGCGAGATGGGGTAAAAAGGGTTTTTTAAATTTGCGTGGTGAGTTTATTGCATTAAATCTAGATGATCAGTTATCAGATCTTCCGGTACTCAGTGGAAACGAAGGCCAAGAAAAACTAATCATGCAAGATTATCAACAGCTTGCACAATTATTAAGTTCATTTGGTTTAAAAGTATCGGAGTTTCACTGTGATGAATTAATGTCGAGACGTGTGGTTTTGGATAATGATCTTGTTGTTAATATTGGCAGAGATCAATTGCTAGAAAAAATCCAACGATTTTTAACTGTGTATAACGCATCACTAAAAACACAGTTAAATGATATAGCGACTATTGATTTACGCTATGGCAACGGTGTTGCTGTTGAGTGGAAGTCATTAGAAGAGAGAATACAGCAAGAGATTTCTGAGACCGCTTTACTAAAACAAGTTGTGGTAAAAAAAAATAATAAAGCTTAAACGAATGCACGCTTAAATTAAGCAAAGTTAATAACTACGAAGCTAATAACTGCGAAGCGAGTAGTTGAAATTTTAAATGAGGTTAATTAAATGGCAAGTTCAAACGACAGTCGAATGATCGTTGGCTTGGATATCGGAACATCCAAAGTGGTCGCCATTGTGGGGGAAATAGCTAATGATGGTTCTGTTGAGATAGTCGGTATTGGATCGCATCGTTCTAGCGGCCTCAAAAAAGGTGTTGTGGTTAACATCGAGTCTACTGTGCAATCAATACAGCGCGCTGTTGAAGAAGCTGAGTTAATGGCCGGTTGTCAGATTCATTCAGTGTATGCGGGTATTGCAGGTAGTCATATTCGCAGTCTAAATTCACACGGTATTGTTGCTATAAAAGATCGGGAAGTCTTTAACCAAGATGTTGATCGTGTTATTGACGCTGCGCAAGCAGTAGCGATTCCAGCAGATCAAAAGATTTTACATATTTTGCCGCAAGAATATTTAATTGATGAACAAGAAGGGGTGAAAGAACCCTTGGGTATGTCAGGTGTTCGTCTTGAAGCCAAAGTGCATTTAGTAACATGTGCCGTTAACGCCGCACAAAATATTGAAAAGTGTATTCGTCGCTGTGGTTTAGAAGTTGATGACATTATTTTAGAGCAATTAGCATCGAGTTATTCGGTGTTAACAGAAGATGAAAAAGAATTAGGCGTCTGCCTAGTGGATATAGGCGGTGGAACCACAGACATTGCAATTTTTACTGAGGGAGCGATTAGGCATACAGGTGTCATTCCCATTGCTGGCGATCAAGTGACTAACGATATTGCGATGGCTTTGCGAACACCAACACCACATGCAGAAGAAATCAAAATTAAATACGCCTGTGCTCTTGCCAAATTAACCGGGGCCGATGAAACCATAAAAGTACCAAGTGTCGGTGATAGAGCACCAAGAGATTTATCTCGACAAGCTTTAGCAGAAGTCGTTGAGCCTCGATACGATGAACTTTTTACGTTAGTCCAAGCTGAATTGCGTCGTAGTGGATTCGAAGATTTGTTAGCTGCGGGCGTGGTTTTAACCGGCGGCACATCAAAGATGGAAGGTGTGGTTGAGTTGGCAGAAGAAATTTTTCATATGCCGGTTAGGCTTGGTGCTCCAGCTAACATTCGCGGATTAAAAGATATTGTTGATAATCCAATTTATTCAACTGGTGTAGGGCTATTAATTTATGGACAACAGCAACAACAAGGAGAGAGTGGACAGGGTAAGGTGCAGAAGTATTCGGGTGTTTCTTGGTGGGAAAAAATAAAGTCTTGGTATCAAGGTAATTTTTAGTATTTGTTTTTTAATTTTTTTAATTTTTACGATAATGAGAGGATACGGTTATGTTTCAATTAGTTGATAACGTTCCACAAAATGCAGTAATTAAAGTAGTGGGTGTTGGCGGCGGTGGCGGTAATGCTGTTAAACATATGATTGATAATCAAGTTGATGGTGTTGAATTTATTTGTGCTAATACGGATGCGCAAGCATTAAAAGATGTAGAAGCACGAACGGTAATTCAACTCGGTAACAACATGACGAAAGGCTTAGGTGCTGGCGCCAATCCTGAAATTGGTCGACAAGCAGCGATGGAAGACCGTGAGCGTATTGCAGAAACTTTGCAGGGTGCCGACATGGTGTTTATCACTGCTGGTATGGGTGGCGGTACTGGTACAGGTGGAACACCGGTTGTTGCAGAGGTTGCTCGCGAACTTGGTATTTTGACCGTTGCGGTTGTTACAAAGCCGTTTGTTTTTGAAGGTAAAAAACGATTGGCCGTTGCAGAAGCAGGTATTCGTGATTTACAAGATCGAGTGGATTCATTAATCACAATTCCAAACGAAAAACTGTTGCAAGTTTTAGGTCGTGATACCAGTTTGTTAAATGCCTTTAAATCTGCCAATGATGTTTTATTAGGCGCGGTTCAAGGTATTGCGGATTTAATCATCCGTCCTGGAATGATTAATGTCGATTTCGCTGATGTTCGAACGGTGATGTCTGAAATGGGTATGGCAATGATGGGCACGGGAAGAGCAGTTGGTGAAAACCGTGCAAGAGAAGCTGCTGAAGCTGCTATTCACAGCCCGTTACTTGAAGACATCAATCTACAAGGCGCTCGAGGAATTTTGGTTAACATTACTGCGGGTATTGATTTGTCATTGGGTGAATTTTCTGAAGTGGGTGACACAATTGAAGAATTTGCTTCTAGCGATGCAACCGTTGTTGTGGGAACTGTTATTGATCCTGAGATGTCTGATGAACTACGTGTAACTGTTGTGGCGACAGGTCTTGGTGCTCCTAGCGAAAAAGCGGCTCCAATTACAACAACGAAAGTGGTTGTTGATAATACTTTAGCGAAAAGTGGACAACCCGATTACAGCAATTTAGATCGTCCAACCGTGATGCGAGCTAAAGCAGCGTCTGGATCAGCCGCTCAAGCGCATGCGCAAATGGAAGATTCTGAAATGGAGTACTTGGATATCCCTGCTTTTCTAAGAAGACAAGCTGATTAAGCGTTTCTGGTCTGTTTGTAGTTATTGTGCATGCCGTTAGTCTCCAGTGTTGACGGCTTAAACAAAAAGCATCAACGGCAGACAAATCAGCAGAAGCTAGTTTATCTCGTCTTTGTTTTGTTGTGAGATGAGACTCTGCTTTGTGTTTTATTTCTTTATACAACGGCATAATTTTTTGGAGAGCTTAGCTCTGCCGATTAATAACTATTATCATTTGATCCAATAACTTATTGATAATAGTGAGTAAAAAGATGGTTTTGTGGCCTCTTACAAAATGTTAGGTCGCGCTACAACTTAAGTATTGGTTGCTGGGTTTTTATTCTGGTACCATTGCGCCCCTTGGAGCTTCAACTGGTGAAGAAATATACAATGATTAAGCAAAGAACCTTAAAAAACGAAATCCGTGCGACTGGTGTAGGTTTACATACTGGCCAAAAAGTATTGCTGGTATTAAAGCCAGCTAATGCAGATACAGGTATTGTTTTTAGGCGGGTAGACTTAGATCCAGTTGTAGAGATTCAGGCTACGGCTGCAAATGTCGGCGATACGACGTTGTCGACTTCATTGTTGTCTGGCGATGTTCGAGTTTCTACTGTCGAACATTTATTATCAGCTCTCGCCGGCCTAGGTATTGATAATGTCATTGTTGATGTCAATGCCTCAGAGGTGCCGATCATGGATGGATCTGCTGGCCCATTTGTTTTTTTGATTCAATCGGCTGGTATTGTTGAACAAAATGCACATAAGAAATTTATTCGGATTAAAAAGCCTGTCACCGTAGAAGAGGGAGATAAGAAGGCGAGCTTTCTACCATTTGATGGTTTTAAAGTCTCCTTTTCTATCGATTTTGATCATCCCGTTTTTCGTGATCGCGTGAATGAAGCTACAGTTGATTTTTCAAGCACTTCGTTTGTCAAAGAGGTCAGTCGCGCTCGTACCTTTGGCTTTATGCATGAATTTGAATACTTACGATCAAAAGGTTTGGCTAAAGGTGCTAGTCCTGATAATGCCATTGCTGTTGATGAATTTCGAATTCTTAACGAAGACGGTCTTCGCTATAAAGATGAGTTTGTGAAGCACAAGGTTCTTGATGCGATTGGTGATCTTTACTTACTGGGTAATAGCCTTATTGGTGAATTTAAAGCTCATAAATCAGGTCATGCGCTTAATAATAAGTCGCTTCGAAAATTAATAGAGCAAGAAGATGCATGGGAAGTTGTCACTTTTGATGATGAAAATGCTGCGCCAATCTCTTATATGCAACCAATTTTGGCGGTCTAATTTTAGCCACTCGTCCCAACCTCTCGCAATTCCTCTCATTCTATTGGTAATTGCTTGATCCCTATGCCATATTTTTACTGCATGTGACTACGCCCTGCAAAATATGGCTGTTTCCTACAAAGCTATGTTATATTTGGCGCCATCGTGAATTATCACTCTTTTTATTTAACTGGTTATCCTGCGCTTTAGCATTGACCTCGGTACTCTTGTCCGGATAAATTCGATAATTTAGTCACGTCTGATACTTTATTTTTTCTCTAACTTATTGATATTTTTAGAGAAAATTTATGTTTGTGTATGCTTGGCTTTTTGGACATCTATTGATTGTATGAAAGTTATTCTGGTCAGTAAACGAAATGGTCGTACTCGAAGTTTTACCTTAAGTGGTTGGACTAAAAGTTTTATTTCGTTATGTGTTATTGGTTCATTATCAAGTTTGGGATATCTCATTTCAGTCCAATATGACCAAAATGAACAGTCAGAATTTCTCACAGAAGAATCCACTAAAGCGTGGAATAAAACACTCCAAGATCAAAAAAATCAATTATCTGAAACTAAACGTAAAGCTCAACAACGCTTAGCGGCTCTAACGTTACGTGTTGCAGAACTGCAAGGCAGACTGCTCAGGCTTGATGCTCTGGGAGAGCGTCTAACAACGATCGCTAAATTAGATCAAGGTGAGTTTGATTTTAGTCAGCCGCCCGCGTTGGGTGGGCCGGAAACGGCTGAATTAGGTGATGCTTATCAAGCCCCTGATTTCATTAGTGTTATGGATAACCTAACGAGCCAGATCGAGAGTCGAGAGCTTCAATTAGAAACTCTAGAAGCGTTGATGGCGAATCGAAAAATTCAAAATGATATCTTTATTGCAGGCCGCCCCATAACTAAAGGATGGATGTCTTCTCGCTTTGGTAGAAGAACCGATCCTTTTAATGGCCGAGTAGCTTGGCATAATGGAGTTGATTTTGCGGGTAAACTTAATTCAGATATCGTCTCTGTCGCGGCCGGCGTTGTAACATGGTCGGGTGAAAGAAGCGGGTATGGATTGATGGTAGAAATCAATCATGGATCTGGTTTTTCCACTCGGTACGCTCACACCACAGAAAATTTAATCAAAGTCGGTGATGTCGTTAAAAAAGGACAAGTTATCGCCAAAATGGGAACTAGTGGCCGATCTACTGGCCCGCATGTCCATTTTGAAGTTTATAAGCATGGTCGTCCTGTCGACCCTGCATCTTATATTCATCGCGCTTCCCGCTGAATTCCCTTCCCACGAGTCCACTTCAATTTTTCCTATTGAGAAAAATTGAAAATTTAAGCATAAAACGCATTTTCAGATTTCTCCAAACACCAGCTTGATCAAAAGAAAAGCTTTAAAATAACCAAATTGGCCTCATATGTAATGCTGGCTTTTCTTACTGGTTTTTACTTAGTGGCGTTGAACCTTCGGCTGTAGTAGATTGTGCAGCATTTTTAATTCGCAGTTAACGTAAATCTGAAACATACCCTAAACATTTCAAATAGTTGGAATAAGACATGATTGGCAAGGCATTTCGCTCAGTATTTGGTACAAAAAATGATCGTGAATTACGGAAGATGGGGAAGATTGTTCAGCGTATCAATGCGCAAGAAGATGCATTTCAAGCCCTAAGCGATGAAGAGCTTAAACACAAAACAGTAGAATTTCGAGACCGCTTCGCTAATGGTGAATCGTTAGATGATCTTCTTCCCGAAGCTTTTGCGGCTGTACGTGAAGCGAGTAAAAGAACGTTGGGTTTGCGACATTTTGATGTGCAAATGATTGGTGGTATTACCTTGCATGAGGGGCGTATTGCGGAAATGCGTACAGGTGAAGGTAAAACATTGGTCGCCACCTTACCGGCTTACTTGAATGCAATTCCTGCACAAGGTGTTCACCTGATTACGGTCAATGATTATCTAGCCAGCCGTGACGCCAACTGGATGGCTCCTATTTATGAATTTTTAGGCATGTCAGTCGGTGTGATTCAATCAATGCAGTCGAATGATGTTAAGCGAGAAGCGTATCAAGCTGATATTACTTACGGCACCAATAATGAATTTGGCTTTGATTATCTTCGCGACAATATGGCGTTGAGAAAAGAAGACAAATCGCAGAGAGAGTTACATTTTGCGATTGTCGATGAAGTTGATTCGATATTAATTGATGAGGCGAGAACACCGTTAATTATTTCTGGTGCTGCGCAAGACAGTTCTGAATCTTATAAACGAATTAATCGTTTCATCCCTAAATTAAAACGTCAAATGGAAGTGGAAGAAGGTGTTGATGTTGAGCCTGGTGATTACGTTATTGATGAAAAATCTCGTCAGGTTGAATTAACTGAACAAGGCCATCAGGTTGTCGAAGAAATGATGACAAAAGATGGTTTACTTGAGGAAAATGATAGTCTTTACGCGGCCACGAATTTAGGTTTGCTGCATCATATTCATTCTGCATTACGAGCTCATGTACTTTTCCAGAAGAATGTTGATTATATTGTACAAGACAATGAAGTTGTTTTAATCGATGAGCACACTGGCCGCACTATGGCTGGCCGTCGACTGTCTGAAGGTTTGCATCAAGCGATTGAAGCGAAAGAAAATGTGACCATTCAAAGCGAAAGCCAAACGCTAGCGTCAACGACTTTCCAAAATTATTTTCGCCTTTATGACAAACTAGCTGGAATGACCGGTACAGCTGACACCGAAGCTTACGAATTCCGTGAAATATACGGTTTAGATGTTGTTGTTATTCCAACCAACAAAGAGGTGTCTCGTGAAGATTTAAATGATTTAGTTTATTTGTCGATAGATGAGAAGTATGCAGCGGTTATTGAAGATATTCGAGATTGTCAAAAGCGTAATGCGCCTGTCCTAGTGGGTGTAGGTTCAATCGAAACATCCGAAGAAGTGTCTCGTCGTTTAGAGAAGGCTGGTATTGAGCATAAAGTTCTGAATGCAAAATATCATGAAAAAGAAGCCGATATTATTGCGCAAGCAGGTCGTCCAGGAGCAATTACGATTGCGACTAATATGGCCGGTCGTGGTACCGATATTATGTTGGGTGGTAATTGGGAGTCAGAAGTTGCGAAGCTAGATAACCCTACAAAAGTCGAAATAGAATCAATAAAAAGCGAGTGGCAAAAACGTCATGCAACTGTTATCGAAGCGAACGGTTTACACATTATTTGTACTGAAAGAAATGAGAGTCGTCGTATCGATAACCAATTCCGTGGACGAGCTGGTCGACAAGGTGATCCTGGTGTTTCGCGCTTTTATTTATCGATGGAAGATAACTTGATGCGAATTTTTGCATCTGAGCGCATGCGTGGAATTATGCAAGCAATTGGTTTGGAGAAAGGTGAAGCAATTGAGCATCGAATGGTTTCTAATGCGATAGAAAAAGCACAAAGGAAAGTGGAAGGTCGGAACTTTGATATTCGCAAACAATTATTAGAATACGATGATGTTGCCAATGATCAACGACAAGTTGTTTATCAGCAGAGACAAGATCTATTGGATTCTGACAGTATTGAAGATGCAATTACATCTATTCGTAGAGAAGTTGTTAACGATACTGTGAGTGGTTTTATTCCTCCTCAAAGTATTGAAGAGCAATGGGATATTTCAGGTCTAGAGCAACATTTGTCGACAGATTATGGTTTGTCGTTACCTATAAAAGACTGGTTAGATTCTGATAAAAATCTTCACGAAGATTCGCTTCGTGAAAAAATTCTAGATGCTGCCCAGGCTGGATACGATGAAAAATGCGAAAGATTTGGAACCGTTATTCGGGAAATAGAAAAGCAAATTATGTTGCAAGTTCTTGATAATTACTGGAAAGAACACTTATCGAACATGGATCATTTGCGACAAGGCATTGGCTTAAGAGCATATGCTCAAAAAAATCCAAAACAAGAATATAAGCGCGAAGCTTTTGAAATGTTCCAAGGCATGTTGTCTGACATTCAACACGAAGTGATTAAAGTCTTAGCACGTGTTGAGCCTATGACCCAAGAGCAAGTTGAAGAAATGGAACGTCGTCAGCGTGAAGCTTTAGAGCAACAAAAAATGCAACTCCAGCATGCTGAGGCTTCGGCTTTATCAGTGGGTGATGATGCTCCTGTCGTTAACAAACGAATCGCTGAAAACAAGGTGCCTCAGCAAACACCGTTTGTACGAGAAGGGCAAAAGCTAGGCCGAAATGAGCCATGTCCTTGTGGTTCCGGAAAAAAATATAAACAGTGCCATGGTAAATTGAGCTAAATTGATTGGTTGATCAATGCATTGAAGATAACGATTACATAATTTCTGAAGTAGGTTTTTTTGTCTAGTCAAAATATAGTGCATGTTGCTGTGGGCGTTATAGTGAATGCCAACGGAAAAATATTACTCACTCAAAGAGCTGAACATTCACACCAAGGTGGGTTGTGGGAATTTCCTGGTGGAAAAGTTGAAAAGGGCGAAAAAGTTCAAGCAGCTCTCGCGAGAGAGTTGCAAGAAGAATTAGCAATTGACATCCAATATTCTGAACCTTTAATTAAAATTAAACATGATTACACCGATAAATCCGTTTTGTTGGATGTGTGGTTAGTGAGATCTTTTTTGGGTACCGCCATTGGAAATGAGGGGCAGCCTCTCAAATGGGTTGGTTTAGAATCGTTATCGTTCAGCGAGAGTACTGAATACCCCCTTCCCGAGGCAAATAAATCCATAGTTTCTGCTTTGCAATTCCCTTCTCGCCAATTAATCACTGGCGACTTTATATCTGTAAATGATTTCAAGAAAAGACTACAGCGAGCGTTAATGTCCGGTATTCGTTTTATTCACCTGCGAATAGATTTAAACGAAAAATCTGAAGCGGTAGCGAATGAGATTATTAAATTGTCATTAGAGCTGTGTGAGTCTTACGATGTTTGTTTGGTGTTAAATAGTCGGTTGCTAGATATTTTAGGTCCTGATCTTGCCAATATATTTGAGTCTCATAATTGCGGTATTCATTTAACTTCTGAGCATCTTAATATGTTGTCATCGCTTCCTCCTATCAAAGGTATTGTTGGCGCCTCGTGTCATAACGAAAAAGAACTGACTAAAGCTAAAGTTTTAGGTGTTGATTATGTCAATATTTCGCCGGTTAAAACGTCGCAGTCCCACCCTGATGTAGTTGGGCTTGGCTGGGAAAGTTTCTCAGACTTGGCTGATCAAGTGAATGTCCCTGTCTATGCGTTAGGTGGTTTAGCTGGAGAGGATTTGTTAACTGTCAGGGAGAATGGTGGACAGGGTGTTGCCGGGATTTCGAGCTTTTGGATTTAAAAAATAATTCGAAAAGAATAAATTATCTCAATCGGTCGTTTAAAAATCGCTTTGACTTAAATTGCCCTCGTGATCATCGCTTGACATAGCGTCGATAACAGAATCGCCAGCAATTTTATGGTCTTCATTTGCCCAGCTTCCTAAGTCAATGAGTTGACATCTTTTAGAGCAAAAAGGGCGATGCGGAAATTTATCGTTCCATTCAACTTTGTTTGAGCAATGTGGGCAGTTTAGAATTGTGGTCATTGTTTGAGTCTTTTCTTTAGAGTCTGTTTTATAAGCTCAGTGCTAAACATGTTGATTTTTTTCTGCAAGCTTTAAATAGAGCTCATGAAGCTTTTTAGTTTGCTCTTGTAAATGAAATAAATCCTGATCGTTGAAAATAATATCATCCGCTTTTGCTTTTCTATCGTCACGCGATGTCTGCGCTTTCATAATTGATTTTACTTGTTCTACACTAACACCGTCTCTTGCCGAAGCGCGTTGCAATTGATTTTCTTCGGGGGCATCAACAACAAGAATTCGATTGGTCATTAAGTTCTGCCCAGTTTCGACTAATAATGGCGAAACTAAAACAGCATATCGGCTGACCGCGTTTTGTAATTGTTTTTGAATTTCAGAATAGATAAGGGGGTGAAGAAGTGACTCAAGCCATTTTCTTTCTTCAGGGTCTTGAAAGATAATTTCTCTAAGCTTTCCTCTATCTAAGGTTCCCTCGGAATCTAAAATATCTTTTCCAAAGTGAGTTTCGATTTCTTTTAATGCGGGTTGCCCTAATGCGACAACCTCTCTTGAGACGATGTCAGCATCGACAATCGTAATACCAAACGATTTTAATGTATCAGTAACGGCTGTTTTTCCGCTACCAATACCACCTGTGACGCCAACTACGTACATAAATATAATATCTTTAAGGTTATTGGGAGGGGTATTTTAGTGTGTTAGGAGAAAAAATTCGAATGCTTTAATAAGGAGGAGCGAGTTTTACTTATTTATTTTAAATTAGCAAATTGAAGATAAGTTTGAGTGATTTGATCTCCCCAAAATAATGCGATGAGGCCAGCAATAGCGAGATAAGGGCCAAAGGGGATGGGAATGTTTTTATCTCGCCCAAAGATAAGGATTCCTGCAATACCGATAAAAGCGCCTACAAAAGAAGACAGTAAAATAATCAGCGGCAACGCTTGCCAGCCGAGCCAAGCCCCAAAAGCAGCGAGTAATTTAAAATCGCCATATCCCATGCCTTCTTTCTTAGTTAAAATTTTAAAAGCCCAAAATACGCTCCATAACGAGAGATACCCAGCAATAGCGCCATAGACTGCATCTTCTAGGGAAGTAAAAAATTCAAAGCTGTTGGCTATGATTCCCAGCCAAAGTAACGGTAGTGTGATGTTATCGGGCAATAGTTGTGTGTCGATATCAATCATGGTTAAGGCGATTAATGACCACAATAAGATTAATAACAATCCACCTTCAGCGGTGGCGCCAAATTTATAAATCATTAACCCGGACAGAATCCCTGTTACGGCTTCAATGATCGGATAACGAGAAGAAATGGGATTTTTACAACCTGAACACTTACCCTTTAAAAATAAATAGCTGATGACAGGAATGTTTTCCCAAGAGCGAATTTTGTGTTTGCAGTTGGGGCAGGAGGAGGAGGGAAAAAGTAAATTATAAGTGCTAGGAGCGCCGTTGTTTTTTTCTTCTGATTGTTTTATTTCTAATAATTCACAGCAGTCAGACTTCCAGGCGTTTTGCAGCATGATAGGAAGTCTGTGAATCACAACATTTAAAAAGCTGCCGATTAATAAACCTAAAATGATAGAAACAGTTATTACTAACTCAATAGGCAATTGATTTATGGTTGATTGCATTGAGTTGCTTTAAACCACCGAACCTAATTGGAATATAGGTAAGTACATCGCAATCATTAGTCCTCCAACCAGCACACCAAGTACAGACATAATCATTGGTTCAAGCAGGGAAGTTAAATTGTCCACCATGTTGTCTACGGCTTCTTCATAAAATTGGGCAACCTTGTCTAACATTTCATCTAATGCGCCTGACTCTTCACCTATCGCCGTCATTTGAATTAATAATGCAGGAAATTTTCCAGATTGTTTTAATGAGTGATTTAACTGAATACCAGTCGAAACTTCTTCTCGGATTTTAATTATCGCTGTATGGTAAACTCTATTTCCTGCGGCTCCTGCAACTGACGTCAACGCGTCAATTAAAGGAACACCCGCAGCAAATGTTGTGGAAAGTGTTCTGCCGAACCTTGCCATAACTGAAAGGTATAATATATCGCCAACAATGGGTAATTTAAGCGAGTACCTATCAACAGCAGTTGCGAATGCCTCGGATCGAGTTTTTGCTTCTTTAAAGCAGAAGAAAATAACTACAAAACCAATTATAATTAATAACCAATATTTTTGGGCTAGTACAGATAGGTTCATAACAAATAAAGTAAATGCTGGGAGGTCCGCACCGAAGCTGCTAAATGTTTCAGCGAATTGAGGGACAACTTTTACTAAAAGAATACCTGTCACGATAACGGCTACAACAACAACAGCGATAGGATAAGTTAATGCTTTTTTAATTTTTGCTTTTAATTGTTCAGTTTTTTCTTTGTACAAAGCAATCCGATCGAGCATGGTTTCTAGAGCACCAGATTGTTCGCCAGATTCAACTAAGTTACAAAATAGATCATCAAAATATTTAGGGTGTTTTCGTAAAGAGGGAGCGAAACCACTGCCAGCTGCAACATCTTCTCTAATGTTTAAGACAAGCTCTCTAAGGGACGGGTTTTCTAAGCCGTCTGCAACAATTTCAAAACTTTGAACAAGAGGGACGCCTGCCTTCATCATGGTTGCCATTTGACGAGTGAACATAGCAATGTCCATTGGCTTAATGGCTTTTTTCCCGCCGCTAAATAGTGGCTTGGGCTTCTTGCGAACTCCGCTAGTTCGAATTCCTTGTTTTATGAGCTGAGCTCTAACCAGAGCCGAGCTTTGGCCGCTCATTTCTCCAGAGACTTTGTTGCCCTTTTTATCGACGCCCTTATAGAGAAATACGTTCGATTTTGCCGTTGCGGTTGCCATAGATTAATCCTTCGTTACCCGATTAGCCTCTTCAAGGCTGGTTAAACCAATTGCAGCTTTTCGTAATGCTGAAATTCGAAGATTATTGAACCCTTCTTTAAATGCTTGTTTCGCAATATCTAGTGAATTACCACCTTCCATTATAAGGCTGGCAATTGCTGGAGTGATGCGAACTACTTCGTAAACACCAACACGCCCTTTATAGCCGTTGGTGCATTGAGAGCACCCTACTGGGTGATAAAGTTCTAAATCCTTTCTCTCTATGCCAATCTCGTCAAAGCCTTCTTCTTTCAAAATTTCATCAGGAATATCATCTGCCGGCTTTTTACAGCTACCGCATAAGCGCCTAGCTAATCGCTGTGCGATAATCAGACTGACTGATGTCGCAACGTTAAAAGCAGGAACCCCCATATTAAGTAATCGCGTAAGCGTTTCAGGAGCGCTATTGGTATGGAGTGTGGATAATACCAAGTGACCTGTCTGCGCTGCTTTAATACCTATTTCAGCGGTTTCTAAATCCCGTATTTCCCCAACCATGACAATATCGGGATCTTGACGCAAAAAAGACCGTAACGCTTCAGCAAAAGTTAAGCCAACCTTGGTGTTCATCTGTACTTGATTAATGCCTTCAAGGTTGATTTCGACAGGATCTTCGGCTGTCGAGATATTACGCTCTGGGGTATTGAGGATGTTTAATCCGGTGTAGAGGGAAACTGTTTTACCGCTACCCGTTGGTCCTGTGACCAAAATCATTCCCTGAGGTTGATCGAGAGCATCGGTAAATAATTTTTTCTGATCTTCTTCATAACCTAGCGCATCGATACCCAATTTAGCTGAGCTAGGGTCCAAAATACGTAGAACGATCTTTTCGCCAAATAAAGTTGGCAATGTATTCACACGAAAATCGATGGCACGTGTTTTCGATATCTTCATCTTGATGCGTCCATCTTGGGGGACGCGTCTTTCGGAGATATCCATTTGAGACATAACTTTTAGTCTTGCCGCCAAACGAGTTGCTAAGTTTGTTGGTGGTTTGGCAACCTCTTGTAAAATACCATCAGTCCGAAACCTGACTCGGTAAGCTTTTTCGTAGGGTTCAAAATGAATATCCGAAGCGCCGCCCTTAATCGCATCTAGTAAAATTTTATTAATGAATCTAACGATGGGCGCTTCATCCGCTTCCTTATTGTCCTCATCAGAAGAATTGTCCTCATCGACAGCTTGGATATCTAGGTCATCGAGAGAATCTTCATCGAGATCACCTAGTGCGTCGCCGATTGATTCTTCTTTTTTGTTGAAGTAGGCGTCAATGGCTATGTTGAGCTTATCTGCTTCAACCAAAATGGCTTCAGTTGTCTTACCAGTGTTGAACTTAATCTCATCGAGAGCGTGGAGGTTGGTTGGATCTGATACGGCTAAGAACAGACGATTACCGCGCAGATGAAGTGGTAATACATGATGTTTTCGTATGAGTTTATCATCGACTAAATTTTCAGGGACTGTATCAGGCCTAAGAGATGATAAGTCCATTACTGGTGTGCCGAACTCTTCAGAAGCGGCAAAGGCAATGGTAGCGGCGGGTATCTCTGTTGATTGGACGAGCTGAAGCGCAAACGGCAGTTTGTTCTTGTGTGCCGTTTTTAATATATCCTGAGAAGCCGCCTCATCAATTAAACCATCAGCGACAAGCCGCTTAGCGAGACCGCTCATTATGGGAGCACTTGCATTCATTAGTTGGGTTACCAAAATAAAAAATCAGTTGTTAGACCTAATAATATGCATGAAGTTTGCCGACTAAGCACTTGTAATGCAAATTCTTTACGAAGTAAGTGCTATATCTGTGAATTAAGTCGAAAGTATTAGGGTTAGTTATAGAGTATAGACAATAAGGAGGTGACGGAAAGCGGTGATTTTATGACAAATATTGTCAATCAAAAGATAAGGTTTCAGAACTATATATTGGTTGGCCCTTTAAACTACGGTGGTTGGCAAAGTTGGCCCGCTAGTTGCTATTACCTAGGCAGTGCTTGGTAAAAGCATGTTGACTAAGTCTTTTACTAGGCTTGATTTTTAAACGCTATCGGAGCTTTACACATGAAACAATCTATCCAAAAAGGTTTTACATTAATTGAATTGATGATCGTTGTTGCGATTATTGGTATTTTAGCAGCAGTTGCATTACCTGCTTATCAAGATTACACGGCGCGTTCACGTGTTGCTGAAGCATTGGGTCTTGCTAACGAAGCAAAGGTTATCGTACTTGATAATGCATCGAGTGTTACTCCAGCTGCTGCTGGTGGTTTTGGCGCAGGGTATCCAACAAGTGCTGCTCCTGGTGTAGCCACAGCCCCTTGTAATGCTGCTGGTACTTGTGTTCAAACAGTAGGTGATAATGGTGTTACTGCTAACACATCTCAAAACGTTCTAACCCTAACTATAACAACTGCAACTGGCCAAATTGATGTTGCTATGTCCGCTCGAGTATCTCTTCCTGGTGCGAATGTCGTTAGTATTGTACCATTTGTAAATGGTGCTCAATTGGTTGCTGGAGTTCGCCCAGCTGGCGCTGTGGTTTGGACTTGCTTTGCTGCTGGTAAAGCTAATGCTCCTGCTGCCGCTACTTTACCTGGCAACTTGGCTCCTGGTGAATGTAGAGCATAAGTTTCTTACGATAAAAAAACCCTGCATTGCAGGGTTTTTTTTGTTTTAAATAAAACGGAAAAAATAAATAGTAAACCTAGTATATTAGATTTCTAATAATTTGATATTATTCAAGTTTTCCTGTTTAGATTATGAATTTTGTAGCTTATGATAATTAATAAGATCCGTGCTTTTGGTATTCATGCAGCCTTTACATTCGTTGCAGCATTATTAACGTCAGCTGTTGTTTTTTATATTTGGTATCCTGGTGATTTAGCCAGAATGGTGAATGGAGCAGAAATATATTTAATTGTATTAGGCGTAGAGATAGTCCTTGGTCCTGTAATGTCTTTGATTATTTATAATACGAATAAACCGAAAAAAGAATTGTTTAGAGATTACATGATCATTGCTCTCATTCAGATTTCAGCATTAGCGTATGGGATGTATAGTGTGGCACTTTCTAGGCCTGTTTTTTTGGTTTTTGTAAAAGACAGAATAGAAGTGGTTGCGGCGGTAGAACTGAAACAAGAAGATTTAGAGGAGGCAAAAGACTTTGGGTTTAACAAGTTATCTTGGTTTGGTCCTAAGTTAGTGTGTGCCGAGTTCCCAACAGATAAATACGAAAAATCAGATTTATTATTGTCTGCGTTAGCAGGTAAAGATATTCAACTTATTCCTAGTTATTTTCGAGAATGTAAAGCAGGTCAGATCTATAACAAGTCTTATACGAAGGAAGAGCTTTTCTCAAAAACAAGTATTACTGAAGAAAAAATTTCTCCATTTGTGAAAGCGAAGGATTATAAGTGGTTGCCAGTGGTAACTCGTTTTGGATCTTGGTTGGTTGTGTATTTTGATGAGAGCCTAGATAAAGCAACTTACATAGATGAGGACCCTTTTCAGTGAATCAGTTAAACCGCATCGACAAATCAATTGCCCGTAAATTCTTAGAAATCGCACCCGAAGAAATATAATCAACTCCCGCCAGCTCTTGCGTTTCTAATTTGTGCAAATCGATATTCCCCGACACTTCATACTTAACATCTTTTATTTTTATGTTTGCAGCTTTTATTTGATCTTTTGCTGAAAAATTATCGAGCATGATGATGTCCGGCTCGGCTGCGAGTGCTGTTTCTAATTCTTTTAAGTTTTCTACTTCTACTTCCACTTTTTTACTAGGGTGTAGTTTTCTTGCTTCTTTGATGGCGTTTTCAATACCACCACAAGCAGCAATGTGATTTTCTTTGATTAAAAATGCATCGTATAAACCCACTCGGTGATTGAAACTTCCACCGCATCTTACGGCATATTTTTGTGCGGTTCTTAAACCTGGAATAGTTTTTCGCGTGTCTAAAATTTTAACGTTTGTTCCTTCAGCAAGCGCTGCGTAATCGCGACTTGTTGTGGCGGTTCCGCTAAGCAATTGCATAAAATTAAGTGCGGCACGTTCGCCCGTTAATAAAATGCGAGCGTTGCCTTTGAGTGTACAAATTTTATCGTTGGCTTTTAAATGATCACTGTCTTTCGCGTGCCAAGTAATGTCAATATCGCCACCTAGTTGTCGGAACACTTCTTCTACCCATGCGACGCCGCACATAACACAATCTTCTCGGGTAATAATGGCGGCTTCGGCTGTATTTTCGACAGGAATTAATTCGGCTGTGATGTCTCCATCGCGAATATCTTCTTCGAGTGCAGCATGAACTGAGCGGATGATGTCTGATTTTAGTGTGGGGTAGTCACTGAGATAAGGTGTTTCATTAATCATGTAGCTATATTCCGAATTTCGATATTCCGATGATGCTCGTAAAAGGTTGTTAACAGTTGGGTTTATTTTTCTTTCTGCACTGCCAATCCGCTGCAAGCTTGTGGTTTTAGATGCGAATAACTTGTTCTTGACGTATTTTATTGAAGCATTCGGGATCTGGATAATAGTGTCTAAAAGCGAAGTCGCGAGATAATACCAGTTAATGTCCTCGCTCTCTAATATTGTCGTAGTGTTAGTTGGTTATTTTTTTGTATTAATTCAACTTGCTTTAGGGCGCTCATGCCCAGCAAAATTTCTTTTCCGCCCATTCCAGGGTTGATGCTTGCTTTTACAGAGCGAAGCTCAATGGAGCCAAGAGAAAGGGTTTCTATTTCGGTATAACGTATTTCTACATTGCCATTCGCTGTTGTTGCATACCCTTTAGCGCCCGCTCTTAAACCTAATTTTTTGGCTAGTGTTTGGGGTATGACAACATCCGTTGCTCCTGTGTCTAATAAAAATGTCACCGTGTTTCCATTTATTTTTCCATTCGCTAAATAATGATGCTGCCGATTGGCATCCAGAGTCACTTCACGTATGCCATTGGATGTTTGATTGGAGAGGGATTGATTTGGGTTGTCCTGAAAGGATTCCCAGCGACCAAAGCTCATTGTTAACACCCCAAGCGCAAATAACCACCCGATGTAGATCATCCCTTTTCCCATCGATTTTTCCTTATTTCCGCTTTGTTCTTCGCCATGATTGTCCATAGATTTATTCCTAATCGATCTTTCAAGTCAAGCTTAGCACTGAAAGTGAAATATGTTTACAGTGCAATAAAATGGATGAATTCCATACAATATGTCCAATCTTAATACCGTTAAGTAGTAGAAAAGTGTGAGAACCAACGCAGAGTGAATATAAAGGGAATAAAAAATTAATATGGTTATTACTTTTTGTGAATTGGATCTCGATACTGACAATTGCCACTAACCAACTTGCAGAAGAGCTATATACTAAATTCAAGTACCGGTAACAGTGAAGTTTAGGTGTCATCCTTTTAATCTTTTTTGTGCGAGCATGTTTTTCGTCAATGCAGTCTGGCACAAAAGAAAACATGAAAGGAATTTGTGCTGAGTCGAATAGCCATGAAGGTAGTTTCGCGAGCAGTACAGTTTTAGGAGAAGAGTTACGCCATGTCTACTACACCGAAAGTGGCAAAGGTGGTTCCTATTAAGGCCTACAATAAAATGAATGCTATCGAAAGAGCGAAAGTGGCGAGGCTGCCCGCGCCCATTCATCAGGCTCAAGAAAAGGGTAAGCAGTTATTTGAAAAAGCGCTCAGGGCTTTGTTTGATAATGCTGATGATGCGCTTTTCGAGCTCGCCGATAAAGCGACGAATAATAACGATCAGAATTTATATTTTGAGTCGATGCGTGAAATTCGGATACGCCGGCGTCAAGTCGAAGCACAGTTTACAGATCAAATTGATAATGCCTTTGTCAAAGTGGCTAGTGGAGAAAGCCCTACAGTTTCCTCTAGTGATGTTTACGATGATGACAACGAGCATAAATATGCGTTTGATGTTGAGGCGCTCTCAATTGTTGGTAATGATGAATTAGAAGAATTGGTTGCTGTTGATAGCATGATTGCACGAGCAAACGATGCGTGTGGTGAAAGTCTGCAGTATTTATCTCTTCGCATAGACAGCTTAGTCCCCGTAAAAATCTATCAAAAAAATAATCCTATCGGTCCTGAAATTATCTGTAATGCGTTTGTCGGTGCAACGCGAGATTTGGATACTGATATCAAAGCAAAATTAGTTTTGTTTAAATTGTTTGATCACTTTGTCGTGAGTCAAATGCCTAGTATTTATGACACGCTGAATAATGTGTTGATTGATCACAATGTCTTACCTTCGTTACAGCATCAGCGTCGTGTTCAGAGTCAGCCAAAATCGCAGCACCCGTCTCAACAGCCATCTCAACATCAAAGTCATCATGTTGGTGATCAACATTCGAGCCAGCAGCATTCATCATCTGCTCAAGGACAATATGTTGGCCGAGGAGAGCAACAAACAAGTCCATTAAACGCGCATACTCAGTACGTCAATAATGGGCAAGCACATCAAGATGCCTCTGCAAATACAGGCATTAATCAATCAGGCGGTATTTCTGGTCAAGCGCAACCTCAGCACCCGGTAGGCTCGGGCAGTGGAGTTGGTATCAATTCAGAAGCGGCGATGTTATTAAGCGCTTTATCGCAAATTCAATCACAACAAACACAACAATGGGTTAACAATACGAATTATTCCGCAGCTCCTAACAAAGCGGAAATTTCCGGTTTAGTGTCGCAATTACTTCAAGGTCAAGACAGTGTTGATAAAAAGCAAGCTGACGTGATGAACCTCGTTAAAATGTTATTCGAATTTATCTTGGATGACAGAAATTTAGCTGAGCCAATGAAAGCGTTGATCAGTCGTTTGCAAATTCCAATTCTGAAAGTCGCTATTATTGATCGTTCTTTTTTCAATAAGAGTGGGCATCCAGCGCGCCGTTTATTGAATGAAATGGCGACAGCCTCTTTAGGTTGGCATGAAAATTTAGCGAAAGATAAAGAGGATGTTCCTTCTGATCCTTTGTATAAGAAGATTAATTCTATTGTTCAAACACTTTTAAATGAGTTTGATACTAATTTAGAAATTTTCAGCCACCTATTAGCGGACTTTGTTTCATTTAATGAAAAAGAACGCCGTCGTGCCCAAGTCTTAGAGCAACGAATAATTGATGCGGAAGATGGGAAAGCAAAAGCGGAATCTGCCAGAGAATTTGTCGCTGAGGCTATTGAAAAGAGATGCAAGGATGTCGAGCTTCCCTCGGACGTTGAAACGATTCTAAATGACGCGTGGAGCAACGTCATGTTCCTCACCTATTTAAAAGAGGGTTCGGAAGGTGAGGGTTGGAAGCGATCGTTACAAACAGCGGAAGATCTTATTTGGAGTGTTGTTACGCCAATTGATCCGGCTTCTCGAAAAGCATTAATGACAATGATCCCTCACCTTATCAAACGGTTACGACAAGGATTGGAAACAATTTCTTATAACCCATTTGAGATGACGAAGTTATTGGGGCAGCTAGAGAAGATTCATATGACGCGTTTGCGTGCATCGATGGAGCCTGTGTCTGCGCCTGTTGAGAAAGTTGAAGAAACACCGACATTGGTTGATATCACAACGGCTAAGTCCTCCGAAAAAGACTCTGCAAAGTCAGGGACGCCAGAATTGTCGGGTAAAGAAGAAGCGCTTATTCTTGATTTGAAATCTACGGCGATAGCTGAAGCAGTCGCCAAAGAAGAGCTAATAGAAGCTACTAAAGGTCCGGCAACTGCTGTTTTGGCTGATAGTGCTTCTGCAGGGGGCGCTGATTCACACGCGAATGCTGAGGATAAAGCGAAAGCAGCCGTAGCGCTCGGTGGAGAAGAGAATGGCGACATTGATGAAAGCTATCTAGCATTGGTTGGAAAATTAACTCAAGGGACTTGGTTTGAAATGGTGGATGAAAGCGATAGAGCCTATCGTTGTCGGTTAGCCGCTATTATAAAATCGGTGGGCAAATACATATTTGTTAATCGTAGTGGTATGAAAGTCGCTGAAAAAACGAGAGAAAGCCTAGCGCTGGCAATGAAAAACGGAGATCTCCGATTGCTGGATGACACAATGTTGTTTGATCGAGCACTTGAATCCGTGATCGGCTCTAATAGGGGTTCTCGTAGAGGTTAGGTATTTGATCAAGTTCTTCCTAATCTAGTCCTATCAATAAGCGAGAGCTATTCTGCTCTCGCTTTTTTATGTAATAATCTGGCCCATGTTGGCTTCTTCTGTAAACAATTCTTCAGAGATCAAAAATGGCTGGTTGACTCAAGCTTGGCGAGTGCTATCGCCCAACTTTGATGAGCGACCGGCATGTTGTGATATTGATCTTTTGGTTATTCACAATATCAGTTTACCTCCAGAGCAATATGGGGGTGGGCATGTCCAGCAACTCTTTTGTAATATCCTTGATTGTAACGCCCACCCTTATTTCGATCAGCTTCGCGATTTGAAAGTCTCCTCGCATGTATTCATCGATCGAGAAGGAAAGGTCACACAGTTTGTACCGTTTCAAAAACGAGCATGGCATGCCGGAGTATCTAATTACCAAGGGAGAGCAGCTTGTAATGATTTTGCAATCGGTATTGAGTTAGAAGGGGTCGACGATCAGCCATATACGGATGCCCAGTATGAAGAGCTAATAAAGGTTACGCTTGTCTTGTGTAAAAACTATCCGTCGTTAATGAAAAAGAATAGTGACGATCATAATAGCGACCATAATATTGTCGGCCACAATGATATTGCCCCTGGTCGAAAAACAGACCCTGGTCAAGCGTTTGATTGGGATCGATACCGGTTGGCATTGAAGGGTAGTCAAAAGCTAACATAAAATTTAATGTGAGTGCTTAAGCCAAAAGTTAAAAATACAAATAAAATGTAGAGTAGCAGTGTAAGATGCTTACCTTAATTATATTCGGAGTGATGGTTCAATGATTTTTTTATCAGTGATAATTGTCTTTCTCATTGTTCAATGGTGGGGGTCGAGTACACCATTTCATAGTGATCAATGGTTTCGTGATTGGCATAGTCGCATGGACGAAGTTACATTCCTTAAAAAGAATGAAGGGTTAGTCTTTGCTGCCAGTATTTTGGGGCCTGTTTTATTGTTGCTTGGGATTATTGCTATTGTTGGATCAGTCGCTAATTGGCTGTTAATTATCATTTTTGTACCTGTGCTTTTGTATTCGCTTGGTAGAGGTGAGTTTACAGAACCTGCAAATGATTATTTATTTGCATGGAATGAAAAAAATTGGGAAAAAGCCCTAGAAAATTATTTTTTAATCAACCAATTTTTAGTGAGTGAAACGCAGGATAGTGGTGATGTCAGTGAGCAAAGAGTGAATGCCGAGGAACCTATTGTCGAAGACATTGACTTTGAATATGGTGACTGGGTTTCGTTAAATCACGCCATGTTAAAATCAATTATCTACAAAGGCTTTGAAAGTTTATTTGCTGTGTTGTTTTGGTTTATTTTATTGGGCCCGGTAGGAGCATTAATTTATCGATTGGTATCATTATTTACTTTACAAGTAACCAATGAAGAGCAAGTGCAAGCCAAGCGATGGTTGTGGTTGCTTGAATGGCCAGCAGTGCGAATTTTAGGGGCTACTTTTGCACTCACTGGCAGTTTTGTGGGATGTATAAAGTCTTGGCAAGAAAAGCTCTTGTGTGCAGAGAGTACAACGACCCAAGTATTAGAGCATTATGTTAATGGTGCATTGGACATAGACGAGTCCGTTCAGCTTATCGATGTTCTCACTCAAAGAGAATTTAAGGAAATAATCTCTTTGTATTCTAGAACATTAATTTTTTGGGTTTGTTTGTTGGCTGTGTTGACAGTTTTATTATAGTTATCATGTCTACTGAGGCTGTTATATTGACTGAGCTATTCCTATTAACTGAAGTATCCATATTTGTTGTAATAGCTATGACAATAAAAACCTTTGTACGGAATGAAATGAATAGGAGAGCACGATGCCATCATTTGATGTCGTCTCTGAAGTAGACAAGCATGTATTAACTAACGCGGTGGATCAGGCTAATCGTGTTGTGACAACACGGTTTGATTTTAAGGGGGTTGATGCGAAATTTGAACGGAAAGATTTTCAAATTTTAATTGTTGCTGACGCAGAATTTCAAGTAGAGCAAATGTTAGATATATTAAAAACAGCACTTCATAAAAATGGTATAGATATCATCTGTCTACAAGAAGAAGAGCCTTATGCTTCCGGTAAGCAGGTCAAGCAAGATGTCATTGTTAGAACAGGCCTGGATAGCGATTTATGTCGAAAGATTGTCAAGCTTATTAAAGACGCAAAAATGAAAGTGCAATCTCAAATTCAAGGTGATCAGGTCAGAGTGACAGGCAAAAAAAGAGATGACCTCCAGCAAGTCATTCAATTATTAAAGTCTGAAGATTTTGGTATGCCTTTGCAGTTTTCGAATTTTCGTGATTGAACCCTTGTTGAATCGATTTCATCGTATCTCAATAATAAATACTTTAATAATAAAAAATAACTACCACTCTAAAATAAACACTTGTTTACCTTCTTGTTCTATCGTTTTTTTCAGTTACCAGTAAACTTATTCTTCAGTAAAACGTATATGGCTTATGATCTATGTTGTTAGATTTGTTTATCTGGTAGTGAATGATATAAATTTGCCTTTGTTATCTGTTAGGAAAGAATTTCTATGTTAGAAGCTCGACAAATGTCTAAAATTGTAAAAACAACTGAGGGAGAACTTGTTATTTTAGATGATGTCTCTTTATCAATAAAGCAAGGAGAAAGTTTGGCGATTGTTGGCGCTTCCGGTTCAGGGAAATCTACGTTATTAGGCATTTTAGCGGGGTTAGATACACCATCAGCTGGGACGGTTTTATTGCAGGATGAAAATATTACCCAAATGGATGAAGAGGGTCGAGCGAAAGTTCGAGCAAAATATGTGGGATTTGTTTTCCAGTCTTTTCAGCTTTTGCCGGGCTTAACGGCTTTAGAAAATGTCATGATGCCCTTAGAGCTGCATGGTAGAAACGATGCTCGTCGTAAAAGCGAAGCATTTTTGAATCGCGTGGGTTTGTCTGATCGGCTTAATCACTATCCAAAACAATTATCAGGTGGCGAACAACAGCGTGTCGCTATTGCTCGCGCTTTTGCGAGCGAGCCTACAATTTTATTTGCCGATGAGCCAACGGGGAATTTAGATTCTGCTACAGGATTAAAAATTATTGATTTGTTGTTTGAGCTGAATAGCGAACAAAAAACAACACTCGTTTTGGTGACGCACGAAGATCGTTTGGCTAAGCGTTGCCTGCATCAACTTGAATTGGAAGCGGGGAAAGTCATCCGTGATTCTTCGTTGTTGCAAGTGGAAAAATAACAATGTCATCGTTACTAACGCTGTCTTTTAAATTACTTTGGCGAAATTGGAGAAGCGGGGAAGTTAAAATCCTAGCGGGGGCTTTGGTTGTCGCAGTCGCCATCGTGACTGCAATCAGTGTTTTTACTGATCGTTTAGAAACTTCTCTCATTAAAGAAAGTGCAACGTTTTTAGGGGCTGACCGTGTGGTTGAAAGCTCGCAGCCTATTCCTGTTGAGTGGTTTTCTTCTGCTGAAGAACAGTTGATGCAGCAAGCACGTACAACCGAGTTTGTTTCAATGGTTTTTTCTGGCGAAGACATGAATCTTTCTTCCGTTAAAGCGGTGACTTCCTCTTATCCGATATTGGGCCACATAGAAATTAGTGATCAGCCATTTGCTATTGATGAATCTACAATAGTAGTCGCTGAGGGTGTTCCAGCTCCGGGGACTGCTTGGGTAGATTCTCGTTTACTCCCGATGTTACAAGCATCTATTGGCGATGAGGTTCAGGTTGGCGATAAACGCTTAACGATGACGAAAGTCATCATTAATGAGCCTGATCGTGGCGATGCCTTAGGGATGATGGGGCCTCGATTAATGATGAATCTTGATGATCTTTCCTCAACGAATGTTATTCAGCCCGGAAGTCGAGTGACTTACCGTTGGTTGCTTGGGGGAACACAATCGCAACTCGACGACTTTGTTGAATGGTTAACACCAAATCTAAATGATCATCAACGCCTTATCGATTTAGAATCGTCTCAACAACAATTAGCCAACGCGTTAGATCGAGGAAAACGTTTTTTATTATTGGCCGGGATAGTGGGTGTTTTATTAGCGGGTGTTGCCATTGCAATTGCGGCTCAACATTTTGCCAGTCGGCACATCGATCAAGTTGCCTTGATGAAAAGCTTGGGCGCTAGTGCCAATAGAGTGAGATCGCTATATTTTTTCCAGTTAATACTGCTCGCGTTTTTTTCTTCGTTTGTGGGTGTCGCTCTCGGCGAGGGCGTTCAACGTTTAGTTTCCATGACGTTGTCAGCGTTGTTTCCCGTTGTCTTGGGTGGTGCGAGTTTTCAAGCTTATGAAATGGGTGTTTTTACGGGTTTTATGTGTGTGGTGTTTTTTGCTTTGCCGCCCTTGTGGCATTTGCCAAAAATTCCACCCATCAAAATTCTTCGACGAGAGCTGAGTTTTGATGCTTTACGTACAAACTTACAAGCAGGTTTGGGGCTGGTGGCAATACTGTTTTTGATTTTTATTTACAGCCGTAATGTGGGTTTAACGCTAACAGTATTTTTTAGCTTGTTATGTATTATTGTTGTTTCTTTTGGTATTGCTAGAGGGCTTTTAGCGTTAGGAAAAAAAATCGGCGACAGAGCCGGAAATATTTGGAGGCTTGCGCTGGCGAGTCTGCAGAGAAATACAGGCCAAACTACCGTTCAAATACTCGTGTTTGCAACGGCTATTATGCTCTTATTGACGTTGACGACAATTAGAACAAGCTTAATCGATGAATGGCAAGTGAGGTTACCGGAAGATGCCCCAAATCATATTTTATTAAATGTTGCTCCGCATGAGCAGTCTGCAATCAGTGAATTGTTTGTAAGCAATGATTTTAAAACACCTGATTTTTCCCCTATGTTGCGTGCACGTTTGGTTACCATTAATGGTAAAGAGCCGACAGAAAAACAAAAAGAAGAAAACGGCGTGCTTCGACGAGAACTCATGATGAGTTGGCGCACCGAATTACCAAAAGACAATGAGATTATAGCCGGACAGTGGTGGGGGAGAGATTCGACTTTTTCTGAAGACGTTATACAACCGAAAGAAAAAGTGAATGAAGCGGTATTGATAGAAAATAAGTTGGGTGGAGTGTCAGTCGAAATAGAAGTTGCGAAGCGATTAGATATTCATGTAGGAGATGTTTTAGGTTTTAGTGTCGGAGGTTTAAATGCCGATGTAGTTGTTGATAGTTTACGATCAGTCAATAGAGACTCTTTTGAATGGTATATTTTTCTTGCAGAACCTGGCGTCTTTGATAGTTTTCAGCCCACGTTTAGAACAGATGTTTTTCTAGAGCGGAAAGAAAAACTATTCCTTAATCAATTATTAATCAATCACCCCACAATAGTTGTTTTTGAATTTGATAAAATTTTGAATCAAATAAGGAGTATTGTTGATCAAGTTAGTCGAGGAGTGGAGTTGGTGTTATGGCTCGTAGTCTTTGGTGGCTTTATGGTATTACTTGCAGCGGTAAATTCCAGTATGGAAACACGTTTGCAGGAAGCGGGTTTAATCCGAGCACTTGGAAGTTCTAGAAAAGTAATCCTAGGTAGTATCTGGGCCGAATTTTCTCTACTAGGCTTCTTTGCTGGTGTACTAGCTGTGATTAGCTCGGAAGTGTTTTTATTGGGACTTCAAAAGTGGTTGTTAGATGTTCCCCTTCAACCTCATTATGGACTTTGGTTGACCGGTATTGTTTTAGGTACGTTTGCTATAGGGTTGCTCGGTCTTCTGAGTTGCCGACAAGTGATAACATCACCACCCGCTTTAGTACTGCGGGGCATAGAAAGTTAATTGTTCGAAGCTTCACGAAGTTAAACGTCAGTTAAAAATTCATTATTCTGGAGCATCTGGTTGATTATCTGGAGCCGCTGCTTGGAAGGCTGGATGTTCAGACAATGCATTGTCTATTGCACTTAATTTAGGGAATGGCGTCAAATCGATTTTAAATCGTTTTGCGTTGGCGATTTGTGGGATTAAAAAAACGTCTGCTACAGTGATTGTATTTCCAAAACAATAATCACCACCGTGGATGTTCACTTGTTCCTCAAGGCTTTTAAAGCTCAATGTTATCCAGTGGGTATACCATTTGTTAATGGCTTTCTCATCTTGCTCTAGTTCATCTTTAAGATAATTTAATACTCTTAAATTATTTAAAGGGTGTATATCACAAGCAATTGTTAGCGCCATGGCTCTGACGAGTGCGCGATCGCGAGGCGACTCAGGCATCAGTGGGATTTCTGGATGTTGTTCTTCAAGATATTCAATAATGGCAAGTGATTGTGTGTAGCTTTCACCATCTTCAACTAACGCGGGAATTAATTCTTGAGGGTTGATTTCATGGAAGCTGTCTTTGTGTTGTTCTCCATCATTTTCAACGAGGTTAATGGGTACTGCTTCGTAATCAAGTCCTTTAATATTCAGCGCGATTCGTACTCGATATGCGGCTGAACTTCGAAAAAATGTGTACAACTTCATTAATCCCCCCAAACACAAATAAACTTTAGCTACTATTCAGCTACTACATTAGCTTCAACAATAAACATCATTATTTATTGTTGAAGCAATCATTAACAAAAAATGTATATCCACTATCTTCTATGGTGGGAGTGTTGGGCCCCAATGGATACTTATCCTCATCGTAATACGAACAGCCTCATAATCAGAAGCTTAGGTTTATCAATATAGCTGAAATATCATTTTAATCGAGTGACTGGGAAGTCTGTTTCGGGGTGTGTGGGGTTTTTGATCAGTTGATTAAGCAATTAAATCATGAGTATTTTAAGGACGAATTACCACTCGCGCATATTTGCGTATTGTTGAATAGAGAAGTTGTCCAAAGAGAAATGACTCGATTGATCATGGGTAATGATGCTGTGACAACAATTTGTCATTTTGGGAGGCAGCCATAAATCTTTCATGTGTTTTTTTTCGATTTTAGACAGCAACACTTTTATCCAAATCCCGTGGCTGACGATGAGAACAGTGTTGTTTTTTTCTTTTTCGATAATGGCTTCTAACGCCGTTATTGCTCGGGATTGTGTGTCGTAAAAGCTTTCGGCTCCAGGAAAGTTAAAAAGAGAAGGGTCTTGCCAAAAATGTTGATGATGTTCTGGGTGAGAGATTTTCATATCTTCATATAAATTGCCTTCCCAAGAACCGAGGAATATTTCACGAAGTTGTTCGTCTAAATTTAAATGTAGATCATGATGTTCGAGAATGTGTTTTGCTGTGTCATGTGCTCGCATGCTGGTGCTGGAATAGGCGCTATCAAACTTAACATTTTTCAGTATTTGTCCGATTTCGCGAGCTTGTTGTTGACCCAGAGCGGTTAGTTCTGATTCAGTTTGCCCCTGAATTCGTTTTTCTAAATTCCAATGTGTTTGCCCGTGCCTCACCAAATGAATAGTTGTCAAAATGTTACTCCTACAATAATAGCTCGTATTGAATATCGTTGATGACGAACACGCGTAGGGTTGCTTGTAAGAACTTGTGTTGAGTTGTTTCAACGACTAACGATTGAGGCGCCAAGTTTAGCATACTAGATATAGTGTTTTATATGGTTTACAGTCATCAATTATGATTGGGTGCTATTTAAAACATTGATAATAATTTTGATTTAATTTTTCGAGGATGACAGTCTAATGTCCAAAATGATAATGCGGGATAATCATTTTTATGCTGTGATCGTAACAGTGACTTTATTTTTTTTATTTGGTTGCACGCCACCGCCTACTGACGAGAAAAATAATTCAGCAAAAAAAACAATAAACGATACATCTTTACTCTCATTAGGTGAGTGTAAAAAAGAAGATTTCCCAAACGGTTTTGCGAGAAACTTAGTGTGTGGTAATTATTCGGTGTTTGAAAACCCTGATGACCCGAACGGTAAGAAAATTCAGCTTAATATAGCGAAGCTTCCTTCTATCTCTTCGCGTTCTGAGCCGGACCCATTATTTATTTTCGCTGGCGGTCCTGGTCAAGCAGCGACAGAGGTCATGTCAGCCGTTTTTCCTTTAATTCGAAAAGTGAACCAAAAGCGCGATATTGTTTTTGTTGATCAGAGAGGAACGGGTAAATCGAATCCGCTTGATTGTGATCCGGAAGAGGAAACGAATTACAGTCTTAATTATGAAGAAAGTCTTGAGCAACAAAAAAATATGTTGAAAGAGTGCCTAAAAAATTATGATACTGAAGTCTCTTTTTACACAACTCCTTATGCAATGGATGACATCAATGAGGTACGTAAGGCGCTAGGTTACGAAAAAATAAATCTTTGGGGGGCTTCTTATGGTACTCGTGCGGCTCTGGTTTATATGCGACGACATCCTGAAACTGTTCGTACAGCTGTTTTAGATGGAGTTGCTCCTGTTGGTATGCGGATACCGCATTATTTTTTAGCCGATGCCGATGAAGCCTTGACGCGTCTTTTTAGTCAGTGCGAAGACAATTATAGTTGCTTAAATGAGTTTGGTGATCTTAAAGCAATCACAAAAAAATTAATTTCTAGATTAAACCTGACGCCAGAAAAGATATCGGTGCGTCACCCCTCAACGCAAAAAGATATTGAAATATTGTTAAACGGAAAAATTTTAGCCAGTTATTTAAGGTTGGCGCTCTATTCTAGAGAGTTGAGTTCAGCTCTACCTTGGATGATTAGTGCGATCGATAAAAAAGATTATCGTGCGTTATCGGTACTATTGTCTTCATCAGAAGATTCACTTGTAGGTATGAGTGTTGGTATGCAATATACCGTGCTATGTGCAGAGGATGTGCGAACAAATCCTACAGCCGATTCTTCTTTTCTTAGTGACAGTTTTTCTGTTGATGACTTGTCGAAAAGTTTGTTGCAGCTTGATCTAACTAAGCCAATGGAAGATGTTTGCGAGTTTTGGCCGAGTGGAAAGTTGCCAGAGAATTATCTATCACCGGTTGAATCTGATTTACCGGTACTCATTGTCTCGGGAGAGTTAGACCCTGTGACACCTCCCTATTGGGGCGATAAAGCGGCTGAAACTCTCAGTAATAGCCAGCATATTGTCGTCTCCGGGACACATCATGGTAGTAGCTTTTCAGGATGTGTTCCTAACGTTATCAATGAATTTATTCGTTCTGCATCGCATGAATTGCTTGATGAGTCATGCGTTGAAAATATTAAACCAATGGCGCCTTTTGTTTCTCCTGCCGGACCTGAGATGCAATTCAAAAATATTATTTTTAAAGGAGCAGAAGAAAAAATCAAAAAAAGTAAAACGACAAAAGAACTTGATTCTCCCGTTATAAAAAGCGAGCTTGAGGGGAATAGTAATGATTAAAGTCAGTTCTTTACATAAAAAATTCGGAAACATTATTGCCGTTGAAAATATCTCTTTCAATATCGAGCCTGGAGAAATCGTTGGCTTATTAGGACCCAATGGAGCGGGTAAGACAACGACTATGCGTATTATTTCTGGACTGGTAAAACAAACTTCCGGCGATGTGACGATTGGTGGTATCAATGTTATGTCGCAGCCACAAGCTGTGCAACGCTTACTGGGTGTTATGCCGGACGGTGGTGGCTTGTATGTGAGATTAACGGCTAGGGAAAATATTCGTTATTTTGGTGAGTTACAGGGTGTACCTAAAAATAAACTTGATGAGCGAGTAGATTATTTGGTCGATCTGTTGCATATGAGCGATATTATTGACAGAAAAGTCGACGGGTTTTCTCATGGAGAAAAAACGAAAGTTGCTCTGGCGCGAGCAATTATTCATGATCCCGATTACGTGTTATTAGATGAGCCAACAAACGGTTTAGATGTATTAACAACGCGAGCTGTTCGTGGTTTGCTACTTACCTTAAAGGAGCAAGGGAAAGTGATCGTTTTTTCTAGTCATTTAATGCACGAGGTTGATCACTTGTGCGACCGGGCTATCGTTGTTGCAAAAGGCAATGTTGTTGCGTCCGGCACATTGACAGAGTTAAAAGAACAGACAAGTACTCAGACATTTGAAGATGCTTTTGTGCAGATGGCTTACGATAAAAATGAAGTTGTGGGGAGCTTGTCATGAAAACAATAATCACTGTCTTGCGTAAGGAAATATTGGATGCATTAAGAGATAAGCGTGCATTATCAACCATTTTTATCGTACCCATTATTAATTTAGTGGTGATTGCCGGAATGGTTCAATTTATGGTTTTTATGCAAAAAAGTGGTGAAGGTTTTTCGTTGCCCATTGCTGGCGCTGAAAATGCAGTTCCTATTGTTGATTGGCTTGAAGAACGAGGTATAAACACTCGAATCGCCTCAGAAGATGCTATTGAGCGAGTAAAAAATGGTAGCCTCGATTTTGTGTTAGTTGTTCCAGATGACTTTTCTGAAAAATTTGATTCGCTAAAGCCGGCAAGTTTGGAATTGATATATGATCAATCCAGAAAGGATGTGATGAGTAAAGTCATGAGTATTAAATATGCTGTTCAGCAGTGGTCGTCTCAGGTGGGTGCTCTTAGGTTATTCACGCAAGGTATTTCTCCGGACATTATGTCACCGGTTCTTGTACAAGATAGCGATGTGGCAAAAGAGAAATCGGGATCGGGTATAATTTTTAGTGTGGTTGCTCTGATATTAACTGTCACCATTTTTACGAGTAGTACGGGAGTGTCAATTGACATGATGGCGGGAGAGCGAGAGAAAAAATCCTTGGAGCCATTGTTGCTCAGTCCTGTGTCAAGATGGTCAATACTGATTGGTAAGTGGGGGACTTCAATAGCGGTTACTATTGTTGTTATTTTGTTTGTGAGTTTTTCAATGTATTTTTTATTGCCTGCCTTGCCGCTGGAAAAATTAGGTATTCGTAGTGAGTTATCTTTTTCAAATATATGCGCCATCTTCTTGGTATCTGTTCCTCTCATTATGATATCGACAATATTCCAATTGTTTGTGTCGATATTTTCCAAAAGCTTCAAAGAAGCGCAAAGTTATATTGGGTTGTTAATGGTCTTGCCTATCATGGTGGGGTATTACGTTATTTGGTCTGATGTGGCGAGTGATTGGCAGTATTGGGTTCCCGTGATGAGCACACAAATGCTGATGGAGGATATTTTGTCTGTCGGATATTCCGATTTTAAACATTATTTCGGGTCGTTTTTCATTTCATTGGCTTTGTCTCTGTTGTTAGCTATCGTCACTATGAGCCAGCTAAAGCGAGAAAAAATTATTTATGGTTGATGGGTGTTGTGAACACTTGATCAAGCCTGAAAAATAGTTGTTCAACTGCTGTCCAGATTCTTCTTTGATCTGATATAATGGCGCGTTAACCTAAGGAGGTTAACCATGCTACGTATTGCTCAGGAAGCACTTACCTTCGACGATGTTCTACTCGTTCCTGGTCATTCCGAGGTTATCGGTAGGGATGTATCCCTGAAAACCAAGATAACTCGCGATATTTATTTGAACATTCCTCTCGTGTCCGCTGCTATGGATACCGTGACTGAATCGCGCCTCGCCATTGCCATTGCCCAAGAAGGCGGTATTGGCATCATCCACAAAAGCATGACGGTGGAAGAGCAAGCCATGGAAGTGCGGGCCGTTAAAAAGTTTGAAGCGGGCGTTGTTAAAGATCCCATCACGATTGATGCTAACGCGACCATTCAAGACCTCGTTGCCTTGACCAAGTTTAATAATATCTCTGGTGTTCCCGTTCTTGAAAATGGTGATTTAGTCGGAATCGTGACTGGTCGGGATGTTCGTTTTGAAACGAATTTGAAAGCCAGTGTTGCCAGCATCATGACGCCGAAAGAAAAGCTCGTGACAGCTCAAGAGGGTGCCGGTTCTGATGAGGTTCGTGGCCTATTACATAAGCATCGAATCGAAAAAGTATTAGTCGTCAACGATGAGTTTGAATTACGTGGTTTGATTACTGTAAAAGATATTAACAAGGCAGAAAAATTTCCAAACGCCTGTAAAGATCCAGAAGGACGTTTACGTGTTGGCGCCTCCGTTGGAACAAGTCCTGATACGGATGATCGAGTCGCCGCGTTAGTAAAAGCGGGAGTTGATGTCATTGTTGTTGATACTGCTCATGGCCATTCCAAAAATGTGATTGAGCGTGTTAGAAAAATAAAAACTGACTTCCCTGATGTGCAAGTGATTGGTGGAAATATTGCGACTGCCGAAGCAGCAAAAGCGCTCGTTGAAGCGGGTGCTGATGGTGTCAAAGTCGGTATTGGTCCTGGATCAATATGCACAACACGTATTGTTAGTGGTGTGGGTGTTCCTCAAATTAGCGCTGTTGCGAATGCAGTAGAAGCATTAAAAGGAACGGGCGTTCCTGTGATTGCTGATGGTGGTATTCGTTATTCAGGTGATATCGCAAAAGCAATTGTTGCTGGAGCGAGCAGTGTGATGATGGGTTCAATGTTTGCCGGTACAGAAGAGGCACCCGGTGAAGTCGAACTCTATCAGGGACGGACGTATAAAAGTTACCGAGGAATGGGCTCGTTAGGTGCGATGGCTAAAAACCAAGGTTCCTCTGATCGATATTTTCAGGATATTAAATCCGGTACTGAAAAATTAGTGCCAGAAGGTATTGAAGGGCGAGTACCTTATAAAGGCCCTCTCACGGTTATCGTTCATCAAATGATGGGTGGCTTACGGTCTTCTATGGGTTACACCGGTTCAAAAGATATAGAAACAATGCGAACTGTTCCCGAATTTGTACGCGTGACCTCTGCAGGAATGGGGGAGTCACATGTTCACGATGTGCAAATTACAAAAGAAGCGCCTAATTATCCAATTTCTGGCCGGTAATCTATTGAGTTATTCAGTTGAAAATGAAACGGGGTTTTAAACGCCCCGTTTTTTATTTCAACTTCTGGTTCCTGAGTATTTATTTTTATTTTTTATTGGTTATTTAAGTAGTTAACACTATGACACAAGATATTCATTCTCATTCGATATTAATTTTAGATTTTGGCTCCCAGTACACGCAGTTAATTGCTAGGCGTATTCGAGAGATTGGTGTGTATTCTGAGATTCGTGCATTTGATGTTTCTGATGAAGACATAAAAGCGTTTAATCCCAACGGCATTATTTTAGCGGGCGGCCCTGAGTCTGTAACAGAAGGTGTCGCTTCGCCAAGAGCACCTGAAGCTGTTTTCTCATTAGGTGTTCCAGTATTGGGGATTTGCTATGGGATGCAAACCATGGCCGAGCAATTAGGTGGCAAGGTACAAACATCCAATCAGCGTGAATTTGGATATGCACAAGTGCTCATCGAAAATATGTCTTCGTTAATAAAAGATGTAAAAGATCATGTGAATGGAGATGGACAAGCCTTACTTGATGTTTGGATGAGTCATGGTGATAAAGTGTCGCAAGTACCTAATGGTTTTGTTGTCACAGCGTCTACGGATAGCTGTCCTATTGCTGCTATGGCCAATGAAGAACACCATTTTTACGGCGTTCAGTTTCATCCCGAAGTGACACATACCACTCAAGGTATGCGGATTTACGAACATTTTATTATTGATATTTGCGGTTGTGAGAAAAACTGGACAGCAGCGAATATTGTTGAAGACGCGATTGCGAATGTTAAAAAGCAAGTGGGTAGCGACCATGTTTTGCTGGGATTGTCTGGCGGTGTTGATTCCTCTGTCGTCGCGGCGCTTTTACATAAGGCGATTGGGAAACAGTTGACCTGTGTGTTTGTGGATAATGGTCTGCTTCGTAAAGATGAAGGCGATCAAGTCATGGACATGTTTGCAAAAAATATGGGCGTAAAAGTTATCCGAGCTAACGCTCAAGATCAATTTTTAAATAAATTGGCGGGTGTAGAGGATCCTGAACAAAAAAGAAAGATTATTGGTAACACGTTTATTGACGTGTTTGATGAAGAATCTTCTAAAATTGATAATGTAAAATGGCTGGCACAAGGTACCATTTACCCCGATGTGATTGAATCCGCTGCGGCAAAAACCGGTAAAGCACATGTGATTAAGTCACATCATAATGTTGGCGGTTTACCCGATGATATGGAATTAAAGTTAGTCGAACCACTTCGCGAATTATTTAAAGATGAAGTGAGAAAAATCGGTTTGGAGTTGGGTTTGCCTTACGATATGGTTTACCGACACCCTTTTCCTGGCCCAGGTCTAGGCGTTCGAATTCTAGGTGAAGTGAAAAAAGAATATGCTGATATTCTCAGAGAAGCTGACGCGATTTTTCTAGAAGAATTACATAAAGCCGATTGGTATCAAAAAACGAGTCAGGCTTTTGCAGTTTTTATACCGCAAAAATCGGTCGGCGTCGTCGGTGATGCTCGCCGATACGCTTGGGTTATTGCATTACGTGCTGTTGAAACCATTGATTTTATGACAGCACGATGGGCCCACCTTCCTTATGAATTATTAGAAAAGGTATCGAATAGAATTATTAACGAAATCGAAGGCGTGTCGCGCGTCACTTATGATGTTTCCAGTAAGCCACCTGCAACGATTGAATGGGAATAGTTTTTTGATGCGTTCTGTTTTAGCGCTTAACACTTAATTTTTATTTTTTTGCAGACTCTTTAACAACATTAACTCGATCGAGTTCACATTCGCTTAAGATAAACACAGTTATTATTTGATTTGTATTAACGTTTAATGTTGATTGTGTTTGTTACTCGAACAAGTTGAATTTAGTAACAATCATAGAATGAAACCTGAACTAGAGAAAATTATGAATTGTCAGGTATTATTTTAACAATGATGAATGTTGATGTATGAGAGTTGATGTATAAGTGTTGATGTAGGGATAGGGATGAGGGCGGCGAAAAATGGCACTGTTGATTCATGTGATTGATGGGGAAGAAGTTGATCGTTTTGATATTAATGAAAACGGTTTCACACTGGGGCGTCTCGATAAAAATTATATCCAAATTATTGATGATACAGTGAGTGGCACTCATGCACTGATATCAATAGACCTCAATTCCTACTGTCGAAGTCAAAAAGAATATTATCTCGAAGATTTGAACAGCACTAATGGCACTTTTGTCAATGGTAAACAAGTGTCTGGTGCAGTGCGTTTAAAAGATGGGGATTTAATTCGTGTCGCTTGGTGTGATTTTATTTTTGCTGATCAGCTCGCTAGTCAACAGATAGAAGAAAGTCCCAACACTGATTTATTGTTCAATGAGTTAACAAAAGCACCTCCACTCTTAGCCCTTTAACGCTATTATTCTTTTAAAGCGTTCTTGTTTTAACTTGCTACCATTTTTGTACTTTAGTCGCTCGTACCACTGAAAAAACTTGAAGATTGACTAACCTTTTTCACTGTCATGGCAGTATATTTATAATCCCTCATAATATAATTTGAGGTGCTTTTCTCGTCTACCTCCTTGATCTTGTTGCTAAAAAACACCGCTTCCTGTTCTTTATTTGTTTGCAAAGATTACTAACTGTCTGCATTTGTAAAGATGGGTAATAGGCGTAGCTCGCTAGTTTCACTAAGGTTTAATCTTCGTCCGTTTGATGAAGCGTTCATCGTATATTTAGACACTTTCTGCTGCTTTTTCGTATCTTGTATAAAGTTTAGTTGACGGTGTTTTTAAATGACTTAATCGTTATTGGGGTTTTGCAATATGAGAATTTTAATGGGCAAATTATTAGGGGTTATCGGAGCGTCATTGTTCCTTTCTTCTTTTTCTATAACAAGTTCTGCTGCATCAGTTCGAGTAGGTGATTTTGCATTGATAGACGATGCTGGCAAGATTCATCAATTAAGTCGCTACCGTCATAAAAAAGCGGTTGTCCTTTTATCTCAAGCTCAGTCATGTGAGACGTCTGAATTTTCTGGAAAAAAAGTATTAGAGGAGTTCACTCAATTAAAGAATCAGTGGGAACCCAAAGAAATTGCTTTCTTAGTGATGGATTCTTCAGGTGCGAACATGTCAGATCAAAGATCTGGGCAAATTACTCCAGTTCTTTTAGACGAAAGTCAGCTGGTCGCAGAGACGTTGTCTATTACTAAAGTAGGTGAAGTGGTTGTTCTCGATCCTGAGAATTTTAATTTACTGTATCGAGGTCCTGTTAACGGTTCGATAAAAACGGCTTTGCAGGATGTGGAAAATAATAAAACAGCCGAGTCAATGATTGAATCTTCAAAGGGATGCAATATTCAATTTGCATCTCGAAACAAAGATAAAAAGCATACACCTGACTATGCAGCGGATATAGCACCCATTATTAAAGAAAATTGTGCTGAGTGCCATCGAGCGGGTGGTATTGGTCCTTTTGCAATGGACAGTTATATGATGTTGAAGGGATGGTCTCCGATGATAAGGGAGACACTGCTTACGAAGCGTATGCCGCCAACTCAAGTTGACCCCAATGTTGGGCATTTTAATAACGCTCGATACATTTCTAACAAAGACTTGCAGACTTTGGTTCATTGGATTGATGCGGGGTCTCCCAAAGGGGATATCCAATCGGATCCTTTAGTGGGTTTAGAATGGCCAGATATTCGTGATTGGCAATTAGGTGAGCCGGATTATATTGTTAAAGCGCCGAAACATGAAATTCCAGCAACAGGTGTTATTGATTATATTAATAAAGATATTGAATTGACTTTTGACGAAGACAAATGGGTCAAAGCGGTTCAGTTTATTCCTGGTGACCCCGGTGTACTCCATCATCTGCTCACGTATGTTACTGGGCCTCAGGAAGATTTCGATGGTGGAGAAGGCGGCAATAATTCTATAGCTCGGCGTTTTCTAGAAGGGTATGCACCAGGTAAAATTGATTCGATGACTTTTCCTGAAGACACTGGTGTGTTTATTCCCAAAGGTCACAAGCTTTCCATGCAGTTTCACTACACAACCAATGGTAAAGCGACATCTGATGAGACAATATTAGGATTGTATTTCCATGATAAGCCACCAAAATTTGAATACTTAAATAGATCTGTCTCAGGACGTTTTAAAGTCCCTCCTCATTCTATTGAGCATAAAGCTAATGCAGAATATGTATTCGAGGAAGATGTTGTTGTTCATGGGCTAAGGGCGCATATGCATTTTCGGGGCCGATACATGCGTTTTACTGCGGAATTTCCAGATGGTACTAAAAAGGATTTATTGAATGTGCCTAATTATAGCTATGCTTGGCAGCCAACTTATCAGTTAGACGAGCCGGTAAATTTACCAGCGGGAACAAAGGTTCATGTGACGGGCGCGTTTGATAACTCTGAGTTTAATCCGGCAAATCCTGATCCGAGTAAAGAATTAACATTTGGATTGCAAAGCTGGGATGAAATGTTTATTGGGTATTGGTCTTATCATTCGGCTAAGCCAGCGAATTAATACTCAGAGTTAAAATAAAAAACGGGATCAGAAATGATCCCGTTTTTTTTATTATTAAACTTTTAAATGAAAAGCCTTGAAAAACAATTGATTAATCAGAGATGTCCGGCTCGAAAAAAAGCCACATGGTATTCGGAAATTTTTGTTTAAATTCGGACTCTACCCGATTAATTGATTCGATCATTCCTTGTTCTGTTCCAGTCGTTTTCATTTTTGCTTTTACAGCGACTAAAATGTCATTGCCCATTTGCATAGTGAGTAAATTAAAAATACTGTCTATTTCTTCGCGAGCGTTAAGCCATTCATTCATTTGTTTTCGTTCCAGTGGATCAGCACTTTGACCGATTAGCAGTGAGCGTACTTCGTTACCGATAAGAACGGCGATAATTAACAGTAAAACGCCAATCACTAGAGTACCAATGGCATCGTAAATAGGATTACCTGTGACGAGTGCAATACTAATTGCGCAGAGTGCGAAAACCAAACCTGCAAGAGCTGCTAAATCCTCTCCAAAGACAACCAGTAATTCACTTTGGCGGCTTTCTCGAAACCATTTCCAGTAAGATCGACCTTGAAGTACCTTATTGACTTCGCGTAAGCATCCCCACATTGAAATACCTTCAGCAACAATAGCAAAGATTAATACGCCGATGGCAATCCAAGGACTTTTCAACGGTTCAGGATGGTTAAATTTATGCCAGCCTTCGTACAGTGAAAATAAACCGCCTAAGCTGAATAAAATAATCGCAACGATGAAAGACCAAAAATAAATCGATTTCCCATGCCCAAGTGGGTAGTCTTCCGATGGTGGTCTTTTAGCTTTTTTGAGGCCAAGAATTAAGAGGGCTTGATTACCTGCATCTGCAAATGAATGAATAGATTCAGCTAGCATCGCTCCTGAACCTGTAATGACTGCCGCTACCATTTTGGCGACAGCAATAGCGCTATTTGCGCAAAGCGCAAATAAAATACTTTTTAATGAGTCGGCTCCGTGTGACATAACACCTCTTTATTTATCAAGTGAAAAAATTTTAACCGTATATATTAAATGATTTTATTGAATGCTAAGGCTAACGTTTTCCAATAATAGAACCTAAAACACCACGAATAATCTGCCGCCCGAGGTTACTGCCAATCGATCTAGCGGCACTTTTTGCCATAGCTTCAAAAACACCTTGTCGTTTACGCCCAGAGCTTGGTTTATTTTTACTTTTTTCTAATTTCATTTTTTCTTCGGCGGCAGCTAACGCTTCTTTATCTTCTAATTTTTGTTCAGCTTTTTTCTTTAGCATTTCGTAAGCAGACTCTCTATCCAGTAAGTCATCATAACGGCCTTTGTAGGGTGAACGTGAAAATACCTCTGACCTTTCTTCGGCTGTTAGCGGTCCCATTCTAGATTCGGGTGGAGACATAAGTGTACGCTCTACGACCGTAGGAGATCCATCAGGTTTCAATACGGAAACTAATGCTTCGCCTACACCAAGTTGAGTAATGGCTGTTTCAGTTGAAAATTCAGGGTTAGCTCTAAATGTTTGAGCAGCCACTCGAACTGCTTTTTGATCACGAGGAGTGAAAGCTCTTAACGCGTGCTGAACTCGATTGCCGAGTTGTCCTAATACATCATCCGGTATATCGGCTGGGCTTTGTGAAATAAAATAGATGCCCACGCCTTTCGAGCGAATTAATCGAACGACTTGTTCTATTTTCTCGACGAGTACTTTGGGAGCGCTATCAAACAGTAAGTGCGCTTCATCAAAAAAGAAAACCATTTTGGGTTTATCAGCATCGCCAACTTCGGGTAACTCTTCAAATAACTCAGAGACAAGCCATAATAAAAACAACGCATATAATCGTGGTTGGCGAATTAATAGCGTGGCGTCCAAAATATTAATAACGCCATTGCCGCTAAAATCGGTCTTGATTAAATCTTGTAACTCGATGGCTGGTTCTCCAAAAAATGTTTCACCGCCTTGTTCTTCTAGCATCAACAATCGCCGCTGAATGGCATTGAGGCTTGCCGAGCTGATACTACCAAACTCCATTTCTAATGTTTTTCTTTCGAGTTTCATCCAGTTAATAACGGCTTGTAAATCTTTCAAGTCTAAAATCAGCATGCCGTTTTCGTCAGCTATTTTGAGTGCCGTATATAGCAATCCTGTTTGGTTATCATTGAGGTCTAAGGCACTGGCAAGCAACAGGGGGCCAAACTCAGAAATTGTTGAGCGAATAGCGTGGCCTTTTTTAGCGTATAAATCCCAAAAAACGGTTGGGTATGCCCGTTGCTGATAACCTTCAATGTTTATTTTCTCGATACGTTCGTCAATTTTTTTGTGCGGCTTGCCCGATGTTGCGATACCAGAAAGATCACCTTTTACATCAGCCATGAATACGGGGACGCCAGCTTTTGAAAAGCCTTCTGCCAGAATTTGTAATGTAACCGTTTTTCCCGTTCCGGTGGCTCCGGCAATGAGACCATGCCTGTTTGCCATGGGTAAGTGTAGGCGGACTTGTTTTCCGTCACTTCCACCAAGAAGAAGAGTATTGTCTGTCGTCATGAGTCTGATTACCTAATGGTTGAGAGTGATAAATCTTAAATTACGTTTATTTTTATTGAGAGAGCTAAAGGATGCCTATCCTACTAAACTAGCTTACTGATTATTATCAGTTTTAATAGTGGTAGAGGCAAAAAATGACAATTGTTGAAAACCTCTAATTACCTATTCACCCATCCACCGCAAACTGGGAATACTTGCCCTACAAAGCAATTGGCATTGTCGCTACAAAGGTAGGCGGCAAATTCAGCGTCTTCTTTCGCCCCTACTAGTCTTCCTAGTGGCACTTCAGCTTTTAATCTTGATTGAAATTTCGGGTTACTTTGAACCTCCTTCGGAAAATACGTGGGGTTGTCGACGAAATTTTGTGCGATCGCATTCACTTGTATGTTGTATTTTGCCATCTCGATGCCAAGGGCTTGAACATAACTAATTTGAGCCCCCCTAGCAGCACAATAGGTGGAGGAATATTTAATGCCACGTAGAGCGGAGGCGCTTCCCATTACCAGTATTTTCCCGCATTGCTTTTCAATCATTGACGGCAATACGGCTTGGCACAACCTAGGTAAGGGATCGACAAGAGCGGCAAACGTATTTTTCCACTCCTCTTCAGTGACCTTCTCAGCAGCTGTACTTGGTGCAGGGATAGATAAGTTGGCGATTAAAATATCAATAGAGCCAGATTGCTCAATTAATCTCTGAGGGGCGAGAGGATCTAATAAGGCTGATGTATCAGCTATCACCTCAGCGCCATGATCTTTGAGAACATGACAGAGTGTTGGCCCCATAAATTGATCCGCATGGGTAATGAGAATTCGCTTCCCTTTAAGCTGAGATGACTGATTAGGCATGAGGTGATCCTTTTGTTTTTATAAGTGATTCTTCTGTCAGCGGTTTGGCTTAAGCTAAAAATCGAAATACTACGCTAAAAAAGCCATTTGTTGTAATCCGTCTATACTCAAATAAGGTGTGCTAAATATGACTGAATTATGGGCTTTACGAGCTTAAAAATATATTTGATTGTTCTGCTGATGAGCGCTGCGACCGCGGCGAGCGCTTCTGTGCCTGTGGATATGCGTGGGAAAACAGAATACTTAATTACCTCAGATAATATTGAATATTTGAAAACAGGATTTGATACCAGTTGGGAAAAAATTGTCAGCAAGGAATTTGAAGGTGAATGGCAAAAACCTGCAAGGCCAACACTGAATCTATGGAACGAAGAAAAAGTAATTTGGGTGCGAATACCCATCATAAATGATCAGGCAGATTCAAAGAAGTATATTGCAGAAATACGTTGGCCATTGTTGAAAGATATAAAAGTTAGATCGCATGCTAATAATGTTTTCAGCGATACGTTGATAGGTGGGATAGATTACGTTCGTGAAGAGAAAAATATTGAGGATAAAAACTTATCGATACCTATTGAGATGAAAGGCAATAGTGAGACAACACTATATATAAAAATTATTGATGAAAATCTTGTTTTTATCCCAATTATATTTTGGGAGAAAGAAGTATACGAACAATATTCAGATTTAAGATTAATTGGTTTCAGTATTGCATTTGGTATTTTGATTATCATGACGCTATACAATTTTTTACTCAGCGTTTTCACCAAAGATAAAATGTACCTTTTTTATAGCCTTACCGTTCTCTCCGTGCTTTTGTACTCACTGTCGGCAACGGGATATGGGGCTCAATATCTTTGGGGAAGTAATCAATGGATGCTAACAAATATTTATCATGTGTTTACTCCGTTAGCCTTTATGACCATTACGTACTTTTTTAGAGTTTTCTTACGGATGGATGATTACAGTGATTTTTTAGCCCGATCTAATAATTATTTTGTAGGTTTGTGGGCGGGTATTTTAATACTCAGTCTGACACCATTTAAAAAGGTAAGCGTTCTAGCGATAGCACCATTTGGTGTGTTAGTGATAGTGGCTGGGTTATGTATCGCCATATATTTTTGGTGGCGAGGAAATCCTACTGCTAAGTATTTTGTCATTTCATGGTCAGGTATCTTTATAGCCACTTTTTTAAATATCTTTATATTGTTAGGGGTTATTAAGTATTTTCCCGCGCAAGAATATATTCAAACGTTAAGTTTTGTTTTTGAAGTAATTCTTCTCTCAATCGCATTAGCGGAGCGAATTTCTCGGGAAAGAGAGGACAAAGAATTTGCACAAGCTGAAGTCATTGATCAAAAATCTTCAATATTAATCATGCAAGAAAAAGCCAATGTGGAGCTGGAAAAAAATGTAAGAGCTAGGACTTTAGAGCTCGCAAAAGCGTTAACAGATTTAGAAAGAGCGAATGAAGAGTTAGCACGAGTCTCTACAATTGACCCTTTAACACAGCTTTATAATCGAGGGTTTTTTGATGAGGCTGCTAAAGCTGAACTCTCTCGTTCCTCCCGAACGTCGGCATCCATGTCCATGATCCTCATTGATATCGATCACTTTAAAGAGGTGAATGATAACTATGGGCATGTTGTCGGTGATAAATGTTTGAAACTCGTCGCTCAGTGTATTGCAAAAGTGGTCTCTAGAGCTTCAGATGTAGTAGCTCGTTATGGAGGTGAAGAGTTTGCGATTATTTTACCCGATACGATAGAAAAAAATGCGATGATAGTCGCAGAGCGCATACGTCAAGCAATTTCAGAAATTGCTTTTATTAATGATGGGAAGGCGATTAAGTTAACCGCGAGCTTTGGTGTTGTTGGCCGAACAATTGTTAAAGGAGATACAGTAGAGGCCTTTGTGAATGCGGCTGACACTGCGCTGTATCTAGCAAAAGATAATGGCCGAGATCGCGTTGAAGTGTCGATCTTCGGAGTGAAAAATTTTAGTTCCTTACAGTAATTAAAGCTTAATATTATTTACGTTAAAGCCTTTTTTCTCAAGCATCTGAACCACGCTGTTCTTTCCCACATAATGAGCGGCACCTACGACAACAAAATAAATTCCAGTCCCTTCCCTTAAAAATTTTTCTATGCCATTTGTCATAATAATATTACGATCAAAAAGAAGCTTTTTCTCAAGCGTATCAAATTGTTTTCCGAGTGAGCCATCAATATCAAATTCGCTAGAAAATATTCCCTCTAATGATTTTTTGTCGCCACACTGCCACGCATGGATAAGCTCTCTTATCGTTGTTTTACTTTTTTCTAGATTGGCAAGTGTATAGGATAAAAATGCTTCTCCGTCTAATGATTCCATTAGTTCTAGCTGGGAGATAAACGTTTCTAATTCTAATACATCGGTTGCTTCAGCTTTTTCTCTCAGTAAGTATTGTTCTACACCGTATTGAGGCATATAGCCCATTGACATGACTTGCATATTAGTTAATAGCATCGTGATAAACCAAGGCTTGTATACCATAAATGAATCGGCAGGCAGGCCAAAATTTGTTAATGCTTTTTTTACTTTGCTGACAGTATTGGCTGAGACATGTTTGTCGATTGTTTCGTTATTTGGAAGTAGGCTTCGTGTTTGTATTTCAATAGCATTTTTGGGATCAGCAATCGTTTGAGGGTTGACTTCAAATACTAAGTAATCGGATTTTCGAAATATTTTTTCTATTTTCTTATCTAACGGATAAAAGCCCTTGGCTCCAATGTGAATAGAGCCAAACAAATGGACGGTGCTTTTCGTTCCTTTTATTGTCCAGAGTAATGAGCTGGAAGGGTCAGGGCAGGTTAATTCTAAGTTTGGCTCTGAGTTTTGTTCTGAATCTGCTTCATTGGCAGGAAGCTGGGAGGAGGCGATCGATTCGTTATTATCTCTTGCGGTTTCTTTAGCTGTAACAGCAGACGGAAAAGTTAAGCTGATGAATAAGAGAAAAAAAACCACGAGGGAAAATGATTTTCTTTGCTTATATCGTTCTAAAACTTTCAATAAATGCGAAAAAATATTCATTTCATGTTCCCTTAGCATAGTCTTAAATTAAGTTAACAAGTGCCTTGGTCGATATTTTTTTCGTTGTTTTTCATGATGGCTAAAGATATTTTACGGTTAGCTAAATCTATTTGAGATAATTTAACGGTAAGTTCTTGGTCTACTCGGTAGGTCTCGCCTTCATAGGTCAGCGTCATGCGAATGGAATCGTATTTTGCTGGTTTACTTTTAGTATTTTTCATTGGAATAAAACTTTCAGCACCGTTTTCTTTCAGGCGAACAGCAAGACCTTGATTGCTAATAGCCGCTATTTTAGCTGTAAACTCTGAGTTTTTATGGTTGTTCAAATATTCACATAAAAGCCACTGTTCTAATTGCCGAGAAGCTTGGCGAATGAGGGCAATTTTGTCTTGTAATTTTTTTGGATTGACATCCATTTTTTTCTGGGTTGATTCGTTATTGGAGTGAGGATTTTGTGAATTGATAATGGATTTAATTATTCGATGGTTCGTTAAATCTTGATAGCGTCGAATAGGAGACGTCACCATCGCGTAGTGTTTGAATCCTAATCCAAAATGTGGATTGTTTTCGCTGGTTAGTTCAGCAGGGCGAAGTAGTCGACGTAAAGTAGGGACTAACGATTGACCTTCATCTGAACCTTTTAATGTTTTAATAAGACCGATATATCCATTTAATTCCGCTAAATCATCATAGCTAATTTCAGGAAAATCTTTTTTCAGTAGCTGTTTTATTTCATTGAGGCGCTCAGGTCTAAAGCCGGCATGGGTTGTAAATAATGGATTAACTTTTTCTGAGTTGTCGGATAAGAATTCACCCGCGCAACAATTGGTGGCGAGCATAGCCTCTTCAACTATGTGGTGTGCATTTGTTGGTGTCCGGATCTCAATACTTTCTATGTGACCCTGCTTGTCAAGTTGATAGCTATAATCAATGTTGTCCTGCTGAATAATGGAATGTTGATCTCTATAACGCTTTCTTGATGCTGCTATTGTATTCAATGTATGCAGTCGTTCTACAGAATCTGAATCGAGTTCGTTTTCTTGTTTGTCATTAAGAATTTCTGAGACTTGAAGGTAACTTAACTTGTGTTTGGATTGAATGATGGCATTGAAAAACTCAAAGGATGATATGCTTCCATCGATGGTTATTTGCATTTTACACACTAATGCAGGGCGATCTTTCCCTGAGACAAGAGAAAAAATATCGTGAGACAGTTCGGTAGGAAACATACTCAAAGTACCACCCAATAAATAAGCTGAACTCGCTTTGTTTTCAGCATTTTTATCAAGGGGAGAATTTTCATCAATGTAAACGCTAGGGTCGGCGATCGCTACAAATAATGCCCAGCCTTTTTGATCTTCATTGATCTCTGCATACAAAGCATCATCCATATCTTTAGTGGAAGCCGCATCGATGGTGACAAAGTTTTTTTCGCGAAGATCAATGTAGTTTTTTGTGTTCTCTTCTTGACCGAGATCCGTTATTTCAGCGACTTGTTTTTTTACTTCATCTGATACTTCTGTTGGAAGCTTAAACTTTCCGATAATGACGGAACGCTCGATGCCGGCATCACTAGGCTTACCAATTAACTGAATAATACTGACTTGTGCTTTGCCGTCGCCAAAAGGATGGCGACTGACTTTACAGTTGACATAATCACCATCTTGATATTTTTTTCTTTCTTTCGGTGGTACAAACAGCCAACGAGAAAGTTGTGGATGATCGGCCTGTACAAAATGATTTTTTCCTTTGATGACATACCGTCCAACACATTCTTTTAATGAGCTTGAAATAAGTTTTTCAAGTTTGGCATCTAGTTTTTTACGATCATTCTCAGTGACTAAAACTTTGACTCTGTCGCCGGGTAATACTTGTTGCATTTCATCTGGATTAAGAAATGCTTCTCGACCATCGTCTAAGTTTACAAAACCGAATCGATTATTGGTTCCGCGAACGATACCTTCTCCATAATCTTTACTATCTTCAATGGATTGTTTTAGTTGGCCAAGAGCTGAGAGGGCATCTGAATTGAGCATAAAACGTTTTAAAACCTGTATTAGCTGGATTAAAAATAAAATAATTCAATAAGATCACAACTTGTTGTTTTAATTGTTGTGAACTTAAATTGTAAAAATATCAATCGTTTGTTGGAACGAATTCTAATAAAGAACGACGGAGCGAATACTTTCACCGCTGTGCATTAAATCAAAAGCGGAATTAATATCGTCAAGTGGCATGGTATGTGTAATCAGTTCGTCGATTTTAATGTGACCATCCATGAACCAATCGACAATTTTTGGTACGTCAGTGCGACCGCGTGCGCCGCCAAAAGCACTACCTTTCCATGATCTCCCTGTCACTAATTGAAAAGGGCGTGTTGAAATTTCTTGTCCTGCACCTGCAACGCCAATAATAAAAGATTCGCCCCAGCCTTTATGGCTGCATTCGAGTGCATCACGCATGGTGTTTACGTTTCCGATACACTCAAATGTATAGTCAGCGCCGCCGTTGGTTAAATCCACAAGCGCTTCGACAATATTGTCCACTTCTTTAGGGTTAACAAAATCCGTCATGCCGAATTTTTTGGCAAGTGCGACTTTGCTTGGATTAATATCTACGCCGATGATTTGTTTTGCACCGACAAGTTTTGCACCTTGAATAACGTTTAAGCCAATCCCGCCTAAACCAAATACAACAACGCGTGAACCAGGTTCTACTTTTGCATCAAACACGACAGCGCCAACACCGGTGGTCACACCGCAACCGATGTAGCAAACTTTATCGAGGGGGGCATCGCTGCGAATTTTTGCCACCGCTATCTCTGGTAACACGGTGTAGTTTGAGAATGTCGAGCACCCCATGTAATGCAATAAAGGTTTTCCCTCAAAAGAAAAACGGCTGGTGCCATCAGGCATTAAACCTTGTCCTTGAGTCGATCGGATTGATTGGCAGAGGTTTGTTTTGGGGTGTAAGCAATATTCACACTCGCGGCATTCTGGTGTGTAGAGAGGGATAACGGTATCGCCAACTGCCAGTGATTTAACACCAGGGCCAACTTCCACAACAACGCCTGCGCCTTCGTGGCCTAAAATTGCGGGAAAAGCGCCTTCTGGGTCATCGCCAGATAATGTGAATGCATCGGTATGACAAACCCCTGTCGCTTTTAACTCGATAAGCACTTCGCCAGCTTTTGGGCCATCTAGATTGACTTCAACGATCTCTAGGGGTTTTCCGGCAGCAAAAGCAACAGCAGCTCGTGTTTTCATAGGGTTATCCTCATCGGTTTTATTTTTTTAGCGAAAAAGCTGCCGACATTTTACAGGTCTTTCGAATGACATGTTGTGAATTGCTTAATTTTTTAGTTTTTTTAGCTGGTTTCTACAGTGCAACCAAAGAATGCCCTAGGGACAGTGATCGTTTTTGGCCGACGTTCAGATTGTAGATAAGCATTAATGCGCGGTCTTTTTGCAAAGTGAGATTTGAATGCCGTCAACAAAGACGATTGATCAAGGGAAGCTGGTGAAAGTGGGCGAATACAGTCTAGTAAGGCCCAGACGATAAAATCTACATAGGTCAATTGATTACCCACAAAACACAAATCACTTTCTGAGTTACGCTGTAAAAGCCTTTCTAGTTGTTGAATAAACACGGGTAATTGTTCTGACTCAAATTGCTTGCGGAGAGCATCAAACTCGGGATTCCAAAATAAGCCAAACAAGGCCGTTCTTATGTCTTTGCAAGTTTCTTCGACGATATCGCAGCGAGTATGTTCAGTTTCATTTTTACCGTAGAGGTTGTGTTTTCTTGCAAGGTGACGGTAGATAGCGTGACTTTGGAAAAGAAGATTATGGCCCTCTTCATCCATATAGGTGTAGACGGGTAATTGTTGTAATGGAAGAGTGGGTTTTAGTGCGGCCCACTGTTCTAATTCTACAAACTCATCGATGTAGGGTGTTTCTGTCTCTTCGAGTATGAGGCGTATTATTTCGGCTCGTCCTCGAATATTGAAGTAAGTCAGTTTTATCATTTTTATTCCTTTGTGATTTTTTATTCAGTCAGCGGTTTTGCCTGTGGGGATTGAGATGCTGATGGCTTTATTATTTTTTGAATTCGCTCTCTAAGTATCTTTCTCGATGTTATGGAAAGCAGGTACGGCCATTTTTTTTATGTGAAGGATAATATCGTTTGGCCAAGAAGCTATTTGCTGCTCGAACTCTTCTGCATCACCTGCAAACAAAGCTCTCAGAGCCTCCTCGTATTCAGGATAATGAGCGGTTAATGTTGTCAGAAAACGATAAAGATAGTCTTGCGCTTTTTTTAGATTATCTTTTGATTCGTTTTCTTTACGGGCTTGTTCTACAAGCTTTCGTAGCGCAACAGAAGCACCGCCTTGTTGTGCTTTCAGCCAATCCCAATGTCTTGGTAATAAAGTGATTTCTCTTGCTACCACTCCTAGTCTTGGCCGTCCTCTCTTTGGAGCCGTTTCTGTTTTCTTTGATTCATCGGCCGCGAGGTTATTGTTTCCCTGTGATGGAGCTGTGAACTGTTTTGCAACAGCTTCAAGAGAACCTCGAAAATCAATTTCGATCGTCTCGCCAGTGGTGCTGTCGAGAATATTAGCGTTATCGGCCTCGTTTTTTAACGATTGTTTGACTTCATTGGCGACAAATTGGAGTCCACCAGAGGCAATACGTTGATTTTGGTAAAAAGCGATGGCGGGGCGATCGGAAGATAAGTCCATGGAATGCGGTTCTCTTGCTAATTGTTAGTCGGCACATTGGGGTGAGCTGTAAAAACAGAATATTATCCGGATAAAAATAAAAGTCAATTTTATCCGGATAATATTATGCCGGAGCTAGCGATATACAGATAGTTGGATGTAAAGGCAGTTAGATAAAGAGGGTGATACCAAGGATAGCTGTTTGAAGGATAGCTGTTTGAAGTACAGCTATCTCAAGAGTCGTTCAGGTACGGAGGGTGCTGTGATAGGAAAGTTAAGCGCTGAAGACAGGGGACATTGCAATCTAAGTCGAATCTCACAAGGTCCCATCCCGATGGCGAGCGGCTATATCCTTAAACAGCTCAAGCATGCCTTGCTTGAATAAAAATTCATCACTCATTTCAAACGACTGGCATAAATCCATATTGGGGTGTTCGCAGCGGCTGAGATTTAGTAGTGCATATCCTGGCATCCCCTCAGCATAGGTCATGACCAAGCGTGGAATTTTTAGCTCTTCACCACCAGCAGAACCGCGCAAATGGAATTTATCAATCGGTAAAGCGCCTTCCTCGTCAGGTTTTTTAAAAAAGCGTGGCAGATTGTCGACAAACCAAGCGGCGGCTTCGATGGGGAATTCGTACTGCTCGATATGTCGATGGGGTTTACCATTGAACTCATTAATAGAATCTGAGGAATGGTAGATAATCAGCATCTTGCCGTCGTAATAAAAATCCCAGTGGTAGTGGTTTACAGGTCGTGGATTTTCAATTTCGGCGATTTTTTTCCAGTGTGCAGGTAATTGCTCTGGCTGATACACCGGCCATTCTGGAACTCGAGGCACTGGAACAAAGCTGGCGTCGTCAAAAGGTTTTGGCTTGGTTAAAAAAGGTTTAGGTTTGCTCATAAGTTAACGTCAGGGATATTAGTTAGCGGTACTATTGCCACGGTGGGATTGGATTTGTTCATTAGTTCAGCGATGGTGTCAGGGTTTTTATCGTAGGAAAACGTTTCGACTGTGCCATGGGGTTTGCTGCCATCACTATCATTTAAGTTTTTGGTTAAACCATTGCCAAGATAGTGCTCGTTCGCGCCGGTGGCTTTATGCAGTGCGAGGCGATTTTTAAACAGCTGTTTATCGGCTTCTGAAAAATCATTGGCTTCAAAGTACTTATTTTGGATTTTTTTATCTTTAGAGCCGCCCTTTTTAACGCTTTCCATCGCTGTATAGGCTTCAAGATACATGTCGCTGGTTTCTGGTGTTAAGGTTGCATCTACTCGGTTTTTCACGGGGAAGTTTTCCGCCAATTCCCGTTTCGAAAAGTTATTCATATTTCCATAATTTGGCAACATAGCATAGCTACCGGTTTTGTTGGCGACTTCGTTTTTGTCAATAATGATCATCGTGTACGCTTCTGTCGGCTCGTAATCTATGCCGACAGCCTGTACAACTAAGCGCGGGTCTGTATCGTAATGGGCGATTTGATCTAGAGTGGTGGACCAGTACTTTACGACGCCATCAACTTCTTGCCCAAGCGTTCCTCCAAAGTTTTCCTCGGCGCCACTATGCAAATAGGCGGATTTCACGACGCGCACAATGTAGTGATCGGGGATCTCTCCCTCGGCGGCAATTTGTTGCAGTTCGTCTTGGGTGTATTTGTCATCTGGTCTGCTACCAGAGGCGGCGATTTTTTTACGTGATTCATTGAGAAGATCTGTTGCGTCCTTGAATGTTTTGGGGTCGACGCGTTTTTCAGAGATCGATTGTTGCAGAGCCGCTATTGCTACATCACTTTTGGATGTGGCTGTTGCCACTGTGCCGACCATAGACACCATGTCTTGAGCGATACTGTTCATGGTGTCGGAAGATAAATCGTCAGTATTTAATTCCTTTGTTTGTTCTCGCAGCAAATCAGAAAGAGCTTCCAATTCAGCGGGCTGTTCCTGCATTTGAGCAAGATCGGCTTTGTCTCGTGCTTTTTCAGCTTGTGCGCGCTGGTGTCCTTTCTTTTTTATCGGATCACTTAATTCGCTGGCGTTCTCAGGATCATTCCCTAAATAGTATTCGTGCCAAGTAGCAATAGCGCCTTCGTTGCCACGGTATTTCACCGCGATAGAGGCCGCTAATTCTGTGCTCTCAAAGCGATTGCTGATTTTAGACGACTGGCCCTTAGAGCGAGAAGCAAGAAATTCTTCCACCTCGACAGAGAGTTTTGAATTGGCAGGTTGTTTGGGCTTGTCACCAATCAGAACATTACCTGAGCCAATAATAATTTTGCCGCCACAGTTAATACCGTCACTCACGCGAGCGGCTGGCTTGCCGTTAATTAGCACGCTGCCAGAACCTTCGGTAATGATACGAACACCAGGATGATGAGGCACAAGCATATCGCCTTTACGTGCTGCGAGGCGGCCATTGATCAAGACATTAGTACTGCCAGTAATAATCGGGGTGGGTGGTGATGGTGGATGACCCGTATCGATATCGCCTAAGCGGGCGGCGGGTTGTTTGCTTTTAGAGCCCATATTGAATCCTTGGCAGTGAAGCTGATAATCAATCCTTGTGATACCCAAAGCAAGATAACGCAATGTCAGTCAATAAGAAGCCTTGGGTAAGGAATCATATCAGACCGCCTTGAACAGCAACAAGGCCGAGTGGGCAAAAATGTTAACGATTGTGCGCGCTATTAATTATGGCATTAAACAACGACTCAATTAAACGTAAGTGAGCATAATCGTTTTTGAAATATCTAGCATAAAGTCCTTTCCCGAAAGGACTTTTATTTCATTCTTGTTGCCAAAAGGAATTTATTTTTTTTTATTCAACGCTTGCTGTAGTAGTGCTCCCATACTGCCCACTTGTGGTTTATTACTTCCTTGGTTTCTATTTTGGCGATTATTGTTTTGGCGATTATTGTGGTTTTTATTGTGATGAGATCTTTCGCCTTTGTTGGGCGTGTTAGCGCTATTACTATTTTGCTTGCTTCGACTAGATCGAGGACCCGCTGCACTTTCATCGGCTTTGTCGCCGGGTTGGTCATCGAGTCGCATACTTAAGCCGATACGCTTTCGTTGCGCATCCACTTCCATGACTTTCACTGCGACAATATCGCCTGCTTTTACGACTTCTCGTGGGTCTTTAACAAAGGTGTGAGAGAGTGCTGAAATATGCACTAAGCCATCTTGATGAACGCCGACATCGACGAATGCGCCAAAATTTGTCACGTTAGTGACAGTGCCTTCTAACACCATGCCGTCAACAAGGTCGGATAATTTTTCGATACCTTCTTTGAATTGTGCTGTTTTAAATTCCGGCCGAGGATCGCGTCCGGGTTTATCTAATTCTTGCAAAATATCGACAATGGTCGGCAATCCAATTTGATCGTCAATATAATCTTTTGGATTTAAACCTTTCAAAAAATCACTATCGCCTAAAACTGTTTTTAATTCACGAGAATTATTGCCAGCGATTTTTTCAACAAGATGATAAGACTCAGGATGAACAGCAGAATAGTCTAAAGGATTATCGCCATTCGCTACGCGTAAAAAACCTGCGGCTTGTTCAAATGTTTTTTCGCCAAAGCGTGGTATTTTTTTCAACTCTTCGCGGTTTTTAAATGCGCCATGTTCATCTCTGAATGCAACTACATTGTTGGCAAGTGTTGTATTTAAACCTGAAACACGAGTGAGTAATGGTGCTGATGCTGTATTGACATCAACACCGACCGCATTAACACAATCTTCAACAACACTGGTTAAGCTTTTTGTTAGTTTGCTGGGTGATACATCATGTTGGTATTGGCCGACACCAATCGATTTTGGCTCAATTTTTACGAGTTCAGCTAACGGGTCTTGAAGTCGTCGAGCAATTGAAATGGCTCCTCTAATCGTTACGTCTAAATCAGGAAATTCTTTTGCAGCAAATTCACTGGCAGAATAAATTGACGCGCCGGCTTCATTCACCATGACTTTTTGCGCTTTAATATCAGGGTTGTTTTTAAACACTTGTGCAACAAAGGCATCGGTTTCACGAGATGCAGTACCGTTGCCGATGGCGATTAAACTGACGTTGAATTTTTTACACCATTGGACAATTTTTGCTTCCGCTTCTTGTACCTTATTTTGTGGTGGAGTGGGGAAGATAGCGCCATGATCGAGTACTTTTCCTGTTTCATCTACCACGGCAACTTTTACGCCTGTTCTCAAACCAGGATCAAGGCCGATAGTTGCTTTAGGTCCTGCGGGTGCTGCGAGCAGTAAGTCTTTTAAGTTGTCAGCAAATACTTGAATGGCAGACTCTTCTGCTTTCTCGCGTAACTCGCCTAATAAATCTGTTTCGAGATGCGTATGCATTTTGACACGCCAAGTCCAACGAACCACTTCAGCAAGCCAATCATCAGCAGGACGACCTTCATGAACTACATTCCAAAATTTAGCAATAATAATTTCAGCTCGATGAAGCTTGTTGGGATTCTCTTCGTCTTTTTCTAAATCGATATTGATGGATAAAATACTTTCGTTGCGGCCTCTAAAAATAGCAAGTGCACGATGTGAGGGAACTTTTGAAAAAGGTTCGTCATATTCAAAATAATCTCTGAATTTTTCACCTTCTTTTTCTTTATCTTTCATCACTCGAGAAGTTAATAACGCTTCTTCTGATAAAAGCGTACGGAGTTTACCTAATAGATCGGCTGACTCTGCAAAGCGTTCCATTAAAATATATTTTGCGCCGTCGAGAGCTTCTTTTGCGCCGGTAATTTTTTGCTCCGGATTCAAATATTTTTCTGCTTCGGTTTCTGGCGTTAGTGACGGATCATTGAATAATAAATCTGCAAGAGGTTGTAATCCTGCTTCTATGGCGATTTGGCCTTTTGTTCTTCGTTTGGGTTTGAACGGAAGATACAAATCTTCGAGTCGAGTTTTTGTGTCTGCAGTGCGAATTTCTTTTTCTAATTCAGGAGTGAGTTTTTCTTGTTCTGTGATGCTTTTAAGAATGGCTTCTCGCCTGTCTTCCATTTCGCGTAAATATCCAAGGCGCTCTTCAAGCGTTCGCATTTGAGTATCATCTAGACCTCCAGTCACTTCTTTTCGATATCGAGAAATAAACGGTACCGTAGCACCTTCATCGAGCAAGCCGACAGCGGCTTGTATTTGTGATTCTTGGGTGTTTAATTCTTCGGCAATTCTGGCGGTTATTGATTTCATAATGGTTGAGATCACTTGTTTAAAAAATATGCGTATTGGGTTTGTGTGTTCTTTTGAGTGTCTTGCTTATGCAAACAGAGAGTATGCAGAAGAGAGAGGTCGACATTATCCGCATATTCTTGTGACAAAACAGACTTGTTTTTCACGAATTTTTATGTCGGATATCTAAATCGAAACACATCGATAGAAACCTAGACATACAAATAATGAAAATGGCTTAGGGGGAGACATTTATCCTGCGATGTTGTTAAATGCTCAGCCTAGATTTTAATCAATATTCATAAGAATTAACGTCATAAAATAGATTAAATTACATACATAAGAAGAGAGACCTATGACTAATGATCCAATTGTAATCGTCAGTATGGCCCGCACGCCGATGGGTGGTTTTATGGGGGATTTTTCGGAGACTAATGCGGTGAGTTTGGGGGCGACGGCTATTTCTGCAGCGGTTGAGCGCGCTTCTCTTGCGAATGATCAGATTGATGATTTGGTGATGGGCTGTGTTCTGCAAGCAGGTCAAGGACAAGCACCGGGTCGTCAAGCGGCATTGGCTGCCGGTCTTGCTCAAAGCACACAGTGCTTAACGATTAATAAAATGTGTGGCTCTGGGATGAAAGCCATGATGGTTGCACATGACAGCTTGGCACTTGGACATTCGACTGTCGGGATTGCGGGAGGAATGGAAAGCATGACAAACGCTCCTTACCTTTTGGCAAAAGCTCGCAGTGGTTATCGCATGGGTGCGGATAAGATTTTTGATCACATGATGTTAGACGGATTGGAAGATGCTTATGAGAAAGGCACGCCAATGGGCGTCTATGCTGAAAATACCGTCAGTAAATATGGTTTTACTCGTGAAGAGCAGGATAACTTTGCGATTACTTCTTTGCAACGAGCGCAAAAAGCGACAGAGAATGGTTCATTTAAAAACGAAATTGCTGCACATACGATTAATGGTCGGAAAGGTGATCGTGTTGTTGATATTGATGAACAACCGGGCAAAGCAAAGATCGATAAAATTCCTCAGCTTCGACCCGCGTTTGTAAAAGAGGGTACTGTCACCGCAGCGAATGCGAGTTCAATTTCTGATGGTGCTGCTGCTATCGTTATGATGAAATTATCAGAAGCAGAAAAACGTGGATTAACACCGCTCGCAAAAATAAGTGCTCATGCCAGTTACTCTCATCAGCCAGAATGGTTTACAACAGCGCCCGTTGGCGCAATGAAAAAGTTATTTGAAAAAACAGGTTGGAAAGCCAGCGATGTAGATTTGTATGAAATTAATGAAGCATTTGCAGTCGTTACAATGGCTGCGATGAAAGAATTAGATTTGCCCCATGACAAAGTGAATGTGCATGGTGGTGCATGTGCACTCGGTCACCCGATAGGGGCTTCCGGTGCACGGATTGTTGTTACACTGTTATCAGCACTTGAAAAATATGATTTGAAAAAAGGTGTAGCGAGTTTGTGTATTGGTGGTGGTGAAGCGGTGGCCATGGGTATTGAGCGTTTTTGACAAGCCGAGATAAATAGTTGCACTTATTACATGACACCAAGACATATAAAAAAGGCGTTGAATGCTAAATGTATTCAACGCCTTTTTTATAGTCGATTTAAAGTAGCGTTTATTGTTTTGTATGTTGTTTTAAAAACTTAACGACCTCTTCTATATATTCTCTTTGATTTTCTTCAAGATAGAATCCGTGGTCTTCATCTTTTTTTACAAATTCGACAAAATCTTTGCCTGATTTTTTTAGCGCTTTTTTCAATCTCTGAAAATGTTTGTAAGGCGCACGTGGATCTTTTTTGCCATGGGCTAAAAAAATCGGTGCTTTAATTGAATCTACATTGTGGACTGGCGAAAATTTTTTCCATTCCGCTTTATCTGTACCGAGGGCCTCCTCTAGATAAGCATCACCCCAATACTTGTCTTCGATATTGCCATCTTTGAACATAAGTTCCAAATCGTAGACTCCAGCATTGGCGACTACACATTGGTATTGATCGGGAAATAAAATAGCTGATTGAACAGCCGAGTAGGCGCCAAAACTTCCTCCCATTATGCAAATATTTCCTTGCGTAGCACGTTTCTCTTTAATGGCCCATTGAACTCCAGCTAAAATATCTTTTTGAATTTCGTTGCCCCATTGCTTGTTTCCGGCATTCATGAATTCCATACCGTAACCTTCGGAGCCGCGGTAATTAATTTGTAAAACGGAAAAGCCGCTGATAGATAATGATTGAACGACTGGATTAAAGCCCCAGTAGTCACGAGAGCGAGGGCCGCCGTGTACAAATACTACCAGTGGAGCATTTGTATTCTTGTTTTTTGCCTGGGTGAAGTAACCGGAAATATTTTTTTCGTCAAAGGAGTTAAAAGAGATAGGTTCCATCTTTGAAAGGTCGTCAGGTTTAATATTTTTGTTCGTGCTAAACAAAAATTTAAGTTTGTTTTTTACCTGGTCATAAATATAAAAGGAACCTGGTTCGACATCAGATGACGCTTTAATAACCCATAACTTATTATCTGCTGTGCTATTTAATATTGATACTGTTCTACCTGGAAAAGTTGCCAGCATGCGTTTAAAAATTTCTGCTTCCTCATATGCTTTTGAGAAGATCAAGTACTTAGGGTAATCTTCGTCTACTCGCATAGCAAAAACACCATTCTCATCAGATGTTCTTTCAACATCCGAGATGTCGACTTTACTGTTTGTGTAGAGGTTTTTGTACGTTGAGCCGTCAAGAGATAGGAGGTGAAGGCCAGATTTGTCACTTTTTAAGTTATCAAGAACATAAAGCGAGGAGCCGTCTTTGTTGATAGCTAGAGGATAAAAATTATTTCCAAATTTATGATCTTGTAATTCAATCCACTTGCCTTTAGTGTCGGGTAGTGTTTCTACATGGATGGTATAGTCTTCTTTTATGCTGCGAATAACTCGGGCATCACCATTCTTGTCAATAAAAAAATCAGCATTGGGATGCGCAGCTTTTTTAATTCTACCTTTGTCCAGACCTTTGTAGATATCTATTTTTTGTAATTGAGGGGTGAGTTTGTGAGAGTTCGACCATGGTGTAGATGAAATTAGAATATGCTTTTCATCGTCAGGTAAGCGGTCAACAATGTCTGCCCAGGCTCTATCTTGACTTTTCTTTTTAATAAAGGAACCGACCTGCTTTTCTCCACCTCTATAGCCGAAAATAATATCTCCTTTTTTTCCGTCGTAATTAACCGCATAAAGTTCGCCGTAATATTTGGGTGTTTTATTTCCAAAGCGAATTTGCATAATTTTAATGACTATGCGCTCATCGTTTGCCCAAAAATAATCACCAACCTCATTAATACCGGGAAAGCCTAAGGTGCTGATGTGTTTGTTATCTGCCCGATTAATAACAAAAATATAATGCTTATTTTGCTCCGAATTATATGTTCTTAACGCTAAATATTTTCCATTAGGTGAAATCTTTACATGGGTGATCTCAGGTCTTTTTACTATGTCAGCAATTTCAATGGCATAAATGTTTGAAGAGATAAAACACAGGATCAGCAGAAAGAAGGAGAGTTTGGGCTTCATGAGAATTCCTTTCATAATTAAGGAGGTGTGATTTTTATTATTATTGTTTAAGTGGGAAGGTTACCTTATTTGATAGATGGGTTAAAAGGTATTTTCAGCATATTCCATAACGTTGATGCAATTTTTTTGTCGCGATATTCATTCAAACCAATTGTCATGTCAGTATTTCCTGCGCGAGTTTCTTTGCGGTAGGTTTTAAATATTTTGTCCCACCAAGCTAGATTAAAGCCAAAGTTACTATTGAGCTCGTCGGGCACTACAGAATGATGTACCCGATGCATGTCGGGAGTGACGACAAAAAAACGTAAAATATAATCGAGTTTTTTGGGGAGAGAAATGTTTGAGTGATTAAACATCGCCATTCCGTTCAGAATGACTTCGAATAAAATCACAGCAACAACGGAAGGGCCTAAAATTGCAATGGCTAAAAATTTAATGCACATTGAAAAAATAATTTCGATAGTGTGAAAACGAGAGCCAGTTGTGACATCGTAATCGAGGTCTGCATGGTGAACTTTATGAAAATTCCAAAAAAATGGACTGTAATGAAATATGACGTGCTGCCAGTAGATGGCACAGTCTAAAATTATTAAGGATAAAATAATTTCTAAAACGATGGGGAAGGATAGATTATTAAAGATCCCCCAACCTTGATCAGCAATAAAAATTGCAAAACCTGTGGCAGCAACGGGAAATACTAATCGTAAAACAAGACTATTTAATACGACTAATCCGAGGTTGCTGATCCAACGAGTTGATTTTGAGATAGATAATTCTCGGCAAGGTTTGGCGATTTCCCATAACGCCATGGTGAAAAAAATACCAAAGAAAAAGCTCAATCGAATAAGAAGTTCGTTCTCAGTAATAATTGCCATCATAATGTTTACTTGGATAAGTTCGTTAAGTCGTTCTTTAAAGTAGCTTGCTATATAAAAAGCCTATGGGTCAACTAGACATTAGATAAATCGAAATCAAAACCAAAGTGCAGCTGCACTGGCAAATAGGGTCATAATAAACAAAAACCATTTCATCATATTTTGGCTGACACTCAATGCTAAGTTAACGCCTATTTGAGCACCTGCCATGGTACCTGCAGCCAAAACAAGACCGGGAATCCACTGAACCTGTCCTCGCCAAATAAAAATACCGAGAGCAATACTTGTTAGCATGGCGGTACACACTAGTTTAAGTGCATTAGCCCTGACGAGATCGTAACGTAATCCACCGGCAAGTGCTGCGAGTAAAATAAATCCCACGCCAGCTTGTACAAAGCCGCCATAAATCCCCGCGAAAAATAATGTCCACCAAGCGTTTGAATATCGTTTTAATTCGGTATGGGGTTCCCCTATCGCCGGGATCACGGCTGAGGGCTTAATTAATATCACTAAAGACATAGAGACCATCGTGATTAAAAGTGCAGGTTTGAGGTAAGAGTTGGGAAAGTAGGAAGCACAAACAGCACCGACACCGGCGCCTAATAGTGTGGGAACTAAAATAGGCCCTGCGTCGCTTTTCTCAAGTTTACCGTGGTGGTTAAATCCTTTTATACCGACTAAGCACTGCAAAAAGACACCGACGCGGTTGGTGGCATTGGCGATGTCGGCTGGAAGTCCCATGATCATCAAAGCGGGCAGGGTTAGATTGGAGCCTCCGCCAGCCATAACATTAATAATTCCAGCTATAAAGCCGGTACCAAGAAGCATGGCGATAAACATCGGTGAAATATCTAGCATAAAACGGTAATCTATGTGGTTTATATAATGGTAAGAGTTAGTAGAGCCGTGGCTCTTAATCTGAATGATGCACATTTTCGCATAGCTGAAGTGAAATAGCATGGCAAAACAATTTGGCACTAATGATGGGGATTAAAATGATTAATGAGATATCGAGTAATAAAATGTTTGGTGGGTATCATAAGCGTTTTACGCACCAATCGTTATCGTGCCAATGTGAAATGACGTTTGCCATTTATCTTCCTCCGCAATTAGATGTGCACGCGTTGAATAAAAGCCAAAACGAAAAACTCCCCGTTTTATATTGGCTGTCAGGGTTGACGTGTAACGACGAGAATTTTTCAACCAAAGCTGGGGCGCAACAATATGCAGCGGAGCATGGAGTGGTTTTGGTCATGCCGGATACCAGCCCGCGAGGTGTGAATATTGAAGGTGAAGATGACAGTTATGATTTCGGCAGTGCCGCAGGGTTTTATTTAAATGCCACTGAAAAACCTTGGTCTGCTCATTACAAAATGTATGATTATGTTGTGAAGGAGCTGCCAGATCTGATTGAAAATAATTTCCCAGTTGACCCTCTTCGTAAAAGTATCAGTGGACATTCGATGGGAGGGCATGGGGCGCTAACAATTGCATTGAAAAACTCAGAGGCTTATCGATCGGTTTCTGCTTTTGCGCCCATTGTTGCGCCAAGCCAAGTACCTTGGGGAAAAAAAATCTTTACCGGATATCTAGGTAGCAACGAAAAGAACTGGAAAGACTATGACTCTGTCGCGCTCATTGAGAGAGGTAAGCGGGTTGAGCATATTTTAGTGACTCAAGGAAAGTCTGATGATTTTCTAAAAGAACAATTAAAGCCTGAATTATTAGAAGCGGCCTGTAAAGAAAAAAATATTCCGATTGAGCTTAATATTGTTGATGGTTACGATCACAGTTATTTCTTTATTGCTTCATTTATTGAAGAGCATATTCGCTATCACGCGGGATATTTGCACGGATGATGTTCTGTTTTTTTGAATAAACATTAACCCTCTTCTGTAGCTTTCGCGTGCTTAAAGAGGGTTAGCTGTTTTTATCAGTTAGTCAGCCTGTTAATAAATCCATCGCATGCCAATTTCAAAAGATCTTTTACCTGCTGTAGTGAAATTTTTGAGATATGACGTGTGATCTCGAATTTCTTCGTTTGTTAAATTGTTTCCTTTTGCAAAAAATTGCAGTTCTCCTGCATTGATAGGGAGATGGTAGTCGAGTAAAACATCAAGTCGTGTATAACCTTCAGTTTCCGTTTCGCTAGCCGATATCTCATCTTGCTTAAACGCTTTTCTTAATTGAATCGATGAAGAAAAATTATCTAAGGAATAATCTAGTTTTATCCCTAATCGGTTAGGTGGGATTCTCGGTAGGTTATCACCCTCTTTTAATTCCCCTCTAATGGTGTCCCCTGAAAAAGCAATATCTAGATGTCTACCGTTTGCGAATGTAATAGGAAAAGAAATGAGTGCTTCGGCGCCGTAAAAAATAGCATCATCTTGCAGCGTTTCACTGATAATGCCTTCATCATCATTGATAGCATCAAAGAGATAGATGTAATCGTTAAATGCGTTGTAAAAGAGATTAATTTCGGTGTGTATTACTCGGTTTTCTCGGTAAAAACCAAATTCAATATTATTGCTGGTCTCGTTTTTTAGATTAGGGTTCCCAATTTCAAAACGTTGCGTTGAGGCGTGTTGTACAAGAGACGTTTGTTGTGCACACGTTTCTATATCAATGTTAGAAAATAATTCTTCCACTGAGGGCGAACGTTCTCCTCGACTCCATGACGCGCTTAGATGATTATCTTGATTGATGGGAAAAATTGAGGCAATGCTCGCGCTCCAGCTTCGAGAATCATCGTGACAAGCGCCATCAGTATCGATAGTTTGTTTTTCAATTCTACCTCCTATTTCTAATGTAATTTTTCCAATATCGAAGCTTTCCATTGCAAATATTCCGGTAGTTTGAATATCAGATTTTGGAATGAACGCTTCGTCTCCAACGGCGCTGAAATCCCTTTGTCCGATTTGAGCCCCTAAAATGCCGGAAGAAAAACCGTCGTGTTTTGCCGACCAACGGCTTTCATAGCCCTCATTACTATACACCGTACCCGCTGAATCGCCTTCTAGTTCGGTATGTTCATATTCAGAATGAATTAATTGGGCAGAAATTTGATTGAAAAATGTATCTAGATTCCATGATGTTTTAATTTCAGAACGCTTCTGCTTTAAGTCAATCCTAATAATTTCTTCATCGTGCTCTTCCTCGTCCTCGTGAATTAATTCTTCTTCACCCTCTTCGTGATGTTCTTCATGATGGTGAGCGCCTGGAGGGATTCCATAATTATTATTCAGTTGGGTAAAAGAAAAGCCGAGAAAGCCTTTTTGAGCTATCCAAGATCCACCGATAGATAATTCATCGGCTTCAGCATTTGAGTTCGCAATATATCCTGACGTATTACTTTCTAATAGTTCTTCTAAGTGTTCGTCTTCTTCTCCATGCTCTTCGTCCTCATGTTCATTCATGTGTTCCAATGCTTCTATGGCTTCAATATCTAATGCGTCACCAGGAATTTTGAGGTTGTTATTGTTCCGAAATAAACCATCAATGTGCCAAGCTAAGCCAGTTGCTTTACCGTTTGACTCTTTGGTTAAAAAGGATCCATCCAATTTGAAGACGCCAACGTTTTCATGGCTAGCGGTTCCATGCCTTAATTCAATAGCGGCTTTAGGTGAAGAGTGCATTTTTTCCGGAATGCGATTGTTAAGAGTATTCACGACACCGCCAATTGCATTGTTACCGTAAATCAAAGAAGCAGGGCCTCGAATGATTTCTATTTGTTCTGATAATAATGATTCCACTGAATTCGCATGATCAGCGCTGTTGGCAGCGGCATCTAAGGTTTGCATATCGTTTTGCAATACAGTGACACGATTGCCAGTTAGGCCCCTGATCACCGGTTGCCCAACACCCGTTCCAAATGAGCTGGAATGAACTCCAAGCTGTTGTTCAATGGTGTTTCCCAGCGTTGAAGATGCATTATTGCGAAGTTCTTCGCCATTTAAAATATGAATTGGCAAAGCGGTTTCAGTACGCTTTTTGTTAAGGTTGTTGCTAATAATTATTTCGTCAATCTCATTATCCTGTAAATGTTTATCTTCATGTTCATGTTGAGCGAGAGCCACCGATGAGGAGAAAAATAAAACAAACATATAATGAATGGCATGAGCTACAAAAGTGTTATGTGTGCATGTCTTTTTTGACTTAATTGTGATGGTCATTGATATCTACCTAAAGGCGTAACTACCAAAATATTTGATTGGGTATCAGCATGCCGATTAGTGAGTCGGCATGTGAATGATTCAAGTTATTCTAGTAAGTGTTTTATGAGGCAACATTGTATGAGGCAATATTGAAACGGACTAACGCAATATAAGGGCAGGCGCAGGGCCTTGACGTCTCATATTGTGGGTCGTTTCTTTTTTTTTGCAGCACATTCTTTGCAGAACGTTTGCTCTATGTTGCGATTAAGTACGCTTGGCGCTTTTCTTAAGCGCTACGAAGGTAGATTGGAGGTGCACGAGGGGAAAAGAAGTGTCTGGGTAGGCGTGTAACAATTTGTTGGTATAAATCAGGTGACCCAGTGGAGCAAGTATTATGGGCTATAAAAAAATCTTGAGATATCAGGCCGTGATCAGTTGCTTGAAGTTGTGAGCAAATAGTACATTCTTGGTGGTGCTCAACACTATTGTGATCTTTTATATCATGAGAATGAACAGCAAAAACAATCTGTGAGAACAGTAAGGCAGAGAACAACACTACGCTTAAAAGCCTAGTACTTGATGTGAATGTTCTCTGCGATGTTGAGTTCTTCTTCATGTCTAAACATTGTTGGTTGTTAATTAAAAATGCAGATCAGTGTGTCTTGTCTTTTCTCATTGCATTTTTTCTCATGATGCCCGTACTGTATAACAGCATTAGCTGCCAATGCATAATATCTTACAGTCGTGAAAATGCAATAGTCTGCATCGCACGAAGCGTAAAATTGGTTGTTAGGGACAGTTGAGTTTAATGAGATTTCATGGCGTTTAACAATGAACAATGAACAATGAACAATGAACAATGAACAATGAACAATGAACAATGAGCAATTCGGTGAATTGTCAGAATTGCTTTCGTTCCATACTCATTTTGATCAATAGAAACTAGAAGAAACGAGTAATGAAAATCCGGATGAAAAATAAAAAAGCTAACGCCGGAGACATTAGCTTTTTTTTATGACAGTGGTATGTCATTTAAAACATCGATAGAAAACTCTAAGCTAATAAACGGCTTTTTGCTGAGGCGTACTCTTTTTTCAATCGTTCAATCACATCGGCAGCTGATGCGATTTCATTGACTGCTCCAATTCCTTGACCGCAACCCCAGATGTCTTTCCATGCTTTTGTGCTGTTCGAACCAAAATTCATTTTACTCGGATCGCTTACAGGTAAATTGTCTGGATCGAGTCCGGCCTTTACAACAGAGGGTTTTAAATAATTGCCATGAACTCCGGTAAATAAGTTTGAGTAGATAACATCATCCGCTTTACTATCTACGATCATTTGCTTGTAGTCATCCACAGCATTTGCTTCTTTTGTCGCAATAAATAACGAGCCTGCGTAAGCTAAGTCCGCTCCCATTGCTTGTGATGCAAGTATCGCATCACCTTTTGCAATTGAACCGGATAAAATTAAAGGTCCATCAAACCATTCTCGAATTTCTTGCACTAATGCGAAAGGAGAGATTGTTCCGGCGTGTCCGCCAGCGCCAGCAGCTACCGCAATTAAGCCATCTGCACCTTTTTCAATCGCCTTTTTTGCGAAACGATTATTGATAATGTCATGAAGTGTAATTCCACCGTAGGAATGAATGGCATCGTTTAGTTCAGGGCGAGCGCCTAATGATGTGATGACAATAGGCACTTTATATTTAACGCAGAGTTCTACGTCTTCTTGAAGGCGATCATTTGATGCGTGCACAATTTGGTTTACGGCAAAAGGCGCTGCGGGTTTGTCAGGATTTTCTTGATTGTAGCGATCAAGCTCGGTTGTAATTTTAATGAGCCATTCTTCAAATACGCCTGAGGGTCTTGCGTTTAATGCGGGGAAAGAGCCAACGACTCCGGCCTTGCACTGTGCGATCACTAGGTCAGGGTTGGAAATAATAAAGAGTGGAGAACAAATAAGAGGGAGAGAAAGGGTATCTTTTAAAATGGGAGGAAGACTCATAACGATTACCTAATTTCTTTTTGTATCAGTTGTCATATTAATAATTTTAAGCGCATCGGCCTAGCGGCTTCTTTGCAGATTGAGCTGGGCTTGGGCGCAGTGGTGTGATCTGTAAAAGGGGTGAATACTGTAGGGCGGTAGCCCCTCTACGTCAATGGTAAATATCTGATATCAAAGCATAAACTGTTATTTTCTGGACGACTGCAGGGTCTGCGGTCAAAGACAATTAATTTATGTTTGCTTTGGTGGGGGCGTAGACTATGCGTTAACTAATCTGTGAGCTGTTTATCTTAATGAGAGTGTTTTATCTCGATAAATTCAGTATTGGTTATGTCGGTGTATCAGTTAAATAAATACTCTGGAATTAATCATTGAAATCGTTATATCTTCTCTGGACTTTGGAAATTATTTTACCGTATAGTGACCGACTAGACTGAGAAACTTTTTTCTAGGGAGCATGTTTAGGTTTAGATTCAGGGATATAGTATTTAGGTGCTGCACTGCAGCGCTAAATTCAATTTTAAAAAAATAATAATTTAACGCATTAATTTAAATAAAAAATATTCATTTTTATTTCGCCAGATTTTATCTCGATATTTAATGTTCAGCTGTTCAATAAAAATAATAAGCTTTGTTGTCATTGTATTCTAGTTTTAGCCTTCGCCAATGAGAGGTGTTCATGCGAAATTTCATCTTGTTCTTTATGTTCCTAGGATTGTCTTCGTCATTTGTTCAGTCGGCAGAAGACAATACGATTAAAATTGCTTATCTCGATCCTTTGTCGGGTGCATTTTCTGTCACTGGCTATAATGGGTTGTATCAATTCCAATTTGCTATTGATGAACTTGTTAATAAAAAAGGTGGCGTACTGGGTGGTAAAAAATTTGAGTTGGTAAGTTACGACAGTCAAGCAAGCCCTAAAGAAGCATTATTACAATTAAAGCGAATCACAGGTGAAGGTATTCGTTTTGTGTTTCATGGTAACAGTTCTGCTGTTGCGAATGCATTAAGTGATGCTATTTCGAAGCATAATCGACGCAATCCAGATGAACGTATAATTTACTTAAATTATTCGGCAGTTGATCCGGCATTAACCAATGAAAATTGTAATTTTTGGCACTTTCGACTGGATGCTCATGGCGATATTAAAATGGAAGCTTTAACAGATATGTTAAAGGATCGCCCAGAAATTAAAAAAATCTATGTCATTGGGCAAGATTATTCTTTTGGTAAAGCCGTTGCGCAATCGGCTGAAAAATTGTTAGCGGAAAAGCGACCCGATATAAAAATCGTTGGTAACGAGTTGCACCCCATGGAGCGGGTGAAAGATTTTACGCCTTACATCACAAAAATTAAATCATCTGGCGCTGATGCTGTTATTACCGGGAATTGGGGTGCTGATATGCTCGGTCTATCAAAAGGAATTATTGATGCCGGGTTAGATATTCCAATATTCACTTATTATGGTTCACATGAAGGCAACACTGCTGCATTTGGTGAGTCTGGTGTTGGCCGAATTCGAGTTGTTCATAACGGACAGTCAAATCCGTCTGCGAATGAATTCTCAAGGCAATATCATAAAGCTTATAAAGCCAAATACCCTGATTCAGATATTACCAACCAGCGAACTCACATTGGAATTCTAATGTTGTCTCAAGCCATTGAAAAAGCAGGCACTACAGATCCTTTGAAAGTAGCGTTAGCGTTAGAGAATATGAAAACAACCTCTATTGATGGGACTGATCTCTGGATGCGTCCTTCGGATCATCAATTATTTCAACCCATAACAATTTCTGTTCATAGTGATGATGTTGAATTCGATGCGGATAATTCGGGTTATGGTTTGAAAACAGAAAAAATCGTTTCTTTAGAAGATACAGTGACGGACACTACTTGCAAAATGCGTCGCCCTCGAAATTAAATATTTTAAGTAAAGAATTTCAATAAATAATCATAAAAAATTGTAATAGGATTTGTTTTCGATGGCCGAAATTCTTATCTTCTCCACGCTGAATGGTTTGGTCACGGGTTTGTTGCTGTTTATGTTGGCCAGTGGTTTAACGTTAATTTTTAGCATGATGGGTGTTTTAAACTTTGCCCATGCAAGCTTCTATATGTTGGGTGCTTATTTTGCTTATTCAATTAGTCAGTTTACGGGCTTTTGGGCAGGTTTAATGATAGCGCCTCTTATTGTCGGATTTCTTGGCGCCTTAGTTGAACGTTACGGGCTTCGCCAAGTGCACAAGTCAGGGCATATTGCCGAATTAGTTTTTACGTTTGGTCTAGCCTTTTTAATTGAGGAGTTGGTGCAATTTTTTTGGGGAAGAGAAACAAAAGGATATGAGCAACCAGAAGCATTAGATTTCGCACTGTTTACGTTGTTTGGCCAAGACTTTCCCGCCTATAAAGGTTTTATGATTTTAATGGCCATCGGAATATTTATTGGCTTGTACATGGCGCTCACCAAAACACGCATTGGTTTAATTATTCAAGCAGCAATTACTCATCCTCACATGGTCTCATCGCTAGGACATAACGTTCCGCTTATTTTTATGGGCGTGTTTGGTGTTGGAACGGCATTAGCGGGAGTTGCTGGTGTTATCGCTGGGCCAGTACTAACAACGTATCCAGGAATGGCAATCACGTTAGGGAGTATTGTTTTTGTCATTGTAGTGGTGGGCGGATTGGGTTCTTTGGCGGGAGCATTTGTTGCTGCCCTATTAATTGGATTGATGCAATCTTACGCCATTGCACTTGAGTTTGGTGTTGCCGACTTATTGCAATTGTTTGGTTTATCGTTTGCGGATGATCATCCATTGAGAGATCTTTGGAGTTTAACATTGCCGCAAATTGCGCCAGTGTTGCCGTATTTATTATTGGTGCTGATGCTGATTTTCAGGCCTCGTGGATTAATGGGTAAGCGAGAAACATGATGCCATTACAATTATTGCGTTCCAGCGTTATCTGGATTTTGTTCATTGGTGTGGTTTTAATCGCACCACAAGTTTTTGATTCTCGTTCTGGCGTGTCAATTTTAAATGATATGGCCATTCTGATTATTTTTGCGTTGAGCTACAACATGCTCCTTGGTCAAGCGGGGATGTTATCGTTTGGTCATGCTGTTTATTTTGGCTTAGGCGGTTTTGTTACTGTTCATATGCTCAATTATGTTGAAGATGAAATTTTTTCTATTGCGACGCCACTGGTTCCACTGTTTGGCGGTATTACCGGTTTGATCTTTGCCGTTATAGTGGGAAGTTTTTCAACAAAAAGATCGGGTACTGTTTTTGCTATGATTTCGCTGGGTGTTGGTGAAATGATAGCAGCGTGTTCATTAATCTTTGTGGCATTTTTTGGTGGTGAGGGTGGCATTAGTGGCGATAGAACCTATGGCCCCGAATGGTTTGGTGTCATGTTTTCGCAAGAAATAGAAATTTATTACGTCATTGCATTCTGGCTTATCCTCTCAACGATCTTAATGTATTTGTATACACAAACACCTGTAGGGCGAATGGCGAACGCTGTGAGGGATAATCCTGAGCGAGTAGAGTTCGTTGGCTATAACCAACAAAAGGTACGGTTTATTTCTTTCTGTGTTTCAGGTTTGTTCGCGGGCATCGCAGGCGGGTTGTTTGCCATTAATTATGAAATCTTAACGGAAGAAAATTTAAAACTGGGTGAGTCAGGCCAGGTGTTGTTAATGGCGTATATTGGGGGATTAGGGTTTTTCATCGGCCCAATTGTGGGTGCAATTTTATTGTCAATTTTAAGTTCTGTGATTGGAAATTATACGGAGTTATGGCAATTATATTTAGGGATATTATTTGTTGTTGTCGTACTGTATATGCCAAGTGGAATCAGTGGTGTGATTATGAGACATCAAATGGCTTTCAAAATTGGCCGATTAAAACATCTGATTAAACCCTACAGCTTTATCATATTACCCGCTTTGGTTTTATTATTGAGTGTCACGGGTTTGATGGAGATGATCAGTCATGTTCGAGAATCTACGGGTGACGATGAATTAATGACGTTGTACTTGTTTACTTTTGATGTGCATAAAATCACGCCTTGGCTGATAACAGGTAGCGTTGTATTCGTCTCAGGCTTTTTTGTTAAAATTTTGAAAGGTAGTGTGATTGCTGAGTGGGAAGTTATTAATAATGAGCTTGCTGTGGAGGGTCAACGCTAATGTCTGCACTCAAACTTACAGGTGTTAATAAAGCATTTGGTCTTACTAAAATTATTCGGGATGTTAATCTCGAGATTGAAAAAGGCGAGTGTCATGCGATTATCGGCCCCAATGGTGCGGGTAAATCAACGTTATTTAATCTGATAACAGGTCGCTTTCCTGTTTCTTCTGGGTCGATTCAATTAGATGGAACAGAGATTATCGGTCTCGAGCCTTTTGCTATTAATCGTTTAGGTTTGACGCGAAGTTTTCAAGTAACAAATATTTTTCCGAATTTGTCAGTGTTTGAAAATGTGCGCTGTGGCTTGTTGTGGTCAATGGGATACAAGTATTCTTTTTGGCAAAAATTATCGCGGCAACACGAATTGAATCAGCGTGCTGATCAAGTATTAGAACAGATAGGTTTATTAAAGCGTCGAGATGTTATTGCCGGCGTGTTGGCTTATGCAGAACAGCGCGCTCTCGAGTTAGGTATCTCTATTGCTGGAGGTGCTAATACAATACTGTTAGACGAGCCTATTGCAGGTATGAGTCACTCTGAAGCTGAAGAGGCTGTCAGCTTAATTAAGCGGATTACACAAGATAAGACGTTAATCATGGTTGAGCATGATATGAATGTGATTTTTGATGTAGCCGATCGCATTTCTGTCTTAGTGTATGGCGAAATTATTGCAACAGATACGCCCGATAAAATTCGAGAAAATCCAAAGGTACAAGAAGCTTACCTTGGGAAAGATGATGAAGAAGTGGAGGTAGAAGCACATGCTTGAAGTGAACGACCTGCATGCATACTACGGAAAAAGTCATATTCTTCATGGCGTCAATTTTACTGTTAATGAAGGTGAGATCGTCAGTTTACTAGGGCGAAATGGTGTGGGTCGTTCAACCACCGTTAAAGCCCTGATGGGCGAAGTCGACGCTAAAGGTTCTGTTTTATTTAAAGGCAAACAAATATCAGGTTTGAGTGAGCATGCAATTGCGAATTCTGGACTTGGCTATGTACCAGAAAACCGCGATGTGTTTCCGACTTTAACAGTCCGTCAAAATTTACAATTAGGACTAAAAAGAGGGAAAAAAAATAATCGTTGGAATGAAGCCGAAATGTTTGAAATATTTCCAAACTTGGGGAAAAGGGCTGATGTTCAAGCGGGAGTTTTATCCGGTGGAGAGCAGCAAATGTTGTCGATTTGTAGAACGCTGATGGGTGATCCGGATTTGTTAATGATTGATGAGCCAACAGAAGGGCTGGCCCCCAAAATAGTAAAACAAGTGGGTGAACTTTTAGAAGAAATTTCATGTCGAGGCGTTGCGATTTTATTAGTAGAGCAAAAGCTGACTATTGCGTTAAAAATATCCAATCGCGTTTATGTAATGGGGCATGGAAAAATGGTTTACGATGGTACACCTGAGGCCATGCAGGCCAATGAAAAAGTTCGAAAGGAATGGTTGGAAGTGTGATTTTTTAAAAAATGAATTGCGCACAGGTTTACTTCCTAAATAGACACTGTGAGAGTTTCTTGTCATTGTCTTTGATAGCTTTTTTAAAAGCCCTTATTTTCTTAGTGTATGATCAATGACATCAAGTAATTGAGCTGGGCTAGGTCTGGTTTTGTAATCTTTTGACGCATGCGCCCAAAGTACTTTGCCGTTCTTATCAACTAAAAATACAGATGAAATAGCGATAGAGTGGTGGTCCTTGCTTGACCAAGCTTCTAAGTCAATACCGTATTCTTTGTATTGTGCTGTTGTTTTATTATCAACTTTCAACATCACATTAAAGGCGTTATGCGCCAGTAAATTAGAATCAGACAAAACGGGAAAGGGGATATTATAAGTTTTTTGTGCGAGAGCCGCTCCATCGGTTGCATCTACACTAATTAAAACGGGTGTAACATTCCGCTTTTTGAAGTTGGGATATGCTTCTGTGAGCTGTCGAATTTGAAGGTTACAATACGGACACCAACCACCTCGATAAAATACGATTAACAAGGGCGATTTTTCTAACAAGTCGGATGAGTTTATTGGCTTCCCATCGTGAGTTTTTATTGAAAAAGAGTTAAAGGTTTCCCCTATTTTTAAACCGATCCCTTCGTCACTTTTGCCCAGTTTTTCTGATGTCGTTATCGCAAGAGGAACAACCATGTTTTTGGGCGGCAATTTAATGGCGCTTTTGCTTTCAGCATTTGCTAAGTTGATTCCTGCTATAAAAGTTATGGTTAGAAAGATAGATCGGCATAAAACCACCGAATAGTTAAGTAAGTGTAGATTTGAGTGTTCAAAATAAAATAACTTCATGACGACTCCTGTCGTTTATACAAAATAGATTATACAAAACTGCTTCAGCTCGGGTTCCTGTCACATACGAGCTTGAAGGGTCATATATGAAATGATAAAGCGTGACGAATGGTGGATTATGGTTCTATCTATAATGATTAGCTTTACGAAATGATAGTTCAGTCGGTTACTTTATTTGTTAGTTATTTTTAAGTGAAATTTATAATCTGTTTCTTTTTTATTCAAAAACACGCTAAAAATATTTTTTAGAACTTGCAGTTCACTAATTAAGTCTAAGATATGACTCCAACTAGTTGTTATGTGCCATCTGATGGCTTATTATATCGCTTCGACTTGAAGGTATATGTGTATGCTATATAAAAAAAGTATGCTCAATACGATAATAATATGATAACGATCAATGGGAGTAATTGATGTCTGAACCCATACAGTTAAATAAAGAACCTATTGCAGAAGAAAATGCTTCTTGTCATTTAGCACTCAAAAACCGAATTACTGATGCTTTTATTGAAAGAGCTAAAGAGGTTGGCGTAAGAGCTGTATCAACGGATGAGATGGCGAAAATTTTATCGATTAGCAAGAAGACATTGTATAAACAATTTAGATCTAAAGAAGAATTAGTCGCTTCTGTTTTAGATCGTTGGGCTGAATCTTTAGGTGATCCGTTTGCTATATCTAAAGGAGAAAACCCTAAAACTGCGGTGTTAAATAATGTGGCGAAGTGGTATGACAATGATGCTACTTTTTGTGAGAAATTTTGGCTTGATGCAGGCGAAGATTATCCTGCTCTAAAGGTGAAATATTATGCGACTATGTTTGAGAGCTCAAAAATAGTCGCAAAGCAATTGGCTCCCTTTAAAAAAGCGTGTTACTCAGATGACTTTTTACGAGAAACCTATTTTTTATTAGTCATGAAAGTGACTGAAAATTCATTCTATGAAGCGGCTAGACTTGAAAGAAGAGAAGCCGTTTTAAAAGCAGTATCTCTGTGGTTAGATGGCGCATTCACACTACCGGAAATATACGACGGAGAATGAGCCTTAGCATCTGACCACAGATGCTAACAATAAATATTTTATCTCTAAGACTATTTTTTTATGAAATCCTTTTCTGATTTACCTCTTGCTGTTCCTGAAACAGTAGGGATGAGCTCTGAACGCTTGTCTTATATTTCTCCAGTTATGCAGCGCTATGTCGACAACCATGAGATTTGCGGCGCAGTTACCTTGGTGGCTAGGCATGGGAAAGTAGTACATCTCGAAGCGTCAGGTTTTAAAGAAGTTGATCAACAAGAGAAAATGTCAACGGATACCATCTTTCGCGTGGCTTCTCTAACGAAACCAATCGTGTCGTTAGCATTAATGATGTTAATGGAAGAAGGTAAACTGCAAATCCATGATCCTGTTTCAAAATATATTCCTTCATTTAACAATATGGAGATCATGATTGAAGATGGAAACGGTGGATTCAAAACCATCCCTGCTAAACGGCAAATTAACATCCGACACTTGCTAACACACACAGCAGGCTTTGTGAGTGATTTTAGAGAAAGGCTCGGCGGCCTTATTAATAAGAAGTATTTTGATATAGCAAAGCCGGTTAGCAGAGAAGGAACTATTGCAGACTTTGTTGATAGGTTAGCTCAAACTCCTTTAGCATTTGAACCAGGAGCCGAGTGGGAATATTCAAGAGCGACTTGTGTTGTAGGGCGTTTGGTTGAAGTGATTTCAGGAAAAAACTTGAATAATTTTTTACAAGAGAGAATATTTGATCCTCTAGGAATGGTGGATACTCACTTCTTTTTACCACATGAAAAGCTTTCTCGATTTTCAGCATGCTATAAGCCCGATGCAAATGGAAAAATAACGCTAGCGGATAAGAACACAACCGATAGTTCTTTTACAGCTGAAGATAGTGAATTATTTGTTGGCTCTGGCGGACTGGTGTCGACGGTCAGCGACTATTTTAAATTTACGGAAATGCTTAGACGCAAAGGTACATTTTATTTTGCCAACGATACAGATAAACCACAGAAGTTAGTTAGCCGAAAAACCATTGAGTTTATGTTACACAATCATATCGGAAAAAGATTTAATTGGATTACAGGGCCGGGTCACGGCTTTGGTTTAGGTTTTTCTATTGTTGAAGATCCTGGTGCAGCACATAGTTTTGTCAGTCAAGGTTCTTATTCATGGTTTGGAATGTACTGCACGCATTGGTGGAACGACCCTAAAGAACAACTTTGTGGAATGGTATTCACGCAATTACGTCCTTTTGATCATTTAAATATTCGATGGGATATGCAGTCGTTAGCGACTCAAGCCATTATCGATTAATCTAGAGCAGCAATTTCTTGTGGGATCAATTAATCGAACGATTTGTTAAAAAGCGTGAGTTGTAAATTTTTTTGATTTATTTGAATAACAGCTTGTTGGTACTTTTGTTTTTGTACTATGTCGTGTAATGCTGTCAACGTTTTAATAGGTAGGGCAGAAAACTGAGATTTAATAAGCCAACTAGGAAGAAAACCTCCAGGTTCTAAATGCTGTTGCCAAGTCACCTGCGTGCTGTCGCCATTTTCTTTTAATTCGTATGAACCTATCGCTTTTGTCACGCGGATATATTGTGAATTATTGATATGTTCGCATTCTTTGTATTCTTGAGAAGACGGCTTTTTACAAAAATCTGGGGCGGCGGTGAGTGCGATGATTATTTTTTTTCCTTCGTTATAAAAGTGTAAGCTTGCGTGCAAGAGTATGTCACGATCTTTTATCAATGCTAACTCATTAATTTGATAAAAAATTTGTTCCTGAGTGTTTAGTTCGCGCACCATCATTGCTTTTTTGCATTGATAAATCCATTCTTCACATGCGTCTTTGTCGAGTAAAACTGCTAGAACACTTGCTATGGGTGCAGGAACCGTAGTGATGGCTTTGAATTCTGGAATTTTTGAATTGGGATAGTCACGTAAATATAAAGAGACTAATGAAGAGGATGTCTTTTGGTTTTGTAGTGTCCAGTTATTCGTTTCCCCTAGGGCGCTTGACGACCATATAACGTGTATTACCAAGAAGAAGAGAGTAAAAAGACAAACGCGATACATATCAACTGCCTAAAATATTCATGACCGATTAACTACGCTGCCACCATTTTTTCGTGAAAGTTAATTTTTAGTCACACTGTAAAAGTCATCAGCTAAGGTTTTATTTCTATTTCTTCTATCGGTTGATTTCCTTCTTTTTCGATTATAAAGGTCTACCGGTAATTCGTTGCAGGGATCAAGTTCTGAGCGTCGATTACTTGCCCGGCGATTGATAAAAAAACTGTTTGAGTTCTTAGTCGGCACAGGTGAATTGTGCTGCTTACCACTAAATGAATGTCTGTTACTGGGGTTGTCGCGGGGACTCATTGGTTAAATCTCCAAAATCTGAGCTATACACACCAGTGTTAACTATCAATAGCGTTAACTATCAACAGTGTTAAACACTGATAGATCAGCTATATTGCTCGGCTGTGTTGATCGAGAGCCATGCTAATGCTTACAGGTGTTAATCTCTAATATTAAATTGCACTTGCCAGAATGGTTTTTATATTACTCTTATTCTTTTTAGACTAACTTGGGTAAAATGCTGGATGCCCAAGCATGGATGCTTTTTAATGGTGTCTTTTTTAGGTATAGACTGAATTTTGCTAATCGTCCACTGACAGCGAACATTGAGACGACCCGTAGAGTAATTGATAGCGTAATTTAATAGAGTCATTCATTTGAGAGAAAAAGATTTTTCATTTCAACCAATATAGTGAGGTAGGTGTGATTATTCAAAAAGAGATAGTCAGTATTTTAGAAAGAGAGCTGGCTCCAGCCCATTTATCCGTTGAAAATGAAAGCCATCAGCATAATGTCCCTGAAAATTCTGAGACGCATTTTAAGGTAGTTATTGTCTCTGATGTTTTTGAAAGTATGCGACAAGTTCAACGCCATCAAAAAATATACCAGTTGTTGGTAGAGCAGCTTGCAGGCCCTGTTCATGCCTTGGCTTTACACACGTTTTCACCCAGTGAATGGGACGATAGTCAAAAAGTCGCTGATTCCCCCAATTGCCTTGGCGGTAGTAAAGCTGATGGAAGTTAGTATGACACTTGGTTTTGAGGAAATGATCTTGAGGAGAAGGTTCTATGAGCTGGGTAGTGAATTTTAATGCTGAATAGAGTTTATCGGGGAGTGTGGTGGTTTAGGCGGTGCTGTAGATGGTGCTTTAGTAAGAATGGAGTAACGAAAAAATAAAGCGCAGACATCTCAACTCATAACCTGCCTAGCGTGGCAGTGAAAAAGATGACGATGTTCAGCGCTTTCATGTAACAGCTTTTCTAAAAAAATCAATGACAACAAAATCAATAACTACGAAGAGACTTAAGATTAACCTGTTTTGATCATACTTAGCAGTTATCATTTAGTTTGTCACAAATTGCGATTTAAGCATTGATTGCGTCTTGTGTGCGTCTACCAGTTTAAACAAGTTGTCGAATTTACCCGCAATAATTTGATTTTCATCTTGATCTACGCCTTCAGAGACATAAGTAACACCACCAATCAAAGCGCCTAGTTCTTTTGATACTGAATCCATCGCGGCAAATATTGATTTAGTCGTTTTTGCATCAATGAAGATTCGTCCATGGTTAGTTAGATCAAAATATTGATCACATTCTTGTAGCCATTCCTTTCGTTGCTCAATGAATGATTTGATGTTTTTCATTCTGTTTCTATGTTGAACATTTAAGCGTTTATTTTTGTAATTCTCTAAACTGGAGATGTCACCTTCCATAAAAGAGGCTTTTGTATCATCACAAAATTTCCAAGATAGGTAACCTGGAAGCTCAATGTTGTGTTTGGCTGATGCCTTGTCTTTTTGGCAAGCCTCGTCACAGCTAAATGCGGGAAGTGCGATAACTAATAATGCGCAAGTGCCGAGTAATTTTTTTATCATCCTGTTCATAATCATGCCCTTGTATAAAAAATGTTTTAAGGAGAGATGTCACACTGTTAATGTGATGTATATCACAGCAATAAACCAAGTCAACACTAATACTTTATTCGTAACAAAATATTCTTAAATCTTTATTCTTATAATCGAATTGATCAAAAAGTGAGTATATTGGTGGTGAATCAGCTACTTTTTGGTTATAAAGGGTTGTTTTTTGACCAGTTGGCCTAGAAGTGTTAAGCAGCCATTAATCCCTCTAAAGCGACCGTATACAGGGCTTTTAAGTGAATTAAGGTACGTGATTGACGGTGCTTTTTCTTAAAGGAGCAAACGCCGTTTACGATGGAGTGGGATCAATTTGTATTATCCAAAAGGGTCGTATCTATTAAGTTTTTTTGGTGTTTTTTAGTCTGCCGTATTTAGCGCCTTACCGATGAAAGTGACGAGCTCTTCTTTGACCGAGAGCTGCAAAGCAGCCTGTTGCCCTTCGGTCGACATTTTTGCCCAAGTTTTTTGAATGATGTGAATAAGTTTTTCTTCAGAATGCTTGTTTGCGAAGTCCTCTAGGTAATGTTCGATAAAGACTAAACAAATAACATCTTCTAACGCTTGAGCGAGTGGGTTTTGTTTTATGCGCTGCTTTGTCAGGAGAGCAGTCACAACATCTTGATCGGCTGACTCGTAGCCTGCCTCGTCCATTAACTCGACAGTGATTTTTGCATGGAACTTTCCTAATTCTCTTCGCCATTGAAGATATCCTGTTCTATTCATCGGATAGGAGTCTCTAGGGCTCTTCCAGCGCTGTATATGTTGAGCATGTGAGGCTATTTGAAGGGTTTCTGGTGCATTAGGATAGAATTTTTTTAGCCTTTCAGACATCCGCTGTGAATAGAGCTGCTCTTTAGGGTGTTCGATGCCGTCAACGTTTTCAGTATGGGGGTCTTCGGCATTCGCTTGGTCAATTAATTGAATTACTCGTGAAAGCTTGTCAGATTGGGTCATTTCTTCTCGTTAATGTATTGGGTTTGGTGAATTCATAGTAAGAACTCAAGGTAAGCACGTCACTTGAGTGTGATGAGTAAACATTGCCGAACGGCTTAGATTTCTTCGTTTGAGACACCTTGAGCCAGATCACGCAATTTAGCCAGATCGAGCAGGGTGATTTCTTTTTTATCGGCGGTAATTAAATGATTCTTTTGAAGTCTACTTAGCACACGGCTTACCGTTTCTACGGTTAGCCCAAGGTAATTGCCAATCTCGGCTCTCGACATAGGCAATCTAAAATGTGTCGCTGATAGGTTCCGGCGGTTATTTCGGCTGGATATGCTGAGCAATAAAGTGGCGACTCTTTCATCGGCACTATTTTTACTCAGCAACGTAATCAGTTGTTGATCAATCGCAATTTCTTTACCTAATATTTGAAAAACATGGCGTTGTAAACTGGGGATCTCAGTGCTGAGGTTTTCTAGGTGAGAAAAAGGGATTTCACAAATCGCGGAAGTTTCAAGCGCGATGGCAGAGTTGGTGTGCTTGCCCTGTGCTATACCGTCCATGCCTAAAATTTCCCCTGGTAAATAAAAGCCAGTGACTTGTTCTTGTCCTTCACCTGAAATGGAGACTGTTTTTATACATCCGGATCTTACTGCGTAAACGGCGGTGAATGCGTCTTCGTCATGAAATAGAAACTCTCCTTTGTGGAGCGGGCGACCACGCTGAATAATATTGTCGACTTTTTCTATTTCTTCAACATGTAACGCGATAGGCAAGCAAAGCGTGTTTAGGCGGCACTGACTACAAGAAACTTGTGGTGTGCTATGGCATTTAGGAAAAGATGTAATGATTGATTCCTGCATTGATAAGGCCCGTATTCAAGCATTAGTGAGTTGGATGATCTGCATCGGTTTTATCGTGAGTTGTCTGTATGTGCACGCCTATAGGGTCTGGCTTTTTAACTTAGGGTTTAGAACTCTATCTATTAAGCTTAAGTTGTTATCTAAGTCGAAAATTAAGCACATGACGAAGAGGAAGAGTAGGGAATCAATTAAGTGATGTCAAAGCTCTTTTGGTCTGCCGTTATGTTTGATGTTGATAGGTTTTCTCATTATATTTTACATTGCTGCTGTGTTTCATCCATTATAAAAGCGTATTAAAGAACGTGGGTACTATTTCCGTCGCCAGTCCCGAAACAGACGTGTTAAATTCAGAGGCATTCACTGACGGCTCTAAATTCAATTCCACAGTTTGAGCGCCAGATTGCTTGGCTATTTGAAAAAAGCCCGCAGCGGGATAAACATTACCACTCGTCCCTATAGCAATAAATAGATCACAGTGAGACAGGGCGAGCTCTATCGGGCCCATAAACAATGGCATTTCGCCAAACCAAACGATATGTGGACGTAATGTATGAGAGAGATTACAACAAGGGCAGTGTGTTTGAGAATCAAGGTCTACCTGTTGTGGAAAAATCTTTCCTGACATAACACAACGAGCTTTTAACAATTCGCCATGCATATGGATGGTTGAATGGCTTCCTGCTTTTTCATGTAAGTTATCAATATTTTGAGTAATCAGTGTGAAAGATTTCTCAGGTTTTTTACGTTTCTGAAAGTCATTGTTAGATTCTGTCGTCTTTGAATTTTCTTTAAGAAATTGAGACTCGAAAGTAGCTAATGCTTGATGGGCTTTATTGGGTTCAATACCGTTGACGAGTTGTTGCCTTCTTAGATTATAAAATTCATGGACAAGAGTTGGATTTCTTTCGAAGGCCTCGGGCGTGGCAACGTCTTCAATGCGATGATTTTCCCAAAGTCCGTCGCTTGCTCTGAATGTTTTAATGCCTGATTCTGCAGAGATACCCGCGCCAGTTAGCACGACAATGGAAGAGATAGTGTTTGTCGTTGGTTGAATCATAAAACCTTCCAGATAGTTAAATTAAGCGTAAGAATCGGTCTGCCAAGGGTACTGGATGCTTTAGTCGGGTAATATTGAATGTCTTCGACTATACTTTGGCGTCAGGAGCCAGAAACCTGAGTGTTTCAATCGTTTATATATTGATAGTTTATACCTGTGTAGAACCCTATGAAAAACGAACAAGATTATCAACGACTACGTCAAACAGTGACGAACCTGCTTGTTCGCATTGAAGAAAATCAGCAAATACAAGCTCGATTCCATGATTATGAATTTCAATTGTTGGGGTGTCGAGAATTATCCGAATTGTTGGAGCGATTGTTTGACGGTGCCAAAGAGCATTTTGATTTGGCGGCGGTCAGTTTGGTTCTTTATGATCCCGATTATTCTCTCGCTGGTTTGATTGAACATCTGGATCTCGGTGACTTCAATAATTGTTTTCAATTGCGACATACGGAAGATTTTTTTGATCAGTTGTATGATGGCGTTCCTTCTGTTCGATTGGGTGAGTTAGATGTTTTAAAAAGTACACGTTTATTTCCCAACATTGAGAAAATTGGTAGCGCTGCATTATTGCCCCTCATGAGACAGCAAAGGCAGATTGGTAGTTTGCATTTTGCGAGCCATTCTTCAACTCGTTACAGTGCGGACAAAGCGGTTAGCTTTATGTGGCATTTAGCATTAATGGTTGCTGTTTGCTTGGAAAACTGTGTGGCACTGGAGCAATTAAAGCGGCAGGGACAAGAAGATATTTTGACACAGGTTCGCAATAGGCGAAGCTTTGAAGAAGAGTTGGTCAAAGAGCTGGAAAGAGCGAAAAGACAGTCTACCCAATTGTCGTGCATGTTTGTTGATATCGATCATTTTAAAAATATTAATGATACCTATGGGCATCAAACAGGCGATCTATGTTTGAGACAAGTAGCTTTGCATATCAATGAAGAACTCAGAAAAACAGATTTGTTGGCGCGGTATGGCGGTGAAGAGTTTGTGGTTTTATTACCGAATTGCGAAACGGCACAAGCTGAAATTATTGCTGATCGCGTTAGGGCAACAATTGCGAAACATCCATTGATTACATCAGATAAAAAAGACATTCCCCTAACGGTATCCATCGGATTGACAACATGGACGCCAAATGGAAAGGGAGTGGATGATCTCAATGCAGTGGGAAAAGAGTTGTTAGGCGCAGCTGACTCAGCCATGTACATTGCTAAAAATGAAGGCAGGAATAAAATAAAAATTAAGGCGTTTAATGATGCTGTATTAACGCAGGAATCTCAATTAGAAAACGAGAGTGCCAATATTTGCCAGTAACCCAAAGTCCTTTTTTGACTGGGTCATAAGCTATCCCATTGAAAACATGTTCTTTTTTATTTAAATCAACTCCTGATTTAGATCTCAGATTTTTACAGTTAATCGTGATAATAACATGACCTGATTCTTCTTCTATTCCGTATATCGTATCGCTGTACCATTTGTTGGCCCAAATTATTCCGTCATGAAATTCTAGTTCATTAATATTGTTAAGTGGTTTTCCAGCATTGTTGATAGACAAGGTTTTTTCTAATTGAAAGGTATTGGGATTGAAGTAACGAAGTGTATGACTGCCATCACTCATGATTAATGATCTCGTGTTATGAGTCAGCCCCCAGCCTTCGCCGCTGTAGCGGAATGTTTTAATGGGAGTTAGTGTTTTTTTGTCGAGTTGGTAGGCAATTCCTTTTTTCCACGTAATAAGAAAAAGGTTGTCATTAAGAAGCGTTAGACCTTCAGCAAAAATATCGTTTGGTAACCGCATATTCTTTTCTTGTTCATCTGAATTCGTACTTTTATTCGCCTCAATGAGGTAGCGTGCAAGAAAAGAAGCAGAGTAGTGGCCGCTGCTTTCGTAAAAATATTCAGTGTCCATAACAAACCCTTGAGTAAAGGACTTAGGGTTATGAGATTTTTTTTCGAGAATTTTACAAGCGCTAATTGCTACCGGCCTTTCATGATTTTGAGCAAGGCTTAAAATGGGTATGGCAAAAAAAACAATGATCAATAGTTTAAGATAACGCATACAACATTTTTTACCTGATTGAGTTCTAAAATGTTTAATCATGATATGGGTAAACATGTTATCCATTTTTAGTTAAAGAAAATGTAGTGTTTATAACTGATAATTTACAACTTATTGCGAATTAAATCTCGAATGGTAAATCGTCCAGGATTTAACGCTGTGGCTAGCGATCGAGAGATTGGCCATATATCGCCATTAATGTGCGCCGCTAAATATTCAGAGCATAGAGGGGCATAGGCAAGTCCTCGAGAGCCATATCCTACATTAATATAAAGCCGCTTAAAAAAACTGCCCGACAGTGGAATGCTGGCATTCGCATTTTTTTTCAATAGTGAATAATCTTCAATAAAATCATGGTGATTATGAAGGGCTCCTACAATGGGTAAATAATCCGGTGTTGTACATCTATTTCCAGTCCGACCTTTGACGTTTTCTAATTGAATAGGTTCTAAATCATTTTTTAGTGAGGGAATTGATTTGATAATCGATGACAGATTTTTTTTATTATCTTCATCTGTGACAGATAAATCGTTGTTATGTAATGTAAAAGTAGCTCCTAGAGTGAATTCCCCGTTATCGTTAGGAGGCGCGATATAGCCGTCGCTACACAGGGCGCTTTTGAGGGGTAAGTGTTTTGTTGCCCCTTGTGCTTGTATCGCTGATTGATGTATTTGACTGATTTGGCCTCGAATATTTTTTAGTGGTAATTGTTGTGATTGAAAAAATCTATTTGCGTCAGAGGCGTTGCAAATGACAATGTGAGTCGCGTGATTAATAATGTCATTCTCTTTATTATAGAGAGTCCAAACATTATGATCATTATTGGGTGAGGCCTGAATTTTGTTAACTGAAGTATTATTTTTAAACGTGATATTGGCATGACTGAGTAATACTTTGCATAAGTTAGGTGGGTTTATCCAGCCCAGTTTTGGAAAATAAATAGCAGGATAGTCAATGGGGATGCCTGCGGTCTGAGACGCTTTTTCCGGAGATAAAAACTGAATATTTTCGTTGGAGAGAACATTATTTTTCACGTGGCTGCAAAAAAAATCGTTTAGCTGATTAATAATATTGATTTCTTTCGTGTTGTGAGCCAATTGCAAAACGCCACATTGTTGGCCCATATTACCCGGTTTTTGACGCCAGAATTGATTGTAAAACTGTTCCGCAAAAGGAAGGCTGGCTAAGTTGAGTTGCGCTAGCCAATCTGAGTCTTTGGAGAGTTTTCCATAAATAATTCCTTGCGGGTTTCCTGATGCAGCAGAAGCTGGCGAAGTAGAAGAATCGAGAACAGTAACAGTCCAACCTTTTCGAGCCAGCGCGTTAGCAGTAAAGCAGCCAGCTATTCCCGCGCCAATGACTGTAATGGCTTTTGTTTTTTGTGAATCGTGTTCTTTTTCTCTGTCATCTTGAACGTGCCACGGAACAGGGTAGGGTGATGTGATCGTTGATATTTTACAGTCGGGAAGATCCAGCTGTCTTTGATCGAGTGATTGAATGTTAAAATTTCCCGTAATCAATTCGCGTTTATGTGCAAATCCTTTTTTCTTTTGCACTGAAAATCCTGCAGCTTGTAATCCTCTCTTCACAAAGCCGGCGGCAGTAAATGTAGACAGAGTTGTTTTCGAATGGCTTAATTCAGCAAGAACTGTAAACAGTTTACTATTCCACATGTCAGGGTTTTTTGATGGCGAAAACCCATCAAGAAACCAGGCGTCTACACCGTGAGCATTATTGATTGGTTTTCTAAACCAGGGGTGATCACTCTCTATGAGTTGATTAAACCCGTCGGTGGCATCGTCGATGATTAATGTGAGAGTCACCGAGTCGGACACATAATATTGTTTGAAACCGAAGGAAGGGTAGTCGTCATAAACGGCTAACAGCTTATTGGAATATTCTTGCAATTCTGGCCAGATAGCGAGTGATCGTTTGAGATCTTCTTTTTGTAAGGGATGTTTTTCGACAGAAATAAAATGAAGTTTTTTGTGGCTGGGTAGATGGGTTTTCTTTGTGTCACCCTTCTGTATAGCTTCCCATAATTGCCAAGTGGCTAGAAAATTAAGACCTGTTCCAAATCCTGTTTCTCCTATGACAAACTCATTGCTTGAGAAGTTAGTTGATGGGCTCACCCAACGTTCTTTTAGTTGATTGTGTTGGATAAAGACATAACGAGATTCCTCAAGACCATTAGCGCGCGAAAAATAAACGTCATCATACTCTGTTGATAATGGTTGATCGTTTTGATCCCAATCAATGCAGGCAAATGAGAATATTTTTTTTTCGTCCATTATTTTTTTACAGTGTAAACTCGGTGATGATTTGTTGGCACCAATGTTGGATTCGTTGATCAGATTTTTCGAATTCGGATTCATCGTCCAGTGCTAAGCCGACAAAAAATGGCTGACAAGTATTGTTCTGATCAACGACGGCTAAAGAGCTGGTATATTGATAATCTTCAGTTGGCCAAAAGCCAATGACCTGACCGCCTTGCTCTACTACTTTTTGATATAAATAACCGAGTGCGTCTTGAAACCATTCAGGGTAGCCAATTTGGTCTCCTAGCCCATAGAGCGCAATCTTTTTCCCTTGGAAGTCAATGTCAGATAATGCAGGCCATTGGTTTTCCCAATCTTCTTGAAGTTCACCATAATCCCACGTGGGTATCCCTAGAATCAAATAATGATAGCGTTTCATTAACGCTATGTCGCAAGAGGCAACGTTATGCAATTCTACAATGGCTTGTTCTTTGAGTTGCTCTTGAATTTTTTCTGCCGCAATTTCGGTATAACACGTTGAGCTTCCGTAAAATAATCCGATGGTGGGTAAGGTCATAATGTCTACTTTAGCGGGTGAAAGAAATGAGTAAATATACACATACTGTCGATGAAAATGTGAACCGCAAAAGCAGTGGAGATTTCTTGTGCGGTGGCCATGATAACTATTGGTTGGAATTGTGCTGGATTTACAGTCCGTTTGAAAAGTTATTTTGTCGCCAAGCTTCGTAAATTATCACTGCTGCTGCATTGGACAAGTTCATGCTTCGACTATTTTTAAGCATAGGTATTCGTAAAATATCTTCTGGCGGTAAACTGTCCAGTACCTCTGAGGGTAGTCCTCTGGTTTCTGGCCCGAAAACAACCCAATCGCCTTCAGCGTATTCGACTTGATGATGATAACAGGTGCCTTTTGTAGAAATAGCAAACACTCTCTTTGGTTCTACTGTTTTGATGAATGTTTCCCAGTCTTTATGCACTGACATATCTTTCCATTCACCATAATCAAGTCCCGCTCTTCTTAGTCTTTTATCATCAATTTCAAAGCCTAAAGGCTCTATTAGGTGAAGCTTTCCGCCGCTGTTGGCACAAAGGCGAATGATGTTTCCTGTATTTGGCGGTATCTCTGGTTGATATAGAACAACATTTAACATTTAGGGCTAACTCAGTTGAGACAAGCGTAAGCACGATTGTCAAATGGATGGTTCAGTGATTAAACGTTTTATTAGTAAGGAAACCTTTAACACAGTGAGTTTCGTCAATTTTTCTCAGAAAATCTTTGGGGTCGGAACAATACGTGATGTGAATTCTAAATTTTTATCATCCGTTCAACAAGTTATGTTTTTAGCCCGGATCAGTAGGGTCGCATTCATTTGTTTTTTTTCATAAAAAAACAAATAACGAAACTGACTAAGCAAAAAAATCATTATGTAATTAGAAGATAGTGTTTTTATAAATAGTGGCTAAGCTTTAAATAGAAAAGGAATCAAAAGGGTAGATCTCTGTGTTGAGTATTTTAACAGGCAAACGACGTGATGTCGGATTAGTAGGTATAGAGGCATCTGACGATGGTTTGGCGATCGCGCATGTGATCACTGACCAAAAATCAGGAGTATGGCTAAAACAGTGTGAATATATTGATACTGATAATGATGCCAACCAGTCTGATATTTTGTCGAAAAAAATAGAAGACATGGGATTGTCAGATTTACCTTGCAATTGGGTCTTAAGGCCATCGAATTATTCTTTGCTATTAATTGAGGCTCCAAATGTTCCAGATGAAGAAATGAAAGAGGCGGTTCGCTGGAAAATAAAAGACTTAATTCCAGTAGCCGTTGAAGATGTAGTTATTGATGTTTTTACCTTACCTGAAGACGGGACTCGCTCAGGGAAAAAAATGATTTATGTCGTGGCATCAGAAAAAAGTTACGTTCAAGGTAAAGTAGATTTAGTGAAAGACGTAAATTTACTATTGGAAAGTATTGATATTGTGGAGATGGCAGTTAGAAATATCTCTGAAGTCATATCAGAAGATGAACGAGGTATTGCCATTGTTAGGTTAAGACCAAATGCAGGTAATTTGCTTTTAATGAAAAAAGACAAGTTATATTTATCACGTCAATTCGATCTTAAATATAACGGAGGTTTGTTCGATGAACTCCCAGAAGATTCTTTGATTTTAGAATTACAAAGATCCTTAGACTATTACGAACGACAAATGGGACAAGCTGCTCCAGCATCTATATTTTTTTGTGGCGATAATATTTCGGAAGATAAAATCACATCGACAATGAAAAATAGCCTGACGGGCGCTGTTAAATTCTTAGATTTAAAAGAGAGTTTAAAAATGCCAGAAGATTATGATGAACAAAAAATACAAATGTGTATAGGCGCTATTGGAGGCGCTCTACGCCAGAGAAGTAAAGTGCAGTGATACAGCGTATGCAATGTTTTTGACAAAAATTTTATGATGCGACGTGTATATCAAGATGTGCTGAAAAATGGATGTTAAAGGAATAGTGTGAGTTTTTGATGAATCGTCAAGAAGTTAATTTATACACAATTGAATTTCACCGATCGGACCAGTTGTTATCGGTAAAACAAATATTGCAGCTGACCGCAGTGTCGGCTGTTATCTTAATGATGTTTTATGGATTTAGTTTATGGCAGATCTCTTCTTTAAAAGAAGAAGTGGGTGTTTCTAAAAATAACTATCAAAAAATCGAAGAAAAAATTAGTCAGATTAATGCCGCTAAGCCAAAAAGTAACCGTGCTGAGCTTCAACGAAATATTGATGATTTAAAATTGGAAATTTCGTATCAGGAAAACCTAGAGCGCATTATGGTTGGCGACAACTTAGGGAATGCAGATGGTTTTTCAAATCAGTTAGAAGGGTTGGCTCGTCATTCGCTGACGGATTTATCTCTAACTGAAATTAGACTGCTAAAGGGCGGGTCGTATTTAGAATTAGATGGATGGGTGACGGAACCTTCCGCAGTGCCGACTTATTTACATGAGATAAGGCAAGAGCAGAGTTTTAAGGCAGTGAAATTTGGTGTGATTACAATCGAAAGAGAATCGGATGACGCTAACGTAAAAACCAGGTCGATAAGGTCAAAAAATGAATTAAAGTTTCGCGTAGGTAAAGCGGAAGGTGTCTCTTCATGAATCCGAAGATAACAGAAGTCATCGATAAAATTGAAAGTGCGACGGTAAGAGAGCGATGCTTAGTTTTTTTATCGTGTGTCGCCGTTGTTTATTTATTGTGGGATTTTATTTTGTATACCCCCTTGTCTAATAAGAGTGCTGTACTGGAAAAAGAATTGTTAACCCAGCAAACAAACATAGAAACTTTAAAAAAAGAAGAAAAAATGTTGATGCTATCTCTTGCTAATGATCCCAACCGGGATCTTCAGGTGTTGCAGGAATCAATGACAAAAAGAAAAGTGTCTTTAGAGAAAAAGATCGAAGCATTATCTGGCGGTCTTGTGGATGTTGAGAAGCTATCACTTATTTTGCAGGATGTGCTTAAAAAAACAGACAGCTTAGTGCTGGAGTCGTTGCAAACTCTACCGGTTGAGGAGCTAGAAATTGATAGTGAACATGCTGTCAGTAAAAGTGCAGATGACAACAAAGCAGTGAACGCGCAAGAAGAAGCCGTTTCGGGAATATATAAACACGGTGTTTCAATTGTTGTCAAAGGCACATATTTTCAATTACTTGAATATTTGCATCGGCTAGAAAGCATGCCGTCAATATTTTATTGGGAAGAACTTCGCTATGAGCAGGATAGTTATCCTAACGGTTTTTTTCATTTAAAAGTGTATACCTTGACAAGAGATGAGGGGTATTCCGGTGTATAAGCAGATAGCTATGCGTTCTAAAAAAACCAGATTTTCGTCTTATTTTTTTTTAACAGCATTGGTTTTTTATTTTTCTCACTCCAGTTTAGCGGAGAGCCTTGTCGATCCGACTCGCCCCATACAGCAAAGCGCGAAAGTTGATGGGAAGCAATCTTTACAGTTGAATGCTATTTTAATTGCTAATAAGCGTCGTCAAGTGGTTATTAATGGCCGTCATATGAGAGAAGGGCAAAGTGCTAGTAATTTCAAAGTGATAACCATCCATAAAAATGATGTGGTGATTGTTTACGATGGAAAACGTAAAGTTTTAAGATTGCATAAAACAATGAAAAAAAATGTCAGTGGTATTGCTAAAGAGAAAGGCGCTGATGTTGAGAAAAATAAAAAAGCTGAAATAGTCAATCGCTAAATATAAATTTTTAGGGAATTAATTTTATAGATTGGATGTGTTATGAATATGTTTAAAATTAACCATAATGTTTGTTTGAAACAATGTTTGACGTTTAAACGTTGTCAAACCGGTGTTTTTTGTATTGTGTTAAGTCTTTTGTTGACGTCTTGTGCGGGGCTGACAGATACCAGTGGTGATACAGTGGCTGAGAGTACGATAACGGAATCGTTATTGATGAGCCAAAATGCATCCTCTATTCAATCAAAAGAATCCAGTCATGCCGATGCTGACAGGTTGTCGCCAAATAGCCGGGTTTTTCTAACCGAAGCTGAGAAAAAAAATGGCCGACCTTTTCAAATTGAACGTTTTGATATATCGGTGAGTCGAGTTCCTGCTCGTACTTTTTTTCTCAGTTTAGTCAATGGCACTAACCAAAATTTAGTGGTTCATCCAGAAGTCAATGGAGTTGTTTCGTTAGAGTTAAATCAAGTCACCATCGATGATGTACTCAACGTAACAAGAGATGTGATGGGTTATGAATACGGTTACAAAAACGGTATCTATACAATTTATCCCCGAAAAATGCGGACAGAAATTTTCCCGATTAACTACATTGATGTTGTTAGAAAAGGCATGTCAGATACAAGTATCGTTGTAGGCAATATTAGTTCTAATTCGTCTAATGGATCCAATAGTTCAGGTGGATCTAATAATTCAAACTCCAATACCACTGGCGGTTCCAGTCAATTGTCATCTGGTTCTCGTATCAAAACGTCTTCTGAAACAGATTTTTGGTCGTCTCTACGTATTAGTCTTGAAGCAATCATTGGAAAAAACGGTAATGTAGGTGATGGGGGACGGTTAGTTGTTGTCAATTCCCAAACCGGTATTGTTGTAATTAAAGCTATGCCCGCTGAATTATCGGCCGTGAGACACTTTTTAGAAAAATCTCAACTCAGTGCATCTCGACAAGTTGTCCTTGAAACAAAAATTATCGAGGTTCAATTAAATGACGGTTTTGAAGCCGGTGTTGATTGGTCGATGATTCAAGGAGAGATGGGATACAACTATGACCACTTAAAATCTAATGCCGATGTCACCAGTCAAGTGATTGATCAAGCATTCTCTGCTGTTTTTGGTGTGTCTGATATTACTAAATTAATCCGCATGTTAGAGACCCAAGGTCACGTACAAGTTTTGTCTAGTCCGCGTGTGTCTACGGTAAATAATCAAAAAGCGATTATACGTGTTGGTTCCGATGAGTTTTTTGTGACGGGGATTTCTAATTCAACCACTTCAAGTGCAGCAACAACGACGAATACTCCGTCTGTTGAATTGTCTTCTTTTTTCAGTGGAATCGCTTTAGATGTGACTCCACAAATTGCAGATAACAGTGATGTGATTTTACATATCCACCCAGTAATCAGCGATGTTACTGATCAACAAAAAGATTTTACAGTGGGTAATGATCAGTTTTCTTTACCGTTAGCATTAAGAGATATTCGTGAGTCAGATAGTATTGTTCGGGCTAAAGATGGCCAAGTGATTGTACTTGGTGGGCTCATGCAAGAAGTGACCAATGAAAACGTTTATAAAAAACCACTTTTGGGCAATATCCCCATTTTAAATTTATTGTTTAAGCGTAAAAGTGATGCAGTTAAGAAAACCGAGCTTGTTATTTTGATGAGACCGATTGTTGTAAAAGATGATACGTGGGAGTCCGATATTTCTCGTACACAAGGTCGTTTGAGTAACATGGGGTCTACCTATAGGGATACGTTTTAATTCGATCGCTTGACTATTTTATTATGATTAAATCAGGAAAACGGAATTGTGAATAACCTAGGTACATCACCTGGAGCGGCAGCACCAGCTCCGCCTCCTCAACAAAGAATTCGTATTGGCGATATTTTAGTTGCTCAACAAATTATTACCCAAGAGCAATTAGAAGATGCTTTAGCTGATCAGAAAAAAAGTGGCCGTAAACTAGGTAAAGCGTTAATTGAGCTGGGTTATATTGAAGAAAATACCTTGCTATCAATATTATCGCGTCAATTACAAATTCCTTTTGTCGAATTGCGTCATTATCAATTCGATGAAGATTTAGTGAAAACCCTACCTGAAACCCTAGCCAGACGTTTCCGAGTCATGATCTTAAAACAAGAAGATGATGGCTTGCTGTTAGGCATGGCAGATCCTACCGATATTTTTTCATTAGACGAGTTATCTCGCACGTTAAAATCAAATTTAAAACCGGCAGTTGTTCGTGAATCAGAATTACTTGATATCCTCGATGTTGTTTACAGTCGTGAATCAGATATTGCGTCTTTAGCAGAGGAACTCGATGAAGAATTAGAAAGTTCAGCCGTTGACTTAGCGGATGTTGTGACAGAAGCAACCGATAGCGATGCGCCAGTTGTTAAATTATTACAAGCAATTTTTGAAGACGCGATTAAAACAAAAGCCTCAGATGTTCATATTGAACCAGACGAAAACGTATTGCGCATTAGGCAACGAATTGATGGTGTATTAAGTGAACAGGTGATGAATGAAAAACGCATTGCTGGTGCTCTTGTCGTCCGTTTAAAATTAATGTCAGGTTTAGATATATCAGAAAAAAGAATGCCACAAGATGGTCGTTTTAATTTAAAAGTAAGTCGACGCAGTATTGACGTCCGCCTGTCCACAATGCCGGTGCAATTTGGTGAATCGGTAGTGATGAGAATTATCGATCATACCGATGGAGTTATGCCGCTTAATAAAGTCGGTATGCCACCAATCATTGAAGAAAGATTTAAAACAACTATTAGACGTCCTCATGGTTTAGTGTTGGTTACTGGTCCGACAGGTAGCGGTAAAACCACAACGCTGTATGGTGCTTTATCTGAATTAAACACATCCGATAAAAAAATTATTACCGTCGAAGATCCGGTGGAGTTTAGGTTGTCCCGAGTGAGCCAGGTACAACTACACGAAAAAATAGGTTTGAACTTTAGTACGGTATTAAGAGCAACACTTCGACAAGATCCAGATGTGTTATTAGTGGGTGAGATCCGGGACAGTGAATCAGCAGAGATAGCATTGCGTGCAGCAATGACGGGGCATATGGTGTTGAGCACATTGCATACTAATGATGCCATCACCTCTGCACTTCGGCTTATTGATATGGGGGTTGATCCATTTTTAGTGGCGGCTTCTTTGAAAACAATTGTCGCGCAGCGTTTGGTGCGAAGAGTGTGTGAACGTTGTGGTGAAGATGCTGAGCCAGATGCGAATGAACGACAACTATTAGATATTGCCAGCAAAAAAATACACGTTGAAGATGTGAAGTTCAAAAAAGGCCGAGGATGTACTCATTGTTTTAGTACCGGTTATCGTGGACGTATTGGCGTTTTTGAATTATTAGATCTCGACCAGGCAATGGCAAATGCATTACGAGAAAATGATGTTAGACAATTTAACCAAGCGGCACATGATAATCCTGATTTCATGCCGTTAAGTTTTAGTGCCTTAGAGTTTGCTGTGCAAGGGATTACCTCATTAGAAGAAGTGTTACGTGTGTCAGCTTTGGTTGAAGACGAACATATTACAGAGGTGTAAGCGCCATGCCCCATTTTATTTATAAAGGACGAAATGATCAGGGGCAGTTAGTCAATGGTGAAATGGATGCTGCTAATGCAGAAAGTGTCGCTGGCCAATTATCAAATCTTGGGTTAATTCCGGTATCTCTCACAGAAGTGAATGATAAAGACACTGCTGTAGAAGATGTGTTAGAAAAATTTGGACGAAGGAAAATAAGTACCGCAGAATTGATCATGTTCTGTCGTCAAATGTATACCATCACTAAAGCAGGCATACCACTCATTCGTGGTGTTAGGGGACTAGCAGCATCGATTAATCATCCACAATTACGCAAGACATTGAATGACGTAGCAGAAAGTTTAGAGTCAGGTGTAGGTTTATCTGTCGCAATGGGAAAACACCCAACAGTGTTTAACAGTTTATTTATTAGTATCGTAAAAGTAGGAGAAAACAGCGGACGATTAGATGAGGCGTTTGATCAGTTGAGTGAATACCTTGAACGGGATATGACAACCAACAAACGAATCAAAGCAGCATTACGGTATCCGACGTTTGTGATAATGGCAATTGCAGCGGCAATTGCAGTGATTAACATCAAAGTCATTCCAGAATTTTCAAAAATGTTCGACAAGTTTGATGCTGAATTGCCGATTGCAACTGTTATTTTAATTACAACTTCAAAATTCAGTGTCGAGTATTGGCCTTATATTCTTGCGGTGATGGTTGTTGCTTTTGTTGCCTGGAAGCAATATTTAAAAACTGAAAATGGACAACGATTTTGGGGAGAAAAGAAATTAAATATTCCCATTATCGGCGACATTATTGAACGTGGTTCAATGGCAAGATATACACGAAGTTTTTCATTGATGATGCGTTCGGGCGTTCCTTTGCCTACCTCATTGGAATTATGCGCAAGAGTGATTGATAACTTATTTTTATCTGAAAAAATTCGAAACATTCGTACCGGTATTGAACGTGGTGAGAGTCTATTAAGAACACATAGTAGTAGTGGCATGTTTACTCCCTTGGTCTTGCAGATGATTGCTGTAGGAGAGGAAAGTGGTCAAGTAGATGAATTATTATCAGAGGTCGCTTCGTACTATGAGCGTGAAGTTGATTACGATGTAGAAAGCCTGAGCGCAAAAATTGAACCCCTGTTGATTGTTGTCATGGCTGCTGTTGTTCTCGTATTGGCATTAGGAATATTTTTGCCAATGTGGGGAATGTACGACATTCAAAAATAGTGATTGGCTTATGGACCGTTCCTTTCGTAACAAAAGCAATAATTTTATAAGTGATTCAGGCTTCACTCTTCTTGAGTTAATCGTTGTCATTGCAATTGTTGCATTGTTAGGTGCGACATCACTGCCTTTTTATTTTAAAACTGTCGATCGTACTGAACGTATCACTGTACAGGTGACGGCAAATCGTTTTGCATCGGTTGTTGGATTGTTGCGTAGTGAATGGATTGTTAATAATTCACTGCGTCGAGATGATAACCGCAAAGATAAAAGGGGTGTGGAATTAGATGGCGCTTATGTCTTGTTTAATTCCTCTGGCTGGCCCTTCGCCACGGTATCAAAAAATTCGATTATAAAAACTGACTTGCCCGCTGTTGATGAAATCAATTGTGAAAATCTTTGGACTGGGTTAATTCAGTCTGACACTGGTGAACGAGTTCAAAATAGCGACAATCATCTAAAGGAAATGATGAGTAATACTAACGAAGCCATTGATAATATTCATAAAAAAATGAATTCATTTCTTTCTTTAAAAATGAATGATGAAACGTGTCGTTATCGATTGATAACAAAACGTAATTCTAACTATTATTTTGATTACAATTTAATGGATGGGCGGATAATAAGCGCTGTCGAATTGCTGGAATAACAGTGTTTAAACGCTATAGTTAGTATAAGAACAACCTATTTTTAAGTGTTGTTTTAGAAAAATGGCACTTCCTTGATGTTATTGAGAAAGTGACAAATTATTGACGAATGTCGATATATTTGCGTGAGGTTTTCATCATTTTTTATTATTTTTTAATTTGTGATTATTAATGGCTTTTACAATCATCATCAGGAAATAGAAGTAACGGAGAGTTAGGTATGAACAACACAATTCAATTTAAACAACGGCCAGCAAGTCAACAAGGTTTTACTTTAATCGAACTCATTGCGGTTATCGTTATCTTAGGGATTTTGGCCGCTACAGCAGTGCCTAAATTTGTTAATTTACAAACGGCGGCTAGATCGGGTGCTGCTGCAGGTATTGCAGGCGCCATTGAATCAGGTAGTGCAATAAACTACGCAACAGAGTTAGCACAAACCGCTGGTGTCGCTGGTGCAGTCGCTATTGATACAACCGGTGGCTGTACGCTTGCGGTAGCGAATGCACTGCTAGACTCCAGTAGTCAAATTGCCGCAGCAGATTACACCGTTGCCGAATCGGCCGCCATGACAACGGACGAAGGTACGAATGCAGCCGCGGCTGATCAAGGTGATTATGCTGTTTGTAGCCTTACCGATGCGACCGATGCAGCAGCAGTGGCCACTTATACTTTGTATTGGGCAGATTAATTAAATGAGGCGTCGATATATTCTTGTTGTTAAGAATCATTGAAGCGCATTCATTGAATGATCTAATCTTATGAAAAGACATCGCCCCGTATTGACTAGAAAAAAAAATGTGGGGTTTTCACTGATCGAATTAATTTCGGTTATTGTGATGTTAGGTATCATTTCTTTTTTTGCGCTTCCTAAGTTACGAGTCTCTGATTCAAGTGTGATGACAAGTCGCGATATGATTATTGCGGCTTTGTCACATACGCAACAGATTGCGATGGCTCGTGACAGCAGTTCAAATCCTGTCACGATTGTTTTCACTTCTTCAAGCATTGATGTAAGAGAGAACGGTATGAGTATTAATTTCCCTGGCGTTTCCTATCCTTTCTCTCTTCCTAATGGCGTCACTATTTCGTCGGGTACAGGGACTATGAATTATGACAAGTTAGGTAAAACGTCTTCTACGACTATTTCATTGAATGATGGAAGTGCTGTGATCACTGTAGAAGAGAGTGGTTATGTGTATTGATCATTTGAAAAATCAACAGGGCGTCACGTTGATAGAAACCATCGTTTTTATTGTCGTTATAGGAATTACTTTAACCGCTATGGTGAACGTGTTTACTCAGTATCTTGGCAATAGTGTCGATCCGATTGTTCAAATCAGAGCTTTGGAATGCGCTCAAACAAAGTTAGATGAAATTACGGCGAGACGTTTTGATGAAAACTCTCCAACGGGCGGTGTTCCTCCTTGTGGCAGCGCAGAGAGTGGAGCGATTAGTTGTGCAGGAATTATGTCAGACAGTGCATTAGATGATGTTGGTGATTTTCATGGAATAACGGATTCAAATAATCCAGATTGCACATCGGTTGTTACTGTCGTTGAAGCCGGTTCTGATTTAGGGATGGTGAATAACCAAGCGAGAAGGATTACTGTGAATACAACGTCTAGTGGAGGTGGAAGCGCCACTTTGACAACGTATCGCACAAACTTTTAATAAAATAGTGCTCATAAACGAGTAAAAAAGTAGATGCTAACGACGAAAAAATTTTACATCCACAATCAATCGCAAACAGGTTTTACATTGATTGAGCTGATTACGGTGGTCGTTATTTTGTCGATACTCACTGTCATCGGTAGTGGTTTTATGATTCGTACTGCAGAGGGGTATCACCAAACGGTAAATAGAACACAACTCATTCAACGTGGGCGTCAGACGATAGAAAGATTAACCCGTGAACTCCGTAACGCTGTACCGAATAGTATTAGGGTGAGTGCTAATAATTTATGCATTGAATGGTTACCTATTGTGGGAGGCGGAAATTATGTTGGTGTTCTTCCCGACCAGTCCAACGGTGCCTCTTCCGTAACGACTATGAATACGGGGCCTTTATCTTTTGGTAGTGGCAATACGGCCTATGTCATCGTCGGGGCATTAAGTAGTAACGATATTTATAATGCGAGTCCAAATTCTTTAGAGTTGTTTTCAAGCATCGATACCAGCAATATTCCGAATGTAATTACGTTATCCAACCCAAAAATTTTTGAAAGAAATTCCGTCAACAATAGAATTTTCATTGCTAGTGAACCTAATCAAGCCTGTATAAGTGGAGATCAGTTATTTACCTATGACAATTATACCTCAGCGGGAAATTACCCAAGCCAAAGCGTATTAACTGGCTCACCACCTGGTACGGGTGTTTTGCTTTCAGTGGGCGTCAGTCTTTCTGGAGAAATACCTTTTTCTATTACGAGCGGCTCGCTTGATCGGAACACAATCGTACAGTTAAACATTCCTTTTGAAAAAGGAGGAGAAAGGATTGCGTTAAGTCATCAAATTATGGTGAGAAATGTACCTTAAAACAGTGAGCAAACATCAATCGCGTAAACAACAACAAGGTTGGTTAATGCCCATGGCGGCTTTTATTATCGTTGTGATGGGGTTACTGGCGATAAGTTTGTCACGGATAGGGACTCAGTCCTCTTTTACGCGAGTGCAAGAACAGGCCTCGATACAAGCTTTTTTTGCAGCTGAATCTATGGCGCAATTTGCAATGAATCAATTATTTTATAGTACTTCAATGCCTATCAGCAGAACATATTCTACGAATGAGTGTACGGCCGTTAATGGATCAAGCATTTCTTTTTCTGCTGCAGGAATGAATAGCTGTACGGCGATTGTGACATGCTCTGCCTCTATAGATGGTGCAGATAGTATGACCTTTTATGAAGTGCAAAGTCAGGCGAAGTGTGGTGTTGAACCTATTTGGTCTGAACGAACGGTAACCGTAAAAGCTTTTTTAGAGTAAGTGTTTTATGAAAAATTCAATGAATCAATTATTCGTTTTAATTAATATCTATTTGTTTTTTTTCTCTAGCGGTGTCTATTCGCTTCCTGGAGATGTTCTGTTCGAAAATAATTTTAATTCTACATTCGAGTTAACATCTGATTTCGATCGTTCGAGTATTATTTTCACATCGGTTAATACTGATACATTTAACTCTTCTCCCGCATCAGCTTTTTTTTATACAGGGCCTCAATCGATAACATTAAAATCTTCTAGGGCTATTAATGCAAATGTTCCTTCTGCAGAGTTATCTGTTTGGGTAAGACGAGGATCGGACTCGTTTAGTGAAGACCCTGATGAAGATGAAGATTTTATTATTGAATATTTATCTGATACCAATAATTGGGAAATATTAGAGACATTTCCAGGTGAAGGAACTCATGGAGAAATATTTGCACGAACGTATGATTTACCGGATGACGCATTATATGATGGTTTAAGATTGCGTTTCAGAATGTTGAATTCAAATTTCTTTTTTGATTATTGGCATTTGGATGATGTCATAGTAACTGAAACTCAACCACCGACGACACTGTTAGCACATTGGCAATTAGAAGAATTGTCATGGAATGGAGCGTCCAATCAAATTCTAGATGCTTCGGGCAATAACTTTCACGGTTTTACGGCGGCTCCAAGTGGGAATCATCCATTGCCGGAAAGAACAGATCCTGCGATTGCATTTCCTGATGGTACTTGTGGTTACGGAAACTTTTCTGGTGCAAATGGCGGTTTTATTCAAATCAATGATCCAGGTGGAAGTTTTGATTTAGATTTACCTGACTCGTTAACGGTTACTGTTTGGATCCAACCTCGATCAATACCATCATCAGGCTTACAAACTATCGTTTCTAAAGATGAAAATTTTGAATTTCATTTAAATACTTCAGGTCAAATATTTTGGTGGTGGGGAGGTGGCTCGCGATCACTGGGAACGTCTGGTACTCCATTACAAACTGATGGGACTTGGTATCACGTTGCGATAACTTATCAGGATGGAGAGCAAAAAATATATATTGATGGTGTAGAAAGGGCGGCTACAAATGTAACGGGAACACTTACCTTAAATGATGATCCCGTTTTGATTGGTACTGATTTGGGAATTAATTCTCGAACATTTAATGGGTTAATTGACGAAGTAAAAATTTATAGTGGTGCGCTTACTCAAGCACAAATTCAAACTGTCATGGCTGAAACCCATGTTTGTCCCATTGGCGGTATTGACCATTATGCGATTAGTTATGACGGAGGGATTAGTTATAGCGATACCACAGGTATTATTTGTGATGCCAGCAATGTGACGATTGTTGCACATGATGCGAGTCATAGTGAAATTACACCGGGTAGTGGGACCAGTGTATTTTTAACGACGTCAACCTCAAATGGATTTTGGTCGAGTGTTGATGTGGGTTCTATTGTTGATACAGGTTCTGGTTCGGGAACTTATACATTTGGAAATAATTCAAAAGCAACTTTTCGGTTTAATCACACCATGGCGGCAACTAATCCATTACCCGTTAATTTTAATATTAACTCCGCCAATTCTGACCCGGGAGAAAATTCAGGAGAGGATCCCAATATTCAATTTTTTGAAACGGGTTTTCGTTTTGTGAATGCTTCTGATGCCACTAACATCGGCCATCAAGTGGCCGCTCAACAATCAAGTACTTACTTCTTACAAGCGGTGAGAACCGATAATCAAACGGGTCAATGTGTGAATGTCTTTGATAACGGAGATCAAGCCAATATCGAGTTCGCCGCGGAATGCTCAAATCCAACAACTTGCGCTGGCTTACAAGTGAGTATGACGAACAACGGTAACACAACGACAGTATCGACCAATAATGATAACGGTGGTGTGAATGCAGCCAGTTATTCGACGTTTAACAATGTATTGTTTGGGACTGATTCGAAAGCACCTTTTACGTTTAATTATCCCGATGCAGGTGCAGTGTCTTTGCATGCAAGATACCAAATTCCAAACGATGACTTAACACCTAGCGGACAGTATATGCTGGGTTCTAGTAACAGTTTCGTTGTCAGGCCTGCTGATTTTGTCATTACCTCTGTTAACGCAGGTTCAGTGACAAATCCTTCTACGACAGAAACAGGAACGGGGTTTATTTCTGGAGGTGATCCTTTTAGTGTTGTTGTTGAAGCAAGAAATGCGCTTGGAAATATAACGCCGAACTTTGGAAATGAAGTTATCCCAGAAGAAATGACGTTAGCGCTAAATAGTTTAGTTTTTCCTGTTGGTGGTAGTATCGGTTCTTTAACAAATCCTGCGGCATTTTCATCAACCGGCAATGCTGGAGAATTTGAAAACACGTCTGTTGTTTGGAACGAAGTGGGTACATTTTCTACTGTTGTTAGTATCAGTGATGGTGATTATTTAGGAGCTGGTGATGTTGTGAGTTCTACACCTATCACGGTTGGCCGGTTTTATCCTGCTTATTTTACACTTCAATCAAGCAGCGTAACGAATAGCTGTTCTTCTGGTGGCTTTAGTTACTTTTCTGATAATGCCATTAACGTGAGCTATGAGATTGCAGCTAAAAATAGAGCCGGAACGACGGTCATTAATTATGATAGCGCTGATTTAAATTACCCCGCTGCTACTCAAACGCTTCGTGGAGAAAATAATAATTCTGGATTTGATTTTAATAATCGATTAACTATTGCGAATACCCTTTGGGATGATGGCGAATATTTAATTGTTGACACTAATACTCATTTTTCACGATTTGTAGATGGCTCATCTAATACTATTCCTGATGGGCCTTACACGAATATGTTGTTAGCACTAGAAATCAACGATATTGATGGCGCAAATTTTGATACCTTAAACTTTAAAGCTGACGAAGCGGGTGATTGTGTTGCGAATACGAATTGCGATAGTCGAGAATTAAGTGGATCGTTAGCGATGCGTTTTGGACGATTACGAATTGCAGACGTACATGGCCCCGAAATATCTGCAATACCAATGATTTGGCAAACAGAATTTTGGAATGGTAATGCGTTTGTTGTCAACACGGATGATAGTTGTACTCAGTTACCTTTAACAGATGTCACGTTCGTCGGTGCTTCTTCAGTAGTTGATGCGAGTAATGATACAGTGACGGTGGATTTGGGTGGCAGTGTTTCTGTGTTTGATTATTCAGATCCGAACGGTGTCCTTGATTGTATGTCGTCAACAGCATTAGGGTTTTGCCAAGGAAAAGCCGGAATTGCTTATGGTGCAACAGGGCAAGTCGCAACGTATCCCATTGATATTGATTTATCGTCACATCTTTTTTTACAAGGCGATTGGAATCAAGATGGAAATTATAATGATTCGTCGCATCCTCGTATTTATGTGCGTTTTCAAAATTATCGAGGGCATGACCGAGTGATTTATTGGGAAGAAAATTTTTAATAGCCATTAAATTCCCGAAGGGGAGTTTCCAGTTTTTAATAGCCAGCCTAACTCGCTAGAGAAGAATGGAGCACAATTAAAGTTCTTCTAATTGAATATCAATGGCTAGTTCGTCAGAAATTCTATCAAGGTGTTTGGACAGCTCATCAATGTCTGTTAAAAATGGCACAGTAATTTTTCCCGAGGCTTCAAATAAAGGCGTGCCTATATGCGGAGTACTTGTGCATTGTGATGTCAGATTTTCTAAATTTATACGCCTGACAGAAAAAGCTTGTGAGACTTCTTTAATAATTCCTTGGCGATCATTTCCTACAATAGAGAAAGCGTAAGAGGTTGGATCCTCAGACGCTTTTTGTTTCGGATTTGTATTTTGTGGTTGATTTGTTGAGCGATCTTTAAGGTTTACTCCGTCCTCATTACTACTACCATCGATCGTATCAAGCGTGATTAAAAAACCAAAATTTTCAAGTTCCTTCAATTCTTTGACGAGTTTTTTCTCGTTCACATCATCAGTTTCAATCTGAACAATTCCTACAAATTTTCCACTGAGTCTGGAGAGTCGAGATTCCAACCAGTTCCCATTATGGCTGTGAACTGTGGCGGCTATCTTTTCAACGAGACCTGGCTGGTCATTACACATTAGGGTTAGTAAGAGTTGTTTTTTCATTGTTAATTCTCTGTTATGTGTCTAAAAGTCTATTTATATTATTGTTGACGTGTATGCCGAAAGCGTGAAAGAAAGCTTCGTAAATTAGTTTCAGTTAGATGATGTTAACAATCCATATGTAGATTACTTCCAAAAATGAAAAAAATAGAAAATAACTTCATAAAAACTATTGATCGAAAGCTTAACTCAGATTACTCTTCACAAAGTTTTCGAGCAATGTATTGCCGTTATATAACTGTAATTTAGTTTTGTTTTACGAATAATAGCCAATAAAGACGTAAGAGCAGAATTAAATTAGCGTTCACGATGAACGTATCAAAAGATAATTGATTATTTTTTGACAATTGATCAATTCTCGTCTAAATATTGTACTGTAATGCTGGTTTTTTGAGCGACATGATTGTTTTTTAATTGCTTTTTTCGGCGTTGGCCAATAGAGCCTTGTCGGTCTGATCAGCTAGGTAATGAAGTAATCAATCATACATATAGCAAAAATAGGTAGAAAACTGGTTTATTCACTAAGTCAATCAACGCTATCGGAATGGCATTAAACTACATTGAAGTTTCGTAAGACCTTAAAGTCTTTGGAGTCGAAAAATGATAATTCCTCATGAGCGTTTAGCGCCTGAAACACTTAAATCTTTAATTGAATCCTTTATTACACGCGAAGGTACCGATTATGGTTTTGGTGAATCTTCCCTCGAATCAAAGGTCGATCAAGTGGCTGGCCAAATTCAAAAGTCAGAAGTCGTTATTGTTTTTGACGATAAATCTGATTCAATTAATCTTCTCCCACGTGAAGATGCAATTAATTGGAAAATGGACGCTTAATCCACGTCACCCCTTGTTAACCTCGAAAAGCTATCAGTTGGAGTATGGTCATTACCTATGCTCCAAGATTGCTTGTCCAATAAGTAATCTATAGCCGAATGAGCAACATCTCAGAAGATATCTCTATTCTTCTTGATCACCCAACGCCTAAACATAACCTGTATTCAACAGTATTTATTTTCGCCCATGGCGCAGGTGCTCCGATGGATTCTTTATTTATGAATGCTTTTTCAGTTGGCTTGGCTGAAAATGGTATTGGGGTGGTTCGGTTCGAATTTCCCTATATGGCTCAACGCCGTCAGGGGGGCAGTAAACGTCCGCCGAATAAACAGGAAGTGCTTATTGATACATGGAAAACATTAATCTCTCAGTTGTATCGTGATCCGAAATTTAGCCATGTTGATTCATTTTTTCTGGGTGGGAAATCCATGGGTGGGCGAATGGCGACGCTAGCATTGAATGAGATGTTAGACATGAATTTGGCGATTCAAAAAAAAATAAAAGGGATTATTTGTCTTGGCTATCCTTTTCATCCAGTTGGTAAACCAGAAAAACTTCGGACGGAACATCTTCCTTCCCTTAAAAAAACTTGTCTGGTTGTGCAAGGGACTAGAGACAAACTTGGCAATAAAGCTGAAGTAGAGTCCTATGACTTGGGAGGTAAAGTCGACGTTATGTGGTTAGAAGATGGCGATCATGATTTCAAGCCCAGAAAAAAGTCAGGCTTTTCTCATGAAGAACATTTATTAACGGCGGTGGATCTTACTGTTAATTTTATTGACCGTTTAAAGTAGTTTTGATGCATCGACCCAACCTGTTTCCAAATGTCGTAATGACGATGACTTTTCTTCGTTTTCCAAGGCTTTCCAATAGAGGCGTTTTCCGCCACAATTCACCGCATGAATGAAAAATCAAATACCGACAATAATGCCAATCAGGTAAAGAAAACGTTGGATACGACAGGTTTGCTCTGTCCTGAACCCGTCATGATGTTGCACAGTGCGGTGAGAGGGATGAGTTCTGGTGATTTAGTCGAAGTGATAGCGACCGATCCATCAACCGAAAGAGATGTTCCTAAGTTCTGTACTTTTCTTGGGCATGAGTTGCTCATCAATGAAAAGCGGGAACAGACATATTACTACCTCATAAAAAAGGCTTAATACGGTTCATTTAATCGTAAAAAACGCGCTTAAGTTTCAGCGCGTTTTAGTACTTTAAAATCGACGGTTGAGAGAGTTGTTAACCCGAATCTTCAGAAAGAAGTGAGATTGCGGCTAGGGCCTCAGGGTCTTCTGACTTCAATCGGTTGGCAATGTGATGTTGAAAGTAATACCGAAATTCATCGCGAGACTGTACAGGGTATAAACATTCATCCCCCGGCAAGACAGGCGTACTTTGCACCAAGGATTCGTCTGCCGCCATACCGCACACCATACCATCATGATGGAGTCGCCAACTGACGATTTCGGTGAGCGATAGGCTTTTAAAACCATTATTCGAAAAGACGGCGTGAGTACCTATCATATCGGGAATTTCCTGCACGATATCCGTCTCATCTTCACAGACAATTTCGTAGTATTCGGCAGCCGTTTCTAATTCAATAATTTTGTGGATTGGCGCTTCGTAAAAAGCATCTTCAATGCCAGGATCGTAATAGCCTTCCCATTTGCCATTGAGCGGATCTTGAATGTCGGTGCAGGCGACAATGTCATCGAGCCAGGGTACGAGCCCAACGACGTCTCCATCAGCACGGAGAGCCCAGCACAATATTTTTAAGCTAAAAAGTTTTTCGGGGTTTGCCTCGTTGGAATAGAGCATTTCTAAACCGTCGAGTTCGGGAGAGAGCCGAATAAAGCGCTTGTCTTCGAGCGAAGAGTAGGGGCGACCAGTAAAAAAGTCAACGACGTTATCCAAGTTGTCGCTTGGGGTTGAGGTCTTCATAATACTACCTCCATCAGATAAGGCTCTATATCATTCAGTCAAGATACACTATTTCCTTTAAGGCATGAAATCGCGTATGTTGGGGCTGTTTTTCGAACCGTTACTACATAAGGTATATGCAGATGAGGAAAAGCACAACTTTTTGTTGAATTTTTTTCTCAGAAGGGCTGTTTAGCGTTTTCACTGCCCCTGCTATTGATCAAGTACTGTTCAAAAATTGTTGAAGTTTTGTTCGATTGAGAGTCAGTGCTCCTAGCTAAAAAGTTTATATCCAATGATCTCCAGAGATAAGGCCAGCCAAATAGTCGAATTATTTAATCGTGAATTTGAAGGAGATTGTCAAACTCGACTGGTTGGCGGTGGTCAAGAACCACTTTATGAGCCAGCTAATGAAGAGCGATCGCCTTCTTCCGACAAACGCTCGTGCCACCAAATCATTTTCACTCAAGACTACCCATCCAGCGCGTTACATGAAGTCGCTCACTGGTGTATTGCCGGGCCCGAAAGACGAAAGCAGGTGGATTACGGTTATTGGTATGCGCCCGATGGAAGGGATGACGAGCAGCAACGTTTATTTGAATCTGTTGAGATAAAACCGCAAGCATTAGAATGGGTATTTTCAATTGCGGCACGTGTTTCGTTTAAAGTCAGTGCCGATAATTTAGAAGGTGATTCTTCGATCAGTGCGTCTTTTAAGGAACATATTTATCAACAAGCGATAACGTATTGCGAAGATGGCCTGCCAACGAGAGCAGAGCGTTTTGTGCGAGTATTGGTTGAACTTTTTTATCCAGAAGAAAATGCCTCGGTGGAAGATGTGTTAAATGCTCAGTGTTATCACTACCAAAGTTTATAATTCTTTAGCGAAAATATATAAGCTAAAATACACAGTTTGAATTATCAAAAATAAAATTAAAGAATATAAAAGTAGAAGCATGCCTCCGATCTATCCAGCCAGTATGAACGATGCCGATCAAGAGAAACCATCATTGCTCATCGACGCCTCGATTTATATTTTCCAATACTATTTTTCAATGCCGGATAATTGGTTTAGTGAGGATAAGGGTTACCCGACGGGTGCGGTCTATGGTTATACGACGTTTTTATTGAGGTTGTTGGCAGAGCAAAAGCCTAAAAAAATTGCAGCCTGCTTTGATGAAAGCCTTGGAAGTTGTTTTAGAAATAAAATTTATCCCAATTACAAAATCAGTCGCCCTCCGGCTGACGAAGATTTAAAATTCCAGTTGGAAGCCTGTCGAGAAATCACAGAGTTAGTCGCCATTTATAGTACATCCAGTAAAAAATATGAGGCGGATGATTTAATTGGCACGCTGAGTAAAAAATTAACCCGTTCTAAAGCGCCAATTGCAATTTTAACTAGAGATAAAGATTTGGGACAGTTAATTTTACGAGAACAAGATTATTTATGGGATTACGCAAAAAACCAAAGAAGCTATTCGCAGCAAATTACAGAGAAGTTTGGTGTAAAACCTGACCAGATCATTGATTATTTAGCGTTGGTGGGAGATGCGATAGATGATATCCCCGGTGTTCCTGGCTTCGGCCCAAAAACAGTGTCGGCGTTATTAAATCACCATGATTGCATTGATGAAATTTTTAATTCAGTTGATAGGCTTCATGAATTACCCATCCGAGGCGCTAAAAACCTAGCGAACAAACTTCATGAATATCGAGATCAAATCATGATGGCAAGAGAGCTTACAAAAATTGTTAGCGATATTCCCATCGATATCTCTGCTAGGGATTTAGAGTGGAGAAAAGAGTATATCGATGAAACACAAACCACAGAATTTTGTGAAAGGATGGGATTTCCTCGATTAGCTTCTCGTTTTGGTTCTGTTTTTGGATGGAATGATTAAAGAAAAAAATAAGCAGGTACACAGAGAAACAATGAAAATAGTAGTGGATGCCAATATACCTTTAGCGACTGAGTTTTTCTCTCGGTTAGGTGATGTGACTCTCATTCCGCCTCGTGAACTATCTGCTGACACTATCAAAGACGCTGATGCACTTGTGGTTCGCTCAGTTGTTAATATTGATAGGCATCTATTAGAAAACAGCAAAGTGAAATTTGTGGGAAGCTGCACGGCAGGCATTGATCACCTTGATACGGATTATATGGATCAGCACAATATTATCTGGTCAGGCGCTCCAGGCTGTAATGCAAATGCTGTTGTTGAATATGTTTTAAGTGCACTTGCAGTACTGTCTTTAGAAAAAAATGTTCATTGGCAATATAAAACTGTCGGTATTGTTGGATGCGGAAATGTAGGTGGCCGTCTATATAAAACACTGACAGCTCTCGGCCTGTCATGCCAAGTTTATGACCCCTTCTTGTCGAAAGATCACTTTTATAAAAATAATGGTTCAAAAGGTAACAGTGATGATTTAACGAACCTTGGGAATGTTTTATCGAATGATATCGTTTGTGTTCATGCGCCCTTAACTCATCATGCAGTTTACCCGAGCTTTCATTTACTGGGTGAAAACGAGTTGTCGCTTTTGAAAAAAAATGCCATGGTGATTAGTGCAGGCCGAGGCGCCGTTATTGATAATAAAGCACTGTTGTCATGTTTAAAAAACCGAGAAGATATAACCGCGGTATTAGATGTTTGGGAGGATGAACCCTTAATCCCTGATGACTTGTTAGATTTAGTAAGTTTGGCGACACCGCATATTGCCGGTCATAGTTATGACGGTAAATCTTTGGGCACCGAAATTGTTTATAATAAGCTGTGTGATTTTTTAAACGTAAATCCTGATGTTACATTTTCTAATTTTGATCACGGCACGAAAAAAATCATCAACCTTACTAAAGAGCAGGATCTTAATTCGCAAATCAACGACGCTATATTACTGGCCCATGATATAAGAGAAGATGATAAGCAATTAAGAGTAGAGTTGGCGAAAATTGGCGCTGATACAGAAAAAAGAAAAAAGGTGTTTGATAATTTGCGAAAAAATTACCGTAAAAGAAGAGAGTTCTCTTTCTATCGCATGAATGTAGATCGATCATCCTTACGATTAGACACAAAAAATACAGACATTTTAGAAAAAAAACTGCGAATACTTGGATTTACTCTTTAGCAAAATGCAGGTTTAGCAAATCACAGGCTGGTGAATTAAAGACCAGGAAATCAAAAGACCAACAAATCAAAAGACCAGTAAATCGCAGATGAATGACAGTTATTTTATTGAGAATATCGTTCTAAGAATAAACCTAATTTGTCCATCGCTGGGCCAAGCGCATCGTTTCGCGGTAAAAATACAATACGAAAATGATCGGGATCGGGCCAGTTAAACGCGGTGCCTTGCACCAATAATATTTTCTCTTGAATCAAAAAATCCTGTACTAATTTCTCATCGTCAAGAATTTTATGGGTATCCAAGTTTAACTTTGGAAATAAATAGATAGAGCCTTTCGGATTCACACAAGAAAGCTGCGGAATGTCGTTAATCTTATCAATGGCGAGATTACGTTGCTCTAGCAATCTTCCGCCGGGTAAAATTAATTCATTAACGCTTTGGTAGCCGCCTAAAGCCGTTTGTACCGCAAGCATTGCGGGAACGTTGGCACATAAGCGCATAGAGGTCAGCATATCTAAGCCTTCGATATAGGCTTTTGCTTTATGTTTCGCGCCTGTCAACACCATCCATCCAGAACGGAATCCTGCTAGACGATAAGATTTTGATAGCCCGTTAAAACTAACAATTAGAAGATCATCTGCGAGCGTTGCTAACGGAATAAATTCAGCATCGTCATAAAGAATTTTGCTGTAAATTTCATCGGCGTAAATAATTAAATTATGCTCACGGGCTAACTCGACGATTTGCAGTAATAATTCTCGGCTATAAACCGCACCGGTAGGATTGTTGGGGTTGATGACAACAATGCCACGCGTTTTTTTAGTGATTTTACTTTTAATGTCATCGATATCAGGAAACCAATCAGAACTTTCATCACACCGATAGTGAACCGCATTACCGCCCGACAACGTAACAGCTGCCGTCCATAGGGGATAATCGGGAGAAGGGATTAACATCTCATCCTCATTGTTTAAAAGCGCTTGCATGGCCATAACAATTAATTCGCTCACGCCATTACCAAGATAAATGTCATCCATTTCAACGCTACGAATATTTAAGCGTTGGCATTCTTGCATAATGGCTTTTCTAGCAGCGAACAAGCCTTTTGAGTGAGTATAGGCTTGCGCTTCACGAATATTGTAAATGACGTCTTGAATAATTTCGTCGGGCGCTTCAAATCCAAAAGCGCCGGGATTGCCAATATTCAATTTAAGAATTTTATGGCCTTCTTCTTCAAGACGATTGGCGTGATCCAAAACAGGTCCGCGAATATCGTAGCAGACGCCTTCAAGTTTTTTCGATTTCTCTATGGTTTGCATAACGTTACTAATGGGTCCGAAAGTGAATTAAAAAATATTAAAAATATAAAGTGGGTCTAATCGCTAGCAGTAAGAAAGTGAGTGCTGGCGAAAGCACTTTTCTAATTAAAGGCCATAAAAGGTTGATAAACAAGAGTACAGTTGCGTACTATCAGACCGATACAGGCTAAAGTGAATACTTGCTAAATACTTGCTAAATACTTGCAAATAGATACAGAAAGCGCGAATAGACCTTTACCTATTGAGATTGTAATGTGAGGCGATTATGTCAGATAAATCAGTAGATAACCATTTAGATAACTCATCAGTCAGCGGCGAGACCTCCCGAGTCAACGAAGATAACAAGCCACAACAAGACGATACATTTTGGTTGGATAAATTAACGCCTGAGCAATATCGCATTTGTCGAGAGAAGGGAACGGAGGCTGCTTTTACGGGTGAATACTGGGATACAAAAGAAGAGGGCATGTATCACTGCCGTTGTTGCGGTGAACCACTGTTTTCATCCGAGACTAAATATGACTCCGGCTGTGGTTGGCCCAGTTTTTATGATTCCTTAGATCATTCAAAAGTAAAAGAAGAACAAGATACAAGCCACGGCATGATTCGTACGGAGATCACCTGCGCTAAGTGTGGTTGTCATCTTGGCCATGTGTTTCCTGATGGCCCAAAACCCACTGGCGTCCGTTATTGTGTGAACAGTGCGTCAGTGAATTTAATGAAAGAAAAATAAACGATATTGTTGGCATAAAGAAGCATGAAAAAGTTCTCAGGTATTTATGAGCAAGCGATCAACAGAAAAGGCGGTGGAGCGGCAGGAAAAAAGCAACTGAATACATTGCTCCCCAAAGCTAAGTCTAAAAAACAATTGCTCGCCATGACCGATGATCGTTATTTGTCAGAAATGAGTCGACGAGTGTTTCGTGCTGGATTAAAGCACGCCATGGTTGATAAAAAGTGGCCAGCATTTGAAATTGCATTTAAACAATTTAATCCTACAGTCGTCGCACGGTTCAGTGATGAACAACTAGAAGCGCTAGCGAGCGATAAAAGTATCATTAGGCATTTCGGTAAAATCCGAGCCGTGAGAAATAATGCACTAATGGTGACTGATGTTGCCGTAGAATACGGCAGCTTTGGGAAAATGATTGCCGAATGGCCGGAAGACGATATTGTTTCATTGTGGATGCTACTCAAGAAAAAAGGCTCTTCACTTGGTGGCCATTCTGGCGCTCGTTTTTTAAGAATGGTTGGCAAGGATACTTTTTTATTGACGGATGATGTCGTTGCAGTCCTTCATCGCGAAGGTGTTCTGGGTACATTAAAAACGCCGACATCAAAACGAGATTTTTTAGCGGCACAATCTGTGTTTAACCAATGGCATCAAGAAAGTCAGCGGCCATATTGTGAAATCAGTAGAATTGTGTCGATGTCGACAGGGGAAAACTTTCTTTAAACAATGAAGCAGCTAAACAATTATCAAGTAAGCAAAAACGACTTATATTTTATAAAAACAAAACGAGAACATTATGACAAAAGAGATGGTGTGGACGGCTTGGCTTTTTAGAGTTCAATTGGTGTTAGTCGCAGTGATGGTAATAGGGCTGCTCGGCAATAAGTTTTCATTTTTGCCTTTTAAACTCGCGTTTTATGGGTTTGGGTTAAGCTTATTATGTATTGTTGTACTGGGTATCATTGCGTTAGTTGGGGTTTTATTATCCTTTGTCGTGGGTTCAAATGCATGGCGTGGCCCTGGGTTATTGGCTTTGGTTGTAGGCCTATTACCTCTAGTCATTATTGTGTTGGTCGTTGGGGCGAAAAACTTTAGTGTCCCAGCAATTCATGACATAACAACCGATTTAGACAATCCACCGCAATACAGTGCAGCATTAGCAGCAAGAGGAGAGGGGAGTAATTCTTTAGCGAGAGAAAATAATAATCTCGCTAAACTGCAACAAAAAGCGTATCCGAATATTAAACCTTTGTTATCAACATTATCTGTTTCAGAAGCCTATGCAAAAAGTTTGGCGACAGTGAAAGTGCTTGGTTGGGAAATTATGTCTGACAATGAATCAGCAGGAACAATCGAAGCTGTTGATGAAACGGCTTTTTTTGGATTTAAAGATGATGTGGTGATTCGTGTAACAGCAACGCCCGAAGGTAGCCGAATTGATATGCGATCCGTATCGCGTGTTGGGCAAAGTGATCTGGGCGCAAACGCGAAAAGAATTAACACTTTTCAAGAGGCTTTTAATCAATAAGCAGCAAATAACTAAAAACAACAAATAGCTAATGAATAAATAGCCAGCCAATAAATCCAGAAAAGAAATAGGAGTTTAAAATAGAGGGCCATTTGCTGATTGCGAGTGGCCTTTTTTCGATTCGCTGAACATGGCCTGTTGGGTCGCCAACATTTTTTCTTCCGTCTTCGTTTTTTTTAATTGAACTTGAGATATTTGATCGTCAAACCTTCCTGTTTGGTTCGATTTACTCAGTAATTCGATGATGTGTTGGTAATAAAGTGCTTCTGTTTTTGAGTTGCCTTCTTCTTTCGCTTTGTTGGCCAGTAAAAAACATTCTTCAACCGATGTTTGTAACATCAATTCTTTGACCTGTTCGCTATAACCGCTGGCGTGTTCGCTGTTTAACTTGCGCTGTTGTTGAAGTGTTCCGATGATGTCGTGCAGTTGCCGCAAAAAATGCTGAGTATTTTTAATCGCTTGGCTACTTCCAAATGAAGGAGAGCCATTCGGGTTTTGATTCTTAGAAGAAATCATTAATTGCTGGTATTTTGAATGAGCTTGTCTAAACGATGGGTTTCGAGGTTCGAGCCGAATCAGTTGTTCGCTGACATCAGTAATGCAGTGATAAATCAATCCCGCCAAATCCTTAGTCAGTAATCCTGGGGGGATTCCTTCAGCGACGCTAATCAAGCTAGCAAGCTGCTGCTTAAAAGCAGAGAGAAGCCGTTGTTTTTGTTGTGATTTATGCTCCGCCGACTGAAAAATAAATGCATAACCCAGTAAACAGGACAAAACAGCAATGATAAGCCCGATAATAAAGGTCGATGACATTTTAAGGCTCTCCTTCTGTGATTGCCCGCCACAAGGGCGAAATAGAGCTGTTTACCAGTTATTTTGAGCAACGATTAATCGTATTCTTATTTTAAGTATAGCCGCTAGTCCCGCGAGCGCTGAACATGGCTTAAGCTGTTGTTTTTGGATGGGAAACCGAGGATGTTTGACTTGAATTCGCTTTGGGGAAAGGAGTTGACAGGCGAAGGCGGGATCCTTAGAATGCGCACCTCTTTTGACAACCTTCGGTTGCAAAAGGTCTGGGTCCCCTTCGTCTAGAGGCCTAGGACACCTGGTTTTCATCCAGGCAACAGGGGTTCGACTCCCCTAGGGGACGCCACTTTTCTTTTACACTCTTTTAAGGTGTCAAAAGTGGCTGTTAAAAGATTTCCTCAATCTTTTACACAGAATGAGATGCGTATTTAGCAATTTATAAGCACATCATCTCATTTCTAGTAGCGGGAATAGCTCAGTGGTAGAGCACAACCTTGCCAAGGTTGGGGTCGCGAGTTCGAGCCTCGTTTCCCGCTCCAATTTTTTCTTTTCTTTGTATTCACCCATTACCTAAACCTTCAAAACTCTAATCTCTGTTTTCTTTGGTGTTACTCTTTCGTATTTATTTTCCTAATGAGAAAAAAGTTTGAGTTTAAAGTCTCAGTTTGTATGAGACTTTTTTTGTGGCCGTTGTTTTCTATATTAATAAAAGTAATGATGAGGGTTGCAAACAAAAATAATTTAAAAACTCTTTTGTTATTAAACCAAGGACGGTCTCATGCCAATCCCTTCATACTCTTTTGTTGCCTTAAAAAAATTATTAGCAGTTTCATTCTCTTGGCTGTTTTTAGGCCTTTTTGCTGGGGGCGATGTAAATGCTGGAGAGGGAGGCTTGGACTGGGAAACAGGCTTCGAACTTGATCTAGGCGATATAGGCGATATATGTATTTACTTTCCGCCCGGTTCTCCTTGGATGCCACCAAATTGTAATTCTTCTGTTCCTATGCCGCCGAGTATGCCTAATCCCTTTACGCTACCAAGCTCTGATGCGGACGGTACTTTTACTATATCTTGGGGAGCGTCTTCAGGCACCGTTACAAACTATACATTACAACGTTTGGCTCAAGGTGGGAGCTGGGCCACAGTGCAAGATAGCAATTCGACAAGTAGATCTGAAAGCGGATTAGCTAATTCAACGTATAGCTACAGAGTAAGAGCTTGTAATACTTCTAGCTGTTCTAACTACACAGTAACAAAATCTATTCAAGTAGCTCGAGTATCAGGCGCACCGGGGGCAATTACTTTCACTAACCTATCGCACCCGAATGAAAAAAGAGATATAGACGGTAACTACACCATCAATTGGGGAGCAGCTAATAACAGTCCGACTCGATATGAACTTTATTTAACGATTCATAATGGCGATTTTTTATCGGCGCCGAGTTGGACGAGAATCTATAACGGTGCAGCAAGAAGCTTCTCCGTTTCTCAAAGTGATAATATTTTAGGTTATGGATATAAAGTAAGGGCTTGTAATGCAACTGGCTGCGGACCATATACAGCCGAAGATATTTATACGCCTTATATCCAAGTTGTATCACCTCCGAGTCCCATAAGCTCGATCACAGGGCCTTCTACAGATTCAGATGGTACATATTCAATTTCGTGGGGAGGCTCATCTGGCTTCGTTATGGATTATGAACTTCAGCGCAAAACGAATTCTGGAAGTTGGTCGACTATTCAGAAGACGGCAGGTACAGGACGTTCTGAAAATGGATTAGCACAAAATATTTATGATTATAGAGTTCGCTCATGTAATTTTACATGTTCTAGTTGGAGTGCAATAAAAACGGTGAATGTATTACTACCTCCCGTTCCTCCTTCAAATCTAACTTTTTCTAATCAATCACATGTTAGCCAAGGTGCTGATGTGGATGGTAGCTTCAATGTTAATTGGTCCGGAGTGTCTGGAAGTGTTTCTCGTTATGAGCTGTATCAAAGTTCCAATGGTGTAACGTCTTGGACAAAGATATATACCGGTACAGCTCTCACAAAAGCAGTGTCCAACGGTAATGGTCGTTATTATTATTACGCTGTTGCTTGCAATTCAGCAGGGTGCAGTACCCCTTCTCCTGTTAAAAATATACAAGTAATTAAAGCTCCAAGTACTCCCAGTTCAATTTCTGTTCCTAGTTCAGATGCAGATGGCGCTTATAATGTTTCTTGGGGAGCGTCTTCGGGGGCTACTAAATACACTTTGCAGCGAAAAGTATCTGGTGGGAGTTGGAGTACAGTTCAAGATTCAGCAGTAACTTCAAGAGCCGAAACTGGTTTGGTGAGAGGTACTTACCAGTATCAAGTTCGAGCTTGTGGCGCTTTGTCATGTTCTAGTTGGTCTGCTACCAAGTCAATTCAAGTTATTCACGTTCCTGGTTCGCCAGGAAGTATTTCGTTCTCGAATTTATCTCATCCCGATGAAAAAAGAGATGAAGATGGCAATTACACGATTAATTGGGGCGTGGCGACAAATAGCCCGTCTCGTTATGAATTGTATTTAACAATTGCGAACGGAGATTTTTTATCTGCACCGATTTTCACGAAAATTTATGATGGCAGTTCAAGAAGTTTTTCCGTTTCTCAAGCAGAAAATATTTTAGGTTATGGCTACAAAGTTAGAGCATGCAATGTGAGCGGTTGTGGCCCGTATTCTTCGGGTGATTATGAGGCAGCCTATGTACAGGTGGCAACGCTTCCTGGGCCTCCCGAACCAACAGGAATAAATGTAGTTAAAGGAACAAAATATGGAGAGGTTACAACCAGCTGGAGTTCTCCAAGTGGTTTTATTCCCAATAGCACGAAATTTGAATTGCAGCGTAGCTATGAAGGTGGTGCTTGGCAAACAACAATCACTCGAGAATTATTAAATCATGAATATGGTTTGTACGAAGGGAATTACGCTTATCGTGTCAGAGTTTGCAATACAGCGGATACTCTTGGCTGCTCGGATTGGTCTAGTGTCAATCTTACTATTGAGCCAAATGCTACAAGCGAGACAACAGCTTTAACACCATCAACGCTATCTTTTCAGCGTAGTGTTGATAGAGCTGGAGCGCTTAGGTTGTCGATGCCATTTAAGCTTCATACTGGTATAAATGGTTTAATCCCTGATTTATCTCTAGTAAACACATCAGCTCGGTATCCATCATATAGTTTTGATAACCCAGCACCAATTGCTGGAAGCTGGTCTCTTCAAGGGCTATCACCAATATCAACTTGTGATCTACCTCCTGCGTATGAGCGCACAGGAAAAGAACTTCTTTTCTGTTATATGGGACAAAACTTAGTGCCTGTAATAAAAGGACAGCAAGGAGAGGGTGCATCATTTAGGCTTCGAAAAAACAGCGATGTTCTATTCAAATTATATAGGAATGGTTCCGGCCATCTTGTCTTTAGTATGCATAAAGGCGATCGAAAAACTGTATTGGGAAATACGGACAACAGCCGCCTCAAGCTTGTAGATCAATACCCTTATGGAGAAAACTATGATCCAGATGGAGATGGCCTTGATAAAGTGATGTGGTATCCGTCCACTATCGAGGATTCATTTGGGAATACTGTAAACATCAATTATCAAAAGGATGTTGATTCTCCCGGTGGTCTTGGGCTATTCGAAACTTTATATCCTGTTTCGTTTGAGTACGATAATTCTCGCGTTGAGCTTGCTTATGCGTTTAGAGCAGATACGTTAATAAAAGATACTCGAAAAATCACATCGCGGCAGCTTAAATCAATCCGTAATGTTTCCAATAATATTCCCGTATCTATTTATGAGCTAGATTATGGTATCAAAAAAGAGGTTAGTGTCTTAAGTAGCATTAAATATTGTGGTTATGATCAATCTGGATCGCATAAAACTTGCGGGCAGCCAACAACGTTTGATCATGTGAATTTTACTCATGTGGCGCAAGTAGTTGATGGGGTGCTTCAATCCGTTCCTTCCAGCACACAAAAAGCGCATTTTGGAATATCAGAAATTAATAATGGTATGGGTGGTATCACTAAGTTTAGCTACGAAGATGAAGATCTCCGTCGTGCTCGCGAAAAAGCGCAAGGCTATACTGATTACGACGACGACCCACAATTACCGCCCCTAAATGTAAACTGTGTTTTTGATGGCGTTTGTGGTGGCGCTATGCAATTAATAGTTGAAGAAAATTCAAACGGAATTGGTGGGTTTAATAGAACGGAATACGCTTATCCGTTTGTTTGGAGTCAGATAAACAGAACGTATCGAAAAAAATTACCTGATGGTACATATGAATATCATGATTTTAATCGTTCTAGTGAGCAAGACGGCCTACCTAGTAAAAAAGAAAGGTATTTAACTCCGCGATCTGAAAATGGTGACAGCGTACTACTCAACAAAGAGGAGCGTCGTTGGAGTTCGCTAGCAAATTATGCAAATCCAAATATTATTATTGATGGAGCAGAGAAGGTTTTTTATAAGTCTTATCTTCAACAGCAAGTTAAATACATTGTCGATAATGGAAATATTGTTGGAAGAGTTGTTACCCAAAATGAACCTGACTGGGATATGTCAAAAGGCCTAATAAATGCTATGACATCCACGACCTATACAGGTTACGGTTATCAAGAAGATGGTTATCTCACGACGGTTGATGAATTTTCTAATTTAGAACATAAAACAATAACCAATACGACCTATGACAACAATACAACAGACTGGTCTATTGGTTTTGTACAAAGCAATGTCACGCAATTTATTGATCCTAATAATGCTGCAAATAATCATGAATCAACGGTAGGCAATCGCCGAGCTAAACCAAGCTCCCTTAAATCAGATCGAACGAATAAAACTGGGTTGTATGGGCAGTATGGAACGTACAAATCTCTCACCGAAACGGTTCAGTACGATTCGAAGGGTAATGCGATCTCCTCAACAACGTCGGGAACTGATATCGCATCTAGAACAACAGAAGCGATCGAATTTATCGATAATCGTTACCCTCGTTACCAATTGAATGCAGAAGGGCATTTAGTCGAGTTTGAATACGATCTTCGCTTCGGCTTACCAACGCGTAAAATTGATTCGAATCAGTTAGAAACAATTTACGAATATGATGACTTTGGTAATTTAATAAAAGAAACATTACCTAATGGCACCGTAATAACCTCAGACACTGTTTTCTGTGACTTTACTTGCCCCACAATTCAAGGCATTAATGGAAGCATTACGCCGAAATATAAAACAGTAAAAACAACTGCCAATCCTTATGAAGTAAACAAAGGCGCTCCCACAATTACTGTTTACTACGATGTTTTAGGTCGCGAACTGAGAACTGAAACAGAAGGTTTTGCAGGAGAGAATTTAAAATTAGATACCGTCTATGACGAATTAGGTCGAGTGGCGAAAAAGAGTTCGCCCTATGTTTCAGGCGCGCCAATATTTACCACCTTCGAATATGATGTTTACGATCGTCCAATAGTGGTTTTAAACGCTGATGGCAGTCGGGTTGATTACATCTATGAACAATTAAGTGATCGACGTCGTGTGACTAAAACGACTTCAATTGCAGGGCCGCTAGGGGGGAAAAGCTATACGCGCGTTGAAGAATACAATAGTTTAAATCAGCTTATTGTTAGCTACGATGCTTATGGCACTGCGGACGAAGTAAAAACAGAATATCGTTATGACGCCAAAGGGAATAACACTTGGGTGCGCGTTAACGAAGACGACAACACCATCGTGCAAACACTGTTTGATAGTGATGGCAATATGATCGGATTGTCAGACCCCAATGCTGGCGACATTATTTATGATTACGATGTTTTAGGTCAGGTTGTTAGTCAAACGGATGCACGAGGAATCGTGACGAAATTTTATTATGATTTGCTAGGTCGGATGACCTCTCGCATCGACGATTACCAAGGCGCCAACCAAGTATTAAACGAATGGAGTTACGATGGGCAATATCAAGGTGCGCTAGATTTTAAAAAGCGTCCTGGTTTTACAGAAAATTATTCTTATGATGGATTGGTTCAAACGAATCAAATCGATACATCTATTAGTTTAAATAATTTTACGGGAAGTTTTCAGTCCACTATCACTCACGATAATTACGGGCGAGTACTGACCCAAAATTATCCGTCAGGTTTAAGTGTTTTAAACAGTTACAACAGTTTTGGTTTTGCCAACGAAGTTCGTAAAATCAGTAACGGCGACGATAAATTAATTTATCGTATTGACGGTATGGATAATCACGGCAACATCAGTGACACCAGCTGGGGAAATAACGTCAGCAGCCAACGTGTTGTGAATCCAATTACTGGCAATATCGAAAAAATCACAACTGATGGTGGTCGCATACAAAATCTAGAGCTTGACTGGTGGTCAGATGGAACGGTTTATCAACGTCGTCAACTGGGTGCTAACAGTTCTACAGAAACGTTTAGTTACGATAACCTTAAGCGTTTAAAAACTTCATCGAGTGTCGGTGCAAGTTCAAGAAGTTTAGGCTACACCTACGACCCATTAGGGAATATCAAAAGCAAAACGGATTCTGTTGGCAATAATGATGTCACCGCCTATAACTATACCGGCGATAACACACCGCATCGTCTAAACAGTGTGAACATTCACGGTACAAGTCATAGCTTGCACTATGACAATAGCGGCAACATTATTTTTGATGATGCGGCCGGTACTGATAATGATCGTCACATCAAATACAACGCCTTCGGAAAACCTTATTCAATCACAAAGGGTGCTGAGTCAAATCCAATCGCGAAACTGCAATTTGAATATGGCCCAGATACATCACGTTTTTATCAAGAGAATCAGCGTGGTGATAAAACAGTGTATTTGTACAACGGTGTTTATGAAGTGGTCATGCCGTCAAGCGGCACTGTTGCTCGCATTGAAAAAACTTATTTAAGTGGTGCGATTCATTTTAGAGATATATCAATTTACAACACGCAAAGTGAACGGTTGGAATTCACTCATACTGATCACCTAGGTTCTATTAATGCAGTCACCGATGAATCAGGTGAGCTCGTTCACGCTAAAGCATTTGATCCTTACGGAGGTTACCGCGACGTCGCGTGGACGACTTTAGTGCCTCCGCCAAGTTGGGTTGAACAAGCGACGCATACCAGCCGAGGTTTTACCGGTCATGAGCAGCTAGATGATGTGGGTTTAATTCACATGAACGGTCGCGTGTACGATCCAACACTGGGGCGTTTTATTTCTCCCGATGTTGTGGTTCAAGCGCCGCACTTTAGTCAGAGCTATAACCGTTATGCTTATGTTTGGAATAATCCGGTGAGTATGATTGATCCGACGGGGTTTTGGGGTGAGAGCATTTGTGATCATTCTTATTTTTGTTCTTCCACTGGAGAGAATGGGGACAGCTCAGAAAAAAACAAAAAGCGTGAGAAAGAGCCAAAACTAAATGGCAATGAAAAAAATAATAAAAGTGTAAAAACAGAAAAAGAGAAAAAAGAAGATGCTAAGGCAAATACTAGCAGAGCAGAATTAACTGAAGATGGGAAATGGGTGCAGGGCTATGATAAGAATGGTGATGAGACAATTAAGCAGCGTTATCCTGGGGGGAATTCTGATGCTGCGGGGGTAGATGGTGGGGGAGTGGATGGGAGGAGTTCCATTCAGTTAAATTATAGCGATGGAATGGAAAAGATTGAAGAAGCCGCTAATAAATACGAAGTCACAGATATGTTTAAAGATCAACTGCCTGAAGGCATGCATCCAGTCTCGTTAAAATTCGATAAAGAGCTTTCCGGTAGTGTGACATGGTTTCAAAACCCAACTGCAGGTAAGATTTTAGTGAATCCCGACGTAATGCTGAAAAGTTCTAATTTTATAGCGTGGACTTTAGGACATGAGTTAGTGCATGTTAACGATCACCTGAGGGGTGCACTAAATGTGAATGATATTATTAGTGTAAATGCTAGCGAAAGAAATGCTTGGAATTGGAGTGCCGTGAATGCAGGGCACTTCGGGCTTGGTATGAGGATGAAAATTTATGCACGGGAGCGAGTTAATGATTATCAATAGAAAACATTTTTCTATTCAGGTAGTTTTTTGGGTATCTATAGCAGTTAGTGGTTGTTTGAATGCAGGTGGCTTCCACTTAGATATAGAGCAGCTTAGATGGAGTTCTCGAGAATACCATATTGAACTCCCGGGAATAAAACGAGTGCTAGATCTAAAAATTTCAGAGGACTCAAAGGGGGCGTTAAGCACTTTGAAAGTATTGATTGGTGAATCTGAGTTTATGTTAGACGTAGACGAATTTAACAATATTGCGTTTGCCAGTGAGCCTGATATTGTTATTTTTCCGAAGAGCTCCATTGTAGAAATTACAATTGAGTATGGCATTTCCAGAAAGTTGAAAACTCTTAGTGATGAAGACTGTATTTCAGCTTGCGAGGATTTTTTTAGGCCTTTATTACGTATAAAAATTGACTCTAAGAATGAAATTCTAGTGGATGACTTTTCAATAGCTGATCAAATAAAAAAATTAGGATTAGAAAAGTTTAACTAGATTAAGTAAAAAGAGAGCAGAAGGGGTCAAGCCTATTGAGAGAGCAGAAGGGGTCAAGCCTATTGTATTGAATTAAAGCCCCCGCTAGACTCTGCCCTATGCCGAGACCGCCCCGAATTCAATATGAAAATGCCTTTTACCATGTAATGAACCGTGGTCGTGGTCGTCAGTTGATTTTTCATGATGAGGCCTATTACCAAGCCTTTTTACACACTCTAGAAGAGGCTCACTCCCGATTTGATGCGCAAATCCACGCGTATTGTTTGATGAAGAACCACTATCACTTATTGGTGGAAACTCCTCGCGCTAATTTGGATCGGATCATGCGGCATATTAATGGTGTCTATACGCAGCGTTACAATAGATTGAAGTGTACTGATGGCCCACTGTTCCGTGGTCGCTATAAAGCGTTGCTCGTTGATGAAGACGCTTATCTACTGCAAGTGGGCCGCTATATTCACCGTAATCCCATCGAGGTGAAGGGAGCATCAGCGGATGTACTTAATCGTTTTCGGTGGTCGAGTTATCTAGCCTACATCAATCGTGTGCAACCACCTGCATGGCTAATGCGAGATTTGACCTATCAAATGCTCGATCGATACCAGCGATATGAGGCCTATCGAGCTTTCGTTGAAAAGGGAAATGACGACGCGGTAATGCAGTTTTATTCGAAAGGTAATCTGTCGAGCATTGTCGGTGACAAAGCATTTCGACAAGCCATCGCAAGCGACAAAGAAGTGATGACTGTGTCGGGTGATTTAATAAAGACACTGTTAAACAGGCCGGATGCAGATACGATTGTCTCCGCCGTTGCGCAAGTCTTTGGGGTATCCAGCGTTGATATTGTTACGCGGCGAAGAGGACGACAAAAATTAAATATTCCCCGGCAGGTTGCGATGTATTGTTGTCAACAAATGGGTGATATGTCGTTAGCTGAAGTCGCTAAATATTTTGGTTTGGGCGCGGGAAGCAGTGTGTCACCAGCAATAGCATCAGTTAAGTCGGAATTGGTCGATGGGACGTTAAAAAAGGAATTTAGTCGATTACGAAGTATTTTAATTCAATAAAATAGACTTGACCCCTTAATTTTCTTTATTTAATTCAATAAAATAGGCTTGACCCCTTAATTCTCTTTAGTTCCGGGAATCCGTAATGTGGGCTATAGACAGGTGTTTACAGGAAATACTTCATCAGAAATGATCTTTAAAGTTTGCGCTGGTAGCTGTAGTACATTTGGAGCTTGGAGTGGTTATGAATAAAAAAATTGTTTTTATTTTGGTGTTAATACTTTCTGGTTGTGATGCGAGCGATGGGAAAGAAAAATTGAATTATGAGCGTTTTAGGAATGATCCAAAGTTGAGTGTGATGGCTAAAGCCCAACAAAAGCTTCCGTTAGATTTGGATATACGATCCTATAGGCATGTTCATTATAATTCAATTGAAGCGGATAAAATAAGACAATTGACAAACATAGAAAACTATTTATCTAATGATCAAATAAAAGCATTGTCAATAAGTTGTGATAATTATCTTGAATGCGAAAAACAGATTGAATATATGTTAAATAAATTGGAAATTAACCTTGAAGGAAAACTAATTCTATCCACAATCGATTCGCCTGGCTTTGCGTTGGAATTTAAAAGCAAAGGTGCGAAATACGAACTTCTAAAATGATCAAAACAGATCAAGGGGTCAGATTGAACCTCCTCGATTTGACGCACACTCTCTAAAGATGAACTTGCCTAGTTTCTAGGCCAAAAATTTTTCTGGCGAATCTTTTAGCAACCTAGAAAATAAAATTATTGATACTCAAGATGTTTAAATAAATACAATAGACAGCATCTTTGCGTATATTTTATTTTTATCGAGTTGGGCTGTTATTATTACAGCACTTTTAAGCGAGATATTTTCGATATAAAGTGAACTTTGATTTTTTCGCCGCGACTAACTAATTGTAATTGCATGAAAAATCATTATTCTTAGGTCGTTGCGCTTTAATCATCATCTGGTTCGATTGTGTATGTTGTATATGCGCTGCCAGCCTTACAATTTAAATCAATACTGAAAATTTCTACAATCTAACGCTGAAGGACTCAACGAATGAAAATGAAAATGAAAAAGATGCTCGCTTTATTAATGTGTACTGGTATTTCAGGCGTTTTTGCGGCCGAATTGTCACCAGCCAATCAAGTGTATATTTCTCAGATTTCTCAGGGTGGGCCAGTGACTTTACGTAATGCGGCTCAATCCATTGAGCGTTCAGGGAATGCGGATATTGTTGTTCTCGATACGCTTGCAGAGGCAATGCTAGTCCATTCTACGGCGACGGGTAAATCCTTTGCTGATGCCGTTTCGTGGTCATGTAAAGGGGTCGTCGCTTCTGGCAACCGTCGTTATTATTCGGCTGTTAATCAAGTGGCTGAAAATGCAGTGAATAGAAAAACACGCAAACATTGTTCTAAAGCCGCTAAATCTCTCGGTTCGGCCGAAGGTGAGCAATATGTTGCGGGCATGACATCGCTTGAAGCCGCAAAAGAAATGGCGGCAAAGTCTGCGCCTAAAGTGAAAGCTGCGAGCGGTAAATCGCCGATTACGGAAGTGCAAGTTGGCATGAGTATGGAGCAAGCATATTCGATTGCAGGTACACCCAGTAACACAACCAGTTACATGACAGGTAAGGCATTTCGACCGTTTAATTTTAAAGGCGCTGATAACCATCGAACTGCCGCTTTGTATAAAGGTCAGGGCAGAATCGTTTTTTCAAACAATAATCAGTATTCAAATAATATGAAGGTGTTGGAGGTTATTGTTAATCCAGCCGAATCAGGTTATCCATAGGTCGGATTTCATAAAATTCTTCGGATAATACTTCTAGAATAATTAACAACTGAGATAAATCAACAACGGCTCCAAATGCGAATTTGGAGCCGTTGTTGTATTTGGCGATTTTAAAACAGGGTTTAGACGTTTAGTAAGCCAAAAAAGTCCTTTAATCCTCTAAAAATTGATTGCTTCAAGATATGTTGGTAAGTTGCGCTGCCCTCGATCAAAGGGTTTAACTTTTAAGGATTGGATGCAGGTGTGATTGAAATCGATCCTAATGGAATAATTTGTTTTACTAGGTAAGTCTATGCAGCAATCCTCTATGATGTTTAAAACCCTCAAGTATGCTATGCCAATCGTGGCGACCATTATCTTTTTTCACCAGCTCTATAAAGAAAAAACCAGTGATCTCTCTACGTGGAAAGGGGGAGGAATGGGGATGTTTGCCGCTTGGGATCGTCCTTCGAAAGCCCGTTATACTCATATGTTTATCGAAACATCTGAGGGAGACAAACTTCCTTTGATCGGAGTAACTCACCAATTGGGTCGGCTAAATTATAAAGTTACCGCTGAGCCATCAGATTCAAATTTTAATCACTTGGGTGAGGCTTTGACGGCAATAAAATGGCAATACAGCGATAAAAAAATCCCGATGATCGAGCAGAACGAAAAAGGTGAAAGACGAGAACTTTCTTTAGCGCCTCAAGTGGCGATGCATGGAAAGAATCCTGTGAATGCTGATGCGATTATTATTGAATTCGGAAAGATTCACTATGATATTGATAAGCAGGAGATAAAATCTGTGTTGGTTAAGGAGCGTCGTTATGAATTCTGAGACATTAAAATATTCGCAATGGCCTAATTTTTATTTTCTAGAGTCTATGTTTAAAAAAATTGATAATGTTCTCGATGAATGGGATCGTTATGAATTAGCTGGCTTGCTGACATTGACGTTGCTCGCATTTTACAATTATTCCTATTCCTGGAGTGAGTTTTTAGTTCCATTTTTTCTTGCTTCCGCCATTATTTATCGCCCTTTACTGAAAAATCCGTGGTTTTGGGTGGCTTTTGCGTCGTTTGCAACTTATATGGTTGGGCAATATTGGCAGCCGGTAGCCAATCATAAATTTTTAACAACTTATTGGCTTTGGATATTGGCTTTTGCAGGTTTTGTAAAAGTAGAGAGTAAGCGCTATGAGTTGTTGGAATTTAATGCGCGGTTTTTAATTTTATTTTGTATGCTGTGTGCTTCGATTCAAAAACTGTTGTCGCCAACCTACATGGATGGTTCGTTTTTTGAAATGGCTTTGCTCACAGAAACGTATTTTCAGTTTTTTGGAGTGATACTCGGTGTGCCACCTGAGTTACCTGCATTGACGCAATCTACTGTTAGTGCGATACAAGCACCGAATATAACGTTGAGCCAGAGTGCTGTTGTTTTACCGATTACGCCTATCTTTCATTACTTCGTCATTTTTGTCACGGTATGGAACTTAGGGATGCAAGTCTTACTCGAAGGTTTGGGTCTTTTTAAACATCGGTTAGTGCAGGTTGTTTTTCATGTCACTATGTTAATATTTTTACACTCGACTTATATTGCAGCTCCGTTTACAGGGTTTGGTTGGTTGTTGTGTGTTATGTTATTCGTCATGGCTAAGCCTACCTTTCCACGATTTGCGACACTGTATTTGGTTTCTATTCCTATACTGGTTTTGTATACGTCGCCTTGGCGTTTGGTTTTTTAACTTATGACATTAGACGATTTGCTTGCATCGAAAAAAAATTACCTCCTTTATGATGGAGAGTGTCCCGTCTGCTCAAACTATGTGGCGTTTGTTAAATTTAAAGAGCGAGTAGGTGAAATAGAAGTGATGGATTGTCGGCAGTTTCCCGAGATAGTGACTATCGCTAGAGCCTCTGGTTATGAGTTAAACGATGGGATGATTTTGATCGTCGAAGGCCGCTTGTATTACGGTAAAGAAGCGGTTCACCAAATGGCTTTATTGAGTGGAGAGACAGGGATTTTTAATCGCTTTCAATCGTTACTCTTTCGCTATAAGTTTGTCTCGACGTTATTGTATCCATTGATGGTTATGGGCCGAAAATGCTTATTGTTTTTAATAGGCCGACCTCGGATTTAAATTATTTTAAAAGTATTCTCTGAATTATTATTTTTAACTTCTCGGCACAAAAACATTTCCTTCCATTAAAATTCTTGCACTACGGCTCATTGATGCCATGGTGATTTGCCATTTTTCCCCGATGAATTCTGCTCCTGCTCCCACGCGAAGTGTTCCTGAGGGGTGTCCAAAAGTGACGGCTTTTCTTTCGCTTCCACCTGCTGCAATGTTAACAAGTGTTCCTGTTACCGCTGCTGCAGCTGCAATTGAAACAGCGGCAGTTCCCATCATGGCATGGTGTAGTTTGCCCATAGACATGGCTCTGACACATAAATCGATATCTTTTTCGTTAACGATTTTTCCACTGGATGACATATAGGTTTTTGGTGGTGCGATAAAAGCGATTTTTGGTGTGTGTTGTCTCGCGGCGGCTTCATCAATGTGTTTGATTAAGCCCATTTGAACAGCGCCGTAAGCGCGAATGGTTTCTAGTTTTTTTAAAGCCGTTTCGTCGTTGTTGATGGCATCTTGTAATTCAGTGCCGGTATAACCTAAGTCTTCAGCACGTAAAAATACAGTGGGAATGCCAGCGTTGATAAACGTGGCTGAAAAATTTCCTATATCAGGAACATGAAGTTCATCAATTAAATTCCCGGTAGGGAATAATGCGCCTTCGCCATCTGCTGGATCTAAAAACTCAATCGCAATTTCCGCCGCAGGAAAAGTAACACCGTCTAGCTCAAAGTCTCCGGTTTCTTGAACCGCTCCATGTGTTATGGGTACCTGTGCAATAATTGTTTTTTTGATGTTAGCTTGCCAAATTTTTATGGTTGCGATTCCGTTTTCTGGAATTTTTTGTGGATCGACTAAACCTTTATGAATAGCAAAAGCTCCGACAGCCGCTGTTAGATTGCCGCAATTGCCGCTCCAATCGACAAATGGTTTGTCGATAGAGACTTGACCAAAAAAATAATCCACGTCGTGATCGGTGTGATGACTTTTATCGATAATAACTGCTTTGCTCGTGCTAGACGTCGCACTACCCATGCCATCGATTTGTTTTTCGTAAGGGTCGGGGCTACCGATGACACGTAATAATAATTGATCGCGAGCGGGGCCGTGAGTTTGTGCGAACTCGGGAAGGTCTTTCAAATAAAAAAACACCCCCTTACTCGTGCCCCCGCGCATATAGATGGCAGGAACTTTTATTTGAGCGGGGAATGTTTGTGTTGGGGAAGTCTTCGACTGATTTTCTTTGACAAGAGAAGTCATTTTGTAACTCCAGTTTCTTGCAAAAAGTCTTGCGCAAATCGCTGTAAAACGCCGCCGGCTTTATAAACAGAAACTTCTTCGGCGGTATCTAAGCGACAAGTGACGGGCACTTTAATCTTTTCGCCATTTCGGCGATCGATAATCAATTCCATGTCGACACCGGGATTAATTTCTCCGTTGACCGAATACACTTCAGTACCATCGAGTTGTAGTGTTTTACGTGTTGTACCTGCTTTAAATTGCAGTGGCAGTACACCCATCCCAACTAGATTGGTGCGATGTATTCTTTCAAATCCTTCGGCGACAATTACTTCGACGCCAGCGAGTCGTACACCTTTTGCAGCCCAGTCTCGTGAAGAACCTTGTCCATAATCAGTTCCCGCAATAATAATTAGCGGTTGTTTTCTTTTCATGTAAGTTTCAATCGCATCCCACATGCGAACAACGTTTCCGTCTGGCTCTAGGCGAGTGAGAGAACCTTGTTTAACTTCTCCATCGACAATGGCCATTTCGTTGATTAATTTTGGATTAGCAAACGTTGCTCGTTGTGCCGTGAGATGATCGCCTCGGTGAGTTGCATAAGAATTAAAATCTTCTTCTGGTAATCCCATTTTTGTTAAATATTCCCCAGCGGCACTGGACGCCATTATCGCATTGGAGGGCGACAGGTGATCGGTTGTGATGTTGTCGGGTAAAATAGCTAACGGACGCATGCCTGCTAAGGTTCTTTCGCCAGCAAGTGCGCCTTCCCAATAAGGAGGACGGCGAATATACGTGCTAGTCGGACGCCAGTCATAAAGAGGGGACTTTGACTCTTCGATAGCGCCGAGATCAAACATGGGAATGTAGATGGCATTAAATTGTTCTGGCTTGACGGATTGTTTAACGATGGCGTCAATTTCTTCATCGCTCGGCCATAAATCTTTTAGTGTGATGTTACTTCCGTTGTCATCTTTTCCTAGTGAATCATTTTCAATATCAAAACGAATCGTGCCGGCTATCGCATAAGCAACCACTAAAGGTGGCGATGCTAAAAATGCCTGTTTGGCGTAAGGATGAATACGGCCATCAAAATTTCTATTACCCGAAAGTACGGCGGTCGAATAAATATCACGATCAATAATTTCTTTTTGGATAGCAGGGTCTAATGCACCACTCATACCATTACACGTCGTACAGGCATAAGCGACAATTCCAAAACCGAGTTTTTCTAATTCGGTTAATAATCCAGCTTCTTCCAGATATAGTTTTGCAACTTTTGAACCGGGAGCGAAAGATGTTTTTACCCAGGGTTTAGAAAATAAACCTAACTCGTTAGCTTTTTTTGCCACTAATCCTGCAGCGATGACGTTGCGAGGATTACTGGTGTTAGTGCAACTGGTGATGGCCGCAATAATGACAGCACCATCAGGTATTTTGCCCTCGGCTTCTTCTTGTTGAGTGTGCGCGTAGTTCACTGCAATGTTTTTTGCTGTTAAATCTGAAGTCGCGACTCTTCGATGAGGGTTTGATGGGCCAGCCATATTGCGACAAACCGACGAAAGATCAAATTCTAAAACGCGTTTATATTTTGCTTCGGTTAATTGATCAGCCCATAGCCCGAGAGTTTTTGCATAGGCCTCTACTAATCGAATTTGCTCTGGTTCGCGGCCGGTTATTTTCAAGTAATCAATCGTTTGTTGGTCGATATAAAACATGCCCGCTGTAGCACCAAACTCGGGTGTCATGTTAGAAATTGTTGCGCGATCACCGATGGTTAAACCGGTGACACCATCGCCAAAAAACTCTAAATAGGTTGAGACAACCTTTTGTTCGCGTAAAAATTCAGTAATGGCTAAAACAATATCGGTAGCGGTAATACCAGGTTGTCTTTTACCGGTGAGCTTTACACCGACAATTTCGGGTAAGCGCATCATCGATGGTCGGCCAAGCATCACGGTTTCTGCCTCTAAACCGCCAACACCAATTGCCATAACGCCTAAACAATCAATGTGTGGTGTGTGGCTATCCGTACCCACGCAGGTGTCGGGAAAGGCTATGCCTTCACGGAGTTGTATGACTGGCGACATTTTTTCTAAATTAATTTGGTGCATGATGCCGTTACCCGCAGGAATGACATCAACATTTTTAAAGGCGGTTTTTGTCCATTCAATAAAATGAAATCGATCTTCGTTTCGTCTATCTTCTACTGCGCGGTTTTTATCAAAGGCATCTGGGTCTAAACCGGAAAATTCAACCGCTAAAGAATGATCCACAATTAATTGCGTGGGGACCACGGGGTTGACCTGTGAAGGATCGCCACCTTGTTCTGCAATGGCATCTCGTAGTCCTGCCAAATCAACTAATGCGGTTTGGCCTAAAATATCATGGCAAACTACACGAGCGGGGAACCAAGGGAAATCCACATCGTCACGTTGAAAAGCAATTTGCGTTAAATATTCTGACAACTCTTCTGGCTTACAGTTGCGAACTAATTGTTCGGCTAAAATTTTTGCAGTGTAAGGTAATGTGGAATAACTGCCAGGATTGATTTTCTCAATCGCAGTTTGCACATCATAATATTCAGCATCAAAGCCTTTAAGTGGTTTGCGGAAATCAGAATTCACAGTGTTGTCTCATCATCAATAAAATTATCTGGATGTAAAAGAAAAAGAAAAAGAAAAGAGAGAACGATAGAGCCTCTCTTTTTCCCGTGTTTCAAACAATTATTGTTAATTGCTTATTTTAAAAGCCAATATTAAATTATCGCTCATTCATTGGAGACACTTTGCGCGATCCTGGCCCAATATATTCTGCGTTAGGTCGGATAATTCGGTTGTCAGCCCGTTGTTCAAATACGTGTGCGGCCCATCCAGAGGTTCGCGACATCACAAAAATGGGTGTAAATAATTTGGTAGGAATGTTCATGTAAAAATACGTTGATGCGTGGAAAAAATCAGCATTACAAAACAGTTTTTTCTCACGCCACATGACTTCTTCACAACGTAAAGACACTTGATAAAGTGTGTCGTTTTCAGCCGATTCAGACAGTAGCTTCGACCATTTTTTTATCACCGTATTTCTAGGGTCTGATTCGCTGTAGACCGCATGGCCAAACCCCATGATTTTTTCTTTACGAGTGAGCATGCCAAGGATTTCTTTTTCGGCTTCTTCTGGTGATTGCCAATTCTCGATCATATCCATGGCGGCTTCGTTAGCGCCACCATGTAGTGGGCCGCGTAAACTTCCAATCGCTCCAGTAATGCAGCTGTGAAAATCTGACAGTGTGGAAGCACAGACGCGAGCGGTAAATGTCGAGGCATTGAATTCATGTTCAGCATAAAGAATTAAAGAAATATGCATCACCTTTTCATGCAATTCGCTGGGTGCTTTGTCGTGCAATAGGTGAAGGAAATGTCCGCCGATAGAATCAGCACCGGTCTTTAAATCAACACGAACGCCATCATGACTGTATCGGTACCAGTAACAAATAATACTGGGAAGAGCTGCCAATAAACGATCAGCGTGATCTTGTTGTTCGGCAAAACTATTTTCAGTTTCTAAATTACCGAGCATTGAAACGCCGGTTCGAAGTACATCCATAGGGTGAGAAGAAGCGGGAATTCTTTCTAATACTTCGATTAATGATTGTGGTAGCTCACGTTGGCTAGCTAATTTATTTTTATATTCTTTTAATTGCGCTTGATTGGGAAGTTCACCGTGAAAAAGTAAGTAAGCGACTTCTTCGAATTCACAGTTTGCTGCTAAGTCTTCAACATCATAACCGTAATATGTAAGACCGTTGTGTCCATGTGCTGCCACAGTACAGATGGAAGTTTTACCAGCGATTTGGCCGCGTAGCCCGGCGCCTTCTAATTTTTTCTGAGTCATTTTAATTCGTCCTATTGAGTAAGAGGTTAGGATTTTTTTGTTTCTGCGAATAATTCATCGAGTTTGTTTTCATAGTCGTGGTAATGAAGATAATCGTATAAATCGTTTCTTGTTTGCATGATGTCAACAACAGCGTTTTGATCGCCGTCGTTTAAAATTGTTTTATACACGTGTTCGGCGGCTTTATTCATCGCACGAAAAGCGGAAAGGGGATATAACACCATGTCTACGCCCCAATCTGCCAATTGTTGCTTGTTGTAGAGCTCGGTTTTTCCAAACTCCGTCATGTTTGCAAGGATAGGAACATGTAATGCTTTTCGATAAGCGCGGTAATGACTCTCATCCGTGATGGCCTCAGCAAAAATGCCATCGGCTCCGGCTTCAACATACGCTTGCGCACGCTCAATCGAAGCTTCTATTCCTTCGGATGCAAACGCATCGGTTCGTGCCATGATAAAAAAACTTTCGTCGGCTCTTGCATCAACGGCAGATTTTATTCGGTCAACCATTTCAGCAGTATTCACAAGTTCTTTATTGGGGCGATGACCGCAACGTTTTTGTGATACTTGGTCTTCCATATGGACGGCTGCAGCGCCGCTACGAATCATATCTTTGACTGTTTTTGCAATATTAAATGCACCGCCCCAACCCGTGTCGATATCAACCAGCAGTGGAAGTTCAGTCACGGCGGTAATGCGTGATACATCGGCTAACACATCGTTGAGTGATGTCATGCCGAGATCGGGTAAACCATAAGATGCATTAGCGACACCGCCACCAGACAAGTAGATAGATTGATGTCCAATTTGGTCAGCCATTAATGCACTGTAAGCGTTAATGGCGCCAACAATTTGTAGTGGCTGATTATTTGTTAATGCTGATCGAAAGCGTGAACCGGGTGTGTTGCTCATAATGTCCTCAAGAAAAATTGGCTAAAAAAGTTAGCTTAAAAAAGCTGACTCAAAAAACCTGCTCAATTAATTGAATCAAGTGTACTCAGTTGTTCTATGTTTTCTCTGGCGCGAACAATGTGTTTTCGCATTACCATTTCTGCGAGTTGCTCATCTCGGTTTTCAAGGGCATAGATAAGATGTTTGTGCTCCTCAAAAGCTTTTTTTGCTCGGCTAGGGCGAAGGCTGGCTCGGTAGCGATACATACGAAGCAGGTAATACAGCTCTTCACATAATGTTTGTATGAGCATTTGATTTTGACTGGCTTGGATGACTTGATAATGAAAGTCGATATCCGCATCAGCTTGAATGTAGGTTCCGCCTGTTGAGGCCATGTGTTCTTCAGCCATGACCAAGAGCTTTTTTAATTGGAGAATTTGTTCGTCGGTAATATGAAGAGCAGCGAGTGCAGCTGCTTTTCCTTCTAGCGCTTCGCGAACATGATAAATCTCGATGACCTTGGGAAGGTCGAGTGTAATGACTCTCACGCCTTCTCGGGGAACATGAGTGACGAGCTTCATTGATTCCAGCCGTCGAATAGCTTCTCGCAGAGGGCCACGACTGACTTGGTATTCGGCAGCGAGTTTGGGCTCACTCAATTTGCTGCCGGGTGCAATATCACCACGGACGATGGCATCACGCAGAGTTTGCGTGATCTGGTTGCCGATTGTAAGAGAGCGGGGTGCTTCCAGCGCCATATGGTATTAGCCTGAAGATAGATTAGCGATAAACTGTAGACAAAAAGACATGTAAATCAGATATTGGCAGCTATTATCAGCCAAAAACCTAAAAATTGTCAACAAAATAGAGTGTTGATGTGTTTGATGAGATGGAGCCCATTTAAGAATAGCGAGTAGTGATGAATGTCTTGTGACGTTATTTGATGGACACAAAAAAGCCCGCAAGAGCGGGCTTTTTTGTGGTTGGCGAATGAAATATCTAGCTATATCGTATTTTAAAAAAGGTTAACTTTCTTCAGCAAGCTTTTTCATGTTGGTCAAAGCGCGAGTAAAGATAGCATTCAAGCGAGTAATTTGGGCCTTTCTTGCTTCATCGTTTTCAAGCAGTGAATCATCGTAGACAAGCGTATAAACCAATTTTGATGTTTTATCATCGATAGGTCTTGCTTCAAGATTGCCGTGGTACAAGTTATACGGAACGCCCTCACGAACAGGCTGAGTATAGGCATAAGACAATTCGGTTTTTGCGACTAAAATTTCGTTAGCAACAGAACGAACAGAACCGACTTCACCTTCTTTTCCTGACAACATGTTGCATCCGCCAGGAATGTTCAACCATTCACCGATGTCACAGTACTTGCCAACTCGTTTCCACACGTCTGCGGCAGGTTTATTAACTTCCATCTCTAAATTGACCGTTACATAGTTTGGATTAGGGACAGCAAGAGGAGGGGGAGCAGGTCTTTGCGCAATGGCTAGATTTGAAACAAGGAAGATGAAGCCAGCTATGATGTAGGTCATTGAATTTTTTGTCTGTTGATACATTATTTTCTCCTTATTATTTAAGGCCCAATAATACGGGTCACTTTCTGGCGAGTCACGCTATCCAAGGAGTCATGTGTGTAAAAAGATGTAATGAGGGTGCTCGAGATTTGTTTTTAGTTAGCCTGACATCGCAAAGTGAGTTATGAAAGAATAGCTTTTAGTAATAAATTAATATGCTTCAATAAGAATAAACTATCGCAATGTTCAATATATACAATTTAGATCAATGAGGTTCAGCTGTTATAAAGTCACAATCAAATTGAAAAGCCGAATAGCCTCGGTGGTTGGCTTTGGTCCAATTCTTATAGAAACCAGTTTCAGAGAATGATTTTCGGCACTCTTGATAATCATTTAAAACACTAACGCAGAAGTCTAATTTCATTTGGAGAAGACAATGAGTGGAAATAAAAATGACACAAGCCATGTTGGTAAATGCCCTGTGATGCACGGCGCTCGCACAAAAATCGGTGATGAGGGAACCGCTAATAATGATTGGTGGCCGAATCAGTTGAACCTCAAAATTCTTCATCAAAACCCAGCAGAAGTGAATCCGCTGGGTGAGAAATTCAATTATTCTGAAGAATTTAAAAAGCTTGATCTAAAAGCAATTAAGAAAGACTTATCAGATTTAATGACAGACTCGCAGGATTGGTGGCCCGCAGACTATGGTCACTACGGTCCATTCTTTATTCGAATGGCGTGGCATAGCGCTGGCACTTATCGGTTGGGTGATGGTCGTGGTGGTGCTGGTGCAGGAGCACAACGATTTGCGCCATTAAATAGCTGGCCTGATAACGGAAATTTGGATAAAGCCAGAAAATTGCTATGGCCGATTAAACAAAAATACGGCAATAAAATTTCTTGGGCGGACTTAATGATTCTAACGGGAAATGTGGCTCTAGAATCGATGGGCTTTACAACTTTTGGTTTTGCAGGTGGTCGAGCTGATATTTGGGAACCCGAAGAAGATATTTATTGGGGAGCTGAAGAGGAATGGTTAGCAACAAGCGACAAAAAAAATAGCCGGTATTCTGGTGATAGAGAACTTGAAAATCCATTAGCTGCTGTGCAAATGGGACTGATTTATGTCAATCCAGAAGGCCCTGATGGAAATCCTGACCCGCTTGCCTCGGCAAAAGATATTCGCGAAACATTTGCTCGGATGGCGATGAATGATTACGAAACTGTGGCATTAACAGCAGGTGGTCATACGTTTGGCAAAACACACGGCGCTGGTGATGCGGCGAATGTTGGCCCTGAACCGGAAGCAGCTTCGATAGAAGAAATGGGCTTTGGTTGGATGAGCAGTTACAAAAGCGGGAAAGGTTCGGATACGATTACCAGTGGACTTGAGGGTGCTTGGACTCCAACACCCACTCAATGGGACATGAGCTATTTTAATGTTTTATTTGGTTATGAATGGGAGTTGACGAAAAGCCCTGCTGGTGCAAACCAATGGCAGCCGAAAAATCTTGCTGAAAAAGATATGGCTCCTGATGCGGAAGATGCGTCTAAACGTATGCCCATTATGATGTCTACGGCCGATATGGCGATGAGAGAAGATCCTGAGTACAGAAAAATTTCTGAACACTTTCATGCGAATCCCGATGAGTTTGCCGATGCCTTTGCGAGAGCTTGGTACAAGTTGACTCATCGAGATATGGGGCCTGTTTCTCGCTATTTGGGAGAGGACGTCCCGTCAGAAGAACTCATTTGGCAAGATCCAGTACCGACTGTCGATCATGAATTGGTTAACGATCAAGACATCAAAGACTTAAAAGAAAAACTTTTATCGTCCGGATTATCGGTAGCAGAATTGGTTTCTACCGCGTGGGCCTCTGCTTCAACTTTTCGTGGTTCTGATAGGCGAGGTGGAGCCAATGGTTCACGAATTCGTCTTGCTCCACAAAAAGACTGGGAAGTAAATGAGCCGAAAAAATTAGCGAAAGCGCTTGAGGTTTTAGAAGGAATTCAACACAGTTTTAATGCTGAACAATCCGGTAACAAAAAAATATCGCTAGCCGATATGATTGTTCTAGGTGGTTGTGCTGCGATTGAAAAGGCGGCAAAAGATGCAGGGAGCAACGTTAATGTTCCTTTCGTTCCGGGTCGTACGGATGCTTCACAAGAGCAAACCGATGTGGAATCTTTTGAACCCCTCAACCCTGATGCCGATGGTTTCAGAAATTATCGTCGAACCAAGTTCACCGTTTCTGATGAAGAAATGTTGATCGACAAAGCCCAGCTGTTGCAATTAACTGCTCCAGAAATGACAGTGTTAATGGGTGGGTTACGTGTGTTGGATATCAACTATGACAATACAAAGCACGGCGTGTTAACAGAAAAACCACAAACACTAACCAATGATTTTTTTACTCATTTGCTCGATATGAATACGCAGTGGAAACCAACCAGTAAGGATGCTGATGTGTTTGAAGGTGTGGATCGCAAAACAGGAAAAACTAAATGGACAGGTACGCGAGTTGATTTAGTGTTTGGTTCTAACTCTATTTTACGAGCAGTGGCAGAAGTGTATGCACAAAGTGATTCGCAAGAAAAATTTGTCAATGATTTTGTGAAGGCTTGGAGCAAAGTGATGAATGCCGATCGCTTTGATCTTGCATAAACTTCGTTACTTTATTCTTGTTACTTTTAATGGTTATTACTTTTAAATGCCGTTAAATGGGTAAAACAAAAAAGCTCAAACACAAAATTATCTGTGTTTGAGCTTTTTTTGTGGCTTTAATAAATGCTTATCAAAAATTTTAAATAATTAACGTTGAAAAATATTATTTAGCCGATTTAGGAAAAGCGGGAAGTTTATCAATATCACGTGCGTCGTGCTGAATAATAACGGTAGCATTTAGGTTTTTAGCAATATCTTTAAATCGATCGAATGACGCTAACGTATCTGCGCGATTCGTGTTAAAAGAAGGCACGCGGTTGTGTTCGTAGTTCTCATGAAAGTGTGCTTGATCGCCACTGATCAGCACATTCCCTTTCTTTTTTAATTTCACCAATAAACTGTGATGCCCTGGTGTATGGCCTGGCATATTTAATATCACGACACTGCCATCCCCGAAGACATCTTTATCGCCGGGAAGTGGTTCGACTTTGCTTCCACCCGAAATCCAATGCTCGAAAGGTTTGGCATTTGCCATATGATTGGGGGTGACTCCTGTGATGGCATCCCAATCGCCCTGACCAATTAGCAATGTTGATTGCGGAAAAAACGGCGCTTGGCCAACATGGTCGCCGTGGTAATGACTGATACCTAAGTAAGTAATTTGTTCTGGCTTTAATTTCAATTCGCCTAATAGTTTAACAAGATTTTTTTTGGGAGCCGTGGGTCTTCCATTGTCAGGTTGTCCTGCATCCCATAATAGGTATTGGTCTCCATGCTGAATTAAATAGCAGCTATAGGTGAGTTGGACTTTGAATCCGTCATAGGCATAAGAATCAGAAAAGCGGGCTACGTTTGATGGCTGTGAAGACGTACCACAATCTAAACGCGTTAAAGACACTTCTGCTGCAGCTTGTGAGATAGTTGATGCTGTCAGTAAAGCGAGTGAGGCAGCGAGTGATTTTAGGAGAGATGCTTTTTTCATGTTGGCTCCATAAGTGTTTGAAACAGGCTATATGTTTTACTGGGTTAATTGTTATTTTTTCCGTGTTCTTTAATGATTATATCAGTCATTAATTTTTCATATTTCCTCATCATTTCCAATTCTTCTAGAAAAGCTTTTTTATTTGGGTTAAACATTAAGCCTACAGCAATCCCTCGCATGGCAGTAACATGAGTACGAATTAAAATCTGTAAAGATTCATTGGGTTCAATATTGAAATCACTGCAAAATGCTTTCTCACCTGCATTCCGTTCAGCGGCGATGTAATCAATCAGAGGCGTAAAGCGTTTTTTTAGCTCTTCGTTGTTTCGAGTCGCCATCATGATTTCAATCAGGGCAGTATACGAAGGGTGGTTAATAATCTCCCAGCTTACATCGGGTGTATGCTCAATACGGTCTTTCCCAAGAGAATATTTCATGAAAAGTTCATGACGAATCTTGGAGTGTAATTTTAAGCACGCTTCAGCGACCGAAAGCATAAGATCGGTTTTGGTTGGGAAATGATGTTGAGCAGCGCCTTTACTGACACCTGCTCGATCAGAGACCATTTTTATTGACGTGCCTTCATAGCCAACGTCATATATGGATTCAATGGCAGCATTAATAATTCTTTCTTGTGTGTCGGCCGTTCGTTCAGCATTGGTTCTAGATGGGCTTTTTGTAGGTTCCGTCATATAAATTTATCTTTAGTGCTCTGTTAATGAATAAGTTTTACTTTGTGATTCTTCATTATCTCAGTGAATATCCTAGAGCTTTTTGAAAATAAAGAAAGGTTAATGTTTTTGTTTATAGTTGGTTATTAAGATCATGGTGATAAAGTATGATCGAAGATATTAGGTATTATAGAGATAATCACTGAATCAATTTAGTCAATTTTACCCTTAAGGAAGCCAAGAATGCTCACAAAAAGAATAGTAAAATTTTCAATCATGCTTTTTAGTACGGCTTGTTTTAGTGTAAGTGCTAGTGCTGCTGAAAAAAAACCATTTGATTTATCAGGAACTTGGACAAATGCTTCTTTGACAAGTTTAACTCGTAAAGCGGGTATCGATAAGTTAATAGTTTCAAAAGCTGAAGCTGAAAAAATAGTAGCTGGGACGAGTATTGCTGGCTTAGCTCCTGAAGAGGCCGATACAGGCACGAAAACTGATCCAAATGAGGGAGCCCCTGAAAAAGGAAGCAGGGATTTTGGAGTGAGAGGATACGATTCGTTCTGGACTGATCCTGGTTCTTCGCTTGCCGTTGTTAAAGGCGAGTATCGTTCTTCATTTATCGTTGATCCTAAGAACGGACAAATTCCTAAATTAAAAAATCCAAAAGTAGTTTATAAAGACCAAGGGTTTCGTGCGCGTTATGTAACAGGTATCGGCGGGAATTCAGATCCAGAAGCTTTACCTATTGGTGAGCGTTGTTTGATTGGTTTTGGAAACACTGGCGGCCCTGGTATGCAGGGTACGTTGTATAACAGTAATTACCAATTTGTGCATACTGATAATTATTTGATGATTCTTGTGGAAATGGTTCATGATGCGAGAGTTATTCCGTTGTTTGATTCTAAGAAAGAAGCGAGAGCGAATCATAGGCCCAGTGCCCTTAAACCTTGGTTGGGCGATTCAGTGGGTTGGTATGAAGGGAAGACGTTAGTGGTGGAAACAATTAATTTTAATATGTTAAGCATGGAGCAAAATTCAACGCCCATATCACCTGATGGTAAATTGATAGAGCGATTTGAACGTTATTCAGATAAAGAAATTTTTTATCAATTTACGATTGAAGATGCCAATTTGTATTCTCAGCCGTGGACTGCAGAGCTAAGTTTTTATGAAACTGAAGGCCCTGTTTATGAATATGCTTGCCATGAAGGAAACTACGCGATGCCAGGGATATTGGAAGGGGCTCGTTTAAAAGAGCGTGAGGCTGCTGCGAAAAAATAACATTTTTACAATCCCATGCGAGCTCAACATATTTTAGAGTTCGCATTTTCTGTTGTGATGACTATTTATTCTGTATAGATTATTTTTTGCATTCTACTAGGTCCTTAGGTAATTCACTCTTGTAAATCACTCTCCTGTAAATCACCCTTGAAAATAGTACCTGCAATTTCGCTGCCTTTTCCTGCCAGTATCTCTTGTCTTGATAAACCTTTAATTTCATGAGGAAAGATGAGCCATTTATCAGTGGCATGAACATAAAAATCTGGTGTTAAATCTGTGATGTTTCGATTGGGCTTGTACCAAGTACACGCTGTTTTAATCGTATTGGGCGTGTTTTTTCTAGCGCGTTTTTTTATTTCATCGATGATTGCTTTGATTGATCTTCCTGAATCAAAGACATCGTCAACAATTAATAATTCTTGATCGGCTTCCACATGATTAATCACGTAATCTAACCCGTGTATCTTGATTTCTCTATGTTGCTGATTAATACCGTAATAAGAAGATGTTCTTATCGCGATGTGATTGGTGTCGACGCCCATAAAATCTAAATATTCTTGTACAGCAATGCCGACAGGTGCTCCTCCACGCCAAACACCAATAATGAATTGAGGTTTATAATTTCTTGCATAGATCTGCTCTGCCAGTTTAAAAGAATCTAGCAATAGATCATTGGCAGTAATAAAGTGCTTTTCCATTGTGTGATTGAGTACCATCGTTTAAATAAAATTTACATTATATTTTAAAGTTTAATGGTGTGCTTGTTCTTTATGTGTGGTCTCGAGTCTAAATAATTTTGCCCTCACCGTTTTTCGATAATCATGAGGTGTGGCATTGAATGTTTTTTTGAATAGGGAAGAGAAGTGACCAAGATCATGATAGCCTACTCGATAGGCTATTTCGCTGATTGATAGATTAGTTGTTTGCAGTAAGTCCCGAGCGATGCCGATTCTAATGTCTTGTAAATATTTTAGGGGCGTTTTGCCTGTTGCTAGTTTGAAGCGTCTGTTGAATGAGCGCACGCTGAGATCGAAATGTTCGGCGAGTGTTGCGAATTGTATCTCAGATGAATAGTTATCTTGTAGCCAGACTTGCGTTTGTAAAATGGTTTCGTCTGAATGTTGATCGGTACTACCTTCGAAATAACGCATACTCTCGTAATCGCGACGAATCTCATGTGAAAAATTTCTCTCTATATGATGTGCAATTTCATTACCATAAATAAGTTTGATAAAGTGAACTGTTAAATCGGCGAGCGAATTAATACTGGCTGTACAATATAAATTGTCAACTTGAGTAATAAAATAATCTTTTTTTAGGTTAACTTTTGGATATTTATTTTCAAATTGTTCAAAGTAATACCAGTGTGTTGTAGCAGGTTTATTATCGAGTAATCCTGCTTCCGCCATAAAGCAACAACCTGTTCCAACTCCGGCAATTGTCGTTCCGCTATTGTATTTGGTTTGTAACCAGTCAATGACTTCGGGGTATTGATTCATTGTTTTTTGTGGGTTCCTCCACAAAGAAGGCAGAAAAATAATGTCAGGCTCTTCACTTTTACCGATGGTACTGTCTGGAGTCAGCATGATGTCTGCACGGGTTTTAACGGGCCGTAGAGTTGAGCTAACGGTTTGAGTGGTAAGGTGAGGAAAGCTTTCATTCTGTCGAGAGCTTTTCGTTGAGGTGTTTTTTTTACTAAACGCTAATGCTGCACTTTTTGCTGATTGCAGCATTTCAGCTGGGAGAGTGGTGCTGGTCGCTAGCATTTCATCCACTAATAAAAATTGAATGAGTGTTTTTTTTATCGAAGAAGACGCTAGCTTGCTGCTAGTTTTTAATTTGTTTGTCATATTCCTATGATTTCCCCGAGCGATTTTGGCTAAAATACCATATAGCTTTTCTATAATGCCAGCACTTCAATGACTTCATACAGATAGAATCCCTAATATTCATATTCGTTTTACGCTATTTAGCGTTATTTCAGCATCTTATTAGGGTTCTCTATGTCAAAAGTTCGTCTTCCAGTTGTTGTGGGCTTTGGTGGGTATAACGCTGCCGGCCGAAGTTCAGCCCACCATTCCTATCGCCGTATGGTGATGGAGAGTCTTCCTAAAAATTTGGCTGATGAAACTGTCCTGAGTTTGTCGACGCTATCGGGAATGGTCAAAAAAGAGGGTGGTGAGTTCGTTGACAGTAAAGGCAATACTTTTTCGGCGGCGCAAGTGTCGTCACAGTTTCGGTCTGCTGTCGAAGACGCGACTTTAGTTCGTCGAGTTGAAAAAAGTTATTTCGATGCCGAAGCTGTTCATTGGCATAAAAAACTGAATTTAAAAAGCGACGGCGATGATTCGTTTACTTTTATTACTACAGAAAAACAATTACCCGAACCGCTGCCACATAACTGGACAGTTCAAGAGATTGTGGATGGTGGAGTTCGCGTCAAGATTGACGATTCTTTTGATGTAAAAATTGATAGTTATCGCGATTTTCCAGTTAAGTCAGCAGGACAGATGCCGAGTGGTTTTACTCCAGGTGATCATTACCGATCTCACTTTCATCCACGTGGATTACAAATGGCTGTGCTTGGCGCCTCTGATGCTGTGCACTCCATGGGAATTAAGTGGTCGACTGTTGTTGATCAAGTTCGTCCTGATGAAATAGGCGTTTACGCGGGAAGTGTACTGACACAATTAGATGAATTTAGTAATGCTGGTTTAACCCAATCGCGGTTGATGGGTGGAAGAATTTCCTCAAAACAGTTGGCCATGGGGATGAATACAATGCCTGCCGATTTCGTCAACGCTTACGTTCTTGGAAGTGTTGGTGTGACGGGAAGTATTGTCGGAGCTTGTGCGACTTTTCTTTATACGTTGCGACAAGGTATTGAAGATATTCAAAGTGGTCGACGCCGTGTGGTGATGGTAGGCGGAGCTGAGTCGCAAATCAATCCGGAATATATGGAAGGTTTTGATGCGATGAGTGCGTTGGCCTCTGATGCAAATCTTCGTCGTTTGGATAACTCTGATACTGTCGATTATCGCCGTGCGAGTCGTCCTTTTGGTGAGAACTGTGGGTTCACCATGGGTGAATCGACGCAATATATGATGTTGATGGATGACGAGTTGGCAATGGAGTTAGGTGCTGATATTCATGCGGCGGTTCCGAATGTGTATGTCAATGCTGACGGATTTAAAAAATCTATTTCGGCGCCTGGTCCAGGAAACTACATCACGTTTGCAAAAGCTGTAGCAGCTGCACAAAGTATTGTTGGAAAAGAGTCAATACAAAAGCGTAGCGTCATTCAGGCACATGGTTCAAGTACGCCTCAAAACCGTGTCAGCGAATCGCTTATTTTTGATAGGATCGCCAAAAATTTTGGGATTGAAAATTGGCCTGTTGCTGCTGTGAAATCCTATTTAGGTCACACCATTGGTCCTGCTAGTGCCGATCAGCTTGTCGCGACTATGGGTGCTTTTAAGCATAATATTTTGCCAGGCATTAAAACAATTGATCGCGTTGCAGATGATGTTCACGACGATCACTTATTAATTTCCAATAAAGATGTGGATTTAACTGAGAATCCAACAGACGTTGCCTTTTTAAACTCAAAAGGTTTTGGTGGTAATAATGCTACAGCGGCTGTGCTATCGCCCTCAATTACGGAAGCGATGCTAGAAAAACGTTATGGTAAAAAAGCGTTTGCGACTTATACTGAAAAACGAGAAGCAGTAAGGGAGTCTGCGCAGCAATACGATCGACAAGCGACGGATGGCGATCTGAATGCGATCTATAAGTTCGGAGAAAATATGATCGATGATTCTGAATTAACCATGGATCAAAAACAGTTAAATGTTCCTGGGTTTAAGCAATCAGTGTCTTTAGAAATTGAAAACCCTTTTGAGGATATGCGCTGAATTTTTCAAAATGAGTGAGCTAGTACTTTCGTTTTGGATTCAAGTTTTGGGCTCTATATAGAAACGTTATTTCTTTAAAGGCCAGTTGTGGATAATAGCTTCAGCTGGCGTCTAAATCATCACTTATTAAGATTTCAAATAACACGCCATTTTTTGTAGAAGCTTTTCTCAATAGTTAAAAAGATTCCTTCTTAAATTCTTAAATATTTATTTATATCAATAAATTATCCATTCATTGGCTGTAGTGATTGCTTAAGTAACCTAGTTTTTGTTAACGTCTGTCCGTTTTCAAAGATGACGGTGGAAAGCTTTAGTGAATACTGATATTGGCGCAAGAATGCTTGTGCTTCGAAAGCTAAACGGATGGTCTCAGCGACAACTTGCGAAACGTGCAGGTGTCCCCCATAGTGCAATTTCAATGATCGAGCACGGTCAGGTTAGTCCTTCGGTGAATTCACTTCAAAAGGTGCTCGATGGTGTGCCAATGTCTCTAGCCGAATTTTTCTCTCTCGATCTCGATATGCAAATCAAGGTTTTCTATAAAAATGAAAATGTGCCCAGCAAAGACCAAGAAGGCTTAGTCAGAACTATCATCACGACGCGTGGCGGGAGTAATGCTATTAAGATGACCCGTGAATGTTTTCCTCTAGGGGCCGATACGGGAGAAGAATTATTGATGAGCAAAGGCGAGATGGTTGGTTTTGTGAGTCGAGGTTCTGTTGAGGTTACTGTGGGTGGTGAGGTCGGGGTGCTGACCGATGGTGACGGGTTTTATTTTGAGAGAGCTCGACCGCATCGATTTAAAAATGTTGGGAAAACAGAAGCGGAAGTCGTATCGGCAATTTTGCCAGGAAAATGAAGAGGTTAGCTAGCACAGCGCCCTTTATTTCTGATCGATAGGTTGACTGACCATTCGTAGAAATTGACCGGAAAAGCTTTTGCAGTCTGGTTTCTTCGTATAGAGTAGTCTCCTTCTTGATTAACAGTTGTCCAACATGTTTTTGTGCTTGTTCTAGAGTTAAATCAGTTGTGCAGAATGTTTGCAAAATTTAGCTGTTGATTCATTGTTAAGTTTAGCCACGGTATTTATTGCTAGATAAATTCACCGTATAAAGCACTATTTTAAAATGTGTAGTTATACACAGTGTGTAGGTTTAGGTGGCGGTAGGTAGCATCGCTTTTTGACCATTATTTAAAATTAAAAGATACCTTTAACCTATGGATTGCTTTTAGAGTTTCTTTTTTATGTATCTCGGGGAATATGTTAAGTCACAACAAAAAGTAAGTTGAACTGAAAATATTCTTGAATGTAAACATGACTATATTTCTCAATATTTTTGTTAATTTATTATTGAAATAACGTCCAAAAAACCAAAGAGGCCAATGATGATATACGCTGGCAATGCCATTACTGTTGAGTTACTCGATGACAATATCGCAGAACTCAAATTTGATTTGAAAAATGAATCAGTCAATAAATTTAGCACCGCGGTGGTAAAAGAGTTAAGCGAGGCAATTACTGCTCTAGAAAAAAATAACGATGTTAAAGGCTTGATTGCAACAAGTGCAAAAAATGTTTTTATTGTGGGCGCAGACATCACCGAATTTGGCGGTGTTTTTGATGCTGGTCCAGAAGCAATTGCTGACATGTTAAAAGACAATAATGTGAATAATTGTCGTCTCGAAGAATTACCTTTCCCTGTGGTAGCAGCTATTAATGGTTATGCACTAGGTGGTGGCTTTGAATTTGCTTTAGCGTGCGATTATCGAATTTTGTCAAAAGACGCGAAGGTTGGTTTTCCTGAAGTTCAACTTGGAATTCTACCCGGTTGGGGTGGAACAGTTCGTATGCCAAGAATTACAGGTGTCGATACCGCAGTTGCTTGGATCGCAAGTGCAAAAGATCAACGAGCTTCCGAAGCATTAAAAGTGGGTGCTGTCGATTCTGTTGTTGATACCGATAAAGTGAGAGATGCTGCTTTACATACGGTGAAGCAATGTATTGCTGGAAATCTAGATTATAAAATTCGACGCGAACAAAAGATGTCTCCACTGCCAATGAATATGATGGAAACCATGATGTCTTTTGAAACATCAAAAGCGTTTGTGGGTGGTACAGCGGGACCCAATTACCCTGCACCCGTGGAAGCAATAAAAGTCATGCAAAAATCTTCTTCTTTATCAAGAGATGAGGCTTTAGCGGTAGAAACAAAAGGTTTTGTAAAATTAGCGCAAACGTCGGTAGCTCGCGCATTGGTTGGCATCTTTTTAAGTGATCAATTGCTGGGTAAAAAAGCAAAAGGATGGGAAAAGAAAGCCGATAAAAAGGTTGAGCGTTCAGCCGTTTTAGGTGCTGGGATAATGGGTGGTGGTATTGCTTATCAGTCGGCGCTAAAAGGCGTTCCCATTGTTATGAAAGATATCAATCAAGCAGGTATTGATCTTGGTTTGTCGGAAGCGAATAAACTATTAGCTAAGCGTGTTGATCGTGGGCGTATGTCGGCAACAGAGATGGGCAAAGTATTAAATAATATTGATCCTTCTCTCGATTACAGTGGCTTCGAACATTTAGATATTATTGTAGAAGCCGTTGTCGAAAATCCTAAAGTGAAAAAAATTGTTTTAGCTGAAGTTGAAACAAAAGTGACTGATGACACGATCCTCGCTTCTAACACCTCAACAATATCGATTGATTTATTGGCAGAAGCGTTGGCTCGGCCTGAAAACTTTTGCGGTATGCATTTTTTCAATCCTGTTCATGCTATGCCTTTGGTTGAGGTTATTCGAGGCTCAAAAACATCAGACACGGCTATTGCTCGTACCGTTGCTTATGCAAATGCGATGGGTAAAAAAGCGGTGGTTGTAAAAGATTGCCCAGGGTTTTTAGTGAATCGTGTTTTATTTCCTTATTTTGCAGGCTTCTCAATGCTAGTGCGTGATGGCGCGAGTTATGAGCAAATCGATAAGGTAATGGAGCGCTGGGGTTGGCCAATGGGTCCTGCGTATTTGTTAGATGTTGTAGGCCTTGATACTGGAGTTCATGCTGGCAATGTGATGGCAGAAGGATTTCCTGATCGCATGAGCAAAGAGTTTAAAGATGTCATTGAAGTTTTGTTCGAAGCAGGTCGGTTGGGTCAGAAAAACAAACAAGGCTTTTATCAATATGAAACAGACAAACGTGGAAAGCCAAAAAAGGTGAGCAGCCCAGAAGTACTTGAGTTAATCAAACCTCATGTTGCAGCGCCAAAAGAATTTACGGACGAAGAAATTCTTGCTCGTATGATGGTGCCAATGGCCACTGAGTTAGCACGCTGTGTTGATGAAGGTATTGTGGAAAGTCCTGCTGAGGCGGATATGGCTTTAGTTTATGGAATTGGTTTTCCTCCATTCCGTGGCGGCTTATTTGCTTGGATTGATTCGGTGGGCGCAAAAGCTGTGTGTGAAATGGCTGACACACATAAATCGCTCGGTGGGATTTATGAAGCTACCGATTCTATGAGAGAGAAGGCCGCCAATAACGGTAAATACTACGCGTAAATGTTTTTAATTCTTTAAGCATTATGCAAACAAAATTCTGAAATAGGAGAAAACTTGTGGCTTTAAATCCTAGAGACGCAGTAATTGTAGATTATGGTCGTAGTGCAATGGGCCGTTCAAAAAATGGGTGTTTCCGCAATGTCCGAGGAGACACCATCTCAGCAGAAATCCTAAAAGGTTTGTTGGCTAGAAATGAAGCGCTAAATCCAGAAGAAGTCGATGATTTTATTTGGGGCTGTGTGATTCAACGTGAAGAAAATGGTTTTAATGTTGGACGAAACATTTGGTTGTTAGCCAATCTTCCCCACACAGTTCCTGGTCAAACAGTGAATCGATTGTGTGGTTCGTCGATGACGGCAATGCATATTGCTGCGGCGAGTATTGTATCCGGACAAGGCGATGTTTATGTTGTGGGTGGACATGAACACCTTGGTCACTTGAGTATGACAGAGGGTGTTGACCCTAACCCTCTCATGGGACGTTCTGTGGCAAAAGCTGCTGGAAGCATGGGGATGACAGCAGAATACTTAGCCATGCTTCATGGCATTAGTCGAGAAGATATGGATAAGTTTGCGGTTCGCTCACATCAGTTAGCTCATCAAGCAAGAGAAACAGGAAAGTTTGATCGGGAAATTTTTGGTGTTCCTGGGCATGATGAAAATGGTTTTCCTATTATGGTTATGCAAGATGAAACGATTCGTCCTGAAACCAGCGTCGAAGGTCTTGCGAATTTACGTCCTGTTTTTGATCCTAAAAACGGAAAGGTAACGGCGGGAACGTCTTCGCAATTATCGGATGGTGCTTCTGCGATGATCATCATGTCTGCAGAAAAAGCAAAGGCATTAGGCTTGACGCCATTAGCTAAAATCATTTCAACAGGTATAGCCGGTGTCGATCCGTCAATTATGGGGTATGGCCCAGTACCGGCCACTCAAAAAGCATTGAAAAATGTGAATATGACTATCGATGATATGGATATAGTTGAGCTTAACGAAGCGTTTGCTGCGCAAAGTTTACCGGTGTTAAAAGATTTAAAATTAACCGATGTCGTTGACGAAAAAGTCAATCTTAATGGTGGTGCCATTGCACTTGGACATCCCTTGGGTTGTTCGGGTACTCGGATTACAGGGTCATTGCTGACTATTATGGAAGAAAAAGACGCAACGATTGGTCTATCAACAATGTGTGTAGGTTTAGGGCAAGGTATCTCAACGATTGTTGAGCGTTTAAACTAATACTGCCTAAGCTTTTTTACCCGTAACCACAAGTAATTAACTGGCATCTGAAATGATAACGTTAGTTGTTTGTGGTTTTTTTGTATCTGAAATTTGGTGGCGAAAAGTATTAAAATTGTAAAGCTGAATCTGGCCAGGGGAGAAATAAAACGAAAGCTGGTAAATGACAAAGTTTTTACGATTCTAGTAGTTTAGGCTATAGTTCGCGATTCTATTCCTATCAAGATCAATATTATCGTTCAATATTTGGAATTTTTTTTGAATAATTATTTAGAAAAATTTATATCCGACAATCCCATCGAAATCATTGATAGGCAGCTCGATAGCTTCGAGCAATCTAACGATACTAATGATGCGTTTATCGTTGAATATCCTTTTACGCAATATTACTTGCCTAAATCGCCAGTTATTATTTTATTGGCTCTTGTTGTCATTGAGCGAGACGGAACTGAAACAAAAGTGGCGGCAACCGTCCTTTCTCAAAAAGAAAGTTTTGTAGAGGAGCTTTCTTCGGTAGCTTCAGATTGGAGTTCCATTTTTAAATTTTGTAGTAATCATCAACTTCCTTTATTTGTTTTCAATGAACCCGTTCTCTTGCAACCGATAGATATTCCCAAACCGTGGGGTAAAGAGGTTTGGTATACCGGAATAGAAGAGAGAGGGCAGTCATTAGTAAGCGATGGAATTTTTTCTATCCCGCTTCCTTGGTTGCTTTCGATTGGCGAAAAATATTGGTTAGACCAAAATAATACTTCTCTCATTCTTTTGAAAATCCTCGACCCGTTGCCGGAGCCGGTGTTTGGTGATTTATATTTCGAAATGCACGAAGAAAAAAAAGAAGTGTATGTAGTAACGCATATTGATCAGCAAGCGTGGCCAGAAGGAAAAGGGGGAATTCGTTTTGGTTTTAATCAGGAAAAGCGCCAGCAGCTAGCAAATGATTCTTTATTCAAAGAAAAATATTTAGATGTCGTAAAAAAATATCAAAAAATAAGAAATGAAATCGATGCGCATCTTGATATTTTGAGGAAAAAAGAACTAGTTGGTTTAAATGATCCGGTAAGTGCAGCTAAAACGCAGCAATGGCTAGTTTCAATCGATAAAGGCTTAATTGCTCATGAAGCTGAATTGCGAAAAGAAATGGAGAGTTTTATTCATGTCGAACCGTTAACAGTCGGTGATGTGATCAAGGTCCCAACCCATACACCGCACTCTTTGATGCATGGCGTGAGAACGATTGAGTTTCAAACGCCAGTCTATGAGAGAAAAATATTATCGTTTGCTCAAAAAGTACTAACGCAAAGCCATTGGGATACTGAATCAGCAATAGATATTGTGTCACTCGATGCACCTTCAATATCAACACTTGATTTAATTAGCCAGAGTTCGGAATCGCAATGTGAATTAGTGGTGCGATTTGATGATTTTGAAGTCGTTAGAGTCACTTTTTTCAAGTCAGGCGATCTATGTTTTGATTTAAAAGAAAAGTATGCCGTGGTGATTTCAGTGTTTGGTGATTTACGACTAGACGATAAAGAAATAAAGTCTGAGCAAGCTATGCTGGTCCCAGGAAATGCTCAAACTATGACGATTCAAAGTGATACAGGTAAGGGCATTTTGCTTGTTGCCGTCCCTGTGTGAAGCTCTAATGTGATGGGTTGAATGAGCAATTGGGATCTATGTTATTAATGATTGCGAGTGTTAGTTGAACCTCTTCAGTGAGTATGGCACAATCTCCACCCCTTCTCAGCGAGCAAGTGGTTTTTTCTTTGATTTAGCTATAAAAATCAACAGGTTAGAGTAAGTTGGTTTGGTTGAAGATGGGAAGCTAGTTCGGATTATAGAAGTCTTTTTGCGGTCGTGGTGAAATTGGTAGACACGCCAGATTTAGGTTCTGGTGCCGTAAGGTGTGAGAGTTCAAGTCTCTCCGACCGCACCAATATTTTTAATGAGTGATATCCACTCATGGATTTATCATTTATTACCTTTGAATAGTTTTCAGCTTTCTGTTTTTAAAACAGATGTTTGCAGAAAGCATTCCCACACAATAAATTTCACAACTATATTTTATTTTACGAGGACAGCATGCAAGTTTCTGTTGAGACAACATCTAACCTAGAGCGTCGTATCACTGTTGGAGTTCCAGCCATTCAGATTGACGGTGAAGTGACTAAGAGAATTCAAGATGCTTCTAAAAAAGTAAAAGTTAATGGTTTTCGTGCTGGGAAAGTGCCCTTAAAAGTTGTGAAACAAAAATTTGGTGCTGAGATTCGCCAAGAAGTACTGGGTGAAGTGATCAATAAAACGTATTTCGAAGCGCTTCAGAAAGAAGATATTCAGCCAGCTGGTATGCCTTCGATTGATACAACAAAAAATACTGAAGGTGAAGATCTTGAATATGTTGCAACGATTGAAGTTTATCCGGATGTAGAGTTAAAAGAGTTAGACGGATTAACAGTAACAAAATCTGTCGCAACAATCGGCGACAAAGATGTCGACACAATGATTGATTCTTTGCGTAAGCAACAAGCGACATGGGAACCGGTAAAACGTGCCGCAAAAGAGGGTGATCAAGTAGTTATCGACTTTGATGGTCAGAAAGGCGGTGAAGAATTTGCTGGTGGTAAAGCAGAAAAGCAAACGCTAGTTCTGGGTTCCAATTCAATGATTCCTGGTTTTGAATCAGGCGTTGAAAAAATGAAAGCGGGTGATGAGAAAGTATTAAAACTGACTTTCCCTGAAGATTATCATGCAGAGGACCTTAAAGGTGCTGATGTTGAATTTACGGTTAAATTACATTCAGTTGCGGAACAAAAGTTGCCAGAAATAGATGAAGAGTTGTTTAAAAAGTTTGGTGTTGAAGAGGGCGGAGAAACAGCGTTCCGTGAAGAAGTGAAGAAAAACATGGAGCGTGAATTGAGCACGGCTGAAAAGAATCAAGTGAAAACACAAGTACTTGATTCACTGTTAGAGGCTCATGAAGTGGATGTGCCAAAAGCGTTGCTAGCGAACGAAATCGAAACAATGCGTAAGCAAATGCTGCAGCAATTTGGCGGGCAAGCTCAAGGCATGGACATGGCGTCATTGCTACCGGATACTCTTTTTGAAGAGCAAGCTAAAAAACGCGTTAGTTTAGGGTTGGTTTTAGGGCAGTACATTAAAAATCATGAACTCAAAGTTGATGATGATAAAGTTAAAGCGCATGTCGCAGAAATGGCTTCTACCTATCATGAGCCTCAAGCCGTAATTGATTATTACGCAACAAATCAAGATGCAAAAGCCAGTGTTGAAGCAGTCGTTCTAGAAGAGCAAGCAGTTGAAAAATTGCTTGCTTCAGCGACTGTTAAAGAAGAGAAGTCTACCTACGAAGATATTGTCAAAAAACAACAAGAATCAGCACAATAATCTTTCACAGTTGGTTTTTTAAGAAGGTCGGTGTTATCTGAAGGGGCGATTATTCCAAATTGCCGCTAATGATAAAACTGACCTTTTTTACATCAAACTACCCAGATTTTAATCAATTCTACGCTTCATCAATCGTAAGGCGCCTTATTTTGTTGCTTACAGTGACATTTGAAGTGAGTTAGACTGGCATAACGGCTTAACTGGGTTTAAGCTCATGATTATCGGCCAAAAAGTCGCTGTTTAACCCCTTAGCTTATTTATTTGTCATGGATAGGCTGAATCAGTTGGCAATAGCCCTCATACCCAATTTCTTGAGCACAAAGGTTAGTACTAAATATGAGCAATTTTGATTACATAAATACAGCTCCTGATGTTTCAAATATCGTTATCCCAAATGTTATTGAGCGAGATGCTCGGGGCGAGCGAATCCAAGATATTTATTCTCGATTATTAAAAGAACGAGTGATTTTTTTAGTTGGGCAAGTAGAAGATTACATGGCTAACTTGATTGTCGCCCAGCTATTATTTTTAGAAGCTGAAAACCCAGATAAAGATATTAGTTTATATATCAATTCACCGGGTGGGTCTGTGACAGCGGGCATGTCAATTTATGACACCATGCAGTTTATTAAACCTGATGTAAGCACAATTTGTATTGGCCAAGCCTGCAGCATGGGCAGCTTTTTATTAGCGGCAGGGGCTAAAGGCAAACGCTTTTGCTTAAGTAATGCGAGAACAATGATCCATCAACCAAGTGGTGGCGCTCAAGGTCAAGCTTCCGATATACATATTCATGCGCAAGAGATATTAAAAATCAGAGAGCGCCTAAATGAACTACTTGCTCATCACACCGGTAAGACAGTCAAGCAGATTGGCGTTGATACCGAACGAGATAACTTCATGAGCGCAGAAGATTCTAAGAAGTATGGTCTTGTAGACGATGTTCTCATCAAAAGACCAGGGCAGGAGTAAGTCAGGTTGTGGGTTCTTTTCCAAAAGAACTAGAACTAATGCACAATTGCACTGCCAAATGATAGAAATACAGCTCTAGGGGTTGAAAATGGCCTCTAAAGCCAGCATCTTAAGCGAATTAGAGAATTTTAAAGACGGAGTAGGTAATGACCGATCGTGGTAATGACAACGGTGACGATAGCGGCAAACTGCTATATTGCTCTTTTTGTGGCAAAAGCCAACACGAAGTTCGCAAGCTGATAGCTGGCCCTTCCGTTTTCATCTGTGACGAATGTGTGGATCTATGCAATGACATCATTCGTGAAGAGATTCAGGAAAGTGCTAGTGAAAGCTCGTCCGAGAGCCTTCCTGCTCCTCAAGAGATATCTGAAATTCTTGATCAGTATGTCATAGGCCAAGTACATGCTAAGAAGGTATTAGCTGTAGCTGTTTATAATCACTACAAACGTTTGCGTACCGATGATAAGAAAAAAGATAAGGATGATGTTGAGTTAGGTAAAAGTAATATCCTGCTTGTAGGCCCAACGGGAAGCGGTAAAACCCTATTAGCTGAAACCTTAGCTCGATTACTGAATGTGCCTTTCACGATTGCGGATGCGACGACATTGACCGAAGCGGGTTATGTTGGAGAGGATGTAGAAAACATTATTCAAAAGCTATTACAAAAATGTGACTACGATGTAGAAAAAGCCCAACAGGGTATTGTTTACATTGATGAGATAGACAAAATTTCTCGTAAATCCGATAACCCAAGTATCACTAGAGACGTTTCCGGAGAAGGTGTTCAGCAAGCGCTCTTGAAATTAATCGAGGGAACAGTCGCTTCTGTACCGCCACAGGGTGGTCGGAAGCATCCCCAACAAGAATTCTTACAAGTCGACACTGCCAATATCTTGTTCATCTGTGGCGGTGCATTTGCTGGGCTTGATAAGATTATTCGCGATCGTTCTGAAAAAGGTGGTATTGGTTTTAGCGCTGAAGTGAAAAGTAAAGATGATAGCCGTAATGTTGGTGAGACATTGCGTGATTTAGGTCCTGAGGATCTAGTTCGCTATGGCCTGATCCCTGAATTTGTAGGCCGTTTACCTGTCATAGCGACGCTGGAAGAGCTTGATAAAGCAGCGTTAATCCAAATTCTAACAGAACCTAAAAACTCGCTGACAAAGCAGTATTCTAAGCTTTTCGGTATGGAAGGTGTTGAAGTTGACTTTCGTGATGATGCGATTGAGGCTGTGGCTGAAAAAGCAATGGAAAGAAAAACCGGAGCTCGAGGGCTTCGCTCTATCATGGAGTCTGTATTACTCGATACGATGTATAAAATTCCATCTGAAGAGAATGTTGCAAAAGTCGTTGTGGATGAGTCCGTGATTAAAGGTGAATCTGAGCCATTGTTGGTTTATGAAACGGCTGAATCTTCAAAACCTGCTGCAGCGGCGTCTGCGAAAGATAAAAATTAAATTAAAAGAGAGATGGATTAAGCATATAGGTTAAACCAAAAGGCCGATCAATAGTTGATCGGCTTTTTTTGTTCAAATAATCAACAAGTTTTTGTTCGTTATTTATCCATCTTAGAAAATCACTTCCAATCACGCCCCTCTTATCCCCAGCTGTTGTTTAAAGTCTGCTTTTTACTTGTAATTCGTCCAGTTAGCCCCCAATCTTAATGATAGACTTTGGCCAAGAGGCCATTAGATTGCTAGCAAAGAGGTCAGAATGACTGAAAAGACAGAATTAACGACAACAACTAACGAATATCCCTTATTGCCATTGCGCGATGTGGTTGTGTATCCGCACATGGTTATCCCTTTATTTGTTGGAAGAGAAAAATCCATAGAAGCGCTAGAAAAGGCCATGGCAAGTGACAAGCAAGTACTTCTTGTCGCTCAAAAAAGTGCGTCAGAAGATGACCCTACAGCAGAAGATATTTTTGAGATTGGCACCGTTTCTACGATTCTTCAGCTTTTAAAGCTACCTGACGGAACGGTAAAAGTTTTGGTTGAGGGTGGTTCTAGGGCAAAAATTATTTCCGTCAATGAATCAAAGAACTATTTTCAAGCTCAAGTAGAGCCTCTCGAAAATGAGGATATACCTTCAAAAGAGGGCGAATTACTCGTTAGTTCGGCAATGACGCAATTTGAGCAATATGTGAACTTAAGCAAAAAGGTTCCCGCCGAAGTGATGACGGCTCTGACAGGGATTGATGATCCTGGCCGCTTGGCCGATACCGTAGCGGCCAATATGTCTTTAGAGTTACCGCAGAAACAAGAAATTTTAGAAATGGCGAGCGTAAGAAAACGTTTAGATCATTTGCTCAGTTTGATGGAATCCGAAATAGATCTTTTTCAGGTTGAAAAGCGCATTCGTGGACGCGTTAAAAAACAAATGGAAAAAAGTCAGCGCGAGTATTACCTCAATGAGCAGATGAAAGCGATTCAAAAAGAATTGGGCGATATGGGTGAAGAGCCTAATGAGATCGAAGAAATTGAAGCTAAGATCAAAGACGCAGGTATGCCTAAGGAAGCGGAAGAGAAAACTCATGCAGAGTTAGGCAAACTTAAAATGATGTCTCCCATGTCTGCAGAAGCGTCTGTTGTTCGCGCGTATATTGACTGGATGCTGAATGTCCCTTGGAAAAAACGCAGTAAAGTACGTCATGATTTAGCGAAAGCGGAAGAGATTTTAAATGACGATCATTATGGTCTTGAAGAAGTCAAAGAAAGAATTTTAGAGTACCTAGCTGTTCAGCAGCGTGTGAAAAAAATAAAAGGCCCTGTACTTTGTTTAGTGGGGCCTCCTGGTGTTGGTAAAACATCATTGGGTGAGTCGGTCGCTCGGGCTACAAACAGAAAATTTGTTCGCATGGCATTGGGTGGTGTTAGAGACGAAGCAGAAATTCGCGGTCATCGACGTACCTATATTGGATCATTACCGGGCAAACTAATTCAAAAAATGTCGAAAGTGGGTGTTAAAAATCCGCTGTTTTTACTTGATGAAATTGACAAAATGGGAATGGATAACCGAGGTGATCCAGCATCGGCTTTGTTAGAAGTTTTAGATCCTGAGCAAAACGATACCTTTAATGACCATTATTTAGAAGTTGATTACGATTTGTCAGACGTTATGTTTGTGTGTACATCGAATTCAATGAACATTCCTGGCCCTTTAATGGATCGAATGGAAGTGATTCGAATTCCGGGTTATACAGAGGATGAAAAAGTGAATATTGCCGTTAAATATTTGCTTCCAAAACAGATGAAACGTAATGGGTTAAAAGCGAATGAGGTTTCTGTCGAAGAGGGCGCTATTCGCGATGTCATTCGCTATTATTCTCGTGAAGCTGGTGTTCGAGGTTTGGATCGAGAGATGGCAAAAATTTGCCGGAAAGTTGTCACTCATAACGTGAAAGCAAAAAAAGTAGAGTCAATAACGGTTTCAGCCGACATGCTCGAAGAGTATTTAGGTGTTAGAAAGTTTGACTACGGTCGTGCGGAAGAAGAAAACCAAATTGGGCAGGTAACTGGATTGGCTTGGACCCAAGTTGGGGGTGAGCTTTTGACAATCGAATCTTCTGCTGTTCGCGGAAAAGGCCGAATGGTAAAAACAGGATCTCTTGGCGATGTGATGCAAGAATCAATTCAAGCGGCTTTGACGGTTGTTCGTTCTCGATCCAAAGTGCTAGGTATTCCACCAGACTTTCTTGAGAAGTTTGATATTCATATACACGTGCCAGAGGGTGCAACGCCAAAAGATGGGCCGAGTGCAGGTATCGCTATGGCGACTGCGTTAGTTTCTGTTTTGACTAGCATCCCAGTAAAAGCCGATGTTGCGATGACTGGCGAGATTACCCTGCGAGGAGAAGTCTTAAAAATTGGCGGTTTGAAAGAAAAATTATTAGCTGCTCATCGCGGTGGAATTAAGACGGTTGTTATTCCAGCCGATAACGAAGCTGATTTGAAAGAGATACCCGATAACATCACAAGTGAAATGAATATACTGCCCGTGAAATGGGTGGATGAGGTTCTTGAAGCGGCTCTTGCGCATTCCCCAGAGCCTTTTACTGATGAGGAATATCAAGCGTTAGAAGACAAGGCGAATAATGCTGGTGCTGCTAAAACTGGAGCGGTACAAGCACATTAGTTCTCAATGTGATTTTTTAACGCTACGGCGTAACACTGAACTCCAAGCAAATTTATGCTTGGAGTTTTTTATTGAAAATTTACAATGTTTTTCACAACAAATAATCAATAGATGTGTTTTTAACGATAAAAAGAAAAAGGAATGTTTTGGCATTCGATCTATGCTTAGTCGAATTGAATAAGTAGGTCCGTTATTCAGTCATATTTTTGCTAACTATCTATAAATGTTACATATTCTCCCTAACACTTTCTTGGCTGCATAGAGTGGGTAGAAATGTAAAGTAAAACTTTGATTCAATAATGCTCTTTTACTGAAACGGTTAAAAACCGCGCATAATCAATATTCTTACGCCTAAAAATACATTGTCTTCTTGACCCCCTATAACGCAGTTGGTATAAATCAAGTCCAGTTATCACGGGGGCCGGGGATACTATCAAACTAGTATGACTGTTACTGATAGTAAAAATATATCCAAATCGTGACGAGCTTTTTAGGGACTTTAATCTAGTCCAAAATTCAAAATTACATTTAATTCTGACAGCGGATGTGTGCCCTGTCAGAACAATAATAAAAGAGGTGTTAGAGTGAACAAATCTGAGCTGATAGAAGCGATAGCAACGTCTGCGGACATTCCAAAAGCAGCAGCAGGTAGGGCATTAGATGCTATGGTAGATTCTGTTGCAGAGTCATTGAAACAAGGCGACCAAGTAGTTTTAGTTGGTTTTGGAACATTCAGTGTAAAAGATCGCGCGGCTCGAACAGGTCGAAATCCGCAAACGGGGCAACCTATTCAAATTGCGGCGGCAAGAATCCCGAGTTTTAAAGCGGGTAAAGCATTAAAAGACGCAGTCAACTAATTTTGCGTTTTTAGATACAATTTTCACTGACTGGTTGGTGATTATTGAAAGAAATAAGAAGAGCTTAGTAAGAGAAAGTTAAAAGCATAATGACAAAGTGACAATAAAAGTGACAATAAAAAAGGCGCATTTTATTTAATGCGCCTTTTTACATTTTTACATTTTTACATTTTTAAATTTTTAAATTTGGACTAAAAATATCGACTTTTACATTCAAGTTCTTATTGCGCGCTCATAGTAAAAACTCATAGAAAAAATTAGATACACCATATATTAATAAACAGTTTAAGCGACTAGCTAAAGAGGATCGACATGTTACAAAGTTTACGAGATAACCTGAAAGGAGCTGTGGCTATATTTATCATTGCTTTAATGGTTGTTCCTTTAATGCTTTTCGGTTTGGATTCATTGTTTGTTAATAACAGCTCTACACAAAAAGTAGCAGCCGTGGATGGAGAAGAAATAACGGAATTAGAGTTGTCTCGGGCAATTGCTTTTAGAAAAAATCAATTGCGATCTCAATTTGGTGACAGCTTACCGGAAGATTTTATTTCGGATGAAAACTTGCGCGCTCCCGTTTTAAATTCTTTAGTAAAAAGAAAAGTATTGGCGCAGGCTGCAATTGATGGCGGCATGACAATGTCTGATCAGCGAATCAATGAACTACTCGTCGGCGCTCCTGATTTTCAGGTTGATGGGAAATTTGACCAAGAGCGTTTTCGTTTGATGGTTAATGGCATGGGATATACAGCGACTGGTTATTTGGCGCAAATTAAAGAAGACATGGTGTTGAATCAGCAAGTAGCAGGATTATCTTCGAGCGGATTTATCACAGATCAAGAGTTAGAGTTAACAACGGCTATTTCTCAACAAACAAGAGATTTTTATTATTTAACGATTCCAGTAGCTCCAATCGAGGCGACTGTTGAAGTGTCTGATGAAGACGCTGTCGATTATTATGAAAAAAATAAAACGAACTATATGAAGCCTGAAGAGGTGACAATAGAATATTTAGAGCTTCAGGTGTCGGAGCTAGAAGACTCCATTGATGTATCAGAAGAAGAATTGAAAGCTCAGTATGAACAAGAAGTGAAGGCTTTCGTGGCCAGCATTGAGCGCAGAGCTTCGCATATTTTGATTGAGCCAAAAGAGGATGGTTCTGAGCAAAAAATTATTCAAGAAATTCAAGCCAAACTGTCTGCTGGTGAAGATTTTTCTTCGTTAGCGACAGAGTACTCGGATGATTTCGGTTCAAAAGAAAGTGGCGGTGATCTTGGATATACCAATGGCGATGCATTTCCAGCTGAGTTTGAAGCATCCTTGATGAATTTAGATGTTGGTGCTGTTTCTGGTCCGGTCGAAACTGATTCCGGTATACATCTTATTAAGCTTGTAGAAGAGCGTGGTGCCGAGCCGCCAACGTTTGAAGATGATAAAGCAAGAATCGAGACGGCTATCAAAAGAACTCAGGCTGAAGATCTCTTTGTTGAATTAAAACAGCAGTTTGAAGACGTTACATACAATGCTTCTGATTTTACTGAGGCGGGCAAAGAGCTAGGCTTGGCGGCAAAAAAAATCGGCCCTTTTACTCGTTCTGGCGGTTTTGGTGTAGCTAGTAACCCTAAAATAGTCGATGCTGCTTTTAGTGATATTGTGTTGGTCGAAGGTAATAACAGTGATCCAATTGAAATTTCACCTGATCATCTTTTGGTGTTACGTGTGACAGATCATCAGGGGCCTAGAGAGTTAACGTTTGACGAAGTAAAAAATGATGTTGTGCGATTACTGAGATCAGAAGCTGCGGCTAAAAAAGTAAAAGAGTTGGGTGATAGCTTACAATTAGAAGTGGCCAATGGTAAAAGTGTTGAAGATGTGGCCAAAGCCAACGATTATGAGTGGCAAGTTAGCTTAAAGACAAGTCGTACAGATGCAAAAGTATCAAGAGATATATTGAGCCATATATTTGCAATGCAACGACCTAACGCATCCTCTGTGACAGATGGTCTGCAATTAAATAATGGTAACTATGCCATAGTGAATTTAACGAAAGTCGAAGATGGCGATCTCTCAAAAATGACGCAAGCTGAAAAAGATAACCTTCGTCAGCGCTTAGCTGGAATATCTGGCGAAACTTCTTATACGGCTTATGAGCTAGTGCTAGAAAAAGATGCTGATGTTAAGTTGTGATTTTTAGCTTTTTTTAAAATAAAAATCTAGATTGAAGAGAGTAATATTTAGAGTTAAAAAGATAGAGCAAGAATAGAACACAGCAAGTAAAAAATAAAAGGGTGGTAAAGCAGTGTAAGATCAGCTTTCCGCCCTTTTTTATTCACTAATGACTTCAACTAACAAGTGAATGGGTTATACAGTTAAAAGCTAAACGAATTAGCTGGTGAACATTAGTTGTATGTGTTTGAGTTAAGACTCGAAAATTTTCCAGCAGTTTCTTCCGCTTTCCTTTGCTTTGTATAACGCTTTATCGGCTGCTTCTATCCAATCTGTTGGTGAGTCGATGTGGGTATCCAGTGTTGCAAGGCCTAAACTTATCGTAAATTTTATTTCTATTTCTTCGTATATAACCGTTAAGTCTTCAATCATTGTGCGAAGTCTTTCCGCAAATGCCATGCTGCCATTTTCATTTGAGTCATACAGGATAATCGTAAACTCTTCACCTCCGTATCTGCCAGCGATGTCAACATCCCGAATGGTTTTGCGAACAGTCTCTGCTGTTTTTCGAATCACTTCATCTCCGGCTTGGTGTCCATAGGTATCATTCACTTTTTTGAAATGATCGATATCAAACATGACTAAACTTGTTTTTGCATTACTTCGGCTAAAACGTTTGAATTCGTTAACTAAGCATTCTTCCCACCAACCACGATTATAAAGTCCTGTGAGTCGGTCAGTGCGGCTGAGGTGTTCTAGTTGAGCGTTAGCATCTTGTAGACTGAGTTTATTGACAGCGGTATCAGTCACGTCATAAACAATCAGGCAAATATGATCCACTTCATGCTGTAAGCCTGTCAGGGGCATGATAGTGCAGTTCTGATACATGAATTCTGCTCGGCCGGTGATCGGTCTGTAGTTTTTAAATTTAAATAAATAGGGACGTTGCTCCCACGTCGTAAAGGCAGAATTACGCAGCATAAATACGGATTGGGCTTTTCGTTTAAACCACTTTTCAGGTAACTCGGGAAATAATGAAAAAATTGTTTTGCCCATCACTTCAGTCGGCATAAGGGCGCTATGGTTTTGCATAAACCCATTCCATAGCGTGATTTTATAAGTGCGATCCATCACAACGAGGCCAGCACCGATAGTTTGCAGTACATCTAATAGCCAATGAAATTCGTGTAGCTCTGAATCTTTTCTTAATTGCGACATCGCTTTAATTACGTTTTGGTTGGAAGAAATGGATTCATGTGTGGAGCTAGGCGAGAAGGCAGTCTATCTTTGCGAATAAACGCTTCACAGAATCTTCAGTGAGTATTAATAATAAATCACAATCCACATGATGATTTTCAACTTGATAATTTATTTCTATTACGAGTGCTTGCTTCCATAGTCGGTTGGTATTGTTCAGTAGCTCGGCGATGCAAACGTGTTGGCCCAGCAGCATCGGTGCGCCAAAACTGAATTCTATGTCTAATTGTTCGGCGACACCTTTTAAACAAGCACCACTTAATACACTGGCTGTGTCCATTAATAATTCTTGTTGTGCATGATCATCAATTTCGCCTTCATACTTTAAAAGTTTTGCAAGATCGGTGAAACTGGCATCATTAAAAATCAGCATTGCCTCTCCAGCCAATCCTCCCCCTAAAAAACCTTGGCAAACACCAGAAACAGACGTCGAGTTTTGAAGCGATTGAAGAGCCATGGCAATATCACTCGAAGAGAGAATATCGACATGAGGAATGGAGAGTATGACAAACTCTTTTAGCAGGCGTGCTAAGTTATCACCGGCTTGCCCCATGGCAACATTGCTGATTTCTTGCAGGCAATCTCGCTGATCTTCATTGAGTTGAATTAACGTGTTGTTTTCCATCACTATTTCATTACGATTCTGGCTTAGATGAAGGATGATAATACTGCTATTGTCTAGTGCTAAGGTGAGCAGAAAGCTTAAAAATAATATAGAAAGTTATAGTCTGACTGCTTAATACCCTTCCTTCTTAAAGAATAGGCAAAGAATGAGTATCTTTCCGTTTTTTTATCTGAAACTGCTATGTTTTTATTTTTATTGATCAGTAATAGAATACGAGTGTCAATTTTTTGACGATAAAATCTTATGAGAGAATGATCGTGATAATTTTTTTAAAACAAAGAGAGCGCCAAAAAAATCAGAGGTTGAAAGATTCAATCTCATGCGTACTTTTATTATTGATATCGACACTCCTTATTGGCTGTCAGAGCAAAGAAAGTGAAATATTGGCGTTTGAAGGTGGGTGCCAAGGTACTATCGTTGAAATTGATCGCCTTTTAGGTAACTTAGAAAATAGACAAGAGCATGTGGCGCCGAGTGATAAAGCGCTCACTGTTGAGGGATATGAAGAGGACATATTACGAGACACTATATTACGAGACATTAATCGAATACTGATTAAGACTCAACGTTATATAGAAGAATCAAAAATAATCGGGATTTTAAATTCAAATATTACTTCAGATAAAAAAAGTATGAAATCGGTGGCCGAGGCGTGTCGACAAAAAATGCTTCGGAAAACACTGTATTTTTTTTCCAATGCAAAAATATACGAGGCAGTTAGCCAGCTAGATCTGTCGGAATCACCTGTAACAACACAGCATTTTTTCAATAAACTGCTTGCCTATTTTAGGTTCGCTGGCGCCAATCTTGATAAAGAGGGCCGGGGAAGGCTGTTGTCCCAACAAGAAACAGTACAGGTCAGTCAAGATAGGGTTACTAACTGCTTAAATAATAATGCTGTATCTGTTTGTATTGGTGCGGCTGAATCAAAGATAAATGAAGAAAGAAAATTAGCAAAAATATTGGGTTACCCTAATACATCCATCAAGATGTTAGAACAGTCTATGGCCCTGGATAAAGCAGTTGTTCAGAATTTTATCGAGCAAGTTGATATCGGAGTTCGTGACAGTCAACGGGATCACCTTGCCATAAATGATCCAAGCGTGTTTTTAAAATCTGATATCGATTTTAATGACTTCAAAGCGGGTGTATTTGATGCAGTCACCACTCTTTTTAAAGTGGAATTTCTTCCATCAAACACTCTGGTCGAAGACGGGGATGGTGTGAGCCCACAATATTTTGATGTGTTAAAAAATGGAAAAAAAATTGGCTTGTTAGGAATATCGTTTGTTCATACGGCGTTTGAGAATAACAGTACGGCTTTTTTGCCGATGAAAAATGGTATTCAGTCAAAGATTGACGAGAATGGCGATATAGCGATTCAACAGTCTGAAGGAATGATATTCATTCAAAAAGACAGTGATACTAACAAGGGCGAGAATGCTTATAAAAAACAAATGGATGTCAATACGGCAAATAGTTTTATTCATTCGATGGGAAGATTTATTGCTCATCTATTAGCGAGCGAGCAAGAATGGCAATTTAATTCGGGATTGGCAGTTGAAAAAGATGCCGAGTTTATGACGGGTTTTGTTCTTCAGCAATGGCTTAAACGTCCAAAATTAATACGTAAAGTATTGGTTGGAAAAAATAAAAGCCGCTTAGCCAATTATCAATTGTTAACCGATAGATTAGACTTTTATCACATAAAAGAAGAATTAATATTGGCTAAACTAAGGCTAACATTTTTAAATTTTTCTGATGGTCTCTCTTCTTCCGAAAAGTTCTCTCTATTAAATCAGTCGATGGATAGTGCGCTGGCGATTTATTCTGTAAATCTGTCCAAAGAAAAAAAACAACGTTTGATGCGTCACGTGTTGTTGTGTCATTCATTTTGCTATGAAAGACTTTGGTCGAGAATGGTAGCGGCTGACTTGATGACAATCATCGATCAGTGGGATGAGCTAGACGAAGTGGTTATTAAAGATTATGTGAATAAGGTGTTAATGGCCGGTGCCTCAAGGACAGCGGAGGATGCGGTTAATGATTTTCTTAAACGACCTTATAGCGAAAAATCTTTTTTGACAAACATTTCTGGGGTGAAATAATTTATTCGATGATGCTTAAAAATTGGCAATTAGACTTCATGGCAAGCTATGTAGCGCCCAGTCTCATTAGAGTTTCGTTCTAATAACTCAGGCGTTGACAGTGCGCATTTTTCCACGGCAAGTGGACATCTCGTTCTGAATGCGCAACCACTGGGTGGATTAAGAGGTGAGGGAAGATCACCCTCTAAAAACTGCTTTGTTTTTAATTTGTTTTTCTTCGGGTCTGGCTCAGGTACGGCGCTGATTAATGCTTTGGTGTAAGGGTGAGTTGGATTCGTGTATACGTCATCACTTAAACCAACTTCAACGGCTTTTCCTAAATACATAACCATAATCTTATGGCTTATATGCTTTACGATATGCAAATCATGGGCAATAAATATCAACGCTAGATTCATTTCCTTTTGAAGGTCCATCAATAAATTGACAATTTGAGCTCGAATAGAAACATCGAGAGCGCTGACAGGCTCGTCACAAATAATCAGTTTGGGTTTTAGAATTAAAGCCCGGGCAATACCGATACGCTGGCATTGTCCGCCAGAAAACTCATGAGGATAACGATTAATGAGATGTTTAGATAAGCCCACCTTTTCCATGATACTGAAAACGCGTTCTTTCATTTCTGGCTTAGATAAGTTTTTTTCAAAGACCGTTAAAGGTTCTGAAATTATTTGAAATAAAGTCATTCTAGGGTTTAATGCAGCGAGTGGATCTTGAAATATAATTTGCATATTTTTTCGTTGTTCGCGCAACTCTGCTTTGCTTAAGCTCGCGACAGATTGACCGCTGAGAAACACATCTCCGCCTGATGGTTTTATCAATTGAAGTATGCCTCGAGCAAGTGTGGATTTTCCGCACCCACTTTCGCCGACTACACCTAATGTTTCACCGGCATTTAATTCAAAACTAATACCATCGACTGCTTTAAGTGTCTGCTTTCTCGAAAATATTGTGTTCTGCTCCTGAATGTTAAAATGCACTTTTAAATCAGAGACTCTCAGTAACGGCTGATTGTTCATTAACGTGTTATTCGTATCTGTTTTCATGCACTGTCCTCTCGGTGACATGCTTTTAAATGTCCTGCAGCTACCTGCACAAGAGGAGGGGATGATTCCTCACATTGGGTTTGAACAAATTCACAGCGCTCTGCAAATGGGCAGCCCGGTTTTTTATGGACTAAATTGGGCGGGTTACCGGGGATGCTATAAAGAGGTTCGTCATGAGACTGATCAGGTCTAGGTACTGAGTGGAGTAAGCCTTTTGTGTAGGGATTGTGTGGGCGATAAAAGATATCATCTAGGCTTCCGTGCTCCATAACTTGTCCGGCGTACATGACTAATACTTCATCACAAACACTGGCAACAACACCAAGGTCATGAGTGATCATGATAATGCTGGAATTAAATTCTTCTTTAATATCATCAAATAATTGTAAAATTTGAGCTTGAACCGTAACGTCGAGTGCGGTTGTTGGTTCATCGGCAATTAATAAAGTGGGTTTGCACAACAAAGCCATGGCAATAGCAACGCGTTGTCGCATTCCGCCAGAAAACTCATGGGGATACCGTTCTAATCTGTTTTTTGCATCAGGAATTTTGACGAGATCCAACATGTTTAATGCACGTTTTTTAGCATCATCTTTACTGAGCCCTTCGTGCAAGGTAAGTACCTCTGCCATTTGCGAAGATATTCGCATGTAAGGATTTAGAGATGTCATAGGGTCTTGAAAGATCATCGAGATTTGTTTGCCACGAATCTTATTTAATGCGGCTGTGTCTAGAGTGATTAAGTCTTGATCGTTAAAATGTATTTCACCAGTGACCGTACCATTGTCAGCTAAAAGCCCCATCATACTTAGCATAGATTGCGTTTTACCCGAGCCAGACTCTCCTACAATACCGAGAGTTTTTCCTGGGTCGATTGAAAAATTAAGATCAGTAACCGCGTTCACGTTTCCATCAAGGGTGGAAAAGGTTACGTTTACATGTTTAACATCGAGTAAAGCCACAAGTGAATCTCTGTTTAATTATGGATACGATAACTATTTAATATCAATATATTGCCGTTTTATTTTTTGATCTGTCTATTGCCGAGGCTATCTATCTTTTGGGTCTAAGGCATCCCGTAAGCCATCGCCGATAAAGTTAAAACAAAATAAAGTGACGGCTAAAAAACTGGCTGGAAACACTAATGACCACCAAGATATTTCCATATCCTCAGCGCCTTGATTAACAAGCGCTCCCCAACTGGTTAATGGCTCTTGAACACCAAGACCTAAAAAGCTTAAAAATGATTCGATTAAAATAACTTGGGGGATTGTCAGCGTAATATAGACGATAACAACACCGAGTAAATTGGGAATAATGTGTCTTCTAATAATTTGAAACGTACCAACCCCGTTGGCTTGTGCTGCTTCAATAAATTCTCTTTGCTTTAGGCTCAGGGTTTGTCCTCGCACTATGCGAGCCATGTCTAGCCAATTAATGGCTCCAATCGCAATGAAAATTAAAATTAAATGCCGACCAAAAACGACCATCAACAAAATCACAAAAAACATAAAAGGAATGGTGTACATAACATCCACAATACGCATCATAATGTTATCGACTTTACCGCCAACAAAACCCGCAGTCGCGCCATACGTAACGCCAATGAGTAAACTCACAATGGTGGCGACAATACCGACCATTAATGAAATGCGTCCTCCGGACAGCGTTCTCACAAAAAGATCACGTCCAATACCGTCGGTGCCAAAGTAGTGTTTTGTTTCTAGAGACGGTGGTTGTTGAATGTGATCCCAGTCTGGATCATCAAAGGCATAAGGGCTTAAAAGAGGTGCAATTAAGACAAGGGCGATGATAATGCCAAGAATAATCATTGATGCAACTGCAGCATGATTATGAAAGAGCCTATTCTTGGCATCTGCCCATAGGCTTCGACCTTGGAGTTCTTTGACTGATTGATGTAAATCAGGGCTTGTCGAGCTTATATTTTGGGTGTCACTCATGAGTAACGTACCTTGGGATCAAGTAACGCATAAAGCACGTCCACAATTAGATTGAATGCAATAATTAAAACGCCATAAAAAATGACGACTCCCATTACTAATGTGTAATCACGATTCAACGCACCTTGCACAAAGTAACGACCTAATCCGGGTATCCCATAAATCTGTTCGATAACGACTGAACCCGTTATGACCCCGGCCGCAGCAGGACCTAAATAGGAAACAACAGGAAGTAATGCAGGTTTTAAGGCATGGCGTGTGATGACTTTCCACCCGGACAATCCTTTTGCACGAGCAGTGCGGATGTAGTTGCTGCGTAATACTTCAATCATTGATGCACGAGTAATGCGAGCAATAAAAGCGACTTGTAGTAATGCGAGAGAGATAGTCGGCAGAATTGTGTTAGCAAAGTTGCCGTCATCCCAGCCGCCAGCCGGTAACCATTTAAGATGCACCGCAATAAAAAGAATTAGTAGCGGAGCAACAACAAAGTTTGGAATAGAGATGCCGGTCATAGCTAATGTCATGACGCTATGATCGGTGAACGAATTTTGTTTTAACGCGGCAATAACACCGAGTGTTCCGCCAATCAATAAAGCTATGAAAATTGCTGACAGCCCAATGCGTAATGAAACGGGGAAGCCGCTGGCAATTAATTCGTTAACAGTAAAATCTCGATATTGAAAAGAGGGACCGAGATCACCACGTAAAACATCCCAAAGATAACGACCGTATTGCTTTATCAATGGTTCATCTAAATGGTATTTTGCATTTAAGTTGGCTTCAACTTGTGGAGGAAGTGCACGATCGGTATCAAACGGCCCGCCAGGTGCAGCGCGTATCATAAAAAAAGCGAGTGAAATTATCACCAACAACGTGGGTATAGCGATAAGTAATCGTTTAAAAATATAATTCCACATAATGCTTACATAATCTCTGTTTTTCTAATGTTCTAAAATGTAATAATCTTTTGAATAGAGGTGATCCATTATGTTGTTGGTATAACCGCCAACATGGGGTTTTACTAATCGCTTAGTTGTGTAGTAATAAATGGGTATGTAAGGGAAATCTTCCAGCATAAACGCTTCAGCTTGTTGTAAAAGTGAAGCACGTTCATCATGAGATTTTGCTTTGATGGATTGCGCAACTAAATTGTCAAATCCTAGTTCGCCATAACCTGTATTGTTCATTTCATTGTAAGACAAGCCCATTTCAATAAAGCTAAATGGATCATTGTAATCTGCAATCCATCCAGATCTAAAGACTTGCGTTACACGTTTTTGTTGACGAACATCAATATAGACTTTCCATTCTTGATTGATGATGGTTGCGATAACGCCAAGATTTTTTTTCCACATCGCTGCAATAGCGAGGGCGACTTTTTTGTGATTCTGATGAGTGTTGTAACGAATTTCGACTCGGAAAGGATTTTTGTCAGAGTAGCCAGCTTTTTTATACAGTTCTTTTGCTTTCTGATGCCTATCTTTTTGAGACAGTGCTTTCCAAGGGTATTCTTTTGATTGATAGCCGAGGGTGCCAGGAGGTACCCAACCATAGGCGGGTAGTGAACCATCTTTTAATACTTTGTCCGTTAGAATTTCTCGGTCAATCGCCATGGAAAGTGCTTGGCGCAATTCAACAGGGGAATCTTTAAAAGGTGGTTGGGTTAAATTAAGGCCGTAATAGTAAATACCTAAATAAGGAACAATGTGTAATTCATTGGGAAGCGTTTCTTTTAATCGGTCAATTTGACTCACAGGAAGTTGATAAGTGAAATCGAGTTCGCCAGCTCTGTAACGAAGAACTTCGGCATTTAAATCTTCGGTAGGATAAAAGTAGACCGCATCAATCGTTGTGTTTTCATTATCCCAATAATGTTTGTTTCGCACGAGTTTAACATGCGATTGAATTTCCCATTCATCCAGCATGTAAGCGCCATTGGATACTAAGTTGCCTGGGCGAGTATGTTTGTCGCCGTGTTTTTTTAAACTGTTTGGATGTATGGGGTAAGCGATAGAATGAGTTAATATTCCTAGGAAAAATGGTGTCGGGCTATGAAGATTAACACGCAAAGTTTTTTCATTAATTGCGCTGACACCGAGTTGTGTCGTTGGCAGTTCGCCTTTAATAATTTTTCCAGCATTATTCATTGGCGCTAACATTTGAGAATAATTTGATGCCGTGATTGGGTCGACGACTCGTCGCCAGCTGTAAACAAAATCTTCTGCGGTGACGGGATCTCCGTTGGACCACTTGGCCGTTGGCCGGATATGAAAAATATATTCTCTCCCGTCTTCGCTGATCTCCCAAGAACTTGCAACGCCTGGTATTAAATCTCCACTTGGAGTTTCGCCAATTAAACCTTGAAATAAATCACGGTGAATATTAGAAGAGGGGACACCTTCCGCAATATGAGGATCCAAGCTATGGGGCTCAGTACCATTTCCTCGGTGGAACACTTGTTCTTTGGCTAGCTTGGCATCAGGAGGAGGGGTTGAAAAAGTAGGGAAAGAAAAAACAAAAAGCAGAAGAGTAATGAGATGAAAAAAATTTAAGTTAGAGCAAAAATGGGTAGTGCGGCTTGAACGTAAGCGCAGGAAATAATGAGATAGCGATTGTGAATGGATGAAGGCCAAGATCTTTCTCTGCTATAAGGTTAATGGTTATCGTTGTTGATCATTTCATTTAGGTCATAATGATTTAAACTTATCGATCGGAATGAAGTGATCAAGGATACAATGTAGTTAGCTCGTCTTTAGACCTGGCTTTTCCGTTATCTATATTCCTAAATTTTTTATGGCTGCGACTTAAAAAATCACGGTAATTTTTTTTATCTGCTTGCTTAAAAGCCACCATCGCATTCCATAATGCTTTGCCGGACCATGTGTCACTAGTTTCATTACCATAAAGTATTTTATCAAGCTCTTCCAGTGATTTTGTTATGTCTTGTATGTTGCATCGTGTTTCAATTTCTGACAATGAAGCAGGTTGTGGCAATTGCCAATAAAGTTGCGCCCATTGAGATAAGTAATCACGTGCTTTTGCCGCTTGATTATCATGACAGGCATGTCGAAATTGATTAAATAGTTTATTGAGGTTTTTTATTAAGTGTTCGTCGCTTTGGTTACTCAAAGTGTTGACATTTTTCTGTCTAGGATCTCGTAAGCGTAACCAAGAAAACAGAAAAAACAAAGCGAAGGCTGCAATAATGATATTGCTCACGATTAAACCTAGCAGTAATTTGTTTGATAGGTAATGCCCAGAGATCAGAGATCCTGAATTGTTCGAACCAAGATTAGAATCAATAGCTGAATCAAAACTTGGCCCCATTGTGTTGGGGGATGAACTATTGTCGCCTAGGCTGCTAGAGGAAATGCTAGCTGAGTTGGGATTATAAGCAGCTGCTGCAACCGTAAAAGTTTGACTCGGAAGCGTTGATGTTTTTTGTTGGTTTGACAAAGTATCCCACCAGGTCACAACAATTTCAGGCAAAGTGATAGGGCCGGGTTTTGAAGGAACCATTGCAAAATTTTCTATACGATATCCGGTTACTCCAGTACTTTCTTTTATGTCATCAAATTGAGGTTGATCGGAATAGAATTTCATGCCGTCAACATTTTGTTTCGGTAGTGGAGGGAGTTGTGACGAAGTTAATCCATCTGCACTGATAGTGATAGAGCGGGTAATAGGCTCTCCGACGACAAAGCGGTCAGGATCACTACTCCAGTGCTGTTCTATGGTGATGTCTTGTGCCGGCAGCCAATCAACACCAGTATAGTTAACCGGTTTTATTTTTACATTGATGGCTCTTTCACTAGTGCGAAATTTTCTAGTTGTTCCATTGGAAAAAAATGGGCTTCTATCCCAATTATTTCTTTGATTTGCAACAACTGCCAACCAGCTGAGTGAAGGGATAATGAGTTCGCCGCTTTTTTGAGGGTAAACGGCATAAACAACTTCATTGACACGATACGGGCGCTGATTAATATTTTTTCGATAAGTCGTATCGGATACTTTTTCAATGATCGCATTTTCTAATGTAAATTCATTGGCAGCGGCAATTTCGCGTAAATCCACTGCCGTATGAATTTTTACAGTCACTAATAACTGCTCTTGTACAAACAAATCCGTTTTATCGAATTCCGTCGTTGCAAAGAGATCTCTACGCTCATTGCCTGTTTCTGTAGTATTGACTTCGTTCACAGTTATTGCGATTGCATCGCTATAAGCATTTTTATATTCAAAGCTAGGGATTAATAATTTCCCCGATTTTTTAGGTGTTATCGCTATATTCCATTCTGTCCATCCTTCTGTTCGGCCGTTAATGCTTCTGAATTGGTTGCTACGTTGTTGGTTGATGACATCAAAGTCTTGTTTAAGTAATTCAAAATTCGGACCGCCGTAACCTACCTGTTCATTAAGTCGAACTGTAAGCTGTATAGATTCATCGGCGCTAATCACTGTTCTGTCTACTTTGGCCGTTAAATCGGCAGCCGCCAAGTTTGCTGTTAGCAAACAGACGACAAGAAAAACGACTTCAAAGGCATTGCGGAATATCTTTTTGCAGTAACGATTGTGGTTACCGTCGTTACATTTATTGATGAATGTATTCATAGTGATTAATAAATTTATCCTAACTAATCGAGTATTATCAACATATTATTAGACATAATTGTGCCATAAATAATGGGTGAACTTAAATAACGGTTGAACCCAAACAACTGCTGTAATTCTACCATCGTTCTGCAGCATCATTTTCAGGTGGCGTCCATTCACCTCGTTGATATTGTTTGCGTAGTTGTCGATGTTGGTATTCAAATTTACGGCGTAACAATCCACTGGGATCGTCGGGTACTTGTCTTAACCATTGTTCTAACGCTTGCTGTTGCTCGTTATTGAGCTCGGCTTGAGTATTTATTTGAGATAGTTGATTGTCATCCGTATTTTTTTCTTCAGAGGAGAGGTTCTCTTTACTGCCTTTATTGTTTTTATTTTCAGCCAGTTGTTTATTTTCTGTTTCTTGATTTTTTGAAGCGTTAATTTCTTTTTCATCTTCCTCCCCTGTTTTTTCATCTTCACCAGCTAATGTTTGGTCTGCGAGTTCTTGAGCTGATTGTTCATCTGTTGCGTCCTGTGTTGTGTTTTGAGAGGTGCCGACGTCATTTGCTGTCTGATTTTCTTTATCCGGATTTTTTTGATCGCCAGCTTGTTGGTTTTCTCCAGATGGTTCGGCGTTTTCACTTTGTTTATCTGACTCCTTTTGTTCTGAGCCAGAATCACTTGCTTGTTCTTCTTTTTTCTCATTGTTATTGGATGGCTGACTTTGTTTTTTTGGGTCAGAAGATTCGCCATTATTATTGTTTTGTGCCTCTTGCTGGCTTTTATCATCCAGTATTTTTTTTACTAAGTGTCGATTGAATTCGATGGTTTCCTTGTTGGGAGCCTTTTGGGTTGAGTGACCATTGTCGTCGCTGTTGCTTTTTTCATTCAGCAATTCAAGTGCCTTGTCATAGGATTCAATTGCTTCGGGGAGTTTTCCAGATTTGGCGAGAGCATTTCCATGGTTATACAAGTCGGAAATTGTGGTTCCTTGAGAAAAAGTATTTGCTGCTGCGTTATAATCTCCGTTTCGATATTGGGCTGAGCCACGCCACTGTGGGTTTTTAAATTGCTCGCTGGCCGTTTCAGCATCATCATTTCGTAAACTTTTTTGTCCCTGTTGATCGCTTCTCAGCCATAAATCATTCCAGCCAAATGCATAACTGGGTTCAGGGATAAATACAGCGAGGCAAGCGAGGGAAAGTAGCCATCCTCGCCGAAATGATAAGGCAATGATAGGCAGTAATAAAAGTGCAAGTAAGTGCCCTTGATCTTTCCAGTCATCAAATTGACGTGCACTTTTTTTATCTTCATTGCTTGCATTTGCAAGATTTGAGAAATCGTCATCTTTTGAGGTGTTAGTTTGACGATTAATCAACTCTAAATCTTTATTGTCGGCACGGAGCGGGGTATATATTCCGTTAAGAGAACGGCTGAGTGACTTGAGCTGTGACTGATTCAATTTTGCGATCACAATATTACCCGAACGATCTTTTGCAAAACCTCCGTCTTGAACAGGGATGGGCGCACCGTCTGTCGTCCCTACGCCGATGATTGACAATTCAAACGCCGTATTTCTTAGACTGCTTTCGATGGTAGGTATGGCCGAGCTGTCAATGTTATCGGTAACAACAAGAATTTTTCCTGTTGCTATTGAAGAGTCTTTGAATAATTGAAGAGATTTTTCAATTCCCATTTCAATATTGCTACCACGCAGCGGCATCATTTCGGGTGAAAGTGATGTTAATAAATTAATAATCGTGTCGACATCATCTGTCAGAGGGCTTACGACATGGGCTTCACCAGCGTAAACGACTAATGCCGTTAATCCTTCAGCTCGTTGTTCTAGGAAGTCGGTGAGTTTGTAACGGGCTCTTACTAGCCGTGATGGAGTCATATCTTCTGCGATCATGGAAGGGGAAAGGTCAAACACAATAACAACAGCACTTTGTGATTGGTGTAACGGCTGGGGTAATTTTTGCCAAGTGGGGCCAGACAATGCCAAGCAAGCCAGTATCCAGCCGAGAGCAACTCCCCATAATTGCCAGCGAGCAGATCGAGTGATGGTGTTGTCGAGTAGGTGCTCTAATAAATCCGAAGGAATGAGTTGTTGCCATTGAGAGCGTTGCGATTTTTTTTTCCACAATAAAACACATAAAAGCAAAGTAGGCACGATAGCGAGTAGCCATAGCGGTCTAAGAAAGTGAAATTGAGTGAAAAATTCTTGCATCGTTAAACGTCTACTTTTCTTAAATGATTTCTACATTATCTTTTTGATAAGATTTTCGATTCACCCAAAGGTTCAAGAGCGCAATAAGAATACTGAGAATAAAAGCAACGCCTAGAGGCCAGTAAAAAAGTGCGTTAACTGGGCGGTAGCTCTCAGATTCTTGTTCTTGAGGTTCTAAAATGTCTAACTCATTATAAATTTTTTCTAAGTCACTGGTGTTTTCAGCTCTAAAATATTGTCCGCCGGTGCTCTCTGCAATGGTGTGCAATGTTTTTTCATCAAGATCCATTGAGGGGTTAACGCGTCTTGCGCCAAAATTACTCCCAAAAACACCGGGTAACACCAGTTCGTTAGCGCCAATGCCAATGGTATAAATTTTCACATTGGATTGGCCTGCCAGTTCTGCTGCTTGTAACGGTTCAATTTCTCCTGCGGTGTTGGCTCCGTCAGTTAATAAAATGAGGACTCGGCTGTTCTCGGGGCGGTCCAATAATCTTTTTGTTGCTAGACCAATGGCATCTCCAATAGCCGTTTTTTCTCCAGCAAAACCTAAACGGGATTCCTGCAATAATGTATTCACTGTTTTTCTATCAAATGTTAATGGCGCTTGTAGATATGCTTGTGTGCCAAATAAAATAAGACCCAATCGATCTTCTTTGCGTCGTTCTACAAAATCGCCAACCACTTTTTTCACCACGGTTAATCGATCCACTCGATTGTCATTGAGAACCATATCCGCAGTTTGCATGCTGCCAGAAATATCGACAGCAATCAGTAAGTCTCGTCCGCTCGTAGGAACGCGAATAGGGTCACCAATCCATTGTGGTCCGGCTGCTGCCATTAAGGCTGCAAGCCATACACATGAAGCCAAAATTAATGAGGATATATTGTTGCTGTGGATACTTTTATGTTCTTGAGAGATTGATTGTAAATCGTCAAAGAACGGAACTCGCATAGCAGCGTTTTCTTGTTTGGCGCGGGGAATAAGCCAATAAACAAGGAGTGGAAGCGGCGCAATAATAAGAACATGAGGCAAGCTAAATTCAAGCATGTTGAATACCGTTCTCTGCTTGTTCTTCTGCATTCTCAGCCGCATTCTGAGTTGGATGATATTTTATCCAGAATAATATGGCCATGTGTATGGAAGCTAATTCTTTAGACGAAATGTTGGTTTTGTCGATGTTTTGATAGGGGAGAGTAATGATTTTTTTTGCATCGCCATTGACAAAAGAAAGATGTTTTTTGTTCGCCACTTTTTCAGCCATTTTTGAATCGAGAAATTTGAGCCACTCTTCACCTTGCAACGGTTCTATACCTTGGTTGCTATAAGCTGTTAGAGCGGTTCGGCGTAAAATTGTTGAAATATTTTGTAGATAGCGTTTTAAGTCTTTATGTTTTACAAGTTCTGATTTTTCTGACTCTAAAAATTTAATTGCTATTTTTCTATACTGTTGTTGTTTTTTATAATGTAAGTATTTCCATGTAATAAACCCAGCGAGACCGATGCATACAAAGGCTAAAATCCACCATCCTGGTGCTGGTGGCCAAATGCCAATAGGCTCTGGCAATTGAATGTCTTTCAATTGCGCTAACGGATCTTGATTGAGTTGATTAGTAATGTTCATTGATTCTCTAAATGTTTATTGCTGTACATTTTATTTTCTGTGCATTTTATTGCTTAAGATTTTATTCCGGTACATCTTATTTCTGGTGGATCTATTTGTGTCAGTTTTTTGTCAATGCTTTGCTCTGGGGTTAAATATATCTCGCATTTTTATTGCTTCGTTTTCTATCGTATTAAAACTAAAAATATTAATTTTTAAATTCTTGCATTGTTGAATAATGGCGTTTTGCCGTTCTTTAAAACGTTGGCGATATTGTGTTTGTAATATTTTATCGCGACCTGCAATTTGTAATTTCTTTTCTCCATCCGTAACATCAAGTAATCCGCTTGAATGGTTCAGTGTCGATAAGTTTTTCTCTAAGGGGTCAACTACTTGTATTAAGGTGATATCACAGTGACGAGAGAGTAAATACAAGATTTCATTGCACTGAGATGAATAGTCATGAAAGTCGCTGATTATAAAAACAGCGCTACCTGGTTTGGCGATACGTTTGACATCTTCAAGTATGGTCAAGGTGGTCACTGTATTGTTATGCTGTTTTTTTGCAAAGGCGTTTTTGAGTGCGTGATTATAGTCGTTGATATGATGGATGAGTTCTAAGACAGCATGTTTACTTCGGCGTGGTCGTATATCTGTATGACCATTATCCCCAAAAATTAAACCGCCGACACGGTCATTGTTTTCTAAAGAAGCCCACCCAATAATACTGGCGATATGAGCGGCTAAAACGGATTTGAAACATCGCTGGGTACCAAAAAATAAACTACTGCGTTGGTCGACAGCTAAAAATGTGGGCCGTTCTTTTTCTTCCCGAAATATCTTAGTGTGAGGTGTTTGTGTTCTTGCCGTGACTCGCCAATCAATGGTACGGATATCGTCACCCGGTTGATAAATGCGTACCTCTTCAAACTCCATTCCTCTGCCACGAAAGCGAGTTCTAGCAGAACCACTTAAGCTTGCACGACTTTCTTTATTCGGCGAGAGTTTTAGGCCTTTTGCAATAAATCGGAGCTGGAGTAAGGTTTTTACATGCGTAAAAGCACCTTTGGCAGATAACTCTTCATAAGAAAATGAAGAAAATTTATTTTCTTTTTTTAATTCCGTTTTCTTTTTTTGAGACAGATTAAATATCATCTTTGATGCTTATTTAGTTGGCCAGAATATTTATGTATAGGCGGACTGTTACGAAACGGGAACAACATTTACTAATTGATTGATCACATCATCTGGAGTGACGCCACTGGCTTCCGCCTCAAAACTTAAAATAATTCTGTGGCGCAATACATTGTGAATCACTTTTTGTACATCGTCCGGTGTAACAAAGTCTTGACCATTCAACCAAGCATGAGCACGAGCACAACGATCAAGAGAAAGGGTTCCTCGTGGGCTTGCTCCAAATTCTAAAAAGCTGGCAAGCTCGCTACTGTATTTCTCTGGTTGGCGTGTGCCAATAATTAGCTGAACAATATACTCTTCAACAGCAGGCGCCATGTGGAGATTTAAAACGGATTGTCGGGCTTCTTGTAATGTGGCTTGACTGATTTTTTGATATTGGGTGGCGGGAGTTGTTGTTGCTGCTTCATTCCGAACAAGTCGGAGCACTTCAGCTTCTGCCGTTGCATCGGGGTAATTCACTGATACATGCATTAAAAAGCGATCAAGTTGGGCTTCGGGTAAAGGGTATGTACCTTCCTGCTCAATCGGATTTTGGGTCGCCATGACCATAAATAGATCAGGAAGTGGATAGGTGGAACGGCCAACAGAAATTTGCCGTTCTGCCATAGCTTCGAGTAAGGCTGATTGTACTTTGGCGGGTGCTCGGTTGATTTCATCTGCCAGTACTAGGTTGTGAAAAATGGGGCCAGGTTGAAATTCAAAACTGCCATTTTCGGGGCGGTATATATCGGTGCCGGTGACATCGGAAGGAAGTAGATCCGGTGTAAATTGAATTCGGTGGAAATCACCTTCGATTCCATCTGATAGAGTTTTAACCGCTTTTGTTTTTGCGAGTCCCGGAGGGCCTTCAACGAGTAAGTGACCATCTGCTAAGAGAGCTATCATTAATCGCTCAACTAAATCAGGTTGCCCGATGATTTGGCTATTCATCCAATCTTGCAACTGTTGTACCTGAGGTAGAGTCGGGCTGAGAGTTGCTGCCGTCGCCTCAGATTGCTTGTATGTTGAATTGACTACTGGTTCAGCTTGTGCAGCCGTTACTGGGGTTGAGGATATATCATTACTCATTACTTCTTCCTTCCTTACAGACATCGTTATCGCTTAATCAAGGCATATCTTATAGGTCAATGCTGTTGCGATTATTATGGGTATCTTTGCCCATCATACAAGGGGTGATGTTGCCCTTTTTGGTTTTGCGGGCTCTTTATTTCAACTGGCTGATATTACAGCTATTTTATCAAAAGTGAGCGGTTAAAATTGCTTTCTTTTTAGGTCTGATTTGGAACTTTTAATTGAACGTTAGTTCCCGCCTTTCATCCTCTAGCCACAGCTGATTTATGGATAGGGTTGCATGGAGTTTGTTTTCTTGATTGTTGGTCTATGCTCAAAATAGGGGTCTTGAATCTCTACAGGGAGCAATCTGCCTTGAGATTACAACCGTTCTTTTGTCGAGAGGGTATTTTCGATGGTGCGGCTGATAGAGCTCTCTGAATTGAATGAACACAGTTAGATAGATAGTGAGTAAACCGAAGATACGCTTCAGCAGATTCACTGCTGGAATGCTAGGAGATTTGAAAGTGACTATTAATAGAGTGGATGTGGCAAACAGCAATAACTTTTCTATCATGGCAAATAGCTTGTTTGCAGAAAAGTTACAAAATGAAGTGCCCGAAAATTTTACTGAATTTGTTGATAATTATTTTCAGCAATACCCTTTAGATGAGTTGGAAGGGCAGTCATGGGATGATCTTTTTGGTTGTGTTTATGGTTGGTGGGAGTTTATTCAAAAACACGACTTGCAGCATGGCAAGGTAAAAGTGTTTAACCCGAATTTAGAACAGCACGGTTGGTTAAGTTCGCATACAGTCATAGCCGTATTACAAAGAGACATGCCGTTTCTTGTTGATTCAATGAGAATGGAAATAAACCGGCGTAATATTGCTATTCACACTATAAAAAGCACAGTCCTCGCTATTCATCGTAATGAAAAAAATGAATTAGTGGAAATTCATAGTGGTAGCGAAGTCAAAAAATCAGAATTACCGAGAGAAACATTGGTGTATCTTGAAGTCAATCTTCATACGGCGGACGAAGAACTCCAAGAATTAGCAGAAGCACTTGAATCAGTATTAAAAGAAGTTGAAACAGCCGTTACGGCTTATCATCCTCTCTTAAAGCTGGCAGCCAATATGAGTGATGGATTGTCGCTGCCTTCGAAAAGTATCGGCAGTCAATCTAAAAAAACAGAAAGTAAGGAAACGCTCGCCACTAGCCAAGCGTTTTTACAGTGGATGATTAACGGGCATTTTACTTTTTTAGGGTACTGCGAATACGATCTTGTTGAGAAAGGCGGCCATAAAAAATTAGTTGAAAACATCAAGCAACGTCAAGGCGTGGCTAGTTTGCTCCAAGATAAATCCAGAACCATAGAGTTTTCTGATGAGCTTCCAGGAGCCGATGAATTTTATTCATCCTCAAAATTATTGAACTTTGCCAAAGCCTCAAAACGCAGCCGAGTCCATCGCGCTGCATATCCAGAATATGTCATTGTAAAAAGATTCGATAAAGACGGCAATGTATGTGGTGAAGGACGCTTTAAAGGATTGTATACAGCAGATGTTTATAATCAGTCTCCCATGGAAATCCCTTTAATTGCCGATAAATTAAATAAAGTTATCCAAAGAACAGGTTTGAATCAAGGTAGTTACGATGGAAAAATGTTGCAGCTTGTGCTGGAAACATTCCCGAGAGATGAATTGTTTCATTCAACGGATGATGAACTTTTTGATGTCAGTGTCAAAGTTGCACAAATTAATGAGAGGCATCGCGTGCGACTATTTATGCGTCCAGAGCAGTACGGGAATTTTGTGAGTTGTATGCTCTATGTTCCAAGAGATATGTTTAATAGTGATATTAGAAACAAGATACAAAACATTATTGGTGAAGCTGTTGGAGCGAGTGAGCAAGAGTTTACGACCTATTTTTCCGAATCAATTCTAGCCAGGGTTCATTTGGTGTTTAAAGTTGATCCTTTCAATAGAAAAAAATACGATGTTAATGATATTGAAAAAATGATCATTAACGAAATCCGATCGTGGGATGATCAGTTAACCACAGCATTGACCGACGTGTTGGGTGAAGAAAAGGGCGTGCGTTACCTGAACGAGTTTAAAGATGGATTTTCGAATAGTTATCGGGATAGTTATGATGCCCGTAATGCTGTTTTTGACATACAAACGGCCGAAAAGCTCAATGAATCGGACGATATTGCCATGAGCTTTTTTCAGCCTGTAGGCGCAACAGAAAAATCAGTGCGTTTTAAAATATTTAGGCTGGGGAAAAGTATAGAGCTTTCTGATGTGATTCCTTTATTGGAAAACTTAGGACTAAGAGTCATAGGTGAGCATCCGTATAAAATAACGCGACAACAAAAAGACATTGAGTCTACAATTTGGCTGCACGATTTTTCCTTGGAATATAACTTGCCGAAAGTGATCGATGTCGATGCTGCAAAAGAATATTTTCAAGAAGCATTTGCCGCCATATGGAGCCATCAAGCAGATAGTGATGAATTTAATCGGCTAGTGCTGGGCGCTAACTTAACATGGCGAGAAGTTGCTGTGTTGCGCACTTATGCGTCTTATATGAAGCAAACCATTTTTAATTTTAGCCAATCATATATAGCCAATACCTTGGCTCAACATTTAGAGATTACTCGCAATCTTGTCGCTTTGTTTAAAGAAAAGTTTGATCCAAGTTTTCAAAATATGGGAAGCGATAAAGCCACGGCCCAATTGAGAGATTCGATTCTTCAGAGTTTGGATGCGGTTGATAATTTAAACGAAGATAGAATTATACGGCGTTATCTTGATTTACTTGATGGCACGTTAAGAACAAATTTCTTTCAACCCGATGAAGCGGGTAAACCCAAATCATATATCAGTATTAAATTTTCGCCCCGAGATATTCCTGATATTCCTGAACCGAGACCCCTGTATGAAATATTTGTGTATTCGCCGAGGATTGAAGGTGTTCATTTGCGAGGAAGTGCGGTGGCACGTGGCGGTTTGCGTTGGTCGGATCGGCTAGAAGATTACCGTACTGAAGTGTTGGGCTTAGTGAAAGCGCAGCAAGTTAAAAACGCTGTGATTGTTCCCGGAGGAGCAAAAGGCGGGTTCGTTGCTAAAAAACTATTACCGAGTTTTACGCGTGATGAATGGTTTGCAGAAGGCGTTGAATGTTACAAAATTTTTATATCTGGATTGTTAGATATCACAGATAATTTAATGGATAACGAGATTTTACCGCCGAAGCATGTCGTCCGTCTTGATGGGGATGATCCGTATCTTGTTGTCGCTGCGGATAAAGGAACAGCGACTTTTTCTGATATCGCCAATGAGATTTCATTGCGTTACAACCATTGGTTGGGCGATGCGTTTGCTTCAGGTGGAAGCCAAGGTTATGACCACAAAGGAATGGGAATAACAGCTAAGGGTGCATGGGTGAGTGTGCAACGTCATTTCATGGAGCAGGGTGTTGATATTCAGAAGGAAGACTTTAATGTCATTGGTATTGGCGATATGGCGGGTGATGTGTTTGGTAATGGTATGTTGCTATCTGAGCATATCTGTTTGGTAGCTGCATTTAATCATCAGCATATTTTTATTGATCCAACACCGAATTCAGCAAAAAGTTTTATAGAAAGAAAACGCTTGTTTGAATTACCTAAAAGTAGTTGGGAAGATTACGATCAATCGCTGATTAGCAAAGGGGGAGGTTTATTTTCTCGTTCCGCAAAATCAATTACATTAACGCCGCAAATTAAAAAAGTCTTTGCCATTGAATCAGATTCATTGACGCCAACGGAATTTATTCACGAATTGCTTAAATCACCGGTAGATTTAATTTGGAATGGTGGTATTGGTACTTATGTAAAATCCAGCAAAGAAACCCATGCCGAAGTGGGTGACAAAGCCAATGATGTGTTGCGAGTCAATGGCAACGAATTGCGCTGTAAAGTGTTTGGTGAAGGCGGAAATTTAGGGTTGACCCAGCGAGGACGCGTTGAGTTTGGTTTAAGTGGCGGCGCTATCAACACAGATTTTATTGATAATTCAGCGGGTGTTGATTGCTCTGATCACGAAGTGAATATTAAAATTTTGCTGAATGAACTAGTGGCTAATGGTGATCTCACCGAGAAGCAAAGAAATAATTTGCTCGTCGATATGACTGAGACAGTATCTGATTTGGTGTTGGCAAATAATTATCAGCAGAATCTTGCAATCAGTATTGCACATGAACAAGCGTTATCGCGGATGGGTGAATATCGTCGGTTTATTACAGCGATGCAAAGTGAAGGGCGTTTAAATCGACAGTTAGAATTTTTACCAGAAGATGAAGAGTTGGTTGAGCGACAAATGTCGGGGCAAGCACTCAGTCGTCCCGAGTTGTCCCTGCTCGTGTCATATTCAAAAGTTATGCTCAAAGAAGGTTTAGTGTCTGATGATATTGCTAATGATGATTATATAGCCAAACATTTAGACGAACCATTTCCTAAAGTACTCATTAAAAAATACAGAAAACCTATTTCAGATCATCGCCTTAGACAAGAAATTATTGCAACGCAATTGGCGAATGATATGGTCAATACCATGGGCTTTACGTTTTATCAACGTTTGGCTGAGTCGACAGGCGCGAATGTTTCTCAGGTTGCAAAAGCGTATGTAGCGGCTCGAGATATTTATCAATTAACTGAATTTAAAAATAAAATTCAGCAACTTGATTTTAAAATTTCTTCTGAACTTCAATTTGAACTACTACTGAATATGGTCCGTCGAGTAAGACGTGCAACGCGATGGTTCTTGCGTAATCGCCGTAGCGAGTTAAATACAGAATCTGAAATTTCTCTATTTTCTCCCGTATTAAATGAGATTACAGAGGGGTTACCCGATGTATTACGCGGAACAGCAAAAGAAGAATGGCAACAAGAGCATAAACGATTATCAGATTTAGGCTTACCCGATGATGTCATAGCCACAGTCGCTATGCCATCTAACTTGTACAGCGGATTGGGCATGATAGAGGCAGCAAAGCAAAGTGAATGTAGCGCAATAAAAGCAGCGCAAGCGTATTATGTTTTGGGTGATAAAATCAGTTTGCATTGGTTTGCCAATGAAATTTCAGACGTTAAAGTGGAAAGCTATTGGCAAGCGATGGCACGAGAAGCCTACATGGATGATCTTGAATCGCAAATTCGTATGTTGGCAGTATCTATTATTCGTTTAGCTGGCGATTCACTAACAATTGATGAAATGGTTGAACGATGGATGAAGCAACATAGTGTTCTCGTTAACCGGTGGCGGTTAATGGTGGCAGAGTTACAAGCTGCTCCTGGAACTGATTTTGCCATGTTTTCTGTTGCTCTGAGGGAACTGTTAGATCTTGTTCAAGCAACGCAACATTGTAAAAAATTGGACGATTAATGATCTGATTTTAAGAGAAATAATGAAAAGCAACAGTGTAAGAATAAAAATTTACAGTAACAAGTAAGGGTCAGGAGTGTGCAGCGCTGTGTTGAAAAAGAGCTAGTTGTCGATCTTACCATTAGCTCAGATGAATTCGAACGTTTGTATGCGGGGCAAGTAAAAACCGTATTGGCGACCAGTCGCGATGGTCGTCGAGTTCGCTTTCCTGCCAACATTTTAGTGCCGTTTGTTGAGAGAGAAGGGATCAGGGGTTCCTTTGCAATAGCGTTTGATATAGAAAATAAATTTCAACAGATTCGTAGGTTGTGATTACTTTTTTTTCCCAAGGCGAAACGTTAGTGGTTTCGACAGCTGTATAAATCAACTGCGAGCTCTTCTATTTCATTTGCCATTGATATGGATGTGCGCCACTTGCTAGGAATGTTAGAGAAGCCATAATATGCTCCTGCTAATTGCCCACATATGGCAGCTGTTGTATCTGCATCATTTCCAATATTTGCAGAAAGTAAAATACAATCTTCAAATGTATCTCCTTTCATGAAACACCACAGTGCAGACTCTAAACTTTCTATAACATATCCACTACCTGTTAACTGAGAGTAATCGAGTTGAAGGAATTTCTTGTTGGCAATGTCAATTACTTTTTCACAGGAGGGGATATATGTATTGTTTTTAAATATATCTAATTTTTTTGTTGCTCGAAATGCATTATACAAAAGACTTGAAAGTAATTTGCATGAATCAATACACTCTGCAGAACCATGAGTTGTCCTTGAACTCTCGCCTGCGTATCTAATGCAGTCTTCGTATTTATCGTGATAAAAAATTGAAATTGGTGCTAATCGCATAATAGAGCCATTTCCTGATGAACTTTCATCAACAGATCCACTAAATGGCTCCTTAGTTTCTAAATATTTTCGTAGTGCAATAGAGACTGTAATGCCGATGTCAAAGCACTGTCCATTACTGCTCATGTAGCCATACTGGTACCAATTGCAATACCTATTCATTTGATCAACTGGATCAAACTGCTTTTTAAAAAGTAGGCTGTGAGCTAAACACAATGCCATCGATGTGTCGTCTGTCCATTGCCCGATATCCAAATTAAATGGACCTCCGCCGACCATGTCAGTGATGGGTTTAAACGTGCCTCGAGTTGCAAATTCAAGTGTGGTTCCTACCGCATCGCCGCAAGCTAGTCCAACTAGCGCACCTTTTAATCTATTTAGCATTTGAGTGTCGTTTATCTTCATTAACCCTTTCTCCCTTTTTTAAGAAAAAAGAATAGCATAAAAGAAGATACGCATTCATAACACAACCCACCTTTTTATCATGATTAAATAAAACGTGTTTTGGTGATCAGTTTTATTTCTTTTGAGGGAAATTATTTATAGTCTTTAGCTAGTTGTTTTCTATTCAATTAAGTCTATTTCTCTAAGTGTTTGCAGATGTGTGAAAAGACAGTGTCTCACATCCATATGTGCTACAGGATAGCTTTGAAAGGTATGACAGCTCACGCGTAAAACATGATCGACGTTTTTGGGGATATCCTGTAAGCTTCCGTCTTGATTTTCAGTGGCGAGCTGCTCCTGGCTACTGACAGATTTTTATATCATCCATTCATTTATCTTTCTTCTATTACGTACTGATTATGTATTCATTGCTGCGACCAATACTCTTCCAATTAGACACTGAATTTACACATCGTTTAAGCTTATCAAGCATTGATGTTTTGTCATCTGCAAAATTGCTCAAACCTTTCATTCCGTCGATTAAAAATAATCCTGTGAAAGTCATGGGGATTGATTTTCCAAACCCTGTAGGGTTAGCCGCAGGGTTAGATAAAGATGGCGACCATATTGATGGTCTGGGTGATTTGGGTTTTGGTTTTATCGAGATTGGTACAGTGACGCCAAAGCCGCAGCCTGGTAATCCCAAACCGCGGTTATTTCGTTTACCAGAGCATCAAGCGATTATTAATCGAATGGGGTTTAATAACAAAGGCGTTGATCATCTTGTTGAACAAGTTAAAAAACGCCGATATCAAGGTGTGCTTGGAATTAATATTGGTAAAAATGCCGTGACACCGGTAGAAAATGCTGCGGATGATTACCGGATTGGGCTGCAAAAAGTTTACGCTTTCGCCGATTATATTACGGTAAATATTTCTTCGCCGAATACCCCAGGTTTAAGAACTTTACAGTATGGCGATCAATTAAAAGAGTTGTTATCTACGATTAAAAAAGAACAACTTGATTTAGAAAAAATACATGGTCGCTATGTACCTATCGCCATAAAAATTGCTCCCGATATGAATGGAGATGAAATAAAACAAGTCGCCAATGCATTGGTTGAAGCGGGAATGGATTGTGTGATTGCGACGAACACAACATTAAGCCGTGATGCAGTTAAAGGCCATAGGTATGAGCAAGAGGCCGGAGGCTTAAGCGGTGCTCCTGTTACGCAATCTTCGTTAGCTGTGATTCAGCAACTTAATTCTGAGTTGGGATCAAAGATGCCTATCATTGGTGTCGGTGGCATTATGAATGGTAATGATGCTGCTGATAAAATTAAAGCGGGTGCGAGTTTGGTGCAATTGTACAGTGGATTTATTTATCGTGGTCCTGCGTTAATTTCTGAATCCGCAAAAGCGATTGCCAAACTGCCTACTTAGCTATCATATTTAATCTATTTTTTTGTTTTCGATTGAAATAAGGTAAGCAGAAAAAAGCCCGCGGGTGGCGGGCTGTGGACTTTTCGCTGCATTTGCAGTTAGTCTGTTTGCAAAGTTGTTATTGGTTGTTTTATCTATTTACCTCTTTTTTGTTACTGTTAATACTCAAAGTGAAAAGTTAATTAAGGTATTTCTAGCTTCTTAGTCAATACTTAATAAAAAACGATCTCTGTTGAGGAGTCTGAATTGTTCCGTGTTGATAAAACAATTGTTTTTTATTTAGTTTTTTTGAAGCAATCGCATCATAGAGCGATTATTTTTAAACATTTAAATAGGCAAGAGCATATTTTTGTTTAATATGTTAATTTCTTTGGCTTTTGGTTTTGTATTAAAAATTACTAATACGTTGGGCTTGAGCGGCTCGATTAAAGCCATTCCATAGGTCTTCGCGACCTTCGCGCCAACCACTAATCCATTCGTATCGGGCTTGGCCTGATTCGTGAGGACAAAGGCTGCGAGATCTGCCTGTAACACCTATTTGATAGCCTTTACTGTGCGCACGATCAGAGTGGTTGCGTTTTTGACGTTTCATATTATGTGGCACCTCTTTTTTGATTGATTTATGTGATTGTCTTGTATGATTGTTGTTGGTTTTTTAAATCATTTCTATCTTTAAAGAGTGAAAAGAAAAGCTTAGTAATATTTTTTGTTGCTGTTGCTGTTGCTGTTGCTGTTGCTGTTGTTAAGTAGTGGATGAGTAATTTACTCACTATCAATAATTGGAGAATAAAAAATAATTGCAAGTAAAAAAATAGTTGGGAAAATAAAATATTTCAATAGCCTGTTTACTAGGCTGGTTATAACAGCTCTTTAAAAAATTGTCCCAGCTAACAGAAAAAATATGCTGTCATTGTTCGACATGATATAAAAGAGATACAAAGAATATATCGTGAATATAAGATTGCATTCAAAGATTGCTGTATAACTTTTATGTTATTTAACCAATAAGAGTTTTACATAAGCAGTACCCTCGAAAAAAGTGAAGGGAAAAATTTAAAGCGCTTGCAAAGGTTAGCCAAAAAGTGATTAAGCTAAACATACCAAACGTTTAAATGTTCGCTTTATTCAGCAAGCTGAAGGATGTTAAAGATAGGTTTAATGGTAAATTAAAACTAAATTAACGATAAGAGAGCTGCTAAACATTGATAGAGTCAATGTGTTAAAGCGAAGTGACAGTAGACCTAATTTTTTTAACTTTGTGAATGAATAAAATGTTCTATCTTTTCTTGGGTTTAGTGTTAAACAGAATATAATTAATTAACGTGTTGAAAACACACGCTTTATTTTAATGTCATACGAGAAGTGATACGTGTCAGAATTACTACAATTTTTTGCAACATGCCCAAAAGGTCTAGAGGGTCTCCTTTTAGAAGAAATTCGATCGCTAGGAGGGGCCGACTCTAAAGAAACGATTGCAGGTGTCAGTACATCGGGCGATCTGGAGCTTGGTTACCGGCTTTGTCTTTGGTCACGCTTGGCCAATAAAATTCTTTTGCCGATTGGCAAAGTTCCTGCTGCTACCGCTGAAGCACTTTATGATGGTGTAAACGCTATCGATTGGAGTGAGCACTTAAACCCAGACGGTACACTGTGGATCGAATTCAATGGCACAAATGATGATATAAGAAATACTCAATTTGGTGGGCAGAAGGTCAAAGATGCGATAGTTGACCGCTTGCGAACTCACACTGGAGAGCGACCATCAATACAGAGGGATCAAGCTGATTTGAGTATCAGTGTTCGCCTCGCTAAAGATCAGGCCGTGATTAACATTGATTTAACGGGTGTCAGCTTACATAAGCGAGGCTACCGAGTAAATTCGGTCATCGCCCCGATGAAAGAGAATCTTGCGGCGGCATTATTAATTCGCAGTGGTTGGCCGACACCGTGTGGCAAAGAGGAAGGGTCCTCTACATCGTCTCATGTGCCATTGATTGACCCCATGTGTGGAAGTGGAACTTTGTTAATTGAGGCCGCCATGATGGCAGCTGATATCGCACCGAATATTTTACGTAAGCATTTTGCTTTTGAGCGCTGGAAGAAGCACGACGAGTCCTTGTGGAAATCTGTAAAAGCAGAAGCTATTGAGCGAAAGAAAAAAGGATTAGAAAAACATTTGCCTGAAATTCGTGGATATGATGAAAACAGTGCGGCTGTTCGGGCTTCTGAACATAATGTGATGGCAGCGAGCTTAGAAAATGTTATTCACGTCATGAAAAAACCATTAGATGAATTAAAAAAGCCAACCCATGCTGATTTTAGTCACGGGCTTTTGTTAACTAATCCCCCTTACGGTGAGCGATTAGGTGAACACCAGGCGCTGATGCCACTGTATCGCCAACTGGGAAATATTTTAAAGTCAGAATTTAATGGCTGGCAGGCGGGTGTTTTTACAGGCAACCCTGATCTTGCTAAAAACATGGGGCTTCGCAGTAAGAAAAAGTATAAATTGTTCAACGGAACCATTCCAAGCGAGCTGTTATTGTTTGATGTTACCGAAGAGTGGTTTGCTAGACACAATGAAGCTAAGAACCTTTATGGAAAAAATGCAGATACACGTGAGCCTCGTCATCATTTGTCTGCTGGTGCTCAAATGGTGGCAAATCGACTGAAGAAAAATCGAAAAAAATTAGAGAAGTGGGCAAGAAAAGAAAACGTTAATTGCTATCGCCTTTATGACGCTGACTTACCTGAATACTCAGCCGCTATTGATGTTTATGGCGATTATATTCATGTACAAGAATATGCTGCTCCGAAAACAATTGATGAAAGACAAGCCGATCAACGATTTTTAGATTTACAAAAAGCCGTTGTTGTAGAGTTGGGTATTGACGATGATCATTTGAGTGTTAAACAAAGAAAACGTAATCGAGGAAAAGACCAATATGAACGATTAGAAAATGATCCCTTTGCTAAAATGTTTACTGTCAATGAAAAAGGTGCAACATTTTGGGTGAATCTTTGGTCTTATTTGGATACAGGCGTGTTTCTTGATCATCGGCTAGTGCGCCAAAAAATTTCGGAATTAGTACCTCGCAAGCGTTTCCTTAATTTATTTTGTTATACCGCGCCTGCAACGGTACAGGCGGCACTTGCTGGAGCGAGTAGCAGTATTAGTGTCGATCTGTCAAAAACTTATTTGCGTTGGGCTGATAAAAATTTTACTGCAAATAGGTTAGGAAAAAATCATGAGCTGATTCAAGCGGATTGCTTTAATTGGCTAAAAGAATGTCGTGAAGCATTTGATGTTATTTTGCTTGATCCACCGAGTTTTTCAAATTCGAAGCGAATGGATGGTGTTCTGGATGTTCAGCGCGATCATGTAGGTCTTATCAAGCGCTGCATGGATTTGTTAAATCCTGGCGGAACACTTATCTTTTCGACAAACCTAAGAAGCTTCAAAATTGATAGTGAAAAATTATCAGATTACGATATTGATAATGTGAGTCGACAAACAATTGATATAGATTTTGAAAGAAATCAAAAAATACATCAATGTTTTTTAATAAAACAGACATAAACAATGAACATGAAAAAAAAATTTAAAGTAGTGAGCCCGTTTAAACCTGCGGGTGATCAGGTTGAGGCAATTAAGTCATTAGTTAAAGGTATTGACGGTGGTTTAGCGCATCAAACGTTATTAGGCGTGACGGGATCAGGGAAAACATTTACCATTGCTAATGTTATTGAAAAAGTTCAACGCCCAACTATGATTATGGCCCCAAATAAAACACTGGCGGCTCAACTTTATGGTGAGTTTAAAGAGTTTTTCCCAAATAATTCCGTCGAATATTTTGTTTCTTATTACGATTATTATCAGCCTGAAGCTTACGTTCCTTCCTCAGATACCTTTATCGAAAAAGATGCCTCGATTAACGAGCATATTGAACAAATGCGTTTGTCAGCAACAAAAGCACTTATTGAAAGAAAAGATGCGATTGTTGTAGCCACGGTTTCTGCTATTTACGGCTTGGGTGACCCTGAATCATATTTCAAAATGGTGTTGCATTTAGTTCGTGGAGACAAATTTGATCAGCGAAAAATTTTACGGCGCTTAGCAGAGCTGCAATATACACGCAATGATATGGATTTTCGGCGAGCGACTTATCGTGTTCGTGGTGATGTAATTGATGTCTATCCAGCAGATTCTGATCAAGAGGCTTTGCGTATTTCTTTATTCGATGAAGAAATAGAAGAACTATCCGTTTTTGATCCTTTAACAGGAGAGATCTTACAGCGTGTTGCCCGATTTACAGTGTATCCAAAAAGTCATTACGTTACCCCGCGCTCGACAGTTTTGGATGCGGCGGAGAAAATAAAAGAAGAGCTTAAAGAGCGATTAGAGCAATTGCGATCAAATAATAAATTGGTCGAAGCGCAACGGTTGGAACAACGCACGCGTTACGACTTAGAAATGATGCAAGAGCTTGGTTATTGTACGGGAATAGAAAATTATTCGCGTTATTTGTCGGGACGAGACCCCGGTGAAGCACCACCGACATTATTTGACTACTTACCTCGTGATGCGCTCTTAGTCATTGACGAAAGTCATGTGTCAATTCCACAAATAGGAGCCATGTATAAAGGCGATCGCTCACGAAAAGAAACACTGGTTGAATATGGCTTTCGACTTCCATCAGCGTTAGATAATCGCCCGATGCGTTTTGATGAATGGGAATCGCTCGCACCACAAATGATTATGGTGTCGGCAACACCATCAAAATATGAAGAAGAGCATGCGGGACAAGTCGTTGAACAGATTGTGCGCCCAACAGGATTGGTAGACCCCGAAGTGATTATTCGGCCAGCAGGGACTCAAGTTGATGATGTGTTATCGGAAATAAACAAACGAGTCGTCATTGATGAGCGCGTGTTAATTACAGTGTTAACAAAACGCATGGCTGAAAATTTGGCTGAATATTTGGATGAGCAGGGTGTTCGTGTTCGCTATCTTCACTCTGATATTGATACTGTTGAACGTGTGGAAATTATCCGAGATTTACGACTTGGTGAATTTGATGTATTGGTTGGAATTAATTTATTGCGTGAAGGTTTGGATATGCCTGAGGTATCATTGGTTGCTATTTTTGATGCCGATAAAGAAGGTTTTTTACGTTCTGATCGTTCGCTTATACAGACCATCGGGCGTGCTGCTAGAAATGTCAACGGACAAGCTATTTTATATGCTGATAAAATAACAGGCTCTATGGAGAGAGCCATTGGAGAAACGGAACGACGTAGAAAAAAACAAGTCGCTCATAATGAAAAACATGGAATTACTCCGCAAGGGATTAAGAAGAGCGTTACCGATATTTTGGAAGCGACGTATACCCCAGGAAAAGGTTCAAACAAAAAGCGTCAATCTGTCGCAGAGAAATATGCTGAATTTGATGTGGATGAATTGATAACTGAAGACATTTGGAAGTTAATAGCCACTCTAGAAACTAAAATGTACGAATGCGCTAAAAATTTAGAGTTTGAAGAAGCGGGTCGAATACGCGACCAAATTTCACAGTTGAAAAAGAAAGCTCAATAAGTAAAGAAGGGGTTATTGAAAATGATTTAGTGGGGTTTTCAAAAAAATATCAATCAATTTCTCTGACAACTCTAAAACCAATATAGTCTTCTTTCGCATTTGATTTCATGCCCTTTCTTTCAACATTACTAATGTTTTTAATGTTGTCTTTCAGTGACCCGCCACGGATAGTTCTTTTTTTGCAATTGCTCGCACTTACCGATTTCCCATCGGTCGGTGCATGTTCGTAATTATTTTTGTAACAGTCTTGCGTCCATTCGGCGACATTGCCTGATGTGTCGTAAAGTAAAAATGGGTTGATCGCAAAGCTCCCCACAGGCGCTGTTTTATTTTTAAATTCTTTTCTGGCCTTGTCGCCGCAGCCTTTTTTACAATTTGCTCTATCGATTGCATTATTGACTGCCGAATTGTCTGAAGAGTTTTTTGAGGAGCTACTTGAGCCTCCCCACCAAAAATCGTTAGCGATTCCTGCCTTTGAAAAATACTCCCACTCGGCTTCACTGGGAAGTCTGTATTTTTTACCGGTTTGTTTGGAAAGCCATTCTGTGTAAGCAATCGCACTGTTCCAATTAACATTGATGACAGGGCGATTTCCCCTTCCCCAGCGATTATCTTTGGGAATAGGCCTGTTTGTTGATTGAGCAAATTTTTCATAGTCATCAAAGGTGATTTCGTATTTGCTGACAGCTAGACGTTTTGGAATGGTCACTAATCTTTCGGGTGATAAGTGACTTTTATTGTTGCTGCCCATGACAAAAGTTCCGTTAGGAATGATGACAAGCTCAGGACCTTTACCGACAATTTTTAAGGAGTCTTTTATAGAATCGCCAACGCCTATTATTTCACGTAAAGAATATTTTAGAGTTAATGCTTTGTTTTTAATTCGCACATTCTGAACGATTGTGCCATAGCTTTTTTTACTGACCTCAATTCTATACTTGCCATTTTTCAGCTTTATGCCGTCAGAGTATTTTTCTTTAATGTTTAGAATGCGAACCCTTGAGCCAGCGGGTTTTACTTTGACTGTAAGCGGGTAGGTCGGTTTTTTAATAGGAACTGCTTTCTTTTCTTTTGGTGTGTTTATAGCGAGTAGCTCAGTGGATGTTTTTACGTTTGAATCTAATTCATTACCTTCTTCGTTATCATTTTTTTCAGCGTTTAGTTCGGTATTACCTTTACTAAGATTGTTCTCTTTTAGGTCGGTTGGTTCTGTTGAAAAATTTTCTGCATCGGTTTCAGTCATCCTTGAATTTTTAAGAGCGTTATCGAAGTCCGCAGAGTTTAGTGACGCATATTGAGCAGCATTAACGCTGGAGTGATTAAAGTCAGAGTTATATCTTTCTAGGCTCATCCTTTCTAATTCAGCAATATCGCTTTCAATGAGCTTGTTATTCGTTGGCTCTTCAGGTGTCAGTTCTTCGTCGAGCATCTCTTCGTCAGTAAAACGGCTATTAGGCCTAGTCTGATCAAGAGTGTATTCAAGAGTATTGTTGTTTGGTAATTGCGGTTTTGTTGATTTTTTATAACTTAGCATGTCCAAATTAGGTTTTGCTGGCAACCTTTCTACAGGTTCACCGAGAATTTTATTCGCGTAGGTTTCAATGACGCCAGACGTTGATAGCATCGCTTCTGCGATGGCATTCGGTAATATTTTTGACAGAGGTGCTTCTAAGCGGATCATGCCGACAGAAAATGAACTCCAAATAATTGATAAGATAAAAACCCAAGTGAAGGCTCGAGTGATATAGCTAAATTTACTACCAATAGATTCTTCAAAATGTGCGGCTTTTTGAACGCGAGTCGAAACAATCGTCGCTCGATTTTGATCATCGTTGAACGATTCGGTTCGTATTTCAGTCACTTTGACATTGGGTCGTTTGTAAAAACCACGGTTCGGAGTCCAGCGCCAATGTAATATCTTTTCGATGAGTTTTTTTGCTCGCAACTTTAAAGCCGCATAACTGGTGAGCATTAATGCTTTAAATAATGCCATCACACTCATAGATGAGGGATCAGTATAATTGGATGGATTATTGGGAAAGCCCGAGAGGGTGGATTGTACGGTTTCAATGGCAGCGACTAATTCGGCTCCGCTTTGAAAACGATCGTCAGGTTCTTTTGCTAGAAGCCGGTCTAGGATTGACTGATAAATCGAATACTGCGGGGGTAAAGTAGGAACAGGTTGAGTTAAATGTTTAATCGCAATGGCAACAACTTCATCAGCTTTATAAGGCACTGAACCGGTCAGCATTTCATAAAAGACAATACCAAGGCTGTAAAGATCAGAACGTCGATCAAGTGTTTTACCGCGAGCTTGCTCTGGGCTCATGTAATAAGGTGTGCCGACGACAGTGCCTGCATTGGTCACATTGCTGCTAGAGCTAACGGCTTTGGCAACTCCAAAATCGGTAAGAACCGCTGTTCCATCTGCACGAAATAAAATATTTTCGGGTTTTATATCTCGATGAACAAACCATTTATTGTGGGCGACATTTAACGCGGTCGCCACTTCTTTTATGACTTTTAACACTTCATCGGTTGTCATGCCAGCTTGCATTTTATCGTGAATGGTTCCACCAGGAAGGTAATCCATCGCGATATAATTTAAATTTTTATGACATCCAATATCATAAATAGCAATGATGTTTGGGTGTGAGAGTTGGCCTACGATGTTAGCTTCTCGTTGAAAGCGTTCACTGAACACTGGATCCGCATTAAGAGCTGGCGACATAACTTTGAGCGCAACTTCACGCCCCACACTTTTTTGTATGGCCATATAAACCGTCGACATTCCGCCTTGGTTTATTTTTCGTATGACTCGGTAACCCGGTATTTGCATTGATTATCCATTTTTCTTAAGTACGTAAAAACATTTTCTATGTGTAATTAACGTGTGTTAATAACGAGAAAAAAATAACCAATAACTTAAGAATATAAAACAAATTGATGTGAATCCGTAAATCGCCCAATCCGCTTTTTGATTTCCAGAGAGGCGTGGAAGCCAGTCAGAAATAAAAGAGATGGGAGAGTGTTTGGTTAATGGTGATTCGATGACTTGTACTGTCACGTTATCTCTGCCGCCTTGTTTTAAGGCGCTGTTAATCAGTTTTGCAACTGCTTCTCGAGGTGTTCGTGAAGCACACAGTACTTGTGCAATATCTTCGTCTGATAATTCATCTGTTAAACCATCACTGCATAACAGCACCCATTGTTTTTCATCCCAAATGCCTTTTACTGAATCGACATGAATATGTTCGATGTCTAACGAGCCAATACACTGTGTGATGACATTTTTATCAGGGTGATCGTTAATTTCATCTTCGCTGATGGCACCAGAAGCCAGGAGAAGCTGAACATAAGAATGATCCGTTGAAAGTTGCTCTAGGGTTCCACCCGAATCGTCTGGACACCACAGGTATGCCCGACTGTCACCGACCCAAGCTACTTTGTATTCGTTATCTTTACTTTCTAGAGCAACGACTGTAGAACCCATGCCTTTGGCGCCTTCACCTTTATCAGTCGCTGAAAGCACAGATTCGTGAGCTAGTTGAATCGACTCCACAAGGGCTTTACCGTCAGCAGTGCTGCGTTCGATGGTTTCTGCAACAATGGCACTGGCGACTTCTCCAGCTTCGTGTCCCCCCATGCCGTCGGCGACAACCCAAAGTCCACGCTCTGGTAGGCTAATGTAGCAATCTTCATTGTTACTGCGTTGTAGGCCACGATCGGTTGCGGCGCCGTAATTCATTACTGGCATTTTAGTTCTCGGATTGTGAATCGGTTCATGTTGAGGCTCTTACATTCAAATCAGTTATCATTGAGTAGTGCAGTCATAGCACGCAATAGAATATAGTACTGATATCTCCCTTCCGGGAAAATGATTATTTATTGCTAAGCTATTGAAATATCGATCGCTTTTGCTAAATTAGCAGGCTCGCATGTATCAGGGAATGAGAATTGCGTACCTAACCAATAGAATTCAATATTTAGATCGAGGCCTCAGGATGCTTAAACTCCGCTTCAAGAATAATAAACTCAATGCGGTGTGGCTTGTAGAACCGAAAGTGACCATTGGTCGCTCAGCGAGTAACGATTTAGTGCTTGATAATGTCAGTATTGCTGATAAACATGCAGAAATTTTAGTCACGCACGAGAAGTTAGTGCTTGTGAATTTAACCGGAGAAAAGAATGTTTTTCTCAATGAAAGACCGATCGAATCAAAAGCACCTGTCAGAATTAATGATCAAATTATCATCGGCGATATTCAGTTAGAAGTCGCAGATCCGAAACAAGAGCGCCCCACGGCTCGTAAGAAGCCAGCACCTCGTCCAAGTAGTACGGGTTGGGCCTTAAAAGCAAATAGTTCAGCATTATCCAACCGTGTCTTCCCGCTTCAGCAAAATACCGTCATAGGCCGATCTAATGAGTGTGATATTACGTTAGCAGCTGCGCATTTATCACGCCGCCATGTGCAGCTAACGTTGCAAGATGGTGTATTGTTTGTGAAAGATTTAGGTTCAGCCAATGGTACTTACTTAAATGGGGCTCGAATCACTGAAGGTCGTGTTATGCGTGGTGATGAACTGAGATTTGATACTTTGAGTTTTGGTGTCATAGGCCCGACTCAAGATTTAGACAAAACGACTGTTAGGCATTCCTCATCGCCATTGATTCCTGAGCAAGCGAATACTGCGAATACAAAATCAACGGGATCACACAAAGTATCTTCAAGCAAAACTTCTGGTGGAAAACCAAAACGCCCGGCAAGTAACCGAGGCGATGTAAATCAATCAAAACAAGCTGCTGCGAAAAAGTTTTCTGACGCTTCGGTGCAGCACAAGCAAAATGCAACGAATGATATTGATTTCGATGATTATGAAGAACCAAAGATTATCAGAAATGTTTTGATTGGAGTTTCGTTAGTGGCTTTAGTGGTTGCGGCGGTAGCTTATCAGCAGGGTTATCTTTCTTTTTAATCTTATTCTTTACAACTATTGAATATCCAGAATACTCACGAATCTTTTCAATGGTGTACGATCACATAGACTTTATGTGATCGATATCTCTTATCGATGTAAATCCTTCAAGTTAATATTTTTTTTGCCGATAGTGTTATTAGAAATTTAATCATAACGCTATGGATGACGAGAAAATATTATGCATGTTTCGCACTCTTTACCTTCACCGCATTGCTATAAAAATGCCTTACCAACTGTACCTGAAAACACGGCTCCACCAAAGGCAATACCCGAAAGTACTCAATTGGAATTGAGAAGAGAGCGCAGTGAATATAGTAGTGAATCAAGAACACAAGTGGTGGGCGAGAACAGCATCCAGATTTCAGACGTGTCGGTCAAGCATACTTATGAAAGACTTTCATTTCGTTCATCAGAAAATAGTTCAGGAAATAGTTCAGCCGTAAATACAAAGGCTACGAAGTCCGCGGAGATAACAGGTAACTCTGTGAGTGGTGTTAGTTCAACTAATAACCCTGTAGTGAATGACACTGCGAATACAATTTTAGGTTTCATTGAAGATCGAATACTAAAAGACAGAGCAGAGGGAGCGTCACAGGAGGATATTGAAAGTCGCCTTCAAGCAGGATTAGACGGATTTAAAAAGGGTTTTGCTGAAGCTAAGGAGCAGCTCGAAGCGTTAGGGATGTTGAGTGGTGACAATAATGTAGTCGCTGATAAAATAAACGATACCTATGAGCGAGTTGTTTCAGGTATCGAAAATTTTCGGCATCATATTATAAGCACTCATGAGGCAGAAAATGTCGCCACTGATACGGCAGAAGAGGTGATAAGTAAATCACCAGCTAATGAACCAGTAGGAAGTGATCTACCGGTATCGCCAGATCACTCATTAAATACCTCATCAAAAGCCTCTGTGATTAATACATTTCATCAAGGGAATGTATTTAATCGATCGACAGAAAATAGCGCCAAACTTTCTTCATTTAACACCGTGGAAAATAAATCAGAGGCCTCTATTGAAACAGATGTGTCGTTAATGGAGTCGTTTCGTAAGACATCCAATTTATCAGGTGTCGATAGCTTGCCAAATGCAATACATCGGCAACATGGCGTTCAAAATAGTTTTTCTTTTCAAGTAGAAACTGCCGATGGCGATAAAGTGACTATCACTGCGGAAACCACAGACGCATCGGCGGGACAATATTATCAAATGAATACATTGTTTGGTCAGAATGACAGTCTTGGTCGATATGTTGATCAAGATAGCCATTTTTCAATGAATATTGAGGGTGAACTTGATGAAGATGAATTGAATGCACTGGGTGATTTACTGAATAAGGTTGAAAATTTATCAATCAATTTCTTTGAAGGTGATTTAGATTTAGCATTTAATCAAGCCACAAGCCTTGGCTATGACGCAAATGAGATCGTGGGCTTTTCACTAAATCTAAAACACACAGAAATTGAAAAAGTCAGGTCGTCATATCAGGAATTTCTGCCGGATGGAGAGGCAATTCAGCCTGTGAGCCTTGTTGATCAGCTTCAACCTGTTGGTCTTTTTGCTAAAGACTTAATGGACGCTGCTCAAATTGCATCAACATTTAAAGAGTCGCATTCTCTTATCGTTGAGCTAGCATCACACTTTGAAAAACAACACGAAAAAGACAATTCTTTTGAAGATCGCTTTTCCTCATTTGTGAAAGACTTATTGGGTAGTGAGGTTTAGTGTAATTCGGTTGTTTGGTTATCTGTGGAAGTTGTCAATGTCTTTTGCTATCTTGTCGACGTTTAATAACAACCACTTGAACTCTTCTCTTTATGAAAAAAGTTATTCTCTTTTCGACGCTCGGCTGTCATCTTTGTGATAAGGCTAAAAGTCTTGTCTTTCCAATTGCCTCTCAATTAAATTATCAAGTTGAAGAAATTGATATTGCTGATTCGGAGCGATTGGTCGAGCGTTATGGTGTCTCGATACCCGTTTTAGGCCTGTTGGAAGAGGGTAAATCAATGATAGATGGAAGTGTAAAAGAAATGTTTTGGCCGTTTGATGCTGACCAAATCACTTCTTTTTTAATGGATTAATATCGAGCTACTATTTTTTTACAAACCCAAGTAAGGTGGTTGGGCTTCCTTTTTTGTTAGTAAAGATGTTTCCTGCCCCATGCGATAACCGTAAATGACAGAGAAAGATAAAACATTTTGGACATAACCCCGAGTTTCTCTGAAGGGGATTGTTTCAATCCACACATCATAAGGCATTTCAGGCCCACTATTTTTAAGCCATCGCTTCACACGACTTGGGCCAGCATTATAAGCGGCGGCGGCAAGAATTCTATTACCATTAAACTGTTGAAGTAGCTCATCTAAGTAACGACTACCTAAATTAATATTGTGGCTCGGTTTAACGAGATCACGTGTTGTGTGTCTGACGCCGATTTTCTTCGCTGTTTGTTTGGCTGTCGCTGGCATTAATTGCATTAACCCCATCGCACCTGCAGGCGAACGAGCGTCTGCAGCAAAAGCGCTTTCTTGTCGAGCAATGGCGAATAGCAAAGTGGGATCAATTTTAGTTTTCTTTGCCGCTACTCTCATTTCTTGTTCGTACGCTAGTGGAAAACGAAGCTGCAAATCATCCCAATGTCTTGCTTGGATTAACGATTGAATACTTTTCTTGTGCCAACCCCATTGCTCAGCTAATTGCCCAGCGGCTAAAAGTTCTGTCTTTTCTAAATGTCTAGTGGCATACCACCATTCTCTTCGAGCATTGCGGAGACTACCTAGTACTAATAATTCTCTCGCACGTAACATGCTAGGTTGGTTGGCGACTTTTAAAAGCAGTGCATTAGGGGACGCGACGGGGCGATCAACTAATGTGTATTCGCGCCCCAATTTATCAGCGGACATAAAACCGTAAAAACTTCGTGTCAAGGCTAGGCTGGCGTAAATCGTTTCAGGATTCGGGTAGTTGGGATCGCTAATATTTAGCTCTTCCATGGTTCGAGCTCGCCAATACAACCATCGTTGTGAATTTTGTTCTGCCTGATCAAAGAGTGAGAGTGTTTTGTAGAGACGCTTCCAATCTTGGGTTTTGAGTGCATCGCGTGCCAGCCAGTCGGTGAGTTCTTTATTCGCGACTTTACTCGTTTTTGCGAGTAATTTTTCAGCTTCGTCTAAATGACCCTTTTTCGCCAGTTGGGTGATTAAATATTCTCGCGTTTTATCTCTTTCTTCTGACGGCAAATAATGGCTAGCGTTATAACTTTCCCATTGGATAAGCGCTTTTTCGGGTGAGCGTCGAGCGTATCGTTTAATACCATGCAAAATAATCTCATGCATCTCTGGTGATTGTTGATTAAAGCGATGAGAATTTTTTAACTTCTCTGGGTTTCTATCGACCTCTAAATACAGTGTCGCCAGTTTTTGCATCGCAGGAGGCATTTTTTTTGTGACATACTGAGCAAGAGAGCGATTTTTTGCACCGATTGCTTTGCTAAATCTTTGCCACGCTATTTGGGGCGTTAAATAGCCTTGAGTCATCCACTGTTTAAAAATCGGATCGCAGGCATTGGGTTGTGATCGGCCAACATTCCATAGTGGCTCTACTTTTTCTAAAGCTGTTTTATCGCCGGTGTTGACTTTAGAGCGAAGGTAATAACAACTTAACTCTGCATTATTTTTTCCAATAGATGTACTCTCGTAATACGTTTGGTAGTCGTGCCAGTGTCTACGTTTGGCTAGTTTTAGCAGCCATTTTCTCGCGAGTTGATCACCTAGTGCAGAATTTTCGTTGTCATCTAAAAATGTATCGATATCTTGATAAGGTAAGGAGGAGAGGCGTCGTTTTAACTCGGAATATTCAGCGTATGGTTTAAGTGGGTAGCCATCTAATTTGGCTAATGATTTTTTAAAGTCACTTTTTCGGCCACTGTTCAGAGCGTCCATTGCTTTGGTGTATTCAATGCGTTGAGATTGTAGAGAGCTGCTGGGAAGCTTAGCAATAAGAGCGGCACTATTTATTATTTCTGATGGAGTTTCTATATCATTATCATTTTCGTTTTGTGATGAGACGTTTTGGGATGAGACAATATTTGATACAGTGAACAGGGCAGCGCCGAAGAAAAAAGCACGGAATGCTTTAGCTATATGTTGATTTGTTGGCCTGATAAACATCCTTTTCATATACCTTTTTGTTATCGAAAAATAATTATTTATCCAGCATAGCTGAATTATTTTTTGGCAAATCTGCTATTTAGTCTAGCTAATTTTTTGTGTCTTGAGTGGATAAATCAAAACGTAAATGACGACTGGTTGCTCAGTCAACATCACACACAGATTATCATTTTCTTGTGATCTATTTCACGCTTATTTTATGTATTTCGATAACTGGTTTTAAAGGTTCCCTGAGCTACCAATTGATCTTTGTGTAAGAAAAAAGCGATCAAAATGGTGCAAAAAAGGTAAAATTAACAGTACAGAATAAAATGAAGCAAAAGGGGGAGGGATGTGACTAAAGGTAACAGTTAAGAGTTATTGGGTAGAAGCCTCTCGATATTTTCGGAGTTTTGAACAAAAGGTACTTATTCAAAACTCAATTGCTTACCTATGCAGATTTATCTATTCAACATGGACTCTAACTGCTAAGACATCTCTTTCTGCACCGTGAAGTACACCGTTAGCGGTTGACCCTAATAATAAACTAAGGCCTCTACGGCCATGGCTACCTAATACGATTAGGTCAGCATCTTTTTCTCCTGCGAGTCTATGAATTTCACCAGCGGGCTGCCCAATAACGACATATTGATTTTCACTTGGAATATTATTCGTACTGGCTAATTTAGCTAATTGGCTTGAAGCTTGTTGTTGAAGTTGACTTTGTACTTCCGTTAAATCCATTGGAATATCACCGCCATAAGCATAAGCCAGGGGCTCAATGACATGGACTAACGATATCTTACAGCCATGTGAGATGCCTATCGCTTTGTCAAGAATTTGATTGGATTCTTCAGTAAGATCTAGCGCTACAAGGATATGGTTGTACAATGACATGGTAGTACTCCTAAAGGGTTGATTGTTATTATCGTAGGATTCTTTTTTAACATAATTGTTTACTGATACCTAGTGCTATTAGACTTCTTGAAAGTCTTTCAAAACGCTCTTCTACAAAAAGTTGATTTAGATTAACTTCGGCTGAGTAATTTATTTGTATTTCATTGTTATATAAGCGTTTGTATAGATTAACAACTGTACATTCGAAGTTTTAATTATTTATTTTGGAAAGTGTATGTGGGTGTTTGTTGGCATTATTGTATTAGTTATCGCGTTAGGCGCCGGACCGATTATGTGGATACGGCCAACACCGAGGCAAAAACAAATCGCGAGTTACCGGCAACGTGCCGCTGAAATTGGTTTGAGAGTTAAGCTAGTGCCGTTAAAAAGTATCGGTATTTCTCAAGAGTTATTAAGCGTTAAAGATGGCCTACCTTTTTACGGAGTATGTTGGGATCTAACCAACGATACAGAAAAAGAGTTTGCGACAACGCTTGCCCATGGAAGTTGGTGTTTAAGAAAAGAAGGTTATGAACATGAGGGGCATTTTATGGGGGTTTGGGATTGGTCTACAGAAAGAAAATCAACTCCAGAATCCTATGTAGCGCTCAGAGAATTCGTAGCAGCACTTCCGGATGATGTCATTGCTTGCGAGTGTACTGGGCAGGGAGTAGGGCTTGGTTGGCTAGAAAAAGGAAAGGTGTCTCGAGTTGATGAGCTGTCAGACTTACTACAGAAATTTCGCCAAATTTGTGTGGATCAATAAAATCTCAGTAAATCGATCGTTTTTTGTACGCTTTTTAACCGGTCGGTTTTCAATATGCTTTCAAAAAAATTCAATAATCCTTTTCTGGATGTTTAAGCTCGTTTTTAACAGCGTTTAATCTAGCATTTATTTTTTGTTGATCTTAAAATAATCTTAATAATATCAATTGGTTAGGTGCATTATTTTTGATGTGCATCTCTTTTAGTTGCTCGGCTCTATTTGTGCGTTATCAACTGTCGCTTGCATCCCCATTTATGTGAACTAGCCTTTCAACTTATTTAATTTAACTTGACCGCAAAAAAATCAGCCTATATATATGCCCTCCCAAATAGAGAAAATTGACTGTTTATGCTAGAAGTGTATAAAAAATGAGTTTTCTGGGTGATTTTTAAGCTTGTTGGCGAATTGAAGCCCTTTGGCAAAAGCTGAGTGGATCATTAACGCATACTGAATTACTTGAATATTCGCTATATATAAAATAACTGCTTAATAACGCAATAAAATAAATAACCATATAAAAGAAGAAAGAAGGACGGCATGGGAAAATCGCTTGTTATTGTAGAATCACCCGCAAAAGCCAAAACGATCAATCGTTATTTGGGAAAAGACTTTATTGTGAAGTCGAGTGTGGGTCATATTCGTGACTTGCCGACTAGTGGCGGCAATAAAAAACCTGTTGATGCTAAAGAGCGAGCGAAGCAAGCAGCAATTACTCGAAAGTTGTCACCGGCAGCAAAAGTAAAACACAAACTTAAAAAGGCTAAAGCGCAGCTCATTAATCGAATGGGTATAGACCCTGATAATAAATGGGCTGCTCATTATGAAATTCTTCCCGGAAAAGAAAAAGTGGTTAAAGAGCTTCGAGAGCTCGCCGAAAATGCCGATCAAATTTATCTTGCAACGGATTTGGATAGAGAGGGAGAAGCTATCGCATGGCATTTGCGTGAGGCAATAGGAGGAAATGACGAGCGTTATCGTCGAGTCGTATTTAACGAAATTACAAAAGCGGCCATTCAGGATGCGTTTAAAAGCCCTGGTCCATTAGATCAAAATAGAGTTGATGCTCAACAAGCAAGACGTTTTCTTGACCGAGTCGTTGGGTACATGGTGTCACCCTTGTTGTGGGAGAAGGTAGCGCGTGGTTTGTCGGCCGGTAGAGTTCAATCCGTTGCTGTTCGCTTAGTCGTTGAGCGTGAACAAGAGATTCGAGCTTTCATTCCAGAAGAATATTGGGATGTGTTTGCTGACTTGAAAGAAAAAGCGGGCACGAATATTCGTTTTGAGGTTAAAAAGGAAAACGGTAAAGCGTTTAAACCAGTGAATGAAAAAGAAGCATCATCCGCTGTTTCAAAATTAGAAAAAGCTCATTATCAAGTCGCGACTCGCGAAGACAAACCGACCAAATCAAAACCTACTGCGCCTTTTATCACATCAACGTTGCAACAAGCAGCCAGTACGCGACTAAGTTTTGGCGTCAAGAAAACAATGATGCTTGCTCAGCGTTTGTATGAAGCCGGTTACATTACTTACATGCGAACCGATTCAACTAACCTGAGCAAAGAAGCTGTCGAAACCTGCCGAGATTACATTGAAGACAATTTTGGCAAAAAATATTTACCGGATTCACCGAATAGTTACAGCAGCAAAGAAGGTGCACAAGAAGCGCATGAGGCAATTCGTCCTTCCAGCGTAACTGTTTCACCCACACAGCTTTCAGGAATGGAACGCGATGCGGAAAGATTGTATGCCTTAATTTGGCAGCAGTTTGTTGCTTGCCAAATGACTCCTGCTGAATTTACCAGTACTTCAATTACTGTTGCAGCAGATGACTTTGAGTTGAGAACTCGAGGCCGGATCATGCGCTTTGATGGCTTTATGAAGGTCATGTCGTCTGTCTCGAAAAAAGATGAAGACGTTGTGTTGCCGGATATTAAGGTGGGTGAAACATTAACGCTGAAAAAACTCGAGCCTAATCAACACTTCACCAAACCAACGGCCCGTTTCTCTGAAGCGAGTTTAGTCAAAGAGTTAGAAAAACGAGGCATTGGTCGCCCTTCCACTTACGCTTCAATTATTTCTACTATTCAAGACCGTGGGTATGTTCGAGTTGAGAATCGGCGGTTTTACGCTGAAAAAATGGGAGACATTGTTACCGAGCGATTGGTAGAAAGTTTTCAGGACTTGATGGATTATAGTTTTACAGCGAAGATGGAAGAGGAATTAGATCGTGTTGCCGAGGGTGGTAAGAAGTGGCATGTGCTACTCGATGAATTTTATAAAGACTTCACAGAGAAATTAAAAAAAGCTCAAGATGCCGATGCGGGCATGAGGCGTAATAACCCAACTGAAACAGATATCGAGTGTGAAAAATGTGGTCGTCACATGCAAATTCGCACGGGTAGTACTGGTGTTTTTCTAGGTTGTTCCGGTTATAGCTTGCCTCCAAAAGAGCGCTGTAAACATACAATGAACTTAGTTTCTGGTGATGAAGCCGTCAATGTCGATGAAGATGATGAGGCAGAATCTAAACAATTACGTGAACGTCATCGCTGTAAGATATGTAACACGGCAATGGATGGTTATTTGTTGGATGAAAAACGTAAACTACATATTTGCGGCAACAATCCAGATTGCAGTGGTTATGAGATCGAAGCAGGTGCTTTTAAAATTAAAGGCTATGAAGGTCCTGTGATTGAGTGCGATAAATGTTCCAATGATATGCAGCTAAAGACCGGACGCTTTGGTAAATATTTTGGCTGTACCAATGAGGAATGTAAAAATACACGTAAGCTGTTGAGGAACGGTGAGGCGGCTCCACCAAAAATGGATCCCGTACCTATGCCAGAATTAGAATGCTTAAAAGTTGAAGATACATATATATTGCGTGATGGTGCATCAGGATTATTTTTGGCGGCAAGTCAGTTCCCCAAAAACAGAGAAACTCGAGCTCCTTTAGTGGAAGAGATTTTGCCTCACAAAGATGAGATTGATCCTAAGTATACTTTTTTGTTTTCGGCTCCTACAGAAGATCCTGATGGTAATAAAACGGTTATTCGCTTTAGTCGAAAAACAAAAGAGCAATATGTTCAGACAGAAATAGACGGTAAAGCGTCTGGGTGGAAAGCATTTTACGAAGGTGGCAAATGGGTTGCTAGCGGTGTTGCACCTAGCCAGAAAAAAGCTGCAGCTAAAAAGACTGCTGCAAAAAAAGCGTCCTCAAAGAAAGCAGCAGTAAAAAAGACAACTGCAACAAAAGCAGCGGCGAAAAAAACGACTAAAAAATAAGATGTTGTTAGTGGTTTTTTAAAAGGAAATGCCGTCGATATTCGATGGCATTTTTTCATTTTCTAGGTTTTTATTTCTATGCCTGACTCTTTTCAATACTCGATGATTGTTAATCAAAAACTGGCTTTTGCAAAGATTCAGTTAGATGCGGCTAAGGCTTTATTGTCTGAAATTGAACCTTGCGTTGATTCTCGCCTAAAGATACATGCTCATTTTGATGCTGCAGTATTGGAGCTCAATAAAGCGCTTATCTACTTTGTTGCTGAGATTGCCAATAATCACAATGAGAAAAAATTCTCAGAGTGTCACAACGTTTTATTAAGTGCTGATGGTTTTAAATCTTTTTTAAATTTCATCTCAACTATGTTTCCTTCTGTTTTAGAGCTGCAAGAAATGCGTGCTTTGTCTGTGGAGCAAGAGTCGTGGTTACAGCGGTTGCTCCATTACGCTGAAGATCCTGTGGCTCTTGCTACTTCATTTGTATCCTTAACTCAACAAGCTCCTAATGAAGAAAATGTAGAAAAACCTATCATTAATGTGATCAATATTTCTTCAAGTGAAGAAGCTTTGTCTCCCGAAATATTTATAGGTAATTTTATAAGAGAAGTCCATTCCTTTATTGACAGGCAGAGAGCGAATCTTGAAGAATATTAATTAAAAGCTGCGAAGCTTGTGTTTTCATAACCCAAAACAAAAATATCTTTTCTATTTCCCTTTGGTCTTTTTCCCTGAATAGTATTTCTTTTGTGATTTTATACCCCAATTCATCTAGTAGTTCCTATTAATTCTTTAGCTATCGATGATAAAATTTAGCTTTGTGTTAATGAGTGTTAAAAATAATAATTCTAAGAGATGGGCCCAGAGGCTGGTATGTCTAAGTTATATGAAATTGTTCAATTATCTAACGGTGATATTGCATTACAAAATGATGATCTAGAGAATGGTGAGTCATTAATCACTATGAAATTTTCTGCTGAGCTTAAAAATGTGTTGCATAATGCAGACATTGATTTGGCGAAAGTGATGGTTGAAGCTGGATTAGAGTTTGTGGCGAAGCTTGCGGAAGAGCGAGCAATATTGGCAGCTGAAAAACAGAATTCTGATGCAATGGCTGATGATACTGTAGAGCGAGATGATAGTGTGAATATCAAAAATATATCTTCAAGTGATATTAAAAATAATTCTCAAAAATTAGAAAAAAATACCACTAAAAATAAAAATTCTGATATAGATAATGAGCTACAAGATGAGCAGGAAGAGGAGATGGTTTCTCATTTGGTTCATTGATTTTATGTAAGGATTTTGGCGTAAGTAGTTTCAAATAAATTGAGAGGCAATATGTCAGTATTATTGATGTCGTATGTGGCTTCTCATGTGAGTTCACATTTCTTTTTATTCATCTATTTTTTTCTTTAGTTCTTGATACGTTTGGGTGCTGAAATAGTGCGGGAATAGGTTGCGGGAATATTATTTAAAAAAATTCCGTCAGTATTACCGAGAGTTGCAGCTTTATTGAGGTTTTCCTGAACGTCTTGGTTCAGTGTTTTCTCATCGAAGCGAGTTTGAGTGATCACTGTGTGACTATTTCCCTCTGCGAGTGCATCCCAAGTTACCCAAAGTAAGTCATCTTTATTTTTTAAATATATGATGCGAAATTTTCTAGCGTTTAATTTCAATTTAGAAAGTCGAAAGTACTCGGCAGGATCAGTAGTAATAAATGTAGTCCATCGGTGATCTTCTGAGTTTGAAGCAAAGCTGAGCAGAGAATTTAATACAAGCAAGGCGTTACGTGTTTGGATTGAGTGTTCTTCAGAGAAATTCATCACGGTCACGCCGTTTTGGGTGAGACTATTGGTATCCCTGAGTTGGCTTTCCCTATGAAAATGTGTATGAGGTAGAGGTACCATTGTAGGATGCGTCGATGAAAGGTCTGTCGTAATCATAGTTGTATCTCTAAATAGTAGTGTCTCTAAAAAGTTGTATCTCTAAGTAGAAACCTAATATCAAATTTTCAAGAAAACCTAAATAAAAAAGCGTGTAAGCGTTGTGCTGTTTAGTCTTCTCGCCGAATAATTCCAACGCTTAACCCTTCTATTGAAAAATCATCATCTTTTAAATTAACAGTGATCACACTGAAGTCTGGGTTTTCTGGTACTAGTTCTACTTCTTGTTTATTTCGTTCGCGTCGGAATCGTTTTACCGTCACTTCTTCACCAATTCTAGCAACAATAATTTGCCCATTTCTGACTTGGTCGGTTCTATGAACTGCAAGTAGATCACCATCTAAGATTCCCGCATCTTGCATGCTGTAGCCCTTGACCCTTAATAAGTAATCAGCTTGGGGCGAGAAAAAATTGGGGGAAATATCGCAATAATCATCAATGTTTTGTTCCGCTAATATAGGGTTTCCAGCGGCGACTTGACCAACAACGGGAATTCCTGACTCTTCATCATCGGGTATTCGAATCCCTCGAGATGCCCCAGGAACCATCTCAATCGCGCCTTTGCGAGCAAGCGCTCTGAGATGCTCTTCAGCAGCATTGGCTGATTTAAAACCCAGTTCTTCCGCTATTTCAGCACGTGTTGGTGGGTAGCCTGTGTCATTGATGTAGGTTCTAATTAAACTCAATACTTCTTGCTGGCGTTCAGTTAGCTTAATCATAGTCGTTCCTGTTTTATAATCGCCCGAATTTGAGAGAGATATCTTCTGTAGTATATCTGTTGTTTTATACAGTGCATGTCATTATATACAGTATTGTGGCTCCTGCAACTTTTTTGTTTTTGGTTGGTTGTGCTGACTCTAGTTCAGAAATGCGTTGGTTTGTGGAATCAACCTACTTGTCTGTGAAATAATGTTCGATTAATCCTTATCGGCTGTCTGTAGCTGATGACGGTACAAATCAATAATAAGTGTGACAGTAAGTGGGATAATGTGATCGAAAAACGTATAGCAGGTGAAAGGGTTACGGATAGACCTAATGTAAAACAGCTTGGTCCAATAATGCTCGATATTGAGGGCACTGTATTATCGGTAGAAGACAAGCGTCTTCTCCAGCACGATTTAGTCGGTGGTATTATTTTCTTTTCAAGAAATTATGAATCAGCCGATCAGATCAGAAGTCTGGTCAACGATATTCGTGCAATCAGGCCAGATATTGTTTTAGCGGTTGATCAAGAGGGTGGTCGAGTTCAGCGATTTAAATTGGGTTATACCCTCATTCCGCCGATGCAATCGTTTCTTTCTTATCGTGAAAAACAGACACATGAAAAAACACTTGAGCTGATACAAGATGTTGGTTGGCTGATGGCAGCTGAGATACTGGCTAGTGGTATTGATATTAGTTTTGCGCCAGTACTGGATGTTGATGAATCGCATTGTAGTATTATTGCTGATCGTTCTTTTGCTTCTGATCCAAAGCTGGTGGCTGAGTTTGGTCGTGCATTTATTGACGGTATGCATGACGCTGGTATGTCGGCTACTGGAAAGCATTTCCCTGGGCATGGGGCTGTCACTACCGATAGTCATCTTGAATTGCCTGTTGATCATCGCTCTTTTGAAAAGATTCATACTTCTGATTTGATTCCATTTTCAGAATTAATTCACTTACTAGATGCCGTTATGCCCGCACATATTATTTTTACAAAGGTTGATCGGTCTCCCGTTGGTTTTTCAACTGTTTGGCTAAAAGAAATTTTACAGCAACAAATGAAATTTGAAGGCGTTATTTTTTCTGATGATTTATCAATGGAAGGCGCCGCCAGTGCTGGTAGTTATGGTGATAGGGCGGAGCAGGCATTAAATGCCGGCTGTGATGTTGTACTCGTTTGTAATAACCGAGAGGGAGCGCTAGAAATTATTAGCCGGTTAGAAAAACTGAATGTTAAACCTGCAAGTGGTTTGCATCAAATGTCTGCAAAGCGCTGGTGGAACTGGGATGATTTAAGAAAAAATAAACGATGGCTGAGAACAAAGGAAACATTGAGCAAGATTCAATGTTAAATACGTTGATCCTTAATGAATGTTAACGTTTGATTATGATTTAGGTTTTAAGTATGAAAATGCAAATAAAAAAGTGGATTGCTGAAGTTGTTGGTGATGAGCGTGTTTGGGTCGTAGAAATTTTCTCAGTGGTATTTGTTACTTTAGTTACCGCCTACATTGTTAAGTTGATTCTTGACCGCGTTGAAAAGAAAGCCAATGAAACTCGAACGCTTTGGGATGATGCACTATTAGCGGCGTTAAAGCGTCCGGCAATTTGGTTCGTATGGCTGGTGGGTTTATCGTTTGCAGGAGGTATTGCCAGTGATGTTGCAGACGAAAAGGTGGTTGAATTTTTAAGTGTTGTTAGAAAAGTGGGCGTTAATGTTTTAGTCGCATGGTTTTTGGTGCTTTTTATTCGGAGAGCGGAAACAAATTTAATTGATCCTCGTTATACGAAAAACAAACCCTTGGATGTCACGACGGTAACGGCCTTAGGAAAGTTACTGCGTGTCTCAGTTATTATTACAACGGCTTTGGTTGTGCTGCAAATCTTTGGCGTAAGTGTGTCAGGGGTGTTGGCTTTTGGTGGTATTGGAGGATTAGCGGTTGGCTTTGCCGCGAAAGATTTACTGGCCAACTTTTTTGGCGGTTTAATGGTTTATTTAGATCGGCAATTTTCTGTAGGAGATTGGATCCGATCTCCAGATCAAGAAATTGAAGGAACGGTAGAGGATATTGGTTGGCGTCTGACTTGTATTCGTACTTTTGATAAGCGTCCTTTATATGTTCCTAATTCTACTTTCACCCATATCTCTGTCGAAAACCCTTCACGCATGACGAATCGTCGTATCTATGAAACCATCGGTGTTCGCTATGATGATGCAGAAAAGTTACCGGCGATTGTAGCCGATGTGAAAAAAATGCTTCAAGTACACGATGAGTTAGATATGAATCAAACGCTGATAGTCAATTTCAATGCGTTTGCTGAATCCTCTTTAGATTTCTTTATTTATACGTTTACTAAGACAACGGACTGGGTTCGCTATCATGAAATCAAACAGGATGTGCTATTTAAAGTATTAGAGATTATTGAGTCGCATGATGCTGAGTGTGCTTTCCCAACATCAACGGTTCATTTGCCTGATGCTATTTCCTTAGAGCCACAATCGCCGATAGAATCTTCCAAGAAGCAATAAAAGAGAGTGATTGGCTTTAAATGAGAATAACTGTAACTGTAGCGTAAAAATTGAAGAGAAGGCAATTGAGAGGAAATAAAACTCCTCTCAATTGTTGGGGTTCATTAAAACTGAGTTGAAGGTTGTTGCATTACCCAAGAGTTTCCATGGTGAGAAATAACAGCGCTGTTACAGCTAGAAAAATTTAACGTTATCGATTCGTCCATGTTGCTAGTGTTTTCTAATGAAATTAAACCATGTTGAATATTTCCGTTGTCACACAGCAGAATATCTTTAATGGTAACTTCAAAGGTTTGTCCGTTATTGTTATGAAGTACGGCTAGTGCGCGGAATCCTTCCGTTTTATTACCTTTAACAACGGTGTCATCCAGTGTGAATTCTATACCCGTCGTTGAAGTGTGTGTTGCTGATTCACTACAGTCCAACACCATGTCGGAATAAGAGCAGTATTGTTTGTAAGTATGGTGACCAGTATAAGTAAAGTCGGGAATCTTGCTGTCAATGTGTAAATCATAATCGATGTCGACAAAACCTGAATTGTTCGAGTCTAAGTTTAAAAATAAAGATACATTGCCATCTAATATAAGTTCTGAAGACTCTTGGATGAACCAATTGCAAAATTCATTCATGTCACCATTGAGCTCGACACTTAATGGTCGTGATGTTAACTCTCCATCAGCACTATTGATGTCATAAGCCAGAGCGGCTGTACCGCCACATTCGCCAGGAATGCCACTTATATTTTGCGATCCGGCGGTTGTTAGATTGAGTGCTGTGGTGTTTGTTGCCGCTTTTATTGTTTCAATGGGATCGGAGTTTGCGACAAACAGGCTGGCGGCAGTCGGTAAGAAAGAGGCTGTTTTTTCACTCAGCAAAATAGCTTTCGTTGTTTCTATTGAAGCGGTAGCGATCGATTCCGTCTCGTCTGTATTCATGATACTGCCAGCATCATCTTCACTCGTTGTTTCTTGAGGCGCTTTGTTGATGTTTGTCACTGAAGAATCCGAGTCGCCGTCATCCGTGCAGCCAATTAAGTGCGAAACTGATAGCAATAAGATGAAAAATGAAAACTTTTTTAGATGCATTGAGTAAATCCCTTAAAGAATAAAATGTTTACTGTGATGTGCTTAATGAATAAGGTTGAAAGATGAGTATTAGAGCCTAAAAAAATAATTTTTTATGTTAACTCCTTAGCAAGCTTAAACAATGTATTGTTTCATTACAGTCTGGTCTGGCTCTATTTGTTGCGAGATCACTTGAAGTTTAAAGAATTTGAAATTGATTTAAGGTAAAAGTATTAGGTATGAAAAAGCTTTTGGGTGTTATTGGAGGGTCTGGGTTTGATGATTTTATGGCGCTCTCCGAAAGAGAAGAGTTTTCTGTGGAGACGCCATTCGGTGTCAGTAAGGATGTGTCATGCGGGCTGATTGACAGTCATCATGTGGTATTTATTCCCCGCCATGGTAAACAGCACGCGATAGCACCTCATGAGATTAATTATCGGGCGAATATGTGGGCGCTTAAAAAATTAGGTGTATCACATGTGTTGGCTATTAATGCCGTAGGCGGAATCCATGAAGACCTTGGCCCCGGATGTTTGGCGATTCCTGATCAGATAATCGATTATAGCTATGGTCGTGAACACACCTATTACTCTGGTCATGGGGCTAATAATGAAAAAAATGATGATGTTTTGAGTGAATTCCTGGCTTCGAGTCTTGATCATATTGATTTTACTTTTCCGTATGAGGGGGATTGGCGTGAATTCGTCTTGTCTCAGTGTAAGAACCATGTTGAAGAACATAAAAAATCTTTAAGCGCTTCTTTAGGATTGTTGGAACAAGGTGTTTATGGGTGTACGCAAGGGCCACGTTTAGAAACGGCAGCAGAGGTGATGCGTTTAAAGCGAGATGGTTGTGACATGATAGGGATGACAGGGATGCCCGAGGCTGCCTTGGCAAAAGAGCTATCTCTCCCGTATGCGTGTATCGCTATTAGTGTTAATTGGGCTGCGGGTTTGAGTGATGAGCAGATAACCTATGAGTTGATTAAGTCGCATCTGGCTTCAAGGGTCGAATTTGTTAAAAGTATAATAGAAGATTTAAGCGCCAATTTGATGAATTATTCTGATTAGTTGCTGATAAATACCCCGTGCCTCTGGACATTGACTTTGATATCAAATAAAAATAGCATTCAAGACAATATAAAAGTATAGCTATTTGCGTGATACATATTTTTTCACCACATAGTGTGTCATGTTGTTTGATATATTATGTGACAGTGAATTAACTACTTAATGTGATTAAATTCGCTCTATTTTGGGTAGAAAATAATAATAAGAAACAGATTAATATTTGATTTCAGATGGTTAGATTTTTAAGCTTTGCTAATGATTCCCTGCTATTCACTTGATTGATTGTGTTCATCAGCATGAGCATACGGATTAAGTGTTTGTAGATTTGTGAAAGAGAAGTGTCATTAAAAAAATAATAAATAAAGGTAAATAAGATGGATGATAGAACTAAAGGCACTGTGAAGTGGTTTAACAATGCAAGAGGGTATGGGTTTATTACGTTTGGAGAGGAAAGCGCCGATGTGTTTGTCCACTATCGTAATATTCGAGGTGATGGCTTCCGCTCATTAAGCGAAGGGCAAGAAGTGGAATTTGCTATGCAGGAAGGTGACAAAGGGCTTCAGGCAGAAGATGTGACATGCGTTTAGTGACGGCTGCCGACTCCTTTTAATTTCTGTGTTTCCATTCAGGTATCAATTCGCGATCTATGCTCTGGCTGCATAAAGAGCGAAGAGCATCATCGTATTTGTCCATTTTGCTTTTTTTTGTTCTTTCCTTTGTTCTTTCCTTTGTTCTTAGCTTTCTTCGTTGTTTTCTGCTTGTTCTTCAGGGTTCTCGTTCTCGGCTCCGGCAGTATCAATAGGTGTGAATTGAATCAAAATACCTGCGAGTGGGTGATCAATATAGTGTAACTCTTTACTTCGCATTCTGCGTGTCACTTTAATTGGGGCAATGTTTTCAATGATATAGGGTGATGAGATAAGGCTGTCATATTCACTGTTGGTTGAATCAGATTGGGACCATGTGTTGCTTGCTTTATCATCTGCAAATATCGCTGATTGTTTTTGAGGTTTGTTGGGTGCAATAGGGAGCTCCGGCCAATTTAGTTTTTCTTGGCCGAAGTTAGTCGCAAAATTGGTTATCCATAAGTTTGTTGTAATATGTAGATAGCGTTGTAGTTTTAATTGAATGCTGCCTTCCAGCTCTCTGTGATCACCAAAAAGCTCGCCGCCCTCAATTAATATAGCAGGGCCGCTATTTTTTTCTAGCATACCTTGATTCCAAGCGCCGTGAAATAAAACACGGTAGTTGTTGCTTCTCTGTAATTTTCGCGCTTCGTCTTGAAGTAATAATTCGTTTTCAGGAAGTAATGTGATTGAATTTTCTGGAGCTAGCGTCGTTTCTTGCTTTTGCCTAACCAGGGATGCCCACTCAAGAGGGTAGGAAAGTTTGACGTTGGTATTCCATTGCTCGACGTGCTGTTTAGGGTTTCCACCTTGCCGAAAGATTATAAGCTCAACTTTATACCATCGTTTACTTTCTTCACTTTCTTGAGAGAGTGATAACTGAGGTGAAAGCGTCATTCCGAAAAGTATGAGTAGTGTCAAAAAACGCCTGATAGACATTAAGTTTTTGGGAATATTTTTTTGTATATCACATGAGTTCATAAGTGAGGCCAAAATGTTAGTGGTGAATAGCAGTATAGTGATTGTTTCGTTGATTAATTTTTTGGGCTTAGTCGTTCTAATAATTGTTCAATCGTATTGAATTTGTTGTCGGGAGTTTCCATATCAGCAATAAATTTTAAATGATTTGCGCCGCTCATTTGGTAATTTTGTGGTTGTGATTGTACAAGCTTAACGATCACTAATGGATCTGCAGCGGTATCGCTTCCAAACTCTATTCTACCTGAACCCGCTGAGGCTTCTAGTTTTGATATGCCGAGCGAGAGTGCTTTAATTTTTAATTCAGAGACTTTAAATAAATTTTTTGTTGAATCAGGCAGCAAACCAAATCGATCAATCATTTCGACTTGCAGTTCACGTAACTCGTGAGAGTCTTTAGCACCGGAAATACGTTTATACATGATGAGTCGAGAGTGTACATCCGGTAAATAGTCATCGGGAATTAATGCTGGTATTCGTAAGTTAACTTCGACGCTATCGGCAAGCGATGGTTCAACGTCAAGTGATTTCCCTTCTTGCAATGCTTTGACAGCGCGATCTAACATTTCCATATACAAAGAAAAACCGATCGTTTGGATTTGACCACTTTGTCCGTCACCCAATAATTCACCTGCGCCTCGAATTTCCATATCGTGAGTTGCCAGTGTAAATCCGGCGCCAAGATCAGATGTGTTACTAATGGCATCCAGGCGCTTTATGGCATCGCCGGTCATTTGTTTTTTGGGTGGAGTGAGAAGATAGGCGTAGGCTTGGTGATGTGATCGTCCAACTCGTCCCCGTAATTGATGCAGTTGTGCCAAACCAAATTTGTCAGCACGATCAATAATAATCGTGTTGGCATTGGGAATGTCAATTCCGGTTTCAATAATCGTGGTGCAAACAAGAATGTTAAAGCGCTTGTGATAAAAATCACTCATGACTTTCTCAAGTTCACGTTCTGACAATTGTCCGTGACCAATGGCGATCCGAGCTTCAGGGACGAGCTCTTGTAAATCTTGCGCTGTTTTTTCGATCGTTTTCACTTCATTATGTAAATAATACACTTGCCCACCACGTAAAATCTCACGTGAAATGGCTTCTTTTGCTAAGCCATTGTCGTGTGCTCTCACAAATGTTTTGACCGATAATCTTCTTGCCGGTGGAGTGCTAATAATAGATAAGTCACGAATACCTGACATGGACATGTTCAATGTTCGAGGAATAGGTGTTGCTGTTAACGTTAAGATATCGACTTCAGCTCTGAGGGATTTCAACTGATCTTTCTGTCGAACACCAAAGCGGTGTTCTTCATCGATAATAACAAGGCCAAGTGATTTATACTTTATGTCGGGCTGTATTAATTTATGTGTGCCGATGATGATATCAACAGCACCGGTTTGTATTTTTTTCTGAACGTCTTCGACTTCTTTGGTGCTTCTAAAACGAGAAAGCACTTCTACGTTGACAGGCCAGTCGGCAAAGCGGTCTTTGAAATTTTCGTAATGCTGTTGAGCGAGCAAGGTGGTCGGCACTAAAATGGCGACTTGTTTTCCACTTTGTACAGCAATAAATGCTGCTCTCATTGCGACCTCGGTTTTGCCAAAACCCACGTCACCACAGACTAAACGATCCATGGCTTGACCGGATAACATGTCATTGCGAACAGCTTCGATTGCTGTTTGTTGGTCGGGTGTTTCTTCAAAAGGAAAAGCGCTCGAAAATTTATCGTATGCGGATTTAGGGTCCCGAAAAGAATAGCCTTCTTTTGCGGCACGTTGAGCGTAAATGTTTAACAGTTCAGCAGCGACGTCACGAATTTTCTCTGCGGCTTTACGCTTGGCTTTTTGCCATTGTTCACTACCAAGTTTGTTGAGAGGAGCGCTGTCTGCATCAGCGCCACTGTAGCGACTGATTTGGTCAAGGCTTGCAACGGGAACATATAATTTGTCATTGCCGGCGTATTCTAATAATAAAAACTCGTGGCGTTGTCCCTCAACCTCTATAATTTCTAAGCCTTGATACCGACCGACACCGTGATTAATGTGCACAACAGGCGCGCCGATATTGAGTTCGGTTAAGTTTTTAATGATTTGTTCAGATGTATCTGGTGCTTTTTTGCGTCGCCGACGCTGTTGAACTTGGTTGCCAAAAAGTTCGCCTTCTGTCACGACGGCGATGTTATGTTCTGGTAAAAACAGTCCCTGTGAGATTGGGTTAACAGTGACGCAAAAGCTTTCGGACGAATAAAGAAAATCTATCCACGAGTTGACAGTGGTAGGCTTGACGCCAATTTTATTCAGTAGCTCTAATAAAGTCTCTCTGCGCCCTGCCGATTCAGCACAAAATAAAATTCTGTTTTCTGAAGATAATAAGAAATGCTCAAGTGCATGAAGCGGATTGTTGGCCCGATCATCGATGGCGAGATTTGGAAGTTTTGAGCTGTTAAATAATTCGGCTTTGTTAGCTTCTTCGGAGATATTATGCCATTCAATTCTAGAGCGTAGCTTTAAGTTCGCATAGACATCATCGCTTCTTAAAAATAATGCGCTCGGTGATAAAATGGGGCGCTCTATGTCGGCACTGCGACTTTCGTAGCGTGAGAAAGATTCTTTCCAAAAATACTCGATAGCATTTTCTAAATTGCCCTCTGTAAATACAATGGCATGTTTAGGAAGATAATCAAACAATGTTCCACATTCATCAAAAAATAACGGTAAGTAATATTCAATGCCGGCTGGAGCAATGCCTTCGCTAACGTCTTGATAAAGAGGGCAGCGACGATGATCGACATCAAACGTTTTATGCCAACTGTCTCGAAAGTGTGTGATGCCTTCTTTATCTAACGGATATTCTTTCGCGGGTAACAAGCGAATTGATTCTATTTGTTGAATTGTTCGTTGAGTTTCTGAATCGAAAGTTCTTAGTGATTCAACTTCGTCATCAAAAAGGTCGATACGATAAGGAAGCTGGCTTCCCATCGGGAAAATATCGACCAGTGAGCCACGGACGGCGTATTCGCCGTGCTCGAAAACCGTATCAACACAACGGTAACCAGTTTCCTGTAATCGGCGAGTAATTTGCGTTAATTCAAATTTTTGCCCTTTCTCAATGACTAAGCTATTTCTTTGGATGTACTCAGGAGGGCAAAGACGATGCAAAAGAGTCGTAATTGGAACCACTAAAATCCCACGTTTGATGTGAGGTAGCTGGTAAAGGGTATGTAGCCGATCAGAGATAATATCCTGGTGTGGTGAAAAATAGTCGTAGGGGAGTGTTTCCCAATCGGGTAAGTGCAAAATTGGCAGGTCGTTATCAGTTGTTTGTTTGCTAAAGAAACGAAGCTCTTCCTCTAAGACGCTCGCGGTTGCAGTATCTTGCGTAATAACAATAGTGAAGTTGTCGTGCAGTTGTGCAGTATTAGCTATCGACAGTGAAAGGGCGCTACCGTGTAAACCTGCCCATCGGCGTTTGTCGCCAGCAGAAATAGGGAATACGGGGTTTAGAGTGTCTTGCTGTTTATGGTCCAACTGGGATTGCTCTTCCATTGTTAAGTTATTACTTGGTTTTGTGTTGCTGTTCGTTTCATTCGGGGCGCGTATTGTAACGATTTTATAGGTATGAAGCAGTGCGATATTGGAAAGGTTTCTGGATAAGTTGAACCTATTGTTGGGGTTACGTTGGTGAACGCTTTATTTGATCAAAAAGCGAGCGATTTCAGTTGTGGTGATGGCCCCGTTAAATGAGATCGCTCACCTAGCCTGCCTTATATCTGCTACAAGCTCCCTCGAATCTACAAACGCTTTGCAATCTGGTGAGGCTCCTTGGATAATGGCGCCCCAAAATAGTGGCTCATGACGAGTCACTAGTGTAGTGGATGCATATTTTAGTATTTGTTTGAGTAATCAAAGTCTTGGAAAGACTGTTTAAAATCACTAGCGAGTAAAGGGTAACGACACGTGAATCAACTGAATCGACCAAAACCGGAAGACTATTTTAAAGACTGGAAACAACGTGAAGCGCTTGCAGAGGCGATGATTCCAATTATTGGTAAGTTAAACCGCGATCGGAATGTTAACGTTTATATGTATGGGCGTTCATTAGTCAATCGTTCAGTTATCGACATCATGAAAGCTCATCGTTTTGTTCGCCAAGTCGAAGAAAATGAATTATCTGAATTTGAAACCTTTCCACTTCTTGAAAAATTGAGCCAGCTTGAGCTGGGTCATGCGCAAATTGACTTGGGCAAGCTGACTGTTAAGCACATGAAGCTGAACAATGATAAGCCTGTTGATGTTGATGCATACCTGGCAGAAGAGTTTAGCTCTCTTGCGGGCCGTAAAGACAAGCCCATTCCGGATGCTCAGGATATTGTTCTTTATGGTTTTGGTCGCATCGGTCGTCTTGTCGCTCGTTTGCTTGTTGAGAAAGCGGGTAGCGGCGACACCATGCGCTTAAAAGCCATTGTTGTTCGTAAAGGATCGGAAGATGACTTAGTCAAGCGGGCAAGCTTATTGCGTCGCGATTCAGTGCACGGTTCTTTTAAGGGGACTATTCGGATTGATGAAGATACTAATTCTTTGATCTGCAACGGTAACGAAATCAAAGTCATTTATGCAAATTCACCCAGTGAAGTTGATTACACAAAGTACGGTATTAACAACGCTATCGTGGTTGATAATACGGGTGTTTGGCGTGATGAAGCTGGTCTTAGTAAGCATTTAGAGTGCCCCGGTGCTAGTAAAGTTATTTTGACCGCGCCAGGTAAAGGTAATCTAAAAAATATTGTTTATGGTATTAATCATTCTGAGATTAAACCTGAAGATAAAATCGTTTCAGCGGCATCTTGTACGACAAATGCAATCGTTCCAGTACTTAGTGTCATGATGGACAAATACGGCGTGAAGCGAGGTCACGTTGAAACGGTCCACTCTTTCACTAACGATCAAAATTTGATTGATAATTTTCATAAAGGTGAGCGACGTGGGCGTGCAGCATCATTAAATATGGTGTTAACCGAAACGGGAGCAGCAAAAGCGGTAGCAAAAGCTCTGCCTGAGCTGGGTGGAAAGCTAACAGGAAATGCAATCCGGGTTCCGACGCCAAATGTCTCTATGGCTATTTTGAATTTAACGCTGGGTAAAGAGACGACGAAAGAAGAACTCAATGAAGAAATGCGTAATATCGCACTCCATTCTGATCTTCAGCGTCAAATTGATTACACCAACTCTCCAGAGGTAGTTTCTACGGATTTTGTTGGTTCTCGTCATGCTTGTGTTTTTGACAGTCGAGCGACGATTGTTGATGGCGATAGTTGTGTTCTTTACTGTTGGTATGACAATGAATTTGGTTACAGTTGCCAAGTGGTACGTTGTTTGGAAGATATGTCTGGTATTAATTACACGGTCTATCCTGAAAAGAGCTAACTACTCATAGTATTCTTTTTGAGAGAAAAGAATGTTAGCCGGATGCTATAAATACTATTTAGATTTGTCGAAAATAGAGTGGTATCTGGCTACCTTTAGATAAAAGGGGCTTAGTTTTACTTTTTTGTCTTTAGAAAATACTCAAGAACATCAAAATTTGCGGATTGGACTGGAAAGGTTCTCGCGTCATCTTTATAATTGCGCCGTTTTTTAGCACGAACAGCTTTAAAGGTGAAAGCAAATTACATATTTTCACCTACACTTGATAGTTGAAGCTTTACTTAAGAGGGCGTGAGAGCGCATTTTCTGGTTTAACTACTGATTCATCAAGTGGAAATTCAGTTGCAATCTTGAATTTTCTAGCAAGTATTGCTGGTTTTATCGTCTAAAAAACGAAAAGTAATTCAGTAGAAAAGCGCTGTATTGACAGCGTGAAACACCAGGATGAGCAGTCGCACATCCCATTTTATCCATACTTAGATTAGGCTAAGACGTATGATCGATATCCGTAAGGGATTAGATTTACCTATCTCGGGCGAGCCCGAACAGTCCATAGCCCAGGGTTCCACCATTCGCTCCGTCGCCATTGTTGGCAATGACTACCATGGAATGAAACCCACCATGGCTGTACAAGTAGGTGATCGAGTTAAATTAGGTCAAACACTTTTTAGTGATAAAAAGAACCCCAAGGTTTTGTTCACTTCTCCTGCATCAGGAACTGTTGCCGCTATTCATCGAGGCGCTCGACGCGTATTGCAGTCGGTCGTCGTTGATGTGGATGGTGATGAGCAAGAAACATTTGCCAGCCATTCAGTCGAAGAGCTGTCTGGATTGAGCGGAGAAGCAGTTACCGATCAATTGGTTTCCTCTGGTTTGTGGACGTCTCTTAGAACGAGACCTTTTTCTAAAGTCCCTGAGCCGGGAACAACACCACGCTCTATTTTCGTGACGGCAATGGATACAAATCCATTAGCTGCTGACCCTAAAGTGATTATCGGTGAACACACAGATGCTTTTAATCACGGGTTAGCGATCTTGACCCGTTTGACGGAAGGAAAAATTTTCGTCAATACCTCACCTAATACTGACTTAGGTGTTAAAGGCTCTGATAAAATTTCTGTTCAACAATTTAGTGGTTCACACCCTGCGGGTAATGCGGGAACGCATATTCACTTTCTTGACCCCGTGAGCCTCACTAAAACTGTGTGGACCATTGGTTATCAAGATGTCATCGCCGTTGGAAAGCTGTTTACTACGGGTCAATTATTTGTAGAGAGAGTTGTTTCTCTTGCTGGACCACAAGTATCAAAACCTCAATTGGTTCGTACACGTCTTGGAGCAAGTTTAGATGAACTAGCGGCTGGTTTGTTAGAAGCTGGGAATAACCGAGTGGTTTCTGGTTCTGTATTTGGTGGCCGAAATGCTTATGGTCCATACGCTTACCTTGGTCGCTACCATAATCAAATCACTGTGTTAGCAGAGGGAACGGAAAGACCTTTTCTTCATTATTTTCAAGCTGGCTCAAATCGTTTCTCAAAATTGCCGATTTACATTTCTAAGTTATTTGGTGGCAAGAAATTCGAGATGACAACATCAGCGAATGGTAGTGAGAGAGCAATGGTTCCTGTGGGCGCTTATGAAAAGGTAATGCCTTTAGATATTTTGCCGACTCAATTATTAAGAGCAATTATTGTGGGTGATACAGCAATGGCTCAACAGTTGGGTTGTTTGGAATTAGACGAAGAAGATTTAGCATTGTGTACATTTGTTTGTCCGGGCAAATACGAATATGGTCCGATCTTGCGAGAAAATCTCGCCAAAATTGAGAAGGAGGGGTAAGCCATGAAGTTTATGCGGAACTGGCTTGATACTGTCGAGCCTCATTTTCATAAAGGCGGAAAATTAGAAAAATGGTATCCGTTGTACGAAGCGATAGATACGGGATTATTTCAACCCAATGATGTCACCAAGACAACCTCTCATGTTCGAGATGGTATTGATCTAAAGCGGATCATGATTACGGTTTGGGCGTGTACATTTCCTGCTATGTTTTATGGTATGTACAACCTTGGTTTTCAGGCCAATACGATTATGGCTGCTCAAGGTATTGCAGAAGTTGCGGATTGGCATGGCGCTATAATTGGTTTGTTAGCGGGATATGACCCCAACAGTATTTGGGATTGTCTGTGGCATGGTGCGGCGTATTTTATTCCCATCTACATGGTCACGTTTATTGTCGGTGGTGCTTGGGAAGTTTTATTCAGTATGGTTCGTGGCCATGAAGTGAATGAAGGTTTCTTTGTTACCTCTATTCTATTCGCGCTCATTTGTCCTCCCGACTTACCCTTGTGGCAAGCTGCACTGGGTATTAGTTTCGGTGTCGTGATTGGAAAAGAAGTTTTTGGTGGAACGGGTAAAAACTTTTTAAATCCTGCACTAACAGGCCGAGCATTTTTATTCTTTGCCTATGCTCCTTTTATGTCGGGCGATTCGGTATGGACAAGCGTTGACGGTTATACCGGAGCCACTTCTCTATCTATTGCTGCATCACAAGGTGTAGAAGCGTTAGAAAGCCAAATTACTTGGATGGATGCTTTTGTTGGAAACATTCATGGCTCGATTGGTGAAACATCAACATTGGCGATTTTATTAGGTGGTGCAGTCATGCTCATTATGGGTATTGCTTCATTGCGTATCGTACTGGGTGTTGCATTTGGCATGATTGCAACAGCCTTGATGTTTAACACGATTGGTTCTGATACTAATCCCATGTTTGCAGTTGGACCTGAGTGGCATTTTGTCATGGGCGGTTTTGCGTTCGGTATGATCTTCATGGCCACTGATCCCGTATCAGCTGCTATGACGAATGCCGGTAAGTGGTGGTTTGGTGGTTTAATTGGCGTCATGGTTGTGTTGATTCGAGTCGTCAATCCGGCATTCCCAGAAGGCATGATGCTTGCTATTTTATTTGCAAACTTATTTGCACCTCTCATCGATCATGTTGTTGTGCAGGCGAATGTGAAGAGGAGATTAGCTCGTGGCTAGTAACGATACAATTAAGAAAACCTTTATAGTCGCCATTGTTCTTTGTTTGGTTTGCTCTGTTATTGTTTCTATGTCTTCGGTTTTATTGAAACCGATTCAACTAGCAAACAAGGATGCGTTCTTAAAAAGAAATATTCTTCAAGCGGCTAGTATGTATGACCAAGAAAAGTCGATTGATGAGCAGTTTGAACAGTTCACAGCGAGAATGGTTGATCTAGAAACTGGAAAGTTTACTGACGCAGTTGATGCAGAGGGTTTCGACCAATTAAAAGCCGCAAAAGATCCTGCGCTTTCGATTGAAATTCCTGACGATCAAGATGTCGCAAAAATATCTCGTCGTGCTAAGTATGCAAAAGTGTATACATTAGATGGTGCGAACGGTATTGAAACAATCATTGTACCGATTAAAGGCTATGGACTTTGGGGAACGCTGTACGGATATCTTGCATTAGAAGCTGATGCCAATACGGTTGTTGGCCTTTCTTATTATGATCACAAAGAAACTCCCGGACTTGGGGGTGAAGTTGATAACCCAAGATGGAAAGCATTGTGGGAAGGTAAAAAGATTTACGACAGAAATAATGATGTTGCGATTTCAGTGGCAAAAGGCGCCGTCGACTCTAATGACCCAAACTTGATGTATAAAGTAGATGGTTTAGCCGGCGCGACTTTGACCAGTCGTGGTGTAGATTTAATGTTCAAATATTGGTTAGGAAAGAATGGCTATGAAGAATTTCTTTCAAACTTAAGGCAGGGGAAGGCATAAATGAAAGCGAAAGAGCTACTTTTTAAGCCCGTTTTTGAAAACAACCCAATTGCATTACAAATTCTAGGCATTTGTTCTGCACTTGCTGTTACTTCCAGTTTGAAAGTGACTTTTGTTATGTGTATCGCGCTAACAACAGTGACTGGCTTTTCAAACTTCTTTGTTTCTTTAGTTCGAAACCAGATTCCAGGTAATATTCGAATCATCGTTCAGATGACAATTATTGCTTCACTGGTAATTCTTGTGGATCAAGTCCTAAAAGCTGTTGCTTATGATATTAGTAAACAGCTGTCCGTGTTTGTTGGTTTAATCATTACCAACTGCATTGTAATGGGACGCGCTGAAGCTTTTGCAATGAAAAATCCTCCGGTACCGAGCTTTCTCGATGGCATCGGAAATGGACTTGGTTATAGTGCATTACTTTTAGCGTTAGGTTTTATTCGCGAACTATTTGGCGCCGGTAAATTATTTGAAATACCAATTCTGCCTGTTGTTAATGATGGTGGTTGGTATATCCCAAATGGTTTGTTGTTGTTACCGCCCAGCGCATTCTTCCTTATTGGTTTGATTATTTGGGGGCTTCGTTCTTGGAAAAAAGACCAAGTGGAAGAGCCTGAATTTAAAATTGCCAAAAACACACGTCCGCAGGAGGCATAAGTCATGGAGCATTATTTAAGTTTATTTATTCGCTCCATTTTCATCGACAACATGGCGCTCATGTTTTTCTTGGGAATGTGTACCTTTTTAGCAATTTCTAAAAAGGTAGATGCGGCGATTGGTCTGGGAATCGCAGTGGTGGTTGTGCTGGGTATTACAGTGCCAGTTAACAACGTGATTTACACATATCTTTTGGCGGAAGGTGCTCTAGCCTGGGCTGGCCTTCCTGAAGTTGATCTTAGCTTTCTCGGTTTGATTTCTTACATTGGTGTTATTGCTGCGATTGTCCAAATACTTGAAATGTTTTTGGATAAGTATGTACCAGCGCTATACAACGCTCTAGGTGTATTCCTTCCGTTGATCACAGTGAACTGTGCCATTATGGGGGCATCATTATTCATGGTCGAGCGCGATTATAATTTGGCTGAAAGTACCGTGTTCGGTATTGGATCTGGAGTGGGTTGGGCGTTAGCAATCACAGCATTGGCAGGAATTCGCGAGAAAATGAAGTACAGCGATGTACCTGATGGTTTGCAAGGGTTAGGCATTACCTTTATTACAGTAGGTTTGATGTCATTAGGTTTTATGTCTTTCGGTGGAATCGATTTATAGGTCTTAACCATGAATGAAGTTACGCTTGGTGTTGGAATGTTTACAGCGATTGTATTATCGCTGGTTGTTATTATTCTGGCTGCACGTTCGAAATTAGTTAATAGCGGTAACGTTAATATTCTTGTTAATGGCGAGAAAACAATTACGGTACCTGCAGGTGATAAGCTCCTGCAAACGTTAGCAAACAATGATTTATTTTTAGCCTCTGCCTGTGGCGGTGGCGGTTCTTGTGCGCAATGTAAGTGCATTGTCGAAGAAGGCGGCGGTGCAATGCTACCAACGGAAGAAGCACATTTTACAAAACGCGATGAGCGTGCCGGTTGGCGTTTATCGTGTCAGGTCCCTGTTAAGCAGGATATGAAAATTGAAGTACCTGAAGAAGTATTTGGTGTGAAGCAATGGGAGTGTGAGGTTGTTTCTAATCCGAATGTGGCGACTTTTATTAAAGAATTAACATTAAAGTTACCAGAAGGTGAGAACGTTGATTTCAGAGCAGGCGGTTATGTGCAGTTAGAAGCGCCTGCTTACGACATTAAATTTTCTGATTTTGATGTTGATGATGAATATCGTCCAGACTGGGAGCGCTTCGGCTTCTTCAATTTAACAGCCACTAATAAAGAGCCTGTTATACGTGCCTACTCCATGGCTAATTACCCAGAAGAACGCGGTATAGTTAAATTCAATATACGTATTGCAACTCCTCCTCCAGGTTCAAAAGGTATTCAGCCTGGCTTAATGTCATCTTATGTGTTCAATTTAAAGCCTGGAGATAAAGTCAAAGTCTATGGTCCTTTTGGCGAATTCTTTGCGAAGAAAACTGAGGCGGAAATGATTTTTGTCGGCGGTGGCGCTGGTATGGCCCCAATGCGTTCGCACATATTTGATCAGTTAAAACGTCTAAGCTCAAAGCGGAAGATTTCTTTTTGGTATGGCGCTCGTTCATTGAGAGAGTTATTTTATCAAGATGAATACGATAAGTTAGCGGAAGAAAATGACAATTTTGATTGGCATGTCGCGATGTCTGATCCACAGCCTGAAGATAACTGGGAAGGGCTAACAGGCTTTATTCATAACGTGTTGCTTGAAGAGTATTTAAAAAATCATCCGGCTCCAGAAGATTGTGAGTATTATATGTGTGGGCCTCCAATGATGAATGCTGCTGTTATTAAAATGTTAAAAGATCTTGGTGTTGAAGATGAAAACATTTTACTTGATGACTTTGGTGGTTAATTGTTTAAACACTGATTATTTTGATGACTATTTTTAAAGCTATATTAAGTCGTTCATTTGGTATCGGAAAAGCGAGGCAAGGAATCTTGACCTCGCTTTTCTGTTTTTATACGCCATTATTTTCCCTTCTTTTTTCTATTGCAAGCTGTTCAAATAAACAAGAAGCGTTATATTTTTCTGGCAGCACAATGGGAACAACTTACCATATTACAGTTGTTCCTAACTTAATTGTTCCTAATCTAGGTGATGGTATCGAATTGCTGGATAAGCAAGGATTAGCTTCAGGGATCGAAGATGTTTTAAAAAGTGTCAATCAAAGTATGTCGACATACATACCAACCTCAGAAATATCAATTTTAAATGATGATAAAAATGGAGAATGGTTGCCAGTCTCTCCTATGTTGAATCATGTATTGTCTAAAGCGATTGAGATAGGACGATTATCAGAAGGAGCGCTCGATATTACAGTTGGTCCATTGGTGAACTTGTGGGGCTTTGGTCCTACTAGCACAGTCATTCGCTCTCCTAGTAAAGAGGAAATTAAAGATCTAGAACCTGTGATAGGTGTAAATAAACTAACGTTTAATGTTGATGAATCTAAGTTAAAAAAACCTGTTGGCATGAGAATCGATTTATCTTCGATTGCAAAAGGATATGGTGCTGATGTGATTGCACAATATTTAGATCAAAATGCGTATGAAAACTACTTAATAGAAGTAGGTGGGGAACTTGTCACAAAAGGAGTGAATTCTCAAGGTCGCAAGTGGCGGATAGGTGTAGAAATGCCTGCTGTTGGTCGTGAAGGTGTTCAACAAGCGATAACAGTCTCAGGGAAAGGCATAGCGACATCGGGTGATTATCGAAATTATTTTGAACAAGATGGCGTCCGATTTTCTCATATAATTGATCCTCGTACTGGTTATCCTGTAAAAAATAATCTGGCATCCGTCACGGTTATTGCAGAAACGGGTACGGTTGCAGATGGTTTAGCGACAGCTTTTTCTGTGTTGGGGGAGCAACGGTCTTTTGATTTAGCGCGACAGCATGGTATTGCGATTTACGCTATCATAAGACACGATGATAAATTTGTCTCAAAATATTCAGACGCTTTTCAAGCATATCTAGACGGTGGTGGGGAATGACAATGTCCTACATATCACTAAACTTTTAAATTTATAAACACAGTTGGCATAGCTATGATGACTTTTATTTTAACGTTTACTATTTTACTGCTCGTTGTTGGCGGAATGGCGATTGGATTAATTATGGGTGGAAAACCTATAAAAGGCTCGTGTGGCGGAATGAGCGCCATAGGAATGGATACGGTTTGCGATATCTGTGGCGGAGATCCTAATCAGTGCGATGAAGAAGTCGGTGTTGATGAAGCGGCAAAAAATCGAGATCAAAAACAACAATCGTTAGCTTACGATGCAAAGCAGTAACCGCTGAAATGGAAGATTTTGTTTCCGTTGTTCTAAAGTGTAACGAGAGAGTTAAGGGTAAATATGGATTTTGATGTTTTAGTGATTGGTTCTGGTCCCGCGGGTGAAGGCGCGGCCATGGCGTGTGTCAAAGATGGTTTGCGTGTAGGTATGATTGACAATCAGCCATCAGTTGGTGGGAATTGCACTCATAAAGGGACAATTCCTTCTAAAGCTCTTCGTCACGCCATAAAACAAATTATCCGTTTTAATACTAATCCAATTTTCCGTGAAGTGGGAGATGCACGCGTCTTAAGTTTTCCTAAGGTTTTATCTTCGTCATTACAAGTAATTCCTAAACAAGCTGATATGCACGCACGTCATTTTAGTCGTAACAGAATAAAAATGTTTCGCGGCTTTGGTCATCTCTTGGATAAAAACACGGTCGAAGTTATTTATGATGACGGTGCGAAAGAAAAATATAGCGCAGAAAAAATTGTGATAGCGACAGGCTCTCGTCCTTACCGTCCAAGCAATATAGATTTTAATCATCCACGCGTGTATGACAGCGATACTATTTTAACGATGCAGCATACACCTCGAACTATGATTATTTTTGGTGCGGGTGTTATTGGTTGTGAGTACGCTTCAATATTTTCTGGTATGGGCGTTAAGGTTGATTTAATTAATAGCCGAGAAAGATTGTTATCCTTTTTAGATGATGAAATTTCTGATGCGTTAAGCTATCACCTTCGTGATGGTAGCGTCATGGTTCGTCATGGTGAAGAATTTTCAAGTTTATTGGATGATCCTAACCGGTTAGAACTTTATTTAAAATCAGGAAAGAAGCTACGTGCAGACGCATTACTTTGGTCAAATGGTCGAGCTGGTAATACGGAAAAACTGGGTTTAGAGAACGTTGGTCTTGAAGCTGATCATCGTGGACAGATTACAGTGAATGATCAATACCAAACAGCTGTTGATAATATTTTTGCCGCTGGGGATGTTATTGGTTGGCCGAGCTTAGCTAGTGCTTCTTATACGCAAGGTCGCTGTGTGGCGGCAGCTATCGTTGGGGAAAAAATCAAATCGGTAACGGATACGCCAACCGGGATTTATACTCTTCCCGAAATTAGTTCTTTAGGAAAAACAGAAAGAGAGCTGACTACAGCTAAAGTTCCTTATGAAGTAGGGCGTGCTTATTTTAAAAATACCGCAAGAGCCCAAATTAGTGGAGAAGAAGTGGGGGTATTAAAAATTTTATTTCACACAGAAACCTATGAAATATTAGGCATACATTGTTTTGGCGGTGAAGCATCCGAAATTATTCATATTGGACAAGCAATCATGAATCAACCAGGCCAAGCAAACGATATTCGTTATTTTGTTAATACTGTTTTCAATTACCCAACAATGGCTGAGGCTTATAGGACGGCTGCTTTAGAAGGGATTAATCGTTTAAACAGACATTAGTTTTTTAAATACTTTTAAAGTTATAAAAAAGGCTTATCTAATACAGATAAGCCTTTTTGTTTTTTCTTTATCTTAAAATAATTAGAAAGCAATTTTTACGCAGGCTAAACCGACACCACCTAATACAATGGTATAGGGCAAAGCCATGAGTACCATCTTGCCATAAGACAAACGAATTAAAGGCGCTAAAGCTGAAGTGAGTAAGAATAAAAACGCAGCTTGACCATTGGGTGTGGCAACACTAGGCAAGTTTGTTCCTGTGTTAATTGCAATGGCTAAATGGTCGAAATGCTCACGAGAAATATCGCCAGCATCATAGGCTTCCCTTACTTGGTTAATATAGACTGTCGCCACAAACACATTATCACTGATCATAGATAATATGCCGTTAGCGAGAAAAAACATCGAGGGTTGTACCTCGGTGTCCATGGCGAGAAGTCCATTTGTGATAGGGGAAAATAAATGTTGGCTTTCGATAACGGCAACAATGGTAAAAAAGACAACGAGCAATGCGGTAAAAGGTAATGCTTCTTCAAACGCATGCCCAATTCTATGTTCATCGATAATCCCGTTGAATGCTGTTAATAAAACGATAATCATCAATCCGATTAAACCGACAGCGGCAACATGAAATGCTAAGCCAAGTACAAGTACAAGGGCTGCGATCGCTTGTATAATTAATTCAGCTTTATCTTCTTTGGTTCTTTTCTTTTCTTCTTCGTTATTGAATTCCTGCAAAATGTTGTACACATTTTCTGGGATAGAAGCGCCGTAACCAAAAACTTTAAATTTTTCTAGAACGATGACTGTAAAAAGGCCTGCGGCAAGTACAGGCATAGTGACTGGTGTCATACGCATGAAAAATTCAATAAATTGCCAGCCAGCTTTTTCAGCAATTAATAAATTTTGTGGCTCGCCGACTACAGTACAAACACCTCCCAATGCTGTACCGACAGCACCATGCATGACGAGGCTTCTTAAAAATGCCCGGAATTGGTCGAGATCTTCTCGGTGATATTCTTGAACGTTGTTGTCATCTGAATGGTCATGATCATTATGAGCAGGCATTCCTGATGCGACTTTATGATAGACAGAGTAAAAGCCAACAAAAACGCTAATGAGTACAGCGGTAACTGTGAGAGCGTCTAAGAATGCTGAGAGAACGGCAGAGACAGCAGAAAACAACAGCGACAGAAAAATTTTAGATCGTATATTGATCAATATTTTGGTAAAGATGAAAAGCAATAAGCTTTTCATGAAGTAAATTCCTGCCACCATGAACATCAACAATAAGATGACTTCAAAGTTGTTGGTGACTTCGTGCAAAACGGCATGAGAATCAGTCATCTGCAATACGACCGCTTCTATGGCAAGTAGACCACCGGGTTGTAACGGGTAACATTTTAAAGCCATGGCTAAGCAGAAAATAAATTCTGCAATCAATAGCCATCCCGCAATAAACGGATCAACTAAAAAGACCACAATCACGTTAAGGACAAGAAAGGCGATGATCGTCTGTTTGTACCAAGAGGGAGCCTGACCTAGGAAGTTATTCGCGAAAGCTGAAAATAGTGTTGTAGTAGACATTACTTTTTTGATCCTCTAGCTAATTCTGGTATTCAAGATAGTTGATTAGTTATTCTAGTTGTTTTCTGACGTTACTCTTTCAGTTTTATCTCGGTGACTACAAATCATATTTAGCGAGAAAAACTAAGCTGTAGAGTTTACGTTTAGGTTCTAAAAAACACCATAACTAGAACATTTTTATTTTCAGAATTGAATGGTTTGCGGATCAATTCAACCTGAGTAATAGAATAGCCCTTTTCATTGTGCTGTTATCAGTTGTAATAAGAGCTAAGCACTGCATGTGAACCGATTGCAGGTGGAGCATAAGGTTATCTATTGTTCTGAGTATAGATGAGTTTTTACTGAATATAGAAAATTCAGTAACCGGGCTGAATTGTGACAGAATTAATGCTTTTAGCCATTTAGTCGTGATTTTTAACAGCATAGGAAAAACTAAGAGAAAAGTATAATAAGATGCGCTAAGCTTCGGTTAAATAACTGTTTTTTGCTGGCCGCCTAGCAGGAAAACCTATGAATTCCACACTGACAGTCAATATTGGTCAGATAGTTTTTATGAGGCTTCGCAATTTATTCAGCAGAAGCGTTTAACGGGTGTAATAGAATAACCTGTGGTTATTTTCTGAACACTTTTTGATCTTAATGAAAAGATTTGTTTGACGACTTAAATTTTCCTATCCACTTTAGATTACTAAGGAATGATTGTGACTCAGAGCGTAAAAGTCAATCTTACGTCACTCAACCTTGTTCATGATGAGCTGGTTTCGACAATAGAACAATCGGCATCAAAGCTTGAGCAATTTGTTGCTGACATGGAGAACGGAGAATTACTTCAGTCTTGTATAGAAGGGATGCAACAAATCAGTGGCACGTTAAGCTTGGTGCAACTGCATGGCGCTGATTTACTTGCCAAGGAAGTGTTAGCGCTAGCCAATGAAATTACAGTTGGAAGCGAAGGAAATGAAGCTAAGTTGAGTGTTCTGACAAGTGCATTTTTTATCGTACCCCGTTACGTTGAATATACAATACAAACCCGTAAAGGAATGCCTGTACTACTTATTCCGACGATCAACGAATTGAGAGAAGCCCGAGGCGACAAACCGTTAGAGGAAAGTTATTTTTTTGAGGTAAACACTGCAGCCGGGAAAGAATTAATGGGGCAGGCTGGTCAAGCGAGTGCAGTACTCAGTGAAGATTTGGAATCTTTAGTGAGACGCTTGCGGCATATGTATCAAGTAGGTTTACTGAGTATCTTCAAGAATAAACTGATTAAACCCTCACTCGGCATGATGCAGCGTTCAATGGAGCGTTTAGCATCCGTATCTGGAGGTCGTCCTCTTACAATACTTTGGCGTGTTGCTTCTGTTGCTCTCGAAGCAATGGCCGCATCGCAAATGGAGATACCCAAAGTCCGTAAGCAATTGTTAGGGGCTATAGATAGAGAAATTAAAAAAGTACAAACGCAGGGGCAGCAAGCACTTGATCAAGAGCCCCCGAGATTATTGGTGAAGGAATGTTTGTATTTAATTGCCGCTTCCGGGGCAGAAAGTAATGCGATTAAAGCAATAGAAGACACTTATAAATATGAATCGTTAAATTATAACGACCATGAACTATCGCGGGAGAGAGAGGTTCTAAGAGGTCCAAGTGCCACCACCGTTAGCTCCGTTGCTTTAGTTCTTAAAGATGAATTACGTGCAATTAAAGATATTTTGGAAAGAGCTTCTCAGGGTGCTACAGATGCAGTATCTGACTATGATGAACTGCTGAATACGATGAATAAAGTTTCAGAAATTTTATCGGTCGTTGGGCTGACTTCTCCTAGCAATGCATTAAAAGAGGAAGTTGCAAAAGTTGAAGAATGGAAAAAGAACCCTGATGAAGCGGATGCAAAAGGAATGGTTGATATTGCTGACGCCGTACTCTATGTCGAGAGTACGATAGCAGGATTAGAATCATCGAATCTTTCTGATGAACGTTTACTTCAGGCGAATACTATTGCTCGTAAAGAAGTGATTGCATCGAATCAATTGGCTGAAGCCGAAACGGTTGTTTTGCAAGAAGCTGAGTCAGGCTTGTCTCTGGTAAAAAGAGCTTTAAATTCATTTGCCGATTCTAATTACGATCGTGGACATATTAAAAATGTAGGTGCCACTTTGGACAGTGTTCGGGGTGGAATGGCGCTTCTCGGTATGCAGCGAGCATGTAATGTCTTAGCGAGTTGTGTTGAGTTTGTTGACGACACGTTGTTACACAACGATCAACCGGCCGCGCTACAGCATTTGCTAGAAACATTCGCCGATGCGGTAATTGGTTTGGAATATTATTTGGATGCCGTAAAGACCGATCGTGATGCTGGTGATTTCACATTGGAAATTGCTGAAGAGAGTTTGGAGGCTTTAGGCCACCCAGTGAATCCATAATATGAGTCGATTTAAGCCCGGTTTTTCTTCAGAGTTGGCTTCAGTATTTACTGAAAACGCAGCTGATGTTAACACTCAAAAAGCAACAGAGCCGAGCGCCTCGGAAGTGCAAACGCCTAACGATGCCTTGTATGTTGTTCTCGTTGATGAGTACCAAGTGCTAATGAATAATGTGGCAGAATGGCAGCCTTTGGATCATTTTACTTGGCAGTTTTCTGGGTTAGTACCTATCGAGCAACACCATATTGGTTATTTTGATAATCACCCATGTTACGCCGTAAAGGTTTCTCATCAATCACAATTGCCGGCAGGTTACCGCTGGGAAGCAGTTCGTAATTTGTTAATTCGCAATGCAATGTCTGAATCTCACTTTGAAATGATTGGCAGTGGCATGCAAATTATTCATTGGGAAGCAGGTCACCAATATTGTGGAAAGTGCGGCGCAGAAACACAGCATCATGGAGAAGAGCGAGCACGAGTGTGCGAGCCATGTGGACTTCATTATTACCCGAGATTATCGCCTTGTGTGATTGTGCTGATTACCAAAGGTGAATCATGTTTACTCGCGAGACATGCAAGAGGAAAATCAGAATTTTACAGTCCGCTAGCCGGTTTTATCGAGCCTGGTGAAACAGTGGAAAATGCATTGCGACGAGAAGTGACAGAAGAAGTCGCTGTAAGCGTAAAAAATTTAACATACTTTGGAAGCCAGCCTTGGCCTTATCCCGGCCAGTTAATGATTGGTTTTTTTGCGGAATACGACTCAGGTGATATTGAAGTAGATGGCATTGAAATTACGGATGCACGTTGGTTTCATTACCGTGATTTACCGACAGTGCCTGCTGCTGGCAGTTTATCTGGAAAACTTATAAGCCACTTTGTGGCGCAATGCTCTAAAAAGGATTAGTTATGTTTTATAGCGCATTAGCAATCGGAACCATCATTATTGGTGTGTTGGTTGTGTTGGCCTCTCTTAAAGTGCTCGTCAAATCGGGATGGTTTTTAGGTTGGGTTCGAGGCATGTTCGGCTTTGCTTTAGTGGCTGTAGGCGTTTTTTTCGCATTTTCTGCGCTTGATATATACAGTTACGAGCAGATAGTGGAAGAGCAAGTCGTGGCTACTGTCAATTTTGAAGAAATTTCTTCTCAGCGCTATAAAGCGATTCTGGTTGATAAAAAAGGCAATGAGGCCCAGTACGATTTAGCCGGAGACCAATGGCAGCTAGATGCTCGTATGCTTAAATGGCCGAATTCTCTCAGTGCTGCTGGCGTTAAACCAGGGTATAGGCTTGATCGAATTAGTGGACGCTACTACTCATTGGAAGATGAGCGCTCTGCCGAAAGAACCGTATATTCGTTGAATCAAAGTCAATTTGGCATTGATGTTTGGCAAATATTTAATCGCTTTGGTGATTCCAGCCTAGTCGATGCTGTTTACGGAAGTGCGACCTTTGTTCCCATGGCTGATGGAGCTCTTTACGAAGTTCGTCTCTCAAATACAGGCCTTTTAGCTCGCCCTCTGAACGATCTAGCACGCAATGCGGTTTATCGTTGGGAATAGTTAATTTTCCTCTTCTATTCGCTGCGGTTCAGGTTTTCCTGCGGTAGAATAACTCCTTCAATTTTCAAGCCCATCACCTTACTTTGATAAGGTGATGGGCTATGGCATTGCGAAATTAGAATATCGAGTAGTCATATTATTATTTAGTCATAAGATCGTGTTGTGACTAAACATCTTTAATACTTTTAATACAGGGTTTGGGAGTCATTTTGGAATTTTTAGCAGAGTACGGTTTGTTTTTGGCAAAGGCAGTAACCTTTGTAGTTTGTATCCTTGCGGTTGTTATTTTTGCAATAGCGGCGAGCCATAAAGGTCCTAAATCTGATCGAGGACATATTGAGGTCACAAAGCTCAATGATCTTTATAAAAGTATGAGTGATACGCTGAAGAGTGCAGTTCATGATGAGCACGACATCAAACAACTCATGAAAGAAGAGAAAAAGAAAGAAAAAGAGCAAGAAGCTGCTCGAAAAAAAGAATTAAAAAAGAATAAAAATAATCCTGAAAAGATTAAGAGAGAACATAAAAAACGCGTGTTCGTTTTAAATTTTGACGGTGACATGAAAGCAAGTGCAACCCATCAAATGCGTGAGGAAATTACAACAGTTCTTAGCGTCGCCGATGAGAAGGATGAAGTTGTTGTTCGATTAGAAAGTGGTGGTGGAATGGTTCACAGTTATGGACTAGCCGCGAGCCAATTACAGCGAATTACCAAGAAAAAAATCCCGTTGACTATTTGCATTGATAAAGTGGCCGCAAGTGGCGGCTACATGATGGCTTGCGTTGGTAATCATATTCTAGCCGCACCTTTTGCTATCATTGGTTCAATCGGCGTTGTTGCCCAAATTCCAAATTTTCATCGTTTATTAAAGAAAAATGACATTGATTTTGAAATGCAAACAGCAGGTGAATATAAAAGAACACTGACTATGTTTGCAGAAAATACCGATAAAGGACGTGAAAAATTTTCAGAAGAGTTAGAAGAAACTCATCATTTATTCAAAGATTTTATTGCGGATAATCGTCCCGAGCTTGATGTTGAGTCAGTCGCAACTGGAGAAACGTGGTATGGCACAAAAGCCTTAGAAAATAAATTGATTGATGATGTGCAAACCAGTGATGAGTATTTAACAAGCCTGTCCGACAGTTCAGATATTCTAGAAGTACAATATCAACAAAAAAAATCATTACCAGAAAAATTAGGTATGGCGTCTCAATCCGCAGTGGATCGATTGTTGCTAACTTGGTGGGACCGTTTACAAACGACCCGTTTTTTTTCCTAACGACAAAAACAAACACTGTCAATTAACTCTAACAGTTAGTTCCATGTTTTATTCAACCTTAGAGACATTTTTATGAGCGATACAACGTTTAAGGCGTTACGAGTTGAATCAACAGCTAATAATCAATTTGAATTATCTGTTATCGATAGAGTTGTGAGTGATCTTCCTGATGGTGAATTATTAGTTGATGTTCGTTATTCGTCTCTAAATTATAAAGATGCATTGTCAGCCAGAGGTAATCCCGGTGTTACAAAAAATTATCCACATACACCTGGTATTGATGCGGCGGGTGTTGTACTTGAGGATAGTTCCGGCACGTTTCAAGTGGGCGAAGAGGTGGTGGTGTGCGGATATGATTTGGGGATGAATACCTCGGGTGGTTTATCTCAAAGAATCCGTGTGCCTGCTAATTGGGCTGTCAAATTACCTGAAACGCTTTCAATGAAAGAATCAATGATCATCGGTACAGCCGGATTTACGGCCGCATTATGTGTCGACAAAATCCAACAGATGGGTGCAAAACCTTCAGATGGTCCGGTGCTAGTGAGCGGAGCGACAGGAGGCGTGGGGAGCTTCAGCGTTGCGCTATTGAGTCATCTGGGTTTCGATGTAACGGCGTTAACTGGAAAGCTTGATCAAAGCGAGTGGTTGGTGTCACTCGGGGCCAAACAAATAATTGAACGTTCAACGCTTTCGGAAGCGACAAAACGGCCGGTGGTAAAGCCGGAGTGGGCTCACGCAATTGATTGTGTTGGCGGAGAAATTCTCAACAATATTCTTAAATCTCTTCGATATGGTGGGAGTGTCGCTATTTGTGGAATGACCGCATCTCCCAGTTTTAACCCAACCGTTTTTCCTTTTATTTTACGTAATGTGAACTTATTGGGCGTCGACTGTGTCGAACAGCCGCTGGCTCGTAAAAGTGAAAATTGGAATGTGCTCGCCACAAAATATAAGCTTCCGACATTGAGTGGTATGGCGGAATCTATAAAACTCGAACATGTCCCAGAGTACCTTACTCGGATCGTGAATGGGCATGCACGGGGGCGTTATTGTGTCGATCTTTCAGATTAAGTCATTATCAAGAAATTAGGTTCTAATAACTAATTGATATCGATAAGACAAATATCTGTCATCGAAATGTGTCTACGCCTGTTTCACGGTTATCATCTACTAACTTTTTATGCACACTTCTACACCATCGCAAAGCGGAAACATCAAAATTCAGTAAATATTCGTGTTAGTAACCGTTGACATTTATAACTCATTGTTTTGAAAGGATTTTATATATACGGTTAAAAAACGTACAAAATGTAGTAGGTAGCGTTTTTACAGGCTTTTATTTATATTCTTTGTCATTATCCACTGACTTATCCACAGATATTGTGGAAAATTTTCACAATACACTTGCGTTATGAAAGATATTCAAACCGCCTGAAAAATAGTCAGCTCTGCCTACAATTAAACTTTTTAGCGGACAAAAGACTGTCCACTTTTAATTTGCTCAGTATTTAGTATGAGTTTTTTTGATGGTGTTTTTCTTAGGCATGATACATTTTTGTCAGTAAGGCTAAGGTGGGAACATTAGCACTTTCTAGATTTGTGTTTTTTAAAGAGAGCTGCGCAAGGCTGGTAATGTTTCTAAATCAACGTTGGGAGTAGGCCATGTGGCGAACTAAATTAAAAGAACTTGTGACGCCCGATAAAGCTCTACCAGGAAGAGAAGAGTCTTTAGAGGTACCTAAAATCCATTTCGTGAATGGGAATCCACTAAAGCCGCCATTTCCTGAGCAAATGGAGCAGATAGTGTTTGGAATGGGATGCTTTTGGGGAGTGGAACGTCGATTCTGGCAGTTGGAAGGCGTTTATAGTACAGCAGTAGGTTATGCCGCAGGTATTACACCTAATCCCACCTATGAAGAAGTCTGTACAGGCTACACGGGACACAATGAAGTGGTTTTGGTGGTTTTTGATCCTTCTATTATGACACTGGATAAATTGCTTACCATTTTTTGGGAATCTCACGATCCTACTCAAGGGATGAGGCAGGGGAATGATACGGGGACTCAATATCGTTCTGGTATTTATTGCGTGAACGAGCTTCAGCAAGCAAAAGCTGTCGAATCTAAACAAGCTTACCAGCAAGCGTTAACTCAAGCGGGCAAAGCAGAAATCACCACAGAAATAGAAGTGCTCTCTGCTTTTTATTATGCCGAAGAATATCACCAGCAATATTTGGCGAAAAACCCTGATGGTTATTGTGGTTTACGTGGGACGGGCGTTGCATTTGGTTCATGCTAGTCGACAGTTCTTTAATAAGAGCCTTTAATTACCATGTTCTTGCGCCCAGCTGTCAGAATCGCTATCGTCGGCTTTTAATTCATTATGCTAATAAGCTAACGATCAACTAGTGCCAAACACATCAACCTTCATATCGTTAACCGATCTTGCTCGGTTAGGCGCTCGCATGAGTGCCGACAGCAATATTTCTCTTCGTGATCTTCAAGAACGAGATCATCACATTGCTTCTTCTTTGATCGAAGAAGATTCAGGTAATTTTTTAAACGATAGCCGTGTTTCGAAAAAAGCAGGTGTAAAAAAAACAAATTCAAAAACTAGCGTAATACTATTAAAGCATTGGTTAAGTCAAACTGAGCCTGTTACGCCAAAATATCTATCGTTGCAAAATAAAGAACCTGCTATCGCTTTATGGATGTTTGTGATTGGATTATTTTGTGGCGTCATCGCATTGTCCGGATTAGTATTTGTCGATGCGAAACAACCTGTTAATGTATTGCTTTTTTTAACGTTGTTTATTGGTGTTCAGTGGGTGTTTTTAATATTGACTCTACTAGTAGGTACAACAGCAATATTTGGCCTTTCTTCTTTTCACCTACCATTCGAAAACTTCAATCCGGCCAAATTACTCTTTGGGCGAGCAATCAAACAATTCTCAAAGACAATCAGTGGAGAAGCGTCCTCATCAGTTTCAGTGCCTGTCATTGCATGGGAATATTTTTCTGACGCCATTCGATTATCACTGTTACGTTGGGGGCAGTTGTTTGGAATTGCTTTCAATGTTGGTGCGCTGGCCGCTTTTTTTATTATCTTGGCGTTTACCGATAGAAATTTTGGGTGGAGCTCTACCTTTAATCTTGATGGTGAAAGTTTATTTTTATTTTTTGATGCGATATCGACACCTTGGAAAATGTTATTTCCAGCGGCGACAATTACAGAAGATATCGTGATTAATACGCGTTATCAATTTCTACAAACCAGTTTTACCCCTGATGCAATAGAAAGTATGCGAGCTTGGTGGCCGTTTTTGTTTGCTGCCATTATTTTTTATGGCCTATTACCTCGTGTCATTTTATGGCTTGTTTTTAAAGTGCAAGCTGCAAAAAAAATTAGGCAGACATTCTTATCTTACCCTGGGGTGAGATTGGTGTTGGATAGAATGTTGTCGCCGATTGTGACAACCCAATCTGACTCTGCAGAAAGTAGTGTTGTCGGCGTATCAAAACCATCACAGCAGCCTTCGGTTAGCTTTCAAGAAAAATTCTCTGTTATTAGTTGGGCTGGCGTATTTCCTAGTCAAAAAGGTTTGCCGGCGGCGGGAGATGCCACAGAGCATTTTCTGTCGCAATGTGGTTTTAAATCTTACGAGGTTTATACAGCTGGATTAAGCTTAGATGACGATAAGTTATTATTGAATAATCTAGCGAATAAAAAAGAAAAACATATCGTTATCGCTGTGAAAAGTTGGGAACCTCCGTTAGAAGAATTGAGTGATTTTATCGATGAGTTGAGTGGGCTGGAAATACTCTCTTCAGATTCAGTCGTTTATTTATTACTTGTTCCGCTGAAAAATAAAAAAATAACAGAAGGTGAGGAGTCTGACTGGAGAAAATTTGCATCTGATGTTTCTTCATCGATAAAAAAAATCCGTCTTTGGGTTTTGAAAGGCGATGAAAATAACGATAGACAAGATAAAAATAATTTCGATAAAGAGGAAACACTATGACTGCTTCCTCTCCACATTTTGCAGTCGTTGGCCATCCCAATAAAGGCAAGTCAAGTATTGTGGCAACACTTGCTCAAGACGATACAGTTTATATAGAAAGAACCTCGGGCTCGACAAAAGCAGCCAGAAGCTTCCCGATGAAAGTGGATAATGACATCATTTATGAGTTGATTGATACGCCAGGGTTCCAGCGAGCTCGCGCGACATTGGCTTGGCTAGAACACTATTGCAACGATGTGTCTCAGAGGCAGCAAGCCGTTAAAACATTTGTTGAGCAACATAAGGATGATCCTCAATTTCTGAATGAGTGTGAATTATTAAAACCGGTTATTGATGGAGCCGGGATTATTTATGTTGTCGATGGATCAAGGCCTTACGGCTCTGAGTATGAAGCAGAAATGGAAATTCTACGCTGGACAGGTCAACCCAGTTTAGCCGTGATTAATCCCATCGATAATGACGATTATGTTGAGGAGTGGACGGCGGCACTCGGGCAATATTTTAAAATTGTTCGTGTCTTTAACGCTCATAATGCAGAATTTTCTAAACGGATAAATTTGTTAGAGGTTTTTGGCCAACTAAATATGGCGTGGCACAAAAACTTGCAACAAGCCGTTCAGTTATTAACAAATGAACGAAAACGCCAACACCGCCAAGCAAGCGATATAATTGCTTCAATGCTAGTGGATTTATTGCAACATAAAGAAACTCAAATGGTTCCTCAGGGATTGCCGACTGATCCTGTTAAAGGTGTCTTGTTCGAGAAATACAAGCGTTATCTGCAATCGCATGAGCAACACAGTCGGCGAAAAATTGAAGAAACCTATGCTCATTATCGATTAGCCAGAGAAGAAGACGCGCTTGATGTGATCGATTCGGATTTGTTTAATCAAGATAATTGGTATCTTCTGGGCTTGGATCGTAAACAGCTGACCTATGTTGCAGCGGCAGCTGGAGCTTCTGCTGGCGTTATGGTTGATGTGGCGACAGGCGGACATTCCTTGTTGTTGGGTTCGTTAATCGGCGGTGTAGCGGGTGCGGCAAGCGCTTGGAAGTTTTCCGATCAGTTAGCGGAATTTAGCATTCGAGGGATTCCCACGGGTGGAAAGACGCTCAGTTTTGGTCCGGTGACGCATCCCAATTTTCCTTTTGTATTGTTAGGTCGTGCGTTAAGACATCAACATTTAATTTGTTTGCGAACGCACGCTAATAGAAATACGCTAACAATAGAAGAGAACCAACCACTGACTGAGTTGTCAGTGAAAGACAGAACCAGTTTGATGAAAATGTTTAAAGAGATAGCTAAACAGAAAAAAACAATCGAGAATCATCAATTAATTTCTGATCTCATTTGTACTCAGTTGTTACTTCAAGATCAAATTAATAGTTAATGCGGAGAGTGGTGCCATTGTTCTGGCCCTCTCTATCTTCAAAATGCAGTTATATGAAAATACGGCTACATGAAAATACAGCCACATAAAATTCAATGAAATGTTGTGAGAAAAACTATGTTTAAAATCATTCGTATCACTCTTGTTGTCGCCGTTATTTGTTTGGTCGGTTGTCGAGGTGTTGATACTAAAAACCGAAGTGGTGATGATCAAGGTGAATTGACGTTAAGCATTACCGATGCGCCAATTGACGATGCAGATTCGGTGAATATTACGATCACTGGCTTTAAAGTGAAAGAAGTCGGGAATGATACATTAATTGATATTCAACTCGATAATTCAGAAACGATTGATCTCTTAGATTATCCCGGTTCTGAAAGCGAAGAAATTTTAGATGAATATTCTTTACCTATCGGGGACTATGAGGCGATCACTCTCGTACTAGATGACTCGCTATCAACTATAAGCATTGACGGTAGTGAATATGAATTACCTATTGCTGTAGGCTCAGAGACGGGATTAACTGTCGATGTAAATTTTACTATCGAGGATGATTCTGATTTTGACTTTACATTAGATTTTGATTTGAGAAAATCAATCGTTGAAACGACAACAGACCCATTACTGCTAACCTTTGAACTACAACCTTCGCTTCGTATTGTGAGAAGCGATAGAGGAGCACACATAGTAGGAACGGTAACGAGTAGCTTAGTGACGCAATCGTCTTGTGATAATAATGGTACGAGCAATACGATCGGTAATGTAATTTATGTGTTTGATGGCGGCGGTGCGGATATTCAAGATTACCAAGGTAACGATGGAGATCCGATCACATCAGCCATCGTTGAAAAAAATGCTAACGATGGTTACGAATACGCCGTTGGTTTTCTAGAGCCAGGCACTTATGTATTAGCATTTACCTGTGATGGTACGGTCGATGATTTTAGTCAAGATGATTTCAATAGCATGGTCTTTAGTGAAGGCGATTATGAAATTAAATTAACTTCTGGCGCATTAGAAACCGTCAATATAGAAGAATGAATAACATGTCTAAAGCAGCTGGGAATATCAATTTAGTTATCGGTGATGGCTCAACATGGTCTATGCGTGCATGGATGAGCCTTAATTTGGCTGGGATTGATTTCGAAGAAATTGTTATTCCGCTCAGTGGTGATGATTATAAAGCTGCACTCAGTAAGCATTCAGACACCATGCTGGTTCCTGTTCTTAGAGCAAATAATATAAAAATTCATGATTCGTTAGCCATTGCTGAATTTGCTAATGAGTTATCAGATGGTGCTTTGTATCCCAAGGATTTGAATGCTAGATCTGTTTGCAGAAGTTTGTGTGCAGAGCTGCATTCAGGTTTTCCTTTGATTAGAAATAACTGTCCGTATTATTTAGACGGCAAAAAAACTTATACCTCTACAGTTGAATTAGAAAAAGAAATTAACAGAATAAAAGAAATATGGTCAAAAGCTGAAGGACAATTTTATTTTGGCGCACCATCACTTGCTGATGTTTTTTATTCTGTGATGGCTCATCGGTTATTTAATTATGATGTTCAGCTGAGTGTGGATGCGAGACAATATCAAAATAACCTTTTGGAATGGGATTTATTTAAAAGCGTCTTAGAGCAAGCAAAAGCTTGGCAAGGTATGAGTTTTTAAACATTGTAACCATTAATGTAGATATGAAATATTCTCTTGCTGAAACTCAACCTAATGAAGGCGATATACTTGCTGAATTACGAGTGGTTGCTATGAAAGAGAGTTTGCAGGCAATAGGGCGGTTTGATCCTGAGCGAGCTAGAAGTCGTTTTCTAGATAGTTTTTCGCCGGAAAATACATGGAAGATAATGGTTGGTAATGCGACACAGGATGACATTCATGAGGGAGAGCTATCTTTTGAAATCTTAGCGGGATTTTTTGTCATTCATCAAACGACTGAAAATGCAGAAAATTATTTACAGCTAGATCACTTCTACATACATCCCGATTTTCAGAGTAAAAGAATTGGCGGCGAGGTATTAAAATCTCTTCTTGAAAACGCAAAAAAAACTTGGTTTGCCGATACGTTTAGGTGCGTTTAAAAAGAGTCAATCCAATCAATTTTATAAATCGCATGGCTTTGTGGTTACTCATGAAGATGAGTGGGATATTTATTACAGCTCTCAATAAAGCCCAATAGATTTCAATAAAGAATATATTTCAATCGCATTATTGCTTGTCTTGAAAGATACATGACAGTGTGCCGAGGCTACCAATGCGTTTTTTAATCGTGTATTCAGGAAGTTGAAGTGCGCATTCTGATGTGATTGTCTCAACGGTTAAATTTTTCACGTCACTGCGAATTTCTGCTTGAAATAAGCCGTATTCATCGGTTGTTGAAATACCAGACACGCCTTTAATTAAAGCATTTTGAATGGGTTTTCCGTTTTGGTCGATTAATTTTCCGAATACGACATTCAGTTCCGCAGCATTCCACTCCAATGTCACAACATTTCCTGGGTATAAAGTGACTTCTCGTTCCACCTCTTCGTACTCTACAAATGAAGTCCCGCTTTGTGCGAGTCGGACTTTATAGGTAGAGAAAGGACGTAAATTAATGGCTGTTGTTTTATTGGAATGCGCAATACCTCGACGTGAGTCATCGATGATCACATCGAAAGTTGCATCGCTAATATCGCCATTAATTTTTACGAGTAGAGCGCTTTGTGATTGATCTTTTCCGCCAAGCTTAATGCTGTTGCGGTTTATCATAAAGCTTGTAAAAGCATTACCGTTTATTCTTGTTCCTTTTGCGGAGTTACTTGAGCTGTCGGAAGACGAAAGAGAATAACGTTCTGCTTGCAAGCGCATTCTCCCTGCTTGTGTCGCAAAATCAACTTCAGATCCAAAACCTGATTGGCTGTCAATATTTTGTCCTCGTACATCGATACGTAAATCTTTGTCTTCTAAAATATCTCTGTCATGCCAGCTAAGAATACCGTAAGACTGCAAGCCACTTTCTTTTTCATCTAAAGAGTTTTTTTCTGTAGTGTATTCCGGTCTGAGTTGAGCTGTTATATGTTTTTTGTTGAAGCGTAATTCCATTGTGAATAATGTCGTGCTCGTACCTTCTTCTCGGCTTGTTTGGATGCCGGTATACAGTTCGCTAAAACCAAAACGTAGACGAGGAAAGTCGAAACGAGCGGCATAGGTTTCGATGGTGTTATCGAAACGGCGATTGAGTCGTCCGTTGAGTTCCAGTCGACCAAAAGGCAAAAGCGACGTGAAGCTAACAGACGCTTGTGTGCTAGGTTCACTCAATAAGTCGTTTTCAAAAATGGTCACCAATGGATTGAAGTTTTCATGCCAAACACGACGATAATTTGCATTGAAAAATACGCCGGAAAAACGAGTGCGTAAATTGAATCGAATACCGTGACGTTTTTCATTTCCAGCAAATCCGCCGATGCTAAAGTCGTGGTGTTGTCCTAGATGAGTGAGTCCAAATTCCAATTCGCTTAAGGACGTGGTGTCACTATTATCTACGAGGACATTATTCACGGCGGTATCTTTTACTGCAGTTGTATGACTGATTCCCGCCATAGCACCTATTTGATCTGTAAAGCGGTAATGGTAACCACCTCGGATTATTTTTTTTCCTGTTGTACTTGCAAAGCCAGATGTATCTTCAGAATTTAAAAATTCACCTGCCTCAATAAAATACAAAGCTTGATCGAGTGGTGGGAGTTGATTTGATTTGATATAGAAACGAGTTTCGTTTGAAACTGAACCTCCAGCACCAATAATTTTTATTTGTACGTCGTAAGCGCCGCCGGGCAATTGACGAGTATCAAGTATTTGATTCCCCGCATCATAAAAGCGGGAGCTAATGAGGCGATCATCTTTAAAAATTAACACTTCGCTTCGGCTGGTTAAGAAAATTTGTAACTCATTGCCAGAAGTTTGCCTTAAGTCATCACGCGTATCTAACGAGCTGGCAAAGCGTAATCCGCGAATGGGATTGTCACCCATAAATTGAAAACTATCGCTATGACTTCGAAAATAACCGACTTGATATTCTAATCCCTGCCAATCTCGGCGAAAGACAGCTGTATCGATATTGTTTTCCGTTTTATCAACGCCATTATCCCTCAAGTTGGTTAACAGCTGGAAGCGGTTTTCTTTAAAAGCCAATGTCGAATGACTATTGATTGAATAGCTATTGCTGTCTGATTGAATGTTACTGTCGGAAGTATTGGAATTGGCGCCAGTAGATGATGTTAACGTTGAGTCAGTCGTGCGTGTTGAAGTTGATCCTGCATAGGCAGCACTTAAATTTTGCAATAGTGACCAATCGCCATCGGACGCGGGAATATATTTTCTATGTCCAGCTGTTCGTACTGATAAGTAATTACTATTAATAAATAAGTCAACGCGAAATGAATTTTCGTTAAAAATAACGCCAGCAACCGCTGGAGAAAGGTCTCCACAGTTATCTTGTCCTTTGTAGAAGCAAGCCAGTTCTATATGAGTCGGTAAAGGGTTTTCTAAAATATTTTGAATCGAGTCGATATCGAGAATTGATGGTATTTTTCCAATGATAACGTTTGAGTTTGAGAGTGTTATTTCATCCGCTGTGAAAGTAGCAAGCTGAGAAATTAAATATTCATCACCAAAATAGATGTCGACAATGGTTGTTTGTGGTTCAGATAAGTTTTCAAATCCGGGAGGTGGCTTAATTTTTTTCTTTGCCGTTTCTTTTTTTGCCGTTTTTTTCTCTTTCTTTTTGTTGTTCGTTTCTGTCAAAAAGTCTTCTTTATTGTTTTGTGTGGAATCTAGTGTCGGTTTTGGTATTTCGTTGTTAGAAAAATCTGGAGTGTCGAGATGTATTGGGCTTGTTACGTCAGGAACATCGATAGAGATTGGATCTTCTTCGATAACAGGTTCTGGTTTTGGAAAAGATAAATCAATAACTGGTGGTTCAATTTTAAATTCTAAGGTATCTTGAGCGCCTAAAGGTAAACTAATCAATAAATATGATAAGCAACAGGGAGCCAGTAGTCGTTTATCGTTAAGACGTATAGCTGAAAACGCGAAGATATCTTTAACAAAAGATATTCGCGTTGCACAGTGGTTTAAGAGTGATTGAAAGCGTTTAAGCATTATCCATTATCTACTGAGTCGTAATTTCACGGATACCGTTAAAGCTTGTGAGTTTAAATGTAGCTGGTGCATCTTTTTCTAAATCAATGCTCCATGTATTACCGGGGTAAACACGATGCGCAGCGATATCAAAGCAATTATTCCCTTCATTGTTACATTGCTTTCCATCATTCAATAACACATTCGTATTGCCATTGTTTTCAATGGTCAGTTTTTTCCCATTTCTTACGATATTCAACGTTTCTTTTGGTTCAGCTGGATCAATGATGATCAGCAGTTGATAAGCGACGACAACGCGAACAACAGAACCATTGTCTTCTTCCAGTGGTGCAAGTACGGGCGTCACGTTAATTCGATAAATTCTTTCGTCACTACTACCGGGATCTAAATTAACAATGCGAACCAGTTTTTGACTGTTGGCAGGGATCATTAATTTACTTGGGCTAACAATTAATTTTAATTGATCAGGGTCGGTGATTTTAACGCGTTCTTCTTTATCGCTGCCTGGATTGCGAACTTCAAATACTTCGATTTGAACATAGCCAACATCGCTTCCGTTGTTGATGACTTTTATATCTTCACGAGGCGTTTGATCAGCACTCATCCTCACGATGGCTCTATCGACAAAAATATCTGCTACAGAGCTAAGGGGTAATCCGATGAGTAAAACAATTAAAGAATTTTTTGTAAGCGTTTTAATGCAAGTAAAAATAAAATGGGTTAAATTTTTCATGGTAAACCTTTTACAAATATCAAACATGATAGAAAACAAAAAAGTGAATTATTCAGCTGCTACCGTTAATGTTAAAAACCCACTATAAACACCAGGTTCAGCGGGTAATAAATCAGAGGAGCGAAAAATCACAGTAAAAGCAGCAGTGTTATCCCCATCACAATCTGTTGCACCAACAGGCATGGGATAAAAAGGAGACGCTTCACCAGGACGAAGAGGGTCTTTATTGGATTGTGTGAGATCACCACGAAAGTAGATTTCGTAATTCACCGTATCGCCATTGGGTGTTGCTAGCGAAAAAGGTTGGCTGTTGCCATCCTGTCCCGCGGCCGTCACATTGTATCGGCTGCTGGTATTACCTCTTACACAAATACCTTCTTCAAAAACTACATCTTGTGATCGATCAGCCACTTCCAACTCAATATCGCTGACATTGGAAATTTGTATATTAGGTTGGATATTTAACTGAATGGTTGTCACAGCAGTTGATTTAAGAGCATCGGCTTCACCTTGGAGTGCAGCCGATCCCATATTGGGTAGACCCAAAAGCAAAACAAATAAGGGCATGGAAACAACAGAAAGTTTTGCTGAACACCAATGAGCGGTGTCACTCATGCTTTTGAGCTGTTTATGTAGATCAGTCAATAGATCTATCATTGGCAAAACCTTTTAATATCATAGAGTTATGCTCCGATTGTACCGAGCACTCTAAAAATGTAAAAGAATTGACGCTATACGTAGTCTAAAGGCCGATAAACGTGCTTAGATGAGCAAAAAGGGCGGTTTTATAGTGTTTTATAACGCTGTTACTTGTTTTGAATCGAAGTCCTTTAGATAGGCGAAAGGCGAAGAATGGCTGTTTGCTGATTGTTGTTGTCTTTTGGGCTTCTGAAGCGCTTAGGGTCCTGATGGTTATTGCTGATTGAATGAAAAATATCTGTCGACGAGCCCTGACAAACCGCACTCATTGCATGATCTATTGTAAAATCCGCAGGATAATCAATAAGATCGAAATGAAACGCTTGGGTTTTCCTTTTGTCAGAGCTGGATAAAGCCTTTTTGTGAGAATGATTTGAAGCAATAGAGCCGTCGGTGTTAATGCATGCTTTAAACGCTCTAAACTTGGGAAATGGCGTGTTTTCTGGCTTCTTATTATTGATAAGGAGGTTGTTGTAGTTCGATTGATGTAGAGATATTTTTTCTGCGTTTGTTGTTGCTGGTATGTGTAATGTCATTTTTACAGTGGCAGAAGATTGAGCTAAAGCAACGTTAGCTGTGATTATTAGAGTGGCAAGGGTAATAGATTGCTTAGAGTATTTCTGCATGTACATGTTTGCTTTGATCGTTTTAGTGGCGAATAAGAAGCTGTTAAATTAAGTGTAGGCAAAAAAGGCAAGCGAGATATTTTTTGTGACGTTTTTATTGTGACTGATATTGACTTATTGATGTTTTAATTACAGCCACTGTCAAAATATTGTAAAGTTGATTTGATTTATTTTTTTCAAATATTGTTGTCAAGAATACGTCATTAAAATGTTTGGTTTTTAGTGGGTTTTTAGTGGGTTTTTAGTGGGTTTTTAGTGATTTTTTTAGTAGGTTTTAAATATTTTTCTGTTATTAACAGCATGGAGTTTAGTGTGAGAAAGGAAATACTTAAAGTGTCATCGAAAATAATTGTTCTTGTATGGGGAGTATCGTTGGCTATCTTTTCTTATGGTCAAAACTCTTCAATGAGTCATTCAGGTACAGAAAAAAATAACTTAGATGCGAATATCTTAAATATAAAAGGTACTTGGCAGCAAGGCCAGCTGTTAATTGGGAAAACGCGACCGGGTACTGAAATCACCTTTGATGACAACAACGTGCATGTTGATGAAGAGGGTATCTTTGTTTTTGGTTTGGGGCGCGACCAAGGAGAAGTAGCTGAACTTATTGTGGTTGATCCCAAAGGGAAAAAAAGCACACATTTATTTGATGTCAAACAACGAGAATACAATATTCAGCGTATCAATGGCGTTCCGCAAAGAACGGTTACTCCTCCAGAAGAAGAGCTGAAACGCATTCGCCAAGAAGGCGCAATGATGCGAAAAGCTCGTCAAATTCATTCTTCACGAAAAGATTTTTTACAAGATTTTCAATGGCCAGTCACTGGGCCTATTAGTGGAGTGTATGGCAGTCAGCGCGTGTACAACGGTAAACCTGGTCGACCTCATTTTGGTGTCGATGTCGCTAGACCCGTCGGCACACAAGTTGTTGCTCCGGCAAATGGAATTGTCACGCTCGCGCATGATGAAATGTTTTACAACGGCGGCACGTTAGTGATCGACCATGGGCGTGGAATTGCCTCAACGTTTATTCATCTTAATAAAGTGCTGGTGAAAGCAGGACAAGAAGTAAAACAGGGCGATTTAATCGCAGAAATCGGCGCGACAGGACGAGCAACAGGCCCGCATTTAGACTGGCGGATCAATTGGTTTTCGCGGCCATTAGATCCTGTATTAATTGTTCCGCCAATGCCTGATGATAGTACCAATATAAATGCTGAGTAAGCTCATGAGTTTTTAGTCCTAGTGATGTTGTATCAGTAGTCCAGCAATTAAAAAAGTTAGACTCGCTTAGCCAAGCCCGAAACAATAGCGAACGTAATGCTTCGCATGAAAAAAATAAAATTTTCAATTTAAAATATTTAAAAGAGAGCGCTATGATAGATAAAAAATTATTAAGTATTTTAGTGTGTCCTGTGAGTAAAGGACCATTAGAATATGATGCAGAAAAACAAGAGCTGATATCGTGGTCAAGCAATCTGGTGTATCCCATTCGTGATGGAATTCCTGTGATGTTAGAAACGGAAGCTCGTGCAGTTACAGAAGAAGAACGCGAAGCGCATAGTCGCTAGTTGTTATTAACGAATAAATAAAAAGGTAACTTTGAATATGAGCGATAGTCATTCTCAGCCGGACACCTTGTTTACTAAAATCATTAATCGTGAAATTCCCGCCGATATAATTTATGAAGATGAGTTGTGTATCTGCATCAATGATATCGCTCCACAAGCGCCGGTTCATGTGTTGTTGATTCCTAAAAAGCCCATTCCAAAAATCTCTGATGCTTCACCAGAAGATAAAGAAATTCTGGGGCATGTGATGACGACAGTCTCAATAATTGCAGAACAGCTGGGTATTTCAGAAGCGTTCAGAGTGATTATTAATAATGGTGAGAAGGCAGGGCAGACCGTATTTCATTTGCACTTGCACATACTGGCGAATAAAGACTATTCAGAGAAGGGATTAGGGTTTTAAGGCTTGATGGTCCTAGCGAAAGCGAGTACTTGCGACTTTTGCACTCTCATGCATTCTCATTCACTTTCATGTATTCGCTAAAAACACAGCGGGCTTACTGTTCGTGTAGGCTGGTTGCTCAGGCTAAATGTTCAGGCTAACTTGTTCAGGCTAATTGTTCAGTAAGACCGCTTTGCTCAAAACTATAAATCAAAATTATAAAAAGGGCTTATTGCGCCTTTAATTGATAACAATAAGTGCAATACCAGCCAAAACAACCACGGAAGCCAGTATGCCTAGGCCCATCAAGCCTAAAGATTTAAGAATTTTAGTGTCGCCGTCTTGAAGGCTCTTGTCGTCAGCTGAATCAGCCATGAATATCTCCCGTTTAATAGGTACAGATGTGGTTAAAATGAGTGGCCAGCTATAGCTGTATGCCGCTTTGAATTTGGCCGCTCACAATAAAAGACCCCATCCTATAGGTCAAGTGTTCTTCTATATCAAGGGGTTCTTTCTACACAAGCGATTGTTTATCGTATGGGTATTATTTGAAATATTGAGTGATTTCCAATGTCTGCTAATTTAGCAAGAGCTTCAGCATCACTGATTAACTTGGATCGACATATTTTTTGTGATTAAAGTCTCGTCTGTATTCAGTTCACTTCGAGGCTGCTTTTTATTTCAGCTCTAGCTGAATATGGAAAGTTGTTCCAATGTCTACATCCGACGTTACCGACATTTTTCCTCCGTGATCCGCGGTGATAATAAAGTAGGAAAAAGACAATCGATCTTCAATGCGGTCATTATTATCGATATCACTTTGAAAGAAAGGTTCAAATATCACTTGTTGTTCTTCACTGGTTAGACCTTTACCGGTGTGTTGCACTTTCACCCAGAGACTGTCGTAAAACATGTTCAGCTCTACGGTTATCATGGGGGAAGAGTTTTTGCTTTTATCATACTCAAAAGCAAGAAAAGCATGGCGAAACAAACTTAAAAACACTTGTTGTAAACCAGCAAAATAACCCGGAATTTCGGGAAGGTCAGATGCATAGTTTTTTGTAATGTTAATATCCTTAAAACTAAATCCAGATGCTGAAGTCAGTAAGTTTTCCGCCAGCTCAAGCGCATGATCAACTACGTTGGGCAAGTTTATTTGCTGTTTTTGATCTTCGAGGCTTCGTGAAAACTGCAAAAGGTTATTGATAATAGCGGATGCTCGCTTTCCTGTTTGAAGAGTGTTGACCAGCTCTTTTTCAATATCCTGTTTAACTTTGCTATATTCGTCTTCTTCTCGTAATTTTTCCAGCATTTGATCAAGCGAACCCAATACCGACCGCAAGGGTGGCAGCAAGTCGTATCCCATGGTTGAAGTCAGTTCCCCAATCGCCGACATTTTATCGCGGTGTATCGCCAGATTTTCGGTTTTAGTTTGATGAGTGATATCGTTAACCAAAATGACCAAACCTTTCACGTTCAAACTTTTTAGCGGAAACATCGTAACATCAAGATAAAAAATACCACGCTGTCCCTGCTTTATATTTTTTGTTACGCCTTCGTCCATGGCTTTTTTTACCTGCTCAGGTGAAAGACTTATCGTGGGGTAAGCGTCCCATAAATATTTATCAAGCACTTTTTCTGCACCGACACCGGCAAATTTCTCCGCCTGCGTATTCCAGTGAGTAATCTTCATCTCATCATTCAGACCAATTAGCGTGAGCGGCATAGAGTCGAGTATGCTTTTAAGGTAGGCCTCGGAAATTTCGAGATCATCCCGCGACTTTTTTAACAGGTTGTTCGATTCGTTAAGGTTAGCCGTACGCTCGTTCACCATCTTCTCTAGGTTTTTGCGAATTTCTCGCAATGCACCGTTAGTCTTGCGCAATCTGATATGGTTATACAGCAGCAAAAGCAGTGTAATTGTGAGAAGTATAATCAGCACTGAACCAGAAAAATTGGCAACATACTGCCACTTGGTCTCACCTTCTTCGTCTTTGAAATAATCGACGAAACCTGCGTGGGTGATTGGTGCAAGAGCTAACGTACTTATCATCAAGCCAATGCGGTTACATATATTTCTCATCATCTTCTGCCTGTTTACTGCGTGTATTGTTAACATTTTTGGCTGGCTAATCATTGGATATTCGCCAACAAAAAAATCTGGATCTCTGGTGAGCTATTTCTGTGTAGCTTTTGCCTGCATTCTATCAACACTCAAAAGGGATTCCTTGGAAGAGTGCGTACTCTATCGATGGCATTACTCACTCTGATTTCTAATGGCTGAAAGCCGCTTTCAGGCCCTATAGACAGAGAAAGGTTTGTTGTTTGGGCTAATCCTGTTTGGTCAATTTGAGTACTTTGGTTAGCTTTTGAGCTAACTGTTTGTTTGGTCGGCTTTATCCGAGCGCGCATTGTAAATTATTTCACAAAGATTAGCTGTGTGACTAACACCAAAATTGTCGTAGCGGTGTAGCGTGTTGGATGGCAAATGAGAGATTCCACAGCCATCTGCCACTGTGATGAAGAAAAAGCGTATGCTTTTTGATCGTGTACTCAAGATAGATTTATTGGGCGACACCTGCGTCTTTATCTCGCCATTTTAGGAAAGTTTGCGAAAACTTTACTAACTGCCTAGGCTATTTTTAGGGGAGGGTAGCAATCTTTATTTTTTCTGCTGAAGAAATTGCCACAGCTATCCCTTTATGGCGCATAGCCTTGTTAAGCGGCAAAAAATTGTTTATTGAAATTAGCGACGAAGGAGCAAAAGCCAATTGTTTTTTTGTTCTTTTTAAACGACTTATTATGGTTTGTAACTCCGCTGTTGAAGGAGATACGTGACATATTGTGATCGAGATTTTCCGTTTATTGGAAGATTGTTTTCGTTGCACCAATATATTAGTTGTTCCAAGTTAATTTTCACTTTTTTAATTTTTTGGCCTTGAGATTCTAATTCTTTGATTGTGTTAGATGTATTTCTTCTCCAATCCTCATACGTATCATCTAGCTGGTCTCTATCTTCAGAAATATCAATGAGCCTTTCCCATTGATCTGGTTGAAACCAACTAATTCCAAATACTAATCGTTGATCGATCATTCTGATTCCTTAGGAGTCATAACCAAGGTGTAGGAAAATTAAAATCATTTTCACACAAGTATAATTGTTTGTTTTTTTTACACAAAAAAGACGTTGCTACGTGAATTCTTTGATAAATGTCACTTAAAAAAATTAATCGCACTCTCCGTGCAAAAATAATTGAATCAATTTTTTAACGCCGTATTCACCGGAGGAGCATGTTAGCGTGCGTTTTTTGCAGAAAGCACGATAGCATGTGGAGTCCGGTGCAAGCCTGTATGGTTTAGATGGCTAGGGAAACTTATAACACCTTCAGATTATTCTTAACTAATTTAGCTAAACCTTTTCCGGTTTTATCACCAACTAAAGCGGCAGCAGACGCCTCAGCAATTGAAAACCCGCTTATAGCAGGGCAATTTATTTTATACCCATTTCTTGCAACAAGCTGATCTATTAAAACTCTCTGTGTTCTACCATTACCTTCTCTAAAAGGGTGTATGGTATTAATTGATGCGAAATAATAGCCAACTCTTTGATAAAATTTTTCTTTATCATAGCCTGAGAGGTAATTTTCTTTTCGGAGCTCTAAAAATAATTTTTCTGACACTACTCCAATAAGTGCATGAGGTAGGAATAATTTTCCGCCCTTTGCTATCTCGACAACCCTAACTTTACCTGCAAATGGATAAATCCGACCGAACAGCCTCTTATGTATATTGCACAAATGCTGCAAATCAAATGTAGGTTCTATCGGTGTTTTTTTTAGCGAAATAAGCATTGGAGCAACAATCTGTCTTTCTAACATATTTAGAGTTTTTGTGTCAGTGATTCCAAGATCATTTTGTAAGCATTCAGATTCTGGGATTAAGTATGGGTCATCTTCCCTCAAGTCATAATTTTCATATGGGTGCACAGTCATTTCCTTATGTGGGCTTGTTTATTTTTGCATTTTCTAGTGCTTTGTTTACTATAGCTTCCGCTACTTCATCTGCGTCTAGTTCTCCGCTGGCAATTTTTCGTAAAACTTCTTTTTCATCTTCAGGTATTCGAATCCCCTCAATATTCATTGACGCGATAGCTTGTTCTACCATGTCTTCTGGAGTATTGGATTTTTCTTGATTTTCCTTAGCTTTTTTCATAACAAAATATTTTCTCATTTGTAACGTAGGCATAACATTTTCTTTAAGCTAATGCGCAACAATTTTCAGCTCTAGAAACGCCTTTAGCATGCGCGCGACGCTTTTTCGCGTCGCATGGCTAAAAAATTGTTATACTTTTTTTCATTATTCGTAGTGACTCCACAGACGAAGCACCTTTATTGATTTTTCTTTTTCTAAAACTTGGTACACAAGTCGGTGCTGAATATTGATACGGCGCGAATAAGCCCCTAAAAGATCACCTACTAGTTTCTCATAGGGCGGAGGATTCTGATAAGGATCAACTTCAATAATGGATAGTAGTTCTTGAGCTTTATTTTTGAGACCAGAAGAAGCTAGCTTTTGGGCATCTTTTTGGGCCTGCTTAGTGTAATAAAGCTGCCACATTACCAATCAAGCTCTTGATCGCAGTCATCTAGCTTGGAAGCCATTCCCTCTCGGATAGACTCCCTCATGCCAGGTACAGACAATAGATGGAGGGTTTCGTTGATGGCCCTCCAATCATCCTCCGCCAGAAGCACCGCATTACCTCTTTTGCCTGTAATAACAATAGGTTGGTGCGTATCTGTGGTTTCGTCAATGAGTGCATAGAGCTTGGAGCGAGCCTCTGTTGCATTGAATGTAGTCATAAATTACCTCCGGCCCATAAAGCGTACGTAAGTGCGTACGTAGTGTCAATGTGTTTTTTGGGTATAACGAGGGGGTAGGAAAATCAAAATCATTTCCATCCAAATATAATTGTTTGTTTTTTTAAACTAAAAAATGCGTTGCTACGTGAATTCTTTGGTAAATGTCACTTAAAAATAAATTTAATCGCACTCTCCGTGCAAAAATAATTAAATCAATTTTTTAAGTTCTATTTTTCTACATCCTGAACGAGTCTGTAGAAAAACTTTCAAAAACCTAAGCATCTACATTCTCCATTTTATTTATTTTAAAAAATAATTAAACGTGACGCTGTCACAAATAATTTTTATTTCAAGCTGATGTTCTTTAAAAACAGTTTACAGCGCTTATTTCCGCACTATGCCGCTATACTGCCATAATTGGTTAACTTCTCAATATTATGTACCATACAATATAACTTCCATTGTGTATCGACTTTTGTTTTTCCTCGTAAACTAAATCGATTCAGTCTTTTTTGTGTGCCGATGTTCGCAAACACAGGTTCAACGACTGACATGCGATGGCTGTAAATAAATTTACCTTCTTTACTGTCTACACGATGCTTCATCCAATCGGTATAAGTCGGTTTTCGTTTTGCGTCCAACATAAAAGATACTTGTCGCCCACAGCCTTTTCGGTGATCCGCTGAACTGGGATTTTGCATACATTGGTGTTTTAAATCACAGTGACGACATTGCAATAAGCGACCATTAAAAAATGCTTTTGGATTGCCATTAACATCTTCTTTGACGCCAATAAGACTTAGACTTTTTTCTGCTGGACAAACACACGTAAGCTTAACGGGGTCAAATTTAAATTCACTGGCGGGGATGACTTTGGTGACTTGATCTTTTTTAGGTTTTTGATGACGCTTACCGTATTTTTCTTTTTGATGAGCAAACTTAGGATCACGGCTTCTAAATTGATTGTCGGGAATGTAGGCATTCATTTTATTTTCATGCAGATATTGCATGTTGGCTTCATTCGCAAAACCCGTATCGGCAGTGACGATGATATCGTCTTGATAAATGTTCTGACTAATCCCTAAACGTTGATATCGATCTTTAATAGTTTCAGTAATAGGCTTAAGGGTATGGTGTTCTTGGCCTTCACCAAAGGCTTGTGCCTCAATAATAATTTGATGTTTCTTATCAACAGCCGCAACACCGTTGTAGCCTTGAATCGTTCCTTTTGAGGTTGTCATTTTCGCAGACTCGTTGTCTGTCGTATTACTCTTCACCTGACCCACATGGATGTGGGGAATGCAGATTTTGCAGGAGCATAAATCCGCCCTTTGGTCTTTTTCCCTTGCCCATCCGTGGGCTGTTCGTCTTTACAAATTGATCGTATTTATCAAAGGCTTTATTAAGGGTGTCGATCGTTTTAGCCGTTCGTTTCTTTCTGTCATCGTCTAACGTATCGTACTTATCTAATTTTTTCTGTTCTTTAATATGATAACGAATCTGTTGTTTGATTTTATCGCGCTTCGCCTCTAACTCTTTAAAAGTCCCTGAATGCTCTTTGGCCGCATTAGAAGACATTTTACAGCCATCGATGGCAAACAATTCATTACCAATCAATCCTTCTTCATGACAGATTAAAATGATTTGACTAAATAGCTCTGCCATTTCTGTTTGGTAGCTACTGACAAAATGCGCAATGGTTGTAGGCGTTTTTTGCTCCTGCAAAAACGACATTCAATACGTCCTGTATTTCAAGTGCGGAACGCTATCACACGATAACGCTTTAAAAATAATATTCGTATTGCAGCACCACTCAATCTCACGGCTAGAGGTAATGCCTTTAGAATACGCAAACAAAATAATTTTTAATAAAATCGCGGGATCATAAGCAGGGCGACCGCCAGAAGCAGAATCGTTTTTAAAATTGGGATAAAAAACAGAAAGGTCGAGCTTGTGATCAATTAAATGATGAACAGCATGCTCAAAAGTACCGGCTTGAAGTTGCTCTTCATAATTAATCACAACCATTGAGGTTTGGTTGTAGTTATAGGGTTTGAACTTCGGCATAAACAAATTCCATTATTTTTGTTTATTTTAATCTTTTTTGAGGTTTTTCTACAGTCTCAACGCCTCAAACACCGGATTGTAAATGTTGGCGGCTTTTTTGAGTGTTTTTTTCAAAAAAGGTGACGGCATTTACAAGTCCGCGTGATTTGATTTGTTAGGTTTCTGTGCAACAACTTGAATTATATGCCAATTATGAGTGACGCCTTGAGGTGTTTTACCTGTGGATTTATGTGTTTTAAAACGAAGGACCTCAAAATCTTTAAAAAGCTCCATAACTTCAGACTCCTCGAAGGCCGTTACCTCTGGCCAAAAAACGCTTGGGTTTTCACCAGGTATAGCCATAGTATCTTCCTTACCTAGAAATGAGCCACAAAAAAGACCATTTGGAAGTAGGCACTGATCTATCTTTGACCATACTTTGTCAAATTCGGAGCTGGGACAAAAAAATAAACTGGCATCGGCAACTACCAGCGATGCTTGAGGGTAATCGAATGTGCTAAATGATGATTGAGATAAAAACACATTACCAACGCCATTAAAGCGAGATTGACACCTTGATATTGATTCTTGCTCGATATCGAAACCATAAACTGTGAATCCATTATTAACTAAGTACTCAATATCAGCTCCAGCACCACAACCGCAATCGATTGCAACTCTTGGATCGTTGATCACGCTTACAGAAAATAGTAGATCTTCGCGTATTTCACGAGACTCAGTTGCATCAAAATATTTGGTGATTTCTACGCTGGACATGATTGGAAACCTAACGTTGTGGTAAGGGGCAACCGAAACGCAGTGTAGGTTGTCCCGCGCAGGCCGCGTCTTTTGCGGCCGGAGTGAACTTGACCACTTTGTTATAGCCCAATGCTTAGCCCTGTGTAAGTTGTTTGGTTTTATTACGAAAAATAAAATGGCATACGACGGAAAAGCACCCATATGACAGAATTGCAACAATAACCATTAAACCCACAACCGTACCGCCATTTTCATAGTTATCTGACTTGAAGTAACTGTTTACGGATGCCATACATATTTGCAGAAATATAAATAGTATGAGGTTTAATTTTAGCAATTTACGATACTCGTAAACTGGGAAAAACAAGATCATTTGTGCCAAATGAAAAAGCAAAAAACATTTTGTAAGGCCAATATAATAAGGATATCTATCATAGATTTTAGAAAAACCTAGAGCACTAGATATTTCTGCATGGAAAGTAGAAATAACCACCACGGCAAACAGAATTAGCAGAAATAGTACGATATTCTTTGTCATAAGCTATAACGCCAACATTTGTGGCTTTTTGGTTGTTGCTGTTTTTCAAGCAACAGCCAAAATGTCCAACAACATGTTTTTGTTAAATTTTACGGCTGAATAATAAGATAATTTATATTTCGATAATTTGGTAAATTAGCGCACTGCCCGACATCGGATATTTCAATGTACGCACTGACCGTTTTCCCTGCCATAAACGCTGCTAATAGAACTGACCCTGCTTCTTTTGACTTTGTACACATCCATTTAGAACCGCTTTGTGTTGTTTTGAATGCCATGTTTCCTTGACACCCATAATCTGCCATTACCAATGTAACGGTTCCACCACAATTTGTTTCCGCAGCAAACAGTGAAAATGAAGTAAGTGTTAGAAAAAATCCAAGTATAAGATGTTTCATAGGCTCCTCTATTATTTGATAAATTTAACGCTTTGCTAAGGGGCAGCCGAAACGCAGTGTAGGCTGTCCCGCGGAGGCCGCGTTTTTTTGCGGCCGGAGTGAACTTGAGCAATTTGTTATGTGACATTGCACGAAACTGCGAAAATAACAGTTTATCCACAGGATTTGCTCAGGATTTAGCCATTGTCGAGGCCCAAAAACCACTGTATATTTAAACATGGCTGGGGCCTGCAAGAAGTTTGGGGTCCGAATCGAAGAGTCTCCTCAGCAGCATAACCGCTGAGGAGAGGAAATCTCCCGCCAGAGAGATTTGGACGAGTAGTGTATGTTTCTTCATATGCTACTTCAAGTTCCTTTTAGGGTAGCTCGCTACTTAATTCTCCAGCCTTTTTTAAACTAACTTCTTTTTGGAGAATTAAACTATGTCAAAATCTAAATCGTTCAAAATCGGTAGAGATGCCAAAAATGGTCAATTTATCCCAGTAGATAAGGCTAAGAAAAGGCCTTCAACTACCGTAGTAGAGACTATTAAGAAACGCTCTAAATAAACCACCACTCAAGGGCCTCTCACTGAGGCCCTTTTTTCACATAACGCCTTGCACAGTGGAAAAATGCGAGCGTGAGCGAGTCTTTTTTCCAATGCTGCAACTTGTTATATTTGTTTTGAAGCAATTGTATAACTCTCAGATTTAAATACATAATTATCTGTTTCTTCATTAATTTCTTTTATTGCTTCGTCGTATGGGTCAAACGATATTTCAAAAGAATTTTCACTTTCTGATACTTTTATGTGTGAAATATATTCATCTTGATAATCCTCAAATAAGTAAACTTCCTGTGGGTTTATTAAGACTAACTCAATTAACTCTTTATCAAACTTTATAAAACTAAACTTAATACTATTACCTATATTATTTTTTTCTGATTCTGAATAATGTTGAAATTGAAACTCAATTTTAAGAAACTTAGAATCTCTAATAGTTGATTCAATATCAGGATTTCTTTTTAACATTATTGGTCATTTATCCTTTTGAATATAACGCCGTTATAACGGGCAGCCTAGTGGCAAAGCCACGCTTTAGGCTGTCCAGCCACGAAGTGGCGTTCGTTAATAACCTTGTTATGCGATTTTTTATTTATTAGCACTATATTACGCCTTAATGTGAACCAGCTTAACGAAACACTTGGCACTAAACAACTTCCGCCTCAGCGGCAATACTTTACTTAAATTACGCACAACACCATTGCTTGCGACAAAACTTACCGAGCTGCCGCAGATAAACTTTATAAGAAAACCTTCACTGCTGTTAAGAACCCAAAACTCCTGACGCAATAATTAATGTTCAAAGAATAACTGCAGCTGACATCTATTACGATAAAAACACAAACTTATTCGGCAGCGACTTACTAGAAGATTTTTACGCCATAACGCCGCCATAAAAGGCGAGCGACAGCGAGTCCAGTACAACGGTTTTTTGTTGTGCGATTCTTGATGGTTTTGTTAAAAGTTTTAGCTAAATACATAAAAAACCAAAAATAATATTAACGATACTATAACTGCATACAAAGCGCCTTGACGCCATACGCGCGGAATAAAATTATTTAGTTCCTCACGCTCAGCAACACTTAATTTGTAATTACAATGCGGGCAGGTTAGGCCACATGAATACATTTTGAGATTGCAATTTGGACAAGGAGCAAGCTTGTAGCCACTTGCCGTTATTTCTTCACCCCATAATCCAATAGATAGTAGAGGTATACTAGGTTTTTTAGGGCCGTACTTAAGCTCATTAATAATCAGTTCTGTTTCAAATGAGTTAGCATTACAAGGAATTTTGCATTGCTCGCAAAAAACAGATTCTTCTGAATTAATCTCCTCGCAATTACTACATCTCCAACGATAATCAGGCATATACTTTTAACGCCGCTATAAAAGGCGCGCGTTAGCGCGTCCAGTGGAGGCGCGTTTTTTTGCGCCGGAACGATTTTTGATAGCTTTGTTAAGCATGGCTATTTATCCAACGTGAAGTTAAATTTAACTGAACCATTTGTAACCTCAATTTTCTTACAATCTTGCATTGCTGGATTGAACTTTGCTTTTTCAACTACTGCCATTGCCTGTTTATCAAATACACCTTTTGGATAACCATCAGTTACTCGAATATCCTTTGCATCGCCTTGGGCTGTAACAGTGAACGCGACTTGAGCCCAGCCCTCAATTTTTTGATCATATGCTGACCGAGGATATAAAGGCTCACTAGCGTCTCTAACCTTATACTCGATGAATTTACCCTTACAAGATTCAGGTGAAGTAGCACAACCTGTAATGCTAAAAGCTATAATAAGTATTGTGAGTAGTTTCATATTTAGATGCTTAACAGTTTAATAGATAGCGTGGTCAGATCTAGACACTTTTTCTGCCAAATATGAAGTTGGTGTCTACATGTGACCACGTTACATATTTCGGGGTGTCTACATATAGACACCGACATCAAATTCTAAATTAGGTGTCTATATCTGACCACGCTACATATTTCGGTTGGTGTCTATATCTGGACACATGTAACGCTAGTTAAAACGGTGCAACGGTATAAACCTATTGACACTGCCGTAGCGGGTTTCTTTCAGACGTTGAGCATTAAACCGCCTTAGCGGGATAATGTCGAGAGAATGGCGCGACATAGCTTTTTAAGCTTTTGTTTTTATTGGTATTTTTGTTCAGCTATTCTTATATTGCAGTACTTAACCGGTTTGGATTGCTCTGTAGCCTTGCTAAGAATGAGTCACAGGTAAGGATTACTGAGTGTAAAAGGTATTCATATACACTGTAAAATCTTTGTGTGGGTGGGGGCGCAAGGCTTTTATATCCCCATAGATCGCTTATTGGCTATAACATTTGGCTCAAATGTAGAGCTGCATAGCTAAAATTCGCCGTAATCTTCCTTCTTCTATTGTGTCCTTGCACGGTAAACCCTAACATTGCGGCATTTTGCAATATGGGCATGCTTACCGTGACTGGATCCTTGGGTCCAATGGCGTGTGTTCGTAGCGGTGAGTGAAAATAACCTTTAAGTTCAAAGGTTTTTCTTCAATCCCACAAAGACGGTTATTAATTTTTACTTTTTATTGAGTGGACGTATGACATGAAGAGCGCAGATATTCGCCAAGCGTTTTTGAAATTTTTCGAAAAGAATGATCACACCATTGTTGACAGTAGCTCGTTAGTGCCTGGCAATGATCCCACGTTGCTTTTTACCAATGCCGGTATGGTGCAATTTAAAGACGTGTTCTTGGGGCAAGAGGCAAGACCGTATCAGCGAGCCACGAGTTCGCAGCGCTGTGTGCGTGCGGGTGGAAAGCATAACGATTTAGAAAATGTGGGCTATACGGCTCGGCATCATACTTTTTTCGAGATGCTAGGCAATTTTAGCTTTGGCGATTATTTTAAAGAAGATGCGATTCGTTTTGCGTGGCAGTTTTTAACGGAAGAGTTAAAAATTCCTCAAGAGCGCTTGTGGGTTACTGTTCATATTTCTGATGATGAAGCGGCTGAGATTTGGACGAAAAAAATCGGCGTTGATCCAAAGCGTATGTCTCGTTTAGATGAAGATAATTTTTGGCAAATGGGGGATACCGGCCCGTGTGGTCCTTGCTCAGAAATTTTTTATGATCACGGTGACGATGTTCCGGGTGGACCACCGGGAAGTCCTGACGATGATTTAGATCGTTATATTGAAATTTGGAATTTGGTGTTCATGCAATTTGAACGTCAAACGGATGGTTCATTAAAAAACCTTCCAAAACCATCTGTCGATACGGGCATGGGGCTAGAGCGAATGGCCGCCGTGATGCAGGGCGTTCACAATAATTATGATATCGATTTATTTCAAAATTTATTAAAAGCCGCCGCTAAAGCCACGGGTGCAAAAGATTTGAGTAATCAATCGTTGCGTGTGATTGCTGATCATATTCGTTCGTGTTCTTTTATGATTGCCGATGGTGTTATTCCATCGAATGAAGGTCGGGGTTATGTGTTACGCCGAATTATTCGTCGTGCAGTTCGTCATGGAAATAAATTAGGACAAAGTAAACCTTTTTTCTCCACGTTGGTTTCGGCATTGGTGTCTGAAATGGGTGACGCCTATCCTGAATTAAAAAAACAACAAGCCGTTATTGAAAAAGTATTGTTAACCGAAGAAGGCCAGTTTGCTAAAACACTTGAAAAAGGCATGGCTGTTTTAACAACCGCATTGGAATCGTTAAAAGGTACTGAAATTCCGGGCGATATAGTGTTTAAGTTGCATGACACTTATGGGTTTCCCACGGATTTAACCAATGATATCGCTCGCGAAAAAAATCTTACGATTGATTTAGCCGGTTTTGAAAAGCATATGGAAGGTCAAAAGAAAAAATCTTCTGCGGCGGATCAATTTTCTGTTGATTACACAAAAAATCATTCGTTGTCGGGTAAAACAGAGTTTACGGGTTATACACATCTTTCGAGTAAGAGTTCAATTCATACGATTATTGTGGGTGAAAACGAAGCCGAAGAAATCAAAGACGGCGAAGAGGGTGTTTTAGTGTTAGAGAAAACGCCTTTCTATGCTGAGTCTGGTGGCCAAGCCGGCGACACCGGCTATATCACAACGTCATCCGCGAAGTTTGAAGTACGCGATTGCTTAAAAAGCGGCGAACACCATTTGCATATTGGTAAGGTTTTGTCGGGCACGTTTAAAAATAAAGTATCTGTCGATGCTACTGTCGATGACAGCGTTCGACAAGCGACAGCGTTAAATCATTCGGCTACTCATTTGCTGCACGCTGCACTTCGAAAGATTTTGGGTGAGCACGTAACGCAAAAAGGTTCTTTGGTGGATTCTGAAAAATTACGATTTGATTTTTCTCATCTTGAGGCGGTCACTCAAAAAGAGTTATCTGATATTGAGCAGTTGGTAAATCAACAAGTGTTAGCTAACGCAGAAGTGAAAACTGAATTGTGCGATATGGAAGCCGCCAAGCAAAAAGGCGCTATGGCTTTGTTTGGTGAAAAATATGGCGATGAAGTACGTGTGCTTTCAATGGGTGATGGTTTTTCTGTTGAGTTATGTGGTGGTACACACGTTAAGAGAACTGGTGATATTGGTTTGCTGCGTATTGTGTCTGAGTCGGGGATTGCAGCTGGCGTGAGACGAATTGAAGCGGTCACTGGATTTAAAGCATTGTCGCTGTTCGATGAACAAAAACATACCTTAGAAAAAATTGCTCAGCTGACAAAATCAAATGTAGACCGCGTTGTTGATAAAGTAGAGCAACTGGTGGCCAATCATCGACAATTAGAAAAAGATGTTTCTGTTCTGAAAGGTAAGTTAGCGAGTTCATCAAGCGATGATTTACTGTCTCAAGCGAAAACGCTTGGTGATGTAAAAGTGTTAGCGGTTTCTGTGGAAGGCGCTGATGGGAAAAGTTTGCGGGATATGGTGGACCAGCTGAAGAATAAACTGGGTGAGAAAGCTGTTGTTATTCTTGCTGCTGTTGAGGGGAATAAAATTGCTTTAGTCGCCGGTGTGACTAAAGCACTTACTGGTCGCGTCAAAGCGGGTGACTTGATGAAAGAAGTGGCTGAGAAAGTGGGCGGTAAAGGCGGCGGCCGTCCCGATATGGCTCAAGGCGGTGGAACTGATCCATCGGCATTAAAGCCTGCTTTAGAAGCAGTGCCTGAATGGGTAGAGCAACAAATTAGTTAATCATTGTTTTTCAATCTTAACTTTTGTTGTTGTTTATAGTTAAATGCAGCACTTTTTAGAATAGCCAAAATGAATTAAAGGCAGAATATTTCTTCTGAAGTTCATTTTATCAATTGCGTTGTTGGCCAATGCAGGATGAGATCTAGTCATAATGGGTTTATACGTACAAAAATACGGTGGAACATCCGTAGGCACTACTGAAAGAATTGAAGCAGTTGCAGATCGCGTGTCATCTTTTAAAGAAGACGGACATGATCTCGTGATCGTTGTATCGGCCATGAGCGGTGAAACGAATCGCTTAATTGAGTTGGCTAATGCTATCCAAGAGACCCCTGATCCGAGAGAGATGGATGTTTTGGTGTCTACTGGTGAGCAAGTCACGATTGCGCTGCTGTGTATGGCACTTAAAAAACGTGGAATCGATGCAAAATCTTATACCGGTCAACAAGTCAGAATCCTAACGGATAGTGCTCATACGAAAGCACGGATTCAAAAAATTGATGCGGATACCATGAGGGCCGATTTGAAGGCCGGTAGGGTACTGGTTGTCGCAGGTTTTCAGGGTGTTGATGAGAACGGCAATATTACGACTCTCGGTCGAGGTGGCTCAGATACGACAGGCGTGGCGTTAGCAGCCGCTTTAAAAGCGGATGAGTGTCAGATTTATACGGATGTTGATGGCGTTTATACAACCGACCCAAGAATGGTTCCGAAGGCTTCTCGCTTAGAAAAAATCACATTTGAAGAAATGTTAGAGATGGCGAGTCAGGGGTCAAAAGTTTTACAAATTAGAGCGGTAGAGTTTGCCGGAAAATATAAAGTCCCCTTGCGCGTTTTGTCGAGTTTCGAGGAAGGCCCGGGTACATTAATCACTCTCGATGAGGAAGAGAAATCTATGGAACAGCCACTGGTATCTGGAATCGCTTACAATCGCGACGAAGCTAAAATTACTGTATCGGGTGTTCCAGACATTCCTGGCATCGCATCAAAGGTCATTGGACCCATCGGTGAGGCGAATATAGAGGTGGATGTGATCGTTCAAAACGCAGCCGCAAATAATTCAAATGATCTAACTTTCACTGTGCATCGTAATGATGTTGATAAGGCAATGGCCGTTTTGGAAAAAGTGGTTAAAGAGATCGGCGCTAAAGAGGTTATCTCTGATTCACAGATTACTAAAGTTGCTTTAGTGGGGGTTGGTATGCGCTCTCATGCGGGTGTAGCTGCTAAAATGTTCAATACATTGGCGGCTGAAAATATCAACATCCAAATGATTACAACGTCTGAAATTAAAATCTCAGTGATTATCGATGAGCGATATTTAGAACTGGCCGTTCGTAGTTTGCACACGGCTTTTGATTTAGATGATAAAGTGAGCAAATAGTAGAAAAATGTGGATTTTGCCGCCAAATTTCTGCACAATGTTTAGAACTAACCCGACTATAGTCACGGCGGCAAATAACAAATTGGTTCCAATAATAAGCTGCTTTGCCTTTTCTTTTTCTTTAAGCTATCGATAGGTTTATTTACCAATTTGTTCACAAATAACTGGTAAATTCTCAAAAGCAGCTATCATTCTTATAGAAGGACGAAGGAAAGGGGGTTAGACGACGCCATTTCTATCGGCGTTACGCTTACAGGATGAACTAAGGAGATTTTTTGTAATGTTAATTTTAACTCGCCGTATTGGCGAAACACTGATGGTTGGTGACGAAGTCACTGTCACAGTGCTAGGTGTAAAGGGCAACCAAGTTCGCATTGGTGTCAATGCGCCAAAAGAAATCGCTGTTCACCGTGAGGAGATCTACCAGCGAATTCAAAGAGAGAAGCAAGACCAGTCAGGCAATCAGTAATTCTTACTATTTATTAGTGATTGTCCATCAAACAAAAGCAGCTTTAGGGCTGCTTTTGTGGTTTTTGGCATTCTGAATTATTGTCTTTTTTAATGGCAGCGATTAATTTATTTAGTGAATAAAATGACGGTTGTCGAAAAATTATTCGTTTCCCTTTCTTTTGGTTCGATGAAATTAATTGATGGCGAAAAAAAGAGAAGAAAATCCTTAAAATTCACTCTGAATCTATGATTTTTAGCCGAATGTGGTATCATCGCGCACCTTCTGGAGAGGTGGCCGAGTGGCCGAAGGCGCTCCCCTGCTAAGGGAGTATCGGGGAAACCTGATCGAGGGTTCGAATCCCTCCCTCTCCGCCATTTTAATTTCGTAGCCCTAAAAATGCCGCTAACTCAGCGGTTTTTTTATACGTGAAATTTAACCTAGGGAGGGTGAGAACCCTTGTGGTTCGACTAAATGCGAGAGCATTTAGCACGAGCCGTGAAGCGCGGCGAAGCCCGAAGGGTTGCAACAGCCTCAAGCTGTTGTAATGACATCCCTCCCTCTCCGCCATTTTCTTTTTCTTCACTTTTCTTTCCGGTTTACCATTTTTTCGCTGATTAAATCCGATAAGACAATACTATAGAACCAAAATCATCTGGGTTTTCTTGCTTTTCAAATTCTTTTGTTCGAAAAATATTAGTGAACGATAATCGCCAGCGACCTGCTCCTAAAATCAATCCAGTTTGAATGTCGCCGACCCAGTGTAATCGTTCGACACTGTGGCTGTTATTGTCAATATTACCATCGAGGAAAATATTGTAGTCAACAAACCGTCCATGCACGCCTATAAAAAAATACCAATAAAAAGGCTGATCGGGTTTGAAGTAGTAGGCTCCAGATGCTGAAGGTCGTATTAAAGGAGGGCCGAAATCTGAAAATAATCCAGATCCAACTCTCAATGTACCGCCAAAGTTTAGTAGTCGTTGGGATGAGCCAGCTGTAAATCCTACGCTCGGTAAAAAATCGAAGCGATTCGCACGAATGGGAATAATCCAGCTTCTTCGATAGCGCAAATCTAAAGTGAATTCATCATCCAATTGGTTATCCCATCCCTGTGGAAGTGTTGATCCCGTGTTTCTATGGATAGATTTTTGAGCGTTTTCGGCTAATGATTTGGGCCCGACTACGCCAATGATGAATTCAATTGAATCGACGTGTCGATATTTTTCTTGAATATCTTCGGTGACTAACCCTAGACTTAAATTTAGCCATCCAGCATAAGGGCGGTCATCTTCGATTAATTCGGTTGTCTCTAAATCAGAAGGGGTAAAGATTTTTTGTCCAAGGGACCATGAATATCGCGTGTCATCATTTGATTCATGAAAAGGGAAGACGTTAGCTGTAGTTTTAAGCCAGTCAGGGACAAAAGTATCACTGACATAGGAAAACTCTGTTCCATGGGTGTAATGCTTATCTGATCCTGATCCTATTAGGTCATTTTCTAGAGCAAATGAAAATGTTCCCTTGCTATCGCGTGAACAAACGTCACAAGATATAACAATGATAGCTATAAAAAATACACAGTTTTTCAACATAGAAAATACGGTTGTGGATTGAAATTTCAAAAGTAGTTGAGCTGAGTCATCGTAGTCGATTAACGATGTTGGGTAATATTGAATAGAATTTAACAGCAAAATGCTAGCTCACCAAACCTGATGTGCTAATAAATTTTAAAGTCATTAAACGATTTGAAAATGGATGCCTAAATAAGTGTATTGGGAAGAAATATTAGGATGGTGTTCGAGAGAGGGTGTCTGTGAGAAATTGATTATTTTTGTTACTTATACTTTGCGTTACTCATTCTTTACGTTACTCATACAGCGCAAAGTATGAGTAACGCAAATAATCAAAACCGGAAATTACCTTTCCAAATACTGTAACTTGTTTTCAACGCCGTCCCATTCTTCAGCGTCTTCAGGCGCGTCTTTTTTCTCGGTGATATTCGGCCAAACTTCAGCGAGTTCAGCATTGAGCTCTAAGAATTCGGCTTGATCAGCAGGCAGTTCGTCTTCAGAAAAAATAGCATTTGCAGGGCATTCTGGCTCACACAAAGCGCAATCGATGCATTCATCTGGATGTATGACGAGGAAGTTAGGACCTTCGTAAAAGCAGTCGACAGGGCATACTTCGACGCAGTCAGTGTGTTTGCATTTGATGCAGTTATCGCCAACGATGAATGTCATGACGTGAACTCCCGTAGAAAAATTTAGGGGCGCATTCTATCAGAATTTACGCCATGTGAAAGAGTGTCGAAGTTATATCCTTATGACTATAAGCATTAGCCGATAAAAGGAGGTGCTAGAGGATGCACTAAAGCTTTTTCGCCATAGCCTGTAACTCGTAAAGCTTATCTAAAGCCTCTCTTGGGGTGAGGTTATCGATAGAAAGCACATCGAGCATGCTGACAACAGGGTTTGGTGCTGGCGCACTAAACAGTTCTGATTGAAGTGGGCTAGTGGCTGGAGCGCTTGATTCTGTTTTTACCGCCATTGTCGAAGGTTGGAGGTCTACATTAGACTTACCAGGTGAGGACTCAATGGTGTTCTCTATAGTATTTGCTTTGGTGACAGTATGTTCGCTGACTGCTTTTTGCCCCTGTTCAAGAATATGAAGCTGTTGCTTAGCTTCCTCGAGTACTTGCTGAGGAATCCCTGCTAATTTGGCGACTTGCAACCCGTAACTTTGATTGGCAGGGCCTTCCTGTACTTGATGCAAGAAAACAATGTTGTCGTTATGCTCTGTTGCATCGAGGTGAACGTTAGCAATACCTGTAAAGTCATTGGCCAAGTTAGTGATTTCAAAATAATGTGTTGCGAAGAGAGTGAAAGCGCGAACACGGTTGGCCAGGTGATTGGCACAAGCCCAAGCTAACGATAATCCATCAAATGTACTTGTTCCTCGTCCAATTTCATCCAGTAGTACCAAGCTGCGTTCTGTGGCGTTATGCAAAATGTTTGCAGTTTCTGTCATCTCGACCATAAAGGTTGAGCGTCCGCCGGCCAAATCGTCAGAAGAACCAATTCGGGTAAAAATTCTATCGACCATTCCTATCGTGGCTTTTTCGGCGGGAATATCACTGCCTATGTGAGCGAGTAAAACCAACAAAGCAGCTTGTCTCATATAGGTCGATTTACCGCCCATGTTGGGACCAGTCACAATTAACATGTGTCGCTCGGGTGTAAAATCTAAATCGTTGGGAATGAACGCGGTATCGAGAACATCTTCCACAACGGGATGACGACCTTTTTCAATATGGATACCCCGTTTTTCTTGAAGTGTAGGTTGCTGAAAATTTAATGTGTCGGAACGTTCCGTTAAATTTGTTAAGACGTCGAGTTCTGAAACGCCGGCAGCAGAATCTTGTAGCGGAATGAGTGATTCGTTGAGTTTTTCGATGAGTTCTTCATAAAGCGATTTCTCTCTCGACAGCGCTCGGCTTTTTGCTGAGAGGGCTTTGTCTTCAAACTCTTTTAATTCGGGGGTAATAAAACGCTCAGCATTTTTGATCGTTTGCCGTCGAATGTATTCAGCTGGTGCTTGTGCTGATTGCGCACGAGAAATTTCAATAAAATAGCCATGTACGCGGTTATAGCCGACTTTTAATGTCGAGATCCCAGTACGTTCTTTTTCGCGAGTTTCGAGATCAACTAAGTATTGCCCAGCGTTTGTGCTGATGCCCCTGAGTTCATCAAGCTCTTCATCGTAACCCTCTTTTATGACGCCGCCTTCTCTAATCACTACTGGTGGATTTTCAATAATGGCTTTATCCAGTAGCTCTACTAAATCGGGAAAGGTTGAAATGTCGTTTGCCAGTTTTTTTAATAAAGGTGATTGGGTATCGCACAGTAGAGTTTGCACCCTTGGGTAAATCGCTATCGATGTTAACAGGCGTGATAAATCCCGAGGACGTGCAGAGCGCAAAGCGAGTCGGCCTAAAATACGTTCCATGTCGCCAATGTTTTTTAATTCAGCATGTAATTGCTCGAACAAAAAATTATTCTTTAAGGTTTGAATCGCATTTTGACGTTGTTGCAAAATGTCAATGTTTCGCAAAGGGCGGTTTAACCAGCGGCGTAAAAAACGACTGCCCATCGCGGTAGCGCATTTATTGAATACTGCAAATAGAGTGTTATCTTCTTCGCCATTTAAATTGGTATCAAGTTCTAAATTTCGACGAGTGGATGCATCCAGTGTGACTGTGTCTGCACGGTTTTCATGTGCGATTTTATTAATGTGGGGCAGGGCAGTTCGCTGTGTTTCTTGTGTATAAGCTAACAGGCAACCCGCGGATGCAATTGCAATGGATAAATGATCGCAACCAAACCCAGACAAATCTTTTGTTTTAAATTGTTCGGTTAATATTTTGTGAGCGGTGTCGAGATCAAAATCCCATTCTGGTCGGGTTCTTACGCCACGACGACGTGTTAATTTTTCGATTGAGGGAAAGTCAGTGGACAATAAAACTTCAGCCGGATCGAGTCGTTCAATTTCAGCATTTAATTGTTCTTCGCCAACAACTTCTAAGACTTGAAAACGACCGCTTCCTACATCCAAATGCGCAAGGCCAAATGTACCTTCGGTTTCATTGATCGCTATAAGGAGATTGTCACGGGAATCATCCAGCAACGCTTCGTCTGTCAATGTCCCCGGTGTAATAACGCGGACGACTTGACGTTCGACAGGGCCCTTACTGGTTGCTGGATCACCAATTTGTTCACAGACAGCGACCGAAACACCATGGCGCACTAGTTTTGCGAGATAACCGTCAGCGGAATGATAGGGAATGCCACACATGGGAATCGGGTCGTTTCCAGATTTACCGCGAGCCGTAAGAGTAATGTCGAGTAGATGTGCTGCCTTCTTTGCATCTTCAAAAAATAGCTCATAAAAATCCCCCATACGATAAAACACCAACTCATCTGGGTGATCCGCCTTAATGCGTAAAAATTGTTGCATCATGGGAGTGTGAGTTTCAGTTTTAGTTTTTGACGGTGTTTTTGATCTAGCCATAATCTTTATTATTCAAGGTGATTACTAAACAGGGTTCTACTGATTACTAGGGGTTCTGCCCAATTAAGAGGTGGCTGTTATTTGAGCGAATACGAGATTAAACACATTGTTAAGCGTCTCTTTTAGTGAAAACAGTAACGTGAAAACGGTAAATTGAAAGCAGTAAAACAGTCAGTAGAAACAGTGCGTAAATTGAGTCTGTCTGATTGAATATCTTTCGAGCGACAAAGCAGAACATTTTACGTCATAGAGCAGCGCCTGAACATCCGATGGTCTATCAATTTTTATTTATCATGCGGTATTTATGCCTTGATCAAATACTATGTCTCAACTAAGTTACTGTCCTATCTATCAATCCAGCAATTGCTATTCATATGACAGACAAGATATGTCCACTTCCTCTAATCAGCTAACTGAACTCACAGCGCAACTTGCCAAGCATCTTGTTCAACGTCACTGGACCGTATCTGCGGCCGAGTCTTGCACGGGTGGAGGAGTGGCGCATACTTTTACAGCGTTATCGGGTAGTTCACAATGGTTTGAAGGTGGATTTGTCACTTATAGTAATCGCATGAAGACGGCTATGTTAGGTGTCGATTCGAGTGTATTAGAGACTTGTGGCGCGGTGAGCGAAGCGGTGGTTGAGCAAATGGCTATTGGTGCTTTAGATAAGAGCGGAGCGAATCTAAGCGTTGCAATTAGCGGAGTTGCAGGACCTGACGGAGGAACTGTCGAGAAGCCCGTAGGAACGGTTTGGTTTGCTTGGGCTGTTCGTCTTCAAAAAGGGTCGTTAAGAAAATCTTCTCTGATGAAACAAAATGATCAAGTTGGCAGCGTAGGCTGTTATTGTGAGTTACATCAGCTAAAGGGCGATAGGCTTAGCATTCGTGAGCAGGCCGTCGTCATTGCCATAAAAGGTCTAATCGAACAAATTAAAAAAACACCTGTATAAATCATTAGCGCTGGTTGCACATACAGTATTTATACTGTATCTTACTCGACCATTGCTGCTACAACTGTTTGTTAATGACAATAGCCGGTCAACTTTCACGCGTAGCACTTTTTATTTTATAAATTTTTAACAACTAACAATAAGCCGCAGAGAAAATGACGGTTTAACAGAATAAAAGCCACGAGGTGAATCATGGACCAAAATAAAGACAAAGCACTAGAGGCTGCACTTAGCCAAATCGATCGACAGTTTGGCAAAGGAACTGTCATGAGAATGGGTGATAAAGAGCGAGTTGTTATTCCGTCAATATCAACAGGTTCATTGGGCCTCGATGTTGCCTTGGGAGTTGGTGGTCTGCCTCGTGGTCGAATTGTTGAAATTTATGGTCCTGAATCATCCGGTAAAACAACACTGACATTACAAGTGATAGCTGAGGCTCAAAAAATTGGCGGCACATGTGCATTTATTGATGCGGAGCATGCGCTCGATCCTATTTATGCAGAAAAATTAGGTGTTAATGTTGATGATTTAATTGTTTCTCAGCCAGATACGGGTGAGCAAGCGCTAGAAGTAACCGACATGCTAGTTCGTTCAAATGCTGTTGATGTATTAGTCGTTGATTCGGTTGCGGCGTTAACACCAAAAGCAGAAATCGAAGGCGACATGGGGGATCACCATGTTGGTCTCCAAGCTCGGTTAATGTCCCAAGCATTGAGAAAAATCACTGGTAATATTAAAAATGCGAATTGTTTGGTTATTTTCATTAACCAAATCCGTATGAAAATTGGTGTGATGTTTGGTAATCCAGAAACTACCACGGGTGGTAATGCACTGAAATTTTATTCTTCGGTTCGTTTAGATATTCGCCGTATTGGCGCCGTTAAGGATGGCGATGAAGTCATCGGTAACGAAACACGCGTCAAAGTAGTTAAAAATAAAGTTGCTCCTCCATTTAAACAAACGGAATTCCAGATACTTTATGGTGCCGGTATTAACCGTATGGGTGAAATTATTGATTTGGGGGTGAAGCTAGGTTTTGTTGAAAAGTCAGGTGCCTGGTATGCCTATGAAGGAACAAAAATCGGCCAAGGAAAAAATAATGTGGGTAAGTTTTTGCAAGAGAACCCAGAAATTGCTGACACGATAGAAAGTAAAATAAGAGCCGAATTGCTAGGTTTTCAAGATAAAGATAATGCTGAAGATAGTAATGTCGTAGAGCTTGATGCCAAGTAAGTTTAATCGAGGTGCCCAGCAACATTAATTCGAGGTTAAATAGAGCACCATAAATAACTATGGTGTTTAGTATTAATTTCCCAAAAATAAAAAAGGGACTTTTGTGGAAACAGAAAAGCGTCATGACTTAGATAGCATCATAGATTTTCACAGTTCACCTGCAAGCGAACTGGGAGAGTCTATGATCAATTTGAAGCTTCAATCGGAAAAAATATCTGAATCAGGGGTTTTAGTCCGTGAGGCTCACCAAGTTCCAAGTGACAGTTCCCTCCATTTCATGAATTCCAATGAGGCTAATGGGCCATCTTCTAAAAAAGTAGTTGGTATCGGAGCAATTCGTTTTGCAGCGATGTCATATTTAGCTGCAAGAGAGCATTCACAGAAAGAATTGATTCAAAAGCTAAATCGCCGATTTGACGATCAGCTCTTGGTGGAGCAGGCGGTACAACAATTATCGGATGAAGCGTTACAGTGCGATGATCGTTTTACAGAAGCTTTTACTGCGATGCGAAAGAGGAAAGGGCAAGGCCCTATTCGAATCGCTTTTGAACTTCAACAAAAAGGTGTTTCTCCTGACCTAGTTGAAAGTTATGTTTATGACATAGCAGAGGTAGAATGGATCGAGCATGCAAAAAATGTATGCCTTAAAAAGTATGGAGAACTTTCCAAAACACACTCCCAAAAAATCAAGCAAATGCGGTTTTTGCAATATCGTGGCTTTTCTAGCGATACCATAAGATCAGTTTGGCGCTAGGCTAGGCTTGTTAATTACGATCTCTTCGTTTTGTCTTTCTTATCACCAATATCAGTAGTTTTTTAAACGGTTATTCTTATACCGAATTAGCCCTAAGTACATTGCTTTCTTAGTTCTTTAGTGAATAGTCATAAATTTCTCCTATTTCAACTTCTCGCGTTTCGTTTGACACCGCCTGTCAGTATATTGACGGTTTATTATTGCCTTTCTGCACAAAAACTTTAATCTACACCCAACTCATCTAGTACTTTAGTGCTAACAAATAATGCGTGTAGGGGTAAAATATGAAAATTAAACATTTGGTTCTTCCATTGGCTCTTTGCTGCAGTTCGGCTGTTTTTGCTGCAAATAACGGTACTTTGGGTGCGACATCTACAGGTGATACCGATGTGACGATCACAATTGGTGATGTGGTACAAGTGAGTGTCGAGCAAGATGTTAATCTGACTTACACCCCGGGTGTTGATAGCACGGGCACGACAGGATTGTGTATCTATAGAAATAGTGATGCGGATGTAGATGTGACGTTAACATCAGCGAATGATAATGCAGGGGCCTTTAGAATGGCCGATGGCACTAATTTTATCACTTACTCTGTTGATCTGTCTGGTAGTACGACAGCCCTGACTGGTATTGCGAGCGCCTTTTTAAATACGTTATCTGATGAAGATAATACCTCTTCGAGTTGTAGTGGTGGATATTCGCATGATCTAGATGTCACTGTAACGGCGGCAAATTTAGATGCAGCTCAAGCAGGTACATACTCCGATACGGTGACAGTTTTAGTTGCGCCCAATTAAGTTTTATAGATTTTAGTACTTCCCTCTGTTGTTAGGTGTTATTTGCAATCGTAGTGCATTCTACGATTGCTTTTTTTGTTTTGGGAATGAGATATTTAAACGCTTTTTATAAAAGTGGCACAAATAAACAAGAAAGTTTGAATGCTTTTATGTATGGTCTTGTGAAATGTAAAAAGGCGTACAAATGTTGAAGGTTTTGATAAAGAATTGTTTGATTATTATTTTGATGTTACTGACGTTCCCTGCTCTAGCAAGGGTCGAGATAGTGAGGTCTTTTAATGATTTTGTATTCGGCAACTGGAACGGTCAGGGTAACTTATCATTAAGTCAGTCAGCTTGTATTCGATCTTATACGGGCAATAATTTTTTTAGCCTACGTGCGCGGGATTTTGCATTGCGCGCTCAGATGAATACTCCTGCAAGTTCTTCAGGGAGCCCTTTCGTTTTTTATCATGTCAGTAATAGTAATTATTCTTTTCCATTTGTTTTAGAAGTCAGTGATTTATTGTCTGGTGGATCACAAACACTCGCCCCAGATACTTTTAGTAATGCTCTCACTTATCAAATATTTTTATGCTTTTTTGGTGGTAATAATGCGGAACTAACAGTGTCTGCACTTGCAAACGACATGTATGCTGTTCCTGCGGGCGATTATCGAGTAAGCATGGATGTTGAAGCTAGAAGACTGAATAACGGGGGGGGAGTAACCGGCGATAGGGATAGACAAAATAATGTTTTGGGTACGGTGACTATACCTTCGTTAGTCCGGCTGTCTAATATTGAAGATATCAATTTTGGAGTCTACGATGGTGTATCGGGAGTCGTCAGTCAAAATGAATCTTTCTGTGTGTATTCAAATGCTTCGAATTATACTATCACGCCATCTACGTTAACTTCTGCAGGTTCGCCTTTAACTTTTGGGTTGTCGTCAGCAGGAGGAAAAATTTTAGAGTATTCAGTTCGAATAAATAATTCTGCCGATGGAGCTAGCGGTGTCGATTTAACAAATGGTGAAACTTCAGGATCGATGAGTACCAATCTTCCGTACCCATTTAGTGTGAGTTGTCGTAATGGTGATAATGCAGCGATCTTTATTCAAATACAGGGTTCAGATATTCAAGCAGTGAGTCCAGGAAGCTACTCTGGTACTTTAATGCTTCAGGTTGCACCGATCTAGATATTACAACCGCAAACTAAAGTTTCCGAATGGATTCTATTTTATAAAGTCTTTCCATTCTTGTTGCATAATTAGCGGCTAAGTCACTAATTAATTTATAGCTGGTTGCTGTCACTGTTAATCCTATTTTACCTTTTTGTAGCGTTCGCTTGTTTTCATTTGCAGAGTCAGCTTTGATCAGTTTTTCATTTAGAAGCCCATACAGGAAAGGGTTTCTCTGATCAATAAAGTCATAAGGGCACTTTTTCAATTTTCGACTCAGAATTTTAAAGTTGTCATCGATACGGTCTTTAACTTTTTTGAGCTGCAGGTTGAAGTGTTGATTAAGTTTTTTGGGTGAATTGTTAATCAGTGTTTGCAACTCTTCGCAGTCAGCAGCAATGTTATTAAGGTTTGTAGAGCAGTCGCTAATGACAGAGAGGGCGGAGTATAGTTTTGACGTCATTTCTTTATGATCTTTATCTAAAAGTAGACCTAAGGCCATCCTTTCACCCATAGCAGAATTTTGTTGTGTTAATTCGGTATTGATATCGTGTAACTGTGCTTCTCTTGAGTTAATTTCATTGTCTAGGTTTGTGATGTTGTCAGCAATGCTTGTTAATTTGTATTCGGCACCTGTTGATCGTATCTTTTTTGCTGCACGAATTTCGGTTAATTGCTTTAATTGTCGGTAGTATTTTTCAATCAGTGCTGTTCTGTCTGGGGATAAATAACGCAGTTTTTTAATGCAATTGTTTAGGGCAATAACAATGTGGTTTTTGTCTATGCTGGCGAGAACCGCTTCTTTGGGAAGCTTCCATACCTGCAATCCATGATGCCATTTGCCGAAATATTCTGAAGCTATTTTTTCAATTTTTGCATCTCTACTTTCTTTTTTCAGAAGATTTTCAATGGATAGTAACTGAGATTTTTCTAAATCTATTTCGTTTTTTAAATAGAAATCTTTTGTTAAGTCCAGAGAATGTTTTTTGGTGTTCGCTAGTAGTTTTTTAAGGCGGTTGTCCTTAGGTATTAAACTGTCGTCAATAACTTTGTATTGTTGGTTTGAGTTATTTTTTTCTTCGATGTGATCTATCAGTTCAGTTAAATTTTCAGCATATCGAAGATTTTCATTGTCTCTTACCATCATTTCGATTGCTTCATGTCGAGATGCAGCAATATGTTCTAGTTTTGTGTTTAGGTCGAAAAGTGGCGTTGAAGGCTCTGATCCTAGTACATTATTTTGGTAGCGAGTTGAGAGAGAATCTGTTGTGAGGCGCTTTAAAATAGAGTGGTATGCAAAGTTGAAATAAGTACTATGGATATATTCCGTTGTTTCAACTAGTGAGGTGATAGATGAAAATAAATTGATTAATTTGTCATTAGACAATTTAGAGGCCGCTTGAGTTAATGCGTTGCTGGATGTGTTTGGTTTATCTTTCCAGTTCTTCGAGTGCTGTAATTGTTTAAGGCTAATTGAAATCGGCCGAGAAACTTCTTCATGGTTTAATTTTCCTAGCTCACGAGCAAGAAGGCAACAATACTGGCGTATTGAAAGAGTGTTAAGAAGCGACATGCATACAGTTAGCGAAGTTTTATTATCTTCATCCTTGTTAGGTTTTTTGTCCTTTGCGTTTAAATTACCTTGAAATTCACCGCCATAATTAATAATGATGCTTGCCGGTGGTTGTACTCCAATTATTTTGCAAATTGCAGCAGTTAACATGAAAAATCGGGGTTCGTCTTTTGCTATGAGAGCATGAGATTTTAATTTAGGTTTACCTTTAATAAAGAACGGTGTGATCAGCAAACCCGACAACGCAATCAGTGGGATGCTAATTAATGCGACACTAAGCATCCAAAGGACAATGGAAATTGGAGAAATCAAGCTATAAAAAATGACTGCTGAGTATATGCCAGCTACTGCTAAAGCCGACACGCCTAAAATGTACAAAAAAGGTAGAGCTAAGGATAGAAATGTTGTGAGGTAAGCCTGTACCTTATCATTACCTGTAATCTCTATGCCTAAAGTCCCTTGTTTAGGGATTTTAAACAAGGATTTTATTTGTGCCGCTTGCTCTTTTAAAGAAGGAGTAGAAAACGTTGTTTTTGCTTTATCTTTTGTTTTGTTTGTTTTTACGCTATTTATTGGTTTGAGATTAGGTGCTGGAGTTTCGCTGTGACTTTTTAATGGCTGATGCTTTTTGATATCGGCTGACGAGGGATTGCTTTCGGCTTTAGTTGTTTTCAAATGACGGCTTTTGTTAGTTTGGTTGTTCATGGTGATCGTTGTTTTAGGAGCTGCTTCTGAAAGGACATTTGTTTTTTTTGTTTTTAATTTGCTTTCTGGTTTTGTTGGCGGATGGATTTCGCTTTCTAAGCCAAAATCGATGAGACGGTCACTTAAATTGACAGCTTCTTCGTAGCTCATCTCTTTCTTTAGCACATGAGGCTTCCCAGGCTCGATGTTTTCAAGCACCTTGGGAGAAATCTTAGCGGATAGCAAATAGCGTTCTAATTCTGCGACGGCATCTTCTGTGGCAGACATCTTGTTTGCTGAAGTTTCAACGATAACGCTGAATTCCATAGAGGCATCCTTATTTACATGTTCTTACTGAAATCTGCTGCATAATTTTATATTTCAATCTGTCTTTGAAAGCTGGAACTGTCCTGAGTTTATCTGGTTGAGATTGGGGTCAAGTTCAATGTGTAATTTCTTCCAAAGTGTAATTTCAAAGCGCAATAGAAGGAGAGACCGCTGCTACTTCTTCGGCCAAAAGCGGGCTATTTTCTGAGCACTTTAGCTTATTCGTATTTGCTTGTTTATTTTGTGATCAATCTCACAATTTTGCGTAAGTACACGTAAAGTGTGTGTCGCTTACAAAATAGCAGTGCATAAATTTGTAAAGAGCTTAACGACTTAACGGCTAAATTTGACGATTTAGGAGGCGATAAGCCGACAATTTTCAAACTTAGCGGAGTTGCTAACAGAATCATCAATAGAGCTTAACTGGGATTCGTTCTATAATCGGCGCCCCAAAAATTACCGTGAAAACGGCTGATTTTGATTAGTAACTAATATCTCAATGAGTGAAGAGGAAAATACAGTGTCGAGGCAAATTCTAGTGTTACCCGGTGATGGAATTGGTCCAGAAATCGTTGCTGAGGCAAGAAAGGTACTTGAACGTGTCAATGAGATTCAGCAATTGAATCTTGAATTTGATGAAGCTCATTTGGGAGGAGCGGGGGTTGATGCCGCTGGAAAACCGTTACCTGATGAAACTCTGGAAAAAGCAAAAAAAGCAGATGCTATTTTAATGGGGTCTGTCGGTGGACCCAAATGGGATAATATTGATCGAGCTATTCGCCCAGAGCAAGGACTATTACAAATTCGCTCAGCGATGGGTTTTTTTGCGAATCTCCGTCCAGCTATTCTCTACCCTCAATTAGCAGAAGCCTCTTCTTTAAAGCCTGAGATAGTTTCTGGTTTAGATATTATGATTGTGCGAGAGTTAACTGGCGGTATTTATTTTGGCCAGCCTCGGGGTATTCATACGCTAGAAAATGGCGAAAAGGAGGGTTTCAACACCTACCGCTACTCGGAAAGTGAAATTATTCGTATCGGAAAAGTCGCTTTTGAGATGGCTCAAAAGCGAGGTAAAAAGGTTTGTTCTGTCGATAAAGCGAATGTGCTTGAGGCTACGATGTTATGGCGAGATGTGATGACAGAGGTTGCTAACGATTACCCTGATGTCGAGCTGTCTCATATGTATGTCGATAATGCAGCAATGCAGCTTGTTCGAGACCCAAAGCAGTTTGATGTGATGGTCACGGGTAACATGTTCGGAGATATTTTGTCGGATGCTGCCGCGATGTTGACGGGCTCAATAGGCATGCTGCCTTCAGCTTCACTTAATAGTAGTGGGTGTGGCCTGTACGAGCCTTGTCATGGTTCTGCACCAGATATTGCAGGGCAGGGAATTGCTAATCCGTTGGCGACGATACTATCTGCTGCAATGATGTTGAGGTATTCACTCAACTTGCCCGATGCTGCAAATAGCATTGAGCTAGCTGTTGGGGCTGTTTTAGATCAGAAATTACGAACCGCTGATATTTACTCAGAAGGTTGTCAGCGAGTGACTACTAAGGCAATGGGCGAGGCGGTTGTTGATGCAATTCAATAAATTTTAAATTTAGAATGTTGCAGCTTGAAGTTAAAATTTAAATTAATTGCGTTTTGGTTCGATTTTTAATGCTCAATGTTTAATGTTAAATACAAAGCAGAATATGTTTGTTTGATATAACTGAGAAGGTAGAAAGAAAAATGAGAGTAGGATTTGTTGGTTGGAGAGGAATGGTTGGTTCGGTCTTGATGCAAAGAATGGTTGCAGAATCTGACTTTAAAGGCATTGAGCCTATTTTCTTTACAACATCAAATATTGGTGGCGAGGGCCCTGCGATTGGGATGGACACTCCTCCATTAAAGGATGCCAAGTCTATTTCTGAGCTCTTAGTCATGGATGTCATTATTTCTTGCCAAGGTGGTGACTACACTCAGGCTGTTTATCCTCAATTACGAAAAGAGGGGTGGGACGGCTATTGGATCGACGCTGCTTCAACTCTGCGAATGAGTGATCAATCTATCATTACTCTTGATCCGGTGAATCTCGATGTTATCCAAAACGGCATTAAAGATGGCGTTAAAGAATTTATCGGGGGTAATTGCACTGTTAGCTTAATGCTTATGGGGCTAGGTGGATTGTTCCGTGAAGGTTTAGTTGAGTGGGCGTCTGCAATGACGTATCAAGCGGCAAGTGGAGCGGGTGCGGCAGCCATGAGAGAGTTGATTTCGCAAATGGGCAGTATCCATGATTCCGTTGAGACTCAATTGCAAGATCCCGCGAGTGCGATTTTGGATATCGACCGGCTTGTACTTAATGAAATGAAGTCTGAGCAATTCCCCGTAGAAAATACAGTTTCTCCGTTAGCAGGAAGCGTATTGCCTTACATTGATCGTCAACTTAAAAATGGTCAGAGTAAGGAAGAGTGGAAAGCTCAGGCCGAGGCTAACAAAATCTTAGGTGTATCTAATAATCCAATACCGGTTGATGGTATTTGTGTCCGCGTGGGCGCGATGAGATGTCATAGCCAAGCATTGACAATAAAGCTTAACAAAGACGTACCACTGAGTGATGTCGAGGCTATCATTGCTTCGAGTAATGAATGGGCTAAAGTGATTCCCAATACCCGAGAGGACAGTTTAAAAATGCTTACTCCAACCAGCGTTACTGGAGGAATGGATGTGCCCGTTGGTCGACTAAGAAAAATGAATATGGGCGATCAATTTTTATCGGCCTTTACTGTTGGTGACCAATTGTTATGGGGAGCTGCGGAGCCATTAAGAAGAATGCTTCGTATATTGCGAGAGCACTAATCCAATCAGTTTATTGTGTTAGCAATAACCATTAAAAAGCTACAGTTATGAATTAAAAAATAGCTGTGGCTTTTTTTGTGAATAGAAAACATGTCTTGTTGTTTCAATAAAATTTAAATTTTACTTTTTTTGAGAATATTAATTATGGGTTGTCGATTAGCTTTAGTAGGCGCAAACACATCAGTCGGTGAATTGTTTGTTGAATATATAGATAAGAAAAAAAATCTTTTAGATGAACTTGTTTTATTGGCTTCTGATCCTTATGAAACAGACCCTGTTATTTTTCAGAAACGAAAAGTGCTTCCACAAGATATTGATGAAGTTGATTTTTCAAAAATCGACATTGTTATTTTTGCGGATGATGAACAGCTAATTAATCAATATGCGCAAAAAGCTCAACAGAATAATGTATTTGTCATCGATTGTGCGCTGAAATCGGGAGATGACCAATTGCCAGCCATGTTGGTTGTTCCCGAGATAAATGCCGAGAATTTAGGGGGTTTATCGACAAGCACCATATTAAGAAATCCAAGTTCAGCCAGTATTTTTCTGTCGTTAATCTTAAATCCCCTGATCAGAAACTACGATGTAACTGATGTGAATGTGTGTTGCCACCTTCCCGCTGTCCATTTAGGTCAAGCGGGAGTAGAAGAGCTGGTAGGTCAGACTGCTCGGTTGCTCAACGGTATGCCTGTTGAGAGTACAGTGTTTTCTCAGCAATTGGCTTTTAGCCTGTTACCGGAAAGTTCGTCGCCTGAAGAGAATGGGTATACTCAGGACGAATTGCTGCTGACTTCGCAAGTCAGTGAAATTTTTGCTGGTTATGACTACGCTATAAATGTGAGTTGTATTCAAGTACCAGTCTTCTATGCGCAATCACAGATCATTACAGTTACGACTCAAGGGCCGGTAACCGTCAAGGGTGTGGCAGGTTTGTTATCTCAATCTTCTGGAATAAAAGTCGTTAGTAATAACAAACTTGGGCCAACGGCAATAAAAAGTGCAGCGGGAAAGGATGATCTGTACGTCGGAAGGATCCGGCAATTGGAAGGACAAGACAATCAGATATCGCTTTGGACCGTTGGGGAAACTCTCCGTAAGGGTTCGGCTGCAAATTCTGTACAAATTGCAGAAATATTGATAAAAAGCTATTTATAATGAATACTTACAACGATGAGTGAAGAATTTTTCTAGCTTTTGATTTGGCTTTAATCTAATAATAAAGTTTGAATTCATGATAAATTTTTAGCTGTCTGAATGAAAAAAGCGCTGTAAGTAAAAATTGTTAAGCTGTATTTGTTTGAAAAACAATCAATCAAGCTGCAGTGGGTACGTGTAATACAAAAGATTACGAGTAAGTGAGCACTACGGTGTTTGTGATTGAAGATTGAGACTTCTCTCCATCAGAGATCAGCAAATACTAACGTGCCATTTTATATTTTTGGGGTTCTTACGTGGCTAAAAAGCATTGCTTTTAAAGTAATGCGATTTGCAAGCTGAGGATCGAGGAGATAATTAAAGGGTATTCCTATGCATCTTCGAAAGTTAACTCTGGCTATAGGGTTATTGGGTGGAGCACTGTGTTCTAATTTGGCTTACAGTTTAGGCCTTGGTGAGATCACATTAAAATCGGCACTAGATGAGCCTTTGAACGCAGAAATTAAACTGCTTCAAGTCCGAGATCTGAGTTCTGGTGAGATCATCATTGGTTTGGCGTCCATCGACGACTTTAAAAGAGCTGGCGTAGATCGCGTCTTTTTCTTGCAGGATTTGAAGTTTGAAGTACTGCTTAGCAATCCAGGTGGTCCTATAGTTAAGGTGACCTCACGGAAACCGGTGCAAGAACCTTATGTTAACTTTTTAGTACAGACTCGCTGGCCTAGCGGGCGATTACTGCGAGAATATACTCTTCTATTAGATCTTCCCGTTTTTGCAGATAAGCCAGCCCGAGCTGTACAGCCTGCTCGAACAACAACTCAAGCTCGACCTGCTCCGTTGCCAGCACCGGTGAGGCCATCGCAAACTGAACCTACACCAGCGCCAGCAGTGATTCCTACTCAGCCTGTCCGTCCTTCGTCAACAGTAGCAACTGAGCCTAGCTATGCATCAGACGAGTATGCGGTACAGCCTGATGACACGCTTTGGGAAATAGCTTTGCGAGTACGCCCTAACCGCGGCGTCTCTGTTCAGCAAACAATGGTTGCGCTTCAGCGTATCAACCCTGATGCGTTTATCAATGACAATATTAATCTATTGAAAAAAGGCCAGATTCTTAAAATCCCTGATCAAAACGAAATTGAAAATATCCAGCAGCAAGATGCTATTGGTTCAGTGGCTTATCAAAATGATCAGTGGGCAGGAAGTGATAGTTCATCTGGTGCCCAGCTTGAAGGGGCATCGGCTTCGACGTCGAGCGATAGTTCTACTGACGAGCCGCGGGGTCAATTAACATTAGCGGCACCAAGTGATGTTGAGTCTTCAGGTCAAAGTAGTGGTTCAGGCGATGCATCTGAAGAAAGTGCAGGTCTTGAGAATGAGCTGTCAGTTAATCTTGAAGAGCTCGATAGCGCACGACGAGAAAGTGATGAGTTAAACACGCGAGTCGGCGAGCTTGATGAGCAAATTGAAACTATAGAGCGTCTCATTGATGTGAGCAGCGAGGAGATGCGTGCCCTTCAGTTAGCTGCTGAAAATACAGCCGACGATGTCCTTGATTCTGAAGTGGAATCAAACCTTGTTGAAGCTGGCTCTGAATTACTGAGTGACGCATCAGATGACATTGGAGATGCTGTATCTGAAGCCAGTGATTCGCTAATTGATCTAGGTGACGACCTAATATCTGACTCTACTGATTTAATCGGTGAATCTTCTGACCTTATTGAAGGCTCCGATTCCCTAGAATCCGATTTTGATGTGACACAAGAAGAAGCAGACGCGGTAGCGGTAGTAGCAGAGCCAGATGTCGAGTCGCCACAAGTGGTAACTCCAGCGGTTCAATCAAAGTCGTTCATGGATATGATCATGGACAACCTTTGGTACATCATTGGTGGACTTGTTGCCTTAATAGCGGGAGCGGGATTCTTCATGCATCGTAAAGCGCAAGCTGAAATGGCGGCGTTTGATGAGTTAGATGATGAACTCTACGAAGATAACAACTTTGGCGATTTTGAAAATTCAGAAGTAGAGTCAGAGGAGGAGCAATTAGAGCTCGAAGACGAGCTTGATTTGGAAGCCGAGGAAGCTCAAGTTGATCTCGATGAGCAAGAGCCTGTTGTCCCGACTGAGTCGGAAACCGGCGATGCTGTTGGCGAAGCTGATATCTATATTGCCTATGGTAAATTTGATCAGGCAGAGGAGATGCTTCAGCGAGCGATTATTGCAGATCCAGCAAATGTTCCAGCTCGTTTAAAACTGTTGGAAGTTTATTCTGAGACAAAAGATGTTGAAAAGTTTGACGTCGAGTATGCTCAGTTAATGGATTTAAATGATTCTTCAGCGAATAAAGAAGCGGAAGAGCTTCGTTCTCGAATTCCAGACGCAGGTGAATTCAGTATTGGCGCTGCAGCCGTTGCCGCGACTACGGCTGCTGGAGCATTTGCTGGGGATTTAACGGATAAACTCGACTTTGGTGAGGATACATCTGATCAGTTGGGCGAAGCAGCTGATTCTGCTATTTCACTGGGTGATGATCTTGCTTCTGACCTAAGTGATTCTGCCGATGGCGCGATAGACGGTTTAGACCTTGATAGCCCATCTGGTCAGGCAACAGATTTTGGTGAAATCTCTTTAGATTTCGATAATGAAGAGTCTTTGAGTGAAGAGTCTGCGAGTGAAGAGTCATTAGCGTTAGATTCACAAGAGCTTTCCGATTCCTTGAGTGAAGAAGGAAGTGATTTTGAGCTAGATTTAGATTTGGATGATCTCGATGATGCTGTGCCATCAGAAGATATTGTTGCCGAGGCTGAGGCTGAGAGTTCTGGTGATGATCTCGGAGGAATTGATTTTGAATTGGACCTTGATAGTGATGCTCAAGAATCTGTAACCTCTAATGAAGAAGCAGAAATAGATGCTGGCCTAACGTTGGACTTGGATGATTCGTCCGATGATGCAGATACGGCATTGACAGATGACGATGATTTCTTATCTGATCTTGAGTTCAGTGCTGGATCTCAATCTTCTGAAGAGGCGACTGCGACAGACTCTACTTCATCTGGCGAAAATGCAACGCTTGATGATGCGTTTGACCTTGACATGGAAGACATGGATTTAGCTGCTCTCGATGAAGAGATGGATGCGTTGGTTGGAGACCTAGATGAGCTGGATGAAACTGAATTAGCTTCATCGCCCGCAGCGCCAGCAAATCAGTTAGTTGATGAGGTGTTGGAGTCAGAGACAATTCCTGATGACTTAAATTTGTCTGAATCAGCGACTGATCTTGATGACATGATTTCTCTTGATGAGCCATCGTTGGATGAGTTGTCAGTAGAAGGTGATTTGTCTGACCTTAGTGAATCGTTAAGTGATCCGGAAACGGCTTCAGCTGATTCTTTATCTTATGAAGAAGGTGGCGACGTCGATGATGAGCTTGATAGCGAATTAGACTTTTTGGCTGATACCGACGAGGTTGCCACTAAACTCGATTTAGCACGGGCTTATATCGACATGGGCGATAAAGATGGCGCTAAAGATATTTTAGAAGAGGTGGTGAGTGAAGGTAATGATGAGCAAAAAGTAGAAGCTCAAGAACTTATTGGTAGAATTTAAGAAATTTAGACATTAGACAAAGTATAAGCGCTACAAAAAGCCTTGTGTTTACAGCACAGGGCTTTTTTGCGTATAAGTGTTTAGTATCTTTTATTCGTATTTGTCTTTTATTCTGGCCAGCGAAAGTATGAGCTAAGCGTTAAAAAAGCGACTAAAAGCATTGCATTGAGCATTGTAAAGAGCGTTTTAAACAGCATTTTTAAGAGATTTGCACAAAGTGCTCAAAGAGAAATGTCGAAAAAAATGACGCAAAGAAGTCATTAAAAGAAAGTTGAGTGAGTGAGTTGATACATAAATTTGATAAAAAAGAGGATGATCGAAAACTGCCCGAAGGGGGTCAAGAGTTTCGGCGCAATCGTGAGTTAAGGCCAGAAATGACATACCCTGAGGGTATGCGAAGGATTTGTTTAACTGTTGAATATAACGGTTCAAGCTTTCACGGGTTTCAGGCTCAAGCATCTGGTATTAAAAATGTACAACACGAATTAGAGTCAGCTCTTTCGAGTGTGGCAGATGAAAACATTACGATTGTCTGTGCGGGAAGAACTGATGCAGGTGTGCATGCTTCCTATCAAGTGATTCATTTTGACACCTTGGCAGTTCGACCTTTAAAAGCATGGTCGTTAGGTGTGAATGCGCGGATGGGAGCGGGTGTCAGTATCCAGTCGGCTTATGAGGTGACCCCGAATTTTCACTCGCGTTTTTCTGCGCTTTATCGAACGTATCGTTATGTTATCTATAACAATAGTGCGAGATCAGCAATCTTATCAAAGATAGCCACTTGGGAAAAAAGGCCATTAAATGTCGATGCAATGAAGCAAGCTGCAAAATGCCTTGTTGGAAAGCATGATTTTAGCGCTTTTCGAGCGTCCAGATGCCAATCAAAAACACCAGTTAGGACCATTGAAAGAATTCGCTTTGCCGAAAGTGATCAGCTTATTGTGTTAGAAGTGAAAGCTAATGCTTTCTTACATCATATGATTCGAAATATTGTTGGGTCTTTATTTGCGGTAGGTTTTGGTGATAAACCATCAGGCTGGGTGGGAGATTTGTTAGCGCTTAAGGATCGCCGACTAGCTGCTGCAACAGCGCCTAGTGATGGGTTGTATTTGGTTGATGTCGGTTATCCAGAAGAGTTTGGCTTACCTAAGCATCGTTTGGGGCCAGTGTTTCTTCCCGATCAAATGGTTTGGGTTGACGTCTAGAGAGGTCATTATTATGGCTTGGCACAAAAAACCTATTTTAGTGTGACATCTTTTGAGGGAAATCCAAAGCATGAAAAGCCAAGAAAAATAGATGCCATTCTGTTAGAATCGCCTGTTTGTAGAATCAAAATCATCCTCTTTTCCATGTTATCCGTATAACAGACAACAAAAACCAATTGCTTTACTTATACTCCTGAATCCGTGAATAAAGCGAAAGTAAGTGAAGCTAGATATTGTCAATATGAACAGTGAATCTAAATCGCATACCCGAGTTAAAATTTGTGGATTAACGTCAGTTGAACATGTGCAACAAGCCATTTCAATTGGGGCTGATGCGATAGGAATGGTTTTTTACGATAAAAGCTCCCGAAACATCAATGCAGAAAGAGCGATTGATCTGGTAAGGGCTGCTGGGCCTTTTGTGACAACCGTAGGTTTATTTGTAAATCCTCAAGTCGACTTTGTTCGACGTGTTTTAAGAGAGGTCCCATTACAGTTGTTGCAATTTCACGGTGATGAGACATCTGATTTTTGCGAGCAGTTTGAACGTCCTTATATAAAAGCGTTAAGAGTAAAAAAAATATTTGACGCTACAGAAGACAAATCACCAACAAAAAATCAAATCGAGATAAGAGAAGCGAAACAAGACATTGTTGAGGAATCGAAAAAATTCGTCAGTGCTCAAGGCATTTTGTTAGACGCTTATAGTCATAAAGGCCGAGGTGGTACGGGAGAATCTTTTAACTGGGGTTGTGTTCCCGAATCATTGCCGAACTCCCATTTAATTTTGGCGGGTGGTCTGTCCGAAAAAAATATTGCTGATGCGGTAAGACAAACACGCCCCTACGCTGTTGATGTGAGCAGTGGAGTCGAGTCTTCGCCGGGTCATAAAGATTTTGAAAAAATGGCTGGTTTTGTTCGTGCTGTTCGTGAAGCGGATGATCAATGGATGACTTAATTCAATAAAGATAAAGTCTATTCAGAATTTTATAAATACAAATTATTGAAATAATCGAAAAGAAGGCAGAGGAAGACATGGCGTTATCAGAAAAAGATTATGCGGCGATGCCAGACGCAACTGGACATTTTGGGCCATATGGCGGTCGCTTTGTTGCGGAAACTTTAATTGAAGCACTGGATAGCTTGCAGGCACTTTATGCGCGCTTTAAAAATGATCCAGCTTTTCTACAGGAGTTCGATAAAGATTTGGCTGACTATGTTGGTCGTCCATCACCGCTTTATTTGGCTGATCGTTTGACAAAAAAATACGGTGGTGCACAGGTTTATTTAAAGCGTGAAGACCTAAATCATACTGGCGCTCATAAAATTAATAACACTATTGGTCAAGCATTGTTGGCTAAACATACGGGGAAGAAACGGGTTATCGCAGAAACCGGAGCTGGCCAACACGGTGTTGCAACAGCCACTATCGCGGCTCGCTTAGGGTTGGAATGCCAAGTCTACATGGGTGCTGAAGATGTAAAACGTCAAGCTCCTAATGTGTATCGAATGAAGTTGTTAGGTGCAGAAGTTATTCCGGTTCAATCAGGTTCGAAAACATTAAAAGATGCGATGAATGAAGCCATGCGTGATTGGGTCACCAATGTGGATGATACGTTTTATATTATTGGTACTGTAGCCGGACCGCATCCTTATCCATTACTTGTTCGAGATTTCCAGTCGATAATCGGTCGAGAAGCGAGACAACAATGTTTAGAAAAAACAGGAAAGCTTCCAGATGCATTAGTAGCTTGTGTGGGTGGCGGTTCAAATGCAATCGGACTGTTTCACCCATTCCTAGCTGATGAAAGTGTTGCTATGTATGGTGTTGAAGCTGGCGGCTTCGGGCTGGAAACAGGAAAACATGCAGCGCCTTTGACGGCAGGTATTCCAGGAGTTTTGCACGGAAATAGAACGTACTTAATGGAAGATGAAAACGGGCAAATCATTGAAACGCATTCTGTTTCTGCTGGTTTGGATTATCCCGGTGTTGGGCCAGAGCATGCATGGTTAAAAGACATTAATCGAGTGCAATATGTTTCTATTAAAGATGACGAGGCACTTGCTGCTTTTCGAACAACCACTCAAGTCGAAGGAATTATTCCTGCTTTGGAGTCAAGCCATGCAATGGCTTACGCAGAAAAGCTTGCACCGACGCTTTCAAAAGATCAAATTATTATTGTTAATTTATCGGGTCGAGGTGATAAAGATTTATTCACTGTAGCTGAAATCGACGGCGTGAAAATTGGTTAGATTTTTGTTAGGCTCACTGAAACGTCAAACACTTTAATTGTAGATGACAAGAATATTATTATATCAATAAATAGTTAGTTGGATTTTTTTACATGACTCGAATTGCTCGTTGTTTTGAAAGCTTAAAAAAAGAAAAGAAAAAAGCGCTAGTGACATATGTCGTTAATGGTGATCCTTCTCCTACGACAGTTTTGCCCACCATGCATGCATTGGTTGACAATGGTGCTGATATTATTGAGTTAGGTGTTCCATTTTCAGATCCAATGGCAGAAGGACCTGTGATTCAATTAGGTCATGAAAGAGCATTAGCAAACGGCGCCAGCTTAAAGTCTTCGATTGAAGCGGTGAAGCGATTTCGGGAAACTAATCAGACAACACCTGTAGTTTTGATGGGTTATGAGAACCCTATCGAGAGAATGGGCTATGAAGCATTTGCTAAATCCGCTTCTGATGCGGGAGTTGATGGATTGATTAGTGTCGATTTGCCGCCAGAAGAAGCAACGGAATTGAATGCGCTACTAAAAAATGTTGGTATCGACAATATTTTTTTGTTGTCTCCTAGTACTACATTAGAGAGAGCTAAGCATATCATTTCACTTGCAACAGGTTTTTTATATTACGTTTCCTTAAAAGGTGTAACGGGAGCGGGTCACTTAGATGTTAATGCGGTAAATAAAAGACTTGCTGAGTTTCGCACCTTAACGGACCTCCCTATCTGTGTCGGTTTCGGTATAAAGAATGGCGATACTGCAAAAGCGGTAACTGAAAGCGCCGATGGCGCGGTTGTCGGTAGTTTGCTAGTAGATAAAATGGGCAGTATGGCTGGCGAAAGTGATGATGACATTGCTAGCGCTGTTGGTGAATTAGTATTACCCTTCCGGCGGACTATGGACTCCTAAATATTTTTACAATTTGTTTTTTATGGCGGCATTTCACGGTGTTTTTTGATTGAATTTATTATCGCTTAATTCCAGTTCCTCTCTCAGTGAGTGGCTTCATTATTTGGAGTCACTTAATCCTAAAGAGATTGATTTAGGTTTGGATCGCGTCGAGCGCGTTGCCAACCAAATGAATCTTTTTTCAAAACTTATTTCTTCTTCTGTGAAAATTGTGACGGTTGCCGGAACCAATGGTAAAGGTTCATGCGTCACCGCTTTAGATTCATTTTTGGTTGCTGCGGATAAAAACACTGGCGCCTATACTTCTCCTCATTTTTTAGACTATAACGAGAGAATAAAAATAAATGGTGTCAGTGCCAGTGATGAAGAGATCATTACTGCGTTTTGCGAAGTAGAAAAATCTCGACAAGGAATACCCTTAACCTATTTTGAATTCGGTACTCTAGCGGCCATGTGGCATTTTCTGCACTCAGATGTGGATGTTATTGTGATGGAAGTCGGACTGGGTGGGAGGCTTGATGCGGTGAATGTCTTCGTTCCTGATGTTGCTATCATCACCTCGATAGCATTAGATCATCAAGATTGGTTAGGCGATAACAGAGAAACGATTGGTCTTGCAAAAGCCGGAATATACAGAAAAGATACGCCAGCGATATGCGTTGATGGTTCACCACCCAATAGCGTGATTGAGTATGCTAATCAAATTAAGGCTGAACTTTATTTAAAGGGTAGGGGTATTGATTGGTCGGTTGACGATAATTTTTTTAATTGGTCAGGTGTAGACTGTAAAAGAAATACAGTTTCTATTAAAAAATTACCCGTCCCCAATTTACCTTTGCCCAGTGTAGCTGCTGCGATACAGGCGTTTGCTTTTCTTGGCTTTGAATTATCTGATCTTCCGCTTGAAAAAACACTGCAAACATTGAATTTGACTGGGCGAGGGCAGCAGGCTCTTATTCAAGGGAAAAATGTTTTACTCGATGTTGCACATAATCCTGCCGCTGCACTTTATCTAAAAGAAATATTGGCGCGAAAAAATGTAAAAAATATTTTTGCTGTTTTTGCCGTGATGGCTGATAAAGATTACAAAACCATATTCACTACCTTGGATGCTAAGGTTGATAAGTGGTTTGTATCTGGTATAGAAAATGTGCCACGGGCGGAATCTGGAACTCAACTTAGAGTCACGCTTGAAGAGCTGGGTTTGACAGGAAGCTGTTATGATACTGTAAGACACAGTTTTGCGGAGGCATTGGCAGAAGCGACTGTAGATGACCTGATTGTTGTTCTAGGGTCTTTTTATACGGTCGCTGAAGTTTTGAACCATTTTCCATTTGATGGAAAATGAAACAATGTGGCTGGTGTACCTAAAAAAATCATCTATCGACACGAGTGCATTGTCGCTATGATTATGAGCATCAAAATCTTTTTGAGGGTTAACAAATGGATGATGGATTGAAGCAGCGATTAATAGGAGCTGTGGTATTAATCGCAATCGCGGTATTGTTTTTGCCAACACTTTTTGGCACTGACGGAAGAAGAACAGTGGATCTTTCTACCCAAGTTCCTCCCCGTCCAGTTGTTGCTGCAGAACCGCTTGAACTCTCTATTCCTGTTTCTCCTGACAATGCAACAGAAGCTAAGTCTTTGAGTGAGAATTATAATCATCGTGTCGTTGAGCCTACTTTGGAGACTGAGATAGCTTCTGGTGCTAATGAGGTTGAGGGTCTTTTAGAGCAATCACAAGATGAAGCTAAGCCTATTCAAAAGCCCAAGGTGGTTGAAAAGCTGATTGTCCCTTCTTCACCACAACCTGAGCCAGTTTTAAATGCAGATGGTGTCCCTAGAGGGTGGTCTATACAAGTGGCGAGTTTTAGTGAGGTTGCTCGAGCAGAAGCTATGCTGAAGAATCTTGAGAAGGCTGGATTCTCAAAAAGCTACATCCGAACAGGGAAGGGGCCTAAGGGTGAGGTCTACCGCGTGTTCGTGGGGCCAAAGATCAATAAAAAACAGGCAGAAGCCGACCAGCTGGCTATTAATGAGGCGTTAAAGGTTAAGTCATTGTTGGTTAAATTTCAGCCATAAAATCGACGTTTTAAGCGAGTATTCAATTGATTCAGATGGGCTTTGCCTTTAGCATACGCGATCTCATTGACGGGGTAGAATACTTGGCTTCATCACTAGTCTCTGAACTAGTCTCTGAACTAGGCTCTGAGCATATTAATCAGTGCAACAAGCATCGCAAAAGTGGCTTGTCACTCACTCTTTGCTCTTTTGTATTAGAGGTTGTTCATCTATGAACTGGGCTGACTTTGCCATCCTCGGTATTCTTGTTGTATCTGGCCTGATTAGCCTCAAGCGCGGCTTTGTCAAGGAAGCGCTTTCTCTTGCTGGCTGGGTAGCCGCTTTTATCATTGCCATGTTATTTGGTAGTTCTCTCGAAACGCTTTTTGTTGACAACATCTCATCCCCCTCCATCCGAAAGATAGTGGCATTTGCGATACTATTCGTCTCTACTTTAATCGTAGCTGGGTTAGTAAATTATTTAATTGGTGAGTTGGTCAAAATAACTGGTTTGTCTGGAACCGATCGATTGTTAGGGATGATTTTTGGTTTTATCCGAGGCGTCATTATTATCATGGCAATGCTATTACTCTTGCCTGCTATCGTTCCTCTGGATAAAGAAATGTGGTGGCAACAATCTGTTCTCATTCCGCAGTTCTTATCAATGGAAGGATGGTGTCGGGAAGTGTCGGGTGTTGTTTTCGAGTATATAAAAAGCTTGTTTTAGTTTTTTATTAGGTCTTAAGGGTTTCAGCGTATACAACGTTTGAAATGCTTTAAAAATTATTCAGCGAAAGCTAAAGGTGGTTAAGTCATGTGTGGTCTCGTCGGCATAGTCGGTACATCTGATGTCAATTTGCAACTCTACGATGCGCTCACTGTTCTACAACACCGCGGACAAGACGCTGCAGGTATTGTGACTTGTGCTGGTGGAAAGTTAGCACAACAAAAAGCCAACGGATTAGTTAAAGATGTATTTTTGTCTCGCCATATGCGCCGATTACTTGGCAATATTGGCATTGGGCATGTTCGATATCCAACGGCCGGTGGCTCTGGTCCGGCTTTAGCGCAGCCATTTTATGTGAATTCTCCTTACGGCATTGCCTTGGCGCATAATGGAAATTTAACAAACCGAAAAGAAGTGAATGAACATTTATATAAAACAGATTTACGACACGTTAATACGGATTCAGATTCAGAGGTGTTGTTAAATGTATTTGCGCATGAGCTACAAGCTCTTGGAAAATTAACACCAACGGAAGATGATTTTTTTTCGGCAGTTGAGGGATTACACCAGCGAGTTCGTGGTGGTTATTCGGCTATTATTTTGATCGCAGATTATGGCATTGTCGGTGTTCGTGATCCTTGGGGAATTCGCCCGTTAGTGTATGGTAAAAGAACGACGGATAAAGGCGAAGAATATATGATTGCCTCTGAAAGTGTTGCGCTTGACGTTTTAGGTTTTACTCTTGTTCGTGACGTTGCGCCTGGCGAGGCAGTTTATATTGACACAAAAGGGAAGCTACATACTCGTCAATGTTCACCCAGTGCAGTGCTCCGACCTTGTATTTTCGAGCATGTGTATTTTGCACGACCTGATTCCATTATGGATGGTGTGTCAGTCTATAAAGCAAGATTACGTCAAGGTGAAAAGCTCGCTGAAAAAATCTTACGCGACATGCCAGATCACGACATCGACGTTGTCGTTCCGATTCCAGATAGCAGTCGTGTGGCAGGTCAAGCATTGGCTCAACATCTAGGCGTAAAATTCAGAGAAGGGTTAGTAAAAAACCGCTACATTGGGCGAACTTTTATTATGCCTGGGCAGCAGCAGCGAAAAAAATCTGTTCGGCAAAAATTGAATGCTATTGGTCTAGAGTTTAAAGGCAAAAATGTTTTGTTAGTTGATGACTCTATTGTTAGAGGTACGACTTGCCAGCAAATTATTCAAATGGCGAGAGAAGCGGGCGCTGCAAAAGTGTATTTTGCATCTGCTGCGCCACCGGTTAAATACCCAAATGTTTACGGGATAGATATGCCGAGTGCTGAAGAATTAATTGCTCATGGACGAACGACTGAGCAAGTCTGTCAAGAAATTGGTGCAGACTGGTTAATCTATCAAGACCTTGATGATCTAATCGCTGCCTCTAGTGAAGGTAACCCCGATATTCCTGAATTTGAATGTTCAGTATTTACAGGGGATTACACGACGGGGGATGTCGACCGCGACTACCTTGATGATTTAAACGCGCAACGAAACGACACAATACGCTCCATTAATCAAAATGAAATGAATAGCGATGATACAGCAGTGATTGGTTTACATAATGACAATTCAGATGTCGGTTAATGATTCTGCTGTGCTTTCTATGAATGAGTACTACCTATGACTTAGTGCTGGCATAGTTGTTTTTATCAACAGCGTAAAAATAGTATTTTTAAAAGAAGATATATTGTGAGTAGACAATGTGAGTAGACAAGAAGAACAAAATAAAATATTGAAAAGCGCCAAACTAGACACTCTATCTGTTAGGGCAGGGCAAGCTCGAAGTCAAGAAGGTGAGCACAGTGAAGCGATGTATTTAACATCGAGTTATGTGTTTGATTCAGCAAAAGATGCGGCCGATCGTTTTTCTGGCGATTCTCCGGGAAATGTTTATTCGCGGTATACAAATCCAACCGTGAGAAATTTTCAAGATCGTTTGGCGGCGTTAGAAGGTGCAGAAGCTGCAGTTGCTACTTCATCAGGTATGGCGGCGATTTTAAGCACGTGCATGGCGTTATTAAAGTCTGGTGATCACGTTGTTTGCTCTCGCAGTGTTTTTGGTACAACGACGGTTCTTTTTACCAAATATTTAGAAAAATTTGGTGTGGATTGTACTTTTGTTTCTCTGACTGAGATCGATGAGTGGCAATCGGCTGTTACAAATAAAACAAAATTGTTCTTTTTAGAAACACCTTCTAATCCATTGTGCGAAGTTGCGGATATTAAACAGCTTGCCGATATAGCGCATCAACATGATTGTTTGTTGGTCGTTGATAATTGTTTTTGCACGCCAGCGTTACAAAAGCCAATCGAATTGGGCGCTGATATTGTTATCCATTCCGCAACAAAATATATCGATGGGCAAGGTAGGTGTGTGGGTGGCGCTGTTGTCGGTCACCAAGTGTTAATGGATGAGGTGTTGGGGTTTTTAAGAACAGCAGGTCCGACACTTAGTGCTTTTAATGCGTGGGTATTTTTAAAAGGTTTGGAAACTTTACGAATTCGCATGGAGGCTCATTCGGCGAATGCTCAAGCGCTTGCAGAGTTTTTATATGAGCATCCAAAAGTAGAAAAAGTATTTTATGCTGGGTTGCCGACACATGCAGGACATGGTTTAGCAAAAGAACAACAAAGCGCATTTGGTGGAGTTTTGTCATTTTGTATTAAAGGCAATCGCGAGGCAGCGTGGCGGTTTATCGATGGCACCTCAATTATGTCGCTGACGGCGAATTTAGGTGATGCCAAAACGACAATTGTTCACCCAGCAACAACAACACATGGCCGTTTATCAGCAGAAGATAAGGTGTCAGCGGGTATTACTGAAAATCTCATTCGTGTTGCGGTAGGTTTAGAGGATATTGACGATCTAATAGCAGATTGTGAGCGTGGTTTTTCAGCAGTTTAATATATTCATAAGTTTGTTAGACCCGCAACCTGAATAATGCTTTTGTTATCTGCTTAAAGTAGATGATGAATAGGCGAAAAGAAGTAAAGGATGTGTCGTTTTTCATGCAGAAAATTTTAGAGCAAATTACACAAGAAGTTGGCACTGTTCTTCTTGGAAAAGACACTCAAATTAAACTTGCATTATCCTGCCTGTTAGCAAAGGGGCATTTGCTGATTGAAGACTTACCTGGCATGGGCAAAACGACATTAGCCCATGCACTGGCTAATGTGTTGGGTTTGTCCTATCAGCGAGTCCAATTTACTAGCGATATGTTGCCAGCTGATATTTTGGGCTTTTCAATTTTTGATCGTGAATCTAATCAATTTAATTTCCATTCTGGCCCGATTTTTACTCAGGTGTTATTGGCTGATGAAATTAATCGGACTTCTCCAAAAACCCAAAGTGCATTATTAGAGGCGATGGAAGAAAAGCAAGTCACAATTGAAGGAGAAACACGTCCTTTACCCACTCCTTTTTTTGTTATAGCGACTCAAAATCCATCGACTCAGTCTGGCACTTTTCCACTTCCAGAATCTCAGTTAGATCGCTTTTTAATGCGTATTGAATTAGGTTACCCCGATGAAAAGTCAGAACGAGAATTGTTAATGGGGGCGAATCCGCGTGCGAAAATTGACAATATGTCACCGATCGTTGATCTTGCCCAATTTTCAACATTACAATCTCAAGTGGATAGTGTCACAGCCTCTGATGCGTTGGTGAATTACCTGCAGAGATTAGTTCGTCACACCAGAACATCAAACGATTTTCATGTCGGACTGTCGCCTCGAGGTGCTCTTTCTTTGTTGAAGAGTGCTAAAGCTTGGGCTTTACTTGAGGGGCGAACGCATGTCATTCCCGAGGATGTTCAAGCCGTCGCAGTTTCTGTGATTGCTCATCGTGTCAGAGATGAAGGTGGGTTAGGAGAACAGAACGGTGTTCCTCTAGTTGAGACCTTATTGAAGTCTGTTAGCGTCGTCGCTTAATCGTTAGAACAAACATGAGGGGATGATGAAAATACCGATCATTAACTCTTTTCGTTTGAGAATGTGGAATTGGATTGATTCTCGTAGACCGACTTCTAATCTCCATCACTTAACGCGAAATAATTTATTTATATTCCCTTCTCAGCAAGGCGTATGGTTTTTACTCGCCAATCTTTTACTTTGGGTTTTAGGAACGAATTATCAAAATAATTTAATCCTTGCGCTTGCTTTTTTATTGATGACATTCTTCGTTATTGCAATTCTACATACGTTTACAAATTTGTCTGGAATGTCTGTCAACGTGTTGGGAGCGGATCCTGTTTTTTGTGGCGATGCGGCTGAAATAAAAGTGGCATTGTCTAGTCGTCAGCAGCGCTTCAGAGATTTCCTTTCGTTTAAATGGCAAGGGTGTGATCCGATAGTGTGTCACCTAGAGTCTGATGATGAAATTGTCATTAATACATTTGTGAAAACGCATCATCGAGGATTAGAACATCCAGGAAAGTTAATAGTCGAAACTTTTTATCCGCTCGGAATAATAAGAAGTTGGACAAGGTTAAAAACCAAGTTGAATGTCTTAGTCTATCCAAAGCCAATTTCATTTGGCCCGCTTCCTCTTTCGAAAGCATTGAGTGATGAAGGCGTTGTTGCGGCTGGAAAAGGCGGTGATGAGTTTAGCGGATATAAAAACTATCAAGCCGGTGATTCATTAAAAGATGTATCTTGGAAAACCTATGCACGTGGTATGGGTGTTTATTCCAAAGAGTATTCTGCTTATCGAGATCAACGCTTATGGTTAGATTGGGATTACCTTGATGGAAAAAAAACTGAAGAGCGTCTTTCGGGTTTGTGTTCATGGGCTCTAGAGGCTCACCAAGCCGATAAAGACTTTGGTTTAAGAATCCCAGGGGTAGAAATTCAACCGTCTTCCGGCAAAAAGCATTTGGAAAGAGTGCTAAAAGCTTTAGCGCTTTTTGGTGTAGACAGTAGCTCTGACATGAGTTCTCTCGATCAAGCAGCGGGTGAATCTTAGCGATGAGTTTGTTTTATCAAATCCCTCGTCATAGTTTATTGTGGCTACTCGCAGCTCAAGCATTATTAATTATTCCTCATGTTCAACGTCTTCCGATTTGGCTGTTAGTCGCGTGGTTTGTGACAGTCTTTTGGCGCGTTCAAATATTTAGAGGAATCTGGTCTTATCCAAATCGCTGGGTAAAATATGTGACAGTGTTAATGTGTATTATAGGCTTGGTTACTGAATACGGCCGACTAATCGGTTTAGAGCCTATGGTTGCACTGTTGATAACGGCTTTTGTTTTAAAGCTGTTAGAAATGCATAAAAAACGAGATGTGCTTATTTTGGTATATCTTGGGTATTTTGTTTGTGCGACAGAATTTTTATTTTCTCAGTCGATATTGATGACGCTATACACGATTGTTGGAATCGTGATGTTAACTATTGCGTTAATCGGTTTGAATCAAACGGAGCATAAACACTATAAAAAACGCAGTATGAAACTTGCCGTGATTATGATTTTTCAAAGCATTCCTTTGATGACGGTCTTATTTTTAATTATGCCGCGAATTGATTCCTTGTGGGCGGTTCCACAACAAGCCCATGCTGCAAAAACAGGTGTAAGTGATAGCATGTCTCCAGGCGATTTTAGTCGTCTAGCTAAAAATAATGAAACAGCTTTTAGGGTTGTTTTTAAAGATAAAATCCCTAGTAATAACCAACTTTATTGGCGGGGTTTAGTATTTTCTTATTTTGATGGACGTCGATGGACACAATCGCGTCCTAATACTTTCTCTGGGTATCGCCTTGTCGATTGGTCGGGCAATTCTGAATTAAAAAATAAGAATCACTTGGTTAAGAAAGGAGATAGTGTTGAGTATGAGATAATTTTAGAGCCGACTCAACAACACTGGCTCTATGGGTTACCCATTGCTGACGTTAACAAAAAAGGCGTGGGGATTACACGTGATTTTCGCTTGGTTAATCAAAAGCCAATTACTACGCGATTTCAATATTCAGTGACATCAACCCTCAGTTTTTCTGCAGAAATAAATGGGCTCTCGAAGATAGGCGAGCGGTCAGCAATACAACTTCCAGAAAGCTTTAATCCGCAGTCGATTCAGACAGCGAAACTTTGGTTTGAGCAATCCGATAAAAATTCTGAAAAGTATATTCAAAAAATACTGACGCATTTTAATTCCTCCTTTACTTATACATTGGAGCCTCCTTTATTGGGGCGAGATACCGTTGACGACTTTTTGTGGAAAACACAACGTGGATTTTGCGAACACTTCGCCAGTAGTTTTGTTTTTATGATGCGAGCTGTCGGAATTCCTTCGCGTGTTGTTGTGGGTTACCAAGGTGGTCAATTCAATTCTCTGGAAGGATTTTTAAGGGTAAGTCAATCTGATGCTCATGCTTGGAGTGAAGTATGGCTCGAAGGCCAAGGTTGGACGAGAGTGGATCCAACGGCGGCTGTAGCACCTAGTAGAATAGAATCGGGATTGAATGCAGCGCTTAATCAAAATGAAATTGATCTATTGTCTCCTGCCTTTTCTTTGCAGCGGTATAACTATATTGCTTGGGTAAATGTATTAATGATGAATTTAGAAGCGCTTGAGTTTAAATGGCATCAAATCATTATGGGGTATGATCAGGATAATCAGTCTCTTTTATTAAAAAAACTATTGGGAAAGATAACACCGCTTAGAATTGCTCTTGTTTTATTGGGTGTTGGTGGGTTGACAGTTTTATTGGTGTTGTTTTGGTTTTGGTGTGTTGCACCTAAAAGTGCAAGCGGACTCGACGTTGTTCTGTATCGGCAATTTTTAAAAAAATTAAACGCATTTGGCATAGAAGAGATTCCCGGAGAAGGGCCAAGAAGTCTTGCGCATAGAACTTCGGAGGTTAATCCAGCTATTGCTTCTTGGGCGAAACAGGTGGTCGACGAATATGAATCGTGGATATATGCGGGAGATCAGAGTGCTCTGAATAGTTTGAGAAAAACGATCAATTCTTCGCCAATAGAAAAGGGCTAGCTTATCAAGCTTGAAAAGTTGAAGCATTCAAAATAAGTTTTTTCCTCGCTTCACGATACCAATAGACTAATTTTTTTAAATTCTACTTCTTAGTCAATTTGAAATAAGGGTAAAATGGCGCACTTAAATGAGGCGTTAGATCTAATGCTACTTCATAGCCCTCGTTTTTGATAAAAATTAGCTAATAAAATCAAAGAGATAAAACTATTCTAAAAATTTATAATAATAACGATTAGATATCATCATAAAAACAAATAAATCAAAATATACAAATAGCTTTAGAGAGGCTTAATAAATGAAGACCAAAACCCTTCTGCGATCCGTCCTGTCCTGTATTTTAGTGTTACCTTCACTTGCGCTAGCTGATGAGATAAATGGCGCAAATACTGCCTGGATACTGACATCAACGGCGCTTGTTTTATTCATGACGTTGCCGGGATTATCACTGTTTTATGGTGGATTAGTTCGTACAAAAAATGTTCTGTCGGTTTTAATGCAATGTTTCGCAATTGCTTGTGTCGTTTCCTTGTTATGGCTTGCCGGTGTTTATAGTCTGGCATTTGGAGAAGGCAGTGATTGGTTAGGTGATACTTCCAAAGTGTTTTTATCGGGCTTGGGAGAAGATTCCTTGTGGGGCGATATTCCTGAATCATTGTTTTTTATGTTTCAGATGACATTTGCGATTATCACTCCAGCACTTATTATCGGTGCTTTTGCTGAAAGAATGAAGTTCTCTGCGATGCTGCTCTTCTCAGCCTTGTGGTTGATCGTTGTTTACGCTCCTGTTTGTCATTGGGTTTGGGGTGGCGGTTGGCTAGGTAATAAAGGCGTACTCGATTTTGCCGGTGGAATCGTCGTTCATATCACTGCGGGTGTGGCTGCTTTAGTGTGTGCGATTGTCATTGGTAATCGAACTGGTTTTCCTACAACTGCGATGCCTCCTCACAATATGACGATGACAGTGACTGGCGCTGGAATGCTTTGGGTTGGTTGGTTTGGATTTAATGCCGGTAGCGCATTGGCAGCTAACGGCGATGCTTCGATGGCGATGTTGGTCACTCATATTTCAGCCGCTGCGGGCTCACTTGCATGGATGACAATGGAGTGGATCAAGTTCGGAAAGCCCAGTGTGTTGGGTATTGTGACGGGTATGGTTGCTGGATTAGGTACGATTACACCTTGCTCTGGTTTTGTTGGTCCGGCTGGAGCTCTCGTTATTGGTTTGTCGGCAGGTGTTGTTTGTTTCTTTGCGACGCAGTTTATTAAGAGAAAGCTTGTCATTGATGACTCTCTCGATGTTTTTCCCGTCCATGGCGTCGGTGGAATCTTGGGAAGTCTACTCGTGGCCGTTTTTGCTTCACCAAATCTTGGTATATTTAGCGGCCAAGGCTTTGGTGCCGATATTACAAGCATCGGCGAGCAATTTGGTGTTCAGGCAATTGGCGTAGGTGCAACTATTGTTTATACCGCAATAGCAACCTACATTCTTTTGAAGGTGACTGGTCTTATGACAAAAGGCATACGAGTTAGTCAAGAGGATGAGACTCAAGGGCTAGATGTTGTATTGCATGAAGAGTCTGGATATAAACTCTAGTTAGTCTCTTTATGGGCTCTTTCATTAGCAGTGGGCAATACGTTTTTGGCGTCCCACTGCTTTTTGTATGGCAAGAGTTTTGCGCTACTACCATTCATTGGGTAATGAGTGAATGGTAGTTCATTCTATCAATCTGGATGGGGCTGCTGATTGATTTCTTAGGCTGCTCCCTCTTCAACCTCCTTATTCAAGAGGCGGTATCTTTTTAGCTGTTTGGTCATTTTGATCGAACCAGCGCCCTTAATTTTCTTCTTTCATCTATTGAATAAAATCTCGTTGATTGCTGTAATAGCGTGATACGAAAATCCTTAAGAATCAGTCTGTTGAGCATTATTCATGACTGTTAGTTAGATTTTAGTAGTTTAAGTTTTAAATGTTGGTCATCTAGCTTTCGATAAGTGCGATAGGGAAAGATGTAAATGAAGTTGAGTTTGGAAATTATAGAAAGCAAGGAAGGTGTGAAGGAGTTTTTGTTGAGCTGGAAAAGGCTTGAAGACTCTCAGCAAAGTCTTTTTTATCAACGTGCTTTGTATTTTAGTGCCTACTGTGAATATTTAATGCCATCGTCGGTCACTCCGTACTTATTGGTTTTTTCTAACCAAGATGAAGTTGTTGGTATTTTTCCTTGGGTTAAGCAGAGATTTAGTCGAATGGGTATCCCTTATTACCATATAGGGTCTATCTATCACGATCATGTCAATCTCTCTGATGTGATTTATGACCCGGCTTATCAGCAATCTATTTCTGAACTCTTTGATGTTTTTGTAAAGGCACTTCCGCTTAATTCTATCGTGGTAATGCATGATGTTAGGGATGATAGTCAATTTATAAGATTATTACCGAGCTTGTCTTCTAGAGCCTTTGTAACGGAGTATGGAGAAAGTTTTTACATTGATTTTAATGAAGAGATCGATGCTCATCTGCCTAAGCGAATGGTTAAGAATGTAAAGCGGTTGCTTCGAAAGGCTAATGATACAGGGCAGGTTGAATTTAAGTTTCTTTCTGATGGTGAAATAACTAAGGAAGCATTTGAGGATTTTTTAACGGTAGAGTCATCTGGCTGGAAAGGTCAAGCGGGAACAGAAACAGCGATACGATTGAACCCTGAACTAAAAGAATACTATCAATATTTTCTCGACGCCATGCCTTTAAAAATGCAACTGAATTTATTTTACTTAAATGACAGCCCAATTGCTGCTCATTATTGTTTTAAAGATGAGCACTATTTGTCATTAGCCAAAGTAGGGTACATCGAAGAGCATAAAGCACTTTCCCCTAGTCATGTCCTAATATACAAAGCTATAGAGAATGCAGGTGTAATTGGTAGAGAGAGTCGAATTAGTTTTGTTACGGGTGCTAGTTGGTTAGGGCAATGGCATCCCAACAGCGCGAAGCTTTCTACAGTACATATTTCAACATCTTTATTGGCTTCCATGATATTAAAAGCAATGAAAAGTGTTAAAACATTTAAAACGGAAATGAAGCGCCGGCTTTCTAAGAGTTAACGAGATCATTGTGATAATAAAAAAAGCGGCGGTTGCCGCTTTTTTTATAGGTTGTTATTTACCTGCGGTTCAAAAATTACCTGTGGCTCGCAAAAACTAGATTGGGTTGTTTTTAAAGTCGCCAGAGCGGAAGATCCGCTTTTTTTGCTTCTTCTCGATCGATGATGCCTTTGATGTCAAAGATGCATCCTCCGGGCTTCATTTTTTCTTTTAAGGTATTCAACGATGTATTTTTATATTCTTTGTGGGCGGTAGCGATAATCATTGAGTCGACATTGGAGAGTTTGTCCCAATCAACTAAGTTAATATCGTATTCATGTTTTGCCTCTTCCTGGTTTGCAAGAGGATCGTGATTTAACACAGTAATGCCGTAGGTTTGTAGTTCTTTAATGATGTCGACCACTTTTGAATTTCGTAGGTCGGGGCAATCTTCCTTAAACGTTAACCCTAATACGGCAACAGTACCACCTTTTACAGTAATTTCTTTTAATAACATCTGCTTAACGATTTCACTGACGACGTAGCGAGCCATTGAGTCATTGGTGCGGCGGCCCGCTAAAATGACTTGTGGGTGGTAGCCGACTTTTTGAGCCTTGTGGGTCAAGTAGTAAGGGTCAACACCAATACAATGTCCTCCGACTAAACCAGGTCGAAAGGGCAAGAAATTCCATTTTGTGCCTGCGGCTTCTAAAACATCCAGCGTGTCTATATCCATACGTTTAAAAATAATCGCCAGTTCGTTCATCAATGCTATGTTTAAGTCTCGCTGAGTATTTTCAATGACTTTAGCAGCCTCGGCTGCTTTGATTGAAGGCGCTTTATGAATACCTGCTGTTACCACAGAGCCATACACATCAGCGACAATGTCTGCTGTCTTTTCATCTTGTCCAGAAACAACTTTTAATATTTTTGTAAAAGTGTGTTCTTTATCACCTGGGTTTATTCTTTCTGGCGAATACCCAACAGTAAAATCTTTACCGGCTGTTAGACCTGATTCTTTTTCTAAAATCGGGATGCAATCTTCTTCAGTAGCGCCTGGATAGACGGTTGATTCAAATACGACAATGTCGTCTTTTTTGATGGCTTTACCGACTGTTGATGAGGCGCGAAGCAGTGGGGTCAGATCTGGTTGATTTGTGTCTGTAATGGGCGTGGGTACTGCAACAATGTGAAAGTCAGCCAAGCTAAGATCTGAGATTTGATCAGAATATAGAATGTCGGCTTTTTTTAAGGTGTCAGAATCAACCTCTAGTGTTGAGTCGATACCTGATTGTAATTCTTTGATTCGAGCGGCGTTGACATCAAAGCCGATAACACGATGCTTTTGTCCAAAGGCCACAGCAACGGGGAGTCCAACATAACCAAGTCCAATGACAGATATTTTTCTATTCACAACCTAATCCTTAAATGATTTATTTTCAGCTCCTTCAGAGAAGGTGGAGTATTATGCCACACAAAATGTTATTGCCTATGGCTGTTGACGGTGTCAGAAATGGCTTTTATCTAGATTAGGTGTAATTTGTTGAAAAATAGGCATAAAACCTCTTTTAATGACCTTGCGATTGTATAATCCTTAGGATAGATTGTGCGCCACTGCACAAGGGTTAGGGAGAGCAGCACAGACACAGTGAGTATGTCGGCAGCCATATCAAAATCAAGGTCCAATTCCATAGGCAATTCCGAAAATAGTTTTTTCTTAGTGTGTTTTGAACAAAAATGTTTGAGCTCCCTACTTAGTCTTGCTACCGCTTTTGATTAGCTCAACCATTGAAGAGGTTGTAGTTACCATCGAGTGGATTGCACTGTGAACTAAGCTACTCAGTGGTGTATTTTGAAGTTATTGATATAACACACTGTTATACAACATGAATTTTACAAAATTTTAAAACTATTAAATGGTAAATAAATTAAACTTATCGATTTATTTGTTTATCGGCCTTATATCCTGCTTTTTATTCTCAGTAGGACGGGTCATGAATAAAATTTTGTAACATTATTCGTTGAATATTTGGATGAGCAATAAAAAGGTTTAGGAGCTACAGGCGCGTGGCAACAATTAAATTATTTAAATATCATTTCAGAGTGCCATTTCTCTTGCTTCTCATATTTGAAGTGGGTTTGATGTTTTTGAGTAGCTACTTGGGGCTAGTCATGAGATTTGGCTCGTTTACTTTAGATTTTGCATCTTTAGGATTCCCTGATTTTATTCTTCAAGCTTCTATGGTCGCCTTTGCCTTGTTGCTTGGCATGATTGCGATGGGGCAATATCAGGCAGAGCAAACAACAGGAAAGGTCAGCTTAGCCAGTATAGTACTTAGGGTTTCAATCAGTTTGTTTTTAGGAACTCTAGGACTAATAATCGTTTATTATGTATTTCCCAGTCTTTATCTCGGTAGGGGTGTTTTAGGATATAGCCTTCTTTCAAGCTTGGTGTTGTTAAGCATAGGGCGATTAATTTTCTACAATACGGTGGATAGTAGTGTTTTACGTCGTCGAGTGTTGATCTATGGCGCTGGAGAACCTGCAGCTGGACTTATCTGCTCCAATGAAGGGGGAAATAAATTAGCCCCTGTTAACGGTAGTTATATTATTGCAGGCTTCGTCGGTGTTGAAGGTGAAGATAATGCTGTACCGCCCGAATATTTGGTGGATGTTGATGAAGGCTTGTTAAATTACTGCCAAGCTCATGATATTGATGAGGTTGTAGTCGCAGTTAAAGACAGGAGAAAGAAGGTTCCAACTTTAGCGTTACTGGATTGTAAAATGTCGGGTATTGATGTGATTGACTTCATTTCTTTTCATGAAAGAGAGCGCGGCATGTTACACCTTGATATTCTCCAGCCTAGTTGGATGATTTTTTCTGATGGCTATGGCGCTTCTGGTGTCCGGCAAGCAGTTGAGCGTTCTTTTGATGTCACCGGCAGCTTGTTGATATTAATTCTAACTTCACCTTTTTTGCTGCTCACGGCGTTGGCTATTTTTCTGGAAAGTGGTTTTCGTGGACCTATCTTTTATAAGCAAAAAAGAGTCGGCCTGAATAATACAGAGTTTAATCTAATCAAATTTAGGAGTATGTCGACTGATGCTGAGAAAGATGGAAAGGCTGTTTGGGCTTCTAAGAATGATGCACGTGTAACCAGAGTGGGTGCCTTTATAAGAAAAACTCGCTTAGATGAAGTGCCGCAGCTGATCAATATCTTAAGAGGTGATATGTCAATTGTGGGGCCAAGGCCTGAACGTCCCGAATTTGTAGAGCAACTAGAGAAGAAGATTCCATACTATCGACTTCGCCATAGAGTAAAGCCTGGTCTTGCAGGATGGGCACAAATAAAATATCCCTATGGTGCTAATGAGCAAGACGCTTATAATAAGCTCCAGTTCGACTTGTTTTATATAAAAAATCGTACCTTATTGATGGATCTTCTCGTTCTCCTTCAAACAATTGAAGTTGTGATCCTTGGTAAAGGTGCTCGTTAACTATAACTACATTAGGAAGATAACAGTGAATAAAAGTTTTTTACTATTAATCACATTGTGCAGCATGTTAGTCGGCTGTGGCTCTACGAAAGACGTCACAACTACAGGCCAAGTCAACACAAACAATCAAACGGTCTTAATTGACCAATATAAAATAGGCGTTGACGATCAGGTTCAGGTCAATGTTTGGAAGAATCCGGATCTGTCTATCACTGTGCCAGTTCGCCCAGACGGTCGAATCTCGGTTCCTTTAATTGGTGAAGTTATAGCGGGAGGAAAAACACCTGTTGAAGTAGCTGCTGATATTACTCAGCAATTATCTGGGTTTATTAAAGACCCACAGGTTGCTGTGATCCTAACCGATTTGCGGAGCCATGAATTTTTATCGAGAGTGAGGGTGACGGGCGCTGTTCGAGCACCACGATCGTTTCCTTTTAGGCAAGGGATGTCAGTGTTAGATGTCGTGCTTGAGGCTGGCGGCCTAGATGAATTTGCTTCGGGCAACAGTGCGCGTTTATATCGGAAATCAGGAGGAAAAGTCACTACTATTCGTATTCGACTAGAAGATATTTTGGATGATGGTGATATGAAAACGAATTTAGCAATCCAGCCTGGCGATATTTTAAGTATTCCTGAGCGAGTTTTTTAAAAGACAAATTATATGACATTATCAATCTTTGAAATTTTAAAATTTTTACGTCGAGAAGTCTGGGAAAAGCGCAGACTTTTTGCGTTACTGTATTTTGTTACTAGTATGGCTTTCCTATTCATAGGATGGTATTGGCCTAAAGTATATTCTTCTGAAAGTGCTATTTATGTTGATGATCAAAATATTCTTAGACCCTTAATGGAAGGAACAGCAGTGACAACTGATGTCTCTGACCGTGCTAAGTTGGCTCGAGAAATTATTTTTAGTAAGGATTTTATGGATCAAATTCTCGAGACTTTCGAGTGGTTTGAAGACGCGGATAGAGGAGAGGTTGCAAAGGAACGATTAGTTTCGGAAATCCAATCTCGAACTCAAATAAATAATGCGGGTAAAAATTTAATCAAAATTAGTTATGTAGATAAAGACCCAATGCATGCTTTTAAAATAACGGATTTTATTACTCACGAATTTATCAATCGAAGCACAAAAACGAGACAGCAAGAAAGCCGAAATGCTTACAATTTTATTAATCAACAGGTTGAAGAATATCATGGCAAATTAATTGCTGCTGAAGAGGCTTTAAAAAATTTCAGATCAAGTAATCTAGATGCTTCTCCAGGAGCCCAGAGGTCTGTAGATGATAGAATCGTTGAGTTACGTCGACGAATTGAAGCGACACAATTAGAGATACGTGAAGCAAAAATTCGAAAAAATACACTGAATAAACAATTAACTGGAGAGTTATCCGTATCGGCAAGTCGTTCAAGAGAAGGCCAATACAATACCCGGTTACAAGAATTACAAAGCCAGCTAGAGGAGTTAAGGTTAAGTTACCACGATACTTATCCTGATATTGTCAGTATCAAAGGACAAATGGCTGAGATAGAAAAAGCGCGTTTAAGGGAAAGGCAAGCGCGTGAAAGAGGAGAGGATTTGGGTGATGGGTATGCTTCTGCACCAGAAAAAAATGCCCTTTACGAAGAGTTGCGGAGTGAAGTGTCTTCTACTGAGTCGCGCATAGCTATGCTAGACGCACGGTTGCTAGAGAATCATGATCTCCTGAAAAAAGAAGAAGATAGGATTATTCGTATTAATGATATGGATGCCAATTTATCTGAGTTAACTCGTGATTATCAAGTCAATCAGGATATTTATAATTCCCTAGTTCGCCAAAGAGAGCGTGCATATATTTCTATGAATATCGATGAAGAGGAGCAGGGTGAGACGTTTAAAGAACAAGAGCCTGCTTCACTTCAATTGACTCCTCGCGGTATTCGTTTTGCGCATTTTGTAGCGGGTGGGTTGCTCTTCAGTTTTCTTGTTCCTTTAGGCGCAATTCTCGGTTTAGCTTTCCTTGATGGAAAAGTTAGGATGGAAAGCGAAGTGTCTGAAAAAATGGGTTTGCCTGTCTTAGCGTCGGTCTATCACATGAATACTCCGACGGAATACAGTTTAAATACACTTAAAAAATCATTTGTGACTTTTTTGGTGATAGGTAGTTGGATTTTATATGGCTATGCCATTTGGGTAAGGTTGCAAGGTGTCGTATGAGTAAATTAGAAACAGCCTTTTCCAAAGCGATGAAGGAACAAAACAAGCAGCCTAGCAATTCGGAAAGTTCAACATCTGATAATGCTTCTGGGCCAAATAATAAGCTCGTTAGAAGTTCGGGGAAACAACCAGCTGTTTCTCCTCGGAATCAAATTTCTCGAATGCAGCAGGAGTTTACTTTTACCGAGGATCAATTAGCGGATCGCCGATTGATTTATCCGAGCATGAAAGATGAGAAGCTTTTAAATATTTATAGAAATATTCGAACTAAGCTGATTGCAAAAGCCGGCAGTAAAAATTTCACTACATTAGTCACATCGGTTGTTCCGGCAGGTGGTAGTAGTCTCATTGCTGCTAATATCGCAAATGTATTTGCTTTTGATGAGGGAAAAACCTCCTTGTTGATTGACGCGAATGTACGTTCTCCAGCCCTTGCAGATCTTTTTCAGTTAGAAAGTGAGTCGGGTATTGTTGATTATTTAGAATCAGAAGAAATGCCGCTTGATAATATTTTGTATTCTACAGGGGTGTCTCGTTTACGGTTAATACCTGTGGGTAGTCAGCGAGAGAATGCCACTGAATATTTTAGTTCTGAACGAATGGGACAGTTTTTTAACGAGGTTGTAGAACGTTATGCCGAACGTTATCCAATTATTGACGCTCCAAGTCTAAGCGATTCTGCTGATACAAGAATTTTGATAGATAAATGTGATCAAGTTGTGCTAGTTATTCCCTATGGTCAATGCAGCACTCAAGAAATAAAAACGGCAGCCAGAACAATCGGGCAAAATAAACTGGCAGGTGTCGTATTAAATCAATTTTAGTTGTATCGGTTGTTTTGGGGAAATAGTTGTGCGAAAAGAAAATGTTTTACATCTTGCTTTGCTGTGTGCATCTCTATTTTTTTCAATGGCTTTGCATTCTTTAGAGTATCAGTATTCTTTTTTTGGAAATGCTGAAAAGACGGATAACATTTTTCGAAGTGAAACTGATGAAGAGTCGGCTGAAATCTATAACGCAGGTTTAAATTTTTCTCTTCAGTCTACAGAGAGTGACGTACTTCAAACTAACTTGTCGGCGTTACTTGGTAAGACCTTCTACTCAGGGATAGATACAGAAGATGAGAACTTAAGAGGCTTTGAAGGTGGAGCTGTTTATTCTCCAGCACGTTCTAATTTTTCTCTAACGCTGGTTGACTCTTACGCTCAGATTCAAAGAAATAGATTTACTACTCAGCGTGTCAGTAACAGCGCTGACGTGAATGTTTTTGCCGCCTTGCCTCGTTACTATATTCGTCTGTCTGGAAAACATCAGATTAATTTCGAGTTGCTGTATAGTCATGTGAGTGATCTGGATGCAGAAACACGTTTAACTGATGTTTCTCGTTCTATTATTAAACCTGCAGTTGGTTATGAGAGAGCTATTTCAGAAATCACAGATCTGGCTTTTTATATTTCTCAAACAGATACGAGCTATGATGAATTACTAGATACTGATTATGAGGAGAGAAGTGCTTTTTTAAGGCTGACCTCAAATCGAAGACAGACAGCATACGTTTTTGATGTTGGGCGAGCAGAAATTGAAACAGATACCGGTGAAACCTTTGATGGTAATTTGATTGGTTTTTCGTTGGTGAGGCAAGTCAATGCCAGCGACAGGTTGTCTTTTCGCTATAACCAAGATTACGGCAATTTGGTGAATACCGATGTTAGCGTGGGCGTGGTTAACCTGAATGTGAATGATCAGGCAGGTTATATTGACGAGGTGTTGGAGCAAAAAACGTTTCGCACTACCTATAGCCATGATGGTGCTTATGTTGATGTTTCTGTCGGTGTTTATAAAGACTATTTGGAAGGGCTCTTTAGTGATCGAGAAGAAGATTCCTTAGGTGTGGATGTATCGGTCGTTTTTAACTTTGGTCAGTTGTTTAGAACAGCAAGTCAAAGTGATATTACCCTGCGAGTTGGGTTTGAAAAAGAAGATTTTGTTTCTGCTAATAGTGAAACAGAAGACCTCTATTCATCTTTACGCTACAACAATTATGTGACAGAAAATTTAGTAATATTCGCCGAATATCGGCATGAAAATATAGAAGAACGCTCATTACTAGTTAATGGAGATGTTGCGGAAAATAGCTTTAGATTTGGGTTCAGCTATTCTCCCCTTGGACGAATAAAAGGGTTTTAATATGTATCTTGAACATTATGGTTTTGAAGTTGAGCCGTTTGAAATTGCGCCTAACTCTGAATTTTTATATTTGAGTAAAGGTCATAAAAAGGCATTCACTTTTCTTAATTATGCATTGTGGAATAAAGATGTATTTACCCTTTTGACTGGAGAAATAGGAGCTGGGAAAACGATTTTGTTGCAGCATTTATTAAAAACAATGCCCTCTGCAGCAGAAGTTGTGACTATATATCAAACCCAAATTAGTCCATTCGAGCTTCTTTATACTATTGCGGAGCGTTTTGGTTTAGTTGATGGTGAAGATATCCCAAAATCAAAACTGTACCAGTTGGTGAATAATTATATCGTTGAGTCAACGCGTACGATTGTCATTGTGGTTGATGAAGCACAGAGTTTATCGTTTGAAACACTTGAAGAATTGCGAATGCTTGCAGGCATCGACATATATTCTGGTAAGTCCAATATGAATATTATTTTGTGTGGCCAGCCTGAACTTAAAAATATCATTGAAAGTGGATCTCTTGAGCAGCTCAACCAGAGAATCAAATTACGCTTTCACTTAACGCGATTAGATTTTGAAGAAACAAAAGAGTACGTTCAGTTTCGTGTTTATAAAGCGGGTCAAAAATTAGAAATTTTTACACTCGATGCAATCAAACAGATCTACGAATTTACTCAAGGTTTACCTCGGCTAATTAATATCCTTGCTGACACAGCATTGACATGTGGGTATGCCGATGGATTCTACGCGATTTCATCGCGACAAATAGATGATGCTGTTAAAGAGCTAAATTGGGATTCCAGCACATTACCCCGAAGTGTCAATGAACCTCCGCGGTCGATGAAAGGCTTGCATAAAGTTGTCAACATTAATTCAAAAGTGGATGGCAGTATGTCGAGTGAAGATGCTGGCAACCTACTTTCTGTGGCGCATGATATCGCTCATCAATTAGAAAGGATTGCTGATTCGTTATCCAGCGGTTTAGAGAATGCCTCAAACGGCGATAGCCCCGTTAGAAAAAAATAGTTTTTGACGATTCTCTCATTGATGTCTCTTCTTAGTGTAATCGCATCAATCTTTTAGCTGCTGGATGTTTTCATCATGTCTATTCCTGTTTTCATGTTTCATGGAATTAATAACGGTTTGTCACCTATGGATGGTGCTGATGCGTTTTATTCCGTCCTCGAAGAAGCGTACCAATATTTTATCGCTCTGAGTCTTGAAAAAAACATTCCTATCTTTTCTTTGGAAAAACTATTGTCTCTATCGAATTCACATTCGAAAGCTATTTATCAAGATCATGACAAAAATACATCTTGCTGTTCATTTACTTTTGATGATGGTCATGCCACTAATTATAGTGCTGCTTGCTTGTTGCAAGAGCATGGCTTCTCCGCCGATTTTTTTGTTAATTCGTCGACGATAAATACTAAGAATTTTCTCTCATCTTCTCAGCTTAAAGAAATGGTTAGTATGGGTATGTCGATACAGTCGCATGGACATACCCATGAGTTTATGAATGATCTAGACGATGAAGCGCTGCTAGATCAGTTAAAACGCTCCAAAGATTTAATTGGTGATGCTTGTGGTCGAGAGGTGACAATCTTTGCTCCTCCAGGAGGAAGGTACGATGAGCGTCTAAAAGCCATAGCAAAAAGCTCCGGCTATTCCGCGATATCCAATTCTGAGCCTGGATACATGAATCTTGATAAGGTTGATCTTTTTTCAATTCCAAGAGTGGCTGTTACTTCAGCTACCAGCAAAGACTTGTATGAGCAGTTGCTGTACTGTGAGTCTGCTCCAATCCGAAAGGATCAAATAAAATATTTCGTGACTAAACAAGCCAAAAAAATCCTTGGTAATCAGCGTTATGAAGTTATTTGGAAATTGTTGCGGGGTTAATGATGCTTACTGTTTTTTGGTTGTCTGCTTTTTTAGTTGTGTACACCTATGCACTGTATCCCTTCTTCATATTCGTCCTAGCTAAACTTTTCCCTAAAGATATCACAAAAAATGACATTCTCGACGACGTGACTGTTGTCGTCATTGTTTATAATGAAGCCGATAAAATATCAGCAAAAATTAAAAATATTTTAGACGCAAAATATCCAGAAGATAAAATACATATCTTAGTTGTCTCTGATGGCTCTGATGATAAAACGGAGGCAGTCATTTCTTCGCTGCAACTGCCTAACGTTAAACTTTTAAGTTTTAGTGAACGCAGAGGAAAAGCAGCTTGTCTTAATGATGCGTTTAGTGCAATAGAAACAGACTTTGCCGTTTTGACTGATGTTCGGCAAACATTTGAAACCGATGCGATACCTAACCTTCTGGCGTGCTTTTCTGATAAAAGTGTCGGTGCTGTTAGTGGTGAGTTACATTTTTCAAGTGGAGAAGAAAATGAATTTGCCCAATCCGTTGATGCATACTGGCAGTATGAAACATTTATAAGAGCAAAAGAAAGTCAATATGATTCGACTATTGGCGTAACAGGGGCGATTTACGCGATACGAAAAGATTTATTTCAGGTAATACCCAACAATACAGTTCTCGATGATGTTTTAATCCCTATGAATGTTGTAATGCAGGGGAAGCGAGTTTTATTTGAGCCAAGCGCTATCGCTTATGACATACCAAGTTCTGACCCTGTTCGTGAAGAGACGAGAAAAATTAGAACGTTAGCAGGAAATTATCAATTAGTTGTATTGAGACCTGAGTTGCTTTTACCTTGGAAAAATCCGGCAATCGTTCAATACGTCTCTCATAAATTATTTCGATTAGTTATGCCCGTTTTTTTGTTTTTAATACTGATAAGTAGCATGTTTCTTATGGGGTCTCATTGGTTCTTTAGTTTGGCTTTTGGTGGCCAGATTGTTTTTTATGCTATGCCGCTATTTCAAAAATATATCAACGTTTCATTGTTTAAGAAGTTAGTTCGTATTCGAAATGCATTTGTTTCTATGAACTTCTATGCGCTTAAAGCAATGATTGAATTTTTTAATAATAAAGACCTGCATTTGTGGAAGAAATGAATATTTTGATTTTGGAATTGTTAATGATGTCAAATAGAGAAAAACAACAAGATGACTAAAAGATTACTTGTTGTAACGGATAATTACGTCGGCGAGCCAGGAGGTAGTGAGAAACATTTACTAAACCTTCTCTCGGGTATTGGTAATGATTTTGAGGTAACCGTTTTTCAAATGTATCCAGATAAAATTAGAGATACTATTAAAGACGGAAAATTAAGGAAAAAAAATAACGTTACATTGTTTTCCACGCCTGTTAATAGCGTGTTTAGCTTTTCCTATCTCTTTTTAATTCTAGAAGTCTTTTTCTTGATCCGAAAATCTAATATTGATCTAATTATTTCTTACCATGAAAAATCTGACTTATTAAATTATATTGTAAAAAAGCTATCATTTAAGCGTCTTGTTAATTTATCAAGCAAAAGAGATATGGGTTTTAATACATCCTCTCGTTTGAAAAAGCTGATGAAGTTTATTACCAAGCGCCTCGATGGTATTGTGAGTCCGTCATCTAGTATCAAAGATTTGATGATAAATGAGTATGGTGTAAGTGCTGATAAAGCTTGGGTTATTCATAATGGAACTGATCTTGACTTATATCGGCAGGGAACTGCACAAGACATTTTAAATGTTCGCGAAAATCTCAAACTGCCATTGAATAAAAAAATCATTTGCTGTGTTGGTACTTTAAAGCCTATTAAAGGCCATGCTTTCTTACTAGAAGGCTTTGCTCGTTATTTAGAAAAATCAAAAGATACGGCGATGTTAGTGCTTATAGGCGGTGGTGATGAGGAAGTTTCACTAAAATCACTAGCCAAACAATTAGGTATTGAAGATAAAGTTATTTTTGCTGGTTGGCAAAAGAATGTTTCTGAGTGGATGAAAGTCGTTGACTTATTCGTCATTTCTTCTCTATCTGAAGGGCTGTCCAATGCGTTGGTAGAGGCGTCAGCTGCTGGACTTCCTTTGTTGGCCACTGATGTAGGAGGGAATGGAGAAGTGGTTGTTAATAACGATAATGGTTTGTTAGTTCAAGCAAGCTCTTCTATGGCAATTGCAGATGCTTTTGAATCGTTATTGACAAACAGCGAAAGGCTGAAAAGTTTCGGTCATCGATCAAGAGAGTTAGCAGAGCAAAAGTTTTCAAATGCTGCCATGGTAGGCAGTTTTGAAACACTTTTTTCAAAAAAAATAGAGGACGTTCGCCTAAGTGATTAATGTTCTTCATGTGAGGTCAACAACCGGTTTTTATGGTGCTGAAAAAGTACTACACAATTTGTTGCCGGAGATTAATCGCCAGTCTAAAGAATTTCAAGCCAATCTTTTTGTTATAGAAGGTGAAGGGACGGATTCAAAACGATTAGCGGATTCTTTAAGAGATTCTTCTGTACAAGTTAATTCAAGTAAAAGTCAAAAGAAAATTGATTTACCTCTCACTAAATATTTAAAAACAATAATAAAAAATGAACCTTATAATGTTATCCACACTCATGACTACAAATCCTTAGTGCATGGGTTGATTGCAACTTTTGGTACTGATGCCAAAGTTGTGCATCATATGCACGGTGGTTTAAATACAACAAGGGCAGAAAAGTTATATGCCAAGATAGAGGCTTTCTTTATCAATTTTGTGTCAGCCGTTTTTATCGTTTCTCGAGGCATCAAGTTGCGCTTTTTTAGCCGGCCTACGCTTGGGGTAGAATTTATACCTAACGGAGTGGAGTTACCATTCTCTGATGTAACAAAAACTAAAGACGAGCAGTTAAAATTATTAATAGTTGCTCGAGTTTCTCAGGAAAAAAACCATATCCTTGCAGTCGAGACAATTTCAGAGTTAAAAAAACGCCATATTAATGTTACTTTAGATGTGATTGGCGACGGCCCTTTATTAGATGATGTTAAGCAAAAAGCATCCAGTCTTGATCTAAATGAGCAAATCAAGTTTCATGGCTTCGTTACCAATACAGAAGCATTTTATCAAATGGCTGATTTACTGATAATTTGTTCAAGCACAGAAGGGCTTCCTATGAATCTATTAGAAGCTCTTTCCTACAAAATACCCGTTGTCAGTACAGCTGTTGGCGAAATACCTCATATTCTTAATGAAGGTGACTGCGGGTTTATTGCCGATGATAATGCGATAAGCTTTGCGGACAAGATAGAATTGTTAATCAATGATCAACAACGATTCGAAACGATGCGAATTAATGCAATAATGACCATTAAAGAGAAGTTCAGTATAGAATCACAGGCTTCTTTAATAATGAAAAAATACAGAGGAATCATAGAATATTATAAGCCTGCTTAGTAATTATGATGTTACTAGGTGTAGAGTTTATAGGGACAATGTTGACAGAAGATCAACCAAACTGGATAAATAAAACTATATGGCCAGCTTGCAAAAAAAACTAAGAAAATGGTTTAAATACATACTCGCACTAGCTCTGCATTATTCAGGGCATAATACTCGTGTGATCTGCCGTTCAGGCCAATACATTGTTCTAACATTCCATAAGTTAGATGACGAAAGTGACGTTCTTCACCTGTCAGTCAAAAGTGAGACCTTAAAACAAGTGGCTGATTGGTGCCAACAACTCGGGGAATTGGTTTCTATTGGTGAAGTCATTGCAAAAGATTCTGATCAGGTTAGATTTTGCTTAACGTTTGATGACGGCTATAAAAACAATATTAAGATACTTGATACCGTCGCGGGCTTACCGGTCACGGTGTATATAGCCACTGGATTTATCGATAGCGAAAGAGATTTTTGGGCTCAACAACTGCAAGAAGCTATTGTAAATTCTGAAGTCAAAGCAATTGATTTATCCATGATGGATTTGGGCGTTGTAGAGCTAGCTGATGTTAATCAGCGAATAGATTTGATTAAAAACATCAATAACAACATCAAAATTTTTAAGCCTGAGCAAGTTCACAATATTATTGGCGAAATTGCAGAGCAATGCGGTACTTGTTTTTCAGATGATAACGGTTTTATGAATTGGCAAGATGTCGATTTTTTGTCCAAAGGCGGAGTAGAAATTGGCGGTCATACACATGATCACTTTATTACATCTAGAATAACTGATGAAGAATTCGAGCATCAGTTGGATTTTTCTAGAGAACAAATTAAAAAGCATATTGGAATAGATGCCACTCATTTTGCCTACCCCAACGGCGGCAAAAAAGATATCTCGGAGAATGCGCCTCAAGTGTTAAAGAATGCGAGATATGATTCGGCGGTGACAACAATTGAAGGTATCAATCAGTTTGGCGACAACCCCTATACAATCAAACGTTTTAATATGGATGACACTCGTCTCCGTTCGCCCTTTGGTAAATTATCTCTGGCACTATTTACAACGTTGATAGCGAATAAAGCTTTTTATAATTGAACTATAAAAGCCGCTCACCAAAACCTTGCAGAGTAAGTAATGGAAAAGCCATCTTTAGACAGAAAAAAAATATTGTTTGTTGCAGCACGTTTACCTTATCCGACGACAGAAGGGCATCAAATTCGAACATTTGGAGTGTTAAAGCAACTCGCAAAATATTTTGATATTCACCTGATCAGTATTTTAAGAGAAGAAGATAATTTAGAATCAAGTTCCCCTCTGTATGCATTGTGTCAATCTGTTGATGTTTCTCTTTTTAAAGATAGCTTATTGAATAAAGCCACCTCGGTTGGTCTTAGCTTGTTGCGAAAAAGCCCAATAGTTATAGAGCGTTACCGAAGTGAAAGCCTTGGTCGATTGTTTAAAGATAAAATAAAAGAGTATGCTCCTGATATTGTCCATTTTGATTTGCTGACGTTGGCATGGCTTAAAGAGTTCGTTCCAGCTGAAACTCCAATCGTTCTTAATGAGCACAATGTAGAATCAAATTTAGTGTTGCAAAAAGCAGCGATAGAAAAGTCTACTCTAATGAAATTTATCTTAGATAGAGAGGCAAGAGAATTAACGCAATTTGAAAAAAAGGCATGCCGGTCAATTCAAAATGTCATTACATGCTCTGATGATGATTTAGTGGATATTGAAAAGTTTGGAGCCAGAAATGTCCATTGTATTCCCAATGCAATGGACATCAGTGAGATGAGTTATAGCTCCGAATTACCTCGCTCAAAGAAAATCGCCTTCCTTGGCGGTATGGCTTGGTATCCAAACAGATTGGGTATGCAATGGTTTTTAGATGAAGTGATGCCGTTAATTATTCAAAAAGACAGCGAAGTTGTTTTGCAAGTAGTCGGTAATCCAAAGCCAGAATTAACGGTCTCTGAGTCAATTAAAAAAAATGTTAATATTTTAGGGTTTGTGGATGATTTAAATGTTGTCATGAATGAAGCTCGAGTTTTTATTGTCCCTTTACATGTCGGTAGTGGTACACGATTAAAGGTGATTGAAGGCATGGCTTATGGTAAATGTATAGTGTCTACGCGAAAAGGCAGTGAAGGCATCAACCTGACAGATAACGAAAGCGTTTACTTTGCTGATAATGCCACCACATTTTCTGATGCGGTTATTAGTTGTATTAATGATGATGAGTTGTGTAAGACGTTGGGATCTACTGCTCGAGCTATTGCCGAAAGCACTTATGACTGGAATGCTTTGGGTTTGAAAATGGAAAAAATTTATTCTGCCCTTTAACTTGGCATGTTTTTATAAAATTTGTTGGAGATAGACTAGTGACTAGTGAGTTAAGTTTTACCGAGACTTTCAAAAAAGAATTTGGCTATCTACGAGAAGATTATAAAATTTTTTATAAGAGAAATATAAAGACAGATAATTTTTTAAGTTTAATTTTAAATTTGTTGATGTGCCATGGATTGCACATTATGTGCATTTTTCGATTTGGAAAAGTCGTATATAGTATAAAAATACCTGTAATTTCACATATAGGAAAGATATTGTTTCAATTCTTGCGTTATTTCTTTTTTACTTTTTATGGGATATGGCTAGGACCTTTGTCGGAATTTGGCCCTGGTTTTTATATTGGTCATTATGGTGGAATCGTGGTTAGAGGGAAATTCGGGAAGAACTGCTCGATATCCCAAGGTGTAACAATTGGTTCAAAAGGTGCGGGTAAAACAGCGGGTTGGCCAGTATTTGGCGACAATGTCTATATTGCGGCGGGTGCTAAAATTATAGGCGATGTAAAAATTGGTAGTAATGTAGTGATAGGAGCAAATGCTGTTGTACTAACGGATATTCCTGATAACTCAATGGCTGTTGGAATTCCTGCCAAAATTAAACCGATGCCTCAAAAAACTGAGTAGTTCTTTCCTGAGGTGTGTTTCAAAAATAAAAGCCAAAATTAAAAAAACAAACACACCTAAAGTTGCTCGGCTCAATAGTAATAAAAAATCACTGCTTAATTTAATTTGCATAGTCACCGCTACCATGACACAAGCATACATTATAGAGCGCGTGAGAAGTTTCCAGTTTAGCTTTATAGAGATTGTTTTTTTTCCTGCCCAGTAGTAGCGACACGACATCCATAAGTAACTGATAACAGTTACAACAGCTGCAGCGATAATTCCAAATATGGGTATAAAAATGAGATTTAGAATCGTGTTAATAAGCATGCTTTCAACAACGTATTGAAGCATTTTTTTAGAGTCTTTGTTAATTTGCAATCCCGCTGCAAATATTACGTTGGTTCCATGTAAAAAAACGCCCGAAGCAATAATCGGAAGCAGAAACGCATATTGCTTATATTCGTCAGTTGCTAGAAACCCAATTAGGGGCTCGCCGACGCAATAGAGACCGGCTATTACTGCTGGTAAAAATAATAAAAAAAGTGATGTGATGGAGGATAGTAAAGATTCGGTGGCCGCTTTTCCTTCCGTGTTCCATATTTTTAAATAAGCTGGAACAATAGCTGTTGTAATTCCGCCAAGTACCACGCTGTTAATAATGGTTGTCATGTTGTAGGGTGCGGAATATAGCCCTAAGTCTTTCTTTGAAAGAAAAATCTCTATAAAAAAGCGATCGATAAACGCGTGAACCATGTTAGCAATTTCGAAACCCATCATCGGGATTGCGAAGGTAAGCAGGGCTGTCACGACAGTTTTATCGGTGGCCTTCAGTGAGAATCCCTCAAAGAATTTGACCTGTAAACACCAAACAGTAATAAAGCAGGTAAAGAGCACTTCTGCTATTAATGTGGCATACAGAAACCAAATAGCAGTGCCAGAAATGACCAGTATGATACCGATAATAAAAACAGTCGAGAGTATTTTTTTGATGATAGATAGGCCAGTCATCGCTACGCTTTTTTGTTTTGCTACGAGTACTTTGTAAATAAATGACTGATAGCTACCTAATGCGGCTATGATAGCAATGCATACCAAGAAATTAACTTCAAATAAAACACTGTCAACAAAATAAGATAGGGTGAACCCTAGTAGCGTAACCCCAAGCGCGACACTGAGCGTTGTTATAAGTGTGGTGATTAACGTATTCGAAATAAAAGTGGAATAGTCGTATTCCGAAAAAAAACGAATCACGCTATGTTGCAAACCAATTTTGCAGAGCGATGTTACAAGCCCTATGGTCACGGTGAGTAGTCCAACAATACCGTATTCGTTCACCGTTAAATTTTTTGTAAGAATAGGAAAAGTAATTATTCCAATAATTGAGATAATAAAATTACCGATGCTATATAAACTGCTTTGCTTAAAAAGAGAAAGGTGCTTCACGGAGAGTATCTTTTGGGTTGATTTTAAAAAGTGATGAATGTTTTATTTTTTTACAATATCTTGCCAGTTGTCTGGTAATTCATACATAAAAATTTCTCGGTGCTTAATTGCACCTCCCCAATTTGACGAAAAATAAATTCTATTTCCATGTAAGTTGATGGCCGCGATAGCTTCATCTCTATAATTGCCGTCATAGTGGTTGTAGGTGGGTCCAACTCTTAAGACTCTATTATTCTGATACATTGGTTTTAGTTCCAGCAAAAAGATCTGATGCAATCCCCATTCTTCTTTTGGGTCACCTAACCCATAGGTGCTAACTAAACTCCAATTAGAAGTATTGCGCGGCATTTTCCCGAAGTGAAACCCATTACTCCAGCCCATATCTTTATGGGAGCCAATTGTTATTTTTCGTTTGTTTTTACTAGTTGGAACGGCCTCAATTAGATCGTTTCTGTTGTTTTGGCTAACAAAGTAACTTTCATTTTTCTCATCCCAGGACCATCCAGAGTGGGTCGAGGTTACTGAAATTTTTCTAGGTTCTATAGCGTTAAAATCAAAATCTATGGGCCATAGGTAAGCACCGTCAAACCAAGTATTGATATCTTTGTGTCGCGTGCCGTATTCTTCTGTACCCCAGGCTCTAGAAAAATGAATAACTAACCCATCGCCATTTGGTGATATCTCCACCATATTCGGCCTTGGAAAAGTAGGTCGTTCTGTGTAGTGTTTTAATTTCGTCCCTGCAAGGTCTTTGGTCGTCAGTGCGTGAGTCGTGTCTGTTGATATTTGGTAGTGGACAAACGCATCAACTACATTTGTTCTTCCATCGTAATGAGCTGCCATAAAAGCCCAATGGTCACTGTCGTCTGAACTGTCACCCTCAACATCGTTATAAATAATTGTAGATTCTGGAAATTGTTCTGAAAAATCTTTGATGATAGTGGTTGTTTTAACGTGGTTATATACGTCATCAATTTGGATTAATTTCATACCATCGCGATAATAGAGACGATTTGGGTTTTTACCTGAATTGTCCCAACGAACCTCATGGTATTCACCAATGGTTTTACCGTCTTTTTTAACTAACTTGGCTATGATTTTTCCGGTCTTTCTTTCGATCACCCAACTACAGATCGAATTAGAACCGAAGGCTAAAAAAAGTTCTCCTGATGAATTTTCGGGTGAGTAACGGGAATAGGAGACAAAAGCGTCACTAGATCCCTCTAAACGCTCTGAGTCGGTTAGACGGGTAAGTTTAAGGCCGGTTGTTGGCTCAATGATTGATTCGTTTTGTGCAGGTATGCTGGGATAAACCGGCAAAATGATTGATTTATTGAAAGTGGGTGAGAAAACTTTTACTTTATTGGGTTTTTCTGTAGCAACAGCGAGCTGCTGAAGCCCTAAGAATACTGTTGCTCCCACTAAAAACGTGAGAAGCGCGTTTAGAGATATCTTCATAACAATGATTCTTTTGTGTTTGTTAGGGAGTCATGGCAGCAATTTGCGTATTTAATGTACTCTTATTGAGGCTAGAATTGTAATGTTCTGGGGAGTATCATTGCAAGTTGAATTTTAATTATAACTATTTGTTTTTCTTAATTTTTTTACTTTTACGAGTCTTAAAAGCTAAGTATATGTTTATCAATAAGTTTATTGACGGTGCCAGATTCACATGAATTTAGAATCAAGAGATGTATTTGATCGCTTAGATGATCAAAGCCAAGGAAGTAAAACAGGGACTAATTGGCCTTTGTTGGTTTTTATATTTTTCCTTCCGTTAGTCAATGTACAGCATAAATTATTTCCGCCGTTACCTGGCGGTATTAATTTTATGAATGTGATGTTTTTTTTAAGTTTAATGGGGGCCTTTTGGAAGGGTGGCGTAGTTAATTGGGAGAAGTCGACCAATAAATGGATGGTTGCATTTATTGTTTATCTCTTCATCTCTTACCTCATAATGTTATTTATGTTGACTATTCCTGTTGGCAGATCTTTTAACGCGCTTAAGGATTTTGTTTTTGTTATTTCTCTAACATTCTTGGTTCAAAAAAGTATTACTTCTTATAAAGATGTTAAGTACATACTGTTTTCTCTTCTTTTACCGTTACCTTATGTCTTCAGGGTTGTTTTCAATCAATATCAATCGGTAGCTAAATATCATTATAGCGACTCTTTAAGAGTTAACGGTACGATGACAGATTTAGGGGCTAATGAGATGGGAGCTTATTTAGTTACAGCTTCTATCGTTGCCGTTGTTTTGGTTTTCCATCTTAAGGTTGAAAAGTATTGGCAAAAAGGGCTGATTTATGTCGCTGTTCCTTGTGCTGTACTCAGTTTAATGTACACCTACTCTCGTGGTGCTTATGTTTCAATATTAGCAGCGGCTATAGTGTTTTATTTTTATAAAAAAAATAAAGGTAGACTAACACTCATTTTGCTAGTGCTATTTGCTGCCTCGCCTATGATCATACCCGAGTCGGTATATGAGCGTTTTTCATCCATTAACTCATCCGAAGAAGAGCGGGATGAAAGCGCGGCTTCAAGGTTTGTTTTCTGGGAAGCGGCCTTTGAAAAGGCTAAATCTTCTCCGATTGTTGGGTATGGATATCGAAGTTGGAGTAGCCCTGAAATTAATACTGTAAATATGGATACGCATAATTATTTTGTCAAAACAATAGTTGAAGGAGGGGCGTTAGGTATTTTGGTTTTAATTGCACTATTAATTTCCATATCAAATTTGGCGAGAAGTACGATAAGGGACTCGCAAAATAGATTGGCGACTGGGGTAGGGATTATTTTGTTATGTTCTACAATCGGAATTCTTATAGGGAATATGTTTGGGGATAGATTCAGTCATCCATCAATGATTTTTATCTTTTTTGTGTTATGTGGTATTTGTATAAAGTTAAACTATTTGGCTGATTCTGATACAGGTGAGAAGATAAAAAAAGCTAACACATCTAGTGTTTTTGATTAATTAAAGAGGGTTGAGCAAGTATAAATTTGTGCACGTTCTATCTTTAAAGTTAGGTGGGAGGTTTCAAGTAGTTGCCACATGAAAATAGTTTCATGTGGCAACTAAGAGAATAGATTATTTAGTTGATAAGTTAGTTTGAGAAAGGGTGCGTTGAAAACCCTTTCTGCGAGCCTTTCAATTTAAGACTTCATTCCAGTTGTCAGGAAGCTCATACACAAATACTTCTCTATGGTTAAGGTTTCCACCCCAATTATTGGAGAGATAAATCCGATTTCCAATATAGTTGATTGCGGCAGGGGCCTCGTCTCTGTAATTACCGGTGTAGAGATTATAATTGCTTCCAATCCGCCAGACAGTAGGGTTGTTAGTTATTGAGTCTAGCTTAATCATAATCAATTGATCAGCAAGCCAGCTATCGTTGTAACTTGCGAAGTTTCTGTTGTGGTAGTCGTTAATAAAAATCCAGTCAGGCCTACTAGGAGGCATTTTACCGTAGTGAAAACCGCCGCCCCATCCAAAGTCCGCATGGGAAGCGACCTCTAGCCTGTTACTGTAATTGTACAGACTGCCTGTTGTTGCAACAGCATCTAGCATATCAGTTCGATTATTCTGACTAATAAAGTACTCTCGACCTTGGGAATCAAGAGCCCAGCCTGAATGAGTTTCTCCTACCGATATTTTTCGAGGAGGGTTTGAGACAAAGTCAAAATCTGCAGGCCAAAGATAAGCACCGTCATACCAAGTATCAATCCAAGCCGCGCCATTTCCGCCATAAGAGCTATCATCCCATTTACGACCATGATGCATAATGAACCCAGTGCCATCAGGTGTCATCTCAACCATATTTGGACGGTATGTAAAACTGCTTCTACCTGCTTCTGCACTTAAATTGGTGCCCGCTAAATCAGCAGGGCGTAATGTATGAACAGTGTTAGTGGAGACTTGATAGTGTATGTAACCATCAACCACATAAGTAGATCCATTATAGTGTGTTGCCATGAACGCCCAGTGATCACTGTCGTTAGAGCTATCACCTTCTACGTCATTAAATAATTTTGTTGAATTTGGGAACTCATTTGAGAAATCGTGCAATAGAGTTGTTGATGGGCTTCTTACGTCATCGATCATGTAAAATGCCATTTGGTAACGATAGTAAATTCGGTAAGGGTGGTTACCAGAAATATCCCATCGTACTTCGTGATTTTCGCCAACTTGATTAGTTGCTTTATGTTTCAGCTCTGTTACAACGTTACCGGTCGAGCGGTTGATCACCCAGCTACTTGTGGAGTTGGCGCCAAATGCAAGAAAGTAGTCCCCGCTGGTATTTTCAGGAGTGTATCTTGAGTAAACAATGAACGCGTCATTCGTACCGTTTAATTCAGATGCATCAGTTAGCCGAGTAATTTTTATGCCAGTGATAGGATCCGTTCTAGTTTCCCCTTTTGCGGGAACACTAGAGCCATAGTTTGGTGGAATTTTTCTTCTATCGGTAATGTAGTTTGATGTCGCGCCTGGATTCCCCTGTTCCCCAGAAGAGGGTGGTGGAGGTGTACTTGTAGTTGGTTGCGCTTCAGTAATAAAACTCCATGTTCGAACGCTTCCCGTCGTAGAGACAGCAGCAGCATTATTAATGTTGTTATCAATTGTGACTGTGATTGTATAATTTGAGGCGTAATCAAAATCATTTGATGGGTTGAAGGTGACATCATTGCCGCTGTAAATTGAACTTCCTCTAATAGGGCCAGCGTTATTTTCAACCTCGACCAGCAGGTCACTGCTGCTGGCTGCAACAGATTTGTTGAAAGTAATAACAATATTTTGATCGACCGGGATATTGGTATCGCTGCTTGAGGGAGAGGCCCTCACTATTTGGAATGGTTCAGTAGAAACATTTGAGGCGCTGACGGGTACATCAACAGTCTCCGTTGTTGCTTCTTTTTGGCAGCCTACAAGGAGGATACTTGTGGCGATAAAAATAGTCGTTATCCAGATTCTTAACATAACTTTTTACCAGCTTGTACGATTAAAAAACTAAGTCTTTTGGGCGTTTTTAATAATGAACGCATTATATAGATTAATAGCAGTAGATCACCCCAAAATGTAGGATTTTGAAAAGGAATGTCGATTTATGGGTAGTGCCCGAAGTTTTTGGTGGTAACTAGGTCTCATTTATCGAGGTGTGTTTTTTAGTGTAGACAAAGAAATGTTTTTTTTAAGAATTGAGTTAGTATTTTTAAGGAAATAAGCGATACCTTTTTATACTCGAGAATACATTTTTTTCTAAACCTTATAACAAATAAAATACGTGTTAGTCAGTAAATTGACGATACAGCCCTTCGAAATTTAATTTTAGTCGTATCAGTATTGGTTGGAATTTTTTACTTATATCCTATCTGTCCAGCGATACCAAAGATAACCAATAATTTCATGAAGAATGGCTTGGGATTTATGTGTAGCGCTGCCATTAGGAAAGAAACGTAGGAAACCCTTTGTTTCTTGGAATTGATAGTCAGAGATTAAAGGGCATGCAGCAAAACCTTTTTTTTCAAAAGTACCCAACGCCCTACGCATATGTAACTCAGATGTGATAAGAGTAATATTTTTTGATTCTAAGTTTTTTGTGCCTACGAGTCTGTGCAAGTTGTCTGCGCTGAGATGAGTGCTTGTTGATTTGTCTTCGTAGCTGAGCCTTGTATTGTCGATATTAAATTCGGCAATGTAATTAAGAATAAGTTTAGCTTCGATATATTTTGACCCAGCCCCGTCACCGGAGATCATCAACACCCGTTTATCGTCTTTTTTCAACCATTCAATTGCTGCGTGAGCTCTTTTGAATGTGGCGTTGTTGATGACGCTGTAATCAAATTCATTGTTGGGGAGGCTTGTTAATCCGCTTGGTAAAAGGATGGCGGTATTTTCAGAACAGGTTTCACCATTTGATTGGTATGCAAAAAATCTTACAGCACTATTAGCTCCAAACCCGGTAAGTAGTAAATACGACACGATTAAAAATGGAAGAAAGAGAATAAAAAGAGTTTTTTTGTATCGAGTAACATAAGTCAACGAATAAAAAATAAAGAGGCAAGCAAGAAAATAAAAAACGGGGGAGGTGGCTAAATATTTCATGTGTCAAATCGGTAATTCGAGAAGTAATACTGGCTACTAGCTCCGAAAATCCGGCCTCTTGTCATAATTGGTTTGTATCATTAGATCATTGTAACGCAAATCAGATAAACAGGGTGGCGAGAATGTACTAGCCAGATAGTTTTCGCTAAAACAGTGTATAATCGTCGCCAAAATCCTGAGTTAATCATTTTATTCGTTTGTTATCTGATTTTTGTGCCTGTCGCTGTCGATTGTAAACGAAATCTGCGGGGTTTGAAGTGAAGACTTATTTTGGTGAGAGTGGAAATAATAGATATGAATTACATGACAGAGATTTTGTCACTCCAAACGGATGAATCTAAAATTTTAGAATATTGGGAAGCCCTTACGAAAGTTTGTCCTCATCATTATTTTCAGAGTGTGGGTTGGATTACCAATTGGGTAAAAAGCTTAAAGCATTATGAGAGTGATTCCATTGATATCTATGGCTGTTTTTTGTTTGATGAGGGCAATCCAGTTGTTGGTTTTTTCTTTGGAAAAAGTGCCACAAAAAAATTAAAACTGATTCCATCTGAATTATTTGTTTTTTATGGTGGTGGTATTAGAGAAGTTGATAAATTAACGCCTGAATACAATGATGTTCTTGTTAAAACTGGTGTCGAGTTTTCTTTCGATGCGTTTTTAGATTCAGAAGTGTTGGGGTCATTTGATCAGTATCGTATGCATGGTATTAGTCATGAGTGTTATCAGCGCATAGAACCTAGCGTTTCAAAGTATGAATTAAAAGGTCGTAGCGTAAAGTCGTACAGCGTCGATCTGGAGGTGTTAAGAAACGAAGGCAAACCTTACATCAATGTGTTGAGTAAAAATAAACGACAACAAGTTCGCCGATCGATCAAAGCCTATGAAGAATTTGGTGACATTAAATTAGAGATTGCAAATACCGCAGAAAATGCTCTAGCTATGCTGGACCAGTTGGCGAAATTACATGAGGCGACTTGGAGTGAAAGAGGTGAAGGTGGCGCGTTTTCAAGTCATTTTTTCACAAAGTTTCATCATGAGTTAATTCGATCTCGTTTTGATTCTGGTGAAATCTTAGTATGTGAGATCTCAACACCGAATAAAATTGTTGGATACTTATATGGCTTTGTTTATAACGATGAATTCTTGTTTTACCAAAATGGTTTTTCGTATGAGTCAGATAATAAATTTAAGCCTGGTTTTGTATCTCATTATTATTTAATTAATTATTTTATGGAAACAGACTTAAAACTTTATGACTTTTTAGAAGGAGACGCGGGTTACAAACAGAGCCTCTCGAATCATTTTCGTGAGATGCATGAGCTGACTCTTTTTAAATCTAACCTAATGAATAAGCTCTATTTACTGGCTTATACCAAAGCAAAGGCTTGGGTTGAGAGCCGAAAGTAGCTGTTGCTTCCTCTTTTTTGAAATACTCGATAAGACTCAGAACAAATTCATACTTAAGTAGGTGATATAACCTTTTAATTTATTGGGGCTTTGTAGCTCTGGCGAATACTTTTTCAGCTTGTTTTTATCTAGCCCGCTCTAAACTTTTTCCAATCGTTAAGAGTAGAGTGCTATCATACTCAAGTTTTAATCGTATATTTTCTTATTGTAATTCGGTGGTTTATTTTTAAATGTCTCAATCTGACTTAAATGTATCAATTAGTGAATCTGCTCAAGTATATTTGAAAGAATTGCTTGATAAGCAAGACGCTGAAGGTATCAGTATTCGTATGTTTGTTTCTGATCCTGGAACGCCTAAAGCTGAGACCTGTATCGCCTATTGTCGCCCTGGTGAAGAACAAGAAGGCGATGAGGTGGTGCAGTTGAATGGTTTCAAAGCTTATTTTGAAGCGAGAAGTATTCCTTTTCTTGAAGAAGCGTCGGTAGACTATTCGCCAGATCGAATGGGAGGCCAATTAACGATTCGTGCACCGAATTCAAAGATGGTCAAAGTGACAGAGGATAGCCCCGTTGAAGATCGAGTAAATTATATTTTATACAATGAGGTTAACCCTGGGCTTGCTGCTCATGGAGGGCAAGTGAGTTTGGTCGAGATAACTGATGATGGCTTTGCTGTATTAGAGTTTGGTGGAGGTTGTCAGGGATGTAGTGCGATTGATATAACCTTGAAGGATGGCGTTCAAAAAACGCTGATGACTAGTATTCCTTCTTTGGCAGGTGTTCGAGATGTTACCGATCATACCAACAAATCTAACGCTTACTATTAGTTGTTGTAGGGTAGTTGTGGTTGGGTAGCTGGAGGTTAGTTGTCAACTAATCGTTCAAAGCTAATGGTAAAAGGTAACAGTTGACAGTTATAAGCCAATTGGAAGAGGCCCATTTTATAACTCCATTTCCTATAGTAAACCCTTTTAGAAAACACCATTAAAAGCCCTGTCTTGAAAAAGAGAGGGCTTTTATTTTATGTCTTGTGCGTTCTTATTATCTCTACGGCTTTAAGCTGGCTCTACGTTCTCGGCTTGAGGGCCTTTTTGGCCTTGACCTTCTGTAAAGCTAACTTGCTGTCCTTCTTGTAATGTTTTGAATCCATCTCCGATGATGTTGCTGAAATGGACAAATAAATCGGCGCCACCTTCGCGTGTAATAAATCCGTAACCTTTACTTTCATTGAACCACTTAACTGTGCCTGTGAGCTTGTCTGACATTTTCTTCTAACCTATTAATATCTTATTTATTTGTAAAAACTGCATAAAGAATGGAGCAGATTTGATTCCTGTTTTTCATTTTTAACTGCGATGTAAAAAATAGAGTTTTATTATCAAAAAATGAACTTAAACATCACAGTCGAGTTTAGAATGCTTGAATATTGAAGGCAATACCCGTAATGAGGGCCTATCTTTACAGTGGTGAAATAAAGGCTAGAAACGAAATGTTCTTAATAGAAAAGTACTGTTTAACCGATAAGTTTTGTAATGAAAAAGAGTAAATGATGCTTAATATTCTAATAGTTTATTAAAAATATTTTTTTTCATAGCAGAATATACTAGACCAGCAGAGAAAAAATTTACGCTAATTCATTAAAACCTACAACGTTTTTGGTTATCTCCGACTTTTTATTTTTTAAAAAATGTGCGGAAAGACAATAGGGCTGCGGTTACAGCGACGTTTAATGATTCAACATTGTTGTTCATTGGAATGTGTATATTTTGGGTGCAGGCGTCAAGTGTCGCTTTAGAAAGCCCGTCGGTTTCATTGCCGAGTACGAATATGTTGGGTGTCATAATTGAGGCGTTGTTGAGCGGTGTACTGTCTTCTAGCGCTAGGCCATAACTGCTGACTCCTAATGCTTTGGCTTTTTTTATGGCTGAAGGTATGTCGTCACAGAAAAGAATATTGGTTTTAAAGAGAGTGCCAGCACTGGCTTTAATGACAAGCCCATCAATTTTCGAGCAGCCTTTTCTAGGAATGATCAGGCCGTCGATAAAACCGCCGCCAACAGAGCGAATAATCATGCCTAGGTTTTGAGGGTTGGTGACGTTTTCCACCGCGATAAGAGAAAAATTTTCCGGTGTAGGATGAGATATGAAGTCATCAAATTCTTTGAAATTGCTTGCAATAATATCTGCTGCGATTCCTTGGTCTTGCTTTCTATTTTTGGATATCCGCGATAGGGATAATCGATCGTGCGTTTGTATCTCAATTCCACGTTGCTTACACAATCTTGCAATATCTTTTAATTGCGTATTAGGTTTGTTGGACGAGGCAATGTGAACGCGATAGAAGTGAATGTCGTTATTTAATAATGCTTCGTGTACGGGGTTTCTACCGTAAATGGTCAATAAATTTTTAGGGATTTTTTTCACAAGTATTGCACGAAGTCCAGATAAATATTTGAATTCGCTGTGATAGCGATAATCTAGTTTGCCTTTTTTATATAGCAGTCGTCAGCATTTTCTAATAGCGCTTTTAAAACTTGAGAGCGATTAATTAACCCAATCAGCATGCCTTGTTCATCAACGACAGGATAATTTTTGGGGCGTTTGTCACTCATGTTTTCAGCGAGCTGAACAATGGATGTGTCCGCTGTGACCGTAATAACATCTTTGCGCATGACGCTCGAAACTGTCGCTGGTTCTTCGCAGTAAAAAATATCGTTTAATAAATCTTTAATGCAATCTTGCTCTGAAACAAAACCGACAAGTTTACGGTTTTCATCAATGACCGGAGCGCCGTGAACTTTGGCTTTTAGTAAGGCTTGTACAACATTTCTAACGTCATAGCTTACGGGTATCGCATGGGGGTCGTAATCCATATAATCTTTAACGAGTATTGATGAGCTCATAATTATGTTTCCACTAACAAGATAGAAGTTAGCTAAACTACCTTGTTTGAAACACCTTTAGCAAGAAAAAAAGGGGTTTGGTTAAGAATTAAATGGGATTAATGACAGATTTTTAAATACTTCTGAATGGCGGTTGGCATACTGATTAAAAGAGATTCAACCGTTAGTGCATGGCCAATAGAGACTTCTTGCAGCCCAGGAATAGTGGCGAATTGAGGCATGTTTTTTAAATTCAAATCATGCCCGGCATTGATTCCTAATCCAATCTCTTTAGCGTGTTTTGCGGCATCATAGAATAATTGAAATAATTTTTTAAATTCGGTTGTGTCAGATGATTTAAAGAGTTCGGCATAAGGACCTGTGTAAAACTCTATTCTATCGGCACCAATGCTTTTGGCTAGATCGAGTTGTTCAATATCGGGATCCATAAATAAGCTAACGCGAACGCCTAATGATTTTAATTCTTTAATAATAGGTGCTAATTTTTCACCTTCTGTTTTTAAATCAAAACCATGGTCTGAGGTTAATTGCGTATTGTTATCTGGAACCAGCGTGCATTGATGGGGAAGTGCAGACTTTACTAATGCAAGAAAGCCGGGATAGTTCTCTGTCGAACCGATTAGTTCATCAGCAAAAGGGTTTCCCTCAATATTAAATTCTTTTGTTGGATAGTTTTTTATAAGGGTGTGAATATTGATAACATCGCTAGGTCTGATGTGCCTTTGGTCTGGTCGAGGATGAACTGTAATTCCATCTGCTCCAGAATCTAAGCAGAGTTGTGCAAACTCTGTCACGTTGGGAAAATTTCCTTCGCGAGAATTTCGAATGAGTGCAATTTTATTGAGGTTGACGCTGAGGGCTATGCTCACTATGTTTCCGTTATTTCAGTGTTTTACTTATCGTTTTTTCTTTCGATAAATCTAGTTGAGTTGCTTTTGTGATTCGTATCATTTCATTTGGAGCTTCAGGAAATTTTCGATATCGACCTCGAGGGGCTTCTACCATTTGATGAACAACCTCCATTCCGTTAATGATTTGTCCAAATACGGCGTAACCGGGATTGTTTTCAGAATAGTCGAGAGTTGGGTTGTGATTTAAATTAATAAAAAATTGAGAAGTCGCGCTATTTGGATCGTACGTTCTGGCCATAGAGAGTGTGCCGGCTGTATTCAAAAGCCCGTTACTCGCTTCGTTAATAATGGGGTCGCGAGTGGATTTTTCAGTGAAATCAAAAGTATGCCCACCACCCTGTACGACAAATCCCGGTATGATTCGATGAAATATCGTTCCGTCAAAGAACCCATCGTTAACATAGGTTAAAAAGTTTTCGACAGTGATGGGCGCTTTATCAGCGAATAAGACTATTGTGATATCACCTAAGTCAGTTTCTATCTTCACGATAGGGTTTTCAGTGTCGGCGAAAGTATACCTAGTTGTTAAAAATAATAGGCAATTCATGGTGAGCGAGAAAAAAATAATAGAGCGAACAGTATAAAAAAGAGTGAGATTCTTATGAGTCAGCATGCCGAGCCTAAAAACAATATGGATAATGGTTAAATGATAATCTGTAGGAATGTTTGTCGTAAAGCGATATACAGTAATCGCTTTACGTCGATCAATTAGTCTCTCTTAAATTTTGGTTTATTTAAAAGCATCAAGAGATTATGCCCATTCAGAATAGCGCCTTTTGCTACGAATGTTTTGAACAAGTAAAGTAATTAAGACACCAATGGCGACGGCAAAGGCTCCGTATAAAAACCATGTTTGGTTGGAGTTGTCGCTCAGTCTTTCATTCTCAGCTTTGATGACATCAATCTCAGTTTCTAACAGCTGGCGCTCTTGCATTAATTTTTGGTTGGTGCTGTTGAGTGTGACTGCATTCGCTGAAATTCGTTTTAGTTCGTCTAATTCTTCACTCAATTGAGAAGCTTCTGTTAATGCGGTTTTTAGCTGTTCGCTTAATTGGCCGTTTTCAGTTTGTAACGAATTTGTTTCATTGCCCAATGACTGTGTTTGGGTGCTTAGTTGCTCTAATTTTTTTTCTGCCTGTGCGAGTAATTGCTTGGCGGCTGGATTGTTTTGTATATATTGAGTGCGAACCCAACCACTCGTTCCACCACTAATTTCAACTTTAACCCAATCTTTGGTGTCACCATTCTCAACTATTTTCATTCGTGTACCGCTTTTTAGCATCTTGATAATTCTGTATTGGTCTCCTTGTCCAGAACGCATATTAATCATGAGCTCGTCTGACACGTAACGGGTTTGTCCATAGCTAATGGAACTGATCGAGGATGCGGCTAATACAAAAGCAGTGAGAAGGAATATTTTTCGAATCATGACATTCATTATCATTGGTAGACCTAATATTTTATTTCGAGATGTCTTTTAGGTGTTGTTTATTGCAGTCATTCATCATCAGGTGATGACTAGTTGTGTGCTTGCCAGTAGCTTAAAGGGCTTATAGGCAGGCGTTTTAACGTGCAGATCATACTCAAATCATTTACCAAATGCGCGGTTAATGTGGCGAAATGTCAACTTCCTCACATCGATGAATAAAAAGTCTAGGGTAAAACTTGTTTAAAGGGCTTTACAGCGACATTTTTATAAACGCCAGCAGCCACATAGGGGTCTTCTTTGGCCCAGTTATTGGCCTCTTCTAGGGAGTCGAATTCAGCAATAATCAAGCTTCCCGTAAAACCTGCTTCCCCCGGATCAATGCTGTCAATTGCGGGGTGAGGGCCGGCAATCACCAATCGACCTTGGTCTTTGAGTATGTTGACGCGCGCTAGATGGTCGCCTCTAACAGGAGTGCGTTTTGGTAGGCTGTTTTCAACATCTTCGCTAATAATGGCGTATAACATAACGAGTATCCCTAATGGTAAATTTATTTTTACTCAGAATAAAAATGAAAAATTTATAATGGATATTTGAAGATCGGATTATTGTTCTTCTACTCCAAGTATTTCATCGAATGTTAGGTGAGTGTGTTTCTTCACGCTTTTATACGTATAAACCCCTGCAATAATTTGAACAATCATAGCGGGAACGACATTGACGGGATAGCTCAGTGCGAGCATTTTTCCCAATTCCACATTAAATGCTTCTGTTCCTGGAGGACTGACAAGCACAACTTTAGCAAGAATATAATTTGTGGTGGCAGACACGAAAAAAGACAGCGCCAATAAAATAGATGAGATTTGTAAGCTTTTTTCGAATGCAGCGGTGCTGTTGTTTTCGGCTAAAGCCGCATCGATTCTATCGACTCTAACAAACTGTTTATTGTAGATAAAAGTTTTTACTAAAGGGTAGCGGGTTTTTAAAGAGAATAACGTAAAAATGCCCAGTGCTGCCGGCACAGCGGCTTCTTTTATTGCAATATATTTCGGGTCTATTTCTAACAAACCCATCCCGCCAGTTAAGCCGACAGTGACAACACCTAAAATAGAAAAAAAGTTAACTTTTTTGGCAACCAGTAAATCTTTGATGCCATATAAAACGGGGAAAGCAAACGCAACGATGAGGGCGAGTTTTGTGCCTAAATATTGCTCTTTACTTAAAAAACTTAGTACTACCACAGGGATAACAATGTTAATCAGCATCTCAGCGAGGGGATTATTTTTGTCAGTCTCTTGAGGTTCTTTGTTGTTAGGTAACGGCGTGTTTTCTTCGATAGTATTAGGAGTGTTGCTGGAATTCATGTTTTTTTCCGGTTGGCGAACGATCTTTACTCAATGCATTTAGGGTTTGATATCTTTATAGTGTCGCTATTAACAATACGTAGCTTTTACTTAGTAGCAATATTTTAGTAGCAGTATTTTAGTCGTTATATTTGTAGCAGGTATACTTGATTTCTGCCTGACAATACATGGTTTTTAGGATGATTGATTTTCATACACATAGCTCAATGTCGGACGGTAGTTTAAACCCTGAGGATCTCGTGTCGAGAGCAAAATCTCATGGTGTTGAATATTTGGCGCTCACAGATCACGACACAATTGATGGTCTGTCCAGAGCATCAATTGCAGCCAAAAAAAATGATCTCCATTTAATAACAGGTATTGAGTTATCTTCTGAGTGGTCCGGTATTGGTGTTCATATTGTCGGTTTAGGTTTCGATGTCAATTCTCCCATACTACTTGGGGGCATTAAGCGGCAAAAGCAAGCAAGATTGCATCGTGCGCAGACGATAGCAGAGCGATTAGCCAAGAAAGGTTTCTTGAATACTTTTGAGGGCGCTCGTGCTATAGCGATGAAGCAATCTGGTTGTGAGGCTAGAGGTGAGTGCTCCGATATGCTCGAGTCAGAAAATTTGATTATTGCTCGCCCACATTTTGCTCAATATTTAGTTCAAGCGGGATACGTAAAATCAGAAAAAGCGGCGTTTAAACGTTATTTGGGAGCGGGCAAAATTGGCGACATCAAAAGTTGCTGGCCTGAGATGCAAACAGTGATTGCTTGGATAAAGGCAAGTGGTGGTGTGTCAGTTTTAGCTCACCCTTTGCACTATAAATTAACCAATTCAAAGTTACGTCGACTGATGACAGATTTTAAAGCGGTGGGTGGCGAAGCCGTTGAGGTCATCAGTGGCCGTCAGACCTCTGAGCAAACTGATTATGTGGCTAAGTTGGCTGATGAATTTGGTCTGTTTGCCAGCGCAGGAAGTGATTTTCATAGTCCTGATTTTGCTTGGCAGGGCTTAGGCAAGATTGGAAAACTACCGTCTCTTTGTCGCCCTGTACCTGTTTATCCTACAGTCTAACTTTCATGGCTGTTGCTATGGTCGTGCCTGCGGTCGTGCTTGTGATCGTTACTGCTTATAGTCATAGAGTGTTAAATCTTTACCTTTCCAAGATCACCTAAAACATCATGCCAAGATTGCGATATAATAGTCAGCTTATATTTATTCCCTTATCAATTAATCAATCGCGCAGAAAATAGTGCAGAGGAAATATTTTGGCTCAATATTTTCAAATCCATCCCGAGAATCCACAATCTCGCTTGATCAACCAAGCCGTTGATATTGTTAAAAAAGGTGGTTTGATTGCCTATCCGACTGATTCAGCTTATGCCTTGGGTTGCCATACGGGCGATAAAATGGCATTAGATCGAATTCGGGCGATTCGTCAGCTTGATAAACATCATAATTTCACCTTGATGTGCCGAGATCTCTCTGAACTTGCTACCTATGCCAAAGTCGATAATTTGATGTTCAGGCTCATCAAACAATACACCCCAGGACCGTTTACTTTTATTTTAGAGGCGACTTCAGAAGTACCACGTCGCCTTAAGCATCCCAAACGTAAAACCATTGGATTACGAGTGCCGAATAATCCTATCGCGTTGGCGTTATTGGAGGAGCTACGAGAGCCTCTCATGACCAGTACGCTGCTATTACCGGGGGATGAATACCCTTTAACCGATCCCTATGATATTCGAGATACGCTTGAGCATGAGCTAGAGCTGGTAGTTGATGGTGGTTTTTGTGGTATGGAGCCAACGACAGTGGTAGACCTCACTGGCAATTCGCCTGTGGTAACTCGACAAGGGTTGGGGGAGTTTTCTGATTCTTAGTAAAAGCGTGATGAATACCCCGGTTTTTATTATTCATTTCACATTAACTTTAGTTTTTAACAAATTGATTTTAAAGTATTTATTCTTTTTTTGGTTGTGTAGGGTCGTTTAGTTTTGTTTGTTGTTTTGGGCTCTTACTCAGTATAATGTTCGCCATCTTTTTTCTTCGCGCTAATATCAATAACGCTCGCGAAAAAACATTCAAAATGATTTTTATGGGCTTTTTGTAGCAATTTGCTACTAATTAAGCCAGCTATGTCTGTATCTATAACCTGTATTGATCAATATTGACTAGTATGTTGATCAAATCGCTCTGTTGTAATGAGGAAGCTGAGTGGCAACTGAAAGTGAAGAATTAATTGTTGAAACCGCTTCGGAAGATGACATGTCTTCGGATCGAGCATCGTCTGATCAAACGTTGTCTGAACAAAAGCCGTCAGACAACCCAGATAACAGCGAGGTTCTCCCATCTCAACTACCTGATGGCGCCGCTCCAGCCACGCCGCAATTACCTGGTATGCCTCAACAAGGGGAAATGCCTTTTGCGATAGTACAAGGGCAAGCATACACAGAGCTACCCAAAGATTTGTACATCCCACCCGATGCGCTAGAGGTGATTTTAGAGGCATTTGAAGGGCCGCTCGACTTACTGCTTTATCTCATTAGGCGGCAAAATCTTGATATTCTTGATATTCACGTGGCCGAAATTACCAAACAGTACGTTGCTTATGTCGAAATGATGACAGCAATGCAATTTGAGTTGGCGGCTGAATATTTGGTAATGGCTGCCATGTTGGCAGAAATTAAATCTAGAATGCTCCTTCCTCGCTCAAAAGAGGAAGAAGAGGAAGAGGAAGATCCCAGAGCGCAATTGATTCGGCGTCTTCAAGAATATGAGCGCTTTAAGCAAGCGGCAGAAGATATTGAAGAGATGCCGAGAATGGGGCGTGAGATTTTTCAAGCTTCGGCTGAGCCTCCTGAGTGTGAGATCAGTCGACCTGAACCTGATGTTGATATGAAAGAATTGCTTGTTATTCTGGCGGATGTATTAAAACGTGCAGATATGTTTGAAAGCCATCAAGTTCAGCAGGAGAAGTTGTCGACTCGTGAGCGAATGGGGCAAATTTTGGATCGCTTGTCCGGCGTCAATTTTGTCCCCTTTGTTAGTTTATTTAAAGCTGAGGAAGGTCGTCTTGGTGTGGTGGTTAGTTTCTTGGCGATTATGGAGCTAATAAAAGAATCATTAGTAGAAATTGTTCAAAGTGAGTCTTTTGGTCCAATTCATGTTAAAGCTCGCAGTGAATAACGTAGCTAACTAACACTGAGTTTCCTAAAAAAATAAGACTGGAAAAGGTAATAGATTTTAAATGAGTATCGATCAAAAACTATTAAGAAAAATTATCGAAGGCGCATTGATGGCGTCTGGTACAGTGATGAGTGTTCAAAAAATGTTAGAGTTGTTTGAACTTCGTGAGGGTGAAGATCCCGAATTGGAATTTGAAAAAATCGAAAAGCCAACCAAAGATGAAGTGATTGCGATTTTGCAAGATATCGAAGCTGATGATAAAGGCCATGGATACGAGTTAAAAGAAGTCGGCTCTGGATGGCGCTACCAAGTTGTTGAAGAAGTAGCTCCGTGGATCTCACGCATGTGGGAAGAAAAGCCACAAAAATATTCTCGCGCTTTATTAGAAACATTGTCGTTGATTGCTTATCGACAGCCAATTACTCGTGGTGATATAGAATCGATTCGTGGCGTTGCCGTTAGCTCGAATATTATTAAAACATTAACAGAGCGCGAGTGGGTGAAAGTGGTCGGACATCGGGATGTTCCCGGTCGTCCAGCATTATATGCAACAACAAAGCAATTTTTGGATTACTTTAATATTAAAAGTTTAGAAGAGTTACCGTCACTCAAAGAAATTCAAGACTTAGAAAAGATCGGTGACGAACTGGACTTGCAGATTGAAGGAGAGCTTGCTGAAAATGCCGATGGCTCAGTGTCTGCAAATGATGAAAGTATACTCGATCCAGAAAGTGATACCGTTAATGAAACAGTAGAGATGGTTGACGAGAGTCATAATCAAATGAATGATGAAGTTGGCGCAGAAGGTGTTGACGAAGAACTGACCGAATCTCAAGAGTTAGACCGATTAGAGCATGCGTTAAGCGATGGTGCTGACGAGATTAACAGCTGAGTTTATTAATCCGTTCTTTCTCTAAATTTATTTTATTGCTTATTAAGCCTTTCAAGTATTTCAATTTAAAGCCATGTTAAGAATTCACATTGGCTTTTAAATAATCCGACTTCATTATTTTCTAAACAAGAAATCATTTTATGCAAGAAGATGAAAAGCTCCATAAAGTCTTGGCGAGAGCGGGTCTTGGCTCTCGTCGTGAGATGGAAGCCGCCATTTCAGAAGGAAAGGCGTCTGTTAATGGGAAAATTGCCAAGCTTGGCGACCGAGTAAAGCCGGAAGATAAAATTGTATTTAATGGTCGTACTATTAAATCGGAAGATGCAAAACAGCAACGGGTAAGAGTTATCTTGTATAACAAGCCGGAAGGTGAAATCTGTACTCGTTCTGATCCTGAAGGACGCCCGACAGTATTTGATAAACTGCCACCCTTAAAGCAAGGCCGGTGGATTTCTGTTGGGCGATTGGATTTTAACACGAGCGGCGCTCTTTTATTTACTAATGATGGTGATGTTGCACATAAGTTAATGCATCCATCTTCTGTTATTGATCGTGAATATTTAGTTAGGGTTTTTGGTACTGTTGATGAAGATGTTAAAAAACGTTTGCTTGAAGGTGTCATGCTTGAAGATGGGATGGCTCGCTTTACGGACTTAAAAGAAAGCGCGAAAGACAAAGACCGCTGGTTTTATTGTGTTGTGATGGAAGGCCGGAATAGAGAAGTTCGGCGTTTGTGGGAATCGCAAGGTTTAAAAGTGAATCGCTTAAAGCGTGTTAGATTCGGAAATATTTTTATTCCTAGTCATGTGCGCTCGGGTCAATGGATTGAACTAACGGAAAAAGAAATCAATGAGCTGGCGTTAACAGCGGGAGTGGAATTGTCTGAGAGTACTGCACGATTTTCTCCAAAAGAGAAAGAGGAGTATCTACGACATCAACGTAAATTAAGAGGGTCGAGAAGGCCGCGCCGATAACTTTTCTGATGTCGAGATGATTACGCAGGCAAGCAAACCACTTTGTTTCTACCCGCGTTTTTAGCTTGATAGAGTGCGGAGTCGGCTCGTGTAAATAATTCGTCCACATTTTCACTTTTTTTCAAGTTGGTCACACCTAAGCTAATGGTGACATTAATGTCACCATTGCCGACGGTAATTTTTGTATTCTCCAGCTCTTTTCTAATTCTATCGGCAATTATTTTTGCACCATCGATATTTGTTTTACTTAATACAACAATAAACTCTTCTCCGCCGTATCGAAAAGTCATATCGGTTTGTCTCGCAATGTCGACGATGATGTCGGCGACTTTTTTGAGGACGGTGTCTCCGGCATTGTGACCATAAGTATCATTAACCAATTTGAAATGGTCTACATCGATCATTAACAAAGATAATTCTTGGTTGTATCGGTGTGACAGAAGCAGCTCGCGATGTAAGGCATTGTCTAACGCCAAACGATTACCGGTTCCTGTTAAAGGATCTTTTAAAGCCGCTAATAATGCTTGCCGATACTTCAGAGCATTACGAATTGGAAACAATAAAGAAGTGATCATTGTTTCAATCGCAAATAAATTGTTTTCAGAGAAGCGTCGGCGTCTTGTAAATACCAGTTCGCCAAGGTTGTCCGTTTGAGTTGTGAGTCGGTATTCGCATTCGTGTTTCTCTTTTTCTCCTAGAGATATATTCACGCCTTGGGCTTTATGTGAATAAGAAAGTCCGTCAATGTATATTCGTTCGCTCACCCAATTAAAGAACACCTTCATTTGTTCATTGAGGTCTAGAGAGGACTGTAACGCATTGGTTAATGCATACCGATCCTCAATTGAGTCATCAATTGATATGTCAGAGGGAATTCGCTTCAGTGTATTGAGCAGCTCATTTGAGCTATTAACGGATCGAAGTGACCGCATGACTAGTTCCTTTCTTTATCTTTTAATCTCTATTTTTGAAGAGACGGTTAATTGTGGTGCCAAAATGAATCACTTTAGGTCCTTCGAAATTGACGCCTTGTAAAGTAAGACTTGCTTAGCCACTAGTTAAGCTAAGATCGTGCCAGCTTAAAATAAAAATAAATGAATAGATAAATCAAAGAGTTATGAGGTGAGTGTAGTCGTATTTTGAGAGCTGTCAAAAAAGTGACGGAAAAATAGTCATAGCGGAGGTTTTAGCGAAAAATGAATACAGCAGGAAACGTGAGGAGATATGATTTCTTAGTACTCATCGCCGCCAAAATCTTGATAGGGAAGGGTGACAGTCATTGATAGTCCGGTTTTGTCTGTACGGTTACTGGCGGTGATGGTTCCATTATGAAGAGCGATAGTGCGTTGAGCGATACTCAGCCCTAAACCATACCCGCCGCTAGCGCGATCTCTTGCTTGGTCTGTGCGGTAAAAAGGCTCGAATATATCGGTGAGTTCTTTTTCCGGTACGCCAGGGCCTTCGTCAGCGATCGTTATTGAGCAATGATTCGGACTCTTGCAGATAGAAACCGAAATCTTAGAATGACTTGATGTGTAGTGGAGGGCATTGCGTAAAATATTTTCAAATACACCGATGAGCGTGTTGCCGTATGTGGCGACAAGGACTTCTATGGTCTCTGAATGAAAGTCAATTTCTACATGTTTTTGTTTTGCTTCATCAATAAAATCATTACAAAGCGATTCAACAAGCATCTTTATATCAATAACATCAGACAACTCCCAAGTATCAGCTTCTGTTGTTGGGAAGGATAATATGGTGGTAATAATATCGTTTAGGTAATCAGCCGCACTGCTGACTTTGTCCAGCTGCTCTGCAACATCCGGGCTACTCGTTTTTTGTTGGGCAATTCCTAGCGCTACTTGAATTCTAGCAAGTGGCGAACGCAGCTCGTGGGAGACGTCTTTAATTAAACGTTTTTGTTCGAGCATTGATTTTTCTAATCGTACGGCCATATTATCAAGATCATGGCCAAGCTCGGCAATTTCATCTTTTCGATTACCAAGTTTCGGGCCTAATCGAACGCTGAGATCACCTTTTGCAATATCATTAGTGGCTTTACGTAATGCTCGAAAATCTCGCGACATGTGTCTGGCAAATACAAAGCAAACCGTTCCCGAAATGAGAATTGAAATCAAAAAGAACTGCCAATTACGAATGACATAGAGTTGCCATAGAACGCGTCGACCATAAGCCGGTGTCGAAAAAGAAACGATGCGAATAGGGCTTCCATCAGGAAGAATGATGTAGCGGCCAGCATAGGTTTGTTCTTCTTCACTGGTTTTATAAAAAGGAATTGCGGGTGATAAGTGTGAGAGTATTTCTTGGACTTTGACTGGAATCTCACGGTTACGTAAATCTTTTCCATCGGGATCGATAATAAATACGCGACGGAAAATGTACTCAGGGGCGTTCCCGATACCAGTTCGAATGGCATCAAGCTCCCAATTAATGGTGGAATTAATCGTGGCATTTAATCCACGAATTGCGAATTGATCGTATGGGTTGTCGTCGTATTGGACGAGTTCATTGGCCGGACCTAAGTCAAACCAATGTTCCCAAATGTTATGAAGTAGGATGGTGACAATATTGATCAGCCAGAAGCCGATAAATATCTTGAGGTAAATTTTAGTCATTCTGTTGGCTGGTTGTGAGCATATAACCAGCACCACGAATATTAATGATTAAATCTTTACTGGCGCCTTCTGCGGCTAGTTTCTTTCGAATGTTGCTGATGTGAACATCAATACTTCTGTCATAAGGCGTTAGTTTTCTACCTAATGCTTCTTCTGTGAGTACATCTTTACTGATGACTTGTCCTGGTGATCGCATCAGCCATTCCAATACAGCAAACTCGGCGCCGGTTAAAGTCACTGCTGCTTCACCATAATGAACCGTTCGGCTTCCAAGGTGAATTTTGAGTCCATCAACAGTGATGTTGTCCTCAGAGCGAGTGGCGCTTTGTTGATGGCTGCTTCGACGTAAAATTGCACGAAGTCTTGCGACGAGTTCTCTTGGGTTGCATGGTTTTGCGAGGTAGTCATCAGCGCCGAGTTCTAATCCGACGATGCGATCGACCGTATCCCCTTTTGCTGTCAGCATAAGAACCGGTGTTTTACAAAAATCTCTTAGCTTTCTGAGTACTTCAAAACCATTAAGGTTCGGAATCATGACATCCAAAACAATCACGTCGAATTCTGCTTGATTGGTGGCTTCAATCACTTTTCCTCCGTCGTGTACCATGGTGACATCAAAACCTTCACCTTGAAGGTAATCTCGAAGTAATTCACACAATTCTAAATCGTCATCAACAAGCAATATATTGGGCATAGGGGTCGCCGTAGTTTGAGTGTTAGTAGTTTTTGAGTGTTAATAGTAGGTAGAACTCTAGTCTCCAAGAATGGGTTAGGAGATTTTTCTGCCACTTAAATTTTTATCTTTATTAGCAGTCGCGGTTTTGAATAGAGGTTCTAGAGCTATTATTCTGCTCCGTAGTTTACTCTATCCTCAAAACGTGAACCATCATTCAGTCCACTATTATCATTGACCGAGAATGAATGTAAAGATTAATTTGTATGGGAGAGTGACTAAGAATGGCAAAAAAGACTTAAAAAATAGATCCTCTCTATTTTTGGTCGCTTATTGATCAAAACACTCGGCTTTGTATAGCGTCCTGCCAATGTATTGTCTAGTCGTGAGTATTGGTTGGTCTAAATAGCGCCAGTGGAAAAATGATGAATGCAATGATGATAAGGTTAAATTCTAAGTGAAAGTTCAAACCTACTTGCCACGCAATAAAACTATCTAATCCATACCAAGCAATGATAGAGACAATGCAAGCGAATTTGAGGCGGTGAAACTGTTTGTTGATAAGGGTTGCATTTTTAAGGCAATAGATGAGGAGTAAGAAGAGTAAGCCCCATCCTAAAATGACCGGCCCAAATAATTTAAGCAACGATGAGATGAGTGCGAGCGATGCTGTATCAATTTCCTCTGGGTTCACCTTTAGGGTATTGAATAGATAATTGATGTAGCTATTTTGTTGATCAAAGCTGATAAAGAATGAAACGAGGATACCAGCTATGACGTGTAAGCTACCGATCAAAATGAGCCAAATATAAATGAATGTATTCATGCGTCATATTTTCGCTTTAGTTGTTTATTGCCTATAGGATTTCGTTATTCGCTGTGCGTTGTGTAGTTACGATCAATAACAGCATTCGGTTTAGAATTTGATGCAAAAAGGGCCTCAGTAAATACTGAAGCCCTTTCGTACGATGTAATGCTTTATATGAGAAAAATCTCAAATATAGCTGACGAAGTCAGCTGGTAAAGACAGAATACAAAGTTAATCCGTTCATTTAACGATTTGGCAACACGTCTTTTAATTTGTCGCGCATTAATAGCAAAGTCTTCTCAGTTGTATCCCAGTCAATGCAAGCATCGGTCACGGAAACGCCATACTTTAAATCGTCTAAATTATCGGTGATTTTTTGATTGCCAGCATGGATGTTACTTTCGATCATCAAGCCAATAATTGATGTGTTACCTTCAAGAATTTGGTTAGTGACATTTTCCATTACTAGCGGTTGTAAATCGTGATTTTTATTCGAGTTTGCATGACTACAATCAACCATCACATTGGTTGATACCTTGGCTTTTGCGAGTTCTTGTTCAGCCATGGCAACGCTAACAGAGTCATAATTTGGTTTGCCGCTACCACCACGTAAGACGATGTGTCCGTATGGATTTCCACGAGTATGAGTAACAGCTACACGGCCCTCAGAATTAATACCTAAAAAACGATGAGGACTTGAAACCGATTGCAAGGCATTCGTAGCCACTTCTAAGCCGCCATCCGTTCCGTTTTTAAACCCGACAGCGGAAGAAAGGCCGCTAGCTAATTCTCGGTGAGTCTGCGATTCAGTTGTTCTTGCTCCAATTGCTGACCAAGAAATTAGGTCTTGAAGATACTGAGGAGAAATAGGATCGAGTGCTTCAGTCGCAAGTGGTAAGCCTGTTTCAGCGACGTCGAGTAAAAGCTGCCGGCCAATATGTAAACCTTCTTCTATTTTAAAAGAATCGTTCAGGTGAGGGTCATTAATTAAACCTTTCCATCCGACAGTGGTTCTGGGTTTTTCAAAATAGACACGCATGATGATCAGAATCGTATCATTAACAGCGGCCGATAATTTTTCTAATCGAGCTGCATATTCTTTGGCTTCTTCCACATTATGAATAGAGCAAGGGCCGACAACGACCATGATGCGAGGATCTTTTCGATCTAAGATATCTCTAACAGCTTGGCGACCTGCGATAACAGAGTCTAGCGCTTTACCTGCAAGAGGCAGTTGTTTTTTTAGGTCTGTTGGCGAAACCAACACATCCTGTGAAATTATATTGAGGTCTTCAACTACATTAGTCATGTGAAATACCAAATCTCTCTTCTGTCAGTGTCCTGTTTCCAGTTTTTATTCTGGTTGTTTAAAGCTGTGTTTTTCAGCCTCTTATCGTCGTGTGGCTTTCAATTTCTTTATCTGGCTGCCTAAAAGTAGGCAGCTTAAAAGAAGGCTGTTCAGCGAACGGGCTATTCTACTGAAAAATAAACGCATTGTGGAATATATTCCGACTATTGAGGCCATAAATCTGAGAGGATCAAACAGCAATGAACAGAATAAGGTAAAAGCTCTTTCGTCAATTAAGATGTGATTCAACAGAATTGCTGATATAACAGTTTGAGACACAAACTAATTCTCAACATGGTTGAGTAGAGCAGTTACGAAATAAGCAGGGAAAGATATCTATTTTTTTGAGTTAAATGATGTGGAGTAGAGGAAGGAGAGGGAAGTACAACGCTGTTTTTATGGTAACGGCACTACCGGAAGCGGAATCAATTTTTCGCATAACGTCAGAGTAGCGTTCAAGTTGCGGTTTATAGGATGAGGCTTCATGCTGAAGAAAGTCGTTTAGGTCTTGGCCTTCTGAAGGCTCACTACTTTTAAAATCAACAATCCAACGAACATTATCTGCAATAAATGATCTATCGATGATCGATTCTCGAAAGCCTGCGTTCGGATCCATGATTGATAATTCCGATTCACTTTGCTGATGAGAGTGATCTAATAACCAGCGACCGTCTTTATCGTTGATAATATTTTCGATCGCGATAGCAATTTTCTTTACGCCATGACTGGCTTGCGTTGAATCAAGACCGAGTTGGCGCAGTTGATTTTTCCAGAAATTGGTTTGTTGCTGAATTCTTTCGCTGTCCCACCTATTCAGGCCATGTTGAATTAAATGGTGGAGCGTTTGGTGGAGTACAGTACCGATATAGCGTTGTGCTCGGTGATTCAAGTTGTTCGGGCTGGGGATGTTTTTATTTTCGGTGACAAACGTTTTTTCGATCGCTTCTTCGGAACCCGTTTTATTGATTTGGGCACTTGTAACTTGGATGTATGCAACTTTGGTATTTGTAATAATGTCAGTAGAAACACGGGTTGATTCTACAACGGGTTGGTAAAAATCTTTTTGGCGATACGCATCCAAAATATTTTCTCGAGGAAAGGTACAGGGCTTCCAGTGAGGCGATAAACGTAAAATATGTTGCAGTGGCGGATTTTTTTTCAGTTCTTCACCCGTTGAGTTTTCATTGAATACATTGTCGGTTTCGTTCTGGTTTTCTATTAACGTTAACTCATCCTGCACTGTATCCCACAAGTGTGAAAATAAGGTGTTTTTTGTTGGTGCTTTTATTTCATTATTTTTAGAGTCGCGTTTTAATTTCCCGATTAAATATAAATGCTGAATCGCTCGGGTACAGCCAATATAGAGAAGGCGGGCATTTTCGTAATGTTGCCGTATTGATTTTTCGCGCTTTAAGTACTGGTAAAATTCATCCGCTTCACCGGATGCTCCCAATGGGCTCATCAATAAATGAGGGTGTCCCTGTGAGTCGATAACATCTTGCCAAAGAAGCAGTGCTTTATCATCTGCTTTTCCTGTTTTTTCTAAACAAGGAATGATAACAGTATCAAATTCTAATCCTTTTGATTTGTGAATGGTCATTACTTGAATTCGCGATAGTTCTTCAGAGCGGTCGTACAGTTTTTCAATGGCTTCGTCAAATAATGACCAATCAGAAATTGTACTATTTGAAAGAGAATGCTGTTCGAGTAACTCAAAAAATCGAGCAGGGCTGTGTTTTTCGGTTGGGTTTACAACAGACGCTGGACCGCCAAGAGATAACCAAATTCCTTCAATCCATTGTCTTAAAGGTTTTCTATGCCGCTGTTCCAGCGCAGGAGAAAGTACGTTCACTAATCGCGCCAAACAGATTTTCCCGGTATCACTTAGGCTTAACGATTGATACTTTTTAATTGTTTCCCAAATGATTTGAGAATGAGAAGAATAGTTTTTGTTTTGATCTTCATTAAAACCAGAGGTGTTTAGCGTCGTTTGATTGGCGATCGCATGTAAATCTGTCATGTCGAGACCACACCAAGGTGCTCTTAGGATAGAAAGCCAAGCAATGCGATCAGAAAAATTTAGCAATGCTTTTGTTAGTGACAGTAAATCGATCACCGCCATGCGCGAAGCTAACTTATCAACATCTTTAGATTGCCATATTAAATTCTCTTCGCGTAATTGATTTAAAATTTCCGGTAAATGAGTTTTGGCTCTGACAAGAATCGCAATGCTAGTCGAGTCATTTTGACTTAAATGATGACTGACGATGCTGCTGATATATTGGGCTTCTTCCTTTGCGTCCCCATCAACTAATCCAATCGTGTTTATTGAAGAGCTTACGTCAGGGAGTGAAAAGTAATCGGCATGTTGGTAACAAATGGCTCCGCGATTAATATTGTTTTCTGCGGGAAAAGCGGCTTGAAAATGAGTGTTTACCCATTCAACTAGCGTACCATTCGAGCGGAAGTTAACAGTTAATTCAAGTGGTTTTAATGCTATATGCCCAATGCCATTTTCTTTTGCACCAAGAAAAATACCGACATTTGCTTCGCGAAAGCTATAGCACGATTGCATGGCATCGCCGACGACAAATACTGTTTTTCCGTCATCTGGTTGCCAGCCAGCCGTTAATTTTTCAAGCAAATGTAGTTGAGGTAATGAGGTGTCTTGAAATTCATCAACCAAGATATGGCTGATTTTGTAATCCAGTTTGAGGGCGATATCGGACGGCTCGTCATGATTACCTAATGCAATTAACGATGCTTGTGTCAATTCATTAAAATCACATTCGGTTGTTTGTTCGCAAAGAATTTTAAATTCAGCGACCAAACGTGGTAACAATCGTGTAAGAGAATCAAGCAATGTCCATTGTTGTTTTTGGATATTGGGAGACGGCAAACTTTTAACATCTTGAAGTTGTTCTAAAATTTCTGGGAATGCTGACAGCTCTGAAATGATGGCTAACAATCGATTTTTCTGCCTCTTTTCAATGCTGTCTTTATCTTTCGCATTACCAGCGGGAAATCCATCAGCAACCGTGATGGACTTGCGCCAAGAGTGATTGCTTGTTGTCAAAAGCGTCGCTATCGCTTTCCATTTATCTAAAGAAGATGTATCAATTGAATAGGGGTCGTCAAAAGAATAGGTGAATTCAGCTAATTCTTTAACGAGAGTGTTCTTGTTATCTTTCAGTGCATTTTGCGCAGCGTATTCCCCTAATTCCGCTAACTCCGCCAGCCAACTGCCAAGCGTGTCGCGACACTTAATCAAAGATTCTGAAACCACAGCATTTAAGCTAGTTTCTAAAAACTGATGGCTATCAGTTCTATTTTTTGTTTCATATAAAATGCCTAGCCATTGGTTTCTTTTGTCTAACAAAGCCATTAGCAAATTTTCTAAATCATCCATCCGGTTATCGACATGTTTCAGTAATAACCCGAGATCATGTTGTGTTGTTGAGTCGGCTTTAAATGCGGTGAAAAATTGGCGAACGGCTTGCTGATATAACTTTTGAGGCGTGTCGGTGGGTTTAAGTAAACTGCTCATGCCAGCATCAAAAGGTAGTTGTCTAACCAATGATTGGCAAAATCCGTCAATTGTTTGAATACGCAGACGATTGGGTGAAATCAGTAATTGCCAATGATGTTCTTCGTCTTTTTGAAGAACTTTCTTTGCCAGCGAGTAAGTTAACCTTTCATTTTCATTGCTGGGTGGCTCTTCATGCTTAGCTGTTTGTAATGCAATAATAATACGTTGCCGCATCTCTTGAGCGGCTTTACGAGTAAATGTAATGGCGAGTACTTCTTCTGGATGCTCACAAAATGATAATAATTTTAAAATTCTTTGTGTGAGTAATCCGGTTTTTCCGGATCCAGCCGGTGCAGAGACAATAAAAGATTGCGTGTGATCTAGCGCTTCTTTTCGAGCACGAGCATCGGCTATATCTTCAGATTCTCTTGTTTTGATTTCCGTATTCACTAGCTGACTTCCTGATTGTTATGTGTGATGTAATAATGAATGAAGTCAGATTCGTGGTTTCGATTTAATGGCGATAAATATTCGGAGAAGGGGTCGTTTGTTTTAAAGTCGACAGGACAGAAACCTTCAATATACGCTTGCGCCAAATCTTCTAGTTCAGCTTTAAAATAGTCTTTAGCAACGGCCCAGTCGGTGGCTATTTTTTCCTTGCTGACGTCGTTGATTTTTTTGTAGCTTTTTTGATCGCTGAGATCTCCTATGCCGGCGATTTCTAATTCATTGGTTTTGACTTGTGCAAAAGCGATAGCTTTGACCTCTTCGGGATAACACAGTAAATACAGTGGCAGTTGGGGTTCTTCGGGTCTTGGCCCTTTTAACTTTCTTGTGGAAGTGGTGCCTGTTTTATAATCCAGTAAAATAATTTCATTGGCGCTATTTCGATCGATTCTATCAATCCTCAATGTCAGTGTTAAACCTAGAAATTGCGCATTAATGGGTTTTTCTGTGGCGACAACAGTAAAGGGCGGTCTTTCTTTTTCAAATGCTAGCCACTCAGTTAATAAATTAATGAAACGATCTGCTTCAAGCGCATAATAAAAATCACCTAGGTGTTTAATATCCCGTTTGTATTGATGAGAAAAAACGCTATCGATAATCTTGGCTAGTTTATTGTGAATAGCTTCTGTGGATAACTGAATAAGGTTTTCATGCGATTTAATATCAGACCAGAAAATATCGAGGGCATTATGAATAATATTCCCTTTGTCTAATGCGGTGAGGGCAAGCGTGGGCTCTACCGGTTGCTTAATCGTTAAGCGATGTTTTGCAAATGCATTAAATGGACATAACGCTTGCTGTTTTAAAATATCACTCCCGCCTTTAATGTCTTCATTGCTGAATGAGATAGGAGGCCCTTTCTCGCAGTTAACGATCTCAATTGATTGTGATTCATACAAATTGTTGTAAAACGTTGAGAGACTTGTGTTGCTTGCGAGAGTGTCTTCAGTATTTATGCGTTTATTTTCTGAATGAAAAATATGAGATAACTCTACTAGCGGTATATGCTCGATTAACGCAGAAGGCAAAGACTCCGATTCTTCAAATTGAGTGATGTAACTGACTATTATTTCATTGGAAGATTGTAATAATTGTTTGGTGATAGCTTGGGCGTACTGATTTTCTCTCTCAACTGAAGCACGAGGTAAGTGATATTTTCGTTGTAGCTGTATTGGCAATAAAGGATTTGGGTTGGGTTTTGGCGGCCAATCTTTATTGTTCATCCCCACAATCCAACTGTGAGAAAATTCTAAACCCGCGGCTTCAAGCGTTCCTAAAATATTGACAGGTGAGCCTTTTACCTCGGGTTGAAAGTGAGTGGTAGCCGCTAAACCAGTGAGTTCATTAAATATAGTAGGAAATGTCCACGTGATTTTTTTTCTATTTTTTTTCTGGTTAATAGCATCAAGAGAAGAAAGTTTTTCAAGTAATGAGTACCATTGATTCACTTGTTGATATTCAACACTGTCTAACGTTCGCGAGCCAGGCCAACCAAGGCCCGCTAGCTGTTCTTGAAACAAGGTGATCCATTCGTTAGCAGTTGCAGTGTTAGGATGACGTCTTTTTTTATCTTCAAATGTTTGCAGAAGAGTTAATAATATATTTTTTTCGTTATCCGATTGGTTATCGCCGTCGCCATCCTGATAATTTCTTTTCTCATAATGGTTTGCCACTAACTGGCGGACATTGGCCGTACTGACTAAGAACTGTTGTCTTTTTTTAATATTGAGTAACGTGTCTGATCTTATGTCCCGTTCGTTTTCTTCATCAGAAAAGAAAGGTGATAGTAATAGGGATTGCCACTCCTCCAGTGTTAATTCATTTTTGTTTAATTTTAATAGTAGGAGTGTGTTGTCAATCAATGGTGTGTTGGCTAGTGGCGTACCAGCAGAAATATTGAAGGGTAATGGATAACGAGCCACGTTAGGATCCAAATATTGAGGTTCAAATACTTCCGTGAAAATCCGTTCAACTAATTGCCTATCATTACCAAGGGATGGAACGATGATGCCTATTTTTGATTCGGGATTTTTTTGTAATATGTGTCTTGCCCATTGAGCCGCATTCATGGCCTCTTCAGTTAGATCATGACATCCCACACGAAGCGGTAATTTTTTTTTGTTTTGCGTATCTGAACGAACTGCTTGATTATCTTGCGAATAGACTAATTTTTTTGAAGCCGTTTTCAATAATTTAAGCGTGAGAGGGGGTAAGTCATCGAAACTTTGTAAATAAATTGTTGAGCTTGATGTTAACGTTTTTGTTTCAAATGCGCCGCTGACTATTTTTTGTGATTGCTCTGGTATGATGGCGTTTACACTCTTTAGCTTACTTTCAAATTCAGTGATCCAAGAGGTTAAGTAATCCGAGGAAGATGAGACAAAGCTCAGTTGATAACTTGTTAACTCCTCTAATGAAATTTCCCATAATTGCATGTTTCTGTAGGCTTCCATTAAGTGCCCAACGAGGGATCTAACATTCGCAGATATATCAGCGAATTGGCTATCCTCTACAATCTGAGTCCAAATTGCTTGCTGCTGAATAGTGTTAAGAATTAAGCAATCGCAACCACAGTGACCATTACCTATCAGTTGATCCCATTGCAAAGTAAGCCATTCCGTTATCGAATATATTGTGGGTGAGCGGACGACTTTTGACGCTTGATGTTCACTGAATGAGAGGCGAAGTTGATTTCTTAGACGGTTGTTTGGTGTTAATACCATTGCGCCATCGTCAAGGAATGGCATGACAGGTTCGATGTTGAAGAGAGCAGAAGCCATAAAATTGTTAGTCCGGTATGTGGACGATATGGACAGTATCAGAAAGACGCTTTGTCAGCTCTGGATACAGCTTGTGAAGATCGGAAGTCTCCCGAGTGAAAAAGCTTTGTAATATTGGGTGTGTCTTTTCATTATCTCTGTTCACTTTGGTCGGTATTGTTTGAGAGCTTAATAAATATTCGACACGATTAGCGATGGCTTTCCCGGAATCCAACCAGCGAATTGCTGGTTTTGCAGCGCCAGTCTTCACGGCAAGTAAAAGCTCCTCTTTTAAAAGCGGGAAGTGTGTACAAGCTAGAACAATAGTGTCTACTGACATATACAACGGGTGATGAATAAGTGGAGACAGGGCGTCAAGCATATCGTCTTGGGCAATTGTTTCACCCTTGAGCTTTTGTTCGGCAAGCTCTACGAGGGCAGTGGAACCCACTTTGATGATTGTACAGTCTGAGGCATATTGGGCTATTAATTGGTCAGTATACAAGCGCTTAACAGTGCCCGGAGTACCCACTAACCCTATGATTTTCGACGTTGACTCGAGTGCTGCAGGCTTGATTGCAGGCACGACGCCAACGATGGGCATTTGAAAGTGCTCCCTAACTCTGGGTAATGCTATAGTACTGGCTGTATTGCAGGCGATGACAATAATGTCGGGCTGTGAAATACCGACTAAAGTGTCCACTAACTTGTGCACTCTGCCAACCAATTTTTCTTCGCTCTTTTCTCCATAAGGAAAGAAGCCATTGTCTGATGCGTAACTGATCGAGATCTCGGGTAAGGACGAACGTATTTCCTCAATAATGCTCAGTGCTCCAACACCCGAATCAATCACTAACGCGTGGGCAAGTTGTTCCATGCAAGATACCAAATTTCTTTAAAAGTGATTTAGGTGGTTGAAGAGAAGAAGACGGTTAAGTAGGACGATTCTACCGGAGAAATTATCAGAGAGTACACATTTGATGAGATTCTAGTTGATTTTGTGTAGTGTACATCCCATTACTTTTCTCAGTAACCTTGTGTCTTACTTACTTAGATTGTCTTATTGGGTGTCTTTCATCAGTGTGCACATCTGTCTAGGTTGAAGTGTTCACTCATCATCGTAAAGGTGATTTTGAGAGTCAGTAATCTTCATGCAAAGCAATCTTATATTTGTAGTCTTCATTCCTCAGCGCATCGTTCCCGCCCAACTCAACCGCTTTGGCCAAGTATGCCTTTGCACCTGATCTGTCGCCAGATTCGTAGAGCGATTGGCCAATACGAAGGTGAATGAACGGACTATTTTCCGCACGAGGACAAGCGAGAGCAGAATTCAGGGCTTCTATCGCTTGTTTGTATTGACCTGCTTTGAAATAGGTATCGCCAATGGCTGCCAATACCCAACCGGCTTCAGCAAAGTCTGTTTGAGGGCGAGGTAGTAAAATCCACGCTTGATAGAAAGTTCTCAATGCAGCGCTATATTCTCCTCGATCGTAGGATTGATATCCTTCAAAGCAGAGCTTCTTGATATTTTCTTGAGTTTTGGCGTCAAGCGGGATCATATCGGGCATAATGCTAAATCATTCCAGTCACACTGAATGCGAGTCGATGCCGGTTTTTCCGGCATAGTAGTTAGAAAACAATTGATAACTAATGTGCTTAGTCTGTGCTTGGTCGGGCACTGATTAACGGATGTTATCATATCTACTTTGTGGCTCTAGTCAGTGAACTAGCAGTTATTTTTTACACGGTATTCGATATTGTTAAGGTTGTTGAATAATTAATCATGGAAAGTCTCACTGTACAAAACATAAGCATAGATTTCTCGTCGCCAGAGCAAATGATTATTCTGGTTGTTGGATTTTTGGTCGGCATCATTTTAGGCGTGTTAATTTCTTTTTGGGTTGCATCTTCAAAATCTAAAAAAATGGCAGAAGAGAGTGCTCGACAACGAGCTGAGCTTATCGAGCAATCCGAAAGTTTAACGCTTCAAATCCATCAGCTTCAGGTGGAGCAGTCGTCAGACCGAACCCAGTTGCGCCAGCTAGAAACACTGCAACATTCTCTAACGGAAAAACAGACTGAGCTAAATCAAGTACAAAATGATAATGCGATTTTAAAAACTCAAATGAAAGCCGAACAGACGCGTTATGAAGAGCAGCTTGCCATCGTATCTCAAGCGAAAGAACAGCTAACGAAAGAATTTGAAAATATTGCGAATAAAATTTTTGAAAAAAAACAACAACAATTTACGCAAAGCAGTCAGTCAACGTTGGATGTCACTTTAAATCCATTAAAAGAACAAATTAAAGAGTTTAAAAAACAAGTCGAAGATGCTTATCACAAAGAAAATGCAGAAAGAAATAAACTAGTAGGACAAATAACAGAATTACAAAAACAAGCTCAACGGATAGGCGAAGACGCAGTAAATTTGGCAACCGCGTTAAAAGGGAGTAATAAAACTCAAGGTAACTGGGGAGAAGTTATTTTAGAACGATTGCTTGAAGAGTCAGGGTTGCATAAAGGCCGTGAGTATGAAACACAAGTTAGCTTAAAAGATGAAGATGGAAATCGGCGCAATCCTGATGTCATTATTCGATTACCTGAAAACAAAGATATTGTGATCGATGCAAAAGTATCATTGCTTCATTATGAATCTTTTTGTAACGAAGAAGACGATACACGACAAAAAAACGCATTAAAAAATCACATTGCCTCTATTCGCACACATATTGATGGTTTAAGTAAAAAAAATTATGACAACTTAGAGTCAATTAGAAGTTTGGATTTTGTGTTTATCTTTGTCCCTGTCGAGGCGGCTTTTATGTTGGCAATGCAGCATGATCCGAGCTTGTTTAATTATGCATTTGATAAACATATTGTACTTGTTAGCCCAACAACATTGTTGGCAACGCTGAGAACAGTTGAAAATATTTGGCGATACGAAAAACAAAATAAGAACGCTGAAAAAATTGCATCAATGGCCGGTAGTCTCCATGATCAATTTGCGCTGGTAACTGAATCTCTTGATGACTTGGGGCAACATATTGTGAGAACACAAACTGCTTTCGATAGTACCCAAAAACGTTTGAAAACAGGCCGTGGTAATCTTTATAAGCGAATTCAAGATTTAGAAAAGTTAGGCGCAAAAACCAAAAGGTCATTAAGAAAAATAGATGATGATACTCTAGATTTGGTGGAAATCGATGATTCAGCTTCCAAAAATATAAAAGCCGAACCTTCAATGTCGTCTGAAAATACAGTCAAGGGATTACAACTGGATACTCTATCGGCTGATGAGTAAAAAGGCTTAGGTGTTGTTATTTCTTCTGAAGTAATACGCCGCATTCCATATGATCTGTGTAAGGAAACTGATCGAAAAAAGCGGCCCTTTTAATGATGTGAGTTTGAGTCAGTGTTTGTAAATTTTTTGTGAGAGTGTTTGGGTTGCAAGAAACGTATAAAATGTTCTCAAATCGCTGAACCATTTTTTCAGTTTCATTATCCAAACCTGCACGAGGGGGGTCGACAAAAACCGTTGAGAAGTCATACCCATTCAAATCAATATCTTTTAAGCGTCTAAATTCTCGTTCTCCCTGCAACGCTGAGGAAATATCTTCAGCCGACATCCTAACAAGATTGACATTGACTACATTATTTTTTTCACAATTCAAGATGGCCGCAGCGGTGAGAGGTTTTGAAATCTCTGTTGCAAGAACAGTGTTGAAGTTTGGCGCAAGTGCGACAGTAAAATTACCATTGCCACAATAGAGTTCGAGTAAATCAGTATTACGACTTTGAGAAAGGTGTGTCACCGATGCAGCCCAGTCCAACATGTGCTGGCATATATGTCCGTTGGGTTGCGAGAAGCAGCCTTCAAGCTGTCGATAAGTGAGGCGTTGTTTATCGTTGAGGTTGAAGATCTCTTCAACATAATCTGTCTGCAAAATAACTTTTTGCTTTTTACTGCGGCCAATAATCTTGATTTTGAGTTTGTCGCTAAGAGCTCTGGCAGTTGCTTCCCACTCTTCCGTTAGAGGTTTGTGATATATCATTGTGACTAGCATGTCGCCAGCCAAGGTGGATAGAAACTCAATTTGAAAAAGTCTATGCCTTAACAGCTCGCAAGCAACAAACTCATTTTTTAAAATAGGCATGAGTTTGTTGATCGCAAGGGATGCAGTAGGAAATGATTCAACAAAACTAGGGCGATTCCCTCGTCCATTGTTGAAAATTGCATAGTGCGAATCATCGCCTTCATGCCAAATTTTAAATTCAGCTCTCAATCTAAAATGCAAAGGTGGTGAGCGAAACGTTTCGAGCTGAGGCGCATCAAAAGCATTGAGAAGAGCGGCTAGTGTCTTTTCCTTAGTCGCAAATTGTTCGTCGTAAGTGGTTGGGTCAGGAGAAACTACAATCATAAATATAATTAGTGAGTTATGTTAAACGAGTTATGGTGGTTAAATAGGTTTGGACTTACCTATAGCTATTCCAACAATGGCGGGATTGTAGCATAGTCAATGAGTTTTTATTCTCTATGTCATTTGTGAGTAGAATATTGATTAAGTATTTAGAGAAAACGTGTTAATACATGAGTGCGAAAAAGCAACTAGAGAGACAACATGATCCAAAAAATATCGATAACGACTAAAGGTCAAGGTTTATACGATGTTACCTCGGCTGTAAAAACGACGTTGGAGAAAGCGCATTCAACTCACTTAATCGAGGAGGGGTTGGCAACGCTGTATTTACAGCACACCTCAGCAAGCTTACTTATCCAAGAAAATTACGACCCAAGTGCAAAGCATGATTTAGAGCGTTGGATGAATCGATTAGTGCCTGAAAATGATTCCCTCTACACACATACGATAGAAGGTCCTGATGATATGCCTGCACACATAAAAGCAGCATTAACGGCTATCTCTTTATCAATTCCCATTCTTGATGGCGTTCTAACATTAGGAACATGGCAGGGTATTTTTTTGTGGGAGCATCGTCATGAAAAACAACAGCGAACAATTTTGTTACATACAAGTAGATAAAAATTCTGGATATAAATAGACATATTTTCACTATTAAATAGTGGTGAGCGTTTGAGGCAAGGTAATCGTGAAAGTGGATCCCTTACCCAGATTAGAATCGACTTCAATTTTTCCATCATGATGCTCTGTAATAATAAAATACGAAACTGATAAGCCAAGCCCTGTGCCTTTCCCGACGTCTTTTGTTGTAAAAAACGGTTCAAACAAATGGCGTTTCGTCGAGTCACTCATTCCCTGCCCGTTATCTTCAATAATAATTTTTGCTTCACAGTCGACGGATTTGAGTGTCACAGTAATGGTAGGAGTAAATCCTGCATTGATTGAAGAGCTAGGAAAAGATTGTGCCGCATTACCAATAATGTTTAATATCACTTGTTGAATTTCTGCAGCTGAGCAGGGCGCCTCTAAAATATCTGATTCATAATGTTTAATAATGTTGATTCGTTTAATAGCACCATCATCAATCCGTAGATTCAAATGATTGTCAGAAAGCTCGATGCTGTGTTCAACGAGATCTACTAAATTAACAGGTTTATGTTTTTGACTGCTTGCCCTTGAAAATTCAAGCATGTTTGTCACGATATGTGCCGATCGCTCGCCAGCATCTTTAATCCCGTCAATAAATTTATAGATTCCTCGTTGCGTTAAATACTCGCGCACTTGTTCGATCGATATATCTAAATTTTTTGCAGTTGATAAGTTTGCTGGCAGATCTTCTGTAGTTCTTCGATAAATATTTTGAACGCCATTTAAAATAGCGCTCAAAGGATTATTGATTTCATGTGCCATGCCTGCTGCAAGTTCTCCCAGAGAAACCATCTTTTCATTTTGAATCATCATGTTTTCAAAACGAACTCGCATTGTCACATCATCAATACGTATCACTGCTCCGCTTATCTCACCCGAAAGGAGAGGGTAGATAATTAAATCGATATAGGTTTGCTCCCCTTCTTTTTCTTGGAGAATACTTTCATTGATTTGGCTTGTTCCTTGGTCTATAGCATCCCTTATCATTTTGGTGTTGATGTCGAAGCCAGATTCTAAATCGTTAATTGACTTTCCAAGAGCATCAGCAGATTCAACGCCGGTAATTTGTTCCGCTGCAACATTCCATTGCGTAATTGTCCCTTCACGGGTTACACCAATCAAAATAGACGGCATCGAATTAATCATACTTTGTAAGTAATCTTGCGTTTCTTGTAGCAACTCTTCGGTAATTTCATGCTTAGCAATTTCTTCGTAAAGCTGATTGTTGATAGATCGTAATTTGTTAGTACGTTCGATTACTCGCTGCTCTAATGCTTTTTGAGAACGGATCAATCCGTCTTTGGCTTGTTTATGCTTTATTCGACTTCGCAATAAGCCAATGATAGTAAGGGCCTGCACAATAAGCAGTATGATAATGATCGGGATATGAAGATCGTGGGGCATGTTTTTACTAAAATAAATGCTATCCGCGGTGCTGTTGGTTGTTTGAGCCGAAACAGTGGCAACAAAGGATAAAGAAAGATTCAATCCAAGACCTAATTTTAGTAAAAAAGAATGCATGGCTTTTTTTATAGTTGAAAAAACAGTACAAATATAGACCAAAGTAAAGCATAGTGCCAGAAGTGGATGCTAAACTGTTTGGTGGTCTAAATGGAGGAGGGTAGTCAGATAAGTAGGCAAGCTTTTTGAGATTCACCTTAAATCTTTATTTGCGAGGTTTTTCTATAAAAATGAGCGGTTAAAATATGGTCTGCTCATATTCATCGCCTTCTGGTGTTTGAAAACTTATCAAAGCATGTCGACATTTTTGGTCGTAAAAAAATTCAATATATTGACAAATATACTTTGTCTGGCTTCTGCTCTTGTCCAGAAATCCTTGCAGATGAATCAGTTCTTTCTTCAGTGAGAAAAACTCTCAGACAATGTTGTTGTTTAACACTAACCTTTGAGCCGATATTGCAAAGTAACTTTTATTTCTACAGTAATCAGATCTTTATGGGGCTTGTCCCCCATGCTCATCTTGATTCTTTTTAATAAGTGCCTGTTTAATTTGTGGGGTTTCACAATCGGGTAAGTGTGTATTGCTCCCTTCTATTGATTCTGAATCTAAATCTTTGATATTTTTGTGTTTAACACCGCGATTAAATTAATCTAAATGATTCAATCACGGTGCGGATTAATTTTTTTATTGCAATGTAAGCATATAGATCCAACTGTATGATTTATCTCTTGCCACAGCAGGGGTTGTTATTAAGGAGGTGTAGTCCATACAGCCAGACGCGGTACACTCTCGGGTTGACTCCCAGCCTGCAGGAATGGAGGAGGAAACTCTCATGCGATTACTTAAAAGTTTATACGGTGAGTTAGGATAAGCTGCACGAATTAAACTTAGATAAGACCCTCCGGACGCAACAGTTGTCGGTGAATACAAGGTTTCTCCGAGGGTGGGTAAAACATGCTCTCTAGTGAGTGATGAGTTTGTCATATTCCAAAGAATGGTTCGTACCTTATCGGCATTTGCATTTGCTTCCTCGGGAAGCGTATCAGAAGCTTCAACATAAGAAATCGCGACAATCTCATGGCCATTAGCATCGACATATGTATCAGCCGAAGGTGCTACTTCTGTTCGTAGCCAAGTTTCACCAAAAAATACTGAGGAAGTCCAGCTTAAATCTAAAGGCTGATCCCAGCTTTTCCCATTGTCATGCGTTGTTCGCATAATCAGTGAGCCGGTTGTTTGTGTTTTTGAACAAGTACCATAATCTATCGGAAAGTTTGAACATTGTTGATTTGCATCGGTTAGATCGTAAAAAACGCCAGGTTTTTCAAGCGCTGCGTATACTAAAACCCAGCTTTGATCTCCACTAGGCAGCTTTCTTACTACAGGTGTTTTAAACGTTAAGTTAGGAAGTGTCTCATTGTTGGGCGGTGTTGTTATACGTGCAGAAAAATACTGATCTTCTAAATCAGATATGTGTAGCATTTCTACCTCATTGTTGTAATTGACCCATGCCATCATATATCCGGAGCTGTCATTCCCATCAATGGACACACCTTTTTGGCTCTGTAGTAAACCGTCATAACATTTTTCTGAGCCAAAGTAACCCGACGTATTCCCCACCTGATAGCAAGGAGTGTTGTAATAATTGGGAGCAGCAAGCGATTTGGTGTATGCCAACACTAAACGGCGGCCATCGCGCACGAGCCCGGGGGTTTCGCTCGTCTGGACATTCAGGGAGTTTAAGTTGTGCCAAAGCGGATCGCTCCAAGAATTACCCCTGTCAGTTGAGCGACGAAATGTCCAAGTATTATTTTGATTGTTTCCGTAAATTGTTTTGAGTTGGTATACGTCATCGGGAAATAATCCAAATTGATATTTAGTATCATCTGGAGAGACTCCCATAATGCTATATTTTCCTTGAGATAATTTCTGGCGATGGCATAGACCAAACGCATGCCCCATTTCATGTTGTAAGACTCCTTGAAAGTTTACGTTACGGTTTTTGGTTCCGACTGCATAACGAGCAGCGGTGGTAATCCAAACTCCGACAGTAGCATTCCCTTTAAAAAAGTCGATATAAACACCCTCCGTGCAATCTTTCGTATCATTCGGATTGTTATTGCTGCAACTAGTTTCTTCGTGTTTCGTTTCAGCAATACTACCCATGTTAGAAACCTCAAGAGGGTTGGCTTTGATCACAATTTCTTCGTCATTAATATTACTAAAATTATTTTTATTATTGTTGATGCCCCCATATACAGGGTTCAGACCAACAGAGGCTTGGCGAAAATTAGCTAACACCCTCTGAACTGATCTTTCATATTCATCTCTTAAATGTTCGGGGACATTATGGTTGTCTCGAAATGATTTCCAATTAAGGTAAACTGTTGGCTGTTTTGAGGACATGGTTGGAGTGTTTAGTGAGGGGAACCTCGAGGGCGTGCTGCACAAAGTATTATCCCTATGCGAGCGATCCCCGACAGCGACGTTCGATAAGAAAAATAGCCCAAGTATTAACAGTAAGCATTGAGTTTTCCGAATCAATTGATAAGACATAGGATTACCTTTTTAGTCATTTTTTATAAGTTTTTTAAAGTAGGAATAAACTCGCGCGCCAGAGTATAAGTTAACTTTGGTATAATCTCATGAAAAAAGGAACCGAGATTGCCCTAATAAATCGACTGCCAGTTAAGCATAATTGTGCTTTTCAAATTCTACCTGTGGTTGATTGTTTAAGTAAGAGTACTTTTGTAATGTTTTTTGTCATTTTAGGGTTAGAGTAACAAATTTTTTCTAAAGCAAAAACATCCATTTTTGAACAATTATTACTGAATATTTTAGTGGCATCAGATGATTCTAATTCAGTCGGGAATGAAACATGTCTTGTTAATCCCCTTTCCTATTGCCATCGGATTTCCCGTTTTAATCTATTTGATTTTTTCTCAATCAGATAATTTGATTATTCTTATCACAATTTAATTTCGTTCATTGGGGGGTGCGAGTTATCCGTGTTTTTGTAAATATATGTGCTCATTTAACTAATGCTAGACTTTTGGGGAATTACTGAAATTTCTTGCTCTAGCCAACTTGAATCTGACTCTGATTATTATTTTACTTGGTATAAATTGGCGAATACATTGATTTCAATCCTTCTAACGTATTTTCTTTTTTAGCGGAGTCTTCTTTTTTAAATTTTTTATAGGTTTCGTTAGGTGGGTAAAATTTCATACCGCAGCTAGACATTAATCTTGAAGCTTCTGATGACAGATCAATCCTTTCTGTTTCTATTCCGCTAATGCGCCAATGTTTTTTTAGTTGGTTTGTAATTGCAAATATATCCGGCCATTATAATTTGGCATGGTGTTACGACTTCGTTTTCACGCTATGATGGTTGCCTTTCGGTTGGAAGGCTTGGGAGTTCTTTGAAGTGATTGATTGCTTCTTTTGTGAAAGGGCCAATTCTGTTTGCGGCTCTTCCAACACGTGATGCTTTTATGCCGACTTGGCCAACACGCCGAGCGACATTTGCTGCCCCCACTGTTGCCAGCGCTAATAACACTTCTATGCCAATTTCTGCGACGATGCGAATGCCGATGGTTCGGCTGTCGCGATAAGGAATTCTTTCGTAAAGGCTGCTGAAATAATCGATAACCAGATCTCGTGATTCCGGATCATCGTTTATTTGATTGAAAAAGGCTAAATCTTTTTTGGCGAGAGCTATTAAATCTTCTGCGCTTTGTATGGTGTCGCCAACCCAAATGCCGAAGGCTTCTAAGTCTTCTTTGATTGCTTGAATATCGCCTGTTGCCATGTTGTATTGAAATTCGATTGCGGTGATTACAACTTTACCAGTAATAGTGACAACTACTTTTGCTATTTGATAAACACTGACGATAAAGTCTACAGCGGTATCTGCAATCTCTGCACCGGTGTCATAAAGTTCGATAGCTTCTCGAGTGATTGCACAGCGATCCCAATGCAGTTGATCTGCTTTATCTTTTCCTAGCCAACGTTGAGGAATGTCTCGGCCAAATTCTTCAGAAAGCTGATTTCTTTTAGCGACAATAGGATTGTTGTTTAAAGCTGTTCTGCTGTGTCTTGAGCTGTATAAAACTTCGTTTGTATTTTTGAGTCGAAAAAATAAATCTTTGTTGAGTTTAAAAATTTTAATTAGGTTAGATAAAATCAGTTCATAAATGTTTTCTTCTAAGCTAAGGCTAAAAAATTATTGAGGTCTTATTTATAGTACAGTCGATACAATATGCTGAGATTTTCTCAGGTTAAGTTTCATCTGACCCGAGTTATTTCCCCAGTTATTTGGTGTTGAGGGGAGATTGCCTCCATTTGATCCCGTTAATATTTTAAAATAAAGCAGATAGAAGTGAATATTTTGTCACTTGGTTTGTATTCAAATATTTCTCCTTGAGGGGTTATTTGCATTATCTTTTCTTGACTTATTTCAAGTCGATTATCTTTTGTTGTTGTTATCTGTTTTATAACATTTGATGGTGTCTCAAATGAAATTTTTGTTATGTCATCCCTGAAACTGTATCCTGTTTTAAAGTCGCCGAGCTCTTTTTTTAAATATTCAATTGAGAATAAAGGTTTCTTGGAAACAAAATTTATCTTTTTTATAGATTTGTCATCCTGATAAAAAACAACGATTTTTTCGATCTCTTTTAGCTTTGGTGAGTAGGTGTCAATCTTGTTTGATATTTTTTTTTCAAATACACCTAGTTTTTCAATGCTAATATTTGAATTTATCTTATCTATGATTTCTTTTAGAAGTTTTTCTTCCATAAGTTAGTCCATTATAGTGGTGTTTCCCAAGTTTGCATTTGGGTTGAATAATTGTGTGGCGCCGCCTTGAAATATTTTTTTAGATCCAGGGTTCCAGTCTTCAATATTAGCAGCTTGGCTTCTTAAAAAATTACTAGTGTCTTCCAGTTCTATCTCTACCATCGTACGTCCATCGACATCAAACCCTAGTTTAGTATGATCTACATCTATACTGTTGTAAAAATATGAACCTACTTTAGGTGTTCCGGTGTCTTCGTCAATATACGATAATTGGTAAATTTTATCACTTTTATTTAGTTCTATGATGTCGACAGACTGATCAAAATCAATACCTCGAAGATGGCTATCATAGTTGGTATATCCAGCCTCTTTATAAAAATTGTCGGCTATGTCGAAACGTGCTTTTTTGTGCGGGGGCCAGTTTTGAGCTGCAAGTCTTATATCTTTTGGGTTTGTTTTTAAATTTAATAGGTTAGTATCTTCGTTGGGAACCGTACTATTTTTTTCTTCGCCATCCAGTTTATTATTTTTAGCATGCGCAGGAATCTTTGGATTTTGCGGTGGCGGTAATTGTTCTGACGCAATATCTTTTTTGTTGATTTTTTTTGCCAAATCGCCTAATAATTCAATGGCTTCTTTTGTGAAAGGGCCAATTCTGTTTGCGGCTTTTCCAACGCGAGATGCTTTTATGCCGACTTGGCCAACACGACGAGCGACATTTGCAGCCCCCGCTGTTGCCAGCGCTAATAACACTTCTATGCCAATTTCTGCGACGATGCGAATGCCAATGGTTCGGCTGTCACGATAGGGGATGCTTTCGTAAAGGCTGCTGAAGTAATCGATGACGAGGTCACGTGTTTCCGCGTCATTTTGAAGTTGATTGAAGATCTCTAATCCTTGCTTGGCTAGGTGGATTATTTTTTCTGCGCTGTCTACCGCATCACCAATAAAAACACCAATGGCTTTTAAATCTTCACGTATACCGTCGAGGTCGCCTGTGGCGATGTCATAGTAAAACTCACCCACTGCTTTTATTGTGTTGCCGACAATGGTGACGACAACTTTACCGATTTGATAAACGCTGACGACAAAATCAACGGCGGTATCGACTACTTCGGCACCCACATCGTATATTTCATAGGCTTCTCGGGAGATCAGTCCTCGATCCCAGTGTAATTTGTCAGCTTGATCTTTTGATAGCCAACGTTGTGAAATGTCGTATCCAAATTCTTCGGCAAGTTCATTCCGTTTAGCGGTAATGGGATCACTAGCGAGCAACAATGTATTTTGACGAGAGCTGTAGAGCGTGTCTTTCGGGTTGCTTAATCGATACAGTAAATCTTTATCGAGTTTAAATACTTTTATCCGGCTCGATAAAATTAAATCTTCCACTTCTTCACGCAGACTGATTGTAAAATAATGATCGGGATCGGTTTTGTGATGGATGCGATAAAGTGTTTCGAGATTCTCCCGGTCTAAATTTGAGGTCAGCATGTCAAGCTCAGAGCTGTCGCTGATGAGTCCGCCACTGAATCCTTCTCGTTTTAAAAGCATCCAATAGGATGGTTCATAGGAGTAGGTGGCAAATATCCAACAATGTGACCAAGTAACAAAGCCCACCAAATCATCTCTAAAAACAGTGGGTACCGGTATAGGTTGTGTCGAATCCATGAATATTACGTCCCTGCGATAATGTTCATTGAGTGAAAGGCTAACTTCTAATTAAAGGCTAACAATGATGCTGCTTAAATTATCGGGTGCGCCTGCATCAAGTGCTCCCGTTAGAAATTGTTGATTAATTTGATCGATGTTATTTTCAGATATTTTGTTAGCAATGTCAGAATCAGAATAAATTTTTGTGATGCCGTCGGTACATAATAAAAAACGATCGGATTCGTAAATGTAGTCTGTGGTGTAGTCTATATGTGCTGTTTCATCGACACCAACAGCGTAGGTTAGCATCGCCGCTGTTGTTGGATCTGGAAACTGATCAACGGTGTAACCTTGGGCCAATAATGCTTCAGCTTCTGTATGGTCGCGCGTAATTGGTTGTAATTGATTATCACGTAATAAATAGCAACGACTGTCACCACTCCAAAAGCAATGGTATCGATCACTTTCTAACACGAGTACAACAATTGTTGTGCCTATAATGCTTTCGTTACCTTGGGTATTAGACAGTTTATACAATTCTAAATTTGCGTTTTGGATAGCTTCTGGCACTTTATCGACGAGTGCTTGCCCTTGATGTCGTGAAGCCATTTCATACAAGTGTCCCACTAGGCATCTGCTTGCGTAGTCGCCTGCGTCATGACCTCCCATCCCATCGGCCACTGCCCAAAGCCCTGATGCGGGAATGGCAATGAGTGCATCTTCATTTAATTTTCGAATGCTACCTGTGTGGGTCATGCTGCTTGTTAAAATATTTTCGTTTGTTGTAATCATGGAGCCTAGCGTTGGTAGTTAATATTGTCGGTCTAGCGTATTTGTTTGTTAATGCTTATAGCTTTTAGTGTTTATTTCTATTCCACTAAAGCCTCTTCTGTTTTGATCACGACTTCTTCGGCCCATCCCCATTTTTGCCAGTCACCATCGAGCATTGCAGAAAATTGTCCTGCGTCAGGTAAATTGCTCGACATGAGTAAGCAGGGATCGACGTGATCAGATCCATTTGTCCACCATAAGCTGTGTTGACCTAATATAGTGGACGTTAAATTATTTAATAAACTATTGGTGAGTTCATTTTCAGTGTTGTCTTCAGGTTTTTTAATCGCAATGGCTCGGTTGGGTGAATGCCCAACCGCTGTCGTTTTATAATTTGGAAATGGTAAAAAATTGGGTGGGGGAAGAGATTCTTGACTTCCCATAAAATGCGAGTAAGTCATATTGTCATCGAGTGCAGATACGGCGATTTTTTCTATGTCGTCGTACCATGATTGACCATGTAGATACGCTGACCAAGGTTGATGCTTCCCTAAGTGAGCAATGGTCAGAGGAAAGTAACGACCTACTTCATCAACGCTTGGGATAATAACACCAACAATCGCTTCGCTCGTTACGATATTTGGCATGATGGCAAAGCGCCAGACTGGGCTGGTTAAATATAAATCCAACCAATTTTCGCCAAGTTGCTCGCGACTGACTCCGATAGATGATTGTAGCCATGCATGCCAATGGTCTGTAAACGAATCAGGCAGGAAGTGGCTAACGAAGTCAGCTTGCTGTGGTAGCTTGCCAAAAAGTCCGCATGTGTCAGCGTTTGTTGTCATTGATGTTATAAGCCTATGTTTGAATGTTCAGCCACTCTTAAATTCTCTGAAATTTAAAGTCGTCGGGGTAAAGAAAAACCACGTAAGTCATTTTGATTAAACGGATTATGGCTACTAGAGGGTTTTAATTCGTAACTGGCATTTAATCCGCTGATGTCAAAGTTAATGAGTAGCGAATCACTATTTGTCTTTTCAGTTATTTTTGCGTGTTCTTCTAATAATCTAAACCAGCTCCATTCGCCTTCTGCTCTTGCACTGACGGGAGTTCCTTTGCTGACTAGATTGAATACAATTTTAGATTGATCACTTTCTCCGTTTGGCCAAGTTACATTCGATGTTGAGATAGGGCCATGACCGTACTGAATAGTAGCATCGTTTGTTTCCAGCAGAAAAAGGCTGGCAACGGGATCAAGTTCTTTGGGTTTTAACGAAAACTTCACTTCTGGTTTTTCGTCAGACGCACCGAAAAAGGCACGTTGAATGCGTTGTGATTTTTCAAATAGTGCAAGCGATTGATTACTGAGGCCGATATTTTTTTTCCACTTCCATCGAGTTTGGCTTCTATCCACGAATGGCTCGATATAATGATTAAAATAATTTTCTAATATGCCACCTGGGCCAAAGTATTCAGTAAAGTCATCGAGCTTCACATCTCTAGGACTATTCGGGTCTAGCGGGTACCGATCTTTTAATGCTTTTTCGTAAAAGCTGACAACATCAGTTTGCCAGACATTGTTCATGTGGCTTTGTGTTGCAGCCGCTGTCACATTCGTTGTGTCACGTGCGATTGAACCAAACCAACGTTGAACGATGATAGGAGCTTCGCTTACAGCGCGTTTTACCGCTGTGACAGAATCGTTACCTTGTTGTGAATCTCGGCTAGCATTAAATGCCGCTTGTTTAACATTGCCTGCGTAGGCTAGTGTTTGGAAGTGTTCATTCAGAGCTTTGAGTGACAGTTGTAATTGTTCAAGCGGCATGCCCTCGCTGCTGTTTACATAATTATTTAACTCTTCGAAGTCTTCAGTGACTTCAACGCCGGGTAGTTGTATAGCGCTACCCGTCGCTGCTTTTGGTACGAGTCTTTCTAATCGATTTTTTTTGTTTTGCGCAAATTCTTCACTTAGCTCATCTGCTGCAGAGAGCAATGCTTTATTCACTTTGGGAGCTTCGCTGAGTGCAGTGTTCTTTCGGATACTTTCTAATAACTTAACAAGAGGTTGCTCTGAACTTGCCAATAGTCGCGCAACCGCTTGCCCGCGATTTAGTGTGCTAAATGATTTGATCAGTAGGTCATCCAAATATTGTTGCCACCTAGCAGAATACTCAGAAAAATAATAATCATTAACACTGACGCTGATTTTTTTGATTTTTTCTTCAGTTAAAGTTTCAGCAATGGCGTCACCATATATCCACTCTTCATCGGCAAGGCGTTGAGACAGTTTGACGTTGGCAACATTGAATCCTGTATGAAACCCCTTATAGGTAAATAATTCAGGAATGCCTTCTGATAATGGAGCTCCGGTCCTTCGGTAAAAAATAATATCCGATTTTTTTCCCAGTACATCGGTCACACTAAATTGACCAGAATGTTCGTCCATATAATCATTTTTGAGCCTTCGATAGACTCGCAAATCCAGCGGCGTGCTGACCAATACTTGGCGAGCTTCGTCGACTTGTTCTTGATTAATAGGATAGGGGGCAACTGGTGTACTCAATGCATTATGTAAATGGGTGTTTAGGTGCTGGCTGAGTTCAGGTGTGCCGACGTTAACTGCTTGTCGTTCCCAAAGAATGTTAACCCAATCAGTAAAATTATCTTGTTCCATTTTTTCTGGGTAATAAAGCATTAAGTAAAATTTAAGTGCTTCATATAATTGTTCGTCATCTTGAGCGTTGGCAATTTGCTGCGTGAGCATTTTGGAAACATCTTTCATGAAAAATGCTTCAAGCGCTTTTAAATAGGTGAGTCGTGTTTGGGAGCCAAGTTTTTTACCTTGGTAAAGTCCGAAACCTTGTTGAAAAGGATGTTCGTCAGTACCCTCATCAAACCCCGATGGTAAATCTTTGAGTAAATTTAAACTCTTGGCTAAGGAGTGCCAATTATGTTTTTCTTGTAGTCCCCCGTTGCTGGCTTCTTTGTAGTGCGAGATTTGCGTGTCGATACTCTCAATATAATCATTGTTTAATTCTTTACTGTTGTTCCAAGCGAATAACATGCCTGCAAAACCTGCTGTTGTAGCAGCTAATGCAAAAGTATAAATCCAACGAAATCTATTTTTAACTTTTGCATTTAGGCTCGCTAAATTAGCTTCACCAAAAATTACATTTTTAAGAAGGTGATTAACAAAATATGTTTTGGGTTCGCCGGTAACAACATCGATAGGAGGGGCACATTGGTCTGTGGGTAAAATACCGGTAACCCACTGCGAAGCCATGTTAGTTTGAGTACTACTTAAAAAGTAGACGCCTCTCCATAAGAAAGGTGACTCGAATTGATTAGGTGTAAAAATATTCCCCAAGAACTCATTGAGTGATTGCTGTAGTGCAAACATTTGTTTTGGGAATTCGTAAACTAAGGTACGTCGTTGAGGATTTTTCTCGTTACTTAAACGTAAAAGAACTCGATTATTCAATCGCTTGATTAAAGAAACATATTCTTCAGAAAACGTATCCAGTAACGTATCAGCTTTATCTATTTTTGTTTTAGGAAAGGTAGTACCCCATACTTGTTCTCTTTCGTCGTTTTCTAAATCAGTAAAAAAGCTATTAAAGCCTGCCACCATGTCGAGTTTAGTGAACATGACATAAACAGGAAGAGTCATTCCCAGGTGGCTGTTTAATTCTTGAATACGCTGTTTAATTGCGGTCGATTGAATAGATTTTTGTGTGGCGGTTTTTTGCATAATGTCTTGAATGCTAATCGTGACAATTATGCCGTTGAGTGGTCGTTTAGGACGAGATTTTTTCAAGCGGCTCAGAAAACCAAACCAAGCATGGTTTTCAACTTTCTTAGGGTTGTCTTGAGTGGTATAGCGACCAGCTGTATCAATTAAAATAGCTTGATCGGTAAACCACCAGTCGCAATATCGTGTGCCGCCTACCCCTTGAACGGGTTCGTCACCAATTTTGCTGCGAAGAGGAAAATGCAGTCCAGAATTTTTAAGCGCTGTTGTTTTGCCGGTTCCTGGTGCTCCTATAATCATGTACCAAGGCAGCTCATAGAGTTTACCTTGTTTTCCGAATCGAGAACCTTGAAGTAATTCAATGGCGGAATGCAGTTTTTCTGTGAGGATTTTTTCATCCGGTGTCTTTATTCGAGTTACGGATTTGTTCTTCTTATCTTCAGGTTCCTTTATTAAATTTTCAGCGATTTTCTTATCAGCTTTTTTATGACTATTCTTGATACGTAAATTATTAAGTCCCCAAGCGATAAATACGACAAAAATAGAAATAAGTCGAATTACTTCTGAAGATAAAGGTTTGTATTCGGCAATAGCGATGAGCGGGCCGATATACCAAATAATTAAAGATAATAAGATCACACCAAGTAATGATAGAAACCATCCTTGTGTGATAAACGCGAAAAACCTTCTCACTGTTGACTCTCCATGACGATATATCGATCTCAAATATTTCAATAGTAGTTTCTATTCTTGATTTTTTTGACAAGAATGGAATTGTTTTTGGTTAGGATTCATTTGTAAAAAATACATCAATAACAACACGACGATTTTTTGCTCGGCCCTCTGGGGTCTCATTGGACGCGATAGGTTCGTTAGCGCCTCGACCTTCTGGTAGTAAACGAGCATTTAATGTGGCGACATTATCAAGATATTTTACGACGGCACTTGCCCTGGCTAACGAAAGATGCCAGTTTGATGGGAACCTCGGTGTACGAATTGATTCATTATCGGTATGCCCTGAGACAATAATTTTCCCGGGAGTGGCTTCTAAAGCTTTTCCAATTTTATCAAGAATCGGTTCGTAAGATTCTTTAATCGAGGTGCTTCCTGATTTAAATAATTCTTCGGCATGAAGTGCTATGGAAGTATTACCTGTAAAGTTTTTCACACTTAATACACCTTGAGCAATTTCGGGTGCAAGCAATTCGCCTAATGCAATAGCTTCAGGCCTTACTAGGTTTTGAGAAAGTTGCGATTTACTTTGCATTGGAATTAATTGTGCGAGCGCGGCTGTTGTTAAATCAGATTTTTCATTAAGTTGCATTAACCAATAACTATAAATGCCAAAAGCGAGTAATGTCATCGTCGCGATAAATATCCAAACGGGTAAAAAACTTTGCAAGCGATACTGAGAGGATATGAGTGGCGCTATATGGGTGGATAATTCTCGTTGTAATCGATCTCGTCCTCGAGTCAGTACTTGATAAACTTGCGTTCGAATATCTTCTGATTTCATCGAACCTTGAGGATCAATTCTCAGTTTTCCCATAAAACCAAGAGATAAAGCTAGGTAAATAATTTCAATGACATCATGATTTTTAACCGGTGACACGAGCGCATCATCTAAAATGGAATATACTTTCTCACCGCCGTAGGTTTCTTGATGAAAAATACTGAGCATAGGCTTTTGGCTCCATGCGCTGTTTTCTCCCCAGGGCGTATTAAGCACTGCTTCATCAATTAACGCACAGAGTACATAAGAAGTATTTTTACGTTGCTGAGCATCATCAAGAATGCGAACAGCTTTATCTTCGAAATTAGCAATTAATTGTTTTATATGCGAATGAAGAGTGTGTACGTCAATAGAGGTATCGAGTTGTCGAAGTTGCGGCGTAAGGGAGAGAACAGGGCTTGCAGCGTCGATTAGCGGTGTTTGTTTTAGAATTTCATGATCACGCGGAATTTTTAAATTCATTGCCGCATTAGAAGTTGGTCGGCTTCGGCGCGGTTTAATCACAGTTGTATCAGAGTTAAAAGGCGCTGCGATGGGATTTTTTTGAGATCCGCCAGGCCTAGGGCGAGGTTTAATAATCGTTTGATCTGACGCTGGGTTTTGAAAACCGGTTGATGGTTTTTGTGGCGTTGCCGATTTCCCAGAGGCTCGACCTGGGCGCGGCTTGATCACAGTGATGTCGTCATTATCCATGTCTATTCTTTCCTTTGAGACTTATACAGCCTTAACTTTTCCCTGCTAACCGACTAACAAATACGATGTTATTTAAATTGAGTATGTCATCCAACTTTTAAGACCGTATGCCCCAGAATTCAACAGCAAGCTGCGGTAAGTCACCCGCAATATGAAAAGCAAAACCACCCGATGTTTGTAATGATTGCCATTGCTCGCCCTTTGCATCTAATTCAAAATAAATAAACCCCGCATGGTAAGGGATTTCTCTGGGCGCAACCGGCAACGCTGACAACGTAATGCCGGTTAATTGGTTGTTTACTAAATCGCGAATGGTTTCAACCGATCCTATTTTGATGTGATTAGGCAAATATTCTCGGAGTTTGTCAGACGGTAAATCCGCATTGATTGCAATAACAAAGCGAGCTTGTGTTAATAAACTGCGGTCTGTTAGGCGAGATACATGTATGCCATATTGGCGTTTTTCGACGGGTATTGAGATGGCTGTTTGTTCAAGTACGACAGATAACTGTCTACTTAGGTTTTCCATGATCGGATTAAAAGATAAATATAAATTGTCATGATCATAAATTGATATTTCGAGTGGACGTTTGTTTTTTGTGGTAAACGTGGAGAGCTCACCAGATAGCCCAACAAATGTTTTATACAATTCTTCAGGATGAGTTTGAGGTAACGATGCTAAATGTTTAAGTGTTGGCTCGCAGCGGTTAACGAGCTGTAATAGCATAAAATCGGCTATAGCAGCCGAACCACCTTCCTGTGTCGAAGAACTAAAGCGATGCGATAAAGCATCACCTCTTTGATGCAACATACCAATCACATCTTGTAGGTAAGAGCGTAATATTTCATTTGATTTTACAGAAAGAGAAGGCGGAATATATTTTTTGTCTAGAATAATAGAGCCTTCTTGTGTGACTTCGATAATTTTAGCGATTGGTAAACAACTGAATCCACCCAGCTCTTCACTCTCTAAAGCAAATCTAAACTGTAATGCTGCGCTCTCTACTTTTTCGACATTCGTATTGTCAGCGCAATAGTCAAAGACGTCTATTTCTTGAAGTTTAAAACGAGCAATACTGTCATTGGTAAGATCTGTTTCAATATATCGAGAACCTGGTTGGTATAGAGGAAGAACTAGATAAACTAATTGGTTTTTAACTTGTTTGTCGACTAGCAGGGGTGTTGGCAGTGCGGCGTTGTGAGGAAGCTCAAAAGGACACCCATCCGGCATGATGCCTTTGGCTGACAAGAGCGCTATACGACTATCTGCTAATAAACTTGGGTCAATCTTAAGTTCGTTAAACCCCCAAATAAAATCGCGAATCGATTGACTTCGTTGCTCGACTAACGATTCAAAATAACGCTCTTGCTGTTGAAAATGCTGAGGAAAAAGGTATTGGCTTTCCATCCATGCAATTTTATTGTTTTTCATTTTCTGTTCCGTTTGTATTCAGTTCGCTGTTTAGCGTGATTTACATTGATCGCGATAAAATCGATCACGTTGATAAGATTGAGGATTCTATTCTCTTGTTCTTATCTATTTTTTCGTTGTCTAATGTTTTTTCAAATTCAGATGAGTTTGGTTTTTGTTCTGTGTCGGACGATGGATGAGGGTCTTTAGCAGTAGTGTTTTTTTTCGTATCTTCACTTTCTGCAGACCGTTCAGATTGTTGAACTATGATTCCGTTGCTCGTCAATTCTATTGCGTGTTTATAGTAGCCATAGAATTTTATAGGGTAGATGTGTTTCCAGCGCGCGCCATCAATTTTTCTGTAGGCTGCAACAATAGCAACATGTGTGGCTGTTTTGTTGAGCTCAATTTTGTGAGATAACGTTTCATTGGGTTGAATGACAAATGTTTCTTCAGAGATAAGCTCGTCGCTGAGAAGTGTTGATCCGTTATTAAATAAACTTTGAAAGTCTAAGTTGTCAAATGTTGTCCTAGCGGCCAGCTCATAGATTTTCACTTGTATCGGGGATGGTCGATTATTGTCATCGGGATTCACTGTTTTGTTCGCAAAAAGTGTGATTTTATCGTAAGCAGGCCAGACATAATTGGGCGCTGTGCAGCCCATCAACACTATCAATGAAGTGATGAGTAAAGTTGAGGTAAACAATAGGCGTGCAAAGCTTTTGCTTATAGCTCGATGGGGGGAAAGGTTACTTATTGGCATTGTTTTTATCTCTAATGCGTTTTGCATGCGCCAATAAAATTTTGCTTTCGAAATGTTTGTGGATATTTTTAGTGACGCCTTCACATATTTTTTTCCAGTGGTGGCGATAGAAATTCCATTTCTTGGCATTTTGTGAAAACTTTTCTCCCAACTTATTCAGTGGTGGTGCCGATTGAGATTCCAATTGAAGGTGTTGTTGGTATGCGGCTTCAATGGCTGTGGGCGACAAGCCTTCTTCAAGTTGCTCTTTGACAAAACTGATACCCTCATAAATATCTTTTTGGTCTTCGGCTGACTGAATGTAACTGGTCGCGAGTAATTGAGGTAATGAAGAGTTCAGCTTATGGTGAGGGTCAACTAACGTTTTAATAAAAACCTCGATCGAGGGAATGTCACTTAAAGCGTCTGACTCCATTTGTCGGTCGATTGTGATTTCATCCTGCGAAAGCGAGCTTTTTGTTTCATGTAAAAGTTGTCTGTTATTTAAGCTTCCATTAATAGCGATGCGTAATGTTCGACCAATGTTTGTCATCATTTCGGGGGTTATTTGAGTAGATGAAACAAATTTATCTGCTCCTAAACCTTGTAAAAATTTGTCCACTAGAGTGTTTTCTTGCTCATTGAAGCGTGGGGCGTCAACATTTGAGGGCTGATTTGTAGAGCTTGGCGTGAGATCTAAATCATCAATCTCCATATCCCAGTCTTGCGGTATGGTGAAATTAGGGGCGACAAAGTTATCATTAGAGTCACCCAAGTCAGACATATTTTTTTTAATATGAGGTGAAGAAATGAGTGCTGAGTGGTTGTCCTCGTTATTCTGAGCGTGTAGCTGGTGTATTGTTGCTTTAGGTGGAGACAAAAAACTGGGGGCATTATTGGTGTGAATATCATCGAGTTTGTTCGGATGATATTCTTTTGTGGTAGCCATAGAAGCTGGAGCTTCAGAAGAAACAATGACTTTTAGTGCGTGATTGCCTAATCCAATGACATCACCATGGTTAAGTTCGTGATGATTATCATAGCCGAGAGGCTCAATCATGGCATTGATAAAAACACCATTGGCACTTGAATCGCGGATAAAAAATTGGTCATTCTTAAAATTTATCTCGGCATGGACCCGAGATACCAACTTTTCATCACAGGGTAGAATAAAGTCACAAGCAGAATCACGGCCAATTGTGCCGCCGTCCTTGCTAAATACTTTACGAAATTCTTTGGTAGAAGGGTTGCCATCGCTAATAGTGATGAGCTCAAGATTCATTCTTGATTCCTCATGCTCACATCCGTGAGGTAAATTGTTCCTGTACATCGTATAACTCTATCTTGCGTAGCTTGGCTAGAATTCACACCGAAAATTATATTTCAGTAAATGATTAACGCGCCATTTTAACGAGTTAAATTTTTCTTGAATAAAAAATAATCAGATTGTTGCGAAATTAAAAATCTCTTCAGTTTGTTCAATCAGACATTCAGATAATTTAATAACATCATTGTAACGCTTGTTTCATCAACTTGCTGGGCAATAAAAATGATTATCACGAATTTTGTGTCAGTGGTTCGCTAGCATTTTTGTGAGATATATCTTACAAATAAATTAAGGTTAACAATGTACAGGTACCGAGAAATACTTTTTATTGCAAATTATGAAAGTGTTACATTTTCCTGTGTTTAATAAGTGAGCAAGAGAATATAAGTTAGACTTCATGTCGGCTTGCAAGGTGCTGTTCTATGTTGTTGACTTAATAGAGTATTTTATATTTTGAGTTAATTTATTGTGTCATAAGATAGTTTTAGTAAGAGGTCAAGACACATAGCTATAGTTAAAAATGCAGTGTCTGCTTTTTCTAATATAGCAAAAGTTGTGTCTATGCTTTTAAACTGAAATGATGACGATAACTTAAAAATACTCAGAGAATCTATCATAGGTTGTCCCATTTCGACTAGCTGACTATCTATTGCAAAAAATAAAATGAGATCCTCTTCACAGTTTAAAAATCATTTATTATTTTTGCTTTATAGAATATTTTTTGAGCTCTATATTCGCAGGCAGTAAACATTTTTCAGAGATATTGTGTTTTTATTTTGGTATTCATTTGTTGCTGACAGTTGTTCGAGCCCTTACAATTTTATTTCCAGAAGTGTTTCTGGGATACAATATGCTAATTTGTAATTGTTCTCTGTAGGTAATTTCCTACAAGTAATTGTTAATCTATAGACTTTCTACTTGATTAATTGCTATTGTTGTTTTCGACTTAATAGTGCGATGGATCTAATCTGTATTTGATAGATCAACTAAATGGAATTGGTATTTTATTGTATGGAAGCAGTTACATCACCCATGGTTTCTGATAAAAAGGTTTCTGATAAAGAGCTCTCTGCTAAAGGGCTTTCAGGGATAAAAACCTCCAAGCCAAACCAAAATACAATTCCTCATCATTCTTCCAGTTATCCATTACCTGAAGGCACCGTCCTCCTTGATCGATATATGCTTATGCGTGTTATTGCTCAAGGTGGTGCATCATATATTTATCGTGCTCGCGATATGTTAGCGGTTTTAGGTGGAAACGAAGCTCAAAGTCACATCGCTGTCAAAATTATTCTTAATAATAAAGAGAGTGTCGACGAGAACCACCAGCTTGTATTGCATGAAGCATTGACGACACGTCATTTGTCGCATCAGCATATTATTAAAGTATTCGATTACCACAGAGATGGCGATATAAGCTTCGTTACGATGGAGTTGGTTGAGGGGGAGTCCCTTGCTGAATATATTCAGCGTTTACCAGAAAAAAAACTGCCTTATCGATTTGCAATCAGTATTTTAAAAGCGGTAGGCGCTGCATTACAGGCTGCTCATGATCAAGGCGTGGTGCATTCAGATATTAAACCCAGCAATATTTTAAAAACCGAATCCGGTGACGTAAAGGTGATTGATTTTGCTACCGCTCGAACGTTGATTGAAAAAAGTCATCATATTTCTGAGCCGCTAAATAATTATTCTGGAAAAGGAGCTTCGTTTTACGGTTACACACTGGCCTATGCAAGCCCTGAAACTATTCTAGATAAACCCGCATCAGCCAGCGATGATGTTTTTTCGTTTGCGTGTATTGTCTATGAAATATTAGCGGGTAAACATCCTTACGGGAGGAAGCCGACAAATACGATTGATCAAAATTATCGTTTGATTAAACCTAGGGAAATTGGTTTTTGGCAATGGCAAGTTTTGAAAAAAGCTTTACAGCTAAAAGGCAGCGAAAGGACGGCATCGGTTAAAACCTTCATGAGGTTGTTTCATCATACCCGTTATGCTTGGAGTTATTTAGCGTTAGCAATAACACTAGCGCTAGGGGTGAGTATTTTAGGTGTTTGGGGCGTCGATAAAATTGGTCAGACAAATATTGAGTCTACAAAGTATTCTGCTTTCTATCGGCAAGAGCAAAATTTTCAGTCGACGATGAATGAATTAGAACGCTTACCGCCTTTAGAGCAATTGGAGAAAGTTTATCTTCTGAAAGATTATTCAAAAATTCAACAAGCAAGCGGGAAATCTCAATTACGAGAGGTCATCATTCAAGCATTAAGCTCAAGGGTTAGGGATACAATAGCAACGGTTACCCCCTTGGAAGCGATTAATGAATTTAATGTTTTGTCTGCTCTTTTGCAGAAGGCAAAATTATTGTATCCAGACTCCTTGTCGCTGGAAAATACACTTGCCTTACTTGAGAGTGAGTCTTCTCAACTAAGAGACACGAATGTGTTTGCATTGAGTCAAGCATGGAGCCGAACTGATTTTTCTCAGTATAGCGCTGAAGAAATTAAAGGCTTAATAGAGTTGTTAGAACGATCGGGTAGTCAGGCCGATACATTACAGCCCGATAGAATAATTGTAGAGCAGTATCAATCATCTGTTCTAAAGGCGGTTAAGGACCTAGATGTCATCAACGTGAGTAAGCTGTATGAGTTTTCTCTCGCTTTCGAATCTGTTGATAAGTTTCGCAATGTTTGGCGTTCTGTGGATAAGGCTTATGCTATTGGTGCTCAAGACTGGATTGATTTTTCCCTTTCGGGTCGAAATTACCAAGAGTATCCGCGACTAACAATGCAATATTATGTTCTGCCTTATTTTAAAAATTTGAATGATCAAATAAAGACGGTTTGGACTGATAAGGATTTGATACGTCTTAAAAATGATTTGATCAACGGTATAGATAAATATGCGCTATCGGACGAATTACCGATAGTGAAAACTACAAATAATTTTTTAATATCAAAAATTGAGAATAAAATAAAATATTACCAAAATAAAGGCAATAGAAAAGGGGTGGGTCAGTTAGATGGCTTGCTATCAAAACTAAAGCTTTAAATCATAAAGTTTTATACATTTGAATTCATGTTAAAGGTAGTAAAGGTAATTGAGTGGCAAAGTGTATTAATGATGAACAGATGATCGCTTTAGTGGCACCAATAAATGGTGGTGTTGGTGTTGATTTGAGAGCGGATATTTCACCTAGTTCAAGCTATCAATTAATACGCGATGCGCGAACGCTGGCCAGAAATAATGAAAGAGCGGCGTTAGCGAATGGTGAAACTTCTTACTTTAGTTTGACCGATTGGAAAAAAATTATAGAACTAGCGCCTAGTGTGATAGCCACTGAAAGTAAAGACCTTGATGTCGTTGCTTGGTATGTAGAAGCGTTAACACGTTGCTATGGGTTTGATGGAATTGCAGCAGGCTTTTCATTGGCTGCAAAATTGATTTCAGAATACGGTGAAGGCTTATATCCAGTCCCTGATGAAGATGGTGTTTCGACACAGTTAGCCTCTTTGATTGGTTTGAATGGTTATGGCGGTGAAGGTGCGCTCATTGCACCCATTAAATCTATTGTTATTACTGCGGGCAGTATTCCTGGACCATTAGCCACTTGGCAATGTGAGCAGGTTTTCGATATAGAGCGCATAGGGGATTTGGAGAAAAGAGAGGCGCGTTTAAAGCAAGGTGGAGTTTCGAGAGATCAGTTAGAGCAAATTGTTGCCGAAACGACGGATTCATTTCTTCATGCAATCCAAGGAGATATGGGATCGGCTGTTTGTGAGTTTGAGATTTTTCAACAAGTAATAGATAGCTACTGTACCGAAGACCCTCAGCCAACAGCAAATATATTGGGATCATTAAAAGATTGCCAGCAAGTGCTAACCTATATCGCGGGCGATCGTTTAAAGCGAGAAGAGGCCAGTATGGATAATGACGAATCGGAAGAAAACAATTTAGAAGTTGGACGACAAACAGCTGGATTAAAAGATACTGTCATTAATGATAGGCAAGATGCTTTAAAACTATTAAGAGATATAGCCGCATTTTTTCGTAAGACGGAACCTCACTCGCCAATTTCATATTCGGTAGAGCAAATAATCCGTTGGAGTGGCATGTCATTGACGGACCTTATTCAAGAGCTAATTCCGGATGAATCGGCAAGAAAAAAATATCAAAATTTATCGGGTATTTCTTCGAATACAAAAGAGTAGTGAGATATATCAAACAAACTTTATTTAATTTTTTAAATGTACAAAAGACTAACTGAAAATTTAGACAATCAAAGGTAACTATTATGGAAAGTATCCACAAAAAGCTAAATCGCGTCAGAAAACCGCGTGTACATATCAGCTATGATGTTGAAACTGAAGGTGCATCAGTACAAAAGGAATTGCCCTTTGTTGTTGGTGTGATGGGTGATTTTTCTGGTGATCCAACCTCACCATTAAAGCCATTGAAGGACAGACGATTTGTTCAAATTGATCGAGATAATTTTGATGAAGCACTCAAGAGCATGACACCAGGTCTACAATTAAAAGTGAAGAACACTATTGCGGATGATGACAGCGAATTTGCTGTCAACCTAAAATTTGAATCAATGGAAGATTTCGAACCAGCTGCCATTGTTAATCAAGTTGAGCCACTTAAAAAGCTGTTAGAAACACGCAATAAACTAAGAGATCTTTCGACTAAAGCGGACCGTTCTGAAGAGCTAGAAAGTATTTTAGAGCGCGTATTAAATAATGAAGCCGATTTAAATGAGCTAGCCGAAGCGGTTGGCGTTGATAAGGAGTAATGACATGAGTGAAGCAGTTTTAGAGAAAGATTCTTCCGGTGTTCAAACTGAATCTGTTAGCTTGCTAGATCAGGCAATACAGGCCACTAAGCAAACAGATTCTGAGGAAGCGCAAGCATTGTTAAAAACGCTAACTCAAGAAGCGATGAAAGGTACTGTCACTTGGAATAAAAATCTAATGGTGACATTTCGTAAAGCGATAGACGCGATAGATGCAGCAATCAGTGAGCAGTTACGCGAAGTTATGCATCAAAAGAAATTTCAAGAGCTGGAAGGCTCATGGAGAGGTATTCATTACCTAGTCATGAATAGTGAGACTAGCTCTTCACTGAAGCTTAAAGTTATGAATGCAACACAAAAAGAAGTAGCAAAGGACTTAGAGCGCGCTGTTGAATTCGATCAAAGCCAAACGTTTAAAAAGCTTTATGAAAATGAATTTGGTACGCCAGGTGGAGAACCTTACGGTGCTTTAATCGGTGATTATCAGTTCTCAAATCATCCAGATGACATTGAATTTTTAAGTAATATGTCAAATGTTGCTGCTGCGGCATTTTGTCCTTTCTTAACAGCAGCCGATCCTAACTTAATTGGCTTTGATGATTGGTCAGAGCTTTCTAAGCCACGCGATCTTTCTAAAATCTTTGATTCTGCTGAGTACACAAAATGGCGTTCATTCCGCGATTCAGAAGATTCACGTTTCGTTAGTTTGACCATGCCACGTGTTCTGTCGCGTCTACCTTACGGTGAAGCAACAAAACAAGTAGAGGAATTTGGCTACGAAGAAATAGCTGAGGGTGAAAAACCAACTGGCGATCAATATTGTTGGTCGAATGCGGCATATGTTCTGGCTGCACGTCTTACTAATGCTTTTGCTGAGTCAGGTTGGTGTACAGCGATTCGCGGCGCAGAAGGCGGCGGTCGAGTGAATGATCTTCCCGTTCATTTATCGACAACCGATGATGGCGATGTTGATATGCAGTGCCCAACAGAAATTTCAGTGACTGATCGACGTGAAGCTGAATTAAGTGGATTAGGTTTTATGCCTTTGTCTCACTACAAAAATACAGATTATGCCGTATTTTTTGGCGGTCAAACGGCTCAAAAATCTCAAGTGTTTGATCGTCCTGAAGCGACAGCAAATGCAGCGATTTCTTCAAGATTACCTTATGTTATGGCTACGTCTCGAATTGCACATTATTTGAAAGTAATGGCGCGAGATAAAGTGGGTAGTTTTATGGAGTCTGAAGATATGCAGAATTGGCTAAATCGTTGGATTAATAATTATGTTAATGCGAGTGAAGAGGGTGGCCAAGATATGCGTGCTCAGTATCCTCTTCGTGAAGCAAAAATTGAAGTTAAACCTGTTCCAGGAAAGCCTGGTTCGTACAATGCCGTTGCGTGGTTGCGTCCTTGGCTACAGATGGAAGAGTTGACAACTTCATTGCGAATGGTTGCTCGTATTCCTGAAATTAAATAGGTCTCTTTTAAAAGCGTCACATCCTGTGGCGCTTTTTTTACAGATAAGTTTCAAAGCTAAATATTTAAATCAATCGTTTTAATGGTAGGTTTGCGTTTGCTAAGGGAATGACAGTTCGTCAAGTATGTAACGGGATGATAGTGGATCAAACTTCGATATTAAAAACGCAACACGCTGAGGATGCATGTACTCCTGAAGCGAAGCAACAGTCCGCACCCGGAGTTGATGTATCGGATTTGCTGGCTCATTGTTTGGATGTGACCCAATCAATCGATCACACTGACTATAACAATCAGATAAATGACTGGTTGTATCAGTCTCTTATAAAAAAACAAGTTCAATCTAAAGATATTGCGCTTTATATTATTGAGCAAATTATAATTGAGCTCGATGAAAAAATTAATTTTCAAATTAATAAAGTACTACATCATAAAAAATTTAAGCAATTAGAAGCCTCTTGGCGTGGACTACAATACCTTGTTGATACAGAAGCCGATTATGATGAAGAGTTAACTGTTAAGGTAAAAGTGCTTAACGCATCATGGAATGATGTGGGTAAAGACCTTACACGTGCTATTGAATTTGATCAAAGTCAAATATTCCAACGAATTTATAGTGATGAGTTTGATATGCCGGGAGGGGAGCCTTTTGGTGTAGTTCTTGGGGACTACTATGTCTCGCACAGAAACAAACCGGGATCGATAATTAATGATTTAGATACCTTGAATGAAATATCACATGTGGCAACAGCAGCTTTATGTCCTTTTATCACAGGGGTTGATGCTTCTTTGTTTGGGCTTGATAGCCTGCGTGATTTTGGTTATTCATTAGATTTTCAAAATATATTTAATCAAAAAGAATACATAAAATGGCGTTCGTTACGTGAATCAGAAAGTACACGTTTTGTCGGCTTAACTTTGCCGAGCATGCTCATGAGAAAACCTTATAAAGCCGATGGTACCAGACCTGAGTCATTTATCTTTAATGAAAAAAATACTGATGGAGATAAAGATTATATTTGGGGAAATTCGTGTTATGCGTTTGGAGGAATTTTAATTCGAGCGTTCGCGAACACAGGATGGTTTGCTGATATTCGCGGCGGTGTTCATGAGTATGGCGAAGGCGGAGTTGTAAGAGACTTACAATACGCGAACTTTGACGTTGATCCTCATGCATTGGCAGCTCGACCGGCAACCAATGTGCAAATTGATGACTTTTTAGAGCGAGAGCTAAGTGATTTAGGATTTATTCCACTGTGTAGTTACCACAGTGCAATGACCAGCACATTTTACAGTAATAGTTCACTTCATCTGCCGCCTCACTATCCGTCTGAAATTGCAACTACAAATGCTAAATTATCAGCAATGATTCAGTACATGATGTGTGTGTCTCGATTTGGGCATTATATCAAAGTCATCGGCCGAGACAAAATAGGAACAGTTATCAGTGCACAGGATTGCCAAAGAGTTTTTCAAAATTGGTTGAACCAATATACGACTGCTAGCGAAGGCTCTTCGCAAGTTCTCAAAGCTCGATACCCGTTAGCGGAAAGTAAAGTTGAGATAAAAGAGCAGCCAGGAAAAATTGGTTGTTTCACTTGTGTGGTTCATTTAAAACCGCATTTCCAACTGGATCAATTGGTCTCCAGTATTAAACTAGTTACCGAATTAGCAGTAGGTACCGTCAAAGCCGCAGGGTAATTCAAAACTGTTTTTACTATCGGATAACGCGCTAAATTTATTTAACAAAAAATGGAAGGTGAGCAATGCCAACGGCAAAAGAATATTATCTTGAAGGAAATTTAACGAAAGCCGTAGAAAAAATCTCGGAAGAAGTAAAGAATGCACCATCAAGTGTTTCTAAAAGAGCTTTTTTAATTGAGTTGCTTTGCTTTGTAGGGGATTGGGAAAGAGCAGATAAACAGTTAAACACGTTGTTATCTTTAGATGAAAAGTCGGCTTTAACGGTAGGAACTTGGCGACAATTAATTCGTGCGGCTCAAGCGCGTGACGACGTTTTTCAGCGAGGCGCTATGCCTGATGTTATTGAATTGCCGACTGAAAGAATTCAAGCAGCATTGAAGTTGTTGATATTAGATAAAGAAGGGAATTCAAATGAATGCGAATCACAATTAAATACGATGATGACATTTAATGATAAAAATGAATTTTCGATAAATAATAAAACGGTTTCTGACTGGCGAGATTTGGATGATGTCAATTCAAATATTTTAGAATTGCTAGGAACGAATGGAAAATATTTTTGGGTTGATTTTGAACAAGTCGAAAGCATTGAATTCGATACGCCGAGACGTCCGTTAGATTTACTATGGAGGAAAGCATCCATAGCGTTGAAAAGTGGTACAACAGGAGAGGTTTTTGTTCCTGCCATTTATCCGTCTCAGAAAAATGATGATGCTTTAAAACTTGGACGCAAAACAGATTGGATTGAAGAAAATAATATCGTTAAAGGATTAGGCTTGCGAACTTGGTTAGTTGGCGATGAAGCTATTTCTTTAATGGATGTTGAATCAATTCAACTCCTCTCTGAAGTTGAGGCTACTGCTTAATTATCATGCCAAGGATACGAACTGATCAACCTGTATTGCCTTCTTTATTGGATCGTTTAATTGACGATGACCCTCAACGGAGTGTTGAAGAAGTAAAATCCTTTAGTGCTTTGTTAAGTGATATTAAATCTAATATTCGTCGAGACTTAGAAAATTTGTTAAATACTCGATTATATCGACAGAATTCAATAGATCATTTAAGTGAGCTTAATTTATCGTTGGCGAATTACGGTGTTTCTGATTTTAGCCATGTGCAGTTTGAATCAGAAGACGAAAGATTGAATTTTGCTTGGCGGGTAAGTGATATTATTCGGAAATTTGAGCCGAGGTTTGAGCGAGTGTTTGTAGAAATAGAGCCGCTAGGCGAAGAATTTGAGCGGTCACTTTATTTAAAAATTAACGCTATTCTGTTGGTTGAACCAGATCCAGTCCCTTTGATTTTTGATTCAAGAATTAGAACAGCTGATCGCGCCTTGAGATTAAGGGAGCTAAAGCATGGATGATGCTTTACTGTCATATTACAATCGTGAGTTAGCATACATTCGAAAGATGGGCGCGGAGTTTGCGGATCAGCACCCTAAAATTGCAGGCCGATTACGTCTCGATAAAGATACAGTTGAAGATCCACATGTATCACGCCTTATAGAGTCATTTGCTTTTCTAACGGCGAGGATTCGACATAGTATTGATGATAACTTTCCAGAATTAACTGAAGCTTTAATGGGTATTTTATATCCTGATTTTTATGCCCCGTTTCCATCAATGACAATTATCCAAGCAAGAGTTATTGAAAAAGTCGCTGAATCAAAACTCTCAGTTCCTAAAAGTACAGTTTATTATGCAAGTGCTGGCGAGTTCGGGGATTGTTATTATACGACTCTTGGGGAAAGCCAGGTTTTACCCGTATCTCTAAAAAATGCGACGTTTTCAAATGTGCCTGTAAAAGCTCCGTCGTTACCTAATGATTTCTATGCTCGTCCTGCCGTTAAATCAGTTTTAAAAGTTCAAATATTACCTTTTGAGCAAGCGAAGCCAGCAGAGATCACTGACAATAAAATTCGTTTCTATATAAATTCTCAGCCTCAAATAGCCTTTAAGTTGTATGAGTTTTTAATGCATCGATCTGTCGGTGTGGCTATCGCAAGAAATTCACATGATACGGAAGCAATTTTCATTCCGCCATCGTCGATAATGTCTTGTGAATTTGATGAAACACAAGGTCAGAGCTCAGAGACCATTGCTGCCGATGGCAGAGGCTCAAGTGCCCACCGAAAAATCATCGAGTATTTTGTATTTCCAAACAAATTTCTCTTTGTCGATATTGAAATTGGAAATGTGTGTTGGTCGAAATTTTCGGATGGATTCAACCTTTATATCTACTTTGATCAAACACATCCCGAATTAGTTCAGGGTGTCGATGATGATACATTGATGCTGGGCTGTACTCCGGCCATTAATCTCTACAAAGAAAAGGTCAATGCCTTTAAAAGTTCTCACGTCGGAATTGAACAAAAATTAGAGATAACTAGCGCCCTCAATAGATTTGTTGATATACACAAAGTTAATCGTGTTTATGGTCAAAATGAAAAAGGTCAAAATATTACGATAATGCCTTTTTATGGCTCGCATCTCAAAAGAGATAAAGACGATCCTGATATTTATTGGCACTTAAGAAGAGAAAACAGCCAATATGCTGATGGAATGGTGAGTCATGGTACAGATGCATACCTGTCTTTTGTCGATAGCGAATTTAAAGTGATGACGCCTAATTCTAATTGGGTGATTAATGCTGATGTTGTTTGTACTAATCGTGATGTTCCAAGTAAGTTACCGTTCGGCCCGAATCAGCCAGAAATTAATTTTATGAACAGTGGCGGCGGCGGGCTACGTTTTAAATGTGTGACACCGCCGACTTCTAATATACAACCTAAGCTTGATGACTCTTCTCGGTGGCAACTGGTAACGCAATTATCGTTGCAGAGTTTTTCCGGAGAAAATGGCCTTGAGGTTTTTAAAGAAACGCTTCAGTTACATGACTTATTAGCTTCACGTGAATCACGATCTATTATTGATGGTATCACTCACTTAAAGACTTCATTGAGCACAACGCGGATGGTATCAGAAGGAAGAGCTGCAATCTGCCAAGGAACCAAAATCACATTGGAATTTGATGAACACTACTACAGCGGCAATGGACTCTATTTGTTTAGTGCTGTACTCAATGACTTCTTTGCTCAATTTTGCACCATCAATAGTTTTACTCAGCTAGTTGTTAATATTAAACAAAAACCGGAAAACAGTATCGAATGGCTACCGAGAATAGGCAAGAAAGAACTGATATAGCGCCTAGCTCGAATACGAGTGAGCCCGGGTCGTTAAATGAATTTTTTGAAATGGTTCGTCGCGTCGAAAGAAGAGCGGCTGAACGTAACAAAAATAATGACTCTATTGATAAATATCTAGAGTCCTTTATCGGAACAGATAGCTTGCCTCATAAAGAGGCTATCAGATTCAAAGGAAATTATAGTTTGGCCTTCGCAGGCAGCGCTATTGAATCAATGCAATTGCTTTTGGATGAGCATACATCTATACATGAAATCTCAGAAAAAAATGGCGTTGAGAAACTAAAACGAAATGAAATTTATATTAATTTTATGGGAATAGCGGGTCCGTCTGGCGTGTTGCCACAGCATTATTCAAGATTAATGCTGGATCGAATAAAACACAAAGATCATGCATTAGTTGATTTTATTGATTTGTTTAATCATCGACTAGCTTCCTTGTTTTATCGTAGCTGGATTAAATATCGTTTCGCACAGCAACGTGAATACTTCGAGCTACAAAATAAAGTGGATCCATTTACAAATGTAGTGGGAAGTCTTGCGGGAAAGAGCACAAAAAAAGATCTTGATGCACAGCTTTATTATTCTGGGCATTTTTCTAAAAAGAACAAATCAGTCACTAATTTAGAAAATATGTTGGCAGATTATTTAAATGTGCCTGTAAAAGTTTCTTCATTTGTCGGTAACTGGTTATCTATCGAGAAAAAAGACAGGTCGATGCTGAGTTCAAAAATTTCGAAGACCTCTCAAAAACTTGGTGAAGGGATAATGCTGGGTAAGCGATCTTGGGATGTGTCTAGTAAAATAGCAATTTATATTGGCTCTATTGATTTGGAAACGTATAGAAAGTTTTTGCCTGGAACGAACTTGCATTCAAGCTTTAAAAAATTAATAGAAAGTTATGTGCCAATACATATAAAAATTGATTTATTTTTCAAAGTTCATGATGTTAAAAGCGAAGGAGCTAGATTAGGATCCGGAATAAAATTAAAGCAAGATTTTTGGCTGCAAAGATCAGATACCTCGGGTGGCTTAGTATCGAAACTTAGTTTTGCTAGGAGTTTATAAAATTTAATAATATCGAATTTAATTAAGAGTCAGTGTTGTCGTAAATTTAGCGCAAGAAGCATTTAAGATGTAAGTTATTAAGGATGGATGTATGGAGTTTGAAAAACTGGTAAAAAACTTATCGGATGAGAGCCGTAGTTTATTTGAAAAAGCAGTGGCTTCAGCCGCTTCTCGGTCACATTATTATATTGATATAGAGCATTTTCTTTTACAGGCGATTGAAGAACGTAATCAAGACATCGATTTCTTGTTAAAACATTTTGATATTTCTAGCGAAAACTTTTCGTCCGACCTCAATCAATCATTAGAAAAATTGAAAACGGGTAATGATGGTTTTCCTAAAATATCGCCTGATGTTGTTAGATTGCTATTCGAAGCTTGGATGGTAGCGTCCAGTCAGTATCAATCACTAGAAGTTCGCCCAATTCATATCTTTTTAGCTTCCATTGAGAATCCTGCTCTTCGTGCAAGATTAATTAAAATATCACCAGTAATCGAACGTTTATCCGCTGAAGATGTGAAAGAGGAGTGTGAACAGCTGTTACGGGATGGGCTTAAAGAGAGTCAAAGTAAACAATCTCATGTGGCAAGCGGCGCAACAAAAACGCCGGCTCTAGATCAGTTTACTATGAATTTAACGAAACAAGCACGAGATGGAAAGATTGATGCTGTTTTAGGCCGTGATAATGAAATCCGACAAATGATCGATATATTGTGTCGTAGAAAGCAAAATAATCCGATCTTAACTGGAGAGGCCGGTGTCGGTAAAACAGCCGTTGTTGAAGGTTTAGCCGTTCGAATCGCAACCGGAGACGTACCTGATTCCCTCAAAAATGTGGAATTAATGAGTTTAGATCTTGGCTTATTACAAGCGGGCGCAGGTGTCAAAGGTGAGTTTGAAAATCGTTTAAAAAACGTGATTAAAGAAGTCCAGAGTTCAGTCAATCCGATCATTATTTTTATAGATGAAGCGCATACGTTAATTGGTGCCGGTAATCAGGCTGGAGCCGGAGATGCTGCTAATTTACTCAAGCCTGCATTAGCGAGGGGTGAATTGCGCACAATAGCTGCGACGACTTGGGCGGAGTATAAAAAATACATTGAAACTGATGCTGCGCTCACAAGGCGTTTTCAAGTTGTTAAAGTAGAAGAGCCGACTGAATCGCAAGCAATTGTAATGTTGCGGAGTATAACGCCAGGTTTAGAAGCGCATCATAATATTATCGTTTTAGATGAAGCTGTGGTGAGTGCAGTGACTTTATCCCACCGTTATATAACTGGGCGGCAATTACCAGATAAGTGCGTGAGCTTACTTGATACAGCATGCGCGCGAGTTAACCTAAGTCAAAGTACTACTCCTGCTGCTATCGAAAATTACACAACTCAATTACAAGATATAGATTTTGAAGTTTCAAGATTAATGAATGAAGGAAAAGATGGTCGAGATCATCAAGAAATCCTGGTTGATTTGGAAGTCAAAAAGTTAGCGCTAGAGTCATCAAAATCAGATTTACTTGAAAAGTGGGAACAAGAAAAAGAAATCCTGAAAGAGATCGCAGGTATAAGAAAAGAGATTGAAATAAAATCACAGAAGAGTCAGCAAAAAGAAGCAAAAAAAGAATCTGCAGCTGACCGTAAAAAGCTCGTTTCTTTTAATAAAAAACTTCAAGAAGTCAGAAAAAAGCTCAGATCTTGCCAAAGTGACTTACCACTAATTTATGAATGTGTTGATGCGCAAGTTATCGCGGAAGTAGTAGCGGATTGGACAGGGATACCTGTAGGCCGAATGCAGAATGATGAAATTACCAATGTTCTAGGTTTAAAAGATTCTTTGGAAAAAAGAGTCGTTGGTCAATCTCATGGCCTTTCCGCTATTGCGAAATCAATTCAGACTGCTCGTGCAGGTTTGAGTGATCCGAAACGTCCGCTTGGTGTTTTTATGTTAGTAGGTCCTAGCGGAGTTGGTAAAACCGAAACTGTTATGGCGTTAGCGGAGCAGCTGTATGGTTCTGAGCAAAGCCTTACCGTTATCAATATGTCTGAGTTCAAAGAAGAGCATAAAGTTTCATTGTTGATGGGGTCTCCTCCTGGATATGTTGGTTATGGTGAAGGGGGTGTTTTAACTGAGGCTGTTAGGCGTAAGCCATACAGCGTTGTGTTGCTTGATGAAATGGAAAAAGCACATCCCGGTGTGCAAGATATTTTTTACCAAGTTTTCGACAAAGGCATACTTCGCGATGGTGAAGGTAGAGATATTGATTTTAAAAATACCGTTATCATTATGACTAGCAATACGGCGAGTGAACAAATTGAACAGTTGTGCGCTGATCCAGAAACAAAGCCATCACCTTTAGGTTTGCTAGATTCAATTGGAGATACTTTACGAAAAACGTACAAGCCTGCTTTTTTAGGTCGTATTAATATTGTTCCTTATTACCCGCTTGAAGCTGAGTGGTTAAGTAAAATTGCACAAATCCAATTGGAAATTATTAAAGAGAGAGTTCAAAAAAATTACAAAGTTTCATTAAGGTTTACAGACAAATTGCTTGAATTTATTGTTGCTCAATGTGTGGAATCAGATACTGGGGCAAGGCAATGCGCAGCAATTTTAAATAATACGTTGTTGCCTACCTTGTCGGAAGAGTTACTAAAAGCATTGGCTTCTGGTAAAACATTTGAACAAGTATTGGTCGATTTAAATGACAGTCACAACTTTGAAATAAAGTTATCTAATTCAAAAATAAAAACTGCTAAAAAGAAAACAAAAAAAGAGGAAAAAGTGCTTCAAAAATAAAAAATAGTTAAAAAAATGTGAGAAAAATACCATTGTTTTTTTTCGTATGTTGTATACTGCGGATGCTTTTAAAAATGACTTAAAAGCATTAACTTGATTTGCAATTGATAAGGAAAAGGAATAGTTATGTCTATATTCGTAAATTACGAAGGAATTAAAGGTGAGTCTTCTGACAGTGGTCATAAAGGCTGGATGGATGTTGAATCTGTGTCATGGGGAGTTGGTCGTCAAATCAACTCAAGCACTGCAACACAAGGTGACCGTGAGTCATCTAACGCAGTGATTAGTGATCTACAAATCACTCGTTTTATGGACAGTGCAACTCCAAAGCTTTTTATTGAATCTTGCTGTGGTAATGGTAAAGAAGTAAAAATTCATTTAACTAAGACAGGTTCAGGCACTGGAGCTGATGTCTACATGGAATACACGTTGAAGAATGCGCTTATCAGCAGCTACTCTGTTAATGGTGTAACCCAAGACACAAACCGCCCAACTGAAGTGTTATCTATTAGCTTCGTTGACGTTGAAGTGAAATACACTCCATACGACGAAGATGGTAGTGCAGAAGCTGCGATTGCTGTTGGTTACGATACTGCAACTAACACTAAGCGATAATGCTTTTTATCCAACACTGCATTAGCAGTGTTGGATATTTAGTACTAAAATCGACACGAAAATCTGAATCACGTTATCGTGTAAGCTTTAAAATAACCTCTTCTTATTGATTTTTTACAGCTGTATTTTCATAAAAAAATGTATTGGAAATGTAAATGTAAATAATTTAATTATCTTTCATCCTCTTTTTAATTAACAAAATACCCAATAGTAAATATACCAACTTTCAATATTTACAGTTATTTAACATTAATAGTTACTCAGCATTAATAGTTACTTAGCATTAATAGCGACTTAATTTTTACAGTTACCCGTTTTATGTTGGATCACAAAGGATTAATTACTTAGGCATCGGTTTTTTTAAGGATAATTATGTCAACCGAAAATTCAACGCAATCCCATCGATTAGTCAGACTAAACACCATTTTAGGTGAAAAAGCCTTAATAGCGTCCCGTTTTAATGGCACCGAGACAATGTCTGAAGGTTTTAATTTTACTATTCAAGCTTTCTCTGAATCTCATCATGACTTGTCTGCAAAAGATCTTGTTGGGACCGCAGTGACAGTTGGCCTAGTCAAATCGGACAACACCATTCGTTATTTCAATGGTTTTGTTCAGGAAATGTCGGCTTTAGGCAGCGAGCGGGATGGGCAAAGAAGTAACTACACGCTACAAATAGTATCTTGGGCGCAGCTGTTCATGAAGAAGCGGGTGGATACTCGTATATTTCAAGAAAAGAATATCGAAGACATTATTAAAGATGTTTTTGTTTCGTATGGTGCTAATGCAAAATTTAAATTTAATTTAAAGTCAGCACATCTTCCTCGTCGATTCTGTGTTCAATATAATGAAACCGATTGGAATTTTTTTAATAGGCTTTGCCGATTAGAGGGAGTTGCATATTATTTTAAACATGAAAACGGTAAGCATGTACTGCATATTATAGATGATCAAAGCGGTTGCGAAACACTCAATCCCCAAACAGTTAAAATACAATCACAAAATATAAAAGAAGACTATCTCACTAACTGGCAAAATACAGGTCGCTTTATCACAGGAAAGTATAGCCAGCGTACATATAACTACCTTCGTCCCACAACGCTATCGCCTGTAGAGCATACAGTTGCATCTGATGTATCTCTGACTAAAGGCATTGAGTCTTATCAATACAATGAATATTCACACGATAAAACCGATGCAACAGAGGACCTGAAAAGAAAATCAAGAGTGAATACTCAGAAAGCAACAGTATCGACGGCAACCGGTAATTGTCGACATCTTGTCATCGCGACGCATTTTGATCTTGCGTTGGCCAATGGCAAAGATTTTACGGATAAAGGAAAAGAATTCACATTCTCCAAAATAAATATTTCTGCTGATGATGTGTCAGGAATTTTAAGCTGTCATATAGAGGCCATTCCAAAAGGGGAGTTGGCTTATCCAAAAGCGGAATACCCTAAAATTGAAGGCCTACAGACTGCCGTTGTCACAGGCCCGCAAGGAGAAGAAATTCACACCGATGATTTGGGTAGAATTAAAGTCCAATTCCATTGGGATCGATTAGGAAAGCTTGATCAGAAATCAACGTGCTTTTTACGCGTTATGCAAAGCTTTGCTGGTTCTAGTTTTGGCGCGCACTTTACCCCTCGCATAGGGCAAGAAGTTGTTGTTGCTTTTGAAAATGGCAATCCCGATAGACCTTTTGTACTTGGTGGCTTGTATCATCAAGAGCATAAGCCACCCTACGGGGAACAGAAAGGTACGCGTGCTGGTATTCGGACACGTTCAACAAAAGGTGGCGGCATCACAGATGCTAATGAATTATATTTAGAAGATACAAAGGGTAGCGAAGAGTTTTATATACAGGCACAGAAAGACCTGAATGGTGTTATTAAAAATGATGAAACTCGCAGCGTAGGTAATGACCAGACGATCACAATAAATAACGATCAATCTATTACTGTATCAAATAATCAAACAACGGAAGTCTCTAAAAATAGCTCTCATCTTATTGGTGACGAGCTATTGCTAGAAGCTGGAAAGAAAATCACTCTTAAAGTAGGTGGTAGCACCGTTGAACTTACGAGTGGAAAAATCATCATCAAATCTGGTGTTGTCGATATTGATGGTAGCACTGTACAAATTAATTAACGCTTTAGGAAAAGCAATGTGTTCCAAAAGTAAAATGCCCAAGGATGAAACCCGTAACTTTAAAACTTTTAGGTTTCTTTTAAAATTAACGGCAATGGATAGAAGTTTAAACTCAAATTTTAGCCAAAAAATAACCAATTTCATGGTTAAAAAGCCTTTAAATATCAACAACCTGACGCTTAAGGGCTTGTTCTTCAAAAACGTTTGACATGAAACGATAATCGCGTAGAATGCGCAGCTCTTCTGACGGGGGTGGTTAGCTCAGCTGGGAGAGCATCGCCCTTACAAGGCGAGGGTCACAGGTTCGATCCCTGTACCACCCACCAAGATTTTGTCTAGTTTTACTAGTGCAAGCATAGCGGACCGGTAGTTCAGCTGGTTAGAATGCCGGCCTGTCACGCCGGAGGTCGCGGGTTCGAGTCCCGTCCGGTCCGCCATTTATCTCCTTGATTTCATTATATTTTCCCTTTTCTGGATAGCTTTCTTCTAAACTTGGTTGTTTTATCAACTGGTTTTTGTCAACTGGTTAGTTAGTTCCCGCGCGCGCTGCCTAGCTTATTCGCTTTAAAATTCTATTCTCTCGCTGAGTTTATTTATCATCAGTTTAATTTAGTGTGCCGTGTTTTTGTCTAAACACCTACAAAAACTGGCAATGTCATTAAGGTGACTTATAGTTAATAGATGATATTTATGGTGTTTTTAAAGGAGTAATACGTGGAAGACTATCTTGAAGAATTATTAGAAAAGAGCATGACTGAGAATCTTAATGATGAATTGCTCGAAGATGAAGACTTACTGGATGAGCTTGTAGAGGTCTGATCCTATATGGTGAAAAATGTTTTGCTTTATTACTTCATCTTAGGATTAATCGTTATGACTAATCTAAAAAGTATAACGCAGTGATTTTGTTTGTTTTTTCCTTGCTAATGATGTCATTTCAAGTGAAAAATATTAGAAATTGACTATCTGATCACACAGTATTTTCCCGTTGTCGACCATAATTAACTTACCTAGTTTTTATATCGATTTAGGATTGACTCTATTTGAGACATGATTTCTCAATGAGTGCAACTATAGGTTTGACATGGTTTCTTCAGACACTGAATTCTCAGAAGCAATTATTTTTATTGCCCAAAATCGGGTTACCCGAGAGATGCTCTATTCGGAATTTGAAGCGATTCTTGATGGCTTTATCCCCCTTCCTGACTTGGCGAATAATCGTTGTCATGCAGTTTACCTTCGCGTAAATACTCAATTATCAATTACCTCAGCCGTTTTCTTTAATATTAAGTTTGGACCCGATGGTCATCCTGATAAACGTTGGAACGTGCCTTTAGAGCAGTTAGCTGATAATTCTGCTCGTGGACCAGACTTAGGTTCCGGTCCAATACGATTAGCCTGTCATAGCCAATGCTGTATTGCTTGGCAGAGACAAAACCTTTGGGATCCCGACATGAGCCCAGGTTCCAATAATTTTGTTTTGTTGAGAAAGGCAATTAGTGAAAATCGATTAGGACTTCGTTTTGTTGAAGAGGTTGAAGATGATGAGTCCAATGTAGAATTATTGAATTCTCGAAGAAAAATTGATGAGCTTGAAATTGAACAACGACTATCAACCCAGTTTCAAAAAGTTTACGAACAAAAGTTTCGTGATCGATTAGCGCAAGTATTAAAAGAGCAGCGCTTAAGAATTTTAACATTAAATTCAAAAAGAAAATTAGAGTCGCAGCAATTACAGCTCACACATCAGCAGCGTATTAATGAGTATCGCGATCAAATAGAACTTTATGAGAAAAAATTAACAACGACTGAAGAGCGAAATAAAGACTTAAAAGAAGTCGTAGAAGCACAAGCGCAAAAAGTCGAAGGTCTACGAGAGTACTTCGAAAACAAGTTAAAGACGGTGCAACTGGATGAAAACTTTCAGCTTCAGTCAATGCAAGAAAATGTAGAGGCTGAAGTCTCTGCAAAAATTGAAGCAGCGACTTTAGATATTCGCGAGCAATTACAAATGCGCGAAATTGAATTGATGTATCGTGCGGAACAAGAATTAAGTTTAGAAGAAGAAATTCAACGACTACGCGAAGAAAACCAGCGATTGCTTGGCAATAGCAGTGAGCAGCTATTAGAAAAGTTAGAGAATGCTGGATTGAATTTTGTTGCTTATCATGCCGGAGCGGGTCATCTCACGGTACCGCTTGAAGAGATGAGTAATTATTTGGCAAACCCTGTTGCTTACGTCGCCGTTAAGTGTGGTGTGACTGAAAAGCACTACCGTGAATGGTTGATTCATCACAAGTCGCCAACCTGTCAGGCATTAAATTCTCGCGGTGAAGTATGTTCTGATTTTATCGAGCGCGTTCCAACGCCCGGTCAATTCCACCCTGGAGAAAATGATCGATGTGATCATCATAGAGCAACTCCTTTAGCTAAAGTCGCTTTGCTTCGCCCCTAACGTTTCTACCCAGCGTATCAACGTTATTCCTTCCATTAATATTTTTTCAGTTAATCACTCTGCATTTTTGTACGCGCCCCATACGTTATTGTCTCTTCCTCAGTCTCGATTTTAGGATTCATTCATCATGTTGTTGCTTATTAGGCGATTGTTTTTGTTGAAATCTTAGTTGTCTTATTCTTACAAAAATCGTCACTACAAAACGTATTGCTAGAAATACGAGGCCACAAACAGTTAGCCATTTTAATGAGTTAGTTGTTACTAAGTACCTCTGAATAGAAGGCTTAGAGGCTTTTTTTAAAACAAAACTTATTTTCTGTAATGATTTATTCTTATTTTATTTGATAAACAAAAATCCTCCCGAGTTAAATGTTTTTGGCATCAAAGCTGCAAGTATCTAAGCCAACGTTAATGAGAGATTGGGATAAGCAATAATTCCCGATAAATACGAAAGAAGTAGTGTCGAGCAGCTAGGTTAACTAACCCTCTAGGGCCAATAGTTGACAGTTTTCGTCACTCGATACATCGGCAAGTACTATGACAAAGAAATCGGATATTGAAGCCGAAAAAAGGCAGTTTGAAGAGGGCGGTAACATGAAAAGCACAGCATTAGTGGATAGTGGTGTAGCACGCGGTGATGAGAATCCTGTTGTAGGAAGAGAGCGCATGACAGGATTGGATGCGAAAGCGATGCAAGATGCTGATAAAAGCCAAAGAGAGTTGGATCTCGACATACACTTGGCTCGTTCTCTATCGCCTTTAAATGCCTTAACGGAAAGTCATTTAGCAGAACTACTTCGCAATAGCACTATCGAGGTTGTGTTTCGCGGGCAAGCGCTATTTGAGTCGGGCTCTTATGATGGTCAGCATATCTATTTGTTGCATGGCGATATTGAGCTTCTTGATAACAATAGTGAAGTCAGGTTAGTTCGTGCAGGAAACAGCACATTACCCATTGCTCATCATCAGCCTAGAACCTGTCGTGCAATGGCTAAATCGGATTGCAGCGTGTTAAGGGTCGATAGCGAATACCTCGACAAAATGTTGGCATGGAGTCAGGTTGCCGAATATCTTTTACTCGATATTTCTTATCAGCGTGATCTTGATGAAGACGCTGAATGGATGATGACGATTTTAAAATCAAACTTATTTTTCAAAGTTCCTCCTACCAATGCACATGTCATTTTCGATCGACTTAAAACAATGATGGTCGGTGCAGGAGAGGCCGTTTTGAGGCAAGGCGAAATTGGCGATAACTGTTATTTTATTAAGCAGGGTAAAGCTGAAGTACGCCAATCCCCCGATGGTATTACACCTCCCGTTAAAATTGCTGAAATTGGCGAGGGCCGGTGCTTTGGTGAAGACGCACTAGTGAACGAAGCTGTTAGAAACGCCTCAGTTATCATGCAAACGGATGGTGTTTTGATGTACATCTCTAAGCGTGATTTCTTAAAATTACTCAGAGAGCCAAAAGTAGCAACTGCAGACACAAAAGAAGTTCAAGAGCTTATTGATCAAGGGGCTGTGTGTATTGATGTGAGAACAGTTGAGGAATATGAAAAAGGCCATTTGGAAAAGGCGATTAATATTCCACTCAATCTCCTTCGAATAAAAACCAGATTATTAGAGAAAGATACTCAGTACGTGATTTATTGCGATACAGGGCGTCGAAGCCGAGCGGCAACTCATTTATTGAAGAAGAGTAAGCTTAATGCGGTCGCCCTTTTAGGTGGACTCAAAAGCGCAGCCAAAGAACTATCGCTGCAAACAGATAACCATGATTTTGTTCTGAAAGACGGAAACGTTGTTCAAGGTCAGTAACTTCTATCTTCTCTCGAAACTGTATTCCTCCCTAAGTAGTTATTTAGCGCCCATAGGGCGCTTTTTTTTGCTTTTCCGGTTCTTAATCATCTCAATAGGGTTGTGATTGCTAATATTCAAGCATCTTATTGGCCTATAGCCAGCGCTTTCACGTGACTCATATCCCGGTATAATGGCCAGCCCACTTAGCGAGTAACCAGTATGCCCGAAACAACGCCTTTCCATTTCTCTTCTATTGGAGTGATTGGTCGTCTAGATAGTGAGAAAGCTGTCTATAGTCTTGAACGCTTAACGGCGTATTTAGAATCTAGAAATGTTCAAGTCATTTTGGAAGAGGGTACCGCCAGTGTTTTACCTAAAAATGGCTTCACCATTGTCGATAAAACTGAGCTGGGAAAGCAATGTGACCTCGTTATTGTGGTCGGTGGCGACGGTAGTATGTTATCTGCAGCAAGTGCATTGGCGCGTTACAATGTGCCGTTATTGGGTGTGAACCAAGGGCGGTTGGGATTCTTAACCGATATATCTCCTGATGTGATTGAGCCATTAGTCGGTGATGTTCTTGAAGGTAAATATTTAAAAGAAACGCGTTTCATGCTTGGTATGTCAGTGATTAGAAATGGCAAAACAATGGGTACCGGGGAAGCGTTAAACGATGTTGTCGTTCATCCCGGTAAATTTATTCGGATGATTGAATTTGCTCTTCATATTGATGAGCAGTTTGTTTACAACCAGCGTTCTGACGGCATTATTATATCGACGCCTACAGGCTCGACCGCTTATGCGTTAAGTGCCGGTGGTCCCTTAGTGCATCCTAGAATGGATGCGATTGCATTGGTGCCAATGAATCCGCACACGTTAAGCAGTCGAACGATTGTTGTTGACGGCAGCAGCGAAATAAAATTAGTAATCGGCGAAAATAATACCGCCTTTCCTCACGTCACTTGCGATGGTCATTCTCATGTTGTTACGGAACCTGGTGATGAAATTCATGTCCATAAGCATCCATGGAAGCTAAATTTAATTCATCCTCTCAATCATAACTTTTATGATACTTGCCGTACCAAACTAGGATGGCAAACCCAGTACTCCAAATAAGGCATTTTTTGAAAACTTTCCGAGATTTTTATGGGCAGGAATGGCACGAAGTCATTGCGCTACCAATTGAAAAAAATTTATCAGAGTTATCGTCATTACTTTTTCAGCAGCGAGTAGAACATCGTATTACTGAAAATAATGGCGAACAAATTGTCTGGGTAAAAAATACGGCGTTAATACCTCAGTTGCAAGAATTTGTGCAGCAATGGCAATCCGGTGAAATACATATTGTTAAAGCTGAGAATGAAGAACCCTCATCACTCAACGATGATGAACTTCGGAATATCTCTTCTGATTCGTCATTTTTTTCAACAGGTCTTAAGCAGGGCTTTCTTTTGCAGCTTTTTTTGGCGCCGCTCACTTCCAGTTTTTTGATATTGTGTTTTATTGGTACGTTGATTGTAGGGTTAGATCTTCAAGTTATAGATTACAGTTTATTTACCTTCTCGGATGTTAGCGGGTTTCGCCCGGTATTAGATGCCGCATTACATTTTCCATACAGCGAACCTTGGCGATTTATCACGCCCATTTTTTTACATTTTGGCATTATGCATATCGTCGGGAACGCTCTATTTTTATGGTATTTCGGAGCTCGATTAGAAAAAGTCTTTGGTCCACTTTTGTTTCTTTTCTTTGTTGTTGTCGTTGGAGTTGTCTCCAATGTTGCTCAATACGCTTGGGAGATAAATGGAAACTTTGGTGGCTTTTCTGGTGTTAATTACGCGTTTGTCGGCTATATTTTAATTCGTCAGCAGATGAAGCCAGATAAAAGATTAAACGTGCCAAGTGGTTTAATTTGGTTTCCAATTATTACCATGATACTAGGTATATTTGGGATGATGGATTTTTTTGCAGGCGGCGCAATTGCAAATACTGCTCACGCCACTGGCTTTATCTTAGGTTTGACTTGGGCATTTTTAACGTGCTTTTCAGCGTTGAAAAAATAATACTTAAACTCGGTATTTTGAACGTATAGTTAAAAAAATTTAAAGAAAGAGATTCGATGATGGATTTTGAAAAACTTCTCGATAGCATTACGCCAGATATTTATAAAAATTTAAAGCAATCAGTTGAGTTGGGGAAATGGCCCAATGGCCAAGCATTAACAAAAGAACAGACAGCTTTATGTTTGCAAGCAATGATTCGCTTCGAAGAAAAGCATGTTCCTGAAGAGCAGCGAACCGGTTATGTAGAGCCTAAAAAGCCGACGGCGTGTGGCGATCATTCCCATGATGATCTCGATGAAGAAAAAACCATTAAGTGGGATTTATAATTAGAATCATTTAGTGGCAACATAATTTTGTTTAAACGAAACGACTTAGAGGACAAAGTTGTGAAAGATGCAGCACCAAAAGCTATTTATTTAAAAGATTATTTACCGCCAGCATTTGTAATTAACACAACAGATTTAGTGGTTGAGTTGACGGATGATGTCACTACGGTTACATCATCTTTGTTGATTGAAAGAAATCCAGATTATAAGGCGGATCAAGCAAAAGACTTGGTTTTAAATGGTGGAAAGCTCTCGCTGGTTAGCGTGTCTATTGATGATCAGCTATTAGACCGTAGTATGTTTGAAGTGGATGAAAATGGATTGACGATCAGCAATGTGCCTGAACGTTTTACATTAACTACTGTTGTTGAAATAAAACCTCAAGATAACACTACGCTGGAAGGGCTATACCGATCACAGTCAATCTATTGCACTCAGTGTGAAGCCGAAGGCTTTCGTAATATTACTTATTACCTTGATCGTCCAGATGTCATGAGTGAATTCACCACAAAAATTATTGCCGATAAAAAACAATTTCCTGTTTTGTTGGCAAACGGTAATTCTATTGGTGAGGGTGATCTAGAAAATGGCCGACATTGGCGTCAATGGCATGACCCGTTTAAAAAACCCTGCTACCTTTTTGCAATGGTGGCGGGAAATCTATCTAAAATTGACGACAAGTTCGTTACTCAATCAGGTCGTGAAGTCGTATTGCAAATCTTTGTGGAGCCAAAAGATTTAGATAAGTGCGATCACGCCATGGCTTCTCTAAAAAATTCTATGAAGTGGGATGAAGAAGTCTATGGTCGCGAATATGATCTTGATATTTTTATGATTGTTGCGGTCGATGATTTCAATATGGGAGCGATGGAAAACAAAGGGCTTAATATTTTCAATACGTCTTGCGTTCTTGCCAAACCAGAAGTGACCACCGACGCCGCCTTTCAACGGGTTGAAGCGGTTGTGGCTCACGAATATTTTCATAACTGGTCTGGAAATCGTGTGACTTGTCGAGATTGGTTTCAATTAAGTTTGAAAGAAGGTTTCACTGTGTTTCGTGATTCTCAATTTTCTTCTGACATGGGATCGCCAACAGTCAAGCGAGTTGAGGATGTCTCAGTTTTACGAACTATGCAATTTGCAGAAGACGCAGGGCCAATGTCGCATCCAGTACAGCCATCTTCTTTTATCGAAATTTCTAATTTTTATACGTTAACTATTTATGAAAAAGGTGCTGAAGTTGTCCGGATGATTCACAACTTACTTGGCCCTGATTTGTTCCGAAAAGGTAGCGATTTATATTTTGAAAGACACGATGGTCAAGCGGTTACTATCAAAGAATTTACAGGCGCGATGGAGTTTGTGTCGGGACGTGATCTTACCCAGTTTAAGCATTGGTACACGCAAGCCGGCACACCGATTATTGCTGTCTCCGATGAATATGATGCGAATAATAAAACTTATACACTAACAGTTAAGCAATCGTGTCCTTCTACACCTAATCAACCAGCTACAGACAAACAACCTTACCATATTCCTCTTGCGATGGGATTGATCGGCAATCAAGGCGAGCTGACAGCGACGTTGCATAGTGAATCAGAAAAAAATGTTGCCAATCATTTTGTATTAGAAGTGACTGAACCGGAACAGGAATTTGTTTTTACGGGTGTGAGTGAAAATCCCGTACCGTCTTTGCTTAGAAATTTTTCTGCGCCAGTACGCTTGCGTTATGACTACAGTCGTGAAGATTTGCTGCAACTTATTCGGTTAGAAAAAGATGGGTTTTCACGTTGGGATGCTTGCCAGAGTTTGGGTGTTAAATTCATTCGGGAAATGATGGCAGCCAATGATATTTCGAAAACAGCAACCGATGCAGATTTTATAGCGGCCCTGAAAGAAGTATTGCAGGATGATTCTCTTGATCCTGCCATGGTTGCTTTGATGTTAAGTTTGCCCTCCGAGGCGTATCTCAGTGAGCTTTCTGATCTTGTTGATATCGATGGTATTCATCAAGCGCGAGAGAAAATGCGTTTTGATATAGCAACACAATTATCAGGTTTGCTACAAGAGGTGTACGATCGTTTCAATATCAATGAAGACTACCAAGCAACGGCTGAGCAAATTGCAAAACGTAGTTTGAAGAACATAGCGTTACAATACTTGTCTTTGTTGAGTGATGATCGATACGTTGAGCATGCAATAACGCAATATAAAACATCGAATAATATGACAGATACTTTGGCTGCACTTCGAGCAATAGTGAATAGTAAAAACAGTCATGCAATGTCGCAAGCAGATGCATTGCTTTCAGATTTTTATGGTCGATTTAAAGAAGAACCATTAGCAATAGATCAATGGTTAATGTTACAGGCGACTTCAAATAACAATGTCGGATCGAGAAGCTTAGAAAAAGTAAAAGCGCTCATGACTCATCCTTGTTTTTCATTGAAGAATCCCAACAAGGTAAGATCACTTATCGGCGCTTTCTGTAATGGAAATTTGGTTTCTTTCCATGCGGAAGACGGTTCTGGTTATCAGTTTTTGGGTGAACAGGTAAGAGCACTTAATGCTATGAATCCGCAAATTGCCTCACGCCTAGTAACGCCATTAACTCGCTGGAAAAAATACAATGCAAAACGTCAAAAACTAATGAAAAAAGAGTTGGAGTTAATTAAAGCCGATCCGGCTTTATCGAAAGATGTTTTTGAAGTGGTGAGTAAAAGCTTGCAGGAGTAGAGCTTAAATAAAAGTGGTGAATAAAGGCGTCGTTCAAGAAAAGAGTTATTGAATTTTCTTGAGCGATTTTCTTTTAAACTCAAAAACTATAATTTTCTCAATCAATAGAAATACAGTTAATCGTGAAGGGATTAGTGAGCGTTAGCGACATTCACCCAAAGTGTGAGCTTTTGCCCAGGTTGAATGTATTTACTTTTACGTAATGCATTCCAATTCACAATGTCGTTAACCGCTAAGTTAAATCGATTTGCAATTCGATGAAGTGAATCGCCGCTGCGAACTTGATAGGCGACTTTGCGAAGTAAAGGATTGTTGCTGTTAGACTGATTTTTTGAGGTTCCCTGTGAAGAAGCGACATGAGTATTTTGAGTCCAGACGACAAGCTCCTTGCCTATTTTCAAAGGGTCTTTTGGAGACATCCCATTCCACTTTGCTAGCTTATTAGCATTGACCTTATAACTACGCGCAATCTTCCAGAAGCTATCACCCGATTTCACGCGATATATGTTTTTTGTTGAATTTTCTGTTCCAGATCGGTCTTGTTTTTGTTTTGTTCGTTGCGTGTCACTGAATGCGTAATATTGTGAAGATTTTGTCGCTTTAGGTATTAATAAATTTTGTTTCACTCGTATTGTATTATTTTTTAGTTTGTTAACTTTGCGAATGGTATCGACACTGGTGTTAAATTTTCTCGCAATTTTTGATAAAGCGTCACCCGGTTGAACGGTGTAATTTTCCCAGACCATTCGTTGATCAGGTGGGTACTGCTTGAGATTATGTTCGAACTTATCAGCAACGTCTACTGGCACCAATAATTGGTGAGGGCCGTTTGGATCTGTAGCCCATTGGTTAAATCCAGGATTTAAATACGATAATTCTTTAATGTCTATTTCGGCGAGTTCTGCTGCTTTTGCTAAATCAATTTGAGATTCGACATCTACAATTTTATAAAAGGGCTTGTCGAAAATTGGATTTAGCTTGACGTTATGCTGGGCGGGGCTTTGAACAATTTGAGAGAGCGCAAGTAATTGCGGAACATAGGCGCGGGTTTCTCTCGGAAGTTTAAGAGACCAGAAATCAGTTGGCTTTCCGGCTTTTTTATTTCGTCTTACCGCTTTACGAACATTGCCTTCGCCCGTGTTATACGCGGCAAGCGCTAACAGCCAGTCGCCATCAAAAAACTTATGAAGATAGGTTAGATATTTGATGGCGGCATCAGTCGATGCCTCAATATCGCGCCGACCGTCATACCAGTAATTTCTCTCAAGCTTAAAACGTTTGGCTGTTCCCGGTATAAATTGCCACATACCGGATGCTCGGCCATGGGAATACGCAAAAGGATCGAAAGCACTTTCTACGATGGGAAGAAGGGCTAGTTCAAGAGGTAGTCCTTTGGCTTCTAGCTTCTCAACAATACTGTACATGTAGCGATTGGCTCTCTCGGTGACTCTGGGTATATAGGTTTTTTGTTTCGCATACCATTTACGATGAGCTTCAATGCGCTTGTTATCTGTAAATGGAATAGCAAATCCACTGCGAATTCGTCGCCATAAATCGCCGTACTGCGGGCCTTGGTACTTGGCGTAAACTTCTTCAGAAATTAAGCAATTTGGATCCAGAGATAAAGAATTTGATGAGCTGTTGTTTCGAATAGAGTCAAAAGAAGATCTGTTGTTAGCCTCAGCTAACGAGGCGTTTTCATGGCCATTCTTGTCGTGGTAAGTGTCATGATTAGTGTCATTATTTGTCTGATTAGCGCTATTTGTTGAAAAGTGTTCAAGTTGACTGCATCCCGCCAACGTGAGTGAAACTGTAATAAGAACAGTCAACAATATGGTTACTTTGATGTGGTTTGGCTCTGTTCTTTTCATAGATAGCATCAGTTATAAAGCGGTTCTTTTTAATTCGATTGATTAATTCTGGTTGGGAATTGTATGGACGCTAGCAGGAGGGGTCAATAAAACTTACTCCAATGGTCAAATAACTATTCCTTGATAATCAAATATTCTTAATAAACAATAAATTAACTTCTATTTTGAAAGTTATCTCTAGGTCACAAAAACAAAATCCAATTGAAACCAATATCCCAAAACCTTAACTTGTTGGCACTTTGTGGCCGTAAAAAGATATTTATCGGTAATCATGATGTCAGAGCGGTTATGCCATCTTGCTACTGATGAATAAGTGAACTAAATGAAGTGTAGTTGGTGTGAAAACGGACACTTATCTTGTGGTCGTGACAGAAGTTCATCTGTCAGAGTGTTTATGATTTCCATTTTTGTAATTACTCCCTTTTTATTAAAAGTTATCCTTCCATTGTCTAATAGCGCCAAAAATATCTTCTTCTGAATGCAGAGGGTTTCCGGCATGTCTTTCGGCACTCTGAGCAACTGAGGGAATATGACACCTTAGAAAAGGATTGGTTGCTTTCTCTAAACCCATATTAGTGGGAATAGTCGAGAGATTTTGCTCTCGCTTTGTTGTCTCTCGTTTTACTCGTTCGGATAGTTCTTGATTAGTCGGCTCTACAGCCGTAGCGAACGCTAAGTTGGCAAGCGTGTATTCGTGGGCGCAATAGACCAAAGTCTCATCAGGGAGTGACCTATATTTTGAGAGTGAGTGATGCATTTGTGCCGGTGTTCCTTCAAATAAGCGTCCACAGCCTGCGGCAAACAGTGTATCTCCTCCAAAAAGTGCAGGATGGCTATTTGATAAAGTGTTTGAATGACTTGAGCTGACCGGTAAGGGCTGACTTCTAGGGTCATAGAAGTAGGCAATGTGGTCAAGTGTATGTCCAGGAACTTCAAAGACTTGCAAGGTCAAACCGTTTGATAGAATAAGCGCATCTCCTTCGTGAAGAGGATGTGTGACAGCAGGAACGCTACCACCATCTGGGCCATAGACAGGTACTTTGCCCTCACCAAATCTTTCTACCAGTTCGCCAATACCGGCAGTGTGATCGGGGTGATGATGGGTAACTAGAATGCCTGCAAGCGTCAGTCCGTTTGCCGCGAGGGCTTCAATAATCGGTGTTGCATCTCCGGGATCGACAACATAAGCACGTTTGTCGCCTTGAATATGAATAATCCAGAGGTAATTATCGTTAAATGCCGGCACTTGAATCACATTGAGATTGTTTGTTGAATTTGTCATAAATCAGTATTTCTTAGATGCAGTTTGATGGGTTGGCTTAAAAGTCGTCGATAGGCTGAAAGCATAAACTCAAGCCAACAATTTAAGCCAATCAAAAAGTGAGTTAAATTGTGAGCGTTGTAGTTGTTGTTCTTATTATTGGGATTCATGATAATGGACTCCCTCGCTGCTTTCTAGCAGTGAGCACTTAAATCAGTAATCCTAAATTTGGAATGGGGTAGTGTGATCAATCGAATTGCTCAGCTATTAGCGATCATCAAGATGATCTTTGGAAAAATCCACTCGTTTTGGATTCATAAGGTCGTGCGCAATCGCTTTGGTGTAAAGCCGTTGGCGCAAACCGGCGACAGTTTAGAGCAATGGCTGAATGGGTCTTTTGGGCAAGAATTATTATCAGAAGAAAAAGAGCTAGTTGATAGAGCGTTAACTGATTTATACGGTTTTCATCTCATGCAATTAGGCATTAGCCGTCATGTTGATTTAACAGAAGCCAGTACCATTAATCATCGATTCGCTTTTACGCCTTCTAGCTTGATACCTTCTAGTTTGGTACCTCCGAACAGCTTGGCAACCTCTCAGTTACCACCTTCTCCTTTAGAGAAGGCTTCGTTAGAAAAACATAAAAAGCCTTTGTTAACAGCACAAGCTGATATAGAAAAAATCCCCTTAGGTTCAGAAAGTATCGACGTAGCATTATTGCATCACGTACTGGAATTTACAGAAAACCCTCATCAGTTATTGCGAGAAACAGCGCGAGTCATTATCCCACGGGGTTATGTCGTTATCGTTGGCTTTAATCCATTCAGCTGGTTTGGCGTATTCAAGCAGTTCGGGCGTTGGTTTACACAAAAAACACATTGGCGGCATCACTCATTACGTTTAGGGCGAGTGCTAGATTGGTTGACGTTATTAGATTTTGAACCCGTTTCAATTGAGCAAGGTTTTTATCGTTGGCCTATCGATCATTCTTCTGTGATGGAAAAAACTCGTTGGTATGAACGAGTCGCGAAAAAAACAAAATTACCCATGGGCGGTTTTTATATTATTGTGGCAAGAAAAGATGTGGTAGGAATGACGCCTTTAAAACCGAGCTGGAAAAAATTTAATCCCATTGAGTCATTTGTTGGGTCTCGCCCTCGATCTGGAGCAGCAACTGATACCGCAAGAGCAAATGATAAAGCCGATAGCGTCAATAAAACAACAAAAAAATTAAAAGAAAAATTCACTAAAGACTTCTCTTCAGATGTCTCTCATAAAACCTTACATTGAAATTTTTGAAACCGGATAATACATTGAAAAAAATTGAAATATTCACAGACGGTGCCTGCAAAGGAAATCCTGGCCCTGGAGGTTGGGGCGCGTTATTGCGTTACAACGGCACCGAAAAAAGATTACACGGTGGTGAGCTAAACACCACAAACAACCGTATGGAATTAATGGCAGCCATTGAAGCCATCAAAAGTGTGACAGAACCTTGCGATATAGCACTCACAACCGATTCACAATACGTTCGTAAAGGTATAACCGAATGGATGCAGAACTGGAAAAAAAATGGTTGGAAGACAGCAAATAAAAAACCCGTCAAAAACAGCGATCTCTGGAAAGAACTCGATGAGCAGACAGGGCTACATAAAATCGAATGGCATTGGGTAAAAGGACATAGCGGTCATTACGAAAATGAAATAGCAGACGAGCTCGCGAATTTAGGTGTAGAAGAAATTAGTTAATCGTTTTTAAATAATGCTTTTTCCTTACGTTTTTTAAAATGTTTGAAACCAAGTTGGATAATTAAATACATGCGACAAATTGTGTTAGATACAGAAACCACAGGCCTTGAACCAAAACAAGGGCATCGAATTATTGAAATCGGTTGTGTTGAAGTGATCGACAGAAAATTAACCGGCAATCACTATCATCAGTATATTCGTCCTGACCGTGAAATCGATGAAGCGGCCGTCGAGGTTCATGGTATCACTCAAGAATTTTTGGCCGACAAGCCACTCTTTGAGGAAATAGCAAAAGACTTTGTTGATTTTGTCAGTGGTGCCGAATTAGTGATCCACAATGCACCGTTTGACGTTGGTTTTATCGATGCTGAATTTGAAAAGCTAAATCCAAAACGAAAATCCGTTCGCACTATTTGTACGGTGTTAGATACATTGGTGATGGCGAGAGAGAAACATCCGGGACAAAAAAATAATTTGGATGCGTTGTGTAAACGTTACCTTGTTGATAATTCACAGCGTGATCTTCACGGCGCATTACTCGATGCCGAAATTTTAGCTGACGTTTATCTCATGATGACGGGCGGGCAAACTGCTTTAAGTCTAGGGTCGTCACAATCAGGAGAGCAGGGCGGAGTATCCGGTATTCGTAGAATAGATTCCAATCGATCACCTTTAACCGTCGTCATGGCGACCGACGAAGAAATCGCTGCCCACGAAGAAAAACTCAATGCTGTCGAAAAATCCAGTGGCGGTCAATCGCTGTGGCGAGAGTTGGAAAAACAGAGTAAGCACTAGCGAAATACTTTAGAGTCAATAATTTTTATATGCGTCAAAAATAAAACTTATAAAATCATTATCCTGACTATTTGGCAGATCTTGTTATGAAAATTTTGATCTCAGGTGGTACCGGTTTTATTGGCAGTGCATTATGTGAGCTGCTAACAAAAGAACATGATGTTGTTGTCAGAAGTAGAAAAGATAAGCTTACGAATCCTCGTTTCACTCTCATAAAAACACTCGATCAAATAGATGATAATGAACAGTTTGATGTAGCTATTAATCTGGCGGGTGAGCCTATCGCCGATAAACGCTGGAGTGAATCTCAAAAGCAAAAATTACTTGAAAGTCGATTGAGTATTACTGAAGAATTCATTTCTTTTTTCAAAAGAACTCATCATAAACCTACCTTATTTATTAGCAGTTCTGCCATTGGGTTTTATGGCGTAAAGCCCAGTGATCAAGCGATTGATGAAAGCTTTAATGGCGATGATAGCTTTTCGGCTAATTTGTGTCGTCGGTGGGAAGACATTGCTTTACAAGCTAATGCTCTAGATATTCGTACTTGTTTGTTGCGAACAGGTATTGTACTTGGTAATGGTGGAGCATTAAAAAAAATGCTTCCACCATTCAGGTTTGGATTGGGTGGTAAGATGGGTACTGGATCACAGTGGATGTCGTGGATCCACATCGACGATATGATTGGGTTAATACATTTTTGCATAACCAATGAAAAATTAGTTGGCCCTATTAATTGCACTTCACCTCAGCCGGTTAAAAATTTAGAATTTACTGAAGTATTAGGCAAGGTTTTAAGACGACCGGCAATATTTACTGTACCTTCGTTGGTGATTAAATTGTTACTCGGTAAAATGGGTGAAGAATTGTTGCTAAGCGGGAAAAAAATTATACCCGCTAAGGCTCAAAATGCAGGATACCAATTTAAATATAGGGATTTAGAAGGCGCGTTAGTTGATTTGCTAAATTAGCCTTATGATTTCTTTAGTTATTTGTTAGCAGGAAAATAAGGTTATGTATGCGAAAATTGAGAAAGACTTGAGGTTGATGATCGAGTTACTTAAAAAGGATGACAGTGGATGGACGCAGCTTTTCAAAAAAGCATTAATTGAGTTTGAAAGTGATAAATACCAATTGTGCGCTAGCACTATCCTATCGGGTAGCGGCGGCATGGGTAGTCTTAATGATTTGGTGTTGGGTCAAGCAGTCGATGAAAAAGGTAATTTCCAATGGAAGACTGGATATAATGAAATGAATAACTCATATCAAGAGCTACTTACCTCACTGTATGCTTTTGCTCAAGATATTCAGCGCACAACGAAGAAGCCAAAATAAAGAATTCCCCGATGTCATCGATTCAAATAGCCCGATATATTATTAGTTTTAATTGGCTCTATCATGGAATATGTCCAAAACTTATTCATGTTGCGCCGCTTGAACAGTTGATGACGGCTAGTTTTGGTTTCTCTGATGAGGTTTCTTATTGGATAACCAAGTCAGCTGGCGTTAGTGAAGTGATCTTTGGAATTCTTGTTTTTGTGTTTTATCAATCTAAAGCGATTGTTTTACTGAATATCATGGCGCTGATAGGATTGCTGGGCTTTGTTGTGATATTGCAACCTCAGCTATTAATTGAGGCTTTTAACCCTGTCACTACCAATATTCCAATGATTGGTTTAAGTCTTATTCTACTTAATCATATAAGCTCAAAAAAGCAAACGACAGCTGATTAATTTTTTAGAATAAGAATTACGCTAGGGCTTTTAATAATTTTTATTTTCTTTTTTATAAAATTAACTAAAAGTCCTAGGATTAATTACTTGCGACCGGCGTATGTTTTAATACGGTGTGAATGACGTGGTCGTATTCGAAGTAGACGACAAATTCAGGATAAACCCAAGTTGAAATGGGTGGTGTACCAACCGCGCTTGTTTTATTGATGGGTGAGCCAAAATCTGCCTCGACTTGTGCACTTTTTAATCCTGTCTTCGGTCTTTTAATATTTTGTTTGTTGCTGGCTTGTTGGCCGATGGGTACTTGAATCGTTTCAGCGTGAGAAAAATTCGAGATGAGTCCCACAGCAAATAGCGTTAAGCTTACTGAGATAATGTGAGTGAGTTGCTTTGTCATTTTAAAAACCCCCGAGTGTGTATTTTCGTGGCAAATAAATATGATAGATAAGTATGCCAGATTGATAAAGTGATAAGATAATTAGTAGATAGCGTACGTAAGGTTCGCTGGAATGAATAGTTTACCTTATTTTGCGGCTGCTCGTCTCTTAGCAACGAGTTGCGCTTGCATAATTTGTTTAGACAGTAATTGTCGATCAGATTCATCAATATTTTGAAATTTTATCGCAATGTGATGCAGTTCACCTTTCATTGGCTCGCTTCTAATCACTTCCCCAAAAAAAGACACACCAGAATAATCGGGTAAAAATACCATCCGTAGCGCTATGTGGCTTCCTTTATAGATGGGTTTGTCGGCAATAAATCCGATGCCAGCCTCACTTAAATTGACTTTTGTTGTGGCGGATTTTGTGGGACTGCGCATGGCAATGACTTCTTGGCTGAGCAACCCGATCTTTTTGTTTACGATTTTTAAATAATCGGCTATCGCTTTATTGTCTTTGCTGATGAGCTGTAAAAGTTGACTTGCTTGTCTATCTAATTGATTAAATTTTGAAAAGAGATGCATGGGCATCGGGTCGTCAAACTGTTCTGCGGCGGTTTCATTTTCAGCGGTATAAGCGTCTACGGATTTGTAATCCAAGATTAACTCTTTGTCGACTCTAAAAAAACTGCGTTTGTCTTTTACGTTTTTTTCTGTGTTCATCTTTTGATCCGTAGGCTGTCCAGGCGATGTGAAAGCTGAAATCTCTTTACGTTTAGCTATGGGTATGGCGATAAGTCTATCTATGAAGTATAGCCATGGTTGACGAAAATGCTGATTTATTGCGCTAAATTGGATCTAGGATTGGTTTTATCAGGGCCGTATTTGCCGATGTTTTACACTTGCCATAGAAATAACACTTGGGATCAGAAGCTTTTTTGGGTTTAATGTGCGGATGTCTCGATCACTCTCTTTATTTATCGGCCTTCGCTATACGCGCGCAAAACGCCGAAATCAATTCATCTCCTTCGTTTCTGGGTTTTCATTACTGGGTATGGCCTTGGGTGTCATGGCTTTGATCGTTGTGTTGTCGGTAATGAATGGCTTAGATCGAGAAATGAAAGAGCGTATCTTACGGGTTATTCCACATGGTTTTGTTGAGTTGCGTGCTGGACCCAAAAAAATGCCGCAACAGGCATTGTGGAGTGAGGCACAAAAAACGATTGAGGCCTATCCTCATGTGCTGGCGACTGCTCCGTATGCAAAAGGCTCCGGTGTATTAAGTTTGGGCCGCCAAGGGCAATGGTCAGAAATTCAAGGTGTGTTACCGGAACAAGAAAAAAAAGTCTCACTGATTAGTGAGCATATGTTTATGGGAGAGTTAGACGATTTACGAGCGGGGCAGTGGGGAATTGTTCTCGGTCGCACCTTGGCGCGTTTTTTAGGTGTGAGTGGTTTGGGAGAATATGTCACCGTGACGACACCTCATTTTTCTTCAACGTTGTTGGGACCCAGTCCAACAACAAAGCGTTTTCGTATCGTGGGCATTTTTGAGGTCGGTGCGCAAGTCGACAATGGATTAGCGATGATTCATATAGAAGACGCGAAAAAACTGTATCGTTTAAAAGATAGAGAAGAAGGGTTGCATGTTAAAGTCGATGATATCTATCGAGCTGCCGATGTTATGCAATCTGTTGGTGATGAATTAAATGCTCATTATGACAGTACTTTTCAGGTGAAAGATTGGAGCCAAACTCAAGGCAGTCTTTTTCAAGCGGTAAAAATGGAAAAAATCATGGTGATGATTTTACTCATGATTATTGTCGCTATTGCCGCTTTTAATATTATTACCAGCCTTGTGTTAATGGTTGCTGATAAGCGTTCGGATATTGCGGTGTTGCGAACGCTAGGAATGAATGCAAAACAAGTGATGGGAATTTTTATTGTACAGGGGTCCGTTGTTGGATGTGTCGGCATTATGGCGGGTGTACTTTTGGGTGTGGTCGGCGCTCTGTATTTGTCGGAGATAGTGAATGTATTTGAAGGATTGTTAGGGCAAACGGTTTTTGATCCTAATGTGTATTATATCCCCAGTATTCCTTCATTGCTAAAGTGGAGTGATGTGTTAACCGTTTGTGCTATTGCAATCCTATTAAGTGTTTTGGCGACGCTATATCCGGCGTACCGCGCATCAAAAATTGAGCCGGCTGAGGCGTTGCGTTATGAATAATAATGACTTATCAAGAATGATCGACAACGATGAATAATTTAAATCCTGTTTTATCTTGCATCCATTTATTTAAAACGTATCAACAAGGTCCGTTAAAAGTTGATGTTTTAAAAGATGTTAATTTTTCTGTTGGTTCGGGAGAAACTGTTGCCATTATTGGTGCATCGGGCTCGGGTAAATCGACGTTATTAAATTTGCTCGGTGGTTTGGATGTTCCTTCGTCGGGAAATGTTGCTTTAAATGGCCAAGATTTTTTTGTCTTATCCGATAATAAAAGAGGGCTGTTACGAAATAAACACATGGGGTTTGTGTATCAATTCCATCATTTGCTAGCTGAGTTCACCGCGTTAGAGAATGTGGCGATGCCATTGTGGATTGGTAATGAATCAAAACATATTGCCAAGCAAAAAGCTGAATCTATGTTAGCGCGAGTAGGTTTAAAAGAGCGTGCTCGCCATAAACCTGCTGAGCTATCGGGTGGTGAGCGCCAACGTGTCGCGATTGCAAGGGCTCTTGTGACAAACCCTAAAGTCGTTTTGATGGATGAGCCGACGGGGAATCTTGATAAAAAAGCAGCGCAATCCATTCATCAATTAATGGCTGAGTTAAATGAGGAAATGGGAACGAGCTTTGTCGTCGTAACGCATGATGAAAGTTTGGCTAGGGAATTGTCTCGCGTTGTGTTGTTAGAAGATGGAACCTTAGTCGATGCTTAGTTTTTTTATCGGGTTACGTTATACCGGGGCACAACGTCGTAATCAATTGGTGTCGTTTATTTCAGCTATTTCTATTTTTGGTATGGTTATTAGCGTCGCACTGTTGGTTGTTGTTCTTTCTGTTATGAATGGCTTTGATAAAGAATTACGAGAAAGAATTCTAACTATCATGCCGCAAGGTGCTATTTATCATCGAGAAGGTATCGATGACTGGAAAACATTGCGAACTGATATTTTAAATCGGAGTAAAGAGACACATAACGAAATTGTCGAAGCGGCGCCTTTTGTGCAAATAGCTGGAATGGTGATGTACAAGCGGCAGGTATCATCTATGTTGCTTTATGGTGTCGATGGCGAACACCAATCAAAAGTATCTGATCTTGGGCAATATGTTACAGGCGATTTAAATACCTTCTTAACGCGACCTCATGAAAATCGCCAGGTAAATACGGTTTTTTTAGGTGCAGAGCTTGCTAAAAAAATTGGCGTCACGATTAATCAAAAAATTCGAATAATCATCCCTCAGGATAATATAACAAACGCGAAACCTAAAATTAAACGTTTTACAGTAGCGGGTCTTATTCAAACGGGAACGGAAGCTGATCAGCATCTTGCCCTCACTGATATTAAAACCGCACAATTGTTATCAAATCTTCCTAATTCAGTGAGTGGTATCTGGTTGAAACTGAACGATTTGTTTACGGCTCCGCACGTTGTTTATCAAACTGTCACGTCATTACCAAGAGGGTATACCAGTACCGATTGGACGCGCTCACAAGGGAATATTTATCAAGCGATACAAATGTCAAAAAAATTGGTGAGTCTTTTACTGATTCTAATCATCGGTATTGCTGCTTTTAACGTGGTATCGACTTTAATTATGGTCACAGTAGACAAGCAGGGCGATATTGCCATTTTAAGAACGCTAGGTGCATCGACTCAAAAAATTATGGCCATCTTTATGGTTCAAGGTACATTCATCGGATTGATTGGCACGGCATTAGGTTTGTTGTTAGGTGTGCTGATGGCCAGCGGCGTTCAGGAGTTTGTTGCGTGGTTTGAATCGGTCATTGGCTTTCAGTTTTTAAAATCTGATGTCTATCCGATTAGTTTTATTCCTGAAGATATTCGTAGTAGTGATTTAATAACGATTGCTGTTATTTCATTGTCTTTGAGTTTTCTTGCTACTATTTTTCCCGCTTGGAGAGCCAGTAGAGTTAAACCGGCTGAAGCATTACGTTTTGAATTATGATGAGTTTTTCTGACAGAATTTAATGTTAGAGATTTTTATTGTTTTTTTGAGCTAATCTATCGGCTTTTCGTTTTTCCCAATTTCGCATGACACTCCAATACCAAAATCCCTGCATGCATAAATAGCCGAGACAACCCAAAAATAATCCGGATAATATCGAACCGGTTAATAAGGGTTTCCAAATTTTTTGAAATTCGCCTGTGAGCCATTGCCAAGAAATTTCCAGTGCAAATTTTGAAGGTGGGACATCTAACACCCATCGGCCAATTTCGTAAGTGGAATAAAAAATTGGTGTCATGGTGACAGGATTACTGATCCAGCAAAGGAGAACAGAAAGAGGGAGATTGCAACGAAATAAAAATGACAAACATGCGGCCAACGGCATTTGACCAACAATGGGTAAAAAGGCGACGAAAACACCAACAAATACGGCGACAGAAACAGAGTGACGGTTGAGGTGAAATAAGTTGGGATCATGTAGCAAGGCACCTAAAAATCGAAGGCTTGGCTTTTCTCGGATTTCTTTAGAATCCGGAATCCAGCGTTTGAGGATTTTACGAGCCATAGACGCAAACCATTAATTGGAATGTTTTGATGATTTTGATCGCTAACTTTTATGAATTGCCTAATACACGACGGCCGCTATTATGCCTGTAATATACGAGTAGTGGTAGGCGTATGGTCGATAGTCCGCGGGGAGGTTACGCTAGCCGATAAATAGCCCTCAGATCTTCTTAATCGCCATTTATGATGAAAATCAAACCACGGCCAAATGCTTACATTTTTGAATGAAAAACTCTGACAAGCTAGTCATCGTTTAGCGGATATTTTTTATTCTAAAATGGGAGTTTAATTTACTTTCATACGTTGCCCAAGGATGGACAATATGAATGTATCTATAGCGATAGTGTGTACTGTTGTCGGAATAATCTCTGTTGGTTTTTTTCCTACTATCCAGCTTCCTTATAATTTATCGTTAATCATACCTTTTTTGGTATGCATCTTTGCTTTCATTTTTTCATGTTTTATTGCTCCAACATTTTATCCTCAAACAGGCTGGCTTAAAAAGCTCCACTGTATTGGGTTTATTGCTGTTGGAATATTTTGGGGTTTGTATTGCGGGAAAAATATTATTAACTCGCAATTGACAAAAGACTTAGAAGGACAGGAGTTTTGGATCGAAGGAGTTGTTAGTGATTTGCCGGAAGATAAGGGGCGATATCAACGATTTGTATTTTCTCTTGATGATAAAGTATTTAACAGTTTGAGTGAAACAATTTCTTTTCAAAAAATAAAAAACCAGATTTTGCCTAAAACACTGCTTCTTTCTTGGTACGGTGGTCAACATGTATCGGTGGGTGATAGATGGCGATTTAAAGTTAAGTTAAAACGACCGAGAGGATCAGTAAATGAGGGTGGTTTTGATTATCAGCGTTGGTTACTAGGACAAGGTATTGGTGCGACGGGTTATATTAAAAAATCAACGAAAAATGCTTTTCTTGAGTCGACATATAAATATCCAGTCAATCAAATTCGAGAAAAAATAAGAGACTGGATTGGCGAAATTGTAAATCAGACTGAGAATGATAACTTTATCGCCAATAACTTCTTAGATAATAAGAAGCACTATTTATTAATCGCGCTGGCCATTGGTGATAATTCTTTTATCACACAAGAACAATGGAATCTATTGCGATCAACGGGAACGAGTCATTTGATGGCCATTTCTGGTTTACATATTGGGCTAATGGCGACCGTCGGTTTTTGGATTGGTCTCGGTATTCGCGCATTATTTTCTTTGCGGTATTCGCTGTCAACGTGTATTTATTATTTCCCTTCAATAACATCAATCGTATTTTCGTTGAGCTATGCTTCATTAGCCGGTTTTTCTTTATCAACACAACGCGCACTGGTGATGGTGATAGTGGCTAATATTACTTTAATGGTGCACCGTAAAGTGGGTTCTTTTTTACCGTTTCTTTGGGCATTGTTAGCTGTTGTCCTCTTGGATCCTCTGGCGGGTTATGAGTTGGGTTTTTGGTTGTCATTTACAGCAGTGGGTAGTTTGTTGTATGCCTTTAGCTATCGTTTAAATTTTTATAGCCATAATACGAGTGTTGAACATCAGATAGAACCCGATAAAAAAAGGTCAGTGCTATTCACTCAAATTTCGAAACCTTTCTGGAAGTTGCTTAACTGGGTTAGGCAGTTAACTCGATCGCAATGGGTAGTGTTTATTGGGTTAATGTTGCCTTTATATATTATGGATCTCTCGTCAAGTTTTGTATCGCCGATAGCAAATTTTATGGCAATCCCTTGGGTTTCTTTTACTGTTGTTATACCTTTGTTAGTTTCCTTAGTCTTTTATTTAGTGTCTTTGGTCTTAGATTCTATGAATGCTTTGATAACGTTTGATTTTATTGATGTTATCTCAAGCTTTCTCAATATCATTGCCGTATTTTTTATTTCTTTCTCAGAAATGAATATGACAATCTGTATGGACCTGCTAGAGAAGTTGAACGTTCATTCGATAACAATCGTTGAACAGTTTTTTGAATACCAGAGCTTCATGAATTTGGGTAATTATTCTCGAGGAATTTTTCCTAACTTTTCTCTTCTGCTGGGTGTCTTCGGTGTGTTAATTATACTGGCGCCGAAAGGAATTTCCTATAAATGGTTAGGGTTAATTTTGGTATTGCCGTTTTTTTTCTCTCGTTCATATTTTTCATTCGATGTTATTCAACAGATAACACCTATGCATTTTTTTAAGCGTATGCCATTGATGATCACTGTCCTGGATGTCGGGCAAGGTTTGGCTGTCGTAGTACGAGTTGGCGATAGAACTTTATTGTATGATACAGGACCAGGTAGTAGTGAAGGGTTTAATGCCGGACAAGCGATAATTCTTCCGTATTTTAAATCACAGTCTATTAATAAACTGGATACTTTAGTGGTTAGTCACAACGACAATGATCATTCAGGCGGTATGATTTCACTGTTACAATCTCAAGTTGCTATTAAACAATTTATTTATGGCGAAAAAATTACTTTTTCTGATGCAAAAAAAATCTTGGCTAAGAAAGAGACCGACAGTTTTATTTGTGAGGAGGATGCCCATTGGCAGTGGGATGATGTTGATTTTTATTTGATAGAGCCAAAAGGTGGGTCGAATAAAAAAGAAAGAAATAATCAATCCTGTGTTTTGATTGTGTCATACAAAGATAAACATATTTTGATACCTGGTGATATTGAAAAGTCAGTCGAGCAAATTCTACTCAGGAATAATCAGATGCCGTCAAACATCGCACTACTAATTGCTCCGCATCATGGCAGTTTAACATCGTCTACTGCGAGTTTTGTCAATTATGTAAAGCCAGAGTTTGTTGCTTTCAGTGCGGGTTACAATAGTCGTTACGGTCATCCACACCATAAGGTGGTACAGCGATACCAACGAGTGAATAGCACAATGTTGAATACCGGAGAGCAGGGGCAATTACAATTTTATTTTGATGAAGAGGGCGTTCTGACAACGAAACAATGGAGGAAGGATTATCGTCGCTATTGGTTTAGTGAGGATTGATCATTTTAAGGCAATTGACATTTGTCCAACAAAGAAATACCTGATTAGCTCACAGGTTTGTCGTCAAAAAGCAGCCAATAATGTGAGCTGTGTAGATTAACTCTACAATTGCTGCCAACAGTGGTTGTTAGCTTTATGCATAATTATGGTAAAGTGCGCAATCAAATAAAAATGCAGCTGGATACACACGCTTTTTACACAATAACCCTAATTTGAAAGCAGAGGATATTGTGATAACAAGTACTCAATGTTGTCTATAATTGGTTATTGAATAAGCTAGGAGAGACAAGTGTTAGAAATCATTTTGGCGGGCGGTTGGTTAATGATCCCCATCATTCTATGTTCTATTGCAGTATTAGCCATCAGTGCTGAGCGTTATTGGACGCTCAACCCGACTAAAATTGCGCCAAGACAACTCTTGGCGCAAGTCTGGGGTTGGATAAAAAACAATCAGCTTGATGCCAGCAAAATTAAAGAACTCAAACAATCTTCTCAACTAGGGCAAATTCTTGCTGCTGGATTAAGTAATTCGCGCAGTGGCCGTGATGTCATGAAGGACAGTATTGAAGAAGCCGCTAACCAAGTAATCCACGATATGGAAAGATACCTGAGTGCGATGGCAACTATTGCTGCAGTTGCGCCTTTGCTTGGTTTGCTGGGTACGGTTATTGGAATGATCCAAGTTTTTAACGAAATCATGCTTCAAGGAACAGGCAATGCGGGTGTACTTGCCGGTGGAATTAGTCAGGCATTAATAACGACGGCATCGGGTTTATGTGTTGCGATTCCAGCTATGATTCTTCATCGTTTTTTTCAGCGACGTGTTGATGGTTTGGTTGTTTTTATGGAGCAAGAAGCCGTTAAATTAGTTGATGCATTACACAGTGACCGTCGAGTTGATGTGAAAACGAGCTAACCTTAGCGTCTTATAAACTGACTCAAAAAAGTGACAAGATAGAGAGATAAGCGTTTGAAATTTCGTCGTCAAAAAAATAAAGAAGAAGATGTCAATTTAACACCGTTAATCGACATTGTTTTTTTGTTGTTGATCTTTTTTATGGTGTCGACAACGTTTACAAAAGAAACTCATCTTGATATTGATTTGCCGGAAGCTTCTGGCGAACCCGTCGCTGATCAGCAACAACAAATTGATGTGCTAATAAATGCTGACGGTGGTTATGCGATTAATGGCCAAAGCTTGGCAAATAAAAAATTAATGACACTTCGCTCCGCAATAGAAACAGTATCTGGTGGTGATAGCGAGCTACCCTTAATCATTACGGCAGATGCTAATACACCGCATCAAGCTGTGGTAACCGCAATGGATGCAGCAGGACAATTAGGTTTTGCTAAATTAAGTATTACAACAAAGAATCCTGCGTCTGAAGAGAATGATGGTTCATAGCCTGTTGCTCTTCCTCAATGAATGTATTTAATTTTTTAAGCTTTTGATATCGGTCTATCGCTAAAGGATATAGCTGAAATTAAATTGAGGCTAAATAAATCTATTGAACCCTTCACAGTCAAATTCAAACTTGGCTTCTAGCTCCTCGACGAATAATTGCCTTGTTGATGCGTGGTATCAAAAAAAATGGTGGTTGTGGTTATTAACGCCTCTTTCATTATTATTTTATACCTTGTCGTTAATACGCCGATTACTCTTACGAAACCCGCTCACGAAAAAAACGCAGTTAACGGTTCCCGTTATTGTGGTAGGGAATATTTCCGTCGGTGGAACAGGTAAAACGCCACTCATTATTGCTCTTTGTGATTATTTAAAGCAGCAAGGCTTTAGCCCCGGCGTGATCAGTCGAGGGTATGGCAGTTCGGCACCTTATTATCCTTTTGTTGTGACAGATAAAACATCCGTAAACGAGTCAGGTGATGAACCGTTAATGATTGCGATTGCAACACAATGTCCTGTTGTGATTGACCGCGACCGGTGTTCGGCCGCTAAAAAGATTATTGAACAATGTCATGTTGACGTTATCCTAAGTGATGATGGTTTACAGCACTATCGTCTCCCAAGAGATATTGAAATTGTGGTTGTTGATAGCACTAGAGGTTTTGGAAATGGCTTGTTATTACCGGCGGGGCCGTTAAGGGAAACCAAACATCGTTTGAAAACGGTCGATTTCGTTATTAGCAATGAAAACTCAACCGCTTCGAATACTGAAGGACCGAGTCAGTCATCAATAGGCAATAATATCTCAGTCATGAGAATAGTACCGGAATACTGGTGCCATTTGGATTCGGCGCAAAGAAAAGTATCGATTGAAAGCCAGTTGTTTTGTGATGAAGAAGTTAATGCTGTATCAGGAATTGGTAATCCTCAACGATTTTATTCAACGCTCGAAATGCTTGGCATAAAATATCAACCAAAAACTTTTCCTGATCATCACCAATACACGAGTAAAGATCTTATTTTTGATGACAAGCAATCGATTGTCGTTATGACGGAGAAAGATGCCGTAAAAGCAAGAAGGGTTATTCCAGAGTCAAATAATATTTATTGGTATTTGGCAGTAACAGCTAAATTGTCCCCTATGTTTTTAATGAAGTTACTAGAAAAATTAAATCATGTAATAGCTCAAAAATAATGTATTCAATATCCAAAATTGCGCACTACAAGCAGAATTGCTAAAACCGGTGCTCATTAGTATTATAAATTTCTCCATCGCTGAAATAGTAAAATTTTCTTTAGGAAAGTGCCATGTCATCCCGTTTTGTTGTAGTCATTCCTGCTCGTTTTTCATCATCAAGATTACCAGGAAAAATTTTACTCCCTGTGAATGGTAAACCAATGGTTCAACATGTTTATGAGAGAGCAGTAAAAAGCTCTGCATCGCAAGTTGTTATTGCGGCCGATGACAAAAAAATTGTTGATGCTGTAAAGAAGTTTGGTGGAAATGTTGTTTTAACGTCAACCGATCATCAATCAGGAACTGATCGATTAGAAGAGGCGGCTAATATTTTAAAGATGAGCGATAATGATATTGTTGTTAATGTTCAGGGCGATGAACCGTTAATTCCACCAGCGGTTATTGATCAAGTCGCTGAAAACTTAGCGAAAGACGAAGCGTGTAGCGTAGCAACACTGTGTGAAAAAATTAACTGCTCCGACGTATTTTTAGATCCAAATTCGGTTAAGGTCATTAAGGATGTTGATTCTAGAGCCATTTATTTTAGTCGAGCTCCGATTCCTTTTCCTCGCGATGAGATGGATGGACTCACTTTTCTAAAAAAAGAAATCAATCCTCATGTTTTTGAAAATACTTTCCGGCATATTGGTATTTATGGCTATCGAGTATCTTTGTTGCGGCAGTTTGTCGGTTGGCCTATGGCGCCATTAGAAAGTATTGAAAAGTTAGAGCAATTACGCGTTTTGTATAATGGAAAAAAAATCCATGTTGAAGAAGCATGTGAAATGGTTCCTGCTGGTGTGGATACTGACAATGATTTGGAGCGCGTGAAAAAAATAATAGCGTCATAAAGTTTTTCTTCATAACGATTAATTTTGTATGATTGCTACAAGAACTCAAAAACATAAATAATCTATACGTAATGTAAGTCGCTATAGCGTGAAATAGAAAACCTGAAAACGTAAAAATTCGGTGATTATGTGATGGTAAATGTTTTATTTGTTTGTCTTGGTAATATTTGCCGGTCTCCTACAGCTCATGGTATTTTTCGAGAACATGTTCGCAGAGCTGGACTTGAGGAGAAGATTACGATTGATTCTGCTGGAACCGGCGATTGGCACATAGGCAAGGGGCCTGATAAAAGAGCTGTTGCAACAGCAAAAAAATTTACTTACGACATTTCAGATCTTCGTGCTCGTCAAGTCACTCCTGAGGATTTTGAAAGGTTTGATTATATTCTGGCAATGGACAATAGTAATTTAAATAACCTACGAAAAATGTCCCCGCCCCATTATGCTGGCGAACTGAAGTTGTTTTTAGATTTCCATACTGATCAAATTAGTGATCAATTACAGAGTGAATCTCAAAATCAAAATATTAGAGAAGTTCCCGATCCCTATTATGGAGAGCATGATGGTTTTGTGACGGTTTTAACATTGATAGAAAATGCATCGATCAATTTGCTCCAGCACATCAAAAATGACTATAAATAACTTGGTGTCATAGCGTATATTTAACCGTCGTCTCAATGATTTCTTTTTAATTACGTATCTTAAATTATTTGTCTTAGACTATTTTATTTTAGACAGTGCACTCTAAGGGTGCCCATCTGATCAAAAGAACCTTTTATGGTAAAGCTTGACTTGTTTACTAACCATTCTTTACAGAACTCGAATACACTTTCTGTTCCTGCAATTGCAGGAAATTTTGTTGAAGTCACTTCAAGTGAGGAATTAAAACAAGCTATTTCTTTGGCTGCTGAGCTTGAGTTAACAATATTGATTCTCGGTGGGGGATCTAACGTTATTTTACCTGATTTTTTTCCTGGGCTTGTGATTAGAATAGGTATTAAAGGTTTTGAGGTTGTTGAAGAAGATGACCAACATATTTGGTTGCGAGTTGGAGCCGGTGAAAATTGGCAAGAATTTATAGAGCATTGTTTGAATTTTCATTATTGGGGGGCTGAAAATCTCTCTTTAATACCCGGTACTGTTGGCGCAGCGCCTATTCAAAATATAGGTGCTTATGGCGTTGAACTGAAAGATTTCATGACAGAATTAAATGCCGTAGAAATCAAATCACTACTTGATGTGACATTTCAAAACTCGGATTGTGAATTCGGTTATCGCGATAGCATTTTTAAAGGCCGTTTAAAAGATCAGTATATTATTACGCATGTTACGTTTAAGTTAATGAAGACGCCGTGTGTAATTATTGAATACCCCACCTTAAAAAATGCTATTGCAAATAGAGAGTTAAACGAAATAACTCCTCAAATTGTTAGTCAAATTATCTGTGAAATTCGTCGTAGTAAGCTGCCTGATCCAGATGTTATTCCTAACGTAGGAAGTTTTTTTAAAAATCCAATTGTCGATTCCACAACGTTTCGACGTATTCAAAATGATCATCCAGATGTTGTTAGTTATCCATTAAAACGTGGTCAGGTGAAATTAGCTGCTGGCTGGTTGCTCGAGCAGGCAGGTTGGAAAGGCGTTAATGAATATGGTGTAGGTATTCATGAGGACCAAGCGTTGGTGTTGACAAATGAAGGGCGAAAATCTGGTAATCAAATTATTCGTTTTGCAGAAGAAGTGCGTGCTGATATTTTACAACGCTTTGGCGTCGTTCTAGAATTTGAGCCTGCCAATTATTCCTAATGCATATTTTATTCCTGCACCATCAAACACGTTCATGATTAAACAACCTTCTTTGTTTGAGCAAACTTCGGGCGAAAAAATTAACATTGAGAATGGAATACTTTGGTGGTTTCCTAATTGGCTATCGAGATCAAAAGCAAATGATTACTTTAATCAACTTCGGAACGAAATCGCGTGGCAGCAATCACAATTACACATTGCAGGTAAAGCTATAGATGTCCCTCGTTTAAATGCTTGGTATGGCGAAGAAAACACTCAGTATGAATATTCAGGCATTGCATTCAATCCAATTCCTTTCACCAAGACTTTAAGGGCCTTAAAGCATCAAGTTTTACAAACTTCTCAGTTGATTGATCTCACGCCTTCTTTCAGTATTAATAGTGCTTTAGCTAATCTTTATCGTGACGGTAAAGACAGTGTTGCTTGGCATGCCGATGACGAGAAAGAATTAGGGGCGTCTCCTCAAATTGCCTCTCTTTCGTTTGGTGAGTCGAGGCGCTTTTTACTGAAATCAAAGGCTAAAGGTTCTAAAACTGTGGAATTGGTATTGTCACCAGGTTCTTTGCTTTTTATGTTAGGAGATATCCAGCATCACTGGCTACACAGTATTCCAAAAACGAATGATCACATTGGTGAAAGGATTAACATCACATTTAGACATGTATACCCTAGTTTTTAAGCAAGACTTTGCGGTCAAAATATAAGCCAGAGAAAATGGTGGCGCCATTTTAAACCCTTCAAAGCGCTACTTAATTATTTCAAAATTACTGCAGTGTTCAATATATCGAACGGTTATTGCTGATTATTTTTTTATAAGCAGAGTAAATAAAAATTGGCGCGCATTTCCTTTAATTGTGTGATTTTGTTCACACAACGCTAAGTCTTGGGCGCATTGCTTCCTCCAATTACTGGTAATTTTTTGTACAATTTCCATTACTATCTTAATAGAGGTTAACAGAGCCTTAACATAACGTCGTTATATTGTATGTGTTTCTATGAGTGCGCTTCTCTATGGGTAGGGTTGTTAATGATTTTCAGGCTTAATTGTTTACAAAATTTAAGCCTATAGGTTAACTCATCAGACATTTTAAAGTTTCCACAAGCTTGAAGAGTTCACCTGCTCATTTGGTGTTGTTTGAAAGAATTAAGAATTAAGAATTAAGAAAAATAGAAAAGCAAAATACGGGTCTCTAGTAGCGATACTTTCATCAGTATTTTTTCTTGAGACAATTAGTTAAAAATGGGGTTATATAATGCAAACTACAATTTTAGTCGTCGACGACCATGATCTTGTGCGAATGGGGATTTCCCGAATGCTGCAAGATGTTAAGGAGTATGAGGTTGTCGGTCAGGCCAAAAGCGGTGAAGAAGCCATTCGTGCTGTTCGTCAATCGCCCCCTAATGTTGTTCTTATGGATGTTAAAATGCCAGGCATGGGCGGGTTAGAAGCCACAAAAAAAATATTAACCATTGACCCCAGTATCCGCATTATTGCGGTTACAGCATGCAATGATGACTTATATCCTGAACGTTTAATGAAAGCGGGTGCAATGGGATATATTACAAAAGGTGCTCCACTCGAAGAAATGATTGCCTCGATCAACAGCGTTTGTAAAGGTGTCCCATACATGAGTAATGACGTTGCTCAACAAGTTGCACTGAAAAACTTTGGCGCAAAACAAGGCGGCGCTACACCGTTTGAATGTTTGTCAGAGCGAGAATTACAAACGGCTGTTTTGATTGCGAATGGCCAAAAGGTTCAAGAAATTGCCGATACGTTTTGTGTCAGCCCCAAAACAGTGAATAGTTATCGCTATAGAATATTTGATAAGCTCAAGATAAACAGTGATGTTGAATTAGCGTTATTAGCAGTTCGTCATAATGTTTTGGAGTTGGAGCCAATTTAATTATTTTTCATAGACGCCAATGTGACAGATTGGCGAATGGCTATGATTACTGAGTCAACCCTTCAGTCTACCTAATCTCCTTGCTGTTATCGTTATTCCTCCGAGTATTTGTTTAAAATTATTATTGTTTTCTATGTAAGCACAAGTTCTTTCCGAATGGTATTATAGAGCCACTCTGCTAACACCACTTGCATCGCTAATATCCACTTATGACTGATCAAACAGATTCAACATTTGATAGTAAAACTTTTTTATCGTCATTGACCCGTGAACCTGGTATTTACCAGATGTATAACGAGAAGGGGAAGATTCTGTATGTAGGAAAGGCCAAAAATTTAAAAAATCGCGTCTCGAGTTATTTTAGTCATTCCAACTTAGCGCCAAAAACTCAATCTCTTGTCAATAAGATAGCCAACATACAAATCACTGTGACCCAAAGTGAAATGGAAGCGCTTATCTTAGAGCAAAATCTCATTAAGTCGCAAAGACCTCCATACAACATCTTAATGAGAGATGATAAATCTTACCCTTATATATTTTTAAGTGAGCATGATACGTTCTCTCGACTAGGTCTACATCGTGGTTCGAAGAAGAAAAAAGGTCAATACTTTGGCCCTTACCCTAGTGCCGGTGCTGTAAGAGAAAGTTTAAGCTTTTTACAAAAAACATTTCGCGTTCGTCAATGTGAAGACAGCGTTTTTAAAAATAGAAGCAGGCCATGTTTACAATTCCAAATAAATCGATGTAAAGCGCCTTGTGTTGGCTATATTTCTGAAGAATCGTATGCAGAAGATGTTCGGCATACAACTATGTTTTTAAATGGGGAGAGTAATCAGCTAACGAAAGAGCTAGCTGAAAAGATGGATAAAGCGGCGGAAAACCTTCGCTTTGAGGAGGCTGCACAATTAAGAGATCAAATCAGTTATCTTCGTAATGTGCAATCAATACAAATAGCCGAACGAGATAATGGTGAATTAGATGTTGTTGCTGTGGCGCGGCAGAATGAAAATATTTGCGCGCATGTTTTGTATGTAAGGCAAGGGCGAATACTGGGAAGTAAAAGTTATTTTTACGAAGAAAAATTAGATCAAAATGATAACGAATTTTTGGCTGCATTCTTACCTCAATTTTATTTAGGGTCAAAGACCCGAGAAATACCCCCCTTCATTGTCACGAGTCATGAAATACCAGATTCAGAGTTAATTCAAAACGCGTTAAAACAACAGCGAAAAAAACAAGTTCGCATCGTTTGCCAGGTAAGAAGTCAACGGCAAAAATGGCTTGAGCTTGCTCAAAGAGCTGCGCAAGAAAATGTAATGTCTCATAGCCAGAGTCAGCAAAGTATGTTGAAGCGCTATGAGTCCTTACAAGAAGCATTAGAGTTTGATGAATTACCTAAAAGGCTAGAATGTTTTGATATTAGTCACAGCAGTGGAGAGTTAACCGTTGCTTCGTGCGTTGTGTTTGATATCAACGGGGCTGTCAGCTCTGATTATCGACGATTTAATATTGAAGGTATTACTGGTGGCGACGATTATGCGGCAATGAATCAAGCGATTACTCGACGATATACTCGGCTTCAAAAAGGCGAGGGTATTCTTCCTGATGTGTTATTGATTGACGGAGGAAAAGGGCAGCTAAATAAAGCGAAAGAAGTGTTGCAAGAATTGGGTGTTGATGGTGTCAGGTTATTGGGTGTCGCTAAAGGTTCAACCCGAAAAGCAGGGTTTGAAACTCTGTTTTTAGATGATATTGGTAATGTTAAAAACATAGATAGCGATTCGCCAGCATTGCATCTTATTCAGTCTATTCGCGATGAAGCACATCGTTTTGCAATTACAGGCCACAAAAATCGCCGAGATAAAAAACGCAGAACTTCAACACTGGAAGATATACCGGGTGTTGGTGCGAAAAGGCGAAGAGAATTATTGCGATACTTTGGCGGATTGCAAGAAGTTAAAAAAGCAAGTATCGAAGAATTGTCAAAAGTGCAAAATATTAGTAAAAAAACAGCGGAAGATATTTACAGCGCGCTACACAGCTAGTAGTTTGCACCCCTCTATTCAATAAACATTCTAGGTACTCTGCGTTAAGCTCTGTTCTTTAAGAATTCTTTAGGAGATGTTGTACAGTGACACTGGCTAATCAGCTTACCTTATTGCGTATCGCTTTCATTCCTTTATTGGTTATTATTTTTTACACGCCGTTCAAATGGCATTATCTCGTTGGCTCTATCATTTTTAGTATTGCTGCTATCACGGATTGGCTGGATGGTTACGTTGCTCGTAAATATGATCAGGCAACTGCTTTTGGTGCTTTTTTAGATCCTGTGGCCGATAAATTAATGGTAGTCGTCGCTCTTGTATTGCTCGTTGAGCTCCATGCTTCGCCTTGGTTCGCGATTCCGGCCGTTGTAATTGTTGGGCGGGAGATAGTGATATCGGCGCTTAGAGAGTGGATGGCTGAGTTGGGTAAGAGAGCCTCTGTTGCTGTTTCCTATCTTGGCAAAATCAAGACGACAGTGCAGATGGCTGCGATCATAGTCCTGTTAGCGTTTGAGCCTGTCAGTGGTTCGTTTTTTACAGTGGTTGGTTATATTTTATTATACGTCGCTGCATTTTTAACCTTGTGGTCTATGCTGCTGTACATAAAAGCTGCTTGGCCTGTTTTAATGGCTTCGGAGGAGGATTCGGAGAAAAACTAACCAAGTCGATTGTTTTTTGAGTCGCGTTTAGCCTGACAAACCTATCTTTGCTCAAGATAATGAACGCAAAAATAAATTAGCGTTTTTTCAACAGCCAAATAAAAAGATATATGATTTAAATCCATAATAACTCTAGGCATTTCCTATGAGTTTCGATAAAATGCCGCGCTCTTTCAAAGAGTGATGATTATGCGCTTCATTTTGAATTGACGCACAAATTATCAAGCATAAGAAAGGCTAGGTGGCAGAGTGGTCATGCAGCGGACTGCAACTCCGTGTACGCCGGTTCGATTCCGACCCTAGCCTCCATTTTCTTCATGCCTAGGCCTGACATAATTTCTGCCTAATGAAAGAGCAATAGAAAGAGTACAAAGAGTACAAAGAGTAAATATTGAAAAGTAGGCTTCGGCCTCTCCTCACCCTCGCCCGGGTGGTGGAATTGGTAGACACAGGAGACTTAAAATCTCCCGATAGCAATATCGTGCCGGTTCAAGTCCGGCCCCGGGCACCATTTGATTCACCACAATCAACCACAATTCACCTCAAGCCCCCGCCATTCGTCACATTCAGCCAATTCCTTATTTGCTATCTACCACAATTTACCGCAATATCCCGCAAACAATCACATATAGTTACGGATAGATACGGAGCGGATTACGGATGGCATCATTTAGAAAGCTGCCAAGCGGAAAGTGGGAGTACGCTGTTAGCGTTGACGGGGTTAGAAAATCCAAAAGCTTTAGCACCAAAGCAGCGGGTAGGTCGTGGGCGTCTGAGACTGAAATGTTGCTGGGTAAGAAAAGCGGTCTGGTAGGCGACTTTACGCTTGCTGAATTATTTGACAGGTATGCCAGTGAAATATCAGAAAGCAAGAAGGGCGCTCGATGGGAGATAATTCGTCTAAATAAATTTAAGACCTATGCTATCTCATCAATTAAATTGACTGACTTGCAGCGCGAAGACATTGAACAATGGATTGACGAGCGATTAAGGACGGTCAAAGCCTCCAGCGTGAACAGGGAATTAAACCTTGTGAGCCATTGCTTAACGCAAGCAAGGCGCTGGCGATGGATGAATCATAGCCCAATGGCAGACCTGAGAAGACCAAAAAACCCACCGGCTCGGGATCGTCGAATCAAAGATATTGAGCTTGAGACTTTGGCGGTCGTGCTGGGCTACTCGGAAGACATACCTGTTGAGACGCAAAGGCAAAAGGTTTTCTTGGCTGTGCTGTTCGCTATTGAAACAGCGATGAGAGCAAGCGAAATATGCTCTCTGACAGACATTGATGAAAAGAATAGAACGGCTTACCTGTCAGACACCAAGAACGGACACGCTCGTTATGTGCCGCTATCGAGTGAAGCGATTCGATTATGGGAAAGACTACCTAACGGCTGTTTTGATATTTCGGCGGGTGCGATTAGTACGCATTTTACTTCAGCGGTTAATAAATCCGGCATTAAAGATTTAACATTTCACGACTCGAGACATGAGGCCATTACGCGGCTCGCTAATAAAATGGGCGTTCTGGACTTAGCCAGAATGACAGGGCACAAAAACATAAAAGAGCTTTCAACATATTATAATGCAAGCGCATCTGAAATAGCTAAGCTGCTCGATTAGTTTTTGCATACCCTACAACCTCACAAGCAAACCACATTTTTTTGCCTTCGACCGGCAAAGGAAAGCTGCTTTTCTTTGATACCCGATCTTTAAAGTGCTTCTCGGAGACGTGAAAATATTTAGCGCAGTCTTCGGCACTCCAAAGCTTGTCTTCGAAGGGGACTTGTAAATTTTCGGCAATCTTTTTTGCCAGCAAATCTATTTCTTCTGTCACTTCATACCTCTCTATCTAATTGTTATGCCTTCTGCCATTTGAGGAATTGGTAGATTCTTTTTCTTCGCGTTGAGAACAGACAGGTGATACTTGTCTAGCCTGAAAACAATATACGCAAACGACTCGAAAGCTTGCTCTTTCTTTTTGAAAACAAGAGCGTTTATCATCAGGCATCCTTCTTGTTTTGGGGCTTCATCGTCAACCTCATACCTAAATCGCTTATCAAATTTTACAAGAGTCACAGATTCGCTGTTCTCCCATTTTAGAGCTTTAATTTTGTTGCCTTTTAAGTATGGCTCTCTATATCTTTGCATCTTCACTCATCCGTTATGGGGTGGGGTTAGTCTGATCTCTTGTTGGGGTTGTTAAATGTCACTCGCCCAATCAACGGCTAATTTTTTCGCTTCATCAATGTCTTTTGCGTCTGTAAACTGCATGACATATCTGGAATTCTCTGGCGTAGTGATAGAGCTTTTAAATGCTCCGCCGTAATCGATCCATAACCTTAAAATACAAACTCCGGCTTTTTTGCAGATAATTGTGCGCTGCCATTCTTGCCATTCCGGCTCTTCGTCAATTTTTATTTGTTCCCATTCGCAGTCCACACTCTCCCCTTAGCCGTTAGGCTTTTATTTAATTAGCAATAACCCGCATAGTTAATCAAGATGCAAGACAGCAATAACTTTTCCATTTTCTAACGTTAGCTTTACTTTGCGATTTTTATCTTTTGCAATAATTAATTGCTTGATAATTTTTGAATCTGTTGCTGTGAATTCTGTGATGTTTCTTTTTGCTGAAAACGAACCATCCGAATGCTCCGTTGCAACTAATCCGCCTTGATCGATAACTCCAGTTAACTTGTCAAGAGAAATCCCAGATCGATTTATCTCAGTGATGTAGCCTGACTTGCTTCCGTTTACTTTTGATTCGCAAGCTGTTAGCAAGATTAATATTGCTGTTAATAAATATTTCATTTCTATTCCTTGATGTTTTTATTTATCACTGCCCTTAACGGGGCTAGGCGGTTGACTACATAAAAAAGCTGTAAATCCAGCCAAAGACCCAACCCGTACCAGTAACCCCAAAAGCAATAAACATTGACTCATTAAAACTTCTATCAGATTTGTTTGTTGTGCCTGATATAGTTAGAAATGACACGATTAGAGATACCCCTAGCGCCTCAATAACCCTAAGCTGAGGTAGTGAAAAAGTGTCTACCACAAACCACGCCCATAGCTGACACAGAACAAACCCTCTTAATATAGTATTTGCCATTAAAAGTAGAATTCCTGATACAATCTTCCCAAAAAATTCCATCTTCTTCTCCCGCCCGTAGGCTTGTTAAATTAAATTACCCGTCCTTGGGTGTGAGTTTAATTTCTAGACCCGAACAGCGCTCCGCTATACTGCTCAGCAAGCAATGAAACACTTTTAATTCTCCACCCACTTTTTAGATTAATAAGTTCAGCCGCTTTTTCTTTTGTTGCTGCAACCACATAGAAAGGCTTCTTTCTTTTCTCGAAGTTGTGATAGCCTCTCTCAGGCTCTACGCTAACTTTGTATAAATAATCTTGCCCAAACTCCCTCATCTTCTATTTCCTCTTGTGTGAGTGGTTGTTAAATTTCTTTCCATGCTCTGCCATACCAAATATCGCTTACTAGCTGCTCTGATATGTTGTAACGCTTTGCTAAAACTTTTCTTAATCCCCAATACTTGGATTTTTTTAATCTCTTTATAGTTTTGGCTTGAATTCTGTTTAATTTTGAGCCTTTCCCGTGCCTACAGTTCTCAGCCTGAGAAACAACTTCCAAATGATAAGGGTTAACGCATGACCTGTTAGAGCAGATATGATTGATCACTTTATCTTTCTCTATAGGCCCAAGCAGAGACTCATAAACCCATCTGTGAGCAAGCAAGGTAAGTCCGTTTTCCTGCTTTTTTCCGTAGCCTGTTTTCTTGTTTAGGCTTCCCTGCCAGTTCCAGCAATCAGAAGGATCAGCACCAAGCTTTACTAATGGCTTTAATGTTGGCCTATTCATTAGAACGGAATATCCGAGTCGTCAAAGTCATCCATGCTTGCACCTTGCTGTTGCGGCGCTTGCTGATTTTGCTGATAGTTTTGCTGTGGTGCTGGATTATTCCTGCCAGAGTCAAAACAGCTCAACAAAACAGAGTCTTTATTGTCAGGATTCGGCGCACCGGCTGGATTGAAAGTTCTTTTCATAATAATAAATATTCCGCCATCATCGCCTTGCATTACAGACCCTACATTTTCATAGCGGTTTTTCTGATTGCCTTCTCTGTCTTGGTACGATCCAGTTTTTAGTACAATATCTTTAGTCTTAGTAGCCATGCTGTTACCTTCTTAGTGGTGTTCCGCAATCGTCTGGATTGCTTCGTTAATGAATTTTTGCGCTGCCCTACATTTGATTTCAATCAGCTCTTCTTTTTCTTTGTCGCGTTCATACAAAGCGCTGGTTACTCTTAATTCTTTTGGTATTTCTTCGACGTAGTGAAGAGTGTCGCTTTCGTACCCTGTTAGATCATCTGGTGTTGACACAAGACAATAAGCCAGCTCAAACAAGTCTTTATCCCACAACTTCATATAGGCCCGTCCTTGCCACTCATAATCGCTTGAATGTACGTCCTCCTTGAAGGCTGGAAAAGTATCTAGCGACCACGCTGTTTTAATATCAATAATTCGGTCTTTCCCGTTTATGTCACACTCACCGGTTAGATAGTCCGTCTCTTTCCGTTCTGTGTTTTTAATGTGCGAGGTAAAAAAAACATCGTTATAGAGTTCTATAGATTGATCCTCGCAAATAATTCCTTTATCTAAATACTTCGAATTAATTTCTTTTTGATAGCTATAAACAAATTCTTTTGCCAGTTGTTTGCAGTAGGTAATAGCACCGGCTGACAAATCCTCTGGCTTTTTGGATTTGGCGCTAGCCATTAACTTGCCAACCGATGACGCTCTAATTAAAAACATTAGTTAGCCGCCATTTGCGAAACTGTTTTGTTTTGCTCTGGGTTTAAAATAAACCGCTCCTTGAGCTGGCCTATTGTGTAGTTGCCAGATTTAATTGACTCTACAGCTTTTTCAAACCTATCCGCTGTGATAGTGTCTTTTTGTGGCTGCTGCTGTGCGACTTGAGGGCGTATTCGGATACACTCGACCATTTCACCAGCCAACTTTGTTTGGCTTGCACAGAGCGTTATTTGCTTTCCTGCCCAGTCCTCAATGTAAGGCCCGTAAAGTTTCGCTATACTTTTTTGATTCGTAACATTCAGAATTAACGGCTTATTACCCTTTAACTGTGCGACAGTGCACTCTTCTTTTTTTCCGCCTGTAGAGGTCACTATCTCCCTGCCAACATGCTCAATTGTTACTGTGATATCGTTTCCATCCGGTAGCGCATAAGCTCCGATATAGTTTGGATTAACCAATAATTTCCAGTGTGTCTTACTCATAACCTACTCCTAAATAAACTTTTCTATTAGCGACACTGCCGCGTATGCTAAAAATATTACTGATAGAATCAAAAAGAATTGCACGTCTTCTTTACGCTTTCTTTCTCTGTCGCTATTGCGCGTTGCTTGTTCATTGCGCTTGCTTCCCTAAAAACCTTCCTTGATCTTCAACGCTTTTAAGGTGATCGTGAATTCTTAAGTCTCTAATGTTTGAAAGAACATTAGCCTTTGCGTCTTGATAGTTTTTATTTGCTTCACTGTCTGACACATAAAACCAATCAAGCATTTCATAAACGTTTTCTACCAATCTTTCCTTGAGCGCTTTAACTTCGTTTTCTTCTTTCCAGTCATCGCAAAAATTATCTATTGCGGTTAGTACAGAATCGCTAACGATTTTTTTACTTTCGTCTTTCCGCTCTCTAGGGAATTCATCTTCGTATGCATTAAAGTTTTTCATGCTGCTTGCTCCCGATCTTCGCGATCTGATTTAAGTTCGATTGCTTGTTGTTCAAATTTGCTGATAACTAAATCTCTTATCTCATCGTGTAAGCCGATGTTGTCTGCCATGCCGAGAAAGTTGATAAGATCAGGATCATTGATTAGCTTTCCCGCAATCTCTAACGCGATGCCTTGATCCTCCTCTGATATCGAGCTTGGAAGGTCTTTCCAGTTGTCTTGATACTTGTTCTCTGCTTGGGTTGCTCCACAATATCCGCTCATCTTCTCTGCCTATTCGTTTTCGGTTTTTGTTGGCTTTGCTGGTGATTTTTCTATAAGCATTTTTAGAGTTTCTTTCCACTTTCTCCAAAACTTTAGAGCTTTCTTGCCGTCCATTTTGATAATTGATTGATCACTGAAATTCCACCACTCCTCAATTTCGTACCCCCCACATCCAATTTGTAAAATATCTGACGTGTATGTAATCGGGTAGTCTTCTGAAACGAAGATGGATTTAATTTCTTTTCTATTTCCAGTTGTTGACCAAATTCTGCTGCCCCTCAAGTCGCTGCCTCTCAATTTGCTGTAACTCAAGTCGGCTTGTTCTCCACCATCCTCATCAGCCAACCATTTTTTATGCTTAGCTAGAATTTCTCTTAATTCTTCTGATGTAAAAGTTCGCATTTTCTTTGCCTTTGTTTTCTCAGTTGATGGGTATAAATATACGCAAGCGTATTATATATGTCAATACGCTTGCGTATTATTTTTTATATTATTTTGATGTTTTTTGATTTATGTGAGGCAGGGTGGGTGATTTCGGGAATGACGGGCACAAAAAAGGCCCCGTTAGGAGCCTTGTATTATTTACAGTTTCTTGTTTATTCCAGCGTCTTTAAGTACTGCGTTGGCGGTATGCCTAGATTTGAGATTACTGGAAACTGTAATGTGTTGATTGGTTGCTGGGCTTTTCCAGACCTCATGCGAGCCGGAGCCGCTTCTGATCTGTACGCATCCATTATCTTTTAGTAGTTTAGCTACCTCCTTGTAGAACCCTTTAGGCATTAGGCAACACTAGACATTATTGAATATGATGTAGTCTGGTGTAGCTCAATTGGCACCTCTACAGGGTACTCGCAATCAGCATCTTTCTTGTTAAGCTGAAGCATAATAGGAACAAGAGTTTTTATTTCTGACTCTAGCTCTTCTTTAGTGCCAGCTTCAATATTTAATCCTGGAACATCCTTGCTTGATGCTACCCATACAGATGCTTCTGCATCCCATAGCGCTTCAATTCTAATGCTTTCCATAATTCACCTCAATTGCCAGCTTTGCTGGTCTCTATATAGCATATAAAACACTTTCAGTATGCGCATAATGAATGCTTTTATCAATACCGCCTATCGTGATTTTTTATTATTTAGACTATTAACTAAGCGAATATTCCTATTGAAAACAACTGTACATCCATACATACTAATAGCTCCTCAAGCCATCCCCGAAGCCAAATATGGCAGAAACTGGCATTGAAAGTATCAATTGTGATCATCCTCTAAGATGAGTGGTCATTATTCGTCAGGGTGCTATTTTAAATAATAAAAAAGGGGTTTGATGTGGATTCGATAGAGGCAAAGAAAATAATAAGAAGCGCAGAAAAAAAAGATATAGATGCTATTGGTCTCTTTTTCGAGCGAGCTCAGTTAATTGAAAATCAATGTACCTTCCAATTTCTTCACGAACAGCTAGGTCATCTACCCGAGAAGCTTTTGCTATTAGTTCGTCATATTCTGAAACAGTCTCACCATCCAGCCAAGGAATAGGGGATATTCCCATTAGCTGATCAGTGCTGAGCTTGTAGTACTTCCTAAGCTTGGCTAGGTTGTCTTCTTTCGGTTGCCCTGAATCGCCGTCACACATCCGTTTAAGTGTGGCCTGATTAATACCTATCTGCTTTCCTGCCTGTGTAACATTGACTGCTCCATTCGATTTTAAGAATTCTGGAGTGTGCTCAAGCAAAAGGTTTAATGTTTTAGAGAATGTTCTTTTCATGGTGTGGATTCTACAGTTAAAAACAATACGCATAGGTATTGACTAAATAAATACGCAAGCGTATTATTGGGTTTAATTTTCGAGGACTAACTAATGACACCAAAAGAAGTACTCAAAGCTTTGCGATCATCAGGCAAAAGACAGCCAGAGATTGTTCAAGAGTTAAAACTAAAAGGCGTTGAAACAACTCAAGCCACTATTTCTCGGATCGAGAGCGGGGAGATTAAAAACCCTAATTATGATCTTGGGAAAGCAATCACCTCATTAATGGAATCAGACACAGCCGCCTAAGCCGTCCTCGTTTCGTTGACGGTTTTTATTTGGCCTGAGTTTCTACAGGAAAGAAAAGGAAAGCAGAGGAAAGTAAATTTATGTTTATCTCGTTTAGGAGTAGTCAGGGTCTTATTAGCGCCCAATTTGATGAAGAGTTTTTGCCTTTGCTGAGCGAGACGGGATGGTACGCACACAACTACAGCGGAAATTTTTATATTCGCCGAAATAGAGGCCAAGAAACTCAGTTGGCGCACAGGTTAGTTATGGGTCTAGTTAAGGGTGACAAGACTTTGGTAGACCATATTAATAGGGACTCTCTAGATAACAGAAGAGAAAACCTAAGGTTTTGCAGCAACCAGCAAAACTTATGGAATCGCCGAATGAAAAACAATTCGACGGGCTATATGGGTGTTTCTGCTCACCGTGACGGTAGATTTATTGGAAAAGTCAGAAGCAACAAAAAATACTTTTATTGTGGTCTTCACTCTACTGCTGAGCTGGCTGCAAAAGCAGTTAACCATAAGCTGCTAGAGCTTCGAGGAGAGTTCGCAGCCCTAAACACAATAAGGGAAACAGAAAAATGCAATTAGCACTAAATTTCGACGCATCACCATTTGATAGTTATGACACCTGCAGAGAATTTATCGGCTCTAGGGTGCATCAATTGGGCGTTCGTCAAAAATCAATTGCCGCTGATATGGATTATTCGCCATCGGATTTAACTAGAAAATTAGCGCAAAGCCCGAACGATTCACGCCGGTTTACTTTGGATGATCTAGAAAAGTACGTGGCGGTAACTAGCGACAAACAACCAATTTATTACCTAGTTAAAAAATACCTAACCGAAGTTGACGCTGAAGAGCTTAAAAAACAAATAGCGCATCTTCAATCACAGCTTGAGGTGAAACGATGAGCACATTTGCAGTGTTTGGAATGACGGATTGCTACGCAAGAAAACTAGCGGAGAAAAACATACCTCAGAATATTAACGGTATTCCAATGACGCTAGAGCAAACCAAAGAAGCGATTAAAAAATACTCCTCAGAGGTGATGGCTTCCAAGAAGGTGGTTCGCCTTAGTCAGAAATTCGATTTTCCCCAAGCCGCAAAAGACTACATCAATATAACGAAAGCGGCTGGGTGTGAGTACAGAGACCTCCACATAAAGACATTTTCTAAAGAAGATATTCCTCAGGGTGAAGCCAAAACAGCGGCCCAGATGAAAGCTAAATGGAAGGTATGGGAACAATGAAAACCATCAACAGCTTACCTCCAATTTTAATGACAGTGGCATTTTTCGCTTTCTGTTTTTCCGTCATGTTTTTTAGCGCTTAGGTTATAAAAATAAATGCACTTTTATCCACACAACATCCCTGATTTTAACAACGCTACACGACATTTAACACGTGTTGAACGGAGCGTGTACAGAGATGCAATAGAACTCTATTACGACACTGAATCTGTTCTAACAGGCGATTTAGAAAAGTTAGAGCGTCGTCTTTTGTGTGTATCAGAAGAAGAAAAATCGGCGCTAAAAGTCGTTTTAGATGATTTTTTTGAATTAACCGATGATGGTTATTCGCATGAACGATGTGATGAAGAAATCGCTAAGTACCGCGCAAACATTGGGGCTAAGGCTAAAGCGGGTATTGCAAGCGCAGAGGCTAGGAAACGAAAAGCAGCAGAACGCAAACAAAATTCAACGGGTGTTAAATCTCGTTCAACGCCCGTTCATAACCAAGAACTAATAACTAATAACCAAGAACTAATAACTACCGGCAAGAGTGCAATCCAATTTTCTGAAATCAAAAACCTGTTCAACAAAATTCTTGAAGATAAATTAAAACCTGTTCGAGACGTTGGCCCTGAGCGACAAAAACACATTCGCGCAAGGGTCGGTGAAGATTCAAAGCGGCAAAGTTTGGACTGGTGGGAAAAGTATTTCGAAGTTGTGGCGGGTACGGGTTTTTTGATTGGACTTGGTTCGCCCGATCCTAGAACGGGTAAACCTTGGAAATGTGATTTTGACTGGCTGATCAACCGAACAAACATGACAAAAGTTTTAGAGGGGAAATACGAGAATGAATAATTTACCAAGTGACGTTTTTTCAAGCATGACGGCCGAGCAAGCTGTGATTGGCTCGCTACTGTCGAACCCTACGAAGTTTGACGATGTTGTAGATATCCTTGATGAGTATTGTTTTTTAAACCTCAAGCATCGGGATATTTTCAGATCGATTTGCAGCTTGGTTGATTCTAACGAGCCAATTGACGTGATTACCGTTTGTGAGGATATGGAGAAAAAAAGCATTCGTGCAGACATGGATTATATTTCTGAATTGTTCTCACAATCTTTTTCATCTGCCAACGTAAAGTTTTATTCAAAGATTGTTTTTGATTGCTGGCTAAAGCGTGAAGTCTACGACGCGGCAAGCGAAACCATCCGGCACATGGCGGAAAACTCCGATATGTCCAGCCAAGACGCTGTTGAGTACGCACAAGCAAAAATGATTGCCTTGGGTGACATAGGCGCAACCTCGGAAGGCGTTGAAATGAACGTAGCACTGAAGAGCTACGTTGAACACCTTGACAAACTGCAACAGCAAGGCGACGTAATCGACGGGCTAGAAACTGGCTTGATTGATATGGACTCAAGGCTCAATGGTCTGAAGGGTGGAAACCTAGCCATTCTTGCCGGTAGACCCGGACAAGGTAAAACGACACTCGCTCTTGTTATGGCGTCGAACATGAGTATTAAAAATAAAAAACGTGGAATTTATTTCTCATTTGAAATGAATGATCGAGAGCTAACACAAAAGCTGGTTGCTCACATTGGTCAAATCCCGTTAAACCATCTTAAAAAACCTTCAACAACAACGGGTGAATTTTGGTCGAAATTATCGGCTGGCGTTTCAATCTGCAAAGACTCACCGCTCTCATTTGTTGACGCTCCCGGTATGCACATTAACCAAGTAAAAGCTTACGCACGAAAAGCGCATAAGCGAGCAAAACTCGATTACATCATGATTGATCACATGCACTTGATGGATGGCGATGGTGATCGAAAAGATGAAAAGGTAGGGAGTATTTCGCGAGGACTAAAACAGCTTGCAAAAGAATTAGATATTCCTGTCATCGCATTAGCGCAATTAAATCGAGGTGTTGAAGAGCGAGCAAACAAGCGCCCTATGTTGAGCGATTTAAGAGAGTCTGGGCGCATCGAAGAAGACGCGGACATTGTGCAGTTTATTTATCGCGACGAGTACTACAACGAGAACACAGATAATCCTGGCGTAATGGAAGTTAGCACGGCGAAATTTAGAGATGGAGAAGTTGGAACAGATTATTTTACCGCAAAGCTTCACACGTCAAGCGTGTTTGATATGGCGCAAGGTTCTTATGTTCAGCCGCCTCCTATTAAAAGTGTTAAATCATTGCGGACGGCTCTCTAGTATGACCCCCTGCAACGGTAACGACTGCAAAATCAAAGAAAAATGCGAGCGGTATTATCAGCACGTAATCAGCAGTAAGCCGTTTACTTCTACGTTGTGCGATTCGGATCAGGAAAAAATACAGATGGATTATGTGCCGGTTACAGAAATAACTTTAACGGAGATTGTGGTATGAACATTAAGAAAAGCTCTTGGCATTACAGGTTGGTCAATTTCGTTTGTAATGGTGAGATAAGCGAAAGTTTGTGTATTTATTTTTGGCAGGTGGTTTGGTCTTGTTTTACGGTGATGATATTTGTGCCGATAATTATTCTGATTCTTCTTTTTGTAATGGTTTCTCCGATCTTAAATATATTTGCTACAGAAGTTCTTGCCGTGGCTATGGTGGGTGCAATGTTTGATATTTTTATTCTTTGTTTTATTTGGATCGAATACAGAAAGCAAAATGGAATACAAAAACATCCAACTGTGATTGGTGGTTACATTAGAGCCAAAAAAGAAAAGGTCTGCCCTAGATTAAGTTTTGTAGATTAGAGGTGGTTGAATGCTAACAGTTCACGAAGAAACTAAACCCGAAGAGCGAAAAGATTTTTTACAACATGTCAGATCGAAGATTTTTTAGCTAACGGCGGGGAGATTGAAAAAGTAGCTTATGGGAGATCGAGGTACTCATACGAAAAGAGCCAGACCCATGAAGAGCGAAAAGAAAGAATATCGGGTTTATTTTTAAGCCAAAAAGACGGGGGTTGATTATGCATTATCAATTTGTATTCAAAGAGGCTATGCGTTGGGCTTTGATCAAAGCTATCGGCTATGTTCGAAACGGAAGAGACATTGAAGAGATTGCAGAAAGGGCCAATAATTTTTTGCATAGAGAGGGCTATATACCTCCGCATGTTTCGATAAGCACCACTGCTTTTAGCGCAAGAATTAGGGACACAATTAAAGGCGAGTATATCATGGACAACAAGGGAACTGCGTATCGATATTGGATAGGAGATGAGCCTTTCTGGTACGGGCGGTTAGCTGCATGATCTCAAGAATGTCTTTATCGGTGATGACAGGCATAGAGCCTAATATATCACCAAAGAAAGACAGCTAACAGCCAGATCACGAGCCTCGGTCTCGTGTATCGAACCATTAAATTTAAACAAAAACGGGAAAACAAATGAGCAAATCAACAATAAGCGCGATAATAGGTCGAATAAAAGTTGCAACAAAAGATAGTCCAATAGCAGTTTTTGATATTGGAGAGCGAGATTTTTTTGAGGCTGTTTTTTCTAGCACTCTTCTAACAGAAAAAAAGATTAATGTCTGTGATAATTTTGTTGGTGTTTTTTTTGGCGCTACCGGAGTCCAGAAATTCAGAGAAGCTGTGAAGGTTTAAGTGAGAAATGGAAAAAGTAAAAAGCATTAACTCATCAAAAGTAGATCAGCAAATGAAACGAAGCGTAACAAGCCTGATTGACCGTTTTGTTAAGTGGGCTTTTAAAAACAACTACAGGACAGATTGCCGATGTTGTGGTGTGGAGCTGCACAAGCCCGGCGGCGTAGCCTTTTACCCTCTAGGGGCGGGGTTCTGCCACAAATGCTCAATAGAGCTTTTAAAGCATATGAACAAGAGCGCATAACCTCCGAGCAGGTTTGCTGTGACGGTTATCAGTGCGGCTGTGGTGGTGCGTCTTTTAAAGAATATTGCTTAAAAAAGATGGGGGATTACCCGCCGCTAGAGTATGTGAAAATTGAACAGCGTGAAGTTTCTGAGTGGCAAGACTCATAATAAACGCATTACAAGCCGCTAGGCATCAAAGGGGATAGGGGAATGGGTAAAGAAATAAATAACGATACGATTTCTGAGTTTATAAAAAATCATTTGAGTGTTAATGATTTTGGTTACTTGGTAGTACCTGATGATCCAAGGCTGAACGATGAAGCTCTATCAAATATAAAGCGAGCGTTTAGAGAATTCATTAGCGAGCAAGAGTAGAGAGCTGTGAGCGATAGCGTAGAAGCAAAACCAATTGAGATTGTAGTCAACTGCAAAGCAGAAGCTAACCGCGCAATGCGAGAGATTAAAGAAAACTTTCTCGCTCATGGCTGGACTCGATGGACTGCAACCTTTGGCGAAACTAGAACGCAACGACAAAACCGAACGCTATATGCAATTTATACATTCATCGCAAAGTATTTAGGTGATCAAACAAGCGAAGATATCAAATGCCAATGCAAGTTAGATTTTGGCGTACCGATCATGTTGGGAAATGAGAAGTTCAGAAACGACTGGAATCATTACTTTGATCACATGGCCTACGAAGAACAATTGCGATTCATGGGCGGCGGCACAATTCTAGGGCCAAACGGATTACCAGTAACAAGCAAGATGAGCAGAAAGCAATTTAATTTATATTTATCAAGAATCGTAGATCGTTATCCATGCGTTAATGAAAGCGATATTTTGAAAGAGGCGGCTTAATGAGCAACGTTATACAAATAAAGCCATGCGGGAATGCAGCTCATGCGCTTAGAAATATTGCGGACATGATCGACAACGAAGAGCTTTGCAATGAATGCACGGTTATCGTTGGTTCGGAGGTTTTTCATTGCGGTGAAATTGATGATGGAAGAGCAGCAGAATCAGCCATATTCAACATGACGTTTGGAATACAAAAGCTAATGCGTCCAGTCGTTGATGCTGTATTAGATCAACCATAGATAGAGGCAGTAATGGCAAAAACTTTAAGAGCTAAATGTTTAGAAGCTTTACAGCTCTTGGTTAGAGTTAAAGCCGCTAATGATAATGGTTATTGTAAATGCGTTACTTGCGGAATAGAAAAGCCTTGGAATGAAATGGATGGGGGGCACTTTATCCCGAAAGGGTCGTCAAGCTACTTGGCGCTAGTTGAGGAGAACGTTCATCCACAATGTAAGGGTTGCAATGGGTTTGGAATGAAACACGGCTCAGCGGCTCAGGAATACACTTTATGGATGATAAAAACTTACGGGAAAGACGAAGTTGATCGAATGCTTGCCGACAAAAGAAATATTATAAAAATTTACAAAAAAGAATATGAAGAAATGCTCAAAGATTTTAATGAGCAAATCAAATACCACAAAAAAAGGATTGGCGCGTGAATAAGGGGGGGAGTGAAGTGAGCGACAAACATGAAGGCGATAACCCCTTAAAGCAGCGCGCCAATTGAAGCGCAGCGTAAATTAATCCGCCTGACTTTTGTTGTTAGGCTGAAAAACCAACTAGCGGAGTGATGAGATGAGTGTAGAAAATAACGAGTGCGTTGTTGCGACAGCTTCGAATGATGAAGCTGTTGAAAAGATTAAGGCTTGGGTGATGACCCTTAGTGAGCGAGAGCAGTCGTTATTTGCGTTTGTGCCAGCTTTGGCGAATAGTAAAACGACTATATTCCTAGCTCCTGACGGAAGCAAGAAAGGCTGGGAGGCCGCCAATCATGGAGAAGCCTTGCGGAGCCAGTTAATAGAGATGCTTGCGTTATTTAATTACGAAGATGGCAGCAACCCTTTTAGTTGGGTGGAAGTTGGCTACGGAGAATATGGCCAGAAAGTTTTACGAGGCAACAACGTTAACTGTTGCTCGGATGATGAGTATGCAGTCTAACCATACGCCTTGTTAGCTGTTTGATTAACCAATTTCACAAAGTGGGAAAAATTGCATGGAATATATCGATAATTTAGAAAAGAAAATAGACTCGCAAGAGTATGAAATTGAGTCTATGAAAAATCAGATTCAGATTATGTATAAATACATGGATCATTTAGAAGATGCTGAAAAAGAGCTTATGAGTATGCTGAATAAATATCATGACGATGAGTGCAACGTGTGTGATCGAGCGTACAAAGCGCAGGATATAGTGCAATTTCAAAGGAGCGTTTTTCATGGTTGTGCAGCTAGCGCAATGGTTAAGAATAACTGGGTAGTTCAAGACAGCTAACTCTTAAATTTGCGGTTGAGAGTTGCAGGCGAACAATCCAACAACATTTGTTGTTATAAACCGACTTGGAGATTAAGAAAGTGCCATGTATTTGTGATCACATGAACCCAACACAGCATGAAAAAGAAAGTAAGCGCCTTATGGGGCTGTTAATCGATGCAGGGTTGCGAAAAGGCGAAGCGCCTTACTATGGTGAAGTAAGCGCTATTGACCAGCATACAGCTATGCTTTGCGAGTTTTGCCAGAAAAATGACGTTAGTAAGTACAGTTTAGAACTACAGATTTGGTGGCGCGATCACCAGAAAGCAGACAAAGACAGACTAGAGCGCGAACAGGAAGCCATTAAAACAAAAGCTGAGAAAGATGTTGCTTTAGAAAAACTTACAGATTATGAGCGAAAGCTATTAGGTTTATAACCCTTAAATCAAGCAGCGACGAAGGAGTCGCTTGCATTTTGTTGTTATGGCTTTTTACTATGAGACGACTAATTTATTTTGATGAAAGGGAAATGCTGCTTTGTGAATGGGCGCGCGAATTTGGAATGAAGCGGCAAACACTGGCGAGTAGATTAAACTCTGGGTGGAATATTGAAACCGCATTGACGCATCCTGTACGCGATCCAATAAACATGGATGCAGAAACCGCCAGAATCATTGGCGAGGAATACTACAACTCAGTGCCTTGCCGAAAATGCGGATGCAAGATCAGGAACACCAAAAAGGGCTATTGCCCCGTTTGCAAAAGAAACAAAGCAAAAGAGGATTACCGTAATGCAAAAACTGCTTGATTATTTTTCACCGCACCGACGGATTGCAAGGAGACTGCGCTGGCTGCAACGCTATGCCGGAAAGCATTATTTCACTATTGCAACTGGTGAATTTGGAAAGATGGCACAGGACTTTGAAAGATTTGAGCCATAACAAAAAAGATCATGAGCCGAAGGTCTCGTGCATCAACAGGTTAAACAAGGTGAGTAATGGATAAACATACAAAGCCCTTATGCAGTCAATGCGGCGAAGTGATGGAAGGATGCTTCAATCAAGAGCTACAAATCACTAACGCTTGGCTGTGCAAGTGCGGGCATCAAGAAAAAGCCATAGGCAGAGAGCGGAAGTTTAAGCCAGAACATTTTGAAGTTGAGGAGATTATCTTGTGAGTGTTGGCGTTTATATGGCTTGCGACGACTGCATGGAAAGATGCGACGCTGCAACACTAAGCGGCGGTTACTTTTGTGAGTCGTATGTGGTTCTGACTCCCTTTGTTGCGACTCACTCTAGCTGTATGCGAGTCGAGATATATGTTGACGATGAAAAAAAAGAAGATGAGGTTGAGCATTACACAGAATGGACAGAAGATAATTTTAAAGAGCTGAAATTACTTGATCGCTGGAGGATTCTCTACGACATCGATGCTTGTCCATATTATTCAGCGATGGCGAGGTATCAAGCCTTTTTCGTTCAAGCAATAAAAAAGTGGTGCATATTCGACGGCGGAGGCGGAGAAAGGAAAGTATTCAGGCTAAACAACATAGAATTCGACACAAAAGAAGAGGGTGACAAATTTTGCACGGTTCACAACTTGGCGTGGGCTGCAACACTAGAAGCAACCAACAAGCAAACTCCATAACTCCTTAAATTTTAATAAAAAAGAGACTAGCCAATGCGATTTAAAGGCAAAGATTTTAGTGAAATTTTATTAATGTGTGATAAGCAAGGTTCACCCAAGTGCAATCTAGGCGATATGGGAAAGGAGAAGACGGGGCATAAGATCGTTGATAACGTACCCGCTAAGCGTAAGGTCTGCCCTCACTGCCAAGGCAGGGACTATGAGAAGCGGAATAAAGGCAAGATCGTCTATCAGTGCATGAGCTGCTATAAGCTGTTTGAAGAGCCTTTACAGATGTTCACGCAAGTGTTCACAGCATCTGAGACACGCAGTACAAAAAAAGATAACGACTACGCGATCATAGACGGCAGCGAGATTGGAAAGATACTCGCAGAAGTAGCAAAAACGAGTGAGGGGGCTCAACACTACCGAGAATTTGCTTATACGCATAATCATTCCGGCATGGCTAAGTGTGTTAGCTTTCTGATTAATAATATTCCACTGACATCAAAAAACATAGCCACGTGCAGGCTCTTAATAGTTCTGAATGTCGTTAAATCTTCACTGATTAACAGTCCTGAATTAACTAGCATTGAGCTCAGTGAGGTAACTGGCCTGTCAGATTCGAGCTTTCGCGGCAAGAACGCACCGGCTCTATATGTCAATCGACTAAAGCAACAGATAGCGAGCTGGGATGAGGAGCTATCAAACGCGGTTTACATTGCCTTGCAACGCATTGAAGGCAAACGAAAAGCTGGCTAATTCGACCTATTGACACAGCCAACGCAAAATGGCACTATTTCCCCATGCTGGGGATTCCCTAGCCAATAATAATCAATTCACCTCCCAAAGCTGCTTACTTCCCCTAAGCGGCTTTTTTTGTGCCTGCGATTTAGCGGGCTTTTTTATGCCTATGAATCCTGATCATCAAGACTTATTAGCGAAGACTGCTTTAGAGCAAGCTCCAAAAGCAATGACTGGCGGCGGTGCCTTTACAAGCATTGTTGCATGGTTGGAGACAAACCCTGATCTAGTGACCAGTCTAACCGGCTTAGGAGGCTTTTCTATTGCCTTGGCGGGCTTTATTTGGATGGTGATACGGGATTTAAGAAAAGATAGAAAGACCAACAATCCTTAACGAGCAGAAACTATGGATTTAGAAGCATTCGGAGGCAATTTTAGTCGTTCCGAGTTTGCTTGTAAGTGCGGTTGCGGGTTTGACACTGCTGATACTGAGTTAGTTTATCTGCTTAATAAAATACGCTTTCATTTTAATGCGCCGATCAGAATCAATTCCGGCGCAAGATGCAAAACACATAATAAGAAAGAGGGCGGAAAGCATACCAGTCAACACCTAATCGGCAGGGCTGCTGATATTGTCGTTTCTGGCGCTTCACCCATTGAAGTTGCTGATTATGCTGAGACACTCATTCCCAATCATGGCGGCATAGGTCGCTACATTTCCTTTACTCACATCGATACTAGAGCTAACAAGGCTCGCTGGTAGGTTTTTCTATGGGCTGGCTAACCTCAATCTTTTCAGCGCCGGAAATTGTTAAATCTGGCTTAGATGCTGTTGTTAACGGTGCTGATAAGTCTTTCTTAACCAAAGAAGAGCAAACAGAATATTTTTTAAAGTTCGTTGAAGCATCGCAGCCCAGCAATATCACGAGAAGAGTTATTGGTTGTAGTGCTTGCTTAATGTGGATCATCGGCGGGATTCTCGGATCAGTTCTTTTAATCGTTGATCACTCAAAAGCTGAGGATGTAACGAGGTTTTTTGTGTTGTACGTGATGCCAACTTTTAACGTTATCGTTAGTTGGTACTTTTGGAAGAGGATGAAGTCATGAGCGGAGCTTTAATATTTGCAGCCCTGTTAGTTTTGGTGCCGTTTTTTTTGGTTATTGTTGTTTATGGCGATATCGGCAGCGCTAAAAAGTTTTGGGCTACAAAGAAAGGGAAAAATGTTTTTGGCGGTATCGCTATGTTCTGCGGTCTTGGTTTACTTGTCGCTGCTCTCTCGCTTCTTTTCTCTCCCAAAGCGTCTGCCGAATCTGGATCTTGGTTTAAATACGGTGAAATTTATTTAGGCATAGACAACACATTCAAATCATCTCCTCAATGTAAAAAAGATCAGTACAACGAGCGATTAACAAGTAACGGCGGTTTTCTTGCAAATATCTATCAGTCTTACGATGGAAAATTTGAAGCAAATTTAAAGTATCAGCATCACTCATGCGCATTTAATCAAGATGACTTGCGCTATGACGCTTTCGGTATCGAGTTCACCTATCTCTTATGGGGTAGTAAATAGCCCACTCTAACAAACTCTAACTAAGCCTCCTCACGGGGGCTTTTTTATGTCTGTCAAAAACAGGTTTTCAAAATGGCCCAATTAGCAACTCGCACAATTCCGGTTGATGAATACGGATCGTCTGGCGGAAAGTATCGAAGCACTTTAGTAGCTGGCGGTGCTACACCTCCGGTTGGTGGCGAATCTCCATACCCCGCTTCACCCAATACTGGCGTTGCCAACAGCTTAACTTATGTAAGGGAAAGGCTAGCACCCGAATATGGCGCTGGCGTACCCGCAGAAGGCGAGGTCAGAACTCTCTCGAACGGGATTCGCGTCACTCGATTAACTGATATTGCAAATTTCCCTGTCAGCTATCTTTACATCGTTTACTCGCGCTACACGCCCGAAAATACCAACGGTCAATATGTTTTAGTTTTTGGCCCAAGCTCTACGGAGAGCTGGGTTATAGATAGAAACACGCGCGCAATTATCGCAACGTTGCAACATACAAACGGTTCGGCCATTGGTGAAAACCACGAAGTTCGATGGGATATTTCTGGAAATCACCCTAATAGAATTTATTACAGAAATGTCATGGGCTTCTACATGATTGACGATGTGACAAACCCGTCACCCGTTCTTATCCGCGATTTTTCTGCCGAGTTCCCAGCGTCAACAAGATTATATAACGATGTAGAAGGTGATAGCTCTAACGATTCTCGTTGGTGGGCTTGGATGGCTACTCACTACAACGGGACAACTTATGTTGTTGACGGATATATCGCTTACGACCGCATTAACGATGTTGTTCATACGCTAACACCAGATGATCTTGCGGGTTCGAACCTTTCCGCCGAGGTTGGCCGCTCTACTTTTTCATATCGACCTAACATGGTTGAGATATCACCTTCTGGCAGTGGCTTCGTAATGCATCATGGTCGCAAATGGGATGACTCTGCTTATGGTGGAAATGGCGCGGCTTGGATTGATACATGGTACGACGGCCCGCACCTTTGGCCCTTAGATTTTGACTTCAACACAACAACGCCAAGAAAAATGTCGGTTGGTGAAACTCATGCAGGGTGGGCGTGGGGCACAGGCGGTGAAGAGTACTTTGTTAGCCAGAACAACAGAACGGATCAGTTAGACGCAGTAGATGTTAACGCCGCCAACGGCTACGCAAACCGCTTAGAGGTTGGCGACCACGCATCGATAGGATGGTCTACCGGCTGGCACTACGGAAAGATGCCACCAAGTCACGACAATTGGCAGTTCGTCAACACTTACGCTAATCGTGGGTCGTCAAGTTACGACACAGGTTACGGGGTTGATCAGTTCTGGTTCTCAGAAATGAAAAACCTTAATGCAGGCCAAAAGCACATCGCTCTTTGTCACAACCACAACTGGTACGACGGCAATTACAGAGATGAAGCACCCGCCGCAATTAACGGCCACGGCAATCGAATTTACGTCTCTATCAACTGGGGTGGTCAATTAGATCATCCAGAAGTATTCCTTTTTGAGCTTCCGGATAACTGGAAAGCAGTGGCGGACGCAATATGAATATGAGCGAAGCAGACAAAAATGAGAATGAATTTTTTAGGCAAAAACAAAAAGCTGAACTTGATGACTTGCGCGGACTTTATGAAGAGCTGCGATTAAGAAAAGCAAACCCTTACTACGCCGATCTTGGTTTAAAGCTTATCGATGCAGTGAAAAGAAAAGATGTAGCAGACGGTAGAAGGTTTGCTAATGAAATGATTTCGATTGTGGGGGGTCTGTAATGCCTAATATTTATTACAACCCCGACGTTGCAGTCACTAGCTCACCCTCTGGATTTATTACCGGTGTAGCAAGAACGTTTGCGGAAGCTCTAACATTGATGAATACAGACGCAGGCGGGGCTAACTTAGTTAGTGCTGGCAACGGCATTTATGACATCTATGTCGAGACAACGGGCGGCACGTTTATCCAAGAATTATTTCTTGCAGATGGGTACACGTGTGATGCGACAAATACATATCGCATTATATTTAGAAATGATCCTGATCTTCGAGAGCCAACAGGGTTTGCTGCTGGGACAAGTGGCTCATTTATGCAGCTTCGTGACGACTATGTTGAGGCTTTTGGCGAGAACGGCTTACAAGACTTTAATATCAAACCGGATTTAACGAACACGGATGCGAGAGCGCTCATCTATCTTGCTCGACCTAATGTTAAAATTCACGACTTTAGATCATCCGCTCTTGAAAGTGGCGTTGCTAATTCGAGTGTATCTTTCTGCTATGAATTTTACGATTCTCAAATGTACAACGGTATCATTAGTGGGTTTGGCAGGCCTTTTTACGGGGCTTACAGAAAAGCAAGCTCTGGCGTAATCTCGGCTTCCACAAATTTAACTGTTTACAAATGCTCAACATATCGCAGCGACTCAAACGGCTCGCTAAATAATTCAGCTATTTTTGACACTCCAGTTTATTCAAACGGCGTTGCTGCTGCGTCTGATTACAACGCATTGAGCGAATCAGCGTTAACCGGATCGACAGGCGCTAACAATCAATTTAATTTAGTTGCTACTGACTGCTTTGTTGACCCTGACAACTTTGACTTCACTCCTAAAGTTGGGTCGCCACTGATCGGTGCAGCTTCTGACGGTGGCAACATCGGAGCGGTTCAAGGTGCAGCCCCAACGGCATTGACAATCACTAAGCCCGCAAATTTACAAGCGGGTGTAGAGTCTGCAAACGTTGTAGCTACTAATGCGTCTGCTGACAATCTCGTTCAAGCTGCATTCAGTGCGACACTTGACAGCGTTGATATTAGCTCATACATCACATCATTTACGAATGACGGATCAAATCAATACACGTTAGCTTTTACGCTCCCTGTTAGCTTTCCAAGGCAATTTAATGCAACGGGCTATGATTTAGTTGTCACTGAAAACTCTATTGCATCAACTCAAACAGAAGTGCCGTACATTGAGCCGACTGGAAAAGATTATGTAAATCTCACGGCTGGATTTATTGCGGTTAAGCTCTTGGAAACTGGTGAAACTGTAGCGGCTGGTGATGAGCGAATGGTTGGAAACGACATATTCAGTCATGCAGCCGGTCTTGGATCAAGTACGACAACTCCCGCTGATGGCGTTGATGGATGGGTATTTGAAAGACCTTCAAGCAGTGTTGCAGATGGCTGGACTGGGACTGCTTTAACAGCTGGTGTTCAAGCTGTTTTTGATATTGCAGAGGGCTACACGGTAAACGCTGACGGTACTTGGGACTTTAATCGGTCAGCAACTAATAACGTTGTTATCGATATTTACTTTATCGCAACAGACGGCACGATATCGCCAACAAGCACCTATACATACGTGCTTCCAGTCGTCACGGACATAACACCGGACGCTTTCTCATTTACAGATCAGGTTGATGTAGCGATAAGCTCCACGATCACGTCGAATCAAATAACAGTTGCCGGAATTGCTGCGGCCACTCCTATATCGATTACAACTGGCGGCACCTATTCAATTGATGGGGGCGCTTACGTCTCTTCGGACGGCACGATAACGAACGGCCAGACGGTTACTGTTCGTCTCACCAGCTCAGGGTCTAACTCAACATCTGCAAGCGTTACCCTCACGATGGGTGGAGTTAGCGACACATTCACAGCCACCACTGTTGCGGCTGTGCCTGTTTATCCTGGCATTGCATTTGTAGCTGATGCGCTCGTTAATAACCCGTCAAAAGCGTCTGGTGCTGGACTACCTCGATCTAATGAGACGGTAACGGTTAAGGTCGCAGATTCATCTGACAATAAATTACTAACAACAACTGTAGTTCTTGATGCTTCCGGTGCCCTACCTTCAAAGATTAACGTTCCATTGGCGACTATTGGTCAGTCTGGATTTGCAAGATTTAAATTTGCTGATAGCTCTGGTGTGGTCGAGTTTCCTGTCGCATTTACTGAGGTAGGTGCGTAATGACCTTTTACGTCTACGACTCAGGCGGGTCAGGAAGCCCTTTTATAGTTGCTGATTACGACATTGTTAGTGCAGACACAAACACGGCCCCAACAATCACGGGCTTGGCTGCGGTATCGACGCCAGAAAATCAATTAAACATCGCTCAATACACAATAGCCGAAAGAGATGGGCAAACACCAACATTGACCGGCACTGATGCTGGTCTGATGGAGCTAACTAACGTAAGCGGTGATTTGTATCAGCTTGCATGGTCGTCTAATCCAGATTTTTCAGTGCTGGGTGCTGGGCCGCACAACGTCACAATCAACATTGATGACGGGGTTAATGATGCTGTCACTCAAGCTGTTGCGGTCACACTTACGGATACAAACACAGCCCCAACACTCCCGAATTACACATTTTCGATTGCTGAAAATGTAGCGATTGGAACAGTAGTTGGTACGGTTGTTGGTGTAGATAGAGATACGCTGACTTATTCAATTCTAAGCGGTAACACAAACAGTGATCTTGCGATTAACTCAAGCACTGGCGCTATCACTACCGCAAACGCTTTGGATTACAACGCTACAACTCAATACCCTTTAGTTGTTCAAGTCAGTGACGGCAGTTTGACGGGAACTGGTAATGTCACGGTTGATGTCACAGATATTAATTATGCGCCTGTTTTTTCTGGCTCCTATGCTTTTGATGTGCCGGAGTTTGCACAAGAGGGCTACTTGGTTGGTCAGGTTTTCGCAACAGGTCTAAACGGAAGCCCTGTGACTTTTTCGGCGCTAGATAATTCTGTTTTTCTTACTAGCTCTGATGGAAAAATCACACTAAACAATGATTTGAACTTCGACAATACGCCAACGATTGACTACGTGGTGATTGCCGATGACGGACTAGCTCAAAGCTCAACAACTGTAAAGCTAACACTCCTAGAAGATTTAGAAAAACTTAAAGTTGGGCGGATTATTCGTGATGCCCTACAAGAGATAAACGTACAAGAATCAGAGCAGCCGTTGATTGGCTCAGAAGCCTCAATGGCTATACGGTACTTAAATAGAATGATGATGTCTTGGCCTTCTGATATTGGTTATCGGCCTGTTGACAGCATCGAAGATGTTATCTGTATTCCAGTTTATGCAGAAGAGGCGATTGTGCTTAATTTGGCAATTCGCTTAGCCCCTCAATTTGATATTCCAGTATCAATCGATTTAAGACAGAACGCGAACACTGCGTACACAAATCTGTTAGTTAGAACCACACGTTTAACACAGGCAACCTATCCAGCGGGTATCCCGATGGGTCGAGGTTATGAGAATACCTTTTACACAGGTAAAGAAGATGGCGGAAACAAGAGCTAATGCGAATCGTCGCATACGGCAAGAAAATATCAGAGATTATCTTTCTAACCAAAAACACTTAGAACATGTTGAAAAAATACTAGCGGATGTTAGCGACCCTGCTCAGGAAGTTGATAGTGAAATGCTTGCTCGGTATAAGGTGGCGATTGATGCCAAGCTAAAACTTATCGATAAATACTTGCCGAGCTTGAAAGCTGTTGAGATGACAGGTGAGGGAGGTGAGGACTTAATACCGAAGAGTATCAAAGTTATCTATGAGTGAGGTTCGAATACCGAAAATATTCAAACCGCTCGACACTCATTATCGCTACAAAGTTATGTATGGCGGTCGAGGTTCTTCTAAGTCATGGTCGGTTGCGCGTAAATTATTATTGATTGGAGTTCAGCGAAAAGTATTAGTGCTTTGCACTCGAGAACTACAAAAATCTATTAAACAGTCGGTTCATCGACTACTTAGAGATCAAATAGAAATGATGGAGTTGAGAGACTTCTACACCATCACAGACACATCAATAAAAGGATTGAACGGCACCGAATTTATTTTCATGGGGATTAAGTTTAATACCTCAGAAATAAAATCAACAGAAGGTGTTGATATATGCTGGATCGAAGAGGCTGAAAATCTTAGTGAAACCTCTTGGGACACGATAGACCCAACGATACGAAAAGAAGGTAGTGAAATCTGGATTACCTTTAACCCCAGATTTAAGTTTGATTACCTGTACCAATTATTTGTTGTCCAAACCCCTCCGCCTAATTCTTGGGTTGAAAAAGTTAATTACGAAGATAACCCCTACTTTACTGGCCCTCTCGTTGCTCAAATGGAGCACATGAAAGAAGAGGACTATGAAAAGTACCTGTATGTTTTTCGTGGAGAACTAAAACAATTAGCTGAGGGCGCGATATTTGGCCGTCAAGTAATCTCCATGAAAAAAGAAGGAAGGGTTAGAAACATTCCTATTGAGCCAAGCGTTGAAGTTCACACGTTTTGGGATTTAGGAAAGAATGATCATACCGCTATTTGGTTTATGCAAAACGTAGGTAGTGAATATCGAATGATCGATTACTACGAGAATCGATTACAAGATATTGACCACTATTGCCGAATCATTAAAGAAAAAAACTATCTGTACGGTCGCCACTACATGCCGCATGACGTTGAAGTTGAATTGCTTGGTATGACAAAAAACCGAAAGACGCAATTTGAAGAGGGTGGAATTAGGCCCATCGAAGTTGTGCCTAGAATTCGAGCAAAGAACGAAGCCATAGAGATGGCAAGAAAAGCTTTCCCCAGTGTTTACATTGACGAAAAGAAATGTGAGCGCGGCTTAGATTGCCTTTCAAATTATCGATACCAATACAACGACGAACGAGACACGCACAACGTAACGCCTCATCACGACTGGGCGTCAAACGGTGCGGACGCTTTTATGCAATTTGCGCAAGGCTACTCTCCTTACAAAGAACACAAACCAGTGAAATTAAATAATATAGGGTGGGGCGGTGTTAGATTATAGCGATCACGTACAAGTCCTAGAGACTCTTAAGCACGACCAGTTAGCGGAAAAAGACCTTCGTAAAAAGGTGGCAGAAGTTACCAGCTTTATGCACCACCCTGACGGTCAGTGGGAGCCTGAAATAGCCTCTCAATTCAATGGTCGCCCTCAGTACACATTCGACCAAACAAAGCCCCAAGTTAATAAAGCATGGGCTGAAATGGCGGCGAATGAGTACAGCGCAGAAACACAACCCTGCGGCGGTGGAGCATCGGAAGACGTTTCAAATATTATTGATGGTTTGATTCGTAATATTTATAACGTTTCAAGTTTTGACGATGTTTCTACCAAAGAAGGTAAGCGAATGATTGCCGGTGGTTCGGGCTACTGGCGAATAGTTTCTACGTATATCGGTGAAGGCTTTCATCAAGAATTAAAAATTGTCCCAATCAGTAACGCTAATGATCGAGTTTGGTTTGATGCCAACTCTGAAATGCAAACCCGTGAAGATGCTGCTCATGTCAATATCTTAACGTCTGTTGCGACCACAATCTTAAAAGACAAATACAAAGACAGGGACGGTGATTTTCAATCAGTCAGTGGCAGTATTGAGAGTAATGATTATTACAACAAGACAGAATCGAACACGATAACCGGCGAGATAATTTACAAAAAACCGTACACCAAAACCATTTATCTTTTAGATGACGAAGATACCAGTGTTGTTGACGATGAAGGTTTAGAAAGACTGGGTTTAACGCCTGATAACATCATGGTCATTGAAAGTCGTGAGTGTGATTCATTTAAAATCTATTCAAGAAAGTACGACAATAAAGGCTGGCTTGAAGAAGAAAAAGAAACGGTCTTTAAGCATCTGCCTGTTATTGCTGAATATGCAAACTTCGATGTAGTAGAAAACAAAGTGGTCTATATGGGGCTTGTCCTTCCCATCATCGATCACTGTCGTGTATTTAATTATGTTGAATCACGCAAAATCGAAGAAGCTGTTTTAGCGCCACGACAAAAGATATTGATGGATGACCGGGTGGTTAATGGTTACACCAGCGAGTTCTCTAACATAAACACAAACCCCAACGCCATACAGCTATACAAGGGCGGCATTGTGGATGCAGCGCCACCCATTACCGTAGGCGGCATTAACCCTAGCCCCGCTCTTTCTGAATTGTCCGCTGACATGATCCGTAACATTGAGATCACTTCAGGGCTTCCCAACGAATTAACCGTTTTACAAAACACGGCGAATGATTCTGATTTTAGATCAGATCAACGAACCTCTGCCGGTCAGATGGGTACGTTTGAATACTATCGCGCTCATAAGGTTGCGCTAGAGCATACGGCGAAAGTTTTATTAGGTGCTATCCCTAAAGTTTACGATTCAAAACGGATGGTTCGAGTTGTGGGTGAAGACGGCCAAAGCAGCGAGGTTTTAATTAATTCAGCCGATGAAATTAAAAACGACTTAACACTTGGTCATTATGATATTTGCGTGAAAGTTGGCCCGTCATTTAAAGACAGAAAAACCGAGGCGAATACAAAGCTACTGGAAATGGGGCAGTACATACCCGGATTAATTGATCGCAACGCTGATATTTTAATTACCAATATCGACGCACCCGGCATGAGAAGTACGCGAGATCGAGAGCGTGAAAGATTGTTCAAGTCTGGCATGATTCCAGATGAGCAATTGACGGATGTTGAGAAACAAGAGCTTGAGGCGATGAGGTCACAGCCTCAACAGCCAGACCCCAACGCTATGATTGCACAAGCGGAAGTGGAGAGAGTGCAGGGTGAAAACGCTCTAGTTCAACTTAAGCATCAAACAGAACAAATTAAATTGCAGCAAGCACAACAAAAGCTCAATTCAGATCAAGAAAAAATTCAATTAGAGGCTCAATTAAAATCATTTGAGCTAGAGAATAAAGCCCAATCGCAAAAGATCGATGATGTCCTGAAACTAATCAAAGGGCTAGCAGAGTATAAAACCGCACTGGTATCAGGCGGGGATGTGACAGGTAACGAAGTAGAAGGTTATCAAGAGCAAGCCCAGCTAATAACAGAAGTTCAAGACCAAATCTAACTTTTCCACAACCTCGAATGAACCCAGCCATGTGCTGGGTTTTTTCGTTTTAGCGTTTTAAAAAACTAGAGGCAACACCCATGAGCGAAGAAAACCTAGAGCAAGAAGAGTTGGAGCAATCCAATGAGATCAACGAAGACGAGATTGAATCGGAAGAGGTTGAAGAGACCGAGACCGAAAGTGAAGACGAGGGTGAATCAGAAGACGAAAAGCCCAAAGCGAAAGAAACACCCAAGGACGAATCGACTTATTTGGATTTTTCTAAGGAAAGTTTGCCGAGCGAGCAAGTTAAAAAGCGAATCGACGCAGACACAAAACATAAATACAAAATAGAAAGCGATCTTAAAACTGAACGCGAAAAACGTTTAGAGCTTGAGAAAAAAATACTTGAGTTAGAAAAACCCAAAGAGGTTGCAAAGCCTAATCATGATCTTGCTTACGAATCACCTGAAAAGTATGACGCACAGGTGGCCGCTCATTACGAGTCAATCAAAAAGCAAGAAGAGTGGAACAGAAGAAATGAATCATTGGAGCAGCAGGCATTGCAAGAAAAGCAATCCAAGCTGCAAGAAGTTGAAGCAAAGTTTTTAGAGCGTGCCGTAAAAAACGGTTTTACGCAAGAACAGATGAATTTAGCCGCCGACAGCGTTGCATTAACACTGCGACAAATCGGAAGGCAAGAAGATGCTCAAAAGTATCAAGATATTTTCAAGTTTGTAATGACGCACGATTACGGCGACAAGGTGATGGACTCTTTATCAAAAGACTCCGATTTAGTGAGAGAAGTTATCAGTCTCGATCCGATGAAAGCCGCTTTAAAGATCAATGATATCGCACGCTCATTCCAAGCAAAACTCAAATCCAAAACTCCACCACCTGACGAGCCGCTAAAAGGTTCGGGTGCAAAGCCCGAGGAAAGTCAATTTCTAAAGGGCGCTACATTTTCTTAAAAGGTAACTAATCATGGCTAATAATTTTGACAACAACTTTACGCGAAAAATCGCAAAAGGTTTTTTAAAGGGCGTTGAGAGTAAGCGCGTACTCTCTAAAAACGTAAACACTCAATTGCTTGATGGTAAGTTCAATCCGGCATCTGGCGCAGACGTAGATTTTAAACGTGGCACCGACTACACCTCTATTCGTACGCCAAAAGGTGATATCAGCGGGGACACTCCTAGCGATATCGTTGTAGGTAAAGCGACTGGTACTGTTCAAGACTACTTTACTGTTTTTGTTGATTACGATGAAGCAGATGAAGCAATCAAGATGGACGAGCTTGATAAACTTTTAGACCCTATGACAGGTCGCCTTGTTACGGATGTAGAAGTTGATTATGCCAAGTTCATGTTGAGCGGATCAGGCTTAACGGCTGGTGTTACTGGTACTCCTGTCAATTCTTGGGAGCATGTTGCAGAAGCTGGCGCATTAATGGAGTCAATCGGCATTCCTAAAGATGGCGGCTGGTGTTATTCAATCAATCCTTTCACCCAAAAAGCTTTATCGAAAGAGCAGCGCTCTTTAGGTGCTGGCGGATCGGCTGGAAGCTTGATTTCAGAAGCGCATCGTAACGCGATTGTTGCCGAAAACTTTGCTGGCATGAAGGTAATGACGGCAACGACTTTGCCCACGTATCAAACCTTTGCGGGTGCTGATCGTACTGGTGCGGTTGCTGCGAATCCTGTTGTTACATATGACTCAGTTAAAAATACAATGATACAAAGCATTGCTGTTTCTGGGTTTGTTGCTGACTTAGAAATCAAAGCTGGTGAGACTGTCACATTTGACGATGTGAATATGCTGAACCTTTCAACTCGTCAGCCTGTTATTGGTGAAAATGGAAATAAAATCCCATTCTCTTCAACTGTTTCGGAGGATGTGACGCTAGACGGAAGCGGTGCGGGAACTATCTTGATTACTGGCCCTGCAATTTATGAGGCTGGCGGTGCATATAATACGGTTGATGGCGCTATCACCACTTCAACTAATGTAACTCTTGGTGGCGGCGGCGCTTCAAGCGTAATCATTCAGCCTAACCTTTTCTGGCACAAAGAAGCATTCTCAATTGGTTCTGTACCGATTAAGAAACTTCACTCTACAGATACCCTAGCAACGACAGAGGACGGCTTGCAATTCCGTGTTTCTAAAGGTGTTGGCTTCTTAGAGAACAACCAGAAAGTAAGGATTGATTTCAGACCCGCTTACGCGAAACTGAATCCGTTCTTTGCTGGTAAAGGCTTCGGTCGCTAATAGTGCCCGACCTACCTTTCACCTCTGGTTTTTATCAGTCGATTTCTCCGCAATCTTCCATCCAAAATTGTATTAACTGGTATGTGAATGTTGCGGAGCAGTCTTCTTTGTCTGCTGAAAGCCTTTTCCCGTGCCCCGGTATAGCTTCTAGATTTAATGGTGTTCCGCTTGAGTCAAATCGCGGGGCGCACAATCTTTCTGGTGTGCCGTACTTTGTGTGCGGGGAAAAACTGTACCGAATAAATAGAACAATATTGGCTGAAATAGAGAATTTTTCTATAGAAGAGCTTGGAGAAATACTCGGAAACAAGAGAGTTCTTATTGATGATAACGGTCATCAACTTTCAATTGTTGTGCCGGGCGAGCATCTTTATATTTTTGATTCGTCGGACGATTCAATAACAGAAATTATAGATATTAATTATGACGGCCCTGTCGATAGTGTTGCGTTTGTCGATGGCTTTTTCTTTTACAATAAAACAGACAGCGGCAAGATTTTGCAGTCTGGCTTGAATGATGGATTAACGTTTGATGCTTTGGAGTTTGGCTCTGCCGAGGCTGACCCTGACAAAATAGTCAGGCTCTTTAAGTTTAATAATGAGCTTTACGCATTAGGCACAGAAACAATCACGCCATTTAGAAACATTGGTGGCGCTGGTTTTGTTATGCAGCCAGTTCAGGGCGGCATAATAGACATAGGTCTTCGATCCAAGTACGCAATAGCGAAAACTAAAAATTCATTTGTCTTCTTGGGTTCTGGCGAGAATATTGAGCCAGCCGTTTATATATTTTCAGGCGGTCAGCCACAAAAAATATCAACAGAACCCATCGATTCAACCATTCAAAATAAAACTGATTTTGAAATAGATAATTCTTTTTTCTTGCGCTACTCAAACAATGGAGAAGATTTTATTTTGTTAACGCTTGGCAGCAAGACTTTTGGTTTTTGCTATTACGCATCGCAGTTGTCAGGAAGGAAAATATGGTTTGAGCGATCTTCTAGAATTTCCGGCAAGGATTACGCTTGGCGCGTTTACTCTATTATACAAGCATATAACAGACTTTGGGTCGGCGACTCAATAGATGGAAGAATTGGGTTGATGAGCGATAAAGAGGGGCTTGAATATGATGAGCCAATCATCCGAGAGTTCACAACTCAACCTTTCCACGGTAGCGGAAGAGGTGTAACCGTTTCTGAAATTGAGTTGCTTATGGATGGAGCAGGCGGTGATAACTACATAGAGCTAAGCTGGTCAGACGACGGGAGAAACTTTTCCTACGGGAATGCAAAAGCGATAGGAAAAGAAGGTCAGTATAATTTAAGAAAAATATGGCGGCGGCTCGGCAGATTCCCAAACATAAGATCATTCAGATTTACAACCTCTTCATCTATTCCGCCTGTAATTAACAAGTTATTGGGGCGTTGGAAATGATAACACCCCCTAGTCGATCCTATCCTGTTGTTGATAAAAAGGGGTCGCCTTCGGAGCGATTTACCGCGTGGGCTGAGCAGATATCTATAGCAGTTAATAATGCGGCTCACCCCGGCTTTTCCCTCGTTCTTGAACCTTCACGCGGAAGCGCAACATTGAATTACACCAATGGCGTTTTGACTCAAGTTGTGTATGCGGACACATCAACAAAGAATTTTATTTACACCAGCGGCATTTTAACAGAGGTTCAGGATAGCTCCGGCCCCAATTTAACTTTTAATTTTAATAGCGGCGTTCTAGAGAGTATCGGTTGATTATTTTAACCGAGCCTTTACACGTTAAGCGGTATATCTCGCACCCTGAAATCTTCAACGCCATTAGCACCAGCGTTTCCTTTGAAGAATTTACGCCAACTATTGGCCCAGAAGATTACTTCATTGTTACTGCGCCGGAGTCGATGTTTTATCTCCACCCTTTTTGCGAGGACGTTTGGCAAATTCACGCACATGTACATCCAGATTACAGAAAACATGCTGTTGATGCTGCTCACCTTGCCCTTGAATTTGCGTTCTCCGAACTAGAAGCCTTAAAGGTTGTTTGCCTAATCCCTGAAATATTTCCGCGTGTTCGTGGCTTTGCTCGTAAGTGCGGCCTGACCGATCACGGGTTTATTCCAGATTCATACAGAAAAAATAGCGAGACAAGCGGCCAGTGGCTGCTGGGTTTATCACGCAAAGAATTTGAGGGTCATTAAATGGGCTTTGCTAGAAACATAAAAGACAGCTTTGACGACGGGATAGATAACTCCTCCGGCACAAAGTATGAAGCCAATGCAGATGCAGCGGCAAGGCGAGCAGCCGAAGAGCAAGCCGCTGGTGTTCGAGAAGCACAAAGAATACTGCAGGAGAATACAGATAAAGCTATTCCTTATTTGCAGGATGGTTTTAATCAGTCTTATGACTCGATCAACCAAGGAACTACAGCAGCAGGGCAGGCTATCACCGACGGCGTAACAGGGGCCGCCCAAAATATTTCCCGTGGAGGGCAGAATTCTTTGGCAGCCTTGCTTGGTGGTCAAGATCGTTCGATTCAGAGTATCCAGCAGGGCCAAAACGCATCATTAGGTAGTTTGTATCGCGGCCAGAATCAAGCAGACCGAAGTTTAACGGGCGCTACAGGTGCCGCCAACCAAACGGTTTCAGGTGGCGTAAATTCCGCGCTTGGCGACCTGTACAGCGGTGGAGGAATGGCAGCTCAAAATGTATCTCAAGGCTTTGATCGTGCCGCCGGAGGGTTTCAACCTCAAATCAATCAAGGTTCTGGTGCGTCACAAATGCAAGCAGCTTTTTCGGGCGCCTTGGGTGCCGATCAGCAGCAGCAAGCCTTTGATAATTATTCGCAATCACCCGGTCAGCAATTTTTACAAAGCGAGCAAGAGAAAGCGATTTTACGCAATGCTAGAGCTTTAGGCATGGGTGAAAGCGGTAACACAATGAAGGCGTTGCAAGATCGAGCCTTTCAGCAGGCTCAGACCGATTTTGATAATAACTTCTCAAGGTTAGGACAGGTAGCCGATAGGGGTATGCAAGGCCAAGGACAGGCAAGCAATTATTACGCTCAAGGTGGTCAAGCACTTGGCAATATTAATCAAAATACAGCGCAAAATGCGGCCAACATTCGCTTTGGCGGCGCTGGTCAGCAGGCAGGCTTTTTGCAAAATCTTGGGCAGGGTATGGCGTCTAATGCAATGAACACAGGCCAGCAAGCAGCCGGTGTCAATACCAATGCTTACGGAAAAATGGCGGGGATCAATCAAGATACCAGTCAGCAAGTGGCTGGTCTTAATTCAGCCCTGTCGTCCGCTCTAGCAGGCTTGAATACATCGCAAGGCTCTGCCCTTGCAAATCTTGCGACATCGCAGGGTAGCCAGCTTGCGCAATCTCAACAACAGCTAGGTACATCTCTAGCTAACACGCAAATGGGCTACGGCGCAGATCAGGCGCAACTTGCTCAAAACTTGGGAACTGCGTTGGCTGGCCCTGATGCAAGAATCGCCAATACACCAAGAGATAATAGCTTGTTTGGCAGGTTCGATAGCATTCTTCAAAATTTTGGGGGCGCATTATGACAATAAAACAAAATGAAAGTCTTTTTAATGTTTCGCAGCAACCAAGCACAAATGACCAGACAAGCTCTCTTATGAGTCTCTTTAGGTTTGGTTCTGCCGCAAAGGATGCGATACAGGACGGCAAAGAGGAAGGAGACTCCGATTCTACCGACGAAAAGTCTAGCTATGAAGATGAAAATCAAGAGCTATTTGACGCCTCTGAATACTTTGAAAAGCAGGCTGTGGCCGATGCGTTAAATGAGGTTCAAGGGTTTAATTTTGAAATACCAAAACAAGAAGGAACGGAGCAAATTGAAATGCAAGAACAGGAAAGCGTTATTGCTCCGCCTGCTCAAAATCAAAATGATAGCTCAGGATTAATGGGTATTATCTCAATGTTTCTATAGGAATAGATTTATGGTTTCTCCTTTACAGTCATTAATTGCAAAACCACCGGCACCGGTCGGGAATGCGGCTCAAGATATTTCTAGTTTGTTTGGAGCCATTAACGGGTTTAGAAATACCAACACACAGAGAGATCAAGTCGCTAATCAAGAAGACCAGCGCTCGATTGAAAACAAACGTATTGATAGTGAGATTGAGCGAAAAAATACAGAAAGGGAAATCAAACAAGGTGCCCGTGACGCGATTGTAGCGTTATCAATAAAAAATCCAGAGCAGCGACAATCATTCTTGAGTCGTAGAGCGGAGGAGCTCGACAAGCAAGGAAGAGATTCATCAGATACTAGGGCAATCATGGCGCTACCGTTTGAGGAGCAAAATTACGAGCTAAAGAAAACAGGCTCAATACTTCTTCAAAATTATCCGGGTAGCGAGAAGGCATTTCGTGGAGATATTATTAAAAAACCAGATGGTACTTTAGTTAATCGGGTGCAAAAGGTGGTTGATGGTCAAGTCTCTTTTGAAGAGTACCCGCTACAAGGAGAGCTTGTAAATAGCCTCGGTCTTACCGCCAAAGAAAAGGTTAACCAAGTCAAGCAGGAGAAAACTGCTGGCCTCAATGCGGAACTTGATGTTAAGCCAGAAATTATAAGAAACTCAAAAATTGCAGAAATAAAAGGGAAAGCAGAAGGCGAAAACCTAACAGAGCTAGAGCAATCTAGGGCAGCCCTTCCGGGTCTAAATGAAGCTGTTGGTGAACTGAAAGACCTAGCGTCTATAGCAACCTCAACGATAGGAGGGAAAATATTTGATGCGGCAATAAAAGAATCTGGATTTGGTGCAACCGAGGGCGCAACAGCTAGAGCTAAGTTTGTTGCGATCATTAATAATCAAGTTCTGCCGCTCTTAAAGCCAACTTTTGGCGCTGCTTTCACTGTTCAGGAAGGTGAAAGTCTAAAGGCCACAATGGGTGATCCTGATGCCTCGCCAGAAGAAAAGATAGCCCAGCTAGAAGCGTTTATCGCACAAAAGCAAAGAGACATCAAAACAAAAAGCGCATTAGCTGGCGAGACCTCTCAAAGCAAGCCAGAAGGCCAGCTAATGGAGGATGCCAACGGCAACCGCGCTTATGTTTATCCAGACGGAAGAGTTGAGGAATTATAATGCCCTTTGATCTATCTACAGCAAAAGCTGTCAATGGCGGCGGGTTTGACTTGTCTACAGCAAAAAAGATAGATGAGCCAGACAGCCAAGCAGAGCCCGCCTTTCAGCAAGCCATGCCCGACGATCCTATTTTTTATGGCCTACCTCAAGAAACTATCGACAAAATAAAAGATGAGCTCCCAGATATTCCCGTTGAAGATAAGTCTAATGATTCTTTTGCTGCGATAGGCGCTGGCTTAACAGGCGGAATGAATGACCCGCAAAAAACGCAACAAGCAAAACAAGAAAGCATGGCAAATCTTGAGAGATTGCGAATCGAAAACCCCTACATGGCCGAAGAAATAGAAGACATGTCAGACCTTCATGCAGCCACAATTGGAGCTGGTCGATTCTTCTCTACAGTTGGCAGCGGAGCAAAAAGAATTCTAGGTCAAAATAGCGATCAAGAAAACCAAACGTTAAAAGATGACACGGATAGATACGAGCAATTAGCTGGAATTAAAAACTCAACTACAGCGGGAAATCTTGCAGCACAAATTCCTACCTATGCGGTAGGAGGGATGACTACAGCAGCCGTTAAAAACACACTTCCACGAGTTTTGGCGGGTGGCGCTATTGGTGGTGCAGAGGGCGCGATACCTGCTTTGGGTGAGGGTGCCAGCGCTGGCGAAGCCGTAAAGCGTGGCGCTGTTGGTGCTATTTTAAACGTTGCGGCTAACGAAGCTCCTCGATTTTTGAAGCGCAAAGAGAACGCTGCAACTGCTATGAAGCAAGATATCAAAGCAGGGCCAAATAAAGATTTGGTTCGTTATGACGTAGACGCGGCTGACAATATTGTCAAAAACAAAAAAGTTGCTTCTGCTGCTTCTGAGGGATGGGACGAGGGATTTTTAGATGTTGCTAAACGCGCCCAAAAAGGCACGAAAGAGCAAATGAAAAAAATGCTCCGCAAGCATTTAGGCGGCATGAATGATCAAAAATACGGACTAAGAGAGCCTAGAACAAACGTCATAGGTGATTCATTAAAAAAACGCTTAGATGATGTTGTTGAAATCAGAAAAGCGGCTGGCGCTAAGTTCGAAGCTCTTGAGGAATCGTTAAAATCAAAGCCTGTTGACCCAACTGCTTATGCAGATGATTTTTTAAATGACCTTAGAAAATTAGATATAGAAATATCGCCAGATGTAAAACAAATTAAGTTTCAAAACTCAATGCTTGAGGGCGATAAGTTCAAAGATTTGCAAACAGCAATCAACGGAACAATTAATCGAATGAGGGCCACCAAAACCCCCAACGCTTATGATGCTCATCGACTAAAAAGATATTTAGACCAGCAAATAAATTTTGATCGACCACCCGAAGGGTTAAGCGGACAAATAGAAGTAACTCTAAGAAAGCTTAGAGCAAACATTAACAAAACGGTTGCGGAAGCATCACCAGAATATAAAGCAGTTAATAAGCAATACAGTGATGCCAAAAGATCAATCAAACAGATCAATAAGACGTTTGGCACCAAGATTGATATTGATGATCCACGAAGTGTCCGACAGTTTGGTATTACATCAAGACGGATTGCAAGTAACGCAGTGGGCGGTAGTCACATGATGAACGCTATTGACGATCTTGAGTCAACAGCCATGAAGTACGGCAAAGCTTATGACGACTCTATCGATGATCTTGTCTTGTTAGAGGAGGCAATGAAGAAGCGATTTGGCTCCCAGCAGACTGCATCTTTTCAAGGTGATATTGCAAAAAATACAGATCGACTTGCTCAAAGTTTATCGCAAAGCAAAACAAAAAACGCTTTAGATTTTATGAGCAAAGCCTCGCAAAAAGTTAGCGGCAAAACGGATAAAACAGCGATTAAGTCTTTAGAGGATTTACTGGCAGATTAAGGCAGTATTTTTTCTACAACCTCGGTCAATGTGTCGTCATCAAGCTTTTCACCTGTAACAGCCTTGTAAGTCATTTGCACAGCTATAACAAAGCCAAGCCATAGCCCTACAGATATACCACAAACAAACCACCATTCCTCGTAGGCACCCCAAGCAGCTAAAAGCCAAAGGGGAACCCCATACACAACTCTTTTCATATTACCTCGCTCCGGCGGGGTTTTTTCGTTTTAGGAGACTCTAAATGAGCCGCTTTATTAATCCTGTACCTAAATTTGTCTATGAAGGCGAACCCGTCACCAATGGGAAGTTATATTTTTGGGAGGTTGGCACTAATACCCCCAAGTCAACATATAGCGATCCGGGGGCGACTATCCCCAACATTAATCCGGTAAGTCTTAATGCTGATGGCACTGTACCTGAAATATGGCTTGAGGGGAATTACAAGGTTGCTTTGTATGATGAGAGAGGTATTGATGATGGTGAGCTAAAGTTTGAGATTGACAACTTCGAAGGCTCACCAATATCCGCCCAGTATAGCGACTACTCAAACGTACAGGTTTACTCTGTTAATGACATCGTTAGAGCAAATGATGACAACTATTACCAGTCTTTAATAGATAACAATCTAGGTAGTGAGCCTTCCGCCTCTCCCTTGGCATGGCAACAGGTAGTTTTTTTAACGCTCTACAATCCAAACAAAACGTTCAGTGTTGGCAATGTAACGCTGTTTAATGGATTGCTATATTCATCTCTAGCGAACAATAATCAGGGAAACCAGCCTGATTTATCGCCTGCTGAGTGGCAGAACTACGCTGGAACGAACAGCGCGCTAAATGTAACTTATGACAATACGTCGAGCAGTATTTCAGGCGCAACAGCGCAGGATGCTATTGACGAGCTAGACACAGCCGTAGTCGCAAACTCAACAGCAATAACACAAAACACTACTGATATTGCGGCGCTGGGTGGCAGCCCTGCCGGAATAGCACAAAACGCCGCAGACATAGCAGCTAACACGTCTGCCATCGCACAAAATACCTCGGACATCGCAGCCAATACAGCGGATATTGCAACCAATACAACGGATATCGCGACAAGCGCCTCAACACTGGCGTCTACAGTTGCAACCGTTGGAGGCCATACAACGTCAATTGACTCACTATCTTCCAGCGTATCAGCCAACTCAAGCAGTATAACCTCATTGTCTAGCAGCACAGCGACAAACTCTTCCAATATTGCAGCCAACGCCAGCGACATTTCAGCAGCGGAGTCAACAATTGCCTCGCATACCTCAACATTAAGCAGCCATTCTTCAGCGATTGCAGGGCTTGGGACAATCTCGGGGTACGACCTAACAATATCAACAGCAGAGCCGCCCGATGACAACACATGGGATATTTGGTTTATGGTGGAGGCTTAATGTCTACTTACGATATATACGTGAGAAATGGCGGGGTAGCAAAACTTGTTGACCCTCGGGCTAATGTTGGCGGGGTAGCAAAACAAGTAATGAAAGGCTATCAAAGAGCGGGAGGCACGACCAAGAAGTTTTATCAAAGGCTTGAATTTGTCATGCCTGATCACGCCAGATCATATACAGGCCCATCATATACGATATCTTTTGGCTCCTACACTCTCAAAGAATCCGAGTTTGTAACTTACACCGAGCAAGGCTTCGTATCTGGTACGGGCGGCACAGGCGGGCCCGGTATATCTTGGTTGTCTCCAATATTAGATTCAAGAAACGGGGATGATTTTTCGATAATGGACGCATACGAAATGCGACTTGTTACTATTTCCGGCATGCCGCCCAATAGCGGCTCTAGCGCTGGCACTTGGTACTCCCTTTATAGCACCACAACCCCTCGATATTACTGGACTGGTACAATAAGTAATACGCCTGTGTTCAGGGGCCGATTTGAGTGGCGAAGAGTTTCAACAGGAGCCATTCTTCATACATCGCTTTTGAGCTTGAATTGATGAAATATTTGCTTATCTTGCTCCTTGTGTCTTGCACCTCAAACCCCAAACCCGCCCCAATTCCAGCGGGCGAAAAAGTCTACTGTGAAAACAATCCTACGGCTCCTGTATGCTCGATTTATTTAGACAAATAACTATTGAGATCAATGATCTGTTTGAGTATCGAACAGATAGAGAGTTATACGGGAAAGATGAGTGGTGGACGGATTTAAAGCCGGTCGGTGACAAGCTGTTAGGCGATTGTGAAGACTATTGTATCACCATCGCCAATAAGTGTTTGGACTCTGGAATACCCCGTGACAGCCTAGTCTTGCACCTTGTCGCAACCAGAAAACACCCTGATCATATCATCTTAGAATATAAAGGCTGGTTTGCTGACTGCAACACAAAAGGCTTGATGAAAAAGCCTCCCTATAAGTTAATCTCTCATAGACGACTATCTGAAAAAAGCTGGATTGCCACGCCTAGAAGGTATGCGGCTTAACTAATTTACGGACTCAAAACGGACAAGCAAGAAAAATCCCTTCTATTCGGGTCGGTTCAAGTCCGGCCCCGGGCACCATTTGACACTCCAGCATCGTCCGTCCCTCAACGTCCAAGACAATCCAAACCCCTTGATTTACTGGCTTACAGCCAAGTTTGCTTCCACTAACGCTCAAGCGTGTTTATTACAATCTAGTTCTCTCTGGGCTATATCACTACAATTTGCATAATGCATAACGAGTACTATGTCCCTCATGATGGATATTCAGGACTCGCTCAATCTGAGAGTAAAGATGACTGGCTTTCTGACACGAAGGGCTTCTAAAAGAACAAGAGGGAAGTACTGGCGGTTTAAATGTAGGTTCGCTCGGCAGAAAAAACTTATAGTTGTTAGTCTGATTAGCTGTTAGCCCATAGTTAAAGGTTCCAATCCAGTTCGTGAAAGCTTCCTTTTTTTCTTGTGCTCTATGCTACCAACGCAAAGAGTACTCTGAAGTGCGGCCTATTGATGTCTAGTTGGCCGTATGAAGGACAAATATTTTTTCCCATAAATATCATTAGTTTTCACTTTGAGAGGGGCTAAGTTGTGACCTATACGAATTGTTGTCTGAATATTCTCTGTAGCTGGATGTTTCTAGCTAGGATTGGGTGTCTCAGGCTCGGCCGTCTATGACAATTAGGTGGAGCTGGACAAAAAGTGTGTTTGATCGTCGGTTTTTATTAGCAAAATCCTTCATGTCATCAAGCGGTAACAGAATATGGAGAAGTTGGACGTCGCTTGATATCTTCAATCAAATATTTTGGCGAGTGTAGAGGAGTTTAGTTCATCGGAAATAATTATGCGGTTTGCCTAAGGGGAAGTGTTATATGAAAGACACTTTCTAATGACGAGAATATTCTGTCTGTCGCAGTGTGTTTTTATAACCTTTATAAAGCGTTTTGTTTTTTAACTCAAATATCTTCTCGTAGTGAATCAAGAAATATTCTGGTTTGTGATCTCGTCTTTTTTCTTAAGTGGATCATAATACCTGTTTAGTGTATGATGGGCTTACGCAACATGATTTTCCTCATTAGTTTACATATTATTTTCTTTGTCTATATCCATTCTTGATACAACACTCATTCTATCTCCATCAATTATTTGCAATGAAAATATTAGTTGTTTTTGTACCTAAATTTGAGAATTAAATGATAAATAGCTTTATTTTTCGTAAGCCATCTTCAGAAGATGGCTTTTTTGTATCAGAGCTTATTCAGGCTTGTCCTCCTCTTGATACAAATTCAACGTACTGTAATTTACTTCAGTGCGAGCACTTTTCTTCCACTTCGGTTGTCGTTGAAGCAGATGGAAAACTAGTCGGTTTTATGAGTGGGTATATTATTCCTGAACGAAAAAATACGTTGTTCATTTGGCAGGTTGCCGTAGGTGACGAGGTAAGAGGTCAAGGCATGGCAGGGAAGATGGTTGAGCATATTCTTAATCGCAGAGAGTTAAATGATATTTTCTTTATTGAAACTACAATCACCAGTGAAAACAAAGCGTCTTGGTCTGTGTTTGAAAAAATAGCAAAACATTATTCAGCTACGTTATCTAAAGAGGTTTTCTTCGATAAGGAAAAACATTTTATGGGGAATCACGAATCAGAAGTGTTAGTAAAAATTGGTCCTATAAAAAAATAATAGCTTTAATTATTATGAATTTGAAATATGTATCCCATGTTGTTTCGGTTAGTCTAGGACTTAATAAATTTATTCTTAATCGCAAAAAGGAAAATGATGAAAATTTTTGAAGAAATTGAATCAGAAGTGCAAAGTTACGGTAGAGCTTTTCCGCGTGTTTTTAATAAAGCACAAGGTGAGCACTTGTATGATAACGAAGGCAATCAATATTTAGATTTCTTGGCTGGAGCGGGAACGTTGAATTATGGACACAACAATCCTATTTTTAAAGAAAAGCTTATTGAGTATGTTACCGCGGATGGTATTACGCATGGACTTGATATGCATACGCAAGCAAAGGGTGATTTTCTTGAAACATTTAATGAGAAAATATTAAAGCCCAGGAAGATGGATTATGTCGTTCAGTTTACTGGGCCGACGGGTACTAACTCAGTTGAAGCCGCAATGAAAATAGCACGAAATGTGACAGGGCAGCAAAATATTGTCACGTTTACTAATGGTTTTCATGGTGTGAGCTTGGGCTCGTTAGCAGCAACGGGTAATTCACATCACCGAGATGCAGCAGGCGTGAGTTTGAATGGAACGCATCGTATGCCATTCGATGGTTACTTAGGGGACGGTATAGATACAACTATCTATTTGGATAAAGTATTGTCTGATTCCAGCAGTGGTATCAATTCTCCTGCGGCAGTGATTGTTGAAACGGTTCAGGGAGAAGGCGGCATTAATGTGGCGAGCTTCGAATGGTTAAGAAATTTGCAGACTGTCTGTAAGAAGCATGGGCTTTTGTTTATTGTGGATGATATTCAAGCTGGCTGTGGTCGAACCGGTAGTTATTTTAGTTTTGAAGAGGCAGGAATTAGCCCTGATATTATAACGCTCTCTAAATCTTTGAGTGGTTATGGCCTACCTTTCGCGGTTGTGTTGATGAAACCGGAGTTGGATCAATGGAAGCCGGGCGAACATAACGGTACTTTCCGAGGAAATAATTTAGCGTTTGTAACCGCTAAAACAGCGATTGATTCGTATTGGTCTGATAATAATTTTTCTCAATCCATTAAGCGCAAAGGAGAATATATATCTGATCGGCTAGAGGCAATTGTTGAAAAATTTGGACAAGGTAATTTTACAGCCCGTGGCCGTGGAATGTTCCAAGGAATTAATTGTGTGAATGGGGATCTCGCTGCGGCTATTACACAGCGTGCTTTTAAAAAAGGCCTTATCATTGAAACCAGTGGTGCAGACGACCATGTTGTGAAATTTTTGTGTCCCTTGACGATTAGTGATGAAAACCTTAAGAAAGGAATAGATATTGTTGAAAGTGCAATTAAAGAGGTGTGTTTAAAAGAAAAGACTATTCCTGAAGTTTTGAACTATTTTGATGATCCTAAAGTAGTGAATGGGTAATGATTTCATATCAATGCAAATATAGATAATACAAGGGGACGTTAAATGATTGTTAGACATTTAAACGAAGCAGAAAGAACTAATCGACGTATAGTATCTCCCGATGGAAACTGGGAGAGTACTCGGTTGTTATTAAAAGATGATGGGATGGGCTATTCCTTTCATATTACTACTATTTATACTGGCGCTGATTTTTCTATGCATTATCAGAATCATTTGGAATCTGTTTATTGTATTTCTGGAGAGGGCGAAGTAGAAACAGTGGAGGACGGAAAAAAATATGCTATTACCCCAGGCACTCTTTACAACTTAAATAAAAATGATAAGCATATTTTAAGAGCGTTCAAAGAAATGAAGATGGCATGTGTCTTTAACCCCCCGTTAAATGGCAAAGAGGTGCATAATTCTGAAGGTGCTTATGAGCTAGAGGCGGACTCCATTTAATAGCTTATGCGTTTTGAATAGAATAATTAATGAAAAGAGAATGTATAAAACATGTTTGATTCGACCTCCACTGAGATTATATTTTCGTTTGTCGGTTTTTTACTTGCGTTTACGTTAATTGGTTTATCTTCTCTTTTTAAAAGTCGTGGTTCCAAACAGGATTATTATCTGGCGGATGGTAGTGTAAGGCCTTGGCTTGTCGGGTTATCAGCAGTCGCGACGAATAATAGTGGGTACATGTTTATTGGCGTCATTGGTTACACATACGCTACAGGCCTCGCTTCAATATGGTTGATGTTTGGTTGGATCCTTGGAGATTTTTTAGCATCAACTTTTGTACATTCACGATTAAAACAAGCGACGACTAGAACGGGGCAAGTTAGTTATGCTGGAGTACTAAGTAGTTGGTATGGCCACAACAACGATGGTTTACAACGATTAATTGGTTTGTTGTCTTTAATTTTCTTATTGGCTTATGCCGCTGCTCAATTGGTTGCTGGTAGCAAAGCATTGTATGTCTTATTTGGTTGGCCTTCTTGGTTGGGAGCTGTCATTGGTGCGGTAATGGTATCTATTTATTGTTTTGCAGGGGGAATACGTGCATCGATCTGGACCGATGCGGCGCAGTCAACAGTGATGATTACTGCGATGTTCATTTTGTTAGCGGTTGCAACACAATCCTTCGGTGGAGTCGATGCTGCCATAGCGAATATGAAATCGATCGATGGGTATCTCGACTGGTTTCCCAAAGACTTGATTCTTCCTGGGGTTGCAGGTGCCTTACTTTTTGCGGTGAGTTGGTTGTTTGCCGGTTTTTCTGTAATTGGACAGCCCCATATTATGGTTAGATTTATGGCACTTGAAGATGGCAATACAATGCGCATCGCTCGTATTTGGTATTACCTTTGGTTTTTAACTTTTTATAGTGCGGCGACAGGTGTCGGTTTGTTGTCGCGTATATATTTATCCGATACCGGCAGTTTTGATGCTGAATTGGCTTTACCGACTATGGCAATGGAATTACTTCCGCCAGTTTTCGTGGGTTTAGTATTAGCCGGAATTTTTGCTGCGACAATGTCGACAGCAGATTCCTTAGTCTTGAGTTGTTCAGCGGCTGTGACTCATGATTTGCTTCCACAGAATATTGAAAAGCCTTTGATGATAAAGTTAACAACAGTTGCAATAACAGGTTGTGCTTTATTATTGGCATTTTCAAATAATCAAAGCGTTTTTAGTTTGGTGATATTAGCGTGGTCTGGGCTGGCTAGCGCATTTGCACCATTGTTGTTAGCGCTATGTATAGGCTGGAAACCAAGTCAAACCGCTAGCGTCATCGCCGTGATTGTTGGTCTTTTAACGGCTTTAATGTGGCGATATTTAGGCTGGCATAATGCTATTTATGAAGGATTACCAGGCATTGTATTGGGTTGTTTTATTATTTTTATTTTAAAAAGTAAACATGTGAAATGAAAAATAATTGCCGGAGCTTGATAGTAAGATCAATAGAATAAGTAAGGTGAGTGACTGAGGTGCTAGTCAAGCATTAATACTCGTCGTTATATTCATCATCATCCGCTAGGCCAAAATCATCTTCTTCATTTGGATCAAAATTATCATTGCCATGTAATTTATTGCATCGGTTGATGTCATTCGCATAGCGCATATAGTTTACAAATATACTGGATTTTAACTCCGAGCGTTTTAATAAGCTGGTGTTGTCATCAATCGTTAATAATGCGCTACTGGCATTAGTTAGTTTTTCATCCATGATTTGAGCGCAAACGTGAAATGAATGATATTGTGCGACGAGTTTTTTCTCCGCTTCTCTGTACATGAAAATATCTTTCGAGTCTTCGAAATACATTCCGTCGACAATTCCATCGCCATTAAAATCTTTGGCACACATTTGGTAAACAAAGTATCTATCACAATATTCTTTTGTGTTTAAAACCTCATCCATTTGTACCGTTCTTGTCGAGCATCCGCTGAGATAAAAAAGAAAAAACATGACAGGAATGAGCCGTTTTAATGTGCGAGAGGTGTGCGAATTAAAGATGCTCAGCATTGTTTTTTTTGACTTTGTTTTTAAATGTCCGATGTTTATTGGCATGGTGTCAATGTTTTGATTTAGAGGTTTTGGTTTTGAGGTTTCAACTTTCAGGTTTTTGATATGTTTGTAAGTGTAGATCAAATTACAGATCAGGTACTAAACAGGACGTGTCCTAATACTTGTAGGGTATGTGATCTGTGTGTTGAACGGTCATATTAAAAATACTACATGTCAGAATCACTGCATCCTAGCAAATTACAGGAGGAAGTTGTCAGAAATAAGTCACTATTTTTTATACATTAAGTGTTCTTTGTGACTGCTTCGTTAATCCCTTTTACTGGTATGGTTTTTCTTTCTTTTAAAAGCAGGTGAACGTCTAGATACGTTTTCCCGACGATGAGTGCGATTAATAACAGGGTTGGTGAGTTCAGGATTGAAATAGGAATAGCACAGGCAATGACAGCTACATGCATAATCACGATATGTCGATACGGTTCTTTAGCGAGCTTGTTGGCTTTTGTTTTTTTATAGTTTCCGTTCATTATATGATTTTGTAGGAAGTTTATTCCGTGGCTTATGATTAACCCATAAGCCGTCCAGTGAAAGCCGGTAGGAAAGGATAACCAGGTATGAATTAATACGCGATATAACATCTCAATGATGATAAAGGGCCCTAGTTGATTGTGTAGATTGTCAGTGATTTGATCAGCTATGTTTGAGTGATCAAAAAATGTATAAATCAACATACCGTGAATGGCGCAAAACCCACCAAAATGCATGAGAAAGAATAGAGCGGAAAAAAAGTTTTTAGAGAAGGCCGCAACACTATTTGTTGAGATGGATAATATTTTTAATAGTAAATACCCTCCGATTATCACATTTTCTAACCAGTATAACTGTATGAGAGAGTCAACTTTCCAGTCTCCATAGAGCAGCCATAAGATCGGCATTAAATTAATAAAAATGACCCAAGCGAGACGAAAATGTTGTTGAATACTACTCATACTTTTGTATAACAGTTGTTTTGATAGACTTGGATGAATTTAAACGATTGTAAATTCTATCACTCGATGTATGGACAATGATAATGGGGTATGCAAATATTTACAGATCTGTGCGTGAGGGCTGTTTACAGTCAAATAGCCTCAGATAAATTGATCATAATTAAAACATACTACGGAGTGAATAATATGTCAGTCGCTAAGGTTACAGAAGTTATCGCATCATCACCAACTAGTTTTGAAGGTGCTGTACAGGAAGGTATTTCACGTGCCAGCAAGACACTAAAAAATATCAAATCAGCTTGGGTAAAAGACCAAGAAGTGGTTGTGGAAGGGAATCGTGTTACTGCCTATCGTGTTAACCTGATGATTACCTTCGTATTAGAAGATTAATTATTAATGATCAGTAATCCATCAAACAATGTTGGTTTACTTATCATAAAAAAGCCCTCGAACTTTTAGGAGTCGAGGGCTTTTTTTTTACTCTTTATTTACTCAAAACGAGCAATGAGAGATTAGTTCGTTAATTTTTTAGCCAATGGCTGGGATTCTTAATGTTTGACCCGGATATATTTTATTGGGATCAGTTAATAGCGGCTGATTAGCTTCAAAGATAACCGTATATTTGCCTGCATTTTGATAAAACTCTTTTGCAATTTTGGATAAGGTGTCGCCAGATTTGACTGTGTAAAATTGTGCTTCAGGCTCTTGTTTTTCAACAGCTACCTGGCAATCCACCGTGCTGATTCCGTGTTGATTACCAGCACAGAGTGTCACTTTTTCACTGGTGGCTTGATCTTCGATTGTTCCTGTTAGCGTTACTTGGTCACCGTTGACTGCCACAATAACGTCTTTCGCTGCATCGCCAAACTCAGTCTCTAAATTCTTTTCAATATGGCTTTTTCGAATTTCATTCATGCGCTCGGGAGATATTGTGACTGGTTTTGTAATATCTTCGTCATCATTGAGCATGTCATAAACAGCTCCGCCTAATTTTCCGCCAGCATCAGTTACAAAAGAAAATAATCCCATCGTGTTTTCCTCAGATCAAAAAAGTTATTGTTAGACGTTATTGTAAAAAAGCTATCCTATCGTTGAATTGAGACTGAGACAATCAATAATGTGTAGATAACAATACGTCATTCGTCATTGTCAAAAATGCTCGTCATGACTATAAACAACCTAAAATTGAATTGCTATTTAAACTAGTCGGCACGTAATGAAAGCGTATTTTGTATAGGGGGCAAGCTGTATGGGAGTTAAGCGGTTGAGGGAGTGATTAGAAGGTCTTGCGGGATAAGATTATCCCGCGATTTGTTGCATCTCCTCAATTTTTTCTTTTAACGAATCGTTTTTTAATAAGTCGCTTTTTAATAGGTCGTCTTTTCCGAGAGTTTTGGAAAGATCGAATTCAGGCTTTTTTTCTTGTGGATCTAGAAACGCTTTTGCGTACTGTAGAGGTGTTGAAGAGATACCTTTTTTCCGGAAATAACGTTCAATTTCTTCTTCGCTTAAGCCTTGTGATGCCTTTTTGTCCCACTCACTCGCAAGATCTAAAAGTTTCATGAGGTTTTTCCAGCGACGCTCATCTCTCTCTGTGGGGGGAGTTTCTTGTCCAGACATGAGGTCGTAGATATATTTGAGCGTCCAGTCCGGTGGTGGGATTTTGTTTTCACGACAAAACTTTAGTGCATCCCTTATAGCGCAAGGATTTCGAGCATATTTCGTGCTTCTTCCTTTTGCACCAAAGTAGCCAGCATACAAAAGCTTTAAAGAGAGTAGCTTCGAGGTAAGTTGTCGCTCTCTTTCATTGTCAATGACGGTCTTAACCCAATCTAGCCCGTCAGATAAATCTCTAAGGCGGTCCGCCTCTTGTGTGTCTTTTAACAGGTTGGCTCTAATGGCGTCGGTAAAAAATGCATCAGATTCTGGCATTTTGTTGCTGCTCATTCCCTACACTTCCTCTTACTGTAGTTAAAGGTGCGCTTTTACGCGGTCTGATTTCTTCATGAATCAGTATGTCGTGTTGTGTTGTGGCATTTTGAGATTGTATGCGTTACATGCTTAATGAGTGATGACTGGAGACTAGGCAGTCTTAACCGTTAGCACTCATCAGCTCTAAATAACCGTTCGTCGATACTACTGGTTACGGACAAAGAAAGGAATCAAGTTGTTAGGCCTTGTGGAATAATTATTTGTTATAAGTCGAAAAATAACGCCTAAGAAGGGTTTAGTTGCTTAAGAAGCAAGTGGATTATCTGCATTGCTGCCTATCTATACCTCTGCAACAAAGATTCCTCTTAGCGGCGCTGGATGCCCCTCTACAGTTTTACTATTGTCTTGGGGGTCAAGAAATTGTTCCAGTGAATAAAACTGCATCCATTCGGTCTGCCTTTGTTCTGCCTGTGAAGTTTGATTGATGTTCACGAGACGTGGATTTTTGAGGCCAATTTTTTTAAGCCACCCTAACAATGTGTTAGCGGATGGTAGAAACCAAACATTATTCATCATGGCGTAACGGCCCTCTGGTACGAGTACTTCATTTTTTTCACCAGGGATGATTAACGTTTCGAGAATTATCTGTCCACCAGGGTGAACGAGGGCTTTTAATTGCCTAATATGCTCAATAGGGGATGCTCTATGGTATAGCACTCCCATCGAAAACACCGCATCAAAAACAGCGGGTAACTCGTCAAAGTCGTCGAGCGTACAAGGGATAACGTCGATGGGAAGTGTTGTCCCATTGGTTGATTGCGGCGCAAAGTGTTTAGTGGTGTAAAATTGCGTGACAAATCGAGGAGATGGATCGATACCAATAACACGTTCAGCGCCTTCTCCTAACATCCTCCAGCAGTGATATCCATTACCGCATCCGACATCGAGTACTAATTTATTGTTGAGCGAATTGATATGAGGTAATAAACGATCCCACTTCCAGTCTGAACGCCATTCTGTATCGATAAGAATATCGTGAATTGTAAAAGGACCTTTACGCCAAGGTGATAACTCTTGAAGTAAATGATTAAGTGTTTGTTTTAGCTCGGGTGACGTGTCGGTGGTTGCGCCGAAACGAACTTCATTTAAGCAGTTCATTACTTTCGTGGAAATCTCTGGCAATTGAGAAAGTGTTTTTTGCCAATGAATTAAATCACCGTGTCGTTGTGTGTCTAAATTTTCTCGAAGAATATGAGGTAATTGTTTACCCCAAGCACTTAAATCAGAATGATTGAGAAAGTGTTCTAAATCTTTAAATTTATTTATCATGGTTAATTATTTGATCGCAATCATAGAAGCAAAATTAAAGCATTGAAACCAGACATCTTGGCTTAAAAATCCTGCCGATCTAAAACGTTCTCGATGAGCTTCAAGAGTTTCTGGGATAAGTACATTGTCGATTGCGGAGCGTTTTTGTGCAATTTCTAAATCAGAATAGCCATTAGCACGTTTGAAATTGTGATGAAGCTCCGTCATTAAATTTTGATGAGCCTCATCTTCGAAGCACACCTTTTCTGACATAATTAAAATGCCACCCGGTAATAGTGAGTTATAAATTTTTTGGATCAGTTCGTTTCTATCCGAAAGAGGGATGAATTGCAGAGTGAAGTTAAGAACGACCACCGACGCGTTACTCATGGGAGCGTGTTGGATATCGGCATGGACAAGCTCTATGGGTATTTTTCGTTGATTTTTTGGTTGCTCCGACAGAAGAGATGAAAAATTATTTAGCATCGCTTCTGAATTATCTATGCCAATAATTCGACAGTCTTTCGCATTGATTGATTGTTGCATTGCCAGACTGGCGGCGCCTAAAGAGCAACCTAAATCATAACAATTGCTTGCGTTTTGTGCATATCGCTCTGACATTTCGCCAATCATTTTTATGATCGCTTCGTAACCTGGTACTGATCTTTGAATCATATCAGGAAAGACCTTGACGACATGCTCATCGAAAGTAAAACGAGCAACGGTATCTAGGGTTTCAGCAAACAACGTATCTTTGTATGTACTCATAATCAATATGACATTTTTAGTAAAAGCAGCGTTTAGGCGCGAGATTATAAGGGAATAGCGAAGCGCATGCGAACTCCTTTGAAAGTGAGACAAGACGTATGCCAGCGCGTAAAACAATAACCTGGTCTATTCTTTAAAGAGGTAAAACTTCGTGTTTTTTAGATCTTAAATGAGTCTGAATGATGTCAATAAGTCGCATCGTTGGTAGGGGCCAGAGTGATTAGTCATCAACAAAAGTCAATTCGTGTACTTTTAGTAGATAGCGTACATTCATATCGGCAATTCCTAGTAAAAATATTTCGAGATGTAGGTATTACAAATACCGTTGGGGTAGGATCGGCGGATGAAGCGATAGACTGTGTTAGTCATCAATTCTTTGATGTGATTATTAGTGAGTATGACTTAGAACAGGGAAAAAATGGTATTCAGTTTTTGGAGGCTCTAAGAGCAAAACAGATATTACCTCCCGAAACGGTTTTTATCTTTTTATCGGCTGAGACGAGCAAGTCAATTGTTGTCAGTGCATATGATTTAGAACCCGATGCTTATTTAACAAAACCAATCAATGCAAAAGAATGTCTTGAGAGGGTCACAAGGCTACTTAGCCTCAAAGCAAAGCTCAAAAAAGTGTATCAAATAGCAGGGGATTTATACTATAAACATCCACTCTTGCCCAAAGAAAAGAATAGAAATGAAATGGGTACAGCGATTGATTTTTTATCTGCAATGCTTCTCACTGTTGATAATCCAGCAAGCAAGTTAAGAAATACATGCCAAAAAATGCTGGGAAGAGCTTATCTGAGAGCAGGGGATTTTCAATCAGCCGAAGAAGTCTATCGCCAAGTATTAGAGGTTATGCCTGTCGACTGGGCGAAAGTGGGTATGGCCATTATTAAAAAAGAAAAAGATAACACTGATGAAGCCATTAAAGATTTAGAAAATATTATAAAAGCATATCCCCTTTGTTTGGAAGCATATGATCAATTGATTGATATTCACTCGAGTAAACACGATAAGGAATCACATAAAGAAATACTTTTTCAATCTGCTCAGTTATCGCCTTTATCCATTTTGCGACAAGAGCAACTTGGGTTGGTGTCATTTAATCTAAGTGATTACAAGCTGTCTACAGTTGCGTTTCAAGCAACTGTAAAATTGGGGCGTTTTTCTGTTTACGATAAGTTTTCTAATTATGTTGATTTCGGAAGAGCCGCCAATCTTTATGTACAAGAAGCACCTGATGAAAATAGAGTGTTGTTACAAGACGCGATTAAAGCGTTAGGTGCAGCAGACGAAAGATTTGAGTTGTCAGAGGAAGAATTAGCCCAACTTGCTTTGGTGAAGAGTCAGTCTTATGCCGTTCAGAGAAATAATGAATTAACACAAGAGAGTATATTGCTTGCCTCCCAGCGCTTAGAGGGTTTAGATGACAAAAAACAGATAGAAACAGATATTGATATTATACTGTTAAATCGATTAAATATTGGTGAAAATCTTTTCTCGAATCAAGACACGATTGAAGAAATTACTTCAAAATATAAAAATAACGAGTTGGCACTTGAAAAAATTGATAAGTTCTTAGATGAGCCTATTAGCCAAGCAAATAAGGAATATATTGGACGTATCAATAAAGAAGGAATTCATTTTTATGAGAAAAAACAGTTTCAAGAATCTATTACTTGTTTTGAGCGCGCTATAAAATCTTTCCCAAAATATGTTCCATTGCACCTAAACTTAGTACAGGCATTATATGGTTATTGTGAAAACGGCTGTTCAGAGAAGAAGGCGGTTAAAGAAAGCAGTATTACTACAAGTATTACTACAAGTGTTGCTAAAAAAGTGGATACCAATGCTGCTAAAAATGTCGCTATGAGAGAAGAGAATGATGAGGATGTTGCTTCGGTAATGACCCATCGAGCACAAAAGAAAAAATCATTCGATAGGGCAAATTCAATCCTCTCTTTCATTAAAAATGAAATAAACGAATCTCATCAAGAATATAAGCGTTATATCCAGCTTCAAGAAATGATTGCAGATATAGCGCCGTCTTTCAATGAACATTAAATGAGAAAACTTTAGCTTGAATAGGCTATAGGTTTTGATTATAGATGAATGATTTCTAGTCCCAGTGATTGGGTAATAGGACTATTGTCTTTCGATGTGATAACAGCCGTATTTTCTTTTGTTTTATTCTGTAAATACGTTTTAGCGACTCGCTGCAAATCATTTGCTGTGACATTGAGTACGTTGTCACGAAACGTTTCTCTGATTTCAAGCGTTCGCCCATTAAGTTCTGCGTGAAATGCTTGTTTAGCTTCACCAGCAGGAGAAGCAGGTTTGTCGATTGAGCTGACTACCCCAAGAATAGCTTCCTCCACGGGCGCCCATTCATGTTGTGTGTCGATGACCCATTCAACAGATTTATCAAAATCGCTTAGGGTTTCGGTCAAGCGTGGATCCCTATAAGAATAAAAACGAAATGCACCGATGCTATTGTCTTGTTGAGCACCACCGCCATAAGCGCCACCTTGTTCGCGTATCGTGCGATGTAAAAAACCATTGCGTAAAAAACCACCTAACACTGTCAGCGCAGCCGAATCAGCGTGAGTGGTGGATACTGTCGGAAATGCTTTCGCGCAGAAATTGACTTGGGTGCCGGTAATCCAAGCTTGTTTTATAGGGTTTGAATCCACTTGAGGCAATTTTATGTTTCCGGAATTTAATTTAGCCGGGGACGTTTTGTCATATTTGTTCCATGTAGAAGCTAGAGAACTTTTTTGTTCTGAAATGGAGTGGTTCTCACCGATTAATAAAAATTGTAATGGTTGTTGGATAATTTTTTGATGTATTGTTTTAAATAAGTTTCCAATCGCTTTCAAATGTTCTGGATCGTTTAGTGAGTCGTCTAATTGCTTAATGGATGAAATCCCCGCAAGACCAGAAAGTTCATGGTTTAACTGACTAATAGGGCAGATGCGGGAAGATGCAGCACTCATCGCCAATCCATGTCCGTTACCTGTAACACTTGACTCACGACGTGCACGTATTTGTGAAATTAATTCTCTGATTCTGGTCAGCTCTTTGAAATTGACTTTATGTAAAGAGTCACCCATAAGTTGAGTCATATTAGAATGATTATCAGCTAGGGCTTTCGAGCTTAAAATAATATGCCCGTGAGACTTTTGCGTATCATTGATGTCAGGTTTAATCGAAGAAAAAGCATTGAGAGAGCCTACCGTTTGTGATTGTAGTTTTTGAGTGTCTAAATAATTTAAATCACCAATACCCAATTCAGTTAAGCACGCCGTATATAAAGGTAATATTTTTAGTTCTTCCTCAGAGAGACAGGGGATATCAATAATTGCTTGTTGATAAACAAGGCCATTTGTTCCTGCTGTGTAGCTTGCAATAGGTAGATTATTGATTTGCGACAACTGGCCTTCTATATGATGAATTTTATGAGGTACATCCTCTAAATCTACTTTGGGTAAAATAGACATATCATCTTTTTGTTCTTGTCGCTTCTGAAGATCTGCGGCAAGCTGTATGACTTTTTGTTTGTCTTGATCTGATAATGTAGATTTCAGTTGGGCCAGTGTTTTAGCTTCCGCTTGTTTTTTTCTTTCTGATAATTTGGTGTTTGGTTTCATGACTAACCGAACACGATGTTGATTGTTTAAGAGTAACTCTCCCACCAAATGTTTAATATATTCAGGGTCTTTAATTTTCTTTCTTAAGTGAGATAGAGCGGGATCAATATCGAGAAGACCAACAGGGTCTCCGCGATGCGTCGCTGCGGTAAGAGCATTAAGAATTAACTGCAAACCATAAGGATAACCATCGCCGCCGATTTCCCGTTGTTGTAATTCAAGTTGATGCAAACATGCTTCAACATCTTTTAAGGGAATGCCTTGTTGTGCGACATTGTTCAGGGTGTCTAATACCAAATGTTCAAACTCATCGGCCTTATCATTTTCACTGCCTTCTATACCACAGACGAACGTGAGTTCGTATTGCGAGTCATCTAATCCGCAAAGAGGAGAGGGCGAGCTTCCCAGGTTGGTAGTTTCAAGTGCATGTTGTAATGGGGAGGCGCTATTATCAAACAGGACACTAGCAAGTAACTGTGCTTCAAGTGCCTCAATTAGATTCGTTGTTTTTCCTAATAGCCATCCCATGACAATATGCGTTTTATTATTAATGATTCCCGTCTCAGATTCTTCGTCGTTGTAAGGGTAAAACTCCTCGACCCGCAAGGGTGCTTGATACCGTTTTTCGGCAGGGACAAAAATCCTTTCATCGAGTTTTTGGAATCGTTTGAGGGCTTGCTGTTCAAATTTTTGCTGGTGGTCTTTTGCTGGAATATTTCCATAAGTCATGAAGATGGCATTGCTAGGATGATAATGCGTTTTGTAAAAATGCTTTAATTGTTCATAGCTTAAATCAGTGATTGATTCAGGATCGCCACCACTGTTGTAATGGTAAGTTGTTGTTGGATAAAGATACTTACACAATGCTTGCCAGAGTTGAGACGGTACTGAGCTCATCGCACCTTTCATTTCATTAAAGACGACACCTTTATAAACCAAATCTGAATTCATATTATTCGGTTCTTCAAATTCAATGCGATGACCTTCTTGTGCAAAATCCAAAGGATCTAGGCGTGAAAAGAAAACGGCATCAAGATAGACATCCAGTAAGTTATCAAAATCTTTTTTATTCTGGCTGGCAAAGGGGTAGGCTGTCCAATCCGAACTGGTAAATGCGTTCATGAACGTATTAATCGAACGCCTAATCATCATAAAGAATGGATCGCGGACAGGGTATTTTTCACTGCCGCAAAGTGCAGTATGTTCCAGGATATGAGCGACACCGGTAGAGTCGTGAGGGACCGTCCTCAGGGCGACAAGGAAAACATTTTCATCATTGTCCGACGCCAAATGTATATGGGATGCACCAGTGGCTTGATGCTCATATTCTTCAAACGTGATGTTAAGCGATTCGATGTGCTGGGATCGTCGAAGAAGAAAGGGTGAATTTTCCGAATTTGTTGCAGTGTTTTTTTGTGTTTGGCTCATATAAACGTCTATTTCTCTAAGTCAGAGGGACAAAATTACAGTGACATTAACTGGCATGATTGATTTTGATTATCTTAAAGACAGAACATCATGAATTGCCAATAGTAGTTAGTGAGTTGTCAATGTTAGCGAAAAAATTAGCAGCCATTATAAAGAAAATAGAAACGATAAAATAGCGCGTTTATGTTGTAAATGAATTTAAAAAGACTTAAATGGAGACTGGGTATTGATGAGAACGCTTTTCTGTTGTCGGGTTAATTTTTTGATTTGATGCTCTCTTTTACTTGCAACACTTCTATTTTTAGCGGGTTCTTGAAAAATGAATTGTTTCGGCTTGTCACTTCGAAAAAATTTAGCGCCTTTACCCGTTATGTGCGCGCTCCAACGGCGTTGCATATTGTTTGTAATGCCAGTGTATAAACGACCTGAAACTGTTTGAATCATGTAGACAACCCAGTATTGATCGGGTTCTTGAGAGTTCTGCTCGTCTAAAGCCTTTTCATTCACGTGAGTTGAGTTTAATGAATCAAAAACAGGTGTTTTCATAGTGTTAGTGTAATGTCATTGGGTTTCTTAGGGGGATGCTTATCATAGAAATCCGATATCCAATAGCCTTTGTCTAGATTACTTCACTAAAAAATCTTTAGCTTCATTTATTTTAGCGGCAAGGTAATTGCTTCCACCTCGATCAGGATGCATTTTTTGCATGAGTTTTTTGTGAGCCAAGATAATATCTTCTTTTGTGGCAGTGTCTTTTAAACCTAATATCTCTAGTGCTTCTGTTCTCGTCATCTCTGAAGAGGTCGGTCTCTTATTGGAATCACTCTCTTCGTTTTTTTGTTCGTTGTTATTATCGAAATGATCTTCTTCAAAATGTTTTTCAGCGAAGGCGCGTAATAATTGATGGGATTCCTGATCATGCTTCGAGTAGTAATTAAGAAGTTCTTGAATGTTATCGATAGTTAATTCATTCAGGTCGCTTCCTTCAAACAAGCCAAATAGTACGTGGCCGGTAATATCCCCCGAGTCATGATTAAGTATAACTTTTAGATAATCTGTTTGGACAGATGAGCTATTTCCAGAATTTCCTGAAAACGTATTGGGTGACGGTGAATTTTTAAAGCTTTTATAGAGTGGCAATAAACCCGGTAGTAAGCGCAGCAGCATGGGTAAGAAGTGTTTTATAGTGGGGATCAAGGCAGCGAAAATTGCACTGATCCAATGAAGTCGGCCAGTGACGATAAGAATTAATAAAATACCCATTAAAACAGTAAAGCCAAATTTAAAGAGTAAGTTTTTTTGCTGCTGTTTAGGTTTGCTCTTTAAATATTTTTTTAAAAAACTAAATCCAAAACTGAGAATAACAATACAAGCGATTGTTAGGACTAATCGAACAATCATTTAAGTGTCCTAGAGTAAGCGTGACGAGTTTGGTTATTTAAGTTGACCGAGTAATAAAGCTGCACCTGGAGATTTCTTTTTAAGGTTGGCCAGAGCCTTTTTTCCACCAGTGGCATAAACAGCGACAGCGCGTAATAATTCAGCTAATTTTTGTGAACTATTTAAATCAAATGAGCAATAGGCACCGCCACTTAATTTGGTCATCTGGCGAAATATGCCCTCTACATTCTGCACTGCGTTAGGGTTTATAGGTATCCCTTGTGTTTTTTCATGAAAAATAAATACGGGAACTGACTGAAGCCCAAGCTTTCCTGCAAGATCACATAGATTGTCAGCGGATTCTTCTATTGTGTCGCCGATAAAGATAACGCCGCTAACGGTATCTAGTTTGTTTTCTTTCAGCGCATGGTTAAGTATTTTCGAAATTTGTGTATGCCCAGCAGCACAGAACACTGAAGACATCAGTTTTTGCAGTTGAGTTGTTTGACTCAGCCAAGGAGAGGAATAAAATTCGTGAAAACCTTTGTAGTAACATAATTGGGTTTGAATGCCGCCTAATGATTGAGTGGCTGTGAACATATCGCTTTGAATGTGGCAAGCTGTATCCCAGGTAGGCTGTCGGCTGGCGGTTGCATCTATTCCAAAAATTAATTTTGCTTGGCTGTTTTTGGGTGTTGTTGCTAGCCGATTGACTTTTCCCAAAAAATCATCAATTTCTTTTTGAGAGGATTTTTGTAGCTGCCTGAAAGTTTTATCGTTGTCTGTCATCATTATTTAGCTATCAAAAGGGATTGGTTAAATGATAACGATATATTTATACAGAGGCTAGAAGTTAACGTATCGAATAGCATCTAGAATGCTCGATAGTGATGATTAGATCAATATGGGCTTAGTGTCAGTTGTGCTTGGATTCGCGTAAAAACGGTTTGCTGATTTGAAAATAAAAAAAACCCGACGATCTGGGGGGAGAGCGTCGGGCTAAGACCATTAGGAGTGAAACATAAAGAGATAAAGCTTTACATTTCTGGCCATTCACATGACCAACTGATATCACCACATTCGGGGGGGAGATGAATGACATCAGTTACTATTTAGTATCGTATAGATCGATCAAAATTCCACTACCACACATCCGTTTTTTAAACCATTTAGTGCTACCTGTCGGATTGAACTACTCGATAATGATATACCTTGGAATGGGTTATGGTTTTAATAAGCCATTTGGGTATAAGGGTGTCCTAGTGTAGAGAGTATCAAGAGGTAGGGGGTGTCTAGAATCAATAATGCTGAAACGTTAGTCAATTTATACATAGAGCATCGTCATACGTTCAGTGGCCAGAGTTGATAATTAGTAGACACTTACCGCTAATTTTGCATAAGCTCGCTTATCTGCCGTGATGGTGGGCACGGTTTATTCTATAAGCCTTTGCTAGAGTTATTTTGAGGGTCATTTTTTGAGAATCATTGTGAGAGCCATTGTAAGAACCACTTTGACTCTTACGGACTGATAGCAAAGGCTATTATTGTGGACTGGTGTTTAATGAATTTACTACTTAGCCAGACTTGTCTCATTGTTTACCCGTTAGTTAATCCAGTTTTAAAAGTAGGGCATGTTTATGAATGAGTATTTTGGGTTGTTTCCAAACACAGCATCTTGGGTTGTGAGTTTGGTGACATTCATTCTTATCGTTGTCGTCCTGTATATGGCTCGACGAAGCGCACATGGCCTAATCAGAAGCGTGTTTGCATTGTGCTATTCGACATTGCGTCTAGGTGCTCGATCACTTTCTATAGCTGAGGGTAGGCTCAAAGAGCGTAATCATGAAGTGTTGATTGCTTTGGGAAAAGATCAAGTTGAACGAGAATTAAATCGCGAGTTTTTTAGAATCAACAAGTTTGTTGAGCGAGATCTTGGTGGTTATCCTGAATTGCAAAGAAAAATCCAAGAACAAGTGACGGCGATCAACGAAGATTATGAACAGTCAGGGGAGGTTCCAGTGCCTGCTCCGGAATGGATTAAGGCCGTTGAATCTATTGCAAAATTAGAATTAAAAGAAAACGGAACAGACCTCACTGAAAAAATATTAAGCGTCGCCGAAGAACAGCATCGAGATGTGTTACAAAATTATCGAAAAAGTATCGGGGAGCGTCATTCTATATTAAAGGGCATGGCTCCCTATTGGAGGAAATTAACCAACAAAGTTGATCAAGTGGGAACGCATTTACAAGAAATGGTTAAGCGTAGTCAAACCATAGATCAAAAGATGAAAGAGTTTGAAGATATTTGTAGTGGATCTAATAAAGCAGAGAGAGCGTTGAAGGCTTCACAACTCACTCAGTTCGCTATCGCATTAGTTGTTTTGGCTGTCGCCGTGGCGGGTGCCTTTGTTAATTTTCAATTAATAGAATATCCAATGCGAGAAATGGTCGATGCTTCTAATCGAATTTTAGGTATTAGAGTATCTGAGGTGGCTGCTTTTGTTTTAATCTTGCTAGAAATAACGTTAGGTGTTTTTCTAATGGAAGCGCTACATATCACTCGGTTGTTTCCATTGGTTGCATCAATGGATGATCGAATGCGTATTCGCGGCGTTTGGATTGTAGGGTTTATTTTACTTGTCTTTGCGCTTATGGAAGCAAGTCTGGCTTTTTTAAGAGATTATTTGCAAGCTGACAATTATGCTTTACGAGCTGATTTAGCGGGCACAAATGCTGATGTGTCTTGGGTCACTCTCGCTGTTAACATGGGTATGGGATTTTTTATTCCTCTTGTTCTTGCTGTTATTGCAATTCCTCTGGAGTATTTATTCCATACCGGAAGAACGGTGATTGGCATGCTGTTAGAATTTATCCTTCGTTTGTTGTCAGTATCGATGAGGGTTGTCGCTAATTTTATCCGGCATTTAGCTAATATCATTATTCATTTGTACGACATCGTGATTTTGGTTCCTTTATGGCTAGAGTCTGTTTGGTTAAACAAGCAATCAGCAAACAAGACTTCTGTTACTCAATCTGTTCATTCGGAAAAAGAATTTGATAAAGCACTGTAGTTTTTATGTTAAAAATATTAAACCTTGACGTTCAATTTTTAAAAAGCTGTCACATTAGATTTGGCCTACTCATAATTTTGAGTGTGGGGATGTTGTGTAGTTGTGAGGTAAATACTGATAAGAATTATCATCGAGGCGTTTATTTGTTATTAGATACATCGGGCACTTATACAGAAGAATTGGAAAAAGCAAAACAGATTATTAATTACCTGCTGTCTAATTTAGAATCGGGTGATGTTTTTACTGTTGCCAAAATCGATAGTGATAGTTTTAGCGAAAAAGATATAGTGGCAAAAGTCACTTTAGATAGTAGGCCCTCAACTGCTAACAAACAAAAACGTGCATTTGCTTCAATTATTGAGGATTTTCTGAGTCATGTAGAAAGCAGTGCATTCACTGATATTTCAGGAGGGCTTTTACAAGCAATAGATTTTTTAAATGAAGCTGATGTTGGTGAGAGGTATATTTTTATCTTCTCTGATATGAAAGAAGATTTAGCTGAAGGGTTTAACCGAGACAGTGATTTTTCTCTGGGCGGTTTTACTGTTAGAGCATTAAATGTGACAAAACTACGATCGGACAATCTTGATCCGGTAGAATATCAATCCCGAATAACGGATTGGGAATCTCGTATTGTCAGTGCTGGTGGAGTTTGGAAGGTTGTCCATGATCTTGATAGCCCCAAAGCGTTAGAATTTTAAAATCCGCGAATTAATAAATGGCCTGCAATTTAAGATTGATTGACTATTCCCGCATGACTAAAACTCTGACCTAAGCCCTCAGTTAAACCTTTAGTTAAGCCATCACCATCAGTTGGTTTGTTCTTTATACCTCTTTTCTTAATTCTTATGGCTTTAAAACACTAGTCTAGTGAGTCATATATCGATATTTCTATGTTTATAGCCCATACAATATAGTGTTTCTGGTTATGGAACGTTGTTAATCTATACCATATTGACAGTTGCTAAATGACTCAACGAAATGATAAATTCATTACCGAACTATGGGTCCTAGTCATTTTATTGAGTTTTTTGTGAGTAATTTCACGTAGTAAGATTGATGATGTTGGCAAATATGGCTTCCTTGCCTTAATGACGCTTTAGTTGGACACCTTAAAAAAGGTAGTCAATATATTAAAAAAATGACGTTAATTTCTTCAAAAGAAATGTGAATAGTCAGTTTCGATACTAGAATGATAATGATTTCGAAATTACAAAAATCTGAGAGAGAGCAAAATGATTTTTGTCTATGTCGAACAAACAAGAGGCAAATTACGATGGAAAAGACACAACGAAAAATTGAAAAGTTCCGTCAACGAGAGCAACGTATTTTAGATGCCGCGCTTGAATTGTTATTGCAGTATGGCGAAGAGACAGTGACGGTTGAGCAAATTGCAAATCATGTGGATATTGGAAAAGGGACAATCTATAAACACTTTACGTCAAAAGTAGAAATTTACATGCAGCTTTTATTTGACTATGAGCGTCAATTAGCTGAAAGCTTGAAGGATGCTATTAAAGAAGCTGAGAATGGAAATTATGCCGCACCAGCGCGTGCTTATTTTGAATCGCGTATGTCCGATCCTACAAAAGATAGGTTATTTCAGCGTTTAGAAGAAAAGATTATTGCCTTAAAGCAGGCGCCAGAGATGATTGTTGATTTACACAAAATGCGTAATGATATATTTGAGTCAATGAATGATGTGTTTACAAAACGTATTCAAGAGGGTTTTTTGCAAAATGTTCCTCCACATTATTATTACTATACCTACTGGGCATTAACCCAAGGCGCTGTGGAGTTGTTTCATTCTAAATCGTTCTCTCGTATTGATGAAGATGTCGACGGGCTGATGCGCTTCATTATGGAAGTCGGTGTCCATATGGGCAATAAAAAGGTTTTATAGTCAAAGTAAGTTAGAGAATTTTATTGTTAAAAGCACAGGATTAATTTAATCGTGTGCTTTTGTTTTTCCGCGTTGTTCACCAGTCAGTCCTTTCTTTTTCGTTTTATTGTTTTCTTAAAAGCGTAAACATATATTAAACATTGTGCTCTTTTCGCCGATAAGAGAGAGAGGAGATGATTTTTTATGTGTGAATTTAAGACTAAGAGCTGCTTACTATTGCCGTTAGTATGGTTAATACTGTTGATGAGCGGCTGTACAGCACAGTACTCTTTGCTGACGACAAATAAAGTGATGGCGTCTTTGCCGGTTAACGATCACTATGTATTCGTGGGAAGAAGGGGGATCAGCTTACCCATTGACGCTAAAGTGTATGTTGCGATTCCTGAAAATGCTGTGTCTTTACCTTTTTCTTCAACGATGAGTCACTTGCTGGGCCAGCAATTAGCGTTATACATCCCGGACGTTCAAGTAGGCTCAATGGCTTCATCAGTTTCTTCATCGTTGATACAAGCGCAACACATTCAATCTGATTTCTTGGTGTATCCCAAGATAATTATTCAAGAAGAAAAAAAGTCCAGTGTGTCTGAAATAGCCGATGATTATGAATCGTTATCATCAATAGGCTTGGATCGCGTTTGGATTCAAATTTCTGTTTGGGATGTAAACGCTCAATCATTTGTCGATAGCACTCAGATTAAAGGGCGTAGTGCTCCGCTGCAATTGAGTCAGAACCACAGTAATGACCTGATTGCTTCTGCCATGAAGCAATATGCTCATAGATTAATAGCGAAATATTAATTGAGAATATAAAAAGAATAAATAGTGTTGCTCATCGGTAATCACAACGTTATCCTCATATCGAATCGTACATTTTCTCACTCTTGATTTTTAATAATATGATCTGATTAAGGTTTGTCATGTCTGACATTGTTTCCTTTGTTGAACAGCTTAAAAAACAATTCCCACAAAAACTTCCTCCTGTACATTTGTGGAATCCACCATTAAGTGGTGATATGGATATGCGTATTGCTGTAGATGGAAAATGGTTTCATGAAGGAGATGAAATACGAAGAGATGCGCTGGTGACATTATTTTCATCGATCCTAAAAAAAGAAAATGATGAATATTTTTTGGTAACCCCAGTTGAAAAATGGAAAATCCAGGTGGATTGTGCGCCTTTTGTGGTGGTTTCTTTTGAGCAATTGGTTAATCAAAATGCCAGTGATTTCCCTGTCTTGTCTTTTTTAACTCTGACAGATGATAAAGTTTTTGTCGATGCGGATCATCCTGTTTGGGTTGAAACTCATAAAAACCTAAAGACTGGAAGAGAAGAGCCGTTACCATTTGTGATGGTGAGGGATGGTTTAAAAGCTTTGATTCATCGCAATGTGTATTACCAGTTAGTTGAATTGGCGCTTGAAAGTCAAAATGAGCTAAAAAATTGCGATGATGGGAGTGAAGAGGGACGTAGTGAAGAAGGAAGCGAAAAGAAAGTACAACAAACTGATCTATTTATTTCTAGTGGCAAAGAAAGGTTTTCTTTAAAGCCCAAGGTAAGAGATCAGGCCGCTGACTAAGGCGATTTTATACATTGATTAGATTTTAAAACCATGTGATTGATTTTTGATGCTTGATCGCAAGCATCAAAAAGTTTTTGTCAGAGATACTGTTTAATAGCGGGTTGTTGGTAATAGGCTCTTTTTTTTCTAGCGCATGAATATTTATTCCCTTATTTTTTATTGTATTGATCTCTTTCATTAGTCTTGAACTTTTGATTGCTGTATCTGTTGTAGATAAAAATACGATATCATCATCCTCTATAGCGCAGTCAAAGCAGTGTTTGATGCGTTGGTGGTCTTCGGAGAAAGTGTTAATAATATGTAATGTCATATGTAAGATTTCTAGATGTTCAGTAAAAAATAGTCAGTGCCTAAAGCCCAGTGTCTAAAACTCAGTATCTAAAAACTCAGTATCTGGTCGCAATCTTCAACTAGTTCTTTTCGTTTTTCTGTGTCAATAAAATGCGCTGAGGGTAAATGTCTTTTTAGGATTTTACTGCCTTGTGTCTTGTTTTTTCCGATGATGTTGATATCAAGGGTATCCGTGCCCATGTCTTCCAGTACTTGTAGTTTTCGCGATAGGTTTTTAAAGGTATCTGTTCTTTGATGTTGGCGTGAGAAGTAATCGGACCAAGGTTGTCCTTCAAAAACAAGTGTGACTGTTTGATCAAAGATGATGGCTGTGGCGATCGCATCAAAAGCATCGGTAACAACAGAGTGTTCATCTGGAGTGCGTGTCAAATAAAATAGGAGGTGTCTCAATAGTGTGTCCTTCGATAGCGTATGTCTTACTTCTTGATGTTTCAGAAGCTAGTGGGTTATCGGATTAACCAAAGCTGATAACTCGATCAGATTCGCTAACTCCGTCAATAAGTTGTCCGAGACCACTTATTGTGAATCCTTCTAATGGAACTGATCTGCCATCGGTGGTGATACCTCTTTTTTCTGCTGAAGCTGAGCAAATAACAGCATCTACATTGTGATCAAGAATCAATTTTTGCCATTGTTCGGGTAATGAGAGCTTATGCGGATGACTTATGCAGTGAAGAACGCCTTCATTAAAGAAAAAGACTCTGTATATTTCGTGTCCTTCACGGATCAGGGTTTTTGCAAAGCGAAAGGCACTGTCGGCAGCTGGAGAGGTATTGGGTGAGCAATAAATGTTTATTGTGAATTTCATAAGATCATTGAGTCGATCTTTCGTTTGCCCACACAAAGTGTGTATGCATTTACCAATGGGTTATAAAAAAGGCCCCGCATGAACGGAGCCTCTCAGTTTGATTGTCAGGGTTTAAAGTGATACTTAATCATCACCAGTAAACGCTAGGATTAAGTGTAGAAGGCTTGTGAAAACATTGTAGATGGCAACAAATAGCATCACAGTCGCTGAGATATAGTTTGTTTCACCACCATGGATTATGACGCTTGTGTACCAAGCAATTACGCCAGATGACAATAGTAAGAACATACAGCTAACAGCAAGCGCCATGCCTTGAATGTTTAGGAAAAAATTGGCAATCGCGGCAATAAATGCCACTAGAATACCAACACATAGAAAGCCTCCCATGAAAGAAAGGTCTTTTCGGGTTGTGAGTACATAACCGGAAAGTCCGAAAAAGATAGCTGCAGTGCCGCCAAGAGACAATAAGATTGGCTCATAGCCTGCTGTTGCTACGACAAAGCTCAACATTGGCCCTATCGAAAAACCTAACCAACCCGTCAGTGCGAAAACCCAAAAAAGCCCCATGGCGCTGTTTTTTGTCTTTTCAACCATCCAAAGGCAGATGAAATAAGGGACAAGCATCAGAAGGCCCAGGTTCGGGGCGCCCACGGCCGCTGCAACGCCTGCTGTTACGGCACTAAATGCGAAGCATAAAGCGAGTAGCGTATAGGTATTACGCAATATTTTACTGATCTCAAGCGAACCAGATTCAGTGGTTTGCGATTCTGTATAGAGTTCCTGCATGTTTTTCTCCAGTAAGGTAATTCAGACATCAGTTCTTAAGTTAAGCATCATACAAACGTTGTATCCAAAATCAAGTGATTAGCAGTCTGCGTATTTTTTTGTTTGCAAAAACCCTACATCATGAAATGTTATAAGCCGTACATTAATTAAGAGTGTGCAAATAGATAAATGGTTAGATTGTGGCTTTCTAGAATTGTTTCAAGGTTTGGGGTGTTATTTTTTTGAGCGCGGGTGTTTTGGTTTCTTTAACTTGCTTTCAAAAATTGGCAGTAAATCTTATCGAGGGCTGTGCATTTAAAGAGGAGCAGTCCGGCCGTAAAAATGGGGAGGTCTAGTTCTAAAGATAGAGTTTTTGTCAGGCTTAAAAGAGTCAGCCGCAGAAAAAGTAAAGCCCACGCTAAAAATAGCGCGGGCTTTAAATAATGGCGGTGGGGCAGGGATTCGAACCCTGGGAGCTTTAACACTCAACGGTTTTCAAGACCGCCGCTTTCGGCCACTCAGCCACCCCACCGGAAGAGGCGCAGATTATACAGTGATAAATAATACGAGCAAGCCCGAGTTAGCGAACTTTCTCTATCAGCTGTAGATCTGTAACAATTTTATAAGGATCAATTGGCAGCCAGCAAAGAGAAAAACTCTTTGCTGGGTTTTTCATCAAGGATTTAAGAATCAGCTGATGTGCTCGTATTGTCAGCCATCTCTCGCTCTGGATTGATTGAAGCTTTCTTAGCGCGAGGATCATTTGTTGGTCTAGTAATATTCCTTGGCGTATGAGAAACAAGTGGAGCTTGTGATGTGTCCAAAGCGCTTGCTTGTTTTCTGACCACGGTTTCTGTTTGGATCTCTAGATTGGCTAACGGTTTTGGATTCTTTCGAGGGTCATTTGAAGCGCGGACAGGTGCTGCTTGTTCTTTGGGTTCTTCTCGAGACTCAGGAGCTATTGTTTCGCTTGTTGTGGTTTGAACTGTTGCAGGAGTTACTTGCTCTGACTCGTTTCCACTAGAGGTATTTGCAGTTAAGTTAGCAGGCTTTTCTTTTGGTTGTGAAGACGCTGGAGACATCACCGAGGAAGTAACTTGAGATGTAACTGGAGAAGAAGTAACAGTCTCTACATTACTAACAGATTTAGAAGCTGGGTCAGCGTCTGTCTGTGTTTCTTTTTGTGGCGCTGTTTCAGTGGCTACTTTTTCGGGTTTTGTTGCTGGTGAAGTAACATTATTAGCTACATCGTTTGTGTTTTTTGTTTCGTTGGTGCTGCTAGATGAATCTGCTTGCTTTCTTCTATTGTCGCTTGAAGAGGTTGGTTGAGCTGCGGATATTTTAACGGCTCCCGCTGCGGCGGCAGTGACGCTTGTTGTTGCAGCAGTTTGTGTTGGTTTGGTCAGCATAGAATCAGTTACAGGGTCAACTTCCTGGGTAACAGCTAGATCATTTGCGTTTGATGATTGCTGATTTGCATTTTGATCTTTCGCGACGGAGTTCCCGTTCGCGTCACTCTGATTCTGACGACGACCTCTTCGTCGAGGCTGTGGATTACCGCGTTTGTTTGCTGGGCGTTTAGCCGGTCTGGACGAATCATTATCAGTTTGAGCGCTTGATTCATTTGTGTCAGTTTTTTTCGAGCGGCCTTGCTCTGCACGGTTAGTATTTCGTGTGTTATTTTGGTTGGCTTTCTGATTACTTCTGTTATCAGTGTTGCCGTCTGAGTTTTTATTTTTGTTGCTATTTCGCTCAGAATTTTTGTCAGTATTTCGGTCTGAGTTTCGGTCTGAGTTTCGGTCTGAGTTTCGATCATTTCTGTTACGATTCTGAGTGTTGCGGCCATCGCGATTTCTGTTTTGCGATTGGTTTCTATTGCGGTTGTTGTTTCTGTTGCGATTATTTCGATTGTTGTTGTTTTTTCGCTGAGGTTTTTTCTCCTCAACTTCTTCTTTTTCAAATAGAGCTTTAATGGCGCTCGTAATTTTAGCGAACAGGCTAGGTTCTTTTTTGATGGGTCGAGGAGGAGCGGGTTGATCAGGCGTGATTTGTTGAACGGCCGGTTGTGCAATTGGTTTTGGAGGCGCAGATGAGAGTGCTTGTGCAGCATCGTTATCATCGGTTGCAGATGAGATTGTGTAGCTGGTTTCTAATGTATCTGACGAATCGTCTCTCAATCTCTGAACTTCAAAATGCGGAGTCACCAATTCCTCTTTCGGAACAATAACGACGCGAATGTTATTTCTTACTTCAATACTTGAAATTGTTTTACGCTTTTCGTTCAGTAAGTAGGTCGCTACGGGTACGGGTGTGATTGCTCTAATTTCAGCACTGCGTTCTTTTTGTGCCTCTTCTTCTACTAATCGAAGGATTGAAAGCGCTAATGATTTCGTTGAGCGGATAGTGCCTTGCCCGCTACATCGAGGGCATAGTTTAGACGTTGTTTCACCAAGTGAGGGTCGTAATCGTTGGCGAGACATTTCTAGTAAGCCGAAGCGAGAGATTCGGCCAACTTGAACGCGTGCTCGGTCCATTTGTAATGCGTCACGCATTCTGTTTTCGATAGCGCGCTGATTTTTGTTCGCTTGCATGTCGATGAAGTCAATGACAACTAATCCACCCATATCTCGCAAGCGTAATTGCCGGGCAATTTCATCGGCCGCTTCCAAGTTAGTTTGCAGCGCTGTGTCTTCAATGCTTCCACCTTTAGTGGCACGAGAAGAGTTGATGTCAATGGAGATGAGGGCTTCTGTCACATCGATAACAATTGATCCGCCAGAAGGAAGTTTTACTTCTCTTTCAAAGGCGGTTTCGATTTGGCTCTCGATTTGGTAGCGGTTGAAAAGTGGAACATCATCTTCATAAGTTTTGATTCGGCTTTTGAAGTCAGGCATGACTTGGTTGATAAAAGCAGAAGCAAGTGCGTGCGCTTCAGTTTGGTCAACAATCACTTCTCCGATGTCTTCACGGAGGTAGTCTCTAATAGCCCTAATGATGACATTGCTTTCCTGAAACAAAAAGTGAGGTGCTTTGCTTTCGTCGGCTTCTTTTTTGATTTCGGTCCACAGTTTTACTAGCCAATCTAAGTCGTACTGAAGTTCTTCAGCGTTTCGTCCCACACCCGCAGTCCGGATAATGGCACCCATACCTTTTGGAACGTCAATGCTCGCCATGGCATCTTTAAGCTCGGAGCGGTCATCGCCTTCAATTCGACGAGAAATTCCACCAGCACGAGGGTTGTTTGGCATTAGCACCAAATAACGACCGGCAAGACTGATAAAAGTGGTGAGCGCAGCGCCTTTGTTGCCTCGTTCCTCTTTGTCAACTTGGACAATGACTTGAGAGCCTTCTTTCATCACATCTTTAATTTTGATGCGGCCTTCAACTTCGTTAGGTTGTTTGGTGAAGTATTCTCGAGAGATTTCTTTTAAGGGGAGGAAGCCGTGTCTTTCAGCGCCGTAATCCACAAAGGCGGCTTCGAGACTTGGTTCTATTCGAGTGATTTTGCCAAGATAAATGTTGGCTTTTTTCTGTTCTCTTGTTCGGTTCTCAATATCTAGATCATATAACCATTGGCCATCGACTAGAGCGACGCGCAACTCTTCGGGTTGAGTTGCATTAATTAACATTCTTTTCATGTGTATCCTAATTAAAGTAACAACACATACGAGGAAATGCTATCTGGATCAGGTGAGAAAGTGCTCTATAAATTCAGAGCTTAGCGAAATATAAGAGGTGGCTCGGGGGAAAGTTATTCTTATTCTTTTAATGGCATAAACAAACATTAAAGTCTTGTGTCAATTTAGTAGAAGCTACTAGTGCTAGTAGCTTCTACTGCTTGGATCTGAAGAGCGATAATGTTTATGGTTAGGCTTATTAAAAGTCATGTTTTTAAAATAACTAAATTCTTGAAGCTCATTATTTACTAGTTAAAGTACCCGCGATTTATGCATGCTGATGTCCAGCGATGGCATCCGTTGGCAACTTCTTAATGATTGATTAATTGTGCAACACATTAAATTATCTCTAGTAGTCAATTCAGGTCGATCAATTAAAAAATCATGTAAATTCTTAAATTCGATTTTCTTTCTTTGGTATTCAGATATTCATTTGCGCTCACGTGCGCGTTACTTGTTCATTGTATTTGTTTAAGTCATCCAATTTGCAGATATATGCAAAGCTCTTACTTTGACTCATTTATGTATCTGCAAATCAGTCGTTATGTTTTGTTTGTTTAGAGAATTTTTCAGTCTTATAGTGAGCTTGATAAACAACATTGCTATTTGATCACATTTGATCGGTATGGTTGCGCCAAACTTTCTCTACTTTCTATTTGTTGCAGCCTGTTGTTAAAGAGAACAGCTGTTATCAACATGATGTCATTAGAAAGAAAATTTTCTCAATGTTAATCACTGCGAGTCATGTGCGAATGTTGCCTCGACAGATCGGTATTCGACAGGGTACTAAAAACAAATCAATCTGGGCTTCGTTATGTTTGTAGCCAGCGCCGAACCGATTATGATTTAGTCAAAAGCCTATCGCGTCCTATGGAGGGGTACTCGATGTTCACTCAACTGTTAGTTAAACCAACCTTCCGACTATAGCACCAAAGACTAAGTCCTTCAATTGCAAAGAAATTTAGCTTTGTGGGTTCGGTGTAGTGGTGGGGTTTGCGGATTCCCTGTTATCATTGCCGGATGCCGTCCTCCGTTCCCCCAAATACTGTCCATAATACTGTTCGAATTCTAGAAATAGACAGTGATCAAGCTGGACAGCGTATTGATAACTTTTTAATCGCGCAATTAAAAGGCGTGCCTAAATCACGCATCTATCGGCTCGTGCGCAAAGGGGAGGTGCGAGTCAATAAAGGCCGTATTCGCGTTGAATATAAACTAAAAGCAGGCGATTTGGTTCGAGTTCCCCCGGTTCGTGTTGCCGAAAAAAAAGAGCAAGCAAAGCCTAGTGCTCAACTAACTGATCTCATTAAGCAGTCTCTTTTATATGAGGATGATGATCTTATCGTCCTCAATAAACCAACAGGCATGGCAGTACATGGCGGAAGCGGTATCAATCTAGGTGTAATAGAAGTATTGCGCCAAGTTTTTGAAAATCCGAAGCTAGAGTTAATTCATCGGATTGATAGAGAGACGTCAGGATGTCTTTTGATTGCTAAGCGAAGATCGGTTTTGCGTCATGTGCAAGATCAGTTTAGAGAGAAAACAGTCAAAAAAAGTTACATGACATTGGTCACAGGTAAATGGCCAAGGCATATTAAGCAGGTGGATGCCCCTCTTTTAAAGAATCAGCTCTCTAGTGGAGAGCGTATTGTGAAGGTCAATGTAGAAGGAAAGCCCTCTGTGACCCACTTTAAAGTGCTGGAGCGGATTGAATCAGCTACCTTGCTGCTAGTCAGTCCTGTTACAGGTAGAACCCACCAAATCAGGGTGCATACTCAATCAGTGGGCCATCCCATTATTGGCGATGATAAATATGGCGAAATGGATGCAAACAAAGCGTTTCGATCTGCGGGTGTAAAACGGTTGTTTTTACATGCGGCTAGCATTGCGTTTGATCTACCGAGTGATCAACGGCGTATTGAGATAGAGGCGCCATTACCGAATGATTTATCCTCGCCTTTAGCGTCATTAAAGTTAAATAGAGCAAAGCGTTAAACCGAGTAGAAATAATGTAATACAAACAACTTCGTGCAAAGCCCAAGTGAGTTGTCATTAATTAAAAAGTACGTATTTTCGAAAAACTTGAGCGGTGATTTTTATGCTGTATATATTTGATTGGGATGGAACCTTGTGTGATTCCCTCAATAAAATTGTGACGTGTACTCAACTTGCGGCAGAAGAAATGGGAATGGAAAAACCAACTGATGACGCCGTAAAAAACATTATCGGTCTTAGTTTGCCCAAAGCCATTGATAGGGTTTTTCCCGGCATTACAGAGTCGGAGTTAAAACAGCTGTTGGAAATATACTCAAAATATTTTCGTGCCGATAAAGCAAACGTCATGGATTTTTATCCCGGTGTTCGCAGTACTTTGGATTCATTGTTAGAGGCGGGACACCATATCGCTGTGGCTACAGGTAAAAGTCGACAAGGGCTTGATAGAGTGTTTACCGATTTGGATATGGTTGACTATTTTCATGGGAGCCGTTGTGCCGATGAAACGAAATCAAAGCCTCATCCGCTCATGCTAGAAGAGTTGCTCGATGAGTTTGGTGTCGATGCTCAAGATGCCATCATGATCGGCGATACAGAATACGATATGGATATGGCAAAACAGATCGATATGCCGAGAATTGCTGTTAGTTATGGAGCTCATGCGATAGAGCGTTTAGTCCCTTTTGATCCGATTCTCTGTGTGGATCAAATTGATCAAATACTAACGCTGAAGTAATTGGAGTTGTTCGTTTGTGGCTGAGTGAAATCGAGCTGAAAAGTTTGGGAAGATTTAAACTTTTTGAGATCAGCTCCCTGCTTCCTAGATAGCTCCTTAATTTATAGCCAGCTCTCTTCTAAATTGAATTTCCGTCAGAGGTGATTGGGTCAGGGCAGATGAGCTTCTTTCTACGCCGGTTTGAACAAATCCACTGTTTTCATAGGTTCGCTGGGCTTGTCGATTCCCTTTGATGCACCACAGCTCAATATATTTGTACTCTTTTTCAGAGGCTTCTTTGATGCATTGCTTGATCAATTGATTGCCCGCTCCTTTACCCCAGTATTTCGGAAGAACATATAGGCCTTGTAATTCAATGACGTTTGATTGGTGGGAGTAGCGAGGGGTACCGGAAATACAAAATCCTATAATTTTGTTTTCTAGCTCTGCAATGAGTAGCGAAAAATAATTTGGACGTTCTTTTATGAGTTGCTGAAGTCTCTTTAGTTGGCTTGAGGGGTCTAGATGGGCCAAGAAGCTTTCTGGCATAAATTCTACATAAGCCTTTTGCCAAGTTTTCACTCTGATAGCGCAGACAATTTCAGCATCAGAAATCACGCCGTCTCTTATCGATACGAGTGCATTACACATAGTTTGGCTGCTTCATTTGATTTCCTCGCATAGAGTGAAATACGCTGTTTATGGCTTCAATTAACCCAGAAAGCAAAAAATGGTCGATTATTGCCCCAATCCTATGGAAAAACTAGTCGATTTTGAGCATTTGCCTTTGACAGATAAAGAGCATCTCCCTATCATTGCGCCGCTATGTCAATAGGCACTCCTCATCAATATTTACCTCAAACTGTCGATGCTCGAAAATTTGCGCATCAAGGCGTTGATTTAAGTGGAGAGCTGAAGCTAGATCGTTTGCTAAGGTTCCAGAATGCGATAGTAAGCACCAATGGTCCCTTATATGCTCAACTTCAATTTGATCTAGATACCTCTCGTCATCGTGTTTTAACAGGAGTGGTTAAAGGCGATGTCTCTGTCATCTGTCAGCGTTGTATGCAACCAGTGACATTGAGCATTGATACTGAGTTGGCCATTGGGATTGTTAGCACAGAAGAAGCGGTTAAGCAGCTTCCTAAAGACCTAGAGCCTTGGCTTGTTGATAGTGAAGATAGCGAAGCTGATTTGTATGAAGTGCTGGAAGACGAATTGCTTTTAGCTTTACCCATGGTCGCTTATCATGAAGAGCAATGCGTTGATAAATCGCTATATTCAAGCGGGCTTGATGACCTAGAAAACCAGAAAACGCCCGATAAGAGTAAAGTAAATCCTTTTAGTGTTCTTGAAGGGTTAAAAGGTCTGAAGAAAACATAAAGATTGTATGGCTTGTGATTGATTATCGACTGAAGTCATCATCACAGCTTAAAGAATTTAATTTTAGTTAGCAGGAGTCATCATGGCTGTTCAAAAAAGTAAGAAAACACGTTCAAGACGTGGCATGCGTCGTTCTCATGATGCATTATCAGGACCAACATTGTCTGTGGATCCGGTAAGCGGTGAGAAACATCTTCGTCATAATGTGACTGCTGATGGTTTTTATCGTGGTCGCAAGGTAATCGAAACTGCTGACGATGAATAAAAAGTTTGGCCTCATCAATTCGAATCGCAATTGATGCTATGGGTGGGGACTTTGGTCCCCATCCTGTTATTTGCGCTGCGCAAAAAATAGTTTCCCTTCACCCCAATGCTGAAATTTTTGTTGTCGGTCATCAAGACCAGTTAACACCTCTTCTCGAAAAATTTAAGTTAACAGATTCAACTCAAATGCATCTAGTGCATGCCCCTGATATCGTTTCTATGGACGATAAGCCCTCAACAGTGTTACGCCAAAAGCAACAATCCTCAATGTGGAAAGCGTTAGAGCTTGTGAAAATGAATCAAGTTGACGCTTGTGTGAGTTGTGGAAATACCGGCGCGCTGATGGCGATAGGACGATACTTGTTAAAAACTTTTCCTGGTATAGATCGACCTGCAATTTGTAAGGCAATCCCCTCGCGAAAAGGGCATTGTTATTTATTAGATTTAGGTGCGAATATTAATTGCACTGCAGAGCAGTTAGCCCAGTTTGCTTCTATGGGTTCGGTTTTGGCTAGAGTTAGTGATGATAACTTATCGCCATCGATTGGCTTACTCAATATTGGCGAAGAAAATATTAAGGGCGTAGAACAAGTTCGTTTGGCATCCGATATGTTGACCAATAATAAAATGCTTAACTATGCCGGATTTGTTGAAGGAAATGCGATTTATACTGGTAATGTTGACGTTATCGTTTGTGATGGCTTTGTCGGTAATATTGCATTAAAAGTGAGTGAGGGTGCAGCTACTTTTTTGTTAGAAAGCATTTTGGATCGGTTTCAAAGTAGTCTCTTTGGTCGATTGTCCGGTTGGTTTGCTTCGCCAGTGCTAAAGCAGTGGCGAGAAAAATATAATCCTGACCGCCACAATGGAGCTTGTTTCTTAGGGCTTCAAGGAACTGTGATAAAAAGTCATGGTAGTGCTAACGACCAAGGTTTTTATCATGCGTTAGAAACGGCTATTGATCACGTCAATAAAAAAGTGCCTGAAAAAATTAACGAACAACTTGAAGATATGTTTCCTTAATGTCCTTAGAAGGTAACACCAGTAGATAAATTAGACACAATTTAAAAATAGAAATTAAAACTATGTCAGATGTCACTCTAATACCCGAAGGTTTTGAAAGCCTGAATAGAATCAGTAACTTTGTTAATTTGTTTGGTCCTGTATTCCAGAAAAAAACAGATACAACTTACATCCTCGCTTTAAGAGTCGAAGAAAAGCATTGCAATATACGAGGTAATCTTCATGGGGGTGTTGTCAGTAGTTTGGCGGATACCGCAATGGGCTATAACATTGCTTTTTCTGAAAGTCCGCCAACATCATCAGTGACTGTTAATTTAACCGTCGATTATATTGGGCGAATACAAAAGAATGATTGGTTAGAGGCTCACGTCGATATTGAGAAAAAAGGTAATCGCATCGTGTTTGTTAGTTGCCGCTTTTTTGTCGAGAATAAAAAAGTAGCGAGAGCTAATGGCGTTTTTAATTTATTAGCAAAAAAATAATTTTTTATTGAGATCATCAGGAAACTTTATGAGTATTCAAAATAAAGTGGCAATAGTCACTGGAGCTAGTCGGGGAATTGGAGCAGCCATTGCTGACGCTTTAGGAGCGGCTGGTGCCATTGTGGTAGGAACCGCGACAACAGAGAAGGGCTCAGCAGCGATTACAGCTCGCTTTAAAGAGAAAGGGCTAAATGGTGTTGGTAAAGCAATGAATGTAACAGAGCCGGGTTCTGTAGAAGCACTGATCGAATCAGTCCAAGAAGAGTTCGGAGCTCCAACCATTTTAATCAATAATGCCGGTATTACTCGTGACAATTTATTAATGCGGATGAGCGATGATGAGTGGAGTGATGTGATCAACACAAACCTTAATGCGGTATTCAAATTAAGTAAATCATGCCTTAGAGGGATGATGAAGGCCCGATGGGGACGAATCGTCAATATCAGTTCTGTTGTTGGATCGATGGGTAACGCAGGCCAAACCAATTATGCGGCAACGAAAGCAGGTGTAGCCGGTTTTGCGAGAGCGCTCGCAAAAGAAGTAGGATCAAGAGGGATTACAGTGAATACTGTTGCTCCAGGATTTATCGATACAGATATGACCAAAGAGCTCACCGATGCTCAAAAAGATATCATGCTCCAACAGATACCTTTGGCGAGATTAGGGCAGCCTGAGGAGATTGCAGGTGTCGTCGAATTCCTTGTTAGCGATGCTGCAGGCTATGTTTCAGGCGAAACAATCCATGTTAATGGCGGAATGTACATGGCGTAACTTGCTGATTTATAAGAAAAATAAACAAAAATGGCAAGTTTTTTGGCGTTTTGCGTTACAACCTGTGAAAAATACATGTAAAATGCGCGCTCAAATTGGGCCACCCCATATAAATTCTCACATTGGGTGATAATTTTTTAGGTGGTTTAGCCGGTTTCTATCGACTTGGAGTTGAAATATATATGAGCAGCATTGATGAACGCGTAAAAAAAATCGTTGCTGAGCAACTAGGTGTTAAAGAAGAAGAAGTGAAAACTGAAGCTTCTTTTGTTGAAGATCTAGGTGCGGATTCTTTAGACACTGTTGAGCTTGTAATGGCTTTAGAAGAGGAGTTTGAAACTGAAATTCCTGATGAAGAAGCTGAAAAGATTACGACAGTGCAGCTAGCCATCGATTACATCAATAAAAACTTGGCGTAAAAGCTTTAGTCTGATTTTGATTTTAAAAGCCGTATCTATGTTCAGTAGTGCGGCTTTTGTTTTTAGTGCAGACTTACTATCCCAGAAAAGCTGTCGTAAGCTTAATGTTAAATTTCGAATATCACTTTGGTTTTGGAGGTCTCGTTGTCTCGTAAGCGCGTTGTCGTAACTGGACTTGGTATGTTGTCGCCACTAGGTAGTACAGTTTCTTCTTCATGGGAAGGAATACTTGCAGGTAAGAGTGGCGCTAAACTGATTGAATCCTTTGACGCATCTGCTTTCACGACACGATTCCACGCACCAGTTAGAGACTTTGATATTGAGCCTTACGTTGCATCGAAAGATGCAAAGCGCATGGATCCGTTTATCCGCTATGGATTAGTTGCGGGTATTCAGGCCATGGAAGATTCAGGCTTACAGGTTGATGCCTCAAATGCTCATCGAATTGGCGCTGCCATTGGTGCGGGCATTGGCGGTATTGGTTCCATCGAAGAAGTGACGCATGTTCTCGATAATCGTGGGCCAAAAAAACTTTCTCCTTTCTTTGTTCCTGGGGCGATCATAAATATGATCTCTGGAAACTTATCGATTAAATATGGCTTTACAGGGCCAAACTTAGCGATGGTGACCGCCTGCACAACGGGAACGCATAATATTGGATTGGCTGCACGCATGATTATGCATGGCGAAGTCGATGCGATGTTAGCGGGAGGTGCCGAAATGGCGTCAACTCCTGCGGGATTAGGTGGTTTTGCTGCAGCTCGAGCGCTTTCAACACGAAATGATGATCCACAAGCGGCGAGCCGCCCTTGGGATAAAGATCGTGATGGGTTTGTTCTGGGTGATGGTGCCGGTGTTTTGGTGCTTGAAGAATATGAGTTTGCCAAAGCTCGTGGTGCAAATATCTACGCCGAATTGATTGGTTTTGGTATGAGTGGTGATGCATATCACATCACATCTCCTCCAGAAGATGGCTCTGGTGCAGCACTTTCGATGAAAAACACACTTGCAGATGCGAAAGTGAGTCCTGATGAGGTTGATTATATCAACGCTCACGGAACCTCTACTCAGCTAGGTGATAGAGCCGAGTGCCAGGCTGTGAAATCTGTTTTTGGCAGCTCGGCAAGTGCTTTGGCGGTCAGCTCGACAAAATCTATGATTGGCCACTTGCTGGGAGCTGCAGGTTCTGTGGAAGCGATTTTCAGTATACTTGCGATTCGAGATAATGTTGCTCCCCCGACAATTAATCTTCATGAAGCGAGTGAAGGTTGTGATTTAAATTTTGTACCTAATGAGCCTCAATCAAAACAAATAAACGTTTCCCTTTCTAACTCCTTTGGTTTTGGTGGAACCAATGGATCTTTACTGTTTAAACGCGTGTAATACTGAGCGCTTATACGTAGATTTTGTATCTTTTTGTGGTTAATTCAAACCGTCCTTGATGAATACCACGTTACCTGCCTATAACCTCTTCGGTTTTCTTTTCCTAGTCAAAATTCTATTGAGTTAATTGATTTAACAATATCTCTATTCTCATCTAGGGCTTGTCTCTATAAGTGTTGTAAACTCTACAGATGCTTGATTTCAAACCCATTATCTCAATCAATGGCCGCATAGGTAGTGCACTCGATACTCTTGATCGTGGGTTAGCGTATGGTGATGGTTTATTCGAAACAGTATTACTGCATCAGGATACGCTACCTTATTGGGTGGACCATAGAGCGCGACTACAAAGTGGTTGTGACCGATTGCGTATTATTATTGATCAAAATGTACTTAATGAGTATCTATCTCACGTGATTGATGCTGCTAGAACTCATCAGATATCAGAGGGTTTAATAAAAATAATAGTAACAAGAGGGTCTGCAGGAAGGGGATATCAGCCAACATTAAATGTGGCTCCAACTATTATCATTATGTTGTTACCAGTGCCTTTAATTCCTGAAAGTTTTTATGAAAATGGCGTCGATGTTTTTATTTGTAAGCATCGTTTATCTTATAACGAGTCACTCGCCGGTTTAAAACATTTGAATAAATTAGATTATGTGTTGGCTGGGTTAGAGTGGGATCCGTTAGATTATCAAGAAGCGTTGTTATTTGATATTGAAAATAATTTAATTGAAGCGACAAGCCGAAATATTTTCGTAGTGAAAGATAATAAAGTATTTACGCCAAACTTACATAAAGTCGGCGTGGAAGGTGTCGCGAAAAAAAATATTTGCCGACTTTTCAAAGAATCGTTAAAAGTATCTTTAGTTGAAATGAAAATTGATTTAGCTTTTCTATTGTCAGCAGACGAAGTATTTTTATCGAATAGCGTGACAGGCATATGGCCTGTTAAAAATATTTTGGGTACTCCGGTTAATTCTGGAGAAGCAACAGGTGTTGGCCCAGTGACTCGGTTGATCCAGCAAAGAATGGATGAAGAGTTAGAATTCAAATCGCAGCTAAAAAATATACCAAGCTAGAGATATAAGAGTTTAAAATGATTCGCTTCTTCTCAATTTTTTTACTTTTGATTATTGTATCTTGTGCAACGGCAGCTTGGTTCGTGTCTAGCTGGTTGGATCGCCCCTTCTCCATTCAAAGTGAAGAAGGATCTACCAAAAAAAGCTCATCATTATTCATTGTCAAACCTGGATCTACATTGACTCAGGTTGCTAATCAGCTCGCTGAACTTGGCTATTTTCAACACCCTAAAATCTTATCCTTGTATGGCCGATTGATGAAGAAAACCAACATTAAAGTCGGTGAATATAGTATTGCTGACACGGACACACCCAGATTGTTATTGAATAAATTGATTAGCGGTGAGGTCGTCGATTACTTCGTCACTTTAGTTGAAGGGAAAACTTTTAAAGAGGTCTTAGTTCATTTGCATTCTCAAGATAAAATCGGGATTGAGTTAGGTGACGAGAGTAAATTAAAACACTTTATTGACAGTCTCGGGATTAAAGAAAAGCACCCAGAAGGCTGGTTTTTTCCCGATACATATCAGTATTCAATGGGGGCGACTGATAAAATTATTTTAAAACAGGCACACGAAAGAATGAGAGATGTACTTGCCACAGAATGGGATCGGAGAGAAGAAAACTTGCCGTATAAAAATGCCTATGAGGCATTGATTATGGCCTCTATTGTTGAAAGGGAAACTGGGCAGGCGTCTGAACGGGAAGAAATAGCTGGTGTTTTTGTTCGACGTCTGCAAAAAAAAATGCGACTGCAAACTGACCCCACTATTATTTATGGTCTAGGTGATCAGTACGATGGGAATATACGTCGTCGGCACTTAACACAAAAAACGCCCTACAATACTTATGTCATTAATGGATTGCCGCCAACTCCGATAGCTCTTCCGGGAAGGGAAGCTATTTATGCTGCTTTACATCCCGATGATGGAAAAACACTGTATTTTGTTGCTAAGGGTGACGGTAGTCATCAATTTTCAGAAACTCTAGAAGCGCATAATAAAGCGGTTCGTGAATATCAGATAAAGCGCCGGAAAAAAGATTATCAATCGGCACCTAAACAATAAATAAAACAATAAACCCTTTTATAAAATAGAACAAATATGATGCAAAGAAACGGTATGCGGGGAAAATTTGTTACGCTTGAAGGTTCAGAAGGCGTTGGAAAGTCAAGCAATTTAAAATTTATTAAAGAGTATTTGTTAGCGCAAGGTCTTGAAGTTATTACTACTCGAGAACCTGGCGGGACGCCATTAGCCGAAACCATTAGAGATATTGTGTTATCTCCTCGTGATGAAAAAATGTGTGACCTGACAGAGTTGTTACTTATTTTTGCCGCTCGAGCCCAGCATTTAGCGCAGGTTGTTCTTCCGGCTTTAGATCGAGGTGCTTGGGTTTTGAGTGATCGATTTACGGATGCAACTTACGCCTATCAAGGTTACGCTCGTGGTTTATCATTAGACGTTATTTCTCAACTGGAAAATTTAGTTCAACAAGAATTGAGGCCAGACTTAACGATTATTTTGGATGTTGATGTGGCTTTGGGATTACAGCGAGCCATGGATCGAGGCAGCCTAGACAGGATTGAATCAGAAAAAATAGATTTCTTTGAGCGTGTTAGAAAAGGGTATTTAGCGTTAGCAAGTCGCAACCCTGATCGGTATAGAATTGTCGATGCGACTCCGTCATTAAGTGCTGTACAGTCTTCCATAGAAAAACAATTGAGTCAGTTTGTTCATGATTGATACGACACAAAAGACATTGATGCCTTTTTCATGGCAAAAAGATTTATGGGAAACTTTGATGAAGCAATTTCAATTGCAGAAAATGCCTCATGGTCTATTGGTGCAAGGTGTACCTGGTCTCGGTAAAAACCATTTTGCATTTGCGCTTGCTCAGGCGATTTTATGTCTCGATCCTGCCGAACAAATAGCTTGCGGTGAATGTAAAAGTTGTCAGTTACTCATTAGCGAAAGTCATCCTGATTATTTGCAAATAGAACCAGAATCCGAAGGTAAAGCGATCAAGATCGATCAAATTCGCGAACTCGTTTCTTTTTTATCGAAAACGTCTCAGCAGGGCGGTTTTAAATGTATTGTCATTACACCTGCAGACATGATGAACGAAAATTCTAAAAACGCATTATTAAAATCATTGGAAGAGCCCCAAGGTGACACGATTATTATTTTGGTCTCTTCTCACCCAAGTCGTTTATCAGCAACCATCAGAAGTCGTTGCCAAAGCGTTACCATGCGAATACCGCCAAAACATATTGCGCTTGAGTGGTTGGCACCAAAAGTAGGAGATACTCAAGTATCTCAGTTGCTGGAGAGTGCTTACGGTGCGCCTATCGCTGCTTTAGAAGCCTATAAAGAGGATTTGCCAGGCCAGATCTCTGAATTTGAAACAGTGTTAGATGATGTGCTCTCAGGCAAGCAAACGATTACTGGTGGTGCTAAGCGAACGGTGGAGTTAGGCGCTTTAAAAGCGATTGATTTTTTACTGACACATTTGGGTGAAACGTTGTCATCTCAGTTGACAGTTCAGTTGACAGTTGAGGATTCTAAGCGCGAAGGAGCTGAGGATAAGCCTGAATCTGCACTTGATATGCCGCCAAAAGCAAGGCTCGATAAGAAAAAAGAGTGGTCGAGATATGCCTTTAATTCTCATGAACGCCCTCAGCTGATGTTCCGTTTCAGAGACAAAGTATTGGATTTTAAGCGATTATTATTGAGCACAGCTAACCCAAATCCTCATTTGCTTTGGGAAGAGATTTTAATGGATTGGATTGTGTTGAATCGCAGAAAAACGACCATTCGTCCACAGAGTCAAACCGGTCGATAGATTGACGATTTAACATTTGGTTAAGTTTGTTTTCTATTGCTGAATTGTCTAATGTATTAAGTGCTGCATTAAATTTCTACTTTGTCTACAATGACTTAGATTGGAATGCTGGATAGTTGTTTAACCGGTGTGTCGATTGGCCTTTAGAATGGTTTTTAGGCGAAAAGTCTAAGATAAGGTGTTTTAAGGTATAGATTACTGTATAGATTTAACCAAACAATTATACACCTATGACTAAAAACACTTGCATCGATAGATGCTTTCTAAAAAGATGATCATTTTTTTAAAATATAGGTAACGAGTCGAGTATGAAAGGTCTAGGGGGCGGTGCCCGCAACGGAATATTATCTCTTACGATCAAAGACAAAGCAGTTCTTTATGCGGCATATATGCCCTTCGTAAAGAACGGCGGTTTGTTTATCCCGACAGGTAAAAGTTATAAATTAGGCGATGAGGTTTTTATGCTGCTTAATTTAATGGATGAGCCTGAAAAAATACCGGTTGCGGGAAAGGTGATTTGGGTAACACCGAAAGGCGCACAAGGTAACCGAGCGGCTGGAGTTGGCGTTCAATTCAGTGATCAAGATGATACTGCTGCGAATAAAATTGAAACTTATCTTGCAGGCTCACTGGATTCAGACCGACCAACACACACTATGTGATTATATTCCTGATGTGTTAGTTTTTATTCCCTGATAATTAATTCTTAAACGCCTCTTTCTGAAGGCGTTTTTTATTTCGATAATTTTACTTTAGTCATTAATCCCTATGCTGATAGATTCTCACTGCCATTTAGATCGATTAAAACTCAAACATTATGATGGAGAACTTTCGCTTGCATTAGATGCAGCAAAAGAACGGGGCGTTGAGGGCATGCTCTGTATCAGCATCAGTCTAGATAATAGAAAAGACGTGTTAAAAATTGCGGAAGACCACAATAATATTGTTGCTTCGGCAGGAGTCCATCCTTTAGATGTTGAAAAAGGGCTGGCTAGCACGGAACAGTTAATTGAATGGGGAGAGCATTCGAAAGTCGTTGCGCTTGGAGAAACAGGTTTAGATTATTATTACTCTGATGAGACAAAAAAAATACAACAAGAAAGTTTTATTATGCATCTAGAAGCTGGAGCAGCGGCACAATTACCCATCGTGGTCCATACGCGCTCAGCAAAAGAAGATACATTACAACTGATACAAGAGCACGGAAATAGTGATTCCGCAGGTGTTTTACACTGTTTTACTGAAGATTGGGATATGGCGAAGAGAGCATTGGATTTGAATTACATGATTTCAATGTCAGGCATAGTGACGTTTAAAAATGCTAACGACTTAAAAGATGTTGCTAAAAAGATACCGTTAGATCGACTATTAATTGAAACTGATTCACCCTATTTGGCCCCAGTGCCTTTTCGTGGTAAATCGAACGAGCCAAAATTTGTTCGGGAAGTGGCTGAATATGTCGCAGAACTTAGAAGTATTAGCTATGACAATTTAGTAGAAGCAACAGCCGAAAACTTCTTCAATTTATTTAAAAAAGCTGAACCTTTTTTACGAGGTTAGATAATTTTTACAATTTAAAAAAATAAAAAACAGTGGGGACGTAGTAACAATGCAAACTAAATTTGAAATCATGCTTCAACTTCAAGACGATATGAATTCGAAAGTGCATAGTGATTGGCGTGATCAAGGTTTTCCTTGGTTTCGCGCGATATGGATTGAAAGTGCAGAAATGCTGGATCATTACGGTTGGAAATGGTGGAAGAAACAAGACCCTGACGTTGATCAAGTGATTTTAGAGTTGATCGATATTTGGCATTTTGGTTTAAGCATTTTAATTCTCGAGCAAAAATCTCCGCAGTCTCTCATGGATGAAGCTTTAAAAGAATGGAATGAAGCGAAGAACTTACAAACATTTCCTGATGAGTTAGAAAAATTTGTTGCCGCAATTTTACACACTAAAGGATTTGATCTACCTGGGTTTGCTCGACTTATGAAATCAATAGGACTTGATTTTGAAACACTTTATACCCGTTATGTGGGAAAAAATGTACTGAACTTTTTTCGTCAAGACAATGGGTATAAAGATGGTTCTTATCGAAAGCTATGGGCAGGACGAGAAGACAATGAGCATTTAGTTGAATTATCCGGGGCTTTGGATACTACGGCCCCTGAATTCAAGGATCATCTGTATGAAGCACTTTCAAAGCGCTACAAAGAAACAATCTAGCGCTCTAATACAGTGTTTGAGTCGCTATCTTAGAGTATTACGTTGAGGCAGTACTGAGGCGTTGACTGGAGCTACTTAGCTCTTTCCTCGCTCTTTCTCTTTTCTTGATCTAGTCTAAATAAGACATAAATTGAGTTCATCTAGGCGTGTTTTGATGGTTTGTTAACCAAATCTACGTTTAGGTAGTGAAATATTCTTGCGATTCCCTATAATGCACCGCGCTGTAAAGTGACTCCTTTGAGTAGACGGTAGTTATTCTTACATGCTGGCGCTAAAGCAGGAATGGGGTCGTCTCTATTGATCCACTTCGAATAGAGATGTGTCACTTAGGTTATGACATAAATATATTTCTTTTAGATGGCTCTTATTTAGATTTAGTATTTAGATTTAGTATTTAGAGTGAGACGATTAGAGATTATTTTTGGCAATTATTGGTAGCTAGGTCGATAAGTAACATCCCAACATCATGCCTTGTATATTAAGTTTATAGCGTATTCCGAATTCTTTTTAACATTCAATTCAATTAATTTTCAAATGGAGACATATTGTGAAAGCACCAGTTCGAGTTGCCGTCACTGGAGCGGCCGGTCAAATTAGTTATTCTTTGTTATTCCGCATTGCAGCGGGCGACATGTTGGGTAAAGATCAACCAATTATTCTCCAAATGCTTGAAATAACTCCAGCTCTTGGAGCGCTACAAGGCGTTGCAATGGAGCTAGATGATTGTGCCTTTCCTTTATTGGCTGGCATGGTCTGTACAGATGATCCCGCGGTGGCTTTTAAAGATGCTGATTTTGCATTGTTAGTAGGCGCTCGTCCTCGTGGACCTGGCATGGAACGAAAAGATCTTCTTGAAGCCAATGCCGCGATCTTCTCAGTTCAGGGTAAAGCGATTAACGATAATGCCTCAAAAGGTATTAAAGTGTTGGTTGTTGGTAACCCAGCAAATACCAATGCATTAATTGCACAACGTAATGCGCCAGATATCGATCCTCGTCAATTCACAGCGATGACTCGACTTGATCATAACCGTGCGATGACTCAACTTGCTCAAAAAACTGGCAAGACGGTTAATGACATTACTAATCTCACTATTTGGGGTAATCATTCTTCAACGCAATATCCTGATATTCACAAAACAAAAGTGGATGGTGGTGATGCGATGACTATGATCGATCAACCTTGGTACGAAAACGATTTCATTCCTACCGTTCAAAAGCGTGGTGCTGCGATTATCGATGCGCGTGGCGCTTCTAGTGCGGCTTCTGCTGCAAATGCGGCCATCTTTCACATGCGTGATTGGGCTTTAGGAACTCCTAAAGGCGATTGGGTAAGCATGGGTGTTTACAGTGATGGAAGTTACGGTATCGCAAAAGGCTTGATCTACTCTTTCCCATGTACTTGCCAAAATGGGGACTGGGAGATTGTTCAAGGTGTTGATATTAATGATTTCTCTCGCAAGAAAATGGAAGCGACTGAAACTGAATTATCAGAAGAGCGTGATGCTGTAGCAGATCTTCTTCCAAAATAATTACATTTTTAAATGTAATCAACGTTATTTTAAAAGCCGCATTGATTGCGGCTTTTTTGTTTTTCGCTTTCTGCTTTTTTATTTAAATATCGGAGTGAAAAGATTTCTTCTGATATTATCGCGAAGGTATTTATAATTATTCGTTTTCAAACACTCGATTAAAGGGTAACACCATGACGTATCCCAAAATTGGCAATATGGCTCCAGCATTTAATTTGAAGAATCAAAGAGGGGAGTCTATTGCATTAAAAGATTACAAAGGTAAAAAAAATATTGTCTTATATTTTTATCCCAAAGCAATGACGCCAGGTTGCACGACTCAAGCTTGTGGAATAAGAGATTCACAAAAAGAATTTAAGAAACTCGATACAGTTGTGCTGGGTGTGAGTCCTGACGCTGAAGATAAACTCGCAAAGTTCGAAGATAAGTATGATTTAAATTTTGATTTATTAGCTGATATTGATCATAAGCTTGCGGATAAATATGGTGTTTGGGGAATGAAGAAGTTTATGGGGCGAGAGTTTATGGGCTTAATTCGAACCACTTTTATCATCGGAAAGGATGGGCGTCTTAAGTCAATCATGAACAAGTTTAAAACGAAAACTCATCACGATGATGTTATTGCTGAAATTAAATCATTGGACTTATAGGGAGGTTTTTATAGGTCGTTATAACAGGAGTTTCCTCTCGCCTCATGGAAGTGTTGGCGAGAGCTCCATAAGCCACCTTCTAGTCCGCATGAGATTAAATGTCCTGATGCATTTCTTGACGCTTAACGCTGACTATTTTGACGCCACTGTCTTTCTTTTAATTTCTCACCGACTACTGTCCTTAATCTAAAATAATCTTAATTTTAGTGATTACACAGATTTTTTTTATTCCAAAAACATCTATTTTGTTGGCGCCGTTAATTTGACACTCTAAAGTTAACTGCTATAACTAATCATTATAAAAGTTTTACATGATAGGAAAAAAGATAAGAGTGAATTCGGTATTGCTCTTTATCTGCACTAACACTGGCACTAAAAGCGTATTTTTGTCAGTTGTATCGTTTTTTATTGCGTTACATTTAAAAAAAATTATTTGGGGTAGTTGGCGCGCTTTTCACTATTACTTGCTTGTTTGAGTTATTTTAAAGCAAGAATATGAAGCGATTGGAATAGGATTGGATGGAGATACATCTCCATAATTTGAAACTCATGGAATTTCCCAGCAATAATTTGAGCCAGTCTGAAGAGCTTGCTCAATACAACTTTGATGATTTTTCTGATCGCTTGCGGTTTTTACACCGTCAGTTAGCCCTACCTGATTTATCACTAGAAAACCAATCTCGCATTTACCTTGATGCGGGGTGTCAGATGTTTAACGCTATGTCTGGCTTTCTTGTTTTTTCAATGGGCGCAATCTATAGAAAAGTTGTGTTGTTGGATGTTCAATCTTGTTCTATTTCCTCTCGTTTGTCAGATACGGCTGAAGAAATTTATCAGCGTGTCACAGAACAAGATCAAGTAAGTAGAGGACTGGCAGTTAAAAGAGATAGTATGAAACCTTCATCTGTCTCTCGTGATCGTCCAGATATGGTGGGCTACGTTGGGATTCCATTACGAGTTGCTAACAAAAAAGTGGGGGTTCTGTGTTTCTCTTCTTTAACGGCGTTTGAACTTTCATCGTTTGACATTGAAACCTTAGAATTGATGGCAGAAGGAGTCGCCAGAATGATTGAGTTAGACACAGCAAAAATTAAAAGCCAGCAAGAAGACCGTGGTTTTGCTGTACCAGGCGTGAAATCCCTCGATGAATATATCCACCAAGCAACAATCCCTGAAGTTTACGGTGTTTCTGGGCGTGTCATTGATGTGCTTCAACGACGCATTGGCGGAATGCCTTTAAGCATTGATCATATCTCTGAGGAATTGAAATTATCCAAGCGAACTCTACAGAGGCGTTTACAACAACAGAATGTCAGCTTTGCCCAATTGCGTGATCAAGTGAGATATCACCACGCCATTAATTACTTAGTTAGGCACACGCTGAGCATTGACTCGATATCTACAGCACTCGACTTTTCTGATCGTACAAGCTTTACAAACGCGTTTAAGCGTTGGACAGCGCTATCACCGAGTACTTTCAGGAAACTGTTCAGAGATTATGCATAGTGAATAGGGGTGGTCATTAAGAAGAGTCCTTAAGAGCTCGCTTTTTACCCGTCCTCTTATTTCAAGCCCTAAGTACCTCATTGATATTCTCCTTTCAGTTATTCAATTGCGAGAGTCTTATAAAAGCGGTAGAGTTACCGGTTTTAAAGGCTCGGCCTCATTCGTGGATATCATGATCCTCCCTAGTGGACTCATGTTATTTTGCGAGTCGCTGAGCGTGAGTCCACAACTGAGGTAAATTCATGAGTTTTTTTATTCCTGCTGCGATGGCACAAACAGCTGCTCCACAAGGTCAACAAGGTTCTTGGTCTTTCTTAATTATGATGGGCGGATTATTTCTGTTCATGTATCTTTTTATGATTCGACCTCAGCAAAAACGAGCCAAAGAGCATCGTGAACTCGTTTCCTCGATCGGTAAGGGCGATGAGGTCCTTCTGAATAGCGGCTTGATTGGTAAAGTTAATAAAGTGGATGATGACTATATTGTTTTAGAAGTGGGCGAAAATAACGAATTAAAATTTCAAAAATCAGCAGTTCATGCGGTATTACCAAAAGGCACCATTAAGTCTATTTAATAAGTCCAATGCATTGTTTTCGTAACAAGCAATTAAAGGATATAACACCATCTCAGTCAATCTAGATGGTGTTTATTCAAGTCAGAAGGCTCAGCTCATCTATTCCGCTTGTTACTATTAGAATTTATTCGAGGAATTTTGGATGAAAAAAAACATCCCGTTTCAGTATCCCGATAAATTATCTTTAGCGCAAACCCCCACGCCCTTACAGCCCCTCGATCGTCTATCCGCACACCTATCAAGTCAATTAGACAAAAAGTTTTCATCCCCTAGGATTTGGATTAAAAGAGATGACCTTACTGGTTCGGTACTTTCTGGAAATAAAATCCGAAAATTAGAATTTGTGATAGCTCAAGCCATTAGCGATGGGTGTGATACGTTAATTACTTGTGGCGGGATTCAAAGCAATCATTGTAGAGCGACAGCTATCGTTGGCGCTCAATTGGGATTGAATGTTTGTTTGATTCTACGAAACGAAACAAATGATTCAGAACCGGTGTTACCTGATGGAAATTTATTGTTAGATGTTATGTCTGGCGCGGAAATATATCAGTATGCAAAATTTGAATACCAAAAAGAATTATCTAATCTTTTCGAGGAGCATCGGCAACGTTTAGTCAATGAAGGGAAAAAACCTTTCACTATTCCGACGGGGGCCAGTGATGAGATTGGTGTTTGGGGTTATGTGGCTGCAGCTGAAGAGCTAAACAAAAATTTTAAAACACATAACATTAACCCACAACATATTATCGTTGCATCAGGTTCGGGGGGAACTCAAGCGGGTTTGACAGTAGGGGCGCATCTTTTTGATTTAGATGCTGAAGTCATAGGTATGGCCGTTTGTGACAACGAAGCATATTTTATCAATAAAGTGTTGAGCGATATTTCTGACTGGAAGAATCGATATCATCTGCAAATAGATCTTGAAAAAATACCCATTGCTGTCAATGATAAATACATTGGTCCAGGTTATGGAAAGGCTAGCGCCGAGGTTTTTGACACGATAAAACTGTTAGCGCGGCTTGAAGGTATTGTTTTGGATCCCGTTTATACGGGAAAAGCGTTTCATGGCATGATTGAAGAAGTCTTAAAAGGTAATTTTTCCGGTGAGGAAGACATTGTCTTTGTTCACACCGGTGGCGTGTTTGGTCTGTTCCCTCAAAAACAGTTTTTTTAATACAATATTTCATTCAATAGATATAAAGAGTTTTCATGGAATTAATAACATTAATAAACGGCTTAACATGGGGCCCTTGGATGTTGGTACTTATCCTTGGCACCGGTTCATTATTAATGATTGGGTTGAAGGCTCTTCCCCTTCGAAAAATACCCTATGCTTTTAAACAGTTGGTTCATGGTAGAGAAGAAAGAGGAGAGGGTGATATCTCTCCTTTTCATGCATTGATGACATCGTTATCCGCCACGATAGGAACGGGAAATATTGTGGGTGTTGCGACGGCCATTGGCCTAGGTGGTCCGGGTGCGTTGTTTTGGATGTGGTGTAGCGCATTGATCGGAATGGCAACAAAATATTCAGAAGCTGTTTGTGCGGTTCACTATCGAGAAACTGATAAAGACGGATTACATATCGGTGGACCAATGTATTACATCAAAAATGGTTTAGGAAAAAATTGGCTCTGGTTAGGTACATTGTTTGCTATCTTTGGATCGCTTGCGGGATTTGGTATTGGTAATGCGGTTCAAGCGAATTCGGTGGCAGATGCAATTCACACGATTGTCGGCTCTGAGAAAACAATCTTTCAAGATGTTTTATTGGATAAATTTATTGTTGGCATAGTGCTCATGATTCTTGTCGGCATTGTTTTGATTGGTGGTATAAAACGGATTTCAAAAGTAGCGGGTAAATTAGTTCCAATAATGGGGATGACTTATTTTCTGGCTGGCCTTTGGATTATTGCGCTAAATATGTCTGCGATACCTGAAGCTTTTGCTTTAGTGTTTAAAAGTGCATTTAGTCCGGTAGCGGCACAAGGTGGTTTTGCTGGTGCGGCAGTGGCGATGGCAATTCGCTTTGGAATTGCTCGCGGAGTTTTTTCAAATGAAGCTGGCCTAGGAAGCGCACCTATTGCACATGCAGCAGCAAAAACAGATAGTCCTGTAAGACAGGGCTTAATTGCTATGTTAGGTACATTTATTGATACGTTAATTATTTGTTCGGTGACAGGTTTGGCGATTATCGTCACTGGTGTTTGGGATGGGGAAGCAAAAGGTGTTGCCATGTCTCAAGCTGCATTCGCGAGTGCTATTCCGTTTGGCGATGTTCTTGTTTCAGTGGCTATTGTGTTTTTCGCTTTTACGACCATACTCGGTTGGAGTTATTACGGAGAGCGTTGCGCGCAATTTTTATTTGGAGAAAAAATAGAGTTACCGTTTAGGTTGTTGTGGGTACTAATGATTCCTGTTGGCGCCTGTGCTGTCGGACTAGATATGGTATGGGTGATTGCAGATACACTGAATGGTTTGATGGCAGTCCCAAATTTGATTGCTTTAATTTTATTAAGTGGCGTCGTGGTACGTTTAACAAAAGAATATTTTACATTGCGTAGTGAACGTTAAATTAAAAAATATCGGTGATATAACAAGATGCCAAAAGGTTATGGAAATAAATTAATTATTGCGATTTCTTCAAGGGCACTATTCAATCTTTCTGCCAGTAATGATGTTTATGAAAAGGAAGGGTTGGACGCTTACTCAAAGTATCAGATTGAACATGAAAATGAAGTGTTAGAAAAAGGCGATGCATTCCCTATGGTGCAAAAATTATTGCGCATCAATGAGCGGCTCGGTGGTGAGCCTCGAGTAGAAGTTCTTTTGTTGTCTCGAAACAGTGCAGATACAGGTCTGCGTATTTTTAATTCAATTGAACATTATGGTTTGTCGATTAGTCGAGCTGCTTTTTGTGGCGGTGAAAGCCCATACCGGTATGTCCATGCTTTTGGCTGTCATTTGTTTTTGTCGACTCACGGCGATGATGTGAGACACGCACTAGATCACGGTATTGCAGCAGCAACATTGCTCGCGTCTAAAAATAAATCAGATCATGGTGAACAACTTCGATTTGCTTTCGATGGTGATGCCGTATTATTTTCGGATGAAGCTGAACAGGTATTTAAACGCGATGGTTTAGAGGCTTTCACGACAAGTGAAAAAGCGTCTGCAAAATTGCCGTTAAAAGTAGGGCCCTTCAAAGAGTTTTTATCTGCGCTGCATGGTCTTCAAGCAGAATTCAAAGGGGAGGAAAGCCCAATAAGAACAGCATTGGTGACAGCCCGATCTGCTCCTGCTCATGAACGAGTTATTCGCACGTTGCGAGAATGGAAAATTAGAATTGATGAATCTCTCTTTTTGGGGGGGTTAGATAAAGGGAGTTTTTTACAAGCGTATGGAGCCGATGTATTTTTTGATGATCAGCGTCAGCACTGTGACTCAGCCAGTGTGCATGTTGCAACGGGGCACGTGCCCCATGGAATTGCCAATAAGCCCAGATTGAAGGATTAAACCTAAGCTCACATCAAATTATTCTATAGAGTTTCTTAATAGACCATTTTTCACTGCTATGCTTTTATAGTGCAAGGCTATCTGCTCAATGCAGATCTGTAGTATTGAAATCAGCTTTTCTTGATTTCAATTGATAGCAAAAAGTAGAAGTGTCGGTAGTTGGTTTTATGATTCAAACAATCGTCTTTGCGACAGATATGAGTGTTTATACGCCGTATGTGATGCAGCATGTTATTGCCTTAGCGGAAGATTGTGAGGCAAAGGTTATTGCTATCCATGCAGTCGAACCCTTAGGTTTTTTAGGAAACGCCGTACTCAAAACATACCTCCCTAAAGAAATAACAAAAGATCTTCAGGATGGAGAACACGGTGTTGTTTTATCGAATATAAAAGATCAGTTAATCGATCTGTTAGCAGACGAATTTTTAGAAGTAGAATCAGAAAAAAAAATTTCAGACGTTGAGGTGATTGTAGAATCAGGGCGTCCCGCTGATATTATTTTAAAATACGCTCACGAAAGGCAAGCCGATCTTATTGTGATGGGAAGCCATAACCCAGATGTTGTTCATGGTTACAGTCTAGGTTCTGTTACCACTAAAGTTTTACAGCTTGCGAAAATACCTGTTTTCACTGTCCCTATGTTATCTCAATCACCTAGTTCATTAGGTGTATCAGACCTTCCTAAGCAGCATCCACTCTTTTAATTTTTATCAATAGTCTTATCGTGAAAAATTATGTGCGTATTTGTATCTTAAAAAAATGCAAATCGGATACCTAGAATTAACAAAATACTAGCGAGGATTTGCAGCATGATGTGACTAGGCACTTTTGCACCTAGCTTCGTTCCCAAGTGAATCGCGGGAAGTGATCCGACTAACAAACACCCCAATAAAACAAAGTCGACATTTCCCAAAAAAATAAGATGTCCTAAACCGGCAACCAGCGTAAGTGGTACCGCGTGGGCTATATCCGTTCCAACGACTTTGACGGAAGAAAGTTTTGGATAAAGGGTAAGCAGCAGGGCGGCACAGAAAGCACCGGCACCGACCGATGATAAGGTCACAAAAACCCCAAGTAGGATACCGGCAATGACCGTAATGCTCATTGAGTGAGATTGAGACCATAACGCAAATCGGTTAGGTGAGTCATGGGTGGATGTTTGAATTTTTTTTCTAAACAGCAACACTATAGACGTCAAAATCAACATAACCCCTAGAGCGGTCGTTAATACCGGTTTATAGTCGTCGGCGTTTGTAAAAACCGTATCAAGAAGTAACGTTGTGGCAATCGAAGCGGGGATACTTCCTGCGGCAAATAGTCCGACAAGCTTCCATTCAATATTTCTTTGCTTGTGATGGGAGAAGACGCCGCCACTTTTTGTCATTGCGGCATACAAGAGATCAGTACCAATAGCGACGTTATAGGGGAAGCCAAAGAGGATAAGGAGAGGGGTCATTAGTGAGCCACCTCCAACTCCAGTCATGCCAATGGCGATTCCGACAGCTCCGCCGGCGATGATATAGAGAAGAAATTCCATGAAATGTGGACTTATATATGTAATTTGGCACTAAAAAGCAGTTATGCTTAAAATCAGACTGGTAAATATAGAGATTTGTTACTATTCTGGAAAAGAATATTTTCGCATATTTTTATAATCGAAAACGCAATGACACTGCGCGGCCATTCGGAGGGTATATGAAACTGCAGCAGTTACGATATATTTGGGAAGTTGCACATCACGATTTAAACGTATCAGCAACCGCTCAAAGTTTATACACATCACAACCTGGCATTAGTAAACAAATTCGTTTGCTTGAAGATGAGTTGGGGGTTGAAGTGTTTTCCCGTAGTGGAAAACATTTGACTCGCATTACTCCCGCCGGTGAAGCGATTCTTAAAACGGCCGGTGAGATTTTACGTAAAGTAGAAAGCATCAAGCAGGTTGCCCAAGAGTATAGTAATGAGAAAAAGGGGACTTTGTCGATCGCGACAACTCACACCCAAGCTCGCTACGCACTGCCTAAAGTGATTGAATCTTTTATCGGTGAATACCCAGATGTTTCCCTCCATATGCATCAAGGGACTCCAATGCAGATCTCTGAAATGGCGGCAGATGGAACTGTGGACTTTGCAATCGCGACAGAGGCCCTAGATCTTTTCAGTGATCTTATTATGATGCCTTGTTATCGATGGAATCGTTGCATTGTTGTTCCAAAAGACCATCCTCTTTGCCAAATCTCTGAGTTGACGTTAGAGGAAATTGCAAAGCATCCAATAGTGACTTACGTATTTGGCTTTACAGGCCGCTCTAAGCTCGATGAAGCGTTTATTGATCGCGGTCTGGCCCCTAAGGTTGTTTTTACTGCTGCAGACGCTGACGTGATTAAAACATACGTTAGGCTAGGGCTTGGTATTGGCATCATCGCTAAGATGGCTCATGACGAAGAGCTGGATTCTGATTTGGTTGCTCTGGACGCGAGTCATTTGTTCAAATCGAGCATCACAAAAATTGGTTTCCGCCGTGGTACGTTCTTGAGGGGCTTTATGTATGAATTTCTTGAACAGTTTGCGCCGCATTTAACAAAAGAGATTGTTGATAAGGCTTACGAGCGACATTCTAGGGCTGAGCTTGAGGAGTTATTTCAAAATATAGAGATACCGACGTACTAGCTTCTAGTTTTTAAGATATTGGTCGTGCTCTGACACATAAAAAACCTTGTTTTCTTTCACTGAATACAAGGTTTTTTTTTGGTAGGACGTAAAGTAATCGGCTAGATCATTAATAAAGTTAAACTTGTCTTTAAGAAATTATCTTGAATTGAACAAGTAGAGTAGATAAGCAGTTGCTAACTTTAAGTGGTTTTTAAGTTTAAGTTGGTAGATGCTTCGCATGTATAGGGCGTTTTATTTACAGCAAAAATTTCATAAATCACATTAGATAAAATCCAAATCAACAGTATTCTCTAATATTTCTTTCGCTTCATCAGAAGCTGATGGCTGTTCATTTAAAACCTCTTTCACAAATTTTAAGTAAACGGTGTAAACCTCGGGTGCGCGCCCATCTCTTTCAACAACAAAGAAAGGAGCTCTTTCTACGTTAAGTTCTTTTGCGAGTGAGATACCTTCACTTGACGCATCTCTCTCATCGGCGATCAATATTTGATCGATAGAGTTGATGTGGCCAGACTCTTCAAGTTTTCCGATGACATCAGCACACTTTTTACAGGGAGAGCCGTCAGCGAGTATTTTCTTAACTAGCGTGATTTTCAATAGTGTCTCCTTATTAATTGGCGCCAAATATGTTGGCACTTTTTATTGGTAGTTAGTTATTTAATGGTACTTTTTTAATCTCATTAGATGCTTTTATTTTGAGATAAGAACTGTTCCGTGAGTTGAAGCTTACTTTTAGTCGCAAGTATTTCAGGGTTTGTAGGGACTAACAAGAGACAACAAAAACGATCAACTACTTAGCATTAACCGCATGGAGTCCGCATTCTTTTTGAGTAGCTTCTTCCCACCACCAACGGCCTTCCCGTTCATGTTGGTTGGGGCCAAGAGGTCGAGTGCAAGGCTCACAGCCGATCGAAATGTAGCCTTGCTCATGAAGTTCGTTAAATGGCACATTGTAAGAGCGGATGTAATCCCAAACCATTCGAGAACTCCAGTTAGCCAAAGGATTAAACTTGGTTAGAGTCTCCTGCGGGCGAGAAAATGCTCGATCATCTTGTATAACTGGGATTTGTGCTCGTGTCCCTGGGCTCTGGTCACGTCTTTGTCCTGTAACCCAAGCATCTAGAGTAAGAAGCTTTTCCTTCAATGGCATCACTTTCCTAAGGCTACAGCACTCTTTGTGGTCGTCTTCGTAAAAACTGAATAATCCTTTTTCGCGAACCAGCTTGTTGACTGATTCTGCATTCGGTAACAGTAACTCGATATTGATATTGTAATGTTTTCGCACTTTTTCAATAAAGCGATAGGTTTCTGGATGGAGTCGACCTGTATCCAATGAAAAGACATTCACATTCGGGTTGATTTGATGTGCCATATCGACGAGGACGACATCCTCAGCACCGCTAAAGGAAATTGCGATGTTATCAAAGCGGTCGAGTGCATATTTTAGAATCTCGTGGGGAGGCTCAGATTGTAAAGTGGTATCAATATCAACGGTAGGGATGTTGTCTGTCATCGACACGAGTTCCTTGGATTAACAGTAGTAGAAAGATAAAGGTAATAAAAACACACAATAAGCCGCAAAGAATAGCAGAGGACGTTCCTCGTTAGAAATAATCCTTTTCCATACGAATAGATCAAAAGGAACCAAAAGCGAGCCGTTTTGAACAAAGCTCACCCGTGGAACAGCGGTTAAAAAACATACCAAAAGTCTTAAATTTGCACTACATGTGGATGCGAATAGCGACTAACGTACTAGATGTGCTCGAAAACTCTTGATTTTATTGACCTGTAGAGAGGTGTTGTACAGGGCTCAGCTCAACTCTTGGGTGCGCAACTTAAAGTAACTCTTTAAATGTTCCACGTGAAAACGCTCACTTTTTGTCGAAAGTTTTGACGAAATAGAAAGGGTCTTATTTGCAGAAATGGGCGTCTATCTGTAGATTGTCGTCTTCTTAAATATTGACTCGGAGAATGGTTGTGGAATTAGCGTGTTTAGATCTTGAGGGTGTTTTGGTTCCTGAAATATGGATCGCTTTTGCGGAAAAAACTGGCATCGAAGAATTGAAAGCCACCACTCGCGATATTCCAGATTACGATGTATTAATGACTCAGCGTTTGCGAATTTTAAAAGAAAACGGTTTGGGCATTCATGAAATACAGGAAGTTATTGAACAATTAAAGCCATTAGAGGGCGCTAGAGAGTTTGTTGATTGGTTGCGAGAACGTTTTCAGGTGATTATTTTATCGGATACATTCTACGAATTTTCTCAGCCATTAATGAAGCAATTAGGCTGGCCAACACTATTTTGTCATCGCTTAGATATCGATAAAGCAGGAAACGTGACTGGCTACAACTTACGCCAGCGAGACCCAAAGAGGCAATCTGTCTTAGCGCTGAAAACTCTCTATTACCGTATCATTGCAGCTGGCGATTCTTATAACGATACAACGATGTTAGGTGAAGCAGATGCGGGTATTTTGTTTCATGCGCCGGACAATGTCATCAACGAGTTCCCGCAGTTTCCTGCCGTGCAAACTTTCGAAGATTTGAAAAAAGAGTTTATAAAGGCAAGTAATCGAGACTTGTCTTTATAGTCTTTTTGAGTGGATAGTCGATAAGGATTTATATCGTTTGTTCGGCTCTTTTTGCTGTAAAGCACTTAATACTAGTCGCTGTCAGGTTAGGAGCTGCTTTGGGGTTTCTGAAAAAGCTTCAAGCCTTCAAGTAGTACATTCACTTTTTGAAGGCTTTCTTGGTATTCATCATCCGCTTCTGAATCAGCGACGATTCCTCCTCCTCCCCAGCAGTACATTTTCTCCTCATCGCAAGCGATGGTGCGAATAGCGATATTGGTGTCCATTTTTCCATTTGAGCTGATATATCCGATACTCCCACAATAAACTGACCGCTCTAGTGACTCTATCTCATCAATTATTTCCATGGCGCGAATTTTCGGCGCCCCCGTGATCGAGCCACCAGGAAAGCATCCTTTAAATAAGTCAATAAGGTTTGATTTTGTATCCAGTGTTCCAATTACTTTGCTGACTAGGTGATGGACGTTGGCGTAGCTCTCCAGTTGGAATAAATCGGGCGTTTTTACGCTGCCAAGCTTGCAGGTTTTGCTGAGATCATTGCGCAATAGATCAACAATCATAAGGTTTTCAGCTCGATCCTTTTGGCTGTTAAGTAACCAATCAGCCTTTGAGTCGTCTTCTTGTGGGGTATTTCCTCGCTCTATAGTCCCTTTAATGGGTTTGGTTTCGATCGCTTTCCCATCAGCTTTTAAGAATCTTTCAGGGGAGTGGCTAAGAATCGTTCCGCCATCAAACTCCATATAGCAGCCAAATGGAGCGGGTAGTTGTTGCCGCAAATGCTGGTAAGCGAGAAAGCTATCACCTGTGTATTTTGCTTCAAAGCGTTGTGCAAAATTAACTTGATAGCAGTCGCCCGCAGAGATGTAGTCTTGTATTTTTTCAATACTATGCCGATATTTTTTGACTTTAACTTTACTTTTTATCTCTTTGATTTTTAATTGTTTTTTTATTTTATTTTTTTGTGGTTTTTGATATTGGAGTACACGGTTTAAAAGCCTATCCTGAGTGTTTTCATCAAGGTCTTGATGAGCGATCAAATAAGATTCTTTTGTATGATGATCCTGAATGATTGCCCATTTGTAGATCCCTATGAGCATGTCGGGGATATCGATATCGCGCTTGATGGGTAGAAGACGCGGTTCAGTGATAGCGCGTAAATTATAGCCAAAATAGCCGAGCGCTCCTCCAGTAAATGGGAAGGAGGTGTCCTCGCAAGTGCCTAGTTGTTCTAGCGCTGATTCGACAAGTTTAAATGGATCAGAGTAGCGAGTGGTTTTGGAGCCGCTAGTAGGGCTGCTTTGAGAGCGATCTAAAACGTGAGCCCCGAGTTCATGTATGACGGTTTTTTGTTTTGTTGTAGTGTAAGTTGCGCTCGGTGCAGCTGTCAGAATATCGTAGCGACCGAAGGTGGCGTGCGGACGACCGCTATCTAGCCAAACGGGGTTGGGAAGATGGCGAATGGTTAAATAGTAGTCGGAGCTGTCTGGCAGGTAGTCGACTTTCCAAGTGTTGATCTTGTATGTCTGAGACGATGCTTTATGGTGAATCTCTGTCGATTTGTTTGAGTTGGTCAATGCTAAGAGTCTATTTTAGTCGCTACAAAATTCGCATTGTATAGCGTCTTGCTAGTGTCTGCATTACCAGGGTTTAGTGTTAGATTCACATATTTCTAATGAGAATAGGGGTTAGGTTTTGTAAAATGGCATAGCCACATTCTTGTTTCTATATGATTTATACCGTTTTGACTCATAAAAATAAAAACGCTCGTGTTAGTCTTACTCTTATGTGCAATGTTTGATAAGGCAATGTGTAAATAGCAATGAAGTTTTCGTGTTAGGAATCGTGATTCTAATGGTGCTCGACAGTATGGTTTTGAAAAAATATATTTCGAAGTTGCTGAGTGTTTATCATAGACTAACAGTTTTTATCCATTGAGATATCCATGACATCAATTCGGCATTTATATTCATCACAGTGGGCTAGAATTTTTTTCATATTCTGCTTTGTTTTTTTTCCTCTTGTCGCAATTTCCCAGCACTCATCCGAACATATTCCCCAAGAATTTGATATTGCTACTCTCCCTACGCATTGGAAAAGTGAACATGTCACTGAGCCTGTGTGGCAATCTGAATTATTTGTGGTGCAGGCAGGACTTAAAAATCGTCAAACAGTGGTATTAGTTCATGGTTTAGGTCAGGCAGGTTTTACGGATTGGCTATCGGTTATTCCGGCTTTAGAAAAAACATATCACGTGATTGCAATTGACTTGCCTGGATTTGGACGATCTTCAAAACCTGAAGGAAAATATTCCCCTGTTCATTATTCACAAGTTCTTTCGTGGGTGATTAATCGTTATGCGCACAACCCTGTAGTGCTGGTGGGCCATTCAATGGGAGGTGCAATTTCTTTGCAGCATGCCGCAAATTATCCACAACAAGTAGAGCGCCTAGTGTTGGTCGATGCCGCAGGTATTTTGGAGCGAACCGCCTTACTAAAATTAAATGGTGAGCTGCCTATTGACTTAGATTATGTACCCAAACCATTTAAGCGTTTTGGTGCTCAGTTGTTAAATGTGGGTCGTTCTATTATTGAGTGGACGGGTGTTACACCTGATCCGACTGGTATTTTGAGTGAAAGTAATCTCGCATGGAATACACTGTTTAATGATCGAGAAAATGGTAATGCGGCTCTTGCGTTGATTATGCATAATTTTTCGGATGCAATTACATTAGTCAAACAGCAAACTTATTTGATCTGGGGGGAGCGTGACCGGATTGCTCCTCTTCGTACGGGATACCTTTTAAATGGGCGTCTAAAGCATTCTCAATTGTCTGTCATTGGTGGTGCTGCTCATGTACCAATGAAATCACATACTTCAGCGTTTAATCACTTACTCTTGCAGGTTATTCGGCAGGATAGAGTAAAAGAGAATGCTAATGCCTTTACTTCCGAACGTTTAAAAGAAGAACAATTCGGCGAAGGCCCACCCTTAACAGTAAAGAAGGGTGTACTCCGGTGTAATGAGCAGCACGGTGTTGTATATTCCGGCCACTTCGATGAAGTCGTTATCAGTGAGTGTACTGACGTTACTCTTAAGGATCTCACTGCTCGTCAATTGCGTATTAGCAATTCATTGGTTGATCTTTATAATGTCGCCGTTGCAAATCCTGATGGGGAAGCGGTTGTAGGAGTGCAATCGGTGATAACAACAACCAATACCCATTTTGTGGGAGCCCCTAGTGTTTTATCCATCGGTAGCCGATGGGATATGGCTGGAGCCACAATTGAATCTAGTGCAAATGCGATAGAGGTAAAAACGAAATCACGCTTTGTCTTTTCTGTCAGTGACTTATTGACACCAAATGGGGCAATCAATTTACACCAAGTGATGACTGGCGAGCATACGATTTTAGATCACGATCTTGAATAACAACTTTTAAAATAACTATTATTCATCATTGTTTGTTGATAAAGAGCTATAGAAATTAATCTTATCAGTTATCTTCTAAAAAAATAATTCAATAAAATTTTCTATAAATAATTAAATCGATTCGGGTAAAAATTCATGAATGCTGCTGTTTACACAATTGTTGGCTATTTGACTTTAGTGACGTTAATTGGCGTCTTATTAAGTCGACGAAATAAAAGTTCTTCTGATTGGGCGACAGCCAGCGGCGGAATGGGTTTGATCATGATCGCTGCAGGTATCGCCGGGACTCGAATTGGTGGTGCTGGTTCTTACGGTGTGGCTGGCGATGTGATGAAAACCGGAGTTTGGAATGTCTGGTACGGGGTAAATACTTTTTTAGCGTTAGCATTAGTCGGGATATTTTTTGCGATACCTTATCGTCGTTTAGGCTTAACGACGATCAGTCAATTATTTACTTTGCGTTACGGAAAATCTCGATCCGGTTGGTTAACCAGTCTTTGCGTTCAAACGGAATACCTTGTTGTCAATGTGATTGAGCCATTATTGATTGGTGTCATCATCAGCAACATTGTGGGTATTGAATTAGTTTACGGTATTTTTATCGGCTGCTTTGTTATCGTAGCATCGACTGCTTCATCTGGGCTTAAGGGTGCTTCGTCAGTTAATATCATTCATTGCTTTGTGATAATTTTTGGTTTGAGCTTGGTTGGTTATGTCGGCGCAAGTCAGATGGGTGGATGGGATTCTGTTGTTGAAAAAGCAAATGCTGCTTTAGATACAGCGGGTGTTGATCAAGCCAGTTGGTGGAGCTTTGTTGGTTTAGGCTGGTTTCCAATTATTGCTATGTTCTTTTCGGCGACCATTCATACGCCAGCAGCATCTGTTTATGTGAATTATTCTAGTTCTGCAAAACGTGAAAATATTATTGTCCCAGCTTTTTTGTTGGCAGGCAGTATTGCCGCGCTTATGCCATTTCTCTCCGCGATAGTTGGTATTGAAGCGTTAGCAAAATATGGCGCCAATGCCGGTATTGGTAGTTACAACAGCATCACAAAAATTGCGATGGATACAGGACCTTTAGTTGGAGGTATCGCAATCGCTGCCGTTCTGGCTGCATTGATTTCTTCGGGTGGGCCAATTTTGTTAGCAAGCTCAACTATGTTTGTGAATGATTGGATTCCTTCATCCAAAGACTATTCTGTGACAAAAAAATTAAAAGCTTATCGAGTCACGGCCGTCATCTATGGAATCATTGCCGCCATTATCGCTTGCTACTTTGGTTATGTTGTTGGCACGGCTTCTGTTCTTGAGTGGCTCTTGTTGGGCTATGCAATGGTTGTCCCGCCCGCGATTGCTATCGCTTATATTTTCTATGTGAAGCTTACCCGTGAACCCGCTGTTTATTGGGGAATAGCCAGTGGTTATGCGTTGGGTCTCATTGCTTGGATTTTAAATAATTTAGTGTTTCATCTTGAGTCAGACATCGCTGCATATTTTACAACCTTGGTTCCACTCATTGTCATTCCAAATATTTCTTTGTTTATGCTCAAAAGCACCAACCCACAATTAGCACAACTTAAATCAAAATTGGCTATCGGGCTAATTGTGTTTGTTGCGCTAGGAATTGCCATTTCATTTAATCAGCAATCCTCGGTAAATCAATCGATAGTGTTTGTCATATCAATAGCTGCTCCGTTTATTATTTCACTGATTTATTCGTTCTTAGCAAAAGGCACTACAAATAAAGGCTTTTTTTGGGGAATTGTGGTGACTTATGCGATTGCTGCCACCTGTTGGATTGTTGATTCTTTGTATATTCAATCGGGCGCGGATATTTTAATCTATATTACAGTTGGTCTTCCTATTGTTGTTATTCCTACAGCCGGTTTGGCGACTCAGCCTGTGCAAAAATTAGATGAACTAGGCGAAGAGTTTTATCGAATTTTAAAAACACCTTCGTGATGTGATTCTCATAACGTTAGCTGCGTGATGAGATTTTTATGACGCGACCTTCGTGGCGAACTAAGAGTTTGGTGTTTTTCCTTGTAGCTCATAGGCTAATGCGATGATATAGGCCACGCTGAGATACAGAGACTCAGGTATTGATTCGCCAAGTTCTAGCGTGATTAATAGATTTATCAGCTCTTTGTTATCGCAAAGCGGTATGCCGTGAGTGTTAGCTATTTCTATAATTTCTTGTGCAGTTTCGCCAACGCCAGATGCGCTAATAACGGGAGCCGATTCTCCATCGTAATAAATCGCCACCGCTTGGCTTAGCTCTTCGTCTGTTAGTGTATCTAAGTTAATCATAATCGACGTTTAAGTTTCAGTTTGCATCAGTTTACGTTTTCACATCAATCAAAGAAATATTAAATGGTTTTTTTTGATCGACGGGTTTTCCAAGTTGAATTTTCGTACTCTCTACTGTGACGCCATATTTCTTTAGTTTTTCCGTTAATTCTTTGGTTTCATGTGCGATCACTTTTTTATGTTGTTCCGTGTCCGCCCAAAAAATAAAATTGACAGAGTTTTTTTGAGCTTGGATTTGAGCATAAAATTTCTTTTGATGAGGCAAATCGAATTCTAGTTTTACTTTCCAGTATTGTTCTTGTGTAGAATCTTCTTTTTGTTCTTTATTTTTTGATTTGTAATCTTCGCTCTCTCTCCATAGTTCAATAGAAAGAGAAGAAAAACCTTGCTCCCATTTCATGGGGATCTCGAAAAAACAGTGGCTTCCGAAATGTATGTTGTCATGTGAAGCTGATCTATTTTCAAGAATAGACCTAGCTTGGTTAAGCTGAATTTTTGCAAGAGTAGATAAGACGAGCTGGTGGATTTGGCGAACAATATCATTTCTAGATTGTTTTTTTGTCGATCCAACCTCTGTAGTATTTTTCTTTTCAAGTAGGGGCTTTAAGATTAGCAGTAATGCTTTAAGATCTTTTGTTTCTGGTCGAATACCTTCGTTGTTTTTTAGTGCTGAGCTTAATAATTGCTCTAGAAATATTCCGTTATTTTCAATGAGTTGTTTAATGTTGTCAGATGATGCTGAATGTTTGTCTATGCTAAATTGTGAAATCTGTTGTAACGTTTTCAGAATATCATTTTTTTTTATCCCGCTTTCTATCCCGCTTTGTAAGTTATGTTTTAAGTTGGCCAATGAATTCTTCTCAGGCGCTTCAGACAATAGGTTTGCTGTTGATTTCGGAGTAATGGTATTTTGAAAATGTGAAAGAATATCTTGAGCATCTTTATCTTGGGTGATTATAGAGGCCAGCTGTACAATGCTGGCTATTGATGTTTGCTTTGGTAGCGCTTGTCTAATCGATTCAAAAACAGCGGAAGGAATCGTTTCTTTGTTTGTTGCGCTTATTTTATAGAATGAGTGATTTGGTTCGACTTGAGATCGAATTTTCGAATTGTTATTTCTTAAATTTTTAGCGGCAATGACTAGCTGTTCACCTATGCGTAGCGGTGTTGTAGTCACGATTATTTTTTTATCGACACTCCCAGAATTTTTGATAGAGATTTCTGCTAAATAAACGTTGGGTAGAGTGTTTTCTTTTTGAGGATTAGCTTGGGTGCTCGTATAAGGTGTATTGTTGAGTAGGGTTGGAAAGTTTTTGAATAGTGTTTGTAGCTGCCTATCAGTCGCTAGAGCAGCTTTAGTGACGACAGCTTTAGTGGCTACAGCGAATACCTTAACTGAATTAGGCTGTTTCTCTATGCCTTGAGTGAGCAGGTTTTTCTCGTTTGTGCCTAGAGTGCTTGGCAATGCTGTCTGAACAACATGTCGACTCGGCTGTTTTGCCCGATTAAATCCAAAAGACTCTGGTGGCTCAATAGGCATTCTTTTTACTTCCAACTAGTCATTGATAAACATCTCATGTTTTGGCGATGTTAAGAGTCGTACTGACACTGAAGCTTGCATGAAAAGAACCGTTGTTAAGGCGATACTGAACTGCCTATTCCTGTTAATCAGGGTATAATTCGTCGCTTTTATTATTTGTTTTGCTGTTAAAACAATTAGGCTCTTTCTAATTAACCATCAAAATAGAAGGGCACGGGGTTTTAAATTCATTCGCTAGAGTAGATATCTCATCGATGTCTTATCAACAGTATAGAAGATGAAACAGAAACGGTTTGATGTGTTTTGAGGCGAACCCAGGAAGCTGGATTGAGTTAAAGAATGATCAGGCTGAGCCACCCATTATCGACATTGTCATTAAGGTAAACCCATTGAGCTCTGCTGTACTTCAATTGTCAGATATTTCATGCGAGAGGGAAGGGCGAGTGCTTTTCTCTGGGCTGGTGTCTGAGATTCAATCAGGGGAAGTGGTTCAAATAAAAGGTCCCAATGGTTCTGGTAAAACCTCGCTATTGCGAATATTGACGGGGTTATCTTCAGACTACGAAGGCAGTATTCTCTACAAAGGCGTCGATTTAAAGCGATCAAATTTACAGTTTCGGAGTGATTTACTCTATATTGGCCATTCTCCGGGCGTAAAGCGTTCACTAACTCCCTCGGAAAATCTTCGCTGGTATCTCGGACAGCAATCTCAATCTCATAAGGTGGAACGCTCTATTGGTGATGCATTGGCCGAAGTGGGCCTGCTTGGGTTTGAAGATATACCTTGTTATGCCTTGTCTGCTGGTCAGCTCCGGCGAGTTTCATTGGCTCGATTATTTCTTTCTTCTGCACCAATTTGGGTGTTAGATGAGCCGTTCACTGCGATTGATGTTGATGGTGTGGCATCTCTAGAGCAATGCTTTAAAGAACATGTTCAAAAGGGTGGTGTAGTCATTTTAACCACTCATCAGGAGTTGTCGCTAACTAAGGTTAAGTTTTTGAATTTATTAGACTTTGTGGCTAGGTGGGATGATCATGACTGATGTAAATCTTCAGTTAGGTACTGGTCATTCGAATGTCGAATCTTCTATGTTAGTGAGTGCTTTAGCGGCTTTGGCTAAGCGCGATTTACTGCTAGCGTATCGAAATAGGGGAGAGTTACTCAACCCCTTGGTTTTCTTTCTAATCGCAGTCGCGATGATACCTCTTGGTGTCAGTCCCGACCCTCAATTATTATCATTGATTGCTCCAGGTATTATCTGGGTGATGGCGTTATTAGCCACGTTGTTATCGATTGATGGGCTATTTAGAGCCGATTTCGACGACGGTAGCCTTGAGCAAATGGTGATCAACCCTCATCCACTGTATTTAATGGTTCTTGTAAAAGTCTTCATACACTGGTTGGTGACAGGGTTGCCATTAACTCTATTGTCACCCATTTTGGCTATGTGGTTATCATTACCTTCGGAAGGATATTTCCCTCTTTTTGTTTCACTGTTATTGGGTACTGCTTGCTTAAGCCTCGTTGGTGCAATAGGTGCAGGGTTAACGGTTGCTTTGCGTAAGGGTGGTTTGTTGATTTCGTTAATTGTTATGCCTTTATATGTACCCGTACTGATTATTGGCTCAGGAGCGGTTACTAACGCAATAGATGGCTTTCCCTTTGTGAGTTTGATGACTATTATGGGCGCCTTCTTGGCGCTTTCTATTGCTTTTGCCCCGTTAGCAACTGCTAGCGCTCTAAAGGTGAGCTTGAATGGCTAGGAATTCGTATTTATGGAATAGTTATTTTTATTCTGTGTTCAAAAAATTAAGGTAGAGATTGAATGAATTGGCAGTGGTTTCATCGATTGGGCTCACCTCGATGGTTTTATGATAAATCGCAACGTTGGAGTCCTTGGTTGGGGTTTTTAGCCTTGTTGATTATTGTGCCAAATCTCATTTGGGTGCTTGCTTTTGTTCCTGCTGATTTTAAACAGGGAAATAGTTTTAGAATATTCTATCTTCATGTGCCTACGTCTTCGCTGGCAATGGGCGGTTATTATGTGATGGCACTTTGTGGAGCTGTCAGCCTGATATGGAAAATGAAATTGGCTGATATGGTCATGAAGTGTGCAGCGCCAATGGGTGCTATTTTTACATTTCTGGCTTTAGTTACCGGTGGCATTTGGGGGAAACCCACATGGGGTACATATTGGCTGTGGGATGGCCGAACAACATCAACGTTGATGTTGTTCTTCCTTTATATGGGGGTTGTCGCTATTCAAAATGCCTACCAAAACCAGCAAATGGCCGATAAATTCAGTGCGATCTTGTCCTTGGTGGGGATGGTGAACATTCCTATTATTTATATGTCTGTTAATTGGTGGAACACGTTACACCAGCCTGCCACAATTAAAATTCTAGAACCTTCAACAATGCATAGCTCTATGTTGTACCCCTTGTTTGTTATGATGATCGGTTTTTATTTCTTCTATGCGTGGGCTTTGTTTAAATCAGTTCGTGTTGAAATTCTAAAAAGAGAATATCGCACGCAATGGGTAAAACAGATTATTACAAACACCCCTAAGTTTTAACGTGTTATGTTGAAATGTATTTTTTAATTACTAGGCGCCAAAAACTTTATGGATATTATTTTTCAATTTGATTCTCTACAAGACTTTTTAACAATGTCAGGTCATGGTCCTTACGTGTGGTTTAGTTATGCGACGGTTTTGTCTGCTATGCTTTTTTTCGGTTTTAGACCCAATTGGCAGTTTAAACAATTCCTAAAAGAGCAAAATATATTGCAGCGCCAGCAACAGTCTATAGCTGCCAGTAAGCGTAGTGAAAGGTAGTTTGCAGCTAGTTATTCATTTTAATGCATTGGGGCAGTATTTAGTTAGGAAGTTTTATGTTGAGAAAGATTGAAAGTGGCCTTGAGTCATTAATATTTAGGTCGCGATGGTTGCTGGCGCCATTTTATTTAGGGCTTGTGATCAGTATTTTACTTTTGTTTATCAAGTTCGCTCAAGAAGCTTGGCATTTGGCTTCACATGTTTTTACTGCTTCTGAGAGTGATGTCATTATTGGTATTTTGGCATTAGTCGATATGTCGCTTGTGGGCAGTTTATTGCTGATGATTATATTTAGCGGCTATGAAATTTTTATTTCAAAGATTGATATTCATGATCACGAAGATAAGCCCGAATGGATGGGAAAAGTTAATTTCTCAGGTCTTAAATTAAAAGTGATTGGAGCAATAGTGGCCATTTCTGCAATTGATCTTTTAAAAACGTTTATGAATGTACCGGATGAATTAACCGATGTTCAAGCAAGAGCATTTATGTGGAAAGTGATTATTCATATGACATTTGTGATTTCTGGTCTTATTTTTGCCTATATGGATAAAGTAGCTGGTGATACCGTTAAACATTAATAGGTAGTTGCTTGTCGAAGACGGGCTTCTCTGAAAATGGATTTCTTTAAGGCCTCCTTAAGAATAGACATTAAAGTTATATAATGAAGGGTAAAAGAATATGCCAATGCATCCGGCAAGAAAACAGCGATTGATCTTTGTTTTATTTATAGTGGCGTTCTCGACAATTGCTGTTGGCCTGTTAGCGTATTCATTGCGAGGGAATATCAATTTATTTTATCCTCCCTCTAAAATTATTAATGGTGAAGCGCCTATCGGTAAACAAATCCGTGCCGGTGGGTGTGTTGTTCCAGGAAGTATTACACGCTACGCAAATAGCTTAAAAAAATCTTTTCAAGTCACTGACGGAATTGAAAATCTCGATGTGGTGACTGAAGAGGTTTTACCGGATTTGTTTGGTGAAGGCGAGTCGGCAGTGTTAACTGGCAAGCTCAATAAAGATCAGGTATTTGTCGCAACTGAAGTATTTGCAAAACACGATGAAAACTATATGCCTCCTGAAGTTGCAGAAAGTATGAAAGAAGGGGCCGAGCATGCAAAAACCTGCGATGGTTTAGATTACAAAGGCACGGTTGAAGCCGGAGAAAATACCAATAAAAAATCTGGAGCTTATGACAAATGATTCCAGAGCTTGGTCACTATGCATTAATTATTGCTCTTTGTTTTTCCACTCTTATTACCCTGCTGCCAATGATTGGCAGTTATTCTAATAATGTTATGTTAATGCAGTCTGCCAGATCGCTTTCTGTCGGTTTTTTTGTTTTTGTAACATTTGCATTTGGCTGTTTGGTGTGGTCATTTCTACAAGACGATTTCTCCGTCGCATTTGTTGCTAACTCGTCTAACAAAATATTGCCTTTGCATTATAAGCTAACGGCAACGTGGGGTGGTCACGAAGGTTCGCTATTACTCTGGATATTTTTCTTAAGTATTTGGTTGTTAGCAGTGAGTATTTTTACTCAGCGTCTTCCAATGATCATCCGTTCTCGTGTTTTATCTGTCATGGCGTTTACCATTACGGGTATTGTGATTTTTACAATCTTTACGTCAAACCCATTCGATAGGATTTTGCCGGGAGCGCCTGCCGACGGTCGTGATTTAAATCCGTTGTTACAAGATATTGGATTTATTATCCATCCTCCGATTTTATATTTGGGTTACAGTGGTTTGTCAGTTGCGTTTGCTTTTGCAATTACTGCTTTATTATCAGGACATCTCGATAGTGCCTGGGCGCGATGGTCTCGCCCTTGGACAAATGTTGCCTGGGCTTTTTTAACGTTAGGTATGGGTCTGGGTAGTTGGTGGGCATACTATGAATTAGGTTGGGGATTCTGGTGGGGCTGGGACCCAACAGAAAACAATGTGTTAATCCCGTGGTTAACAGCAACTGCTTTAGTTCACTCTCTTGCCGTTACCGAGAAGCGCGGTCTATTTAAAACATGGACAATTTTATTGGCGGTAACCACTTATTGCTTAGCGTTACTAGGTACATTTATTACGCGTTCAGGCATTGTGAATTCTGTTCATGCGTTTGCAAATGATCCGGAGCGCGGTTCTTATTTATTGATGTTTATTGTTGTTGTTGCAACGGGCTCGTTTCTTTTGTATGCATTGAGAGCTCCAACCGTGGCAAGTATGTCAGCCTTTAAAGTGTTTTCTCGTGAAACTTTTTTGATGTTGAATAATATTTTGCTCACTATCATCATGGCAACGGTATTGTTGGGTACGTTGTATCCAATGCTTGCCGATTGGATGGGATGGGGAAAAGTATCTGTTGGAGCGCCGTACTTTAATTTTTTCTGGGTACTATTTACGATCCCTTTATGTTTATTGATGGGAGCAAGTAGTGTCTCTCAGTGGAAGCAAACAAATTTTTCTCAATTCAAAAAATATTTAACACGACCACTTGTGTTTAGCGCGGCGATTGCGATTATTTTTCCTTTCTTTTACGGGGAAGAATACCGTATTGGTGGAGCGGTGACCCTGTTTGTTGCTGCTTGGGTCATTAGCGCGACATTGGCGGGAGTGTTCAAACAAATACGAAATGCAAAATCGGTCATTCAAGGGTTAAGACAATTAACTGTTGGCTATTACAGCATGGTTGTTGCTCATATTGGCATTGGTATTTTGGTTATTGCTGCCGGATTAACGTCAATTTATTCTGTTGAAAGAAATGTTATTTTATTGCCCGGTGTTGAACAGGAATTGTTTGGTTTCTCTTGGCGGTTTGATGGGGTTTCTCGTCAGCAGGGCGAAAATTATGTGGCAGAAGAAGGCTCAATTTATATTAGTCAATCAGGTAAAGAGGTGACCGTCCTCAAACCCCAAAAACGTTATTACATGTCTGGGGCAATGGTAACAACCGAGGCGGATATTCAAAGTAACTTATGGCGTGATCTTTATGTGTCTCTTGGAGAGGCTGCTGAACCAAAAGAAAAAGGCGGTTGGGTAATTACCATTTATGTGAAGCCATTTATATTATGGCTTTGGGCTGGGTTATTACTGGTGAGTGCCGGTGGCTTTATGGCGCTTATTGATAAGCGTTATCGATCGCCTTCAAATGCCAAATTAAAATCAAAGGTAAATTCGCCTAACGCAATTGGTGGTGAGGTATCGCTGTGAAGCGTTTAAAGTTATTTATTCCTCTGATTATTTTTGCCGCTTTAACCGTTATGTTTTTTAAAGCATTAAAAATTGACCCCACAGAATTACCTTCCGTATTAATTGGTAAACCAGTTCCAGCGTTTGCATTATCAACGGTAAAAGACCGAAATCGCCAAGTGACGGTAACGGATTTGAAAGGCCATGGTTTTTCGTTAATTAATATTTGGGCGACATGGTGTGGACCATGTCGTCAAGAGCATCCCTTTTTAATTGATTTGGCCAAACAAGGTGTGTCAATTTTTGGCGTGAACTCTCAAGATGATTTGAAGTTGGCACGACGATGGCTTGATGAGCGAGGCGACCCTTATGTGTTCAGTGCTTTTGATAGTGAAGGGCGTCTCGGTTTAGATTTGGGTGTTTACGGCTACCCAGAAACTTTTTTAATCGATGACAATGGTATCGTTTTATATCGACATACCGGCGTTTTATCTAAAAAGAATTGGACCGAAAAATTCTTACCGCTTATTGGTAATTCTGCCGACTCAATTGATTAACAAACACGACGTGGGTGAAAACTCTTATGTTAATGTTCCTTTTTAAAAATAACAGTTTTCTGCTAGTCGCGACGTTTTTTTTCACTGTGGTGATCTCCGCCGTTGTAGATGCGAACTCTAATGTGTATGAGTTTGAAAAGGATATGGATCGAGAGCGATTTCAACGATTTACCCATGAGCTTCGTTGTCCGAAATGCCAAAGTCAAAATTTAGCAGGTTCAGATTCTTCAATCTCACAAGATTTAAAAAGAGAATTACATCGTTTGATTTCGGAAGGAAAAAGCGACGAACAAGTGATAGATTTTATGGTGTCTCGCTATGGTGATTTCGTATTGTATAAGCCGAAGTTTCAACCAAGTACCTATGCATTATGGATGGGGCCGATAGTTTTATTGCTCATAGGCTTGATGATTTTCGGGTTTGTGGTTTATAGAAAAAGTAAACGTAAGGAAGATCACGAACAGATGGTTGGTAAAGAATGAATGACTCAATGGGCGGAATGTTCTGGTGGATTGCGGCGCTGACTTTCATGGCTGCTGTTTTTGTTTTTTGGCCCCTTTTTTCTACTGGTAGAAAGAGCCAATCTTCAAACAGTAACACTATTGGTTCAGGTGCAGAGCTAAATGAAGAATTAAATAATAATTTGACAGAGTCAGAGAAAGTTATTGCGGAGCGAATCGCGTTAAATAATGCACTTTATGATGAAAGCTTAAAAGATATTGATTCCCAGCATGAGCGCGGAGAGCTAACGCTTGAAGAAAGTGAAAAATTAAAAATAGAATTACGTTCTCAATTGAATCAAGATAATGACATTAAAATTACAAGCAAGAGTTTTGGCATTGTCGGTGGTAAGTGGTTGGTTATTGCGTCAGCAATTCTAGTGCCGTTATTTGCGTTGGTTTTATATTGGGAGCGAGGTCAATATCTTGATTGGGAGATAGATTCATTAATCAAAGAAAATAACCGCTTGCAGCAACGCCAAGCCACAAAAGCACAAATAGAAAGCTCTTCTAAAAAGTTGCTCGCTAAGTTGGAAAATAGAGTAAAACAAAAGCCGGACAATTTGAATAATCAGATAATGTTAGCGCGTACAGCGTTTGAGTTACAAGAATTTCAAAAAGCCATTGCTGCCTACCAAAATATTCTCGACGAGAGGCCTAACTCTCCGCAAGTTTTGAGTGAGCTGGCTCAAGTGATTTATATTTCTTCCGGTAGTCGTTTTTTGGCTCCAGTAAAAGAATTATTTGATAGGGCGCTATCTATTGAGCCGAATAATGTGCAAATTTTAAGTCTTGCAGGGTTTGATGCCTATCAGGCAGGTAGTTTTCAACAGGCAATTGAATACTGGGAGCGATTGCTGAAAACGCTTCCTCCCAGTGATCAACGTTATGCAACATGGTCTCAAGCGCTTGCGGAAGCGAAAAGTAAAGTAGGTCTCTCTGTGGCAGAGAGCGATGTGAAAAAAGATGGGCAAGTCAGTGCTGATTTGCCAGCAGATGCTCCTTTCATCAATGTTTCAGTTTCCCTGAGCGATGACGTTAAGTTGTCCGTGTCAGCTTCAGAGACGGTATTCATTTATGCCCGTGCAGCTAAAGGGCCTAAAATGCCTTTGGCGATGCAGCGGTTAACCGTCGCGGATTTGCCGGTGACCGTTCGCCTAGACGAAACGACAGCCATGGCGGCCGGTATGACCATAAAGCAGTTTCCTCAATTAGAAGTCATTGCTCGAGTTTCAAAGTCGGGTAATGCAGCGACTCAGTCAGGTGATTGGCAGGCTATTTCGTCACCACTCACGACAGCGCCAAACTTATCTGTTGAATTGATGATCGATTCTAAAATTCCATAACCGTATAAGTACTCAAACTTTCCTTTTTTTGAGTGCTAAAGCGTTTTTAACGGTGTAAAATTCCCGTCTTTATTTATCTTCGTTTTAATTTATCGAATAGTGTTTTGGTGCTGCTTTATGATGCCTTCGCGCGATCAATATTCGGCAATAAAATTATAATAAATAGATACAAATCAATTAGTTATATTATTAAGTGAAAGTAGTTTATGCGGCTAAAATCAATCAAGTTGGCTGGGTTTAAATCATTTGTAGACCCAACCACTGTGTCATTTCCAACGAACCTCAGTGCTGTTGTTGGGCCTAACGGCTGTGGGAAATCAAATATCATCGACGCTGTTCGTTGGGTGATGGGTGAATCATCAGCGAAACAACTTCGCGGTGAATCAATGACAGATGTTATTTTCAATGGGTCAGGTGGCCGTAAACCTGTCGGTCAGGCTTCAATAGAACTGGTCTTTGATAACAGTGATGGCACGGTTGTTGGCGAGTTTGCGGGTTATTCAGAAATCTCAGTCAAACGTAAAGTGACACGAGATAGCCAAAACAGCTACTACCTCAATGGAACAAAATGCCGCCGTAAAGATATTACCGATATTTTTCTGGGTACAGGTCTAGGTCCTCGAAGTTACGCGATCATTGAGCAAGGCATGATCAGTAAACTTGTTGAAGCAAAACCGGATGAGCTTCGCGTGACGATTGAAGAAGCGGCTGGTATTTCAAAATACAAAGAACGTCGCCGTGACACAGAAAATAGAATCAACCGAACGTTCGAAAACCTCGAGCGTCTGACCGATATTCGTGAAGAACTTGAACGGCAAATTGCACGTCTTGAGCGACAATCTAAAGCGGCTGAGAAATATACTGAATACAAAAAAGAAGAGCGTTGGCTGAAAGCACAGCAATTGACGTTAGAAATTCGTGACCTTGAAAGTCGAGCAAAAAATAATAAAGACCAAATCACTGAGCTTGAATTAAAAATCGAGTCTCTTGTCACTGAGCAAGTGGGTAAAGACACTGAAATTGAAAAACTTCGTACTCAGCACGTTGAACTGAATGACACATTCAATGAGGTTCAAGGCCGCTACTATGCAGCGGGTTCTGATATAGCGCGTATCGAACAAATGATTCAAAACGCGGAAGAGCGTAGCCAACAATTACAGACAGACTTAGGCCATACCCAGCAAGATTTGAGAGAGACTGAAGAAAATTTAACTCAAGATAAAGATAAATCTGAGGCGTGGGAAGCCGAATTATTAGAAATTGAGCCTGAGCTAAATAGCATTAAATCAGCTGAATCAATGTCGACAGAGGTGTTGCTTGAAGCTGAAGATAAAATGCAAACTTGGCAATCTGAGTGGGATAGTTTTAATCAGCAAGCGGCAACTCCGCAACAAAATGCTGAAGTACAACAATCGCGTATTCAACATATCGAACAAGTGCAAACTCGTTTGTTGGAGCGTATTACTAAATTCGAACAAGAAAAAGGTGATGCTGGTCTAGAGATTGCTGATGATAACCTTGATGAACTTGAAGCCAAAGTTGCGGAAATTGAAGACGCGGTTGAAGCAAAACGTGAGCAGTTAAGTGCTCTCGGTGAAACGGTTAATTCTGTTCGCGAGAATCTGCGAACAAGCCAAGGTTCGCTTGATAGTAAACGCAGTGAACTGCAAAAACTACAAGGACAACATGCATCGCTTGAAACATTGCAACAAGCAGCATTGGGTCAATCAAACAAATCAGTGAGTAACTGGCTCGATTCTCAAGGTTTGAATAACAATCCACGTTTGGCGCAAAGTATTCAAGTGGATAGTGGATGGGACCTTGCTGTAGAAACTGTGTTAAATGATAGTCTGCAAGCTGTGTGTGTAGACGGGCTTGATCCTTTTTCTGATTTGTTAAGCTCGTTAGAAAAAGGCGAAATTGTTTTAATTGATAAGGCGACAGCAAATTCTTCAAACCATAATGCCGCGCCTACTTTATTAAGTAAAGTGAATAGCGATTACAATGTTGCAGGTTTAATCAATGGCATATATGCCGTTGAAGATATTGTTGCTGCATTACAATTGCGCTCAAATTTGTCAGCGGGTGAGTCGGTTGTTACTAAAGATGGTATTTGGCTAGGGCCTAACTGGTTGCGAGTATCGAAAGGAAAAGATGCGCAACAAGGTATTCTAGAGCGCCAGCAAACGATTGAGTCATTAGTGGAAAATATTGCTCAAGTAGAGCAAATTATTCAAGAGCTAGAAACTGATTTAGAAACTAAACGTGAATCACTAAAAGATTCAGAGCAGCAACAGGTTCAAATGCGACAAGCGATTGACGAAGAAAATCAAAAGCTCAGTTCATTGCATTCAGAACTGTCAGCTAAAAAAGTACGCATAGAGGAATCCCGTAATAGACAACAACGCGTCATGCAAGAGTTACTGGAAGCAAATCAGCAAATGAGCGTTGAAACTGAAAACTTAAGCCAGGCTCGTATGATTTTGTCTGAAGCCATTGAAGCAATGGAGACAAATAATATCGAGCGTGAAAAGTTAATGAGTCGTCGCGATGAGTTCAGAGGAACTTTGGATCAAGCGAGACAAAAAGCGCGTCACGACAAAGATAGAAGCCATGAATTGGCGATGCGATATCAATCTATACAAACGCAACTTGAATCAATGAGACAAAGTTTGAGTCGCTTAGAACAACAGTCACAGCGTTTAGTTGAGCGTAGAGAATCATTACAAACTTCTTTAGAGGAATTAAAAGAACCGCTTGCAGAAAATCGTGTACAACTTGAAGCCTTGTTAGAAAAACGAGTTGGTGTTGAATCCGAATTGGCTGAAGCGCGACGTTCAATGGACTCTGTTGACCATGACCTTCGTCAGTCTGAACAGGGTCGGCATCAGGCTGAAACACAAATCCAAAGTGTTCGTGAAGTGTTAGAAAAAGCCAGAATTGAAGCCCAAACTTACCATGTACAACGCCAAAATAATGAAGACAAATTAAAACAAGAAGAATTCGAGTACGATGAGGTGATTGCTGCGCTGCCAGATGATGCGAATATAGAAGCCATTGGCTCTGAGTTGGAGCAAATTGCTAATCGTATCTCTCGTTTAGGCGCAATTAACTTAGCCGCTATCGATGAGTATCAAGTCGAGCTAGAGCGCAAAACATATTTAGACGCTCAAAATGAAGATCTACAAGAAGCACTTGCTACGCTTGAAGATGCCATTAGAAAAATTGATCAAGAAACTCGAAACCGTTTTAAAGAAACCTTTGAAAAAGTGAATTCTGGTCTTCAAGAATTATTCCCGCGCGTATTTGGTGGTGGTAGTGCTTATTTAGAATTGACGGGCGACGATATGCTAGATACCGGTATTGCGATTATGGCAAGACCACCTGGTAAACGTAACAGCACGATTCATTTGTTGTCCGGTGGTGAAAAAGCACTAACGGCAATTGCGCTTGTTTTCTCAATCTTCCGACTGAATCCAGCGCCATTTTGTATGCTTGATGAGGTTGATGCTCCACTTGATGATGTTAACGTGGGTCGATATGCGCAACTCGTTAACGATATGTCGGAAACAGTCCAATTTATTTTCATCACTCATAACAAGATTCCAATGGAAATCGCGAATCAGTTAATGGGCGTTACTATGCATGAGCCAGGAGTGTCTCGCTTAGTCACCGTCGATGTGGAAGAAGCTGCGCAACTCGCTTCGGCATAAATTATTAACGTATACATTTGGAAATCACTATGCGTGAATGGTTAACCGTCATCATTGTTCTACTTATTATTACTGTCATTCTTGATGGTTTGAGGCGCATGCGTGCCAATCGAAAATCGTCATTGAAAATGTCATTAAGTATGCATCAAGGAACGACAAAAGATGATTTAGATGATTATGGCAGTGAGCTTCCTAATGGTGGTGCTCGCGTCATTGATGTTCGAGATGAAAATCATGCGGAAGACTTCAATAAAAATTTAAAAGAGCAGCAGGTAAGTAAAAGAAAAATAAAAAAACCTTACCGCATCCCGCAGCAGGTCAGCTTAAGTCTTGATGAGCATGTCCCGATGCTGATGGAGTCAGTAGACGATGTTGTGGAACAATCGCTTCAAGAACAACTTTCAACATCAGAGAAAGTGGCTAAAGAAAAATCTGCTAACTCTAAAAAAACTTTTCAGACAAATTCTCAAAAGAAAAAAACGAAACAAGGGCTTAAAAACACGGAGTTAGGGTCGAATAAGCATTCTGAGCCTGACGTATTTGATGAGCTTGGATTCTTTGATGATGGTGATCGTGTTGAACCAAAATTGTCTTTTGATTCCGTACAAGATTCTAGCGCTCAAGGTGATAGTGAATATCTAGCTGTTGGTCAGAATAATACGAAAAATGAAGAATTAAGCGATGCGACTATTGATGCATTAAATGACGAGTTGGAAGACGTTCTAATGACATCTTCAAACAAAGTGACAGAAGGTAATGTTGTAGATAGTGCTGTAGATGAAATGGATAGGCTTCGTGAAGAATTGAGGCAAGAACGGGAAACGCCTGATCTTGCAGAGCATCACGATCATGCAATTATTGAGACGAGCGAGTCTGCGGTTTCGCCTAGCCTTTTTAATGATGACGTTGACCATGATGTGAATGAACCAGAACTTGAAGCGTTTGAACAAGAACAAAATACTGATGATTCCTCTGCTTATCAGGATGAAGAAGATTATTCTGAGCCGGAAGATGTGTTGGTTATCAATGTGATGGCTGCCAAAGGCGAACACTTTCAAGGTAAAGAATTATTGAATGTCGTACTGTCTCAAGGTATGCGTTTTGGATCCATGAATATATTTCATCATCATGAAGACTCAGAGAATGATGGTTGTATTCTTTATAGTATGGCGAATCTGGTTAAGCCGGGAACGTTTGATTTAAATGCTATGAGCGAATTTTCTACGCCAGGCGTTAGTTTATTTATGCCGCTACCGTTGGAGTCTGATAGTTTAGCTGCATTTGAAAAAATGGTTGCCACTGCCCGTGCAATCGCTATTCAATTATACGGCGATTTAAAAGATGAAAATCGAAGCGTATTTACCAAGCAAACGATAGAGCATTATCGCTCTCGTATACAAGAGTTTGAGCGAAAGCATCGATTGAAATCGCACGCTTGATTTTATCTTGATCTAACTTGTCAGTGTCTTGAGAAAATAATTTAAGCTAAAAAATACAGAATAAAATAAAAGTAGAAGAGGTATCAGTTGGCTTCGACATTTAAAAGCAACTCGCAACAACTGGATTTAAAAAAGCGGGTAGCCTTCCTCCATGAACAACTCAATGAACACAATTATCGCTACTATGTTTTAGACGAGCCTGAGCTTCCTGATGCCGAATATGACCGGCTAATGAATGAGTTGAAAGCGCTTGAAAAAACAAACCCTGAACTTATCACTTTCGATAGTCCAACGCAGCGTGTAGGTGCGGCTCCGCTTGATGAATTTTCTCAAGTAACCCACAAGTTACCGATGTTGTCTTTAGACAATGCATTTTCTAATGAAGATCTCACGGATTTTGATCAACGTGTAAAAGATCGGCTAGAGAATTTAGGCTCCCCTAAAAAAGATATTGAATATGCTTGTGAGCCGAAACTTGATGGTATTGCGGTGAGCTTATTGTATGAAAAAGGGAAGCTGGTACAGGCTGCCACTCGGGGAGATGGTCAAGTTGGAGAAGATATTACACAAAATGTAAAAACAATTGGGTCAATACCTTTACGTCTTCGTGAAAAAAAAGTGCCTGAGGTGTTAGAAGTTCGTGGTGAAATTTATATGCCTAAAGCGAGCTTTGAGAAGTTAAATGATGATGCCCGAAAAAAGAATTTAAAAACGTTTGTGAATCCTCGTAATGCTGCCGCTGGAAGTTTGCGGCAATTAGATTCAAAAATTACAGCGTCTCGTCGTTTAGAAATGTGCGCTTATAGTATTGGTTTTGTTGAGGGTGGTGAAATGCCACCGTTACACGGTGAAATACTTGCGACGTTAAAACAATGGGGTTTTTTGATCAGCGATCGATTATCAATTGTCAAAAATATTGATGGATGTTTGAAGTATTATGAGAAGCTATCTGCAATAAGAGATGCTTTGAAATATGATATTGATGGTATTGTTTATAAAGTGAATGATATTCACCTTCAAGAGCAGCTGGGTTTTGTGTCTCGTGCACCTCGCTGGGCAATTGCACGGAAATTTCCTGCTCAAGAAGAAATGACAACATTGCTCAATGTTGAATTTCAAGTGGGTAGAACTGGCGCTATTACACCAGTAGCGCGTCTAGAGCCTGTTTTTGTTGGAGGCGTCACCGTATCCAATGCAACGCTTCATAATAAATCAGAAGTGGAACGACTAGGTGTTCGCATAGGCGACACGGTCGTTATTCGCCGAGCAGGGGATGTTATTCCGCAAGTGGCTTCGGTTGTAAAAAGTAAACGGCCTAAAAGCTCGATAGAAATAACGTTTCCTTCTGTATGCCCAATATGTCATTCACCGGTTGAAACACTTGAAGGTGAAGTTGTCGCACGATGTACTGGAGGCCTAGTGTGCGAGGCGCAACGCAAAGAAGCTATTCGGCATTTTGTGTCTCGAAAAGCAATGGATATCGATGGTTTGGGCGATAAACTGGTCGATCAGTTGGTTGATCAAAAGTTAATTGGCTCTATTGCTGATTTGTATTTTTTAACTGAAGAGCCTTTAGCAGATCTAGATCGTATGGGCGAGAAATCAGCAAAAAATTTAATAAACGCAATCGAGAAAAGTAAAGATACAACTCTTGCGCGATTTTTATATTCGTTGGGGATTAGGGAAGTTGGAGAAACAACGGCAAGAAATTTAGCGAAAGAGTTTGGTAGTCTAAATGCGTTGATCTCAACGTCAAGTGAAGAACTGCAGTCGGTAAGAGATATTGGTCCAGTAGCCGCTCATTTTGTTGAAGATTTCTTTAAGCTCGATGAGAATAAACGCATTATTGAAACGCTAAAAAGCGCAGGTGTGAACTGGCAAGAAGAAGAGATTGACCGTTCTATAAAAAGTTCTGATGGTACGTTACCGTTGACAGGTTTAACCTTTGTGATCACTGGAACACTTGAGGGCATGTCTCGCGATGAAGCTAAAGAAAAACTCCAGGATTTAGGTGCAAAAGTATCGGGTAGTGTGTCTGCAAAAACATTTGCCTTGATAGCAGGTGACGGTGGAGGTTCAAAACTGTCAAAAGCAGAAAAATTAGGTATTTCTGTCATGAATGATTCGGCTTTCTCGGATCTATTAAAGAATCCTTTTAAATATTCGCAGAGTGATAAGTAGCTTTGAAGGTTTTTATCTTGTTTAAGATGTTAATAGTCGTAGTGTTTATTTTTTTTGTAGCTAGTTGCGCAACACGTCCCCCAAGCTCTGTTGACAATCTTTGCGATATTTTTGACGATAAAAATAACTGGTATAAAGCGGCAAAAAAATCTGAAGAAAAATGGGGTTCTTCTATTCCTATGATGATGTCCTTTATTCATCAAGAGTCTCGTTTTAAAGCAAAAGCAAAACCTCCGAGAAAAAAATTGTTATGGGTTCTGCCTGGACCTCGTTTGAGTTCTGCATTTGGGTATCCTCAAGCAAAAACAAGTACGTGGAAATGGTACATTAAAGATACAGGAAATCGAGGCGCTGATCGTGATCGCTTTAAAGATGCGATTGACTTTGTTGGTTGGTATAATGCACAAAGTGTTAAGAGAAATCGTATTCAAAAGAATGATGCGTATCACCTGTACCTAGCTTATCATGAAGGCCATGGTGGCTTTGAAAAAAGAACGTTCAGTCGCAAAAATTGGCTAAAGAATGTCGCAACAAAAGTATCGTCGAAAACAAGACACTATACTCAACAATTAAATTCTTGTGAGTCAAATTTGCAAAGCGATAGCTGGTGGCCATTTTAAACCACCTTTAAATTTAAAAATTACTTTACATAAAATATATGGCGGAAGGGTGATGGATCAAGAGTCAATAGTTTACGGATGTATAAAAGATTCTGCATACTATTATCATGAAACTAAAAGGCGCAAGGTCAATAGAGAGGCAATGTTAGATTTACCCTCTGCTGATGAGTGGCCTTTCTTAAGTCATGAGATGTTTGCTATTCCTCGTTTAGAGGGACTTCATGGTCAATATCAAACCGAAGTCATGCATTTTGGTGCTTCTTACAAAGCGGTTGAATATGAATGGGAGCAATGGATAGAAAAATTTGAGGCGTTACTCAGTGGGATGTATTGGGTTTCTGCCACTGTGCATCTAGAAACTGAAATTAGTGGTACGCATACATTTACTTGGAACTCATTAAAGGATTCACATACGCCTGGTTCAGGTGACATGCAGATTCATTGTGAATGGAGCCAAGAAAATGCGCTCGGTTTTTAAGCTTTATTATTTGAATCTCTATTGAAATGACATCAATAAAATTAGCATTTTTTGATATTGATGGAACATTAATTGGAGCGGAAGGAAAATACTCTAACAGAACAAAAAGAGCGATTACATTACTGCATAACAATGGAATTAAAACTGCGATTGCCAGTGGTCGTCCGCCATTTGCAGCGCAGTTTTTATATGAAGAGCTAAATATTAGAGATGCCGGTTTGTTCTTTGCTGGTGCAGCTATTTATAATCCCTCACGAAAACAGTATTTAAAAACGAATTATTTAAATGTTAATGCTAGTTCTGAAGCGAAGTCTCAATCGGTACCAAGCACTCAGCTTATTCAGTTGGTTTCAGCTATTAAAGAAAATCAACTGTATTGCGAAGTCTACACAAGGGATAATTTTTATACCGAAGATGATTGTTCTGATATTTATCAGGCGCACAGCACGGTATTAAGAGCAAAAGCAATAGTTAGTAATTTGAATGAGGTTATCGAAAAGCAGTTAGTCGTTAAATTATTGATTGGCGCTAATGTTGATGATTTTGATTTAACCAGCATAGAAAAAGATTTTCCTCATTATCATTTTGCTTATGCGAAAATGGCATCTCATCCAAATTGGGTGTTTGCAAGTATTATCCATGAATCATCATGTCGAGAAAAAGGATTTTATGAGCTTTGTCAGTATCATCAAGTTGATTCTGCAGAAGTAATTGCTTTTGGCGATGCTCAATCGGATCAGATGTTTATAGAAATAGCAGGTACGGGGGTTGCGATGGGCGATGCGCCAACCTCTGTTAAGCAATCTGCAAACATCGTGACCGATACGTCCGATAATGATGGGGTGGCTAGCGTCATTGAGCAATTGTTCAGTTAGCCTCTTGTAAACGTATTGATGGTAAAGAAAAAAGGAAGTCAAAGAAGAATGAACTCAAAAAAACTGGTGCGAATGGTTGTATCATTTATTGCCATTATTGGATGTGTTGCTTTTGTTGTTCTTTCGATGCTGAATTTTGATTTGTCACGCGATACTGTGTTATCGCAGTTAATTGCGGTTGTTATTTTTTTATTATTTATTATTGGTTTAGCTGGTTTGACTGGATTTTTAATTCATAAAATATCAAATCGACATCACAATGATGAAGAATAGTATTTGTCGTTTATAACGATTTATTCCCTATATTTTTACAATCTCGGAGATAGAAATGTCAGTCAGTAAAAACACAGTTGTAGACGTATTCAATCAAGCGGTAAAGGAATATCGTACACACCGTGCATTTACTTGCCTCGGTAAAAGCTTAACTTTTGAAGAGATTGATATTTTAAGCGCAAAATTCGCGTCTTACTTGCAAGCGAATACTAAGCTTGTGCCTGGTGATCGAATCGCGATTCAATTGCCAAACCTTCTACAATATCCTGTGGCTTTATTTGGTGCTTTAAGAGCAGGTCTTGTTGTTGTTAATACCAATCCTTTGTACACACCAAGAGAAATTAAACATCAGTTAAGTGATTCTGGAGCAAAGGCATTGGTGGTTCTTGCTAATGTGGCAGATAGTGCAGCAAGTATTATTAAAGATACCAATGTCGATAATGTTTTCGTCACTGAAATTGGTGATCTTCATTCTCCTCTGAAGAGAATATTACTGAATGGCGTTGTTAAGTATATTCGTAAAGATATACCTGAATTTTCTTTCCCTGCCCGTTGCAAGCAGCATTCTTTTTATCAAGCAATCAATTCGTCAGATGCCAGTTATAAAGAAGTGGTTCGATCCCCTAGTGATGTGTGTGTCTTGCAGTATACAGGCGGAACAACGGGGGTGGCGAAAGGCGCTATGTTGACGCATGCCAATTTAGTGGCAAACAAAAATCAAGCCGTTGATCATTTAAGTGGCTTGATTCGAGATGGAGAAGACACCTATGTAGCACCGTTACCTCTTTATCACATATATGCGTTTACATTGCATTGCATGGCCTTATTAAGCAGCGGTAACCATAGTTTATTAATTCCGAATCCACGTGATGTAAAATCGTTTGTCAATGCAATGAAGAAAGAAACTATTTATGGTTTTGCGGGATTAAATACCTTATTTAATGCGCTTTGCCAAAATGAGGAGTTTAAAAAGCTAGATTTTTCTCACTTGCAATCAACCTCATCAGGTGGAATGGCTCTTACATCTGACACATCCAAACTGTGGCAGAAAATCACTGGCGTTACGCCTAATGAAGGCTATGGTTTAACTGAGACATCGCCTGTGGTTTCTTCAAGTCGTCAAGGTCACATTCAATCTGGTACAGTTGGGACACCGGTTAAAGATACAGAATTAAAAGTCGTTGATGAGAGTGGTGAGACTCTTGAGGCTGGTCAGGTTGGAGAGTTGTGGGTTCGCGGACCTCAAGTTATGAAAGGCTATTGGCTTCGCCCTGAAGAAACAGCAAAAGTACTTGATAGCGATGGATGGTTTAAAACGGGTGATATGGCTATTATCCAAAAAGATGGGTATTTAAAAATTGTTGATCGTAAAAAGGATATGATTTTGGTTTCTGGTTTTAATGTCTATCCAAATGAAATCGAAGATATTTTAAGTGAGTATGACGGTGTACTTGAAGCAGGTGTTATTGGTGTGCCTGATGAATACAGTGGTGAGGTTGTTAAAGCTTATATTGTTCCTAAAAATCAAAGTGTCACCAAAAAAGAGGTGTTGGAGTTCTGTAAGGAAAATATGGCAGGCTATAAAGTACCAAAAGCAATTGAGTTTGTTGCTGATTTGCCAAAATCGGCTGTGGGTAAAATACTGAGAAAAGATTTAAAAAAATTAAATGAATAATTTTTTGTTGCATGAAAGTTCGCATGATAAAAAATTCAGGTATTAAAGATCAAGACACAAAGAAATCAGAACACTCATATTGAGAACACTAGAAATCAAAACCTTAACGTTTTGAATTTAAGAGATTTATTTGTCACCGATTATTTAATAGGGAAAACAATCAAATCATGACAAACGCTTTAATTTTGTCTGGAGGCGGAGCAAGGGCAGCATACCAGGTGGGTGTGCTTAATGCCGTTAATGATATTTTACCTTCACACTTGAACAACCCATTCCCGATTATTTGTGGCACCTCTGCAGGTGCTATCAACGCGTTAGCGCTAGCAACTCATTCTGGCGATTTCGATGAAGCTGCTCTTGATTTAAATCGAATTTGGAAAAATATTTCTACTGAAAAAATTTATAAATCTGGTTGGTATGACGTTAATCGGGGAATTTTACGGCTAGTTGGTTCTTTGTTTAATCAGGGTGTTGGAAGAAAAGATCGTCCACTCTCGTTATTAGATAACTCGCCATTAAGAGATTTTTTAACAGAAATTATTGACTTTAAAAATATCGAAACAGAAATTGAATTAGGGCGCTTAGAAGCCATCAGTGTCTCTGCAATGGGGTATACCTCGGGTGAATCAGTAAGTTTTTTTCAGGGAAAACCCGGTCTAGAACCATGGCGAAGACATCGAAGAGTAGGGCAGCAAACTACATTAACGGTAGATCACTTGCTCGCTTCTTCGGCGATACCTACTATATTTCCCTCTATAAAAATTGATAAACAATATTTTGGTGATGGCGCGATGCGTCAATTAGCTCCCATCAGTCCAGCATTGCATTTGGGAGCCGATGCTGTATTCGTGATAGGTGTAAGTGGCAATCGAAACCCTGCACATTGGGGAAAAAAGCGAATAGCGCCTAAGCATTCACCCTCTATGGCTCAAATCATTGGGCACATGTTTAATAGTGCCTTTATTGATAGCTTGGAAGGTGATATTGAGCATTTGGAACGAGTGAATAAACTACTGTCACTAATTCCTGAGGATGTCATTGACGAAGGTGGCACACGATTACGTCCGGTGAAAACAATGGTGATTTCTCCTAGCCGTGAACTTGATAAAATTGCTGGAAGAAAAGTGAGATATCTTCCGAAAAGCATGCGTTTTTATATGGGAGCAACGGGTGCGACTGCTCGTGGAGGCGGTTCGGCAACGGCAAGTTATTTATTGTTTGAAAAACAATTTTGTGATGAATTAATGGATCTTGGTTATCAGGATGCCATGTGGGAAAAAGAGGCGATAGAAGAATTTTTTGATATTTAAAAATATTTGTAATCATCATTACAACATTCAGTACAAAAATTAGTACAAAAATTAGTACAAAAAAAGCCGGTTAATAAAATTTAACCGGCTTTTTTATTGAGCGAATAAGTGACTAGTTGTCGTTTACTCGCTTTGCTTTACCCAACGTTACGAATTTCAACCGCTGCTATGCGCTTACCTTCGTCAGCTGCTTGTTGGAAAGACTCAATTTCATTGAAGTTTAGGTAGCGATAAATTTCTTTACCCATGCTATCAATTTTCTTGGCGTATTCCATATATTCAGCCGGTGTAGGGAGTTTGCCGAGTACGGCTGCTACAGCTGCAAGTTCAGCCGAGCCTAAATAAACATTAGCGCCATCACCTAGACGGTTAGGGAAGTTACGCGTTGATGTAGAAACAACTGTAGAGTTTGCTTCAACTCGAGCTTGGTTACCCATGCATAATGAGCATCCAGGCATTTCGGTACGAGCGCCTTTGCGACCAAAGATGGAGAAGTAACCTTCTTCCATTAATTGATGCTCGTCCATTTTAGTTGGAGGGCAAATCCAAAGGCGAGTAGAAAGCTCATCATCAGTAGATTCTAATAATTTACCGGCAGCACGAAAGTGGCCAATGTTTGTCATGCAAGAACCGATAAACACTTCATCAATTTTTTCACCCGCAACATCAGATAAAACTTTTACATCATCAGGGTCGTTTGGACAGGCGACAATGGGTTCTTTAATTTCATTCAAATCAATTTCAATAATTTCAGCGTATTCTGCATCGGCGTCCGCTTCCATTAATTCAGGGTTAGCAATCCACTCTTCCATTTTTTGCGCACGCCTTTCAAGTGTACGAACGTCGCCGTAACCTTGCTCGATCATCCAGCGCAACATAGTGATGTTAGAAGTTAGATATTCAATGATGGGTTCTTTGCCGAGTTTAATGGTGCAGCCTGCAGCAGAACGTTCGGCCGAGGCGTCAGAAATTTCAAATGCTTGTTCAACTTTTAAAGTTGGCAAACCTTCAACTTCTAAAATCTTTCCAGAGAAAGCATTTTTCTTACCCTTTTTCTCAACTGTTAATAAACCTTGTTTGATAGCGTAAAGAGGAATGGCATTAACCAAGTCACGTAGTGTGATACCCGGTTGCATTTCACCTTTAAAGCGAACCAAAATCGATTCAGGCATATCGAGTGGCATAATACCAGTAGCAGCAGCGAAAGCGACAAGACCAGAACCGGCAGGGAATGAAATACCGATTGGGAAGCGAGTGTGAGAATCACCACCGGTACCGACGGTATCAGGTAGCAACATGCGGTTTAACCAACTGTGAATAATGCCGTCACCAGGACGAAGTGCAACACCACCACGCGTCATAATGAAATCGGGAAGTGAGTGTTGTGTATCAATGTCGACAGGTTTTGGATAAGCAGCGGTGTGACAAAAAGACTGCATTGTTAAGTCAGCAGAAAAACCAAGGCATGCCAGGTCTTGTAATTCATCACGTGTCATTGGTCCTGTTGTATCTTGCGATCCAACAGTTGTCATTTTAGGTTCGCAATATGTGCCTGGGCGAACACCTTCCATATCACAAGCGCGGCCAACCATTTTTTGAGCGAGAGTAAAACCTTTAGTCGAGCCCGCTGGTTGTTCTGGTTTGCGGAAAAGTTCAGAAGGCTCAAGCCCTAATGCTTCACGTGCTTTACCTGTTAAACCGCGACCGATGATTAAAGGAATACGACCGCCAGCTTGAACTTCATCCAGTAATACATCTGATTTTAATTCAAACTCAGAAAGAGTTTCGCCTTTCTCGTTTAAAATTTTCCCATCATAGGGACGCACTTCAATGACATCGCCCATATTTAATTTTTCTACAGGAGCTTCAAAAACTAATGCGCCAGCATCTTCCATCGTGTTGTAAAAAATTGGGGCAACTTTTCCACCAATGCAAATACCGCCGCCACGTTTGTTGGGAACACCAGGAATATCGTCACCCATGTACCACAACACAGAGTTAGTTGCAGACTTCCGTGAAGAACCTGTACCAACTACGTCACCAACAAAAGAAACAGGAAGACCTGATTTTTCTAAATCGTTAATTTGTTTTTCGTTATCAGTGATTCCTTCACGAGGAACTTTAAACATTGCTTTTGCATGAAGAGGAATGTCAGGGCGTGACCATGCATCAGGAGCAGGTGAAAGATCATCTGTGTTTGTTTCGCCTGTTACTTTATAAACAATTGTTTTAATACTTTCAGGTACTTTCTTGCGAGTTGTAAACCACTCACCAGCCGCCCAAGATTCTAAAACCTCTTTTGCATTGGCATTGCCTGCTTTTGCTTTTTCATCCACATCATGAAATGCATCAAACATTAAAAGCGTGTGTTTTAATTCTGTTGCGGCAAGCGCTGAAAGTTCGCTATCGTCTAACGCCTTTACTAGCGTTTCAATGTTGTAACCACCGTGCATATTGCCGAGTAGTTCTATGGCTTGTTTCCGATCTATAAGAGGGGAGCTTGCCTCGCCATTGACGATTGCAGAAAGAAAACCGGCTTTAACATAAGCGGATTCGTCTACACCTGGAGGAATTCGGTTGGCTAGAAGATCAAGTAATGTTTCTTCCTCACCTTTTGGTGGGTTTTTTAATAGCTCGACTAAACCAGCTACTTGTTCTGGTGATAATGGTTTTGGAACAATACCTTCTGCAGCACGTTCTGCTACGTGTTTACGATAAGCTTCTAGCACGATAAGTTTTCCTTCTGTAATTCGTTTCTTTGATCTTGTCCGCGTTTGAAAGCAAAAAAGACAAAGGCGATCGATTGTAGTCGATGGCAAAGGAGATGAAAGTCAATTGTTATTGATTGAGAGTAGACGAGTTGTGAATATTTCTCTCTCTATCGGGGCGCACATTCTACACTAAGCCTCTATATCTGTTAAGTTAGCGAGAGCTAACAAATGATGAAGATAACTGAGGTTGATTTACTGACCGTAGACAAGATAAGTTCTATTCGAGAATGCATATCATTAATAATGAGTGATGATTATGCGTGTAACAATTCTTGCTTGCTTGTACTTGAGCTCGTTTCTACAATGGCGCGTTACCGTTCTTTTTTATCTTTTGTTTTATAGGAAAAATACTGTTGGATAAATTGCCAAAAAGCGCTCAGCAACCGACTCCTCGGGTTCGCCCAAGAACACCTTGTATCGGTGTTTGTTCGACCGGTATTGGCGATGATGTCTGTCGGGGTTGTAAGCGTTTTGAAAAAGAAGTGATTGGTTGGAACGGTTACACAGACATTGAGAGGCAAGCAGTGCTGGATAGGCTGGATTCACTCTTGATCCAGACAATGAAATCCAAGTTCTTGATTGCGGATGTCGAAAAGCTTAACGCTCAAATTCGCTACCAACAAATTCAATTTGATGACACAAAAGATCCCTATTGCTGGCTGTTTCAATTGTTACGTTACGGTGCAGGCCAAATTGACCAGCTTGATAACTTTGGAGTGGTTCTTAACTTGGAGTACCACGGAAGATCACTACCTGAGTTAAAGGCGATGATTGATCAAGAGTTCTATGATATTTCCTGTGCTTATCATCAGCGATACATTCTTCCGGGTGAATCTCTATAACGGTCTTCTAAGAAATAGTTGGACTGTGTATGACATTTCGCGGAATCAATCGCCTATTTACAAGAATTTATTAACGGTATGCTGATCCATCCTTAACAGGTGACCGATGCTCCTATACACTATGCGGCCTTTTCGGGCTTAAGCCTTCATATCAATATACTGTAAATTCTTAAAAGCTTATTTACTAGGCGCTATTCGGTTAGTTGCTATTAGATATCTAAACACTATTTAAACTATTGGAGAAACCCATGTCTCAAGCTTTCATCTGCGATGCAATCAGAACCCCAATCGGTCGTTATGCGGGAGCGTTAAGCCCCGTCAGACCCGATGACCTTGGTGCTTTAGTGATGAAGCGTCTCATGGAGCGAAATCCATCTGTTGATCCAGCTCAGATTGAAGACATTATGTTTGGTTGTGTGAACCAAGCGGGTGAAGATAATCGCAATGTCGCCCGTATGGCTGGATTGCTTGCAGGACTTCCTGTTGAAGCGGCTGGAGTGACCATTAACCGGCTATGCGGCTCAGGTATGGACGCCGTTGGGTCAGCATCTCGAGCGATCAAGACTGGCGAGATGGATTTAATCATCGCTGGTGGTGTTGAATCCATGTCTCGGTCTCCTTATGTCATGGGGAAAGGGGAGGCGCCATTCAGCCGTAATTATGAACTGCAAGATACGACAATGGGTTGGAGGTTCATCAATCCAATTTTAAAAGAGCAATATGGCGTTGAAACAATGCCAGAAACGGCAGAAAATCTGGCTGAAAAATTCAATATCTCTCGTGAAGATCAAGATGCCTTCGCTTATCGTAGTCAGCAAAGAGCAGCAGCAGCACAAAAAAGCGGTCGTCTAGCAGAAGAAATCACTCCGGTTGAGATTCAACGCCGCAAACAAGAGCCATTAATTGTTGATCAAGACGAGCATATCCGCGGAAATACCACACTAGAAGCATTGGCTGGTCTGCGAGCGCCGTTCCGTAAAGGCGGTTCAGTCACAGCAGGTAATGCATCGGGCATCAATGATGGCGCTTGTGCGGTATTACTAGGATCCGAAACGGCGGTAGAAAAGTACGGGCTAACCCCAAAAGCTAGAATTCTAGGGATGCAAGTTGCCGGAGTTGAACCAAGCATTATGGGCTATGGTCCTGTTCCTGCGGTTAAAAAACTGCTCGCGAAAACAGGATTAACGATTGAGCAAATGGATGTTATCGAATTAAACGAAGCATTCGCCGCACAAGCATTGTCTGTCACGCGTGGTTTAGGTATTCCAGACGACGCCGAACACATGAATCCTAATGGCGGTGCAATCGCACTAGGTCATCCACTAGGTATGTCAGGTGCTCGCTTAGTGACGACAGCCACCATCGAATTACAGAAGCGTGGCGGTCAATATGCGCTTTGCACAATGTGTATTGGTGTGGGTCAAGGCATTGCGATGATTATTGAGCGCGTATAAATTTTAGACGCTCACTAAATTTCTCCAGTTGTCTTCAGCTGTAACAAGCTCCTCAATTTATAGTCCCATTGGTGAGCTTGTTCTTAAGTTTTCTCCTATGTCTATTTTTATCATTTGGTTCTTATGTCTTTAACTGCCATCAATCAATTTCTACTGTGTGAAACCCCAGACCTATGGGTTCAAGATGCATTGAATAACCAAGAATTGTTGTTACTTGATCATGCAAATTGTGAAAAAAAGGCAGCGAGTACAGCGGTTAATTTAATGTACCGTTATGTCGATAATATCGATCTGCTGAATAAAATGTCACGGTTGGCTCGTGAGGAGTTACGGCATTTTGAACAAGTACTGGCAATTTTACTTGAACGAGGGATTACTTATGATCATCTTCCAGCTGCAAATTATGCCGGTGAATTAAGAAAGCTTGTGGCGACTTATGAACCACAGCGCTTGATAGATACGTTAATTATCGGCGCAATTATTGAGGCGAGATCCTGTGAGCGTTTTGCGAAAATTGCACCGCATTTGGATGAGAAACTTAGCAAATTTTATACGTCCCTATTAAAGTCTGAAGCTCGTCATTTCAAAGATTATTTATCGCTTGCGCAAGCTGCCTCCGAAGAAGGCGAAGGTATTGATAATCGAGTACGTGAGTTTTTAGAGCTTGAACAACGGTTGATACAACGAACGGATAAAGAATTTCGTTTTCATAGCGGGCCTGTTTCAACTACTTAAGTTGATGGCTGAGCAGTATTCCTTCACCTAAAATAATAATGCGTTAATACAATATTATTTCTCGTTAGTCATACGGACTACCCATATTCCCCTCAATTGATTTTCTCTGTAACCAACGGCTTTATCTTCGGGATAAAGCGCCTGAATTTTTCTGTACACATTGTCTCTTATGTCCGTTTCAGCTGATCCGTGACACTGAAGGCACATATTATTAGTAATAATTGGGAAATACGCTATTGTTGAGTTTTTTTGGTGAATGGTTTTTGGTGGTATTTTTTTGTTGTCCTCTAGTAATTTTCTTGCCTCATAAATGAATCGAATCTCTTTAGTGTCAGCAGAATTTTTTGGGTTTCTATTCAAATCAGAAACTCTTTTTATAGTGACTAAATTGCTTTTAATCGACTCGTTAGTGATAGAGATAGCATTTATATGACAAAAATTTAAAGCACCAATAGTTCCTTTGTTTTTAATTGCTGACATCAAATTTTTACTTAACGCTGATTGAGTTGTATTGATATATTCCCGTGCCATTATCAATGGCTTTACTTTCGTTTAATTTTTTTTGTTGTGTAATACCGTGTTCGTGTTCAAAATGCTTTTCAAACCAAGAGGGTTTGTCGAGTGACATGGTATAAATAGCGGTTGCTATGAGTTTGAGTTCTTCTTGATCAAAATTAAGATAAGGCATCAACCCAAACCTTGTAATAGCGCCAGGCATTTTAGATTTAGATTGAGTGGGCTTCATGACGAAATTGGATATATTATGAATAAAATCGTCAATATTTGTGTTGTCATCAATATAATGCCTCTTAATGGCAATCATAGGCGGAGCTGTTCTATTTTCTTTTGTTTGAGCAGAACCGTGACACGATAAACATTTATTTTTCATGAGCTCAAAACCTTCAAGCACAGAATCGCTATATTGTTTTGTATTGTGATCACTGTGATTAGGTTGTCGCGTCTCTTTCTCAGATGCTACGATATTGCTCATCAAGCTGATATTTAAAAACAACAACAAAACTATTTTATTCATAGCTGAATCCTGTGGTTTTAGCCGAAAATATACAATCAATAAAAAATATAAAAGAAGTTCATCATTTAGTGCCGTAAGAACAAACCAATAAGAATCAAGCTAACTATAATAGGCAAAAAATTCGTCCTATTATAAAAGGGTGTTACAAAGATTTTTTACAGAAGTAAAAATCTGTGCATTCGTATTGATCTGAAGTCATGCGTTTGTTGGCTTCTTCAAATGTTTTTGCTGGAGGAACGATGATTTTATCACCCTTTTTCCAGCCCTCTGGTGTGGCAACACCGTGCTCATCCGATGTTTGAAGAGCTGTAAGAAGTCGTAAAAACTCATCGATGGATCGTCCATTAGACATTGGATAGTAGGCCATTGCCCGTAACACACCGTTCGGGTCAATGATAAATGTAGCGCGCACGGCCGAAGTATCGGCTGCTCCAGGGTGAACCATTCCGTAAGCGTTAGCGACGTTCATTGTTAAGTCGTCGATTATAGGAAATGGAATTTCAACGTTAAATTTCTCTTTAATGTTTCTCATCCAAGCGATATGAGAATGAGTGCTGTCGATAGACAAACCTAGAAGCTCGCATTCTAGGGCAGCAAATTTATCGGCTGCTTTTGCAAAAGCGATAAATTCTGTAGTGCATACAGGAGTGAAGTCAGCCGGATGTGAGAAAAGCACTAGCCATCTACCTTTATAGTCGGAGAGAGACTTTTGCCCATGTGTTGTTGGCGCGGTGAATTCTGGGGCAGGTTCGTTTAGCTTGGGTAGTCCAATGATGTCATTGTTCATAATTAGCCTCATAGTGTTGTCGTTTGAATTTTGCACTTATGCCGATCTCATTGCAGTCATGTATTAGGCTGTATGCACATTTAAGGCCATTGAATAATTATCGTTTAACCGATTGATTTTGTTATAAAAAATGATAGTTCTGTATTTTTGTTTGATGATCTATCACTGTCTTTGTCATATTTGGCAAAATAAGATGTTAAATGTGCCAATTTGAAGTGACGGCTATCGTGATAAGCAAGCCATTGATTCAGCCTTCTGATCCCTAGGAAGTTCAGTGTCGAGGTTAATGGGGCTTTTATTCGTTTGAAACGGGTCATAAACTCATTGTTGTTACTGTGTTTATTTTATTTTTCTGATGGTTTTTAAATCAAAATCACAGTAAACCATCAAATAATAACGTGAAAATTAACGTTAATAGCTGTTTTAACAACATATTATTAACTTGTTAATCCTTGATCTTATCGCGGCAGCTATTTTTCATTACAAAACTTGTCGATTTGATATTTGTATGTCTGTCTTCCCCTAGACAGAATTTATTGAGTTAAAAAGTGGTGAGCAAACCAACTTTAACGAATATAAAATTAGAATAATCAAATGAGTACACGACAGTTTAGTCAGTGAGAAATAAATTTATGTTTCAGTTAACGACCAAATTTTTTCCATTATCAACTACCACTTCTTACAGAGCATTAGTTGATAGGGCATTAGTGAATAGGGCATTGTATTACAGGCTACTGGCGTCAATTTTTGCGTTTGGGCTTGTGTCTTCCGTTTTTGCTCAAAATGAAGTTAGCAATATTGAGGAGTTAGAAATTACAGGCCGTAAGGTCAATCTAGTTGGAGAAGCATCATCCGCTTCAGAAGGTGTGGTTTCGCAAGCTGAAATTGCTATTCGGCCGTTATTGAGAACAGGCGAAGTATTGGAAACGGTTCCGGGTGTCGTGGCAACACAACACAGTGGGCCAGGTAAGGCGAACCAATATTTTTTACGCGGTTTTAATTTAGATCATGGGACAGATTTTGCGACTGTCTTTGAATCTATGCCGGTGAACATGCGGACTCATGGTCATGGTCAAGGTTATACCGATTTGAATTTTATTATTCCTGAGCTGGTTGGAAAAATTGAATACCAAAAAGGGACTTATTATCCCGGTGTTGGCGATTTTTCTGGAACGGGTACAGCAAGAATGTTGGCTAGAAATAGCATCGGCGAACATAAAATAAAAATTGGCAGTGATTTTGGAAAAGAAAATTGGAAAAGAGGGTTAGCTTACGGTGAGCTTGAATTTGATTCAGCACTTCATGAAAAAAGCAGTTTGATTTATGGCGCAGAAATCGAAGTCAGTGATGGTCATTGGGATGATATTAATAGTGATTTGAAGAAAAAGAATTTATGGTTAAAACAGCAATGGCAAACCGACAAAAGCCGATTAGAAATTTTGTTTATGGGCTACGATAATTCTTGGAATTCGGCCGATCAAATACCACAGCGCGCTGTCGACCAAGGGATTATTTCTCAGTACGGTTCTATTAATACCACGTCTGCTGGTGAATCAAGCCGTTACAGCTTGTCAACACATTGGGATTATGAGTTATCGAATGGGGATATAGATGCATCGCTTTATATCATCGATTACGCATTAAATTTATGGGCAGATTTTACGTATTTCTTAGACGATCCGGTACTTGGCGATCAGCACAATCAAGTTGATGATCGAAAAATTTATGGTTGGGATGTTTCGTGGTCGAGAGAATCAAAGTGGGGAAGTTTTAATACAAAAAATACTTTTGGTACGCAAATGCGTTACGACGATATCGAAAAAGTCGGTATTTACAGAACGGCTGCTCGTCAGCGCACTGGTGTTTTTAGAATAGATGCGGTGCAAGAATGGAGTGCAGGACTGTATTGGAAAAACGAAATGCAGTGGACAGATCAATTTCGAAGTGTATTAGGTGTTCGATACGACTATTTTGATTTTAGTGTTGATCCACTCGAAGCAGATTTTACTAACTCACTTTTGGTTAATGGCGGTGACGCCGATGCTGATATTACGACAGCTTCATTAAGTCTTATTTATGCCTTTAACTCAGAGATAGAAGCTTATTTAAGTATTGGAGAAGGCTTTCACAGTAACGATGCTCGCGGAACGACAATCGAGCTCGATCCTGTCAGTGGAGATCCGGCAGATAAAGTTGATCCTTTAGTGGAAACGCTGGGTTATGAATTTGGTTTGCGAACTTTTTTCGATGGGAGTTTAAATGCATCGATTGCAATCTGGGCTTTAGATATTGATTCAGAATTAGTTTTCATTGGGGACTCTGGAACAACAGAAGATACCGGTGTTGGTAGCCAGCGAAATGGTATCGAATTAACGGGATATTTTTATCTCAACGATATTTGGACGTTAGATGTTGAGTGCGCCTTGTCAAATGCTGAATTTGATGAAGCGGTGGATGGTAGCAGAGATATTCCCGGCGCGTTAGACACAGTATTCAGTGCGGGGGTCAATGCAAAATTCAATGACGATTTCTATGCAAATCTTCGTCTCCGTCATTTTGGTGAATACGCATTAGATGGTGGAAGAACAGCAGATGCGAGTACGATTGTTAATTTGCGATTAAACTATGCGTTTACCTCTCAGTTAGAAGCTTCATTGGATATTCTTAATTTATTTGATTCAGACGATCGAGATATTCAGTACGTTTATGAATCACAATTAGCCACCGAAGCTTCGCCGGTTGAAGATTTTCACTTTCATGTTTTTGAGCCGAGAAGTTTTCATCTCAATGTCAGCTATACGTTTTAATTGATTCTTTTTACATTGATATAGCTGCTTTAGATGGTTGCATAAATAGACGCTATAACTATTGTTATAACCACTGTTGTAGATAGTTTCTGTGATATAAATAGTTTCTGTGATATAAATATTTTCTTTGATATAAATAGTCCCTTAGATTAGCTTCAGTTTTTCTCTACAGATTACATGTTGAAGCTAATACATCCTTGCCCGGTTACACTGAATTAAAGTCCCAGTGTAATGCGGGCTTTTTTATGTTAAAAAGCCACAGGATATTAACTGTTTTTAAAAGTGCAAAGAGATACATGCCTGCTAACCGTTCTCGCTTAGATCGATTCATTTCTCGTCAGACGGGAAGGAGTTTACGTGATGTTAAATTATTGCTTTCTCAACAGCGAATTGTTGTTGATGGTGAAAATGCAAACTCGGCTAATCAATTAGTCGATAAGTTTTCTCGTATCGAAATCGATAAACAGGTACTTCATTATTTAACGCCTGAGTATATTATGCTGAATAAACCTGTTGGTGTGGTTAGTGCTACCATTGATGATAATCATACAACAGTGATTGATCTTATTCGGAACCAATTTTCTGGTGTAGAAGAATTGCATATCCCTGGCCGGTTAGACTTCAATTCTTCCGGCTTGCTGTTACTCACTAACGATGGACGTTGGTCCAAAACACTGAGTGATCCATGCTTTAAAGTGAAAAAATGTTATGAAGTGACATTAGAAAAACCGATTGAAAATAAATACCTAGATGCATTTGCTGAAGGTATCTACTTTACGTTTGAAGATATAATCACTCAACCGGCAAAATTAGAAGTGCTGAGTCCGCATACGGCAAAAGTTCATTTGATTGAGGGAAGGTATCATCAAATCAGGCGAATGTTTGGGTATTTTCAAAATAAAGTGCTGACATTAAACAGAATCTCTGTGGGTAACCTTGATTTAGATAAGAGCTTAAAAATCGGTGAGAGTAGAGCGCTGACACAAAGTGAAATAAAAGATATTTTTTAGCGTATAATCTCGTTTTTTCCGTTACCGCCTATATTGAGCTGATTCGACGTATTATCCATGTCCCGTTCTTCCTCACATTCACACTCAATTGTAAACAATACTACCTACCATGACGTCATCATTCTTGGTGGAGGAGCGGCAGGTTTGTTTTGCGCATTAACTGCCGCGAAGCGTGGTCGTAGTGTTTTGGTGCTTGAAAAAGCAAATAAAGTTGGCAAGAAAATTTTAATGTCAGGTGGGGGAAAATGTAATTTTACTAACTATGTAGTAGAACCAGAAAATTATATTTCTCAAAACCCACATTTTTGTAAATCTGCATTAAAGCAATTTACTCAATGGGACTTTATAGCGATGGTAGAAAAGCAGGGAATAGCGTATGAAGAACGAAAACATAGCCAGCTATTTTGTAAAAATTCGGCAAAAGATATCCTTCACATGTTACTCAACGAATGCAATGAGTTTGGCGTAACAATAGAAGTGTTAGCGGATGTTCAAGTGGTTCGTGATCTAGAGGCTAAAAATCTAGAATCTAACAATCTAGAATCTAACAATCTAGAATCTAACAATCTAGAATCTAACATTTTAGAAGCTAGCAATCTAAAATTTAGCGATGACATGAATAAAACGACGATGAGATATTGTGTTGATTATCTGCAAGCCGGAGTAAAGCAAACAAAAAGCTGCCATTCTTTAGTTGTAGCTACTGGCGCATTGTCAATACCGACTTTGGGAGGTAGCGGAGTAGGTTATGAGATTGCCACACAATTCGGTTTAACGTTGTTAGATTGCCGTGCTGGACTCGTTCCGTTTATGTTTACAGATGCGATGAAATCAATATGTGAAAGATTATCAGGTGTCTCATTAGACGTTGAGGTGTCATGCCCTGATCATACACAGGCAATACGTTTTCGCGAAAATTTATTATTTACTCACCGTGGTATTAGTGGCCCTGTCATGTTACAAATTTCAAACTATTGGCAGCTAGGAAAAAGTATAGAAATAAATTTATTGCCAGATGATGATGCTGTTGAGTTATTAATCACAGCGAAGAGCCAGAATGCAAAAAATAAACTATCGACTGTGTTAGGCCAGCGATTAGGAAAGTCATTGACTAAAGAGTTAGAAAGGCTTTGGTGGAGTGAAGAATCCAATAAGCCGATAGCTGAGTTTAGTGATAAGGTATTAGAACAAATTGGAGATAACCTTAATCGTTGGCAATTAAAACCGTCGACAACAGAAGGTTATCGTACTGCGGAAGTGACTCTCGGTGGCGTAAACACCGACGGCATTAGCTCTAAGACAATGGAAGCAAAGAAACAAGCAGGTTTATATTTTATTGGTGAAGTTGTGGATGTCACAGGGCATCTTGGTGGTTTTAATTTTCAATGGGCATGGTCGTCAGGGTATACAGCGGGAATAACCGTATAAATTTTTGGAGTTTTTGAGTGCAAACAAGTGATGTTATTAATGAAACAAAACAATGGGTAGAGAATGTCGTCATAGGTCTCAATCTTTGTCCGTTTGCAAAAAAAGAATTTATTAAAGAAAGAATTTTATTCTCTGTCACTGATGCAAAAAATGAAGAAGAATTGCTAATGGATTTAAAAGCTGAATTGGAGGCTATTCAATCCAATTATAATATCGAAACAACGTTGTTGGTTCACCCGTATGTGCTTGGTGATTTTTATGATTATAATGATTTTTTATCGTTAGCTGATTCATTGCTGAATGAGATGGAATTAGAGGGTGTTTATCAAATCGCAAGTTTTCATCCAAATTATCAATTTGCAGATACGTTGCCTGACGACATTATAAATTACTCCAATAAATCGCCATATCCGATGTTGCATATTCTAGCAGAAGAGAGTGTTGAAAAAGCAGTTGAGACATATCCCGACATAGATAGTATTCCAGAGAATAATATAAAAAAATTAGAGTCTATCGGGTTAGAGGGGATAAAAAAATTACTCTGAATTCGATACTTTATTGATCATCTCCATTTAGGGCTTCCGAATGTAAGACAGTTTTGTTTGGCAATAAAGCCAATATTTCTTCTGCAATTTTTATATTTAAAAGACCTGAACGCATAAAAGCTGTTGACGGCTGTATTCCCATCATCGCACTGTAGGATTTTGAAAAATGTGCTGTACTGGCAAAACCAGACATTAATGCTGACTCTGTAACAGAGTGTCCAGTGGCCAGGTATAACGAACCGACAGAAATTCTGTATTGTAATCGATATTTGGTAATTGGAATTCCAATTTGGCTTTTAAATAGTTTTACTAATCGTGATTCAGAGAGATGGACTTCTTCAGCGAGCTTGTTAATTGGAATGTTATCTTTTGCCGTTGAGTTGATGCGCGCTATGACTTTTAAAACTCTGCTATCAAATTCTTTAAGAACTTTTTCCCTTAACTCTTCGGGGATTAATAAGTTATGCACCAAGTCATAAGTTTCTTTAGCCGGAAGGTTCTCCTTATGAATCCTGTTTAGCAGTGTGATTAATTCATCTTCATTAGGGAGATTATAATAGACGTTATCATTTTGATTCAGCATTTGCTCTTTCAAAGCTGAATATGTTTGATTGGCCGGCGACATATATAAGATAGCCATAACAGCATCATTATCATGGTTGAGGCTGGGCATGTTAATGACAGTGCCTGCTCTAATTAAAAAGACTTTGCCAGAAAACTGAGATCCATCGCTTCTCGTCGTTGTCACTTCTCCTTTGAGGCATACAATGAGCTGATCAGAAGCAACGGTGTAGCTACGTGTTGGACGGTGAGATGTACCTATTAATAAGGTGCTATCTCTCCAAATAAAAACACTTGGAACTGAATTATTTTTCATGTATTGAATCGATTTAAGAATGTTTTTTATTTTTGATTCCGATAGGGAAATTATTATTATGGCATTTTGATAGTATCTAAGTGATTAATCAGATACAAAAATGCATAGTCAATATCGAGAATTATTGTTGCCAGTATCGGTGTAATTATTGTTATAAGTAATCTTGTAAGTATTACTGTAAGTAACGTTGTAAGTATTACTGTAAGTAATGAAGTAATTGTTGCCGGAAGTATTTCAAACGGAATACGAATATACAAGCCTTTTAGGAGGAGTCAAGAATCGTTTGACGATTGTAATGCTTAAAACTATGGGGTCATGATAAGTATCACAGAATTTCAAATTTATTGAAAAAATATGTGATAGTACTTATGTGATAGCAACTAAAAAAAGATATTTCATTAATAAATTAAAGGTTATTAAAATCTCAACCAATAAAATAACTGATTGAGATAGTGCGTTAAAATTTGTTTGTATTAAAAACTATCTATTTTTTAAACGTTAAATTTTTGCGTAAGCATGTCCACCATCAACAGCTATCGTATCTCCTATAACATAATCACCTGCTTTTGAAGCAAGATAAATTGCGGCACCAGCCATATCTTCAGGTTTACCAATGCGACCTAAAGGTGTTATCTCTGCAACGGCATCGGCGTTATCACGTGCTGCGGTGTTCATTTCAGAAGCGAAGGGACCCGGTGCAATTGCGGTCACTATTATGCGTTCTTTAACCAATCTTGCCGCTAGTCGACGCGTTAAATAAATTAATGCAGATTTTGAAGCATGATAAGAATATGTGTCTAAAGGATTTAATCTTATACCGTCAATTGAAGCTATATTAATGACCTTTGAAGGAGAGGCATCCGATGCGCCAGCTTTTAATAAATCATGCATTGCTTGAAGCAGAAAAAAAGGCGATTTAACATTTAGATTCATGACCTTATCCCAACCACTTTCTGGAAATTCATCAAATTCAGCATTCCATGCAGCTCCTGCATTGTTGACCAAAATGTCTAAATGTTTTTCGTGAGCTTTATAGTCATTCGTTAATGCTTTGCATCCTTCAACGGTCGAGATATCTTGAGGAAGTGCTAGACAGCGTCCATTACCTTCCGATAACTCTTTAGCTGTTTCTATACATTGAGCAGCCTTGCGCGATGAGATGTAGACTTTTGCTCCTTGCGCAATAAAGCCTGCAGCAATCATTTTGCCAATGCCTCGAGACCCACCCGTCACGAGAGCAGTTCGGCCTTCTAAAGAAAAAAGATTTTCAAACATTTTTGGTTTCCTATTTTTGATGATTTTTATGGGGTTGAATCAACGCTGTAAAAAAATTAACCGTATAAACTTTATGTTATTAAGAATTCAATAAAGAATGCTTATAAATTTCGACGTATTGTTTTCTTCTTTTGACTTCTTACTTTCATTTATAGTCTTTAAAAGTAGATATGGATTTGTTGAAGCGGCTTACCAATTCATTACAAGCCAATAGTTGTTTAAATTGGCCTCGACATACTGTAAATCTAGTGATTCAATGGACTGATTCTTTATCTTAATTGGTCTGTGTAGTCTTTTTTATAGTCTGAGCCTACATTAAAAAAACATATGATAGCAATGTTGAGGATTTAACAAGAGATGGATATACGACAATTTACATTACTTGATAAAGATCAGGTGATTTCTCTTTGGGAGGAGTGCGGCTTGACTGCTCCTTGGAATGACCCTGAAAAAGATATTCAGCGTAAAATGAAAGTAAACCCTGAATTATTTTTTGTTGTTAAAGAAGAGAGTAAAATTCTGGGAACAATCATGTGTGGTTATGATGGTCATCGAGGATGGGTGTATTATTTGGCCGTGTGTCCACAGAATAGAAAAAAAGGTATTGGGCGTAAACTTATGTCGCATGCTGAACAAACATTAAAAGAAAACGGTTGCCCTAAGATTAATTTACAAGTACGTAATACTAATAGTGCAGTGCTTGAATTTTACAAAGCGATTGGCTATCAGGTAGATGAAGCAGTCGGTTTAGGTAAACGGCTAGAGGCGGATAACTAATGGCTATTTGCCGGAAGGAATCAACGTTGTTGGGTAGAATTAAAATTGATGATCTTCAAGGGCCCGAAATCGCAGCACTATTACAGCAACACTTGGATCATATGGCGGATTTGTCACCGCCTGAGAGTATCCATGCTTTAGACTTGGCCGAATTAAAAAAACCGGAAATAACCTTTTGGACGCTGTGGAGTGAGCCGAGCTTTTGTAAGTCGACATTGATGGGCTGCGGTGCATTAAAAGAGTTGAGCGTAACACATGGCGAAATTAAATCGATGCGAACATCGGATCAACATCGACGTAAAGGCGTTGGTGGAGCCATGTTGCAACATATTATCGATGAAGCGTCTAATCGTAATTATGTGAGGTTAAGCCTAGAAACGGGATCAATGGATGGATTTAAACCAGCGCTAGAAATGTATAAAAAATTTGGTTTTTTTGAGTGCGAACCCTTTGCAGAATACACATTAGATGTGAATAGTATTTTTATGACAAAAATGTTGTAAGTATCCAAGCTAAAACCATTAACAATCTCAAACAAGAAAAATAACGGGAGTTTTTATGAGTGAATCAAAACAATGTGTAACATTTAATCTGTTAACGCCGAAGATGCTATTTCCTCTATTTGCATTTTTTGTGTTCGCACTTTTTTCTTCTTTTACTTTTTCCGCTAATAAAAGTGAAGTCGAAGACCTAGACCTGACAATTTATCATATTGAAGGGCGTCGATCAGAGCGTGTCGTCTGGTTGTGTGAGGAACTGGGTTTGCCTTACAGGTTGGTTTATTCACAAGGTGATCTTGCTGCATCCGCGAAAGCCATTAGAGAAGTGAGCCCATTAATGGCTGTTGCCCCAACGGTAACGATTGGGGATCAAGTCGTGGTTGAATCTGGAGCGATTATGGAATTGTTGTTGGATCGATACGGTAATGGCCGTTTGACACCCGACGTTCATTCAAAGGATTATCCTTATTACCTGCAATGGATGCATTTCTCTGAGGGTTCTCTCGCTGCAAGAATTATTGCAGATTATCGCGTTGAAAGAACAAAACAAAGCTTAGGGCACATGGAAAAAGACCCTCGTTCACGATTAGTGAACGGCGTTGACGTGATTGTCTTCGCAGAAGATTTTTTAAGTCGCAATAATTATTTCGGCGGTAAAGAGTTTTCGGCTGCTGATATTATTATGCTGTTCCCGATTAATATCGCTGAGTCGTTTGGTGTGACATCTTTGCAAGGCTATCCTCATATTTTAAAGTGGCGAGAAAAGATTATGGAGCGCCCAGCTTATAAGAGAATGATTGCAAAGGCTCGACCAGATGGAATACCAGGTGCGCCTAAAGCGCTAAAAAAGAAATAAAATGGATTGCAACCTTTTAGGTTTATTATCTATTAACTATAGAGCAGTTTTCTGGGTATGATTCGAATTTTACCTGTTGATAAAGGCGACTTAGAGGCGTGTGATAATTTAGCATTAGCCAGTGATGAATTGGTGCTTCCTCACCTGAAAGAATTGCTGGCCTGGTTACAGGATATGAATTGGCCGGTAGCCGATAAGGTGTCTTCTCGGTTATCGATATTGGGCGCGGAGTTGGTGCCTGAATTACGTGCTATTTTAAAATCGGAAGATGAAGTATGGAAGTTCTGGATAGTATCTAGATTTTTATACCAAGTGAGTGATGACGTATTTGAAGCGTTGTTTTTTAATCTAAAAAAAATTCAAAACAAACCAACACTCGCTGAAAAAAAAGAGCAAGTTGATATTGAAGTCGCTCGGTTGATTCGCTCGAGAAAAGCTAACAGTCACATTATAAGCTCAGCTGATTCAATGGCTGCGGTTGTTGATATTAAAAACAAACTATCAAAGCCATCTATTTCCTCTGTTTCAGTTAAAAACAATAGTGTTTCTGTTAGTGAAGAAAATATCATTATCATTGATGGATATCACTTTAGTACATTAGAAGAGTTTTATGATGAACTAGAATCTGTATTTTTAATCGAAGGTGAATGGAGTAGAAACCTAGATGGTTTTCATGAGTTATTACAGAACAGGTTAAATGGGGCGTCTCGTGAGTGCGTCATTCGATGGGAAAATTCAGCGTTATCTAAAAAGCGTTTAGGTTATAACGAAACGATTAGACAACTTGATAAAAGATTGGCGAGATGCCATCCACTAAAGAAAAGCATAGTAAAAAACGCAATTAATAAAGCTAAAGAAAAAGAAGGTTTGACTGTGTATGATTGGTTGGTTCAAATCATTCAATTTCACACCGTCGATGGGTTGAATCATCAAGGAAGGATAAGGCTTGAACTGTTATAAGTTGATTATCTCGCCTGTTATAAACAGATTCTTCTAATCGGGCTTGTTTTTTTACATTAAAGGTTTTACTCATAAAGTATAAATACGATAAAAATTTAGGAGCAACACATGAAATTAGAATCTATTGCTTTACATCATGGTTATACATCCGAAGCGACAACGAAAGCAGCTGCCGTTCCTATCTATCAAACAACATCCTATACATTTGATGATACGCAACACGGTGCTGATTTATTTGATTTAAAGGTTCCCGGAAATATTTATACTCGAATTATGAATCCCACCACGGATGTTTTAGAGCAGCGATTGGCGGCAATGGAAGGTGGGATAGGTGCTCTAGCTGTTGCATCTGGAATGGCGGCCATTACTTATGCGCTTCAATGTATTTGTGAAGTTGGCGACAACATTGTTAGTACCAGTCAGCTCTACGGTGGAACCTATAATTTATTTGCGCACTCCTTACCGAAACAAGGTATCGAAGCCAGAATGATTTCGCACGATGACTTTGACGGTTTTGAAAAAGCCATTGATGAAAAAACAAAAGCCGTTTTTTGTGAATCAATTGGAAATCCAGCTGGAAATATAGTTGACATTCAACGTTTAGCTGAAATTGCACATAAACACGGCGTGCCGCTCATCGTTGATAATACGGTTGCAACGCCAGTCTTATGTCAGCCTTTTACATTGGGTGCAGATATCGTTGTACATTCGTTAACTAAATATATTGGTGGGCATGGTACTTCTATTGGTGGTGCGATTGTTGATTCAGGTAATTTTGATTGGGTGGCTAATAAAAAACGCTTTCCTATTTTGAATCAGCCAGATCCTTCCTATCATGGTGTTGTGTATACAGAAGCATTAGGCCCTGCAGCGTATATTGGGCGATGTCGAGTTGTTCCTTTGCGAAACACTGGATCTGCAATTTCGCCAATGAACTCTTTCCAGATAATGCAGGGGCTTGAGACATTGTGTTTGCGAATGGAAAGACATTGTGAAAATGCTGAAAAATTAGCGGCTTATTTAAATTCACATGAAAAAGTGTCTTGGGTAAATTATGCTGGATTGGCCGATAGTCCATATCATGCTATGTGCCAAAAAATTACAAAAGGTAAAGCGTCAGGAATTTTAAGTTTTGGGGTAAAAGGCGGAAGTGAATCTGGCTCTCAATTTATCGATGCGCTGCAAATGATTTTACGATTGGTAAATATAGGCGATGCAAAATCTTTAGCGTGTCACCCGGCGTCAACGACTCATCGACAACTGAATGAAAAAGAATTGGCGGCTGCAGGGGTCAGTGAGGATTTGGTTCGCATCTCCGTGGGTATTGAGAATATTGATGACATTATTGCCGATGTTGAACAAGCCCTCGCTGCGGTTTAATTGATAAGTTCTAGGCGTATTGCCATCTTGTGAGCGAGTGGGTATTTTTCGAGTTAGTTTTATCTCTATGCTTTGATATTGAGGTGCAGAGACATTGAAGCGTAGGGACATTTAACTGTTTATTGCAGAATTATTTGAAATGTTTAGATTTCCCAAGAGTCCAATGCTAAAGCGTTTTTCCCATTCTCGTTGACATCGAATTTTAAACACCAAGCGTGAGAATCCCAGTCGCCTAATACGATTCTTTCTTTATCAATACCGATCATTTCATGGCGTTTAGGACGATGAGTGTGTCCGTGTATTAATGTCGTGGCATTGTGTTCTTGTATTGCAGAAATAACAGCATCTTCACTCACATCCATAATATCTTCAGCTTTTCTGCTGCTCATGGTTTTGCTTTGTTGGCGAAGTTGTTTGCCAAAAGCTCTTCGTTCTTCTAGAGACTGACTTAAAACCGAGTTCATCCATTCTTGGCTGCGAGATTGTTGACGAAAACGTTGATATTCGATGTCGTTAGTGCAGAGTGTGTCGCCATGCATCAAGAGTATTCGGTGTTCATTTATTTCTAGTAGAGTCGGATCATCTAAAAGTATAACGCCGCTGTTTGTTGCAAAATTTTCCCCAATTAAAAAATCGCGATTGCCTTTCATGAAGTAAACAGGGATACCTTGTTCAGTAAAATGTTTTAATTTCTTTTGAACGTCGATAACAAAGGGATCATCGTCATCATCGCCTATCCATAATTCAAAAAAATCACCAAGAATATAGAGCGCCTCTATTGCTTGGTTGTTTTCTTTTTTATGAATGAGTTGATCGAGGAATTGATAAAAGGCTTGGGTGGTTGAAGGGCGAGAAGCATCGAGGTGAAGATCAGAAATAAATAAAATCACAACGATGCCTTTCTAGAGAAAATGAGGGATGTTTGTTGGTGCCGAATTAAGCAACAGTCACTTTTTCGATGATGACTGGTTCAACAGGCACGTCTTGGTGGAAGCCAGCATTACCTGTGTCCACCGAACGGATTTTTTTCACGGTATCCATGCCATCTGTCACCCTGCCAAATACGCAATAGCCCCAGCCTTGCTGGTCTTTACTGGTGTGGTTCAGAAAATCATTATCTTTAATGTTGATGAAAAATTGAGCGGTCGCGCTGTGAGGATCCATCGTTCTGGCCATAGCCAAAGTGCCCACATCATTTTTTAAGCCGTTGTCAGCTTCATTCTCGATGCTATCACCGGTTTCTTTCTCTTTCATGTCTGCATCCATTCCACCACCTTGGATCATAAAACCATCAATAACGCGGTGGAAAATGGTGCCTTCATAAAAGCCATCTTCGGCGTATTTTTGAAAGTTTGCAGCTGTTTTAGGCGCGTTTTCGTGGTCTAGTTCGATTGAGATGTCGCCATGGTTGGTATGAAGGGTGATCATGTATCGCTCCAATTGATATGCAAGTAAAATTCTTGCGTATTTATGATGTAGGGTGGTCGAAGAGGAGGCTATAATACCCAGTTCAAGAGGATTCTCAAGTACCGTGCCAATTGGCTTAAGTCGCTGGCTTGGCACTTGAGAATCTTGTCTATATTTGTTCGATTCTCAACCAGAATCGTTACCTCAATTTAAGAATAGCTAAGAGTTGCCATCATCGAATGACTGAAAATAAAGCCACAACTAACGAAGAACCCATTAAGCGCAAACATTTTATTGAGCAATTGATCGAAAGTGATTTGGCATCAGGAAAAATCACAAAAGTGGTGACGCGATTTCCGCCAGAGCCAAATGGTTACCTCCATATCGGGCATGCAAAATCAATTTGTTTAAATTTTGGCATGGCTGAAAAATTCGGTGGTGATTGTCAATTACGATTTGATGATACAAACCCAGCAAAAGAAGATCAGGAATTTGTTGAATCGATCCAAGAAGATATTCGATGGTTAGGTTTCCAGTGGTCTGGTGATGTTCGTTATACATCCAATTATTTTGATCAGCTCTATCAATGGGCTATTGATCTGATTAATAACGGTGACGCTTACGTTTGTGATCTTTCTGCTGATGAAGCGAGAGAGTATCGCGGAACCTTAAAAGAGCCAGGAAAGAACAGCCCTTATCGCGATCGTTCTGCTGAAGAAAGTTTAGCGTTACTTGAAAAAATGCGAGTAGGTGAACTAGAAGAGGGGAGTTGTTCTCTTCGGGCGAAAATTGATATGGCATCGCCAAATATTAATTTACGAGACCCGATTATTTATCGCATCAAAAAAGCGATACATCATCAAACCGGAGATAAATGGAATATTTATCCTTCGTACGATTTTGCACATGGACAAAGTGATTCGATAGAAGGTGTAACGCATTCTTTATGTACGTTAGAGTTTGAAGATCATCGACCTTTGTATGAATGGTTTTTATCCCATTTAGAGACACCGGGAAATCCTAAGCAAACAGAATTTTCACGGCTGAATCCTAATTACACCATCACCAGTAAACGAAAATTAAAACAACTGGTTGATGAAAAACATGTTGAAGGTTGGGATGATCCAAGAATGCCAACCATTTCGGGTTTACGTCGTCGCGGTTATACGCCAGCGTCAATCAGAAATTTTTGTGAAGCTGCTGGTGTCACACGCTCATTAGGCGTTACCGATGTGGGTATGCTCGAATATGAAATTAGACATGACCTTGATAAAAATGCACCGCGTGCAATGTGTGTGCTTAACCCAATTAAATTAGTGCTAACCAATTATCCCGACGATAAAGAAGAGTTTGTTACAGCCCCTGGCCATCCTAATCGAGATGATTTGGGTGAAAGAAAATTACCTTTCGGAAAAGAAATTTATATTGAAGCAGAAGATTTTCGAGAAGAGGCTAACAAAAAATATAAACGTTTGGTTTTAGGAAAAAAAGTACGTTTGAGAAATGCTTATGTGGTTCAAGCTGATAGTGTTATTAAAGACAGCGATGGCAATGTGACCGAAGTGCATTGCACTTGTGATATGGATACGCTGGGAAATAATCCTGCAGACGGAATAAAACCAAAAGGTGTTATTCATTGGGTCAGTGCGGATAATCATTTGAAATGCCAAGTGCGTTTATATGATCGACTGTTTACTGAAGAAGCACCTGATGCCGGCGGAAAAGATTTTTTGCAAACGATCAACTCAGAGAGTTTAAAAATAATAGACAATTGTTGTGCGGAAATTTCTTTGAAGACTGCAACACTGAACAATCGTTTTCAATTTGAACGTGAAGGGTATTTTTGTTTAGATAGTGAGCATACATCAAAAGAGCTTCCTGTTTTCAATAGAACCATTGGATTGCGAGATAGCTGGGGAAAAACTGAATCTAACGGATGAAATTAACTCTAACTGAGTTTTAATATTTTTTACAAAAAACATTTATTACAAGAAACATTCAATATTGATCAATAAACGGATATAAAAAGATAAGAATATGTCGCTAACTATTTACAACACAGAAACACGTCAAAAAGAAACGTTTGAGCCCATTGATCCCAACCGCGTCACTATGTATGTGTGCGGACCCACTGTTTATAATTTTGCGCATATCGGTAATGCGCGTCCTGTTGTTGTGTTTGATATTTTTTATCGATTATTGCAAACCATTTACGATAATGTTGTTTACGCAAGAAATATCACGGATATCGACGATAAAATTATGGCATCTGCAAAAGCCGAAGGTGTCGATATTAAAACGATTTCTGATCGATACGAAAAAGCTTACAATGAAGACATGGGTGCGTTGAATACATTGCCTCCCACTTTAACGCCTCATGCAACGGATCATTTAAAAGAAATGATTGCGATGATGGAAATGCTAGTTGCCAAAAAACATGCTTATGTGGCCGAAGATCATGTCATGTTTTCTGTTGAGTCGATGCCGGAGTATGGGAAATTATCAAATAGAAATTTAGATGATATGTTAGCGGGTGCCCGTGTTGAAGTGGCTGGTTACAAAAAACACCCCGGCGATTTTGTTTTATGGAAACCGTCAAAAGACGATGAGCCAGGCTGGGACAGCCCATGGGGAAGAGGACGTCCCGGTTGGCATACTGAGTGTGTCGTTATGATTGAATCGCATTTAGGAAATAGCATCGATGTCCATGGTGGCGGCAAAGATTTAATTTTTCCGCACCATGAAAATGAATTGGCACAAAGTCATTGCGCGCATGATGGTGCTCAATATGTTCGCTATTGGATGCATAACGCCTTCATGAATATTGATGGTGAGAAAATGTCGAAATCTCTTGGCAACTTCAAAACAGTGAGGGATTTACGTGGGCAATTTAATCCAGAAACTTTGCGCTTTGCGATTATGTCAGCACATTATCGCTCCACTTTAGATTTCTCAAAAGATCTACTGGATCAAGCTAAATCTAGTTTAGACAGCTTGTATAACGCATTGCGGGATGTAACTGATGTTGTAGCCGATAATTCTGTCGATGTAAAAAATACAAAGGTTTATGCTGCACTTTTAGATGATATCAACACACCTATCGCTATCAGTGAGTTACATGCGCTTGCAAAACAGTTGAATAAAGCAACGGATGAAGAAAAACCAAGATTAAAAGCCGAACTGATTAAGTCAGCAGAGCTATTAGGTTTGTTGTTCCAAGACCCGGAAGAATGGTTTACCGCATCAAGTGATGATAGTGCTATTTCTGAAGAAGAAATCGTTGTGCTAATTGCTGAACGTGACCAAGCAAAGAAGGATAAAAACTACGCCCGTGCTGATGAAGTACGTGAACAATTAAAATCGCAAGGTGTTGTACTTGAAGATAGCCGAGACGGTACTCAGTGGCGTCGTGAATAATAATTTTTACATGAGCGAAATGATAAAACCGATAAAAACAAATTAATTAATGAGGTAATGATGAGTTATAGCGTTGAACAAAGATTCCGTCGATTACGAAAGACGCCGGCCATTCGAGATTTGGTAAGAGAAACTCATGTATCAACCGATGATTTAATCTTACCGATATTTGTGGAAGAAGGCATAAACGAAAGCCTTGAACTTTCTACGATGCCCGGTGTTTTTCGCTATCCAGAGTCTGAGTTACCTGATGTGATTAGACGCGTTTGGAGCAAAGGGATAAAGGCGGTGATGTTGTTTGGTGTCTCTCATCATAAAGATTCCATCGGTAGTGATTCATGGGATAGCGATGGACTCATGGCTCGCATAATAAACATTGCAAAAAAAGCACAACCCGAGATGTTAGTGATCTCTGATAATTGCTTTTGCGAATACACCGATCATGGCCATTGTGGTGTTGTAGTGGATGGTGATGTTCACAATGATCAAACATTGGATAATCTTCAAAAACAGACAGTAGTCGCTGCAAAGGCGGGCGCAGACATCATCTCTCCATCAGGTATGATGGATGGAATGATTGCCGCATTACGCAATGCACTTGACGACAACGGTTTTTATGATATTCCTATCATGTCGTATTCCACAAAATTTGCTTCCGCATTTTATGGGCCGTTCCGCGATGCAGTCGACGTCCATCTAAAAGGTACTCGTGACAGTTATCAATTAGATAAAGCGAATGGTCGCGAAGCCTTAGCTGAGTCAATGCAAGATGAATTAGAAGGTGCTGATATCTTAATGGTCAAACCGGCAACGGTTTATTTGGATGTTGTTGCCAATATTCGAGAGAATACAGAAAAGCCCATCGCGGTCTATCATGTGAGTGGTGAGTACGCGATGATTAAAATCGCCGCAAAAAATAACGCCATTGATGAAAGAGCAGTGGTCATGGAAACCATGATTGCGTTTAAGCGCGCAGGTGCAAATTTAATTTTGACCTATTTTGCAGAAGATATAGCTGATTGGCTTTCATAAGTATTTATAGTTATTCATTGTGTTGAGGCGATTGAGTTCATCTTTTACTGAACTTGTCTCTAAATCAATGAAGTCAACAAATGAAGTTTAACAAAGTTAACAGAAGTTAAAAAACGATAGAAATAAAGAAGATCTACTATGGCTCAAGCATCAAAACCTTTATCTAATTATCCTTTTCAATTCGAAATTCATACCCGTTACGACGACCTTGACACACAAAAGCATGTCAATAATGTCGCTGTTGCTAATTTACATCAAGAGGCTCGTGTGCAATTTCATCGTGAAGCATTTAGGGAGTTTCGCCAAAAACATGGCAAGACAGTATTATTTAGAACTGTTTTGGCAAATATAGAAATTACGTATTTACGAGAAACTCATTATCCTTATCCTGTTGTTGCTGGTGTTGGGATAGAGAGAGTTGGTAATAGCTCCTACAGTATTGGAGTTTCGATGTACCAGAATGATGAATGTGTGGGAACATCGAAAGCGGTCTTAGTTTTTGTAAAAGATGGACATGGAATTCAAATGCCGGAAGAGATTCGAGAAACATTGAATCTGAATTTGATAAAAGAATAATCAATGATTGATGGAAGTTAGCCATACAACAAGTTTACGGTTATGAATCAAAACGATAAAAATATTCAAGATCAAGAGCTGTTTCAAAAAATTAATCGCGAGACAGCTAAAATTTCTTGGGAGGAATTGCAACCACACTACGAAAGCGGTGCACTGGTTTATGTTGAGCCTTCGACAGATTTAATTAAGGTCGCGATAGAATTTAGCAAAGACAATAAACAACAGGTTGAAGAATGGTTAACTTTAGGTGCCGTTTGCCGTGTCACTGAAAAGCAAGCTGAGTTATGGAGTCATCATAATCAGGATTTTTGGGCATCCGTTATAGCACCATGGATTTTGATTCAGCCGGTCAAATAACTTTATTATAAATATTAAGGATTACTATGTTAAAAGTTTACGGTATGCCATTAAGCAATTATTTTTCTATGTTGAAAAATGGTTTGATAGAGCGTGGAATAGAGTTTGAAGAAGTACTAGCTAATCCAAGCCAAAAGCCAGAAATGTTAGCGAATAGCCCATTAGGTAAAGTGCCTTATATTGAAACAGAAGAGGGTTTTTTATCTGAAACAGCGGTTATTATTGATTATTTAGAAGAAAAATATAAAGGCGCTTCGCTTTACCCTGCGGATGAGTTTCAACGTGCTAAAGTTCGAGAGCTAATGAGAATAGTTGAGCATTATATTGAAACGCCTGCGCACAGTATGTTGGGTTTATTCTTTGGTCGAGATGTACCACAAGAAGTAAGAGATCACTTCGAGCCATTAATTAATCGTGGTATTGCTGCATTTCAAGCATTGGCAAAACCTTCTCCTTACTTGATGGGTGAAGAATTAACCCACGCAGATATTTTTGCCTACTGGTCGCTTTCTTTAGCGCAAAGCATTATGAAGATGGCTTATAAAAGAGATTTAGCGGCTGAGATCCCTTGGTTGGCTGATTGGCAAAAAACTATGTTAGGTCGTGAGTCTACTTCAAGCTTAGCGGCGGCTACAAAAGCAGCTCAACAAGCCATGGCAGCAGCAGCTAAACAATAATTTATATGAAGCTTTTTTGTTTTCAAAGAATACAGTTTAGGAAAAAGCGATCAGTTTATTTGGTCGCTTTTTTCTTCTGTTTGTTTTTTGGCCCCTTTGCTAGCGCCGAAGAAAAGAAAGTTGTCATCGGCAAGTTTTCCTCAGGCCATTTTTCTGATTGGAAAGAAGAGAAGTTTTCAGGAAAGACTGAATATCTCATCGTTAATGAAAATGGTACTAATGTTTTACAAGGCAGTAGCAAAGATAGCGCATCAGGTCTGGGTAAAGAAAAACGAATTGATTTGTGGCAAACGCCAATTTTACATTGGCGTTGGAAGATCGAAAATCGTTTACCTGTGAGAAATGAAACGACAAAAGAGGGCGATGATTACCCTGTTCGCCTTTATGTGGTCATAGACGGCGGTTTACGGTTTTGGAAAAGCAAGGCGGTGAATTATGTCTGGAGTAGAGGTGTAGCAAAAGGTTCTGCTTGGCCAAATGCCTTTGCTAAAAAGAATGTGGTGATGCTTTCATTGCGAGATGCCACGGATAAAACGGGTGTTTGGTATGAAGAAAAGCGAAATATTTTAAAAGATTTACAGAAATATATTGATCCTAGTATTCGTTATATCGACGGCATCGCTTTAATGACTGATACCGATAATACAAACAGTTTTGCTAATGGCTTTTATGGTGATATTTATTTCACGGCCATGTAATATCGACTAAAATTTTTCTGAATCTGAAAAATGAGGTTTGGCCGACCAAGCTTGATTGTAAATTGTTTGTCTCATTTTCTTTATTTTACTTAATGTAAAAAAAACATAACTGCAAGCTCCCGCAAAACAAATGAATACTAAAGCAATAAATTCATATAATTTTGTGTCAAACCACTCTTTGTTGACCCATAAGATAAGAGCCATACCGATAATAATCGGGGCATTGAATAAAATGTTTAAAATAAGGTCGTTTTGTTTTCTTATTTTTGGGTTGATAGAGCACCAGGGATCAGTTTCAACATGATAACTGGGTAGGTGGCCATCTAAATTTCCGATGTGTTCACACCAGCGGCAAAAATTGTGTAAGTTTCCAATCATTTCTTCATGCATCTTAACGAGAATGGCACAGGTAACTGCTGAAGGAATAATTAACCAGCATAACTTTGCATAATTTGCATTTGATAAAGCAAACCCCAGTATTGGGTATGCCATTGCAGCATAAATTGAAATGACATTTTGCCGCGCGCCTATTCTTGTGGAGATTTCGCTCCATGCGCCAGTGTATCTAGCATCTAGACTTGTTTTTTCCATCGGTGGATCGCTTTTATATTTTAAAGTTCATTTACTTTTAAGTTTACTGGCTGTATGCGTTGAGAGCTTTTTGAGATTATAAAATTTCTGTTAAAAAATGCTTTAATGTTTCCCATGAGCGTCTATTTCCACTTTCACTAAACACAGTCCCTGCAGCAGGGTCTTGGGCAGCAGGGTTTGTAAATGCGTGATAGGTTAATCCATAAGAATGAATTTGCCAATCAACACCGGCATCATTCATTTCTTTTGCAAGTTTGTTGATTTCTTCTGGTGGAACCATTGGGTCGTCGTAACCGTGGAAGGCGATAATTTTGGCTTTGATCAATTCGTTAGCCAATTTTTCGGGTGGGTTGAAAAAGCCATGAAAACTCGCCACGCCTTTTACTGGCGCTCCGCTTCTCGCTAAATCTAAAACACACAGTCCGCCAAAACAATAACCGATAGCTGCAATCTTGTTTTCATCAACGGCTTCAAGAGATTGAGAGGCTTTTAATCCTGCTTTAATACGATGTCTTAACAGCGCTCTATCTTCTGTCAGTGTCGACATCAGTTTTTGATTTTCTTCTAAAGTGTTTCCGCGAATACCTTTGCCGTACATGTCAATCGCAAAAGCGTTGTATCCAAGCGCCGAAATCTCTTCGGCCTTTTGTTTTTCAAAGCCACTGAGCCCGCTCCATGCATGACTGATTAAAACGGTAGGGCGTGGTGTTTTGTTGTCGTGTGATACGAGATAACCTTCAAAAAAATTTCCATCTATCGTGTATTCAATTAATTCTTTATTCATTTCCTTCCTCAATTATATTTTGGAATAATTTTTCGGGGTTAATGTATAGAAGATTTTTAAAAATTAGATTCGTAGTGCCATTCAGTACCGTTCATCACTAATCGATGACGTGGGCCTTCCGCATGATAATTCTGTGTCTCATACCCAGCATCGCCTTCGTATAACATGGTTCGAATGCCTTTGCCTGTAAAAATATTTTCGCCTTTTGGAGTATTACTTTCATCAGCAGTTTTATCAATGGCCATGCGAGGATTATAATGAAAAGGTTGAGTTTTTTCTAAAGCCGTGAAGGCGTCTTTACATGACGAAAAGGGTAGAATTTTTTGAAGTGAAACAAAAGTAGGTGGAATCATTGCGATCTCTCCACTTCGATGGAGATTTAAAATTCTATCGGGTGTCGCCCATCGGTAGCCAACAATTTCGCTGCCATCAACAGTCACATCTTGCTTGTCATTATAGTACGCTAAAAAGAACCAAGTTGAATATCGACGGGGAATAACCTTTGGTGTTGTCCAGTGCGCAAATGGCGTGAGGTCGCCTAATTCTATAGTAATGCCAGTTTCTTCGTCTGCTTCTCTCACCGCTGCATATTGTGCTGCTATGAAATTATCGTCTTCTGTTTTTTCTCTGTTGTTGATGTTTGAAATAGAAGCGTAATCTTCTTCGTCGACATTACCACCCGGGAAAACCCAAGCGCCCGCATTCGTTTTCAGTTCTTTGCTGCGTTGAACCAAAAGCACTTCTATTTGCTCATTATGGTCTCTGATTAACATGACGGTAGATGACGGTCTTGGTGTGCTCATTTTTTTCCTTTTATTATTTTTGATGGCCTGTACGCGAGCTGTCACTTAATCTCGTCGCAACTCATCTTTTACGGCAATGGGTGTGGGTAAATTAAGAATCACAATATAACTTGAGACTAAAAAAGTAATAATCGCGGTCGCTTGAATTAATGTCGAGGCTTTCTCCGTTATTAGTGATGCATCTAAGGCGATTAATGCAATTAATAACGAAAACTCACTGATTTGGCCTAAACGAAAACCAATATTCCAAGATAGCAATTTACCTTCGCTTTGACGCAGCAAAAGGGTTCGAAAAATAACGGGTTTTAAAATGAGAACAGCAATGGCTAAGACAAAGCTGGCGATAAAGACTTGCTGTAAAACTTGAATATTAAAGTTTGCGCCTAGCGAGAAGAAAAATAAAATCAAAAAGAAATCGCGTAGAGGTTTTAAACTGAGTGCAATGTATTGTGATATAGGACTTGTAGCAATGGTAATGCCTGCGAGAAATGCTCCAATTTCTGCGGATAGACCGATGTGTTCGGTGAGCTGTGATAAACCTAAGCACCAACCTAGCGCGAGTAAAAATATATACTCATGAATTCGATCAAACTTATGAATGAGTTTCAATAAAACGTATTTCACAAAACCAAATGCAAATAAGCCGACTATAGGTAATGCGAGAAATGTCATGCCTAATTGTTGCACGTCGACTTTGCCTAAATCGCCACTTAGTAAAATAACGAGACAGATAATCGCTAAAAAATCTTGAAATAAAAGTAGACCGACCATCAGCTCGCCAGTGTGGCGATGATGCAGTACGGTGGTTGGTAATAATTTAATGCCAATGATTGTGCTGGAAAACATCATTGCCATTCCAATCACCAAGCTGTCGGTATGACTGTACTGAAAAAGAATGCCAATGCCGTAACCCATGAAAGCAAAAAGAGCGGAGCTAATGACTGCGACGCTGGAAGCCTGTTTGAGGACGCTGATTAATGCCTTGGGCTGCATGTCAAGTCCGAGCAAAAATAACAAAAATATTATGCCGATACGGGAGATCTCGCTCAGCATTTCAACATTATCAACAAGACCGAAACTGTGAGGACCCAGTAATACGCCGAGGAGAATATAGGCGACAAGTAGAGGTTGTCGTGAAAAAAGAGCAAAGGTCGCGAGAACAGCTGCACCCGTAAAGATAAGGAAAAATGAATGGAACAGCGACGCTTCCATAGAGAAACTTTACCCAGTTAGAGAATTTATTAATCGAATCACTCTATTCTAGGAAATTTTTTGGAAGAAACATAGGAAAGATTGATAGACACAAAAATGATGTGAAGAAATTGTATAACGCTCTCTCAATGAACAAAAAGCCCCAACTATACGTGATGAGGGCTTTTTAGTTTAGGCTTTTGCGCCTGATTGATTGGTGTATTACCGGCGTCGAAATAGGGGTGCTGGTTGGTCAGTTGCGGCTTGGTAATATTCAGAAAAGTCATTGAGTGAAGAGAAAGCACCGTCGATTTCTATTTCTGACGGTAGACTAAATGCGTCAAATCCACAGCGTCGTAAGCTGCATAGTTGGTCACGAATATAATGACCAATAGCGCGTAATTCACCTGTGTACTCATAACGTTCACGAATGAGGCGAGCTGTCGAGAAACCACGTCCATCCATAAACGCTGGAAAGTGAACGGCAATAATGGGTAGGTCGGTGATAGCGTCTTTAATTAGAGACGGATCATCGTGTCCATTTAACCAGACACCAATCTCATCTTTACGATCAGTGAGTGCGCTTTTTTGTTCTAACCATGTTGCTAGAGGTATAATCAGTTTCTTATCGGCTAAAGTGGAAATGTCGACGCCATCTTCTTCAACTAATAGCCATTGATCAGTCAGTACAGTACCGTTTTTAATTAGCTTTCGCATAGACTCGCTCCTTAAATGGTTGAATACCGATGCGTTTGAAAGTATCGATAAAAATCTCTTCTGGTTGACGAGATTCAACAAAAACAGAAATAATTTTTTCGATAACGTTTGTTACCTCGTCACGGCCGAATGATGGACCAAGAACTGCACCAAGTGATGTATCGGTTCCGGCATTACCACCTAATTGAATTTGATAAAATTCTTCGCCTTTTTTATCAACACCTAATACGCCAATGTGACCAACGTGATGATGACCACAGGCGTTCATGCAGCCTGAAATATTTAAATCGAGATCACCAAGATCATAAAGATAGTCAAGATCGTTGAAGTGTCGCTGAATCGCTTCGGCAACAGGGATTGATTTTGCGTTAGCCAGAGAGCAAAAATCTCCGCCAGGGCAGCAAATAATATCGGTTAGAGTACCAATGTTTGGTGTTGCAAAACCGGCAGTTTTTAACTCACCCCATAACGAGTACAAGTCACTTCGCTCAACATCGCCGAACACAATATTTTGCTCATGTGTTGTACGAACTTCACCAAAGGAATATTTATCGGCAAGGTCGGCTAATATTTCTAATTGAGAATCTGTCATGTCGCCAGGAGGAATACCAACGGGCTTCAACGACAGAGTTACAATGGCATAACCGTCTACAGCATGCTCTGTGACGTTGCGAGCCAACCAATGACTGAACGCTTTTTCCTCAAACGCTTTAGCATTAACGCTTTTGTCGGCGGCGGCTTGTTCAATAGTTTTGTAATCAGGTTTTGTGAAAAAAGATTTCGCTCGCTGAATTTCTTCGTCAGTCAATGTGCTTAAATTATCTTTTAAGTGTGACCATTCTTCATCAACTTTTGCAGTAAATTCTTCGACGCCCATTGCTCGAACTAGAATTTTAATGCGTGCTTTATATTTGTTATCGCGACGACCGTGCTGATTGTATATGCGTAGAATCGCTTCAAGATAGGTGAGCAAATGTTTCTCAGGTAAAAACTCACGAATGACGCTACCGATAACGGGCGTCCTTCCTAAGCCACCACCGACAAGCACTTTAAAGCCAGTTTCGCCTGCATCATTTTGTGTAACTTCTAATCCTATATCGTGGACTTGTACCGCGGCTCTATCTTCGTTTGCACCGGTTACTGCGATCTTGAATTTACGAGGTAAGAAGGCGAATTCAGGATGGAAGCTGGACCATTGACGAATAATTTCGCAGTAAGGGCGAGGGTCAACATTCTCATCTTTTGATATGCCAGCAAATTGATCCGATGTCACATTTCGAATGCAATTACCGCTGGATTGTGTCGCATGCATATTGACTTCGGAGAGCGCTTTGAGAATATCAGGTACTTCTGCTAGATCAGGCCAGTTAAACTGAATATTTTGGCGTGTACTGACATGGCAATAACCTTTATCGTAATGTCGTGCCACATAAGCAAGTTTGCGCATCTGTTCGCTGGAAAGCATTCCATAAGGAACGTTAACGCGGAGCATAGGGGCTAATCGCTGAATATACAGCCCATTTTGGAGGCGTAAAGGGAGAAATTCTTCGTCTTTTAGCGTGCCCGCTAAGTAGCGGTCAGTTTGATCACGAAACTGAGCAATACGCTGTGAAAGAATCTTGTGATCGTGCTCGTCGTATAAGTACATTCTGTATGACTTCCAATAAAGAGATGACCAGAAAAATAGGCGCGAAGAATACACTAATTTCGCTTTGACTGCTCATTTTAGAGATTTTGCCTGACATATTTTGCTTGTTTATTGCTAGGGGCTTCAAAAATTTAAGGCATACCTGAATAGCAATCGGTTAAACACATCAGTGGAATAGCGGAGAGGGCACGTTATCAATATAGATGGGGGCTGTAAAATGGCGTTTTGGTCTGAATTCATAACAAAATCTAATAAAAATGCCTTAAAGAAACTTTCTAAAATGCCGAAAAAAGCGTTAGAATTCGCGCCTTACTATTTTTACTGCAATTGAGCCTATATCATTAAAGTTATTAGGGTTAAGGTGTCGATCAAACATAACAAACGGTGGCGCAAGAGTCGCTGATTTGAACGCTGAATTCATAGGAGAGAAAGGCATGTCAGAGAATACATCCCCAGCAGAGCGTAAAGGTGACAAACTTTTTGATGCAATGGCTGCTGTAGTGTTGCTTTCTATTTTTATTGGTGCTGTAGTTTTTTGGGTTTCAAGTCAAGCCTAATTGCATTCAACGTGCAGGTTTAGATTGGCAGATTAGTTAAGCGATTCAAACAGCTTCTTTGTTTTGTCGTAAGAGATTAAAGCCGTTAACTACGAGTGTTAACGGTTTTTTTATTACCTTTCATTTATCCCGCTATTACCCGTTTGTTTTCTTTGTCATTGGCTGGCTTCCCCTCAAAAACGGCTTTCTTAATCTTTTTTCACATTATAGGGTCATCAGCGAGATCCTGACTGCAGATTCATTTAGGATGGCCTGCTTACATTAGATCGTTCATCGCTCCTTTTGTGTACTTTGGCGTGTATTTATTGACCGTTATTGATGAGGCAACTATTTTTGACTTAACGTATATATTGATGATGTAAGCTTCAGAGCTGGAGAGATAAGTGAATAACGTGCTGCCAACGAATAATTCTTCTGAGGATTTTTATATCCATAATAGCTACACTTTTTGGATATCTCGCCTAGCAAATCTCATGCAAGAGCAATTTAATCAACAGCTAAAATCACTTGATGTGACCTGGCCCCAATGGATGGTACTGAATGTTCTTAATCAGTCTCTTGCTGATACACCTGCTGCTATTGCCCAAAATATTGGAGTGGATCGCTCAGCGGTGACACGACTTCTCGATCGTTTAGAAAACAAATCGTTAGTGAGTCGACACCATGACAAACTAGATCGTCGCTCTGTGAAAATCCAAATCACGGAGCAAGGTGCGAAATTGATGGATGAGTTAAATCAATTAGCAAGAAGCCATCAGGATCATTTTATGAATGGCTTGCCGAATACGGAATTTAGAAGTTTTAAAAGTAATATTCAGAAGATGTTGAAGCAAGGTGGTGTGGATAGCGCCAGTCTTTGGAAACAACTGTTTTAACACATACTGTGTTTAAATCTCCCCATTAACATTCTTTTTAGAATGCTGATTCTCTATACCAATATAATGTTTTTGATTTTAGGTGAGCAGCCTAATAAAGCAGGGCGTTTTATTAGCTGTTGATGAGTAATCAATTATTGATTCCAATACTATATTAAATGACTTACCGAATTACATTAAGCGCCAAGGCTCTTTAGAACCATCTTTACAATAAACGAAACTGTTAAAACAAAGATGATTGTAAAAATCACGCCGGCGGCTATAAACGTTTTGATATTGCCGTGCTTAAAATCCCGTTCACGGTTTTTACTGTTTTGAATCCCAATAGCAGCAGCAAGAGTGCTCCCTACAACTTGTATGAACGTGGGTTTAGCGAGGTCTTGATTTGAGTCGTTTTTCTCCTCAGGGGGTTGAGTGTTTGACATATCGTTGTGAACTCTTGTTTGTTTTATATAGGCCCGAGAGGGTTTTGTTGGAGTAAATATTTTATCTTAATCTGAATAGAAACCAAAGAAACAAAAAGCTCAAGGCTAAATATTTGATTCAATAGGTCGATAGAGTGACCCTTTTGGATGGGAGGATTTTAACGTGTTTTGTGGATAAGTGCATGCCTAAAGAAATAATAGGTAGGTTTATACCTTTGATTTTCTTTTTGTTTGTACTGATCGAAAGTAATATGTGAACAAAGCGATAAATGCTTGCAGCAATTCTTGGTGATAGAAGTGAAATGTATAGAATTTAGGGTATAAAGGGCACAAAAAATCGTAAGAAATCAGGTGCCCTGATTGATACTTTCTATGCCTAAGTTTATGCGCCTACTCGGCAAGCATAAGTAAGCCCTTCGTTATGATCACTTGATAGGTTTACCTGCTGTCCTTCATCAGGTTTCATTTTTTTATTAAAAACTAACCTGATAGGAAAAGAAGGCGTTAGTTTTTTAATTTTATCGCTACTTATTAACACTTGAGTTGTAACATCGGGTAAATTTTGATTGTGAGCGTCTCTTCAAAGTTGACCCTCTGATTTTTAAATATGAAAATTAGAGGCGTCAGAAAATGCTGAACTGGGGCTGTAAATGCATAAGAAAGGGGAGAATCTAGCTAAAAAACATTGAATTCTGCAGCTTATTCACTTTGATTTCTAAGGATTTAATTGCCTATTCGGCATACAAATATACTTCTTGGTGCTGCCATTATTTTTTCTAAATTTAAGGTTTGTCCGCGCTTTAATGTTGAGTTAAATATCATGGTAATTGGGAAGCTAGGATTCTCTTGCTTGATCCAATCATTGCTCGTTATTATCTGTGTTTTTACTTTGGGGCTTGGGTTGTTTTTATTAATAGAGATTGTCACTTGATTTGTACCTATAGATCTATGGCATGGCTCGATAGGTGGATCAGTAGCTATGCAGCCCCCCTGTGTATAGTCAAAACTTAAAGAAGCTAAGTCATGCCATCCACTATTTCGCATGATGTGTGCGCAGGTTGTAGCTCCAAATCTAGTTTTATCTCCCCATTCTCCCATGTGTGAAAAAGCGCTGTTGGAGCATATTGCAAGCATAGTGAAGGATAAAAAAATTATGGTTATCTGAGTTTTCATTGGCTGTCCTTTGTGAAGAGTTACTCTGAAATGTTGATTAGTTTATTGAAAAATTATGTGGTTTTTATCTCACTCTCTAGTGGCTCATAAAAAAATATTACAATGAAATGAATATAAACTCACGAGTTATTGTTCATAAAATATCATTATCAGAACATAGTTATATTTTTCTACCTAAAAATAGCACTTAATAATTTGTGCTTATTTATTAGCTGTTGCTATTTTGTTGTTGCTATAAGGGTTGTAAAACTACTGGTGTAGTCAGAAAGGCAAAAATTTTGGGCTAATATAATAAGTAATTAAAATTTATGTTGTCAAAATCCAACATTATTTTTTCACATTAACTCCACCTGAAAATTAGGACACTCGCAAATTATTTATCAGGGTTATTTTTCATTCAGCTTATATCATCACTTATGCGGCATGCATATATTTCACCTGAGGATGATACATGAGTAACCATATGTTGTTTGTTGAGATTAATATTAATGTTTCCATTATGATATAAAGCGATAAGAAAATGCGGTCTTTCCTTTCCTAGTTTATTGCTAGAAAATAATTATATTGGGTTTCATTTATGTCAACACCGCTAACTTTTAAGATTTGCATAAATAGAACTGACATGCGGCCATGTTTTGATTCTCTTTCTCTAATATCTAGTTGGGCAATAGTTTGTTTTTTTTGAAACATTATTATGAACACAATGGCCAGTTGAAGTGATATGTGGACTCCATGTTCTCCAATGAGAATAGCTTTGAGAAGAGAAAATTAAACAGGAACTACGTGCTAAGCCTATCATGCTTGGAAGATATTCTAATGCTTTGTTGTAGATCTAAAGATATAAATTTATAATTTTTTTAAAAAAATAAAACGCCGATTTCTCTGATCACTCAGTCGGCAGGAGTAATGATTTTGCTAGAAGGATTTACTATGTTTAAGGTTCCATATGCTGTTTTAAACAAACAGTAGTTTTAACGCTCCTAAATAAATATTATACGTCGTCGTTTATTCGGCAGGAGAAGATTTCACCTGACTCAATAACATGCCTTCCCAAATGCTGTCGGTTTTTATTTATGGTATGAGCACCATCATAGTACAAAATAATAGGGAAGTGTGGCCTGCTTTTTTTAATGCGGTCATTAGACATAATGATATGTGGAATTACTTTTTCAGATTCACCACCGCCAATAACTCTCATGAATACATCCCTCATTCGCCTATTGTGAGCCCAAATTTCAACAAGTTCCAGTTCTGTGATTGTGGGTTTTTCACCAGTATGCTGGTGTGTACATTGTGAAGACTTGGTGAAAGGCGTGGCCCATGGACCCCAGTGAGATAAGCTTTGTGTAGAAAAAATTAAACAGCTAACCAATAAAAATAATGGTTTAAAAATATTAGTCTTCATTCATATTTCCCACCATTGATATGAGTATGTACTACAAGATTATCATTAAGTGATTAGCAATAAAAATATCAAATGATAATTTTCTATTGATTTTAAAGATATAAAAAATTTTTTCTTTGTTCGTTGTAATGTAGCCATTAGTGTTTCTTAATAATCAACGTTAGTCTTTAAGATGGATAGCTTGAAAAATATTAATGTGAATAAATTCATGAGTGGCTAGCTTGTTTAAATTAATAGAATAAGGAGCGAGAATCAAAAAGAATGACGCTTGCAGTTTAATCGATTAAAAAATTGTAAAATCATTTGTAGGCTATTCTCAAAGCTAAATTCTAAGGCAATCTTAGTTATCTTTGAGATATCTAAAAACTAAACTGCATTTTATAATATGAGTAGGTTTTTTGGGAATGACAACTAGATCCAATTCTTTATAAGTAAGGATACCCAGAAAAGGTTATTAAAATAAAGAGTGTGAAAATAAAGAGAGTGGCTTATGAAAGGGCATAAGAGCAGTAAGTCTAAGTATTCATATGCCCAGTCTTTTAAAAATTCATAAATGCAATTTAAGAAAGTATTAGTTGAATATTATGAGTACATATCTTGGTTGCTAACACATTAATACGGTTTAATTCTGCAAGCGAAAAGCTCACCTGCTTTAGCGTGATGAAAACCCATAAACCATCTACTCCACTGTTGTATCGGGGTTCGATGCGGTTGCATCAACTGATAAGGTCTATTTGGATTATCTTTTCTTAGTTTGTCATTAGTGTATAAGATTTGTGGTACTACTGCCCATGCAGAACTGCCTTTAAGAAGAGTCATAAATTTGTCCTTATAAGGACCCCCAGCACTCCATACTTCAAGTTTTGCCATTGAGAAATTTGTTGCCTCCCCGTTACTATGAAGGCAATAGGTAGATCCATAATTCTCTAATAGTGGTGACCAATTTCCCCAGCTAGCAAGGCTTTGACTTGAAAATACGAAGGAAGTTATAAGCAAGGCTAATGTAAAAAAAATATTCTTTTTCATGTCTACTCTCGTTTTTATTGTTAATGAAAATCTAACCTCTGTTAATGCATCAATATAAATCGAATACATATAACCTATTCTAAGTAACAACAGATCCATTAAAAATTACATTTTATAATTTTTATAAAAGAAATTTTTATTATGTAATTTTTATCGATACACCGCGAGATAGATATGATAGAAAAACTACGAAAATCAAAATAGATAATCGTAGTTTGAGCGCTATAAAAATACTAGGAGTTTATTTTTATTTAAGTCCCAATTCTGCAAGCGAATTTACTTCCAGGAGCAGCGACAATTTTAGCAAGCTTTTTGGTTTCGCCGCGTTTCAATGTTGAGTTGAATATCATACTAATCGGAAAATTAGGATTGGAAATCTTGAGCCAATCATTGCTCATAATGATTTGGGTTTTAACTTTTGAGTTGCCATTGTTTCTATTAATAGAGATTTTAACTTGATCAGTACCAAATAAACCAATGCAATTAGGTTCAACAGGAGAGCCATTTGGAGTGCATTTATCTGGTGTGTGTTTGATGCTGAGGACAGCAGAGTCATTCCTTCCGCTATTACGTGTGATATGTGTGCAAGTTTGAGATTTGGATGATGTTGCGCTTTTGCTCCATGCTCCCATGCCCGCAAAGCTACTACTAGAAAATATTGAAAATGAGATAAGAGATGTAATTATTATACCTATATGACTCTTCATAAATTTTCCTTGATTTAGGGTTGTTTTAGAGTGTTTTTGGAATTGTTATGCTTTTTATTTACCTGTTTTTTAGTATGTATAAAAATTTTAAAAATCATTTTATAGGCTTTCAAAAAGCTAAATTCCAAGGCAATCTTAGTTATCTTTGAAATATCTAAAAACTGCATTTTATAATATGAGTAGGTTTTTTTTGGGAATGAGAACTAGATCCAATTAATTATAAGTAAGGTTTCATCGCTATGTTATTTTGAATAGTCAGTTGTTGAGATAAAAGACTTTATCATCATTGTTTTTGCCAAGCTGTATTTCTTCTTCTATGTGTGGTGCGTTGCTTTCGGGTATGATTCTTATTAAGGCGGAGTTAGATAACCCTCCAAGCATTAACGAAAACTCACCAGTTGGAGATTCAAAAAACTGAACGATTGGTTGGCCTGATTCTGGTACAAGTTGTACGGTAAATTCTTTAGACGGTGTGCCGTCAGATAGAAGTACTTTGCCTTTAAAGATTTTCGGTTGCGCTAGGGAAATATTTAATTCTTCTCCTGGGAATACACCTGCTTTGTTCGCCTCTATGCCTTCTGGAGAGGATATCAATAGTTGGTAGGCTTCGTTTGGCACGAGGCCGGAAAAAATAAATTTTCCATTTTTGTCTGTTAAGCTACTTTGCTTACCGTGCATAATTTCTTGTATGGTTGAAAAGAAAGCGTCTTCACCAGTGAGCTTTTCACTGACTGCTCTGACTTCAACATTGCTGGCAAATGCCCCTGTGTGATCATAAATAGTGCCTTTTATCTCTCCTGCATGACTAAGCGCTATATGAGTCAACTCTATCGGTTGACTATTCTCAATGAGAATCCATTCTTCGTTATTATTTTTTAATGGAGTTTTTGGGTTTTTATTATCATAAGCAAGCACTTGATAACGACCAAGCGGTAGCGGGGTGATGTTGTACTTTCCATTACCTAAATAGAGAGATTCAAATCGTTGGCCCGATTCATTTTGTGCATAAAAAAATGTTCTTGAGTTTGATTGATCCTTATCTGTTTGGCTTAAAATAGAGATATTACCTTGACCAGCTATAATTAGATTTACAGGTTCTAGAGCTACCCCATTAAGCAGTGACAGTGTGTGTTTAGACATTTCTATTGCACTTAAACCAGGTGGACCAGCCTCTATTTGATATTCACCTTCAAGTAGGCCGCCAAATTTATGATAGCCTTTTTCATTCGTTATGGCTGCGGCACTATAAATTGGGATTCTGCTGTCTATAGAATCAATATTTTCTGACGTGGGGTTGCTAGATTTGGTTAAGTTGATGGTTGCATTGTGAATAGGTTGGCCAACTTGATTAGTGACCAAAACCTCTAAGGATAAGCCGCTTTCAAAATACCATTCAACCTCCTTCGTGTCATTGAGATCAATGACACGAGGGCCTTTTGCTAGCATATGTTGATCGCAGTACGATGTTGCATTATAGGAGCGAATTGGAAGCGCTGGGAAATTGACAGCTCCATTTTTTGATTGAATTAAAAGTCGTGTACTGTTGTCGTTTTCTACAATTGTGTTTATGGGGGCTAGATAAGTATGACCGGATGAACATGAGCCAGTGCTAGTCTTTAGCAGTCCTGTTAGTGCTTGCCCTTTTTCTACAACAATTGTTATCTTTTCGTTGTTGTAATCTTTGCCATTAAAAACAATACTTTTTTCGACTGTCCAAACATCATCAAATACACGAAGATATGATTCACCAGTTTTTAACCCTTCTAGCAAAAACTCTCCATTCTCATCCGTTGTTGTATAGACACTCGAATCGTTAAATAAAGAGTCTTCTTTGTTGGCGACTACCTTGATATCACTAAGTGGTGTTCCTGTGGATTTGCTAATTACTTTGCCTTGAACTGAAAAACCTGGAAAAAGTTTGATTGTGACATCGTGGGAAGGCGAAGAGGTGAATACTTCTGATTGTGAGTAGTTAGATGATTTTGCTGTGAGAACTACAGGTCCATTAGGAGCCCAGCCTTGGAATTTACCTCTTTCATCTGTGATGACTTCACTTATTATTTCACCTTCTTTTACTATCGCTACTTGAGCTCCACTGATGGTTTCACCAGAGGCACTATATACGATGCCTTGAATATTTTTATCTGAAAATTCAAGATTGAAAATGGCATCAGTAATTAATCCAGGTGTAATGTTAAATGAGAGTTTTTCACTTTTGTGCTGTTTAGCAGTGACAACTAGTTCGTAACTTCCCGCTTCGAGGATGATTTCAAATTGCCCATTTTCTTTTATTTTTTGACATTTTTTAAATGTTTGTAACACTGGATTTTTTCCATAAGCACAAATTTGAACTTGGCTCAGTTTAAGTTGATTCTTTGAGCTAACAGAGCCAATTATCCACCCTTGATTTTGCGAATTGTTGTCTAAATCCGCTTTATCAGTATCAATGCTAAAGGTAGAGTGATTTACTTCAACAGAAGGACTAGAGTTGGAGGTGAATAGGGTATAGATTGCGAAAATAAAAGATAAAAATGAAATGCAAAAAATTATAAATATTGTATTTTTTTTAGTTAAAATAGGTGCCATTTTTTTCTCGATTAATGATATGTAGATAGTGATAAATGTCGCTAAGCAAAGCTTTGTTGTTTAAGCAGTTTCGTTTTGGCACGATGCATTGTTACTGGAGTAATCCCGAGGTATGAGGCTATATGGTAATCAGGGATGGTTTTAAAAAGGCCAGGAAAAGTTGATGCAAAGTCTTTTACGCGATCCTCAGCATTTTTATGGGATAATAATAAGGATCTTTTTCTTAGCCAATGATTTTGAGATTCTAAGATATTATTGACCCAGCAGCTTCCGTTCTTATCGTTTTCTATTTTTTTTAAAAAATTTTGCATAGGTATTTTTCTGTATTTACCTGGTGTTAGCATGGTTATACTGGTGTTTGCATTAACACCTAGTTTGTAGGTGAATATGCTGCCGATTAATGCTGGGGACGACCAGAAATTTATATTTATATCTCGACCATCATTGAATATAAGATGTTCTCTGGCTATACCTTCTGTAAGGAAAAACATATATTCAACAGGGTTGTTCTCACTTTGAAGCACTTCATTTTTATGTGAAATACTAATCTTGATAGAATCAAAAAAATTAGAATTGATGATTTCATTGGCGTGATAGAGTTCGTTTTTATGCATGTTTAAGTTAATTAAATATTGGCTAATGAATGATATACAAAAATAGTTTAATTATCTTTGCCTTAGAATTTTATGTTCTAATCTTTGTATCAGTGCTCGAAATAATATGCATCTAAAAAACACAATGCATGTTTTTTATCATTGAGTTCTAATTACATCAGTGTTTCTTAGTTGAATTGAGCGGCTTCTCAATGAAATAACCATTTAAGTCTATTTATTGTTGGTTAATGAGGCATATGTTTTGATTAATCACTTACCCATCAGCTTAATATTTAACATTGAGACAACAGGATACTCTGCTGTCTTCTCAAGTTTTTTATTCTAGAAGCTGATTCTAACGATTGAATAATTAAAGACGAATAACATTTGATAACTTTTTATAAATAGCATTGATTATTCTCTAAATTAAACAATACTCGTGTAATGTTTTTTTGAAAAAAACACTCCCATTAAATTATTCATATTTTTCAAATCTGTTTAGATCGTCGGTTGTTTTTGAGGATGAGAGGAGCTGCGGAAAGGGAGGGGTTAAGCTAAAAAATGCGATTTTTGTTTTTGGTGTTTGCTGAAGGGGATGGCGCAGCTATCTTAGCAAGGTTTTTCTAAGCTCTGTATAAATCGATGCTTAAGTGTGAAGAACCTTGTGAGCATTAATAAAGTTACTGAGTCTAATAGGCTAGACCAAATATAGGCTACCAAATTTTAACCCGCTCTTTTTCTGGTAGATACATTGCGTCGCCTTCTTGAACACCAAAGGCTTGATGAAATTCTGGCATGTTGGGAACGACTCCGTTGGTTCTGAATCGAGGAGGAGAGTGAGGATCTGTGAGTATACGTCTTTTTAGTTCAGCATCTCTGTATTTATTTGCCCAGACTTGCCCCCAGCCTAAGAAAAAGCGTTGTTCGCCCGTGAACCCGTCGATAATGGGAGCTTGTTTATCGTTAAGAGATCGTTGGTAGGCTTTGTAGGCAATGGTTAAACCGCTTAGATCGCCAATGTTTTCTCCTTGGGTCAGCTCCCCATTAACGTGTATATCGTCGAGAACAACAAAGCTGTTATATTGAGCGACCAATTTTTGAGTTCTATTTGTAAATTCTTTTAAGTCTTGCTCACTCCACCAGTTAGTTAACAGTCCATCACCGTCTGATTTTGCACCTTGATCATCAAACCCGTGTCCCATCTCGTGTCCAATCACTCCACCAATTGCACCGTAATTAATGGCATCATCAGCAGCTAAATTGAAAAATGGCGGTTGTAGTATGGCTGCTGGGAAAACGATTTCATTCATGCCGGGATTGTAATAGGCGTTCACGGTTTGGGGGTTCATAAACCATTCATTTTTATTAACAGGATTACCTAATTTATTAATGTTGATTTGATAATAAAATTCAGTGGCACGAAGATAATTACCAAATAAGTCATCTGCTTTTATATCTAATGACTTAAGGTCCCGCCACTCTTCGGGATAACCTATTTTGGGTGTGAACTTTTCAAGCTTTTCTATTGCTTTTTTCTTTGTGTCATCTCCCATCCACTCTAAACCCAGAATGCCTTCGCGATAGGCTTCTCGTAAATTTTCAACCAACTCAACCATCCGTTGTTTGGCTTCTGATGAGAAATGCTCATCGACATACAGTTTTCCAATAGCGTCACCGAGCAAATTGTTGAGCATGCTCACGGCTCGCTTCCATCGCTCTTGTTGTTGTTCTACACCTGACAATGTTTTGCCAAAAAAAATAAAATCTTCTTGATCTATTTCGTTTGATAATAATCCTGCGTAAGAAGAAAGTGCATGCCATTTTAGATAATGTTGCCAATCGGCAATTGAAAATTGTGAAATCAAACCGTCAATATTTTTAAAATAGTCGGGTGTAGATACGATAACGTTTTCCGCTTTAGTAATGCCAGCTGTCTCAAAAAAAGACATCCAATGAAAGACTTTATTTTGTAAAGAGAAGTCACTGACAGTCATTTTGTTGTAGGTTTTGTTACGGTCTCGCAGTTCTTCACGTGGCCAATGTCGTTCAGCAATGGCGTATTCTATTTTATAAATAGCGTTAGCAGCTTCTGCGGTATTAGCCGTATTGGTGAAATTCAACATAGTTTGTATGTGTTGCCGGTATTTGTCTTGTAAGGCTTTTGATTGTTCGCCGCTTTTAAGATAATAATCCCGATCAGGAAGGCCTAAACCTGAATGATAAAAAATGATGATGTATTCAGTTGGTTTTTTCTCGTCGTTATCAATGTAAAAACCAAAAGGAATTGAAATGTTTTGACGTTGTGCTTGAGCGAAAAAGCTAGAGAGTTCTTTATAGGTTTTAATACTTTCGATTTTTTTTAGTAAATCTTCCATTGGTGTTGTTTTTAATTCATTAATTTTTTCAGTGTTCATGAAGCTTGAATAAAAATCGCCAATTTGCTGAGATTCAGTACCTTTTGTTTTAGCTGATGGCGACTCTTCAGCTTTTTGAATAATGTTTTTTACATCGTCTCTTGCTTTATCGCCCAGCATGGTAAACGCGCCGTAGCGTGCTTTGTCGTCAGGAATTTCTGTTGTGTTTAACCAATTACCATTAGCGTAACGAAAAAAATCGTGTTTCGGGTCAATACTTGTATCTAAAAAGTCTAATCGTATACCAGAAACTAATGATTGCTCTTCTGTCTTAGGTAGCTCTCGTTTTGATTTGTCGGCCATCGATCCTGATTGAGAAGATTTCTCGCAACCAGTCACTGATAGAGTTGCTAATAGGCATGCTGAAAAAATCAGTAGCATACGGCGTTTGGACATCTGGCTATCTCCCGAAGATCAATTGTTATGCCTAACAATCTAAGACGAGTGTAGATTGTATTGCCATAGAGTATTAAATGAAAATAAATAGTGTAAATTATCGATTATTCTCTTATGCCGTCTGTGTAATCGGTTGAGTTGCACAAAAATAGATCGTAATCAGTTAGATGAGTGTGTATTGAGTTCTTTATCGTGGTGGAAGGAGTGTGTGGATGTGAAATATGAAAGAGGAATTACTAGTGGGTAAATTTGCCTTGAGTAAGGTCTTGGTATGGGAGCGCTGTATGAAGAGAAGATGGGATTCCGCACTCAGGGCATATTTTGGAAACAACTTTATCTTTTCTTAGCAAGATTGAAAGCTGTTTGATGGTTCCCGTCCATCCACATTGGCAACGTGAATAAAAAGATGTAGCGGAATGCTTTTTCATAATTGTATTTATTAATCACTGTTGTCAGAAAGCACAATACCAGGTGCACTTTCTGATTTGGTCATAGGTTGTCCAATTATGACGAATCAAAAGGGTGCACTCAAGAGGGTTTTTAGAACTTTTACTCGCGTTCTATGGCTTAGATTAAGTGCTCGAAACTCTATGGTTTTGTTTGCAATAATTAAGGTTCAGCAATCATTCGTTACTTTTAATTGTAATTTTAATCTTAATGTTTTGTGTAAGTTAAAGTTAGGTTTTATATTAGATTTGCATGTTAACTAATTGATAATAAATAACTATTTTCTACCTTCCTTTGAATTCTGGAGGGCGTTTTTCATTAAATGCAAGCAGCGCTTCTTTGAAGTCTTCTGTTGTTGTGAGTGATGCAAAATGCATCAGTAGATGATCAACTGTACCTTCGAAAGTTTGATCCATTCCCAGGCGCATCATCCTTTTTGTGGTTTGGACGGCGAGAGGGCCGTTGGCTGCTATTTCACTTGCCCATTGTTTTGCTGTAGCAAGTACTTCATTGGTTGGTACAACAGTGTTGGCAATGTCGAGATCAAAACAGTCTTGGGCGCTTAAGGTTGATCCGCGGAAAAAGATTTCAGCTGCTTTTCCCCAGCCAATAAGTCTTGGTAACAACCACGTGCCGCCACTTTCGGGGACAACGTTTCGTTTCACCATGGTGGCGGCTAACTTTGCTGTGTCGCCCATTACTCGCATGTCGGCTAATAATGCCATGTCCATTCCAAAGCCGGCTGCCGCGCCATTAATTGCTGCGATGACGGGTTTGTCCATTTCCCAGAGTGCAGTGATTGGACTTTTATCTAAGCTGAATAGTTGTTTTGCATCGCGTGTTAAGCCAATTCCTTCTCCCGAATTCATTTTTTCCTGCGTGTCTTTTAAATCGAGACCGGAGCAGAATCCTTTTCCTGCGCCTGTGATAATTACGACACGAACATCTGGGTCGTGGTTTGCTGTTTTTAGTGTGTCAGCTAAATCATTCAGCATAGCTCCACTAATGGCATTTAATCTATCAGGGCGATTCAGTGTGATGGTGAGAATGTGATCAGATTGTTCGGTGAGAATGTCTTGATGTGAAGAATGGGTTGTTGTCATTGTTATTCTCTAAAAAATTAACTTTATCAATGTCTAAAAAAAATCCCGAAAAGATGTGTAGGTCTATCCGGGATTTTGCTTTCAACATCCAAGTGTTTTGTCAGTTAGTTTTACATATTTGGATAGTTTGGTCCGCCAGTGCCTTCTGGAGCAACCCATGTAATATTTTGTGCAGGGTCTTTAATATCACACGTTTTACAATGCACACAGTTTTGAGCGTTAATTTGAAAACGCTTATCACCATTGTCTTCTTCGACAACTTCATAAACACCAGCAGGGCAGTAACGTTGCGCTGGCTCATCATAAAGCGGAAGATTTTTTGCAATTGGAATTGAAGGGTCTTTTAAATTTAGATGGCAAGGTTGATCTTCTTCGTGATTTGTATTTGACAAAAATACTGACGTTAGTTTATCGAAACTTAATTTGCCATCTGGCTTTGGATACTCAATTTTTTTGCATTGAGATGCGGGTTTCATTTGTGCGTAATCTGGTTTTTTGTCACGTAAAGTCCACGGTAATAAACCCGCAAAAATATTTTGATCGATAAATGTGTAAGCCGATCCAAGCCAAAAGCCAAATTTGTGTAATGCGGGAACAATGTTGCGTTGTTTGTGTAGCTCTTTATAGGCCCAAGACCACTCGTAAGCTTTTTTGAAAGATGTCACTTCGTCGTTCGCTCTGTTTTCTTTTAGCGCTTTAACCACTTCTTCAGCGGCGATCATGCCGCTTTTCATTGCTGTATGCGAACCTTTGATTTTTATGTAGTTCAATGTTCCCGCATTGTCTCCGATTAATAATCCACCGGGGAATGTCATTTTGGGGAGTGATTGTGGACCACCCTTAACGAGTGCTCGAGCGCCATAGACTAATCTTTCACCGCCTTCTAGATACTTAGCGAATACGGGATGATGTTTCATTTTTTGAAATTCATCAAAAGGGCTTAGGTGAGGGTTGTCGTAATCTAAGTTAGTGATTAAACCACAAGCCACTTGGTTATCTTCTAGGTGATATAGGAATGCTCCACCCATTGCGCCATTGGTTGTTAGGGGCCAACCGGAACCATGTATCACCAAGCCTTGCTCATGTTTTTCTGGAGGTATCTTCCATAACTCTTTGATTCCTATGCCATAATGCTGCGGATCAGAATCGGCATCTAGCTTGTATTTCTCAATCAACTCTTTACCTAGTTGGCCTCGGCAACCTTCACTAAATAGTGTGTATTTAGCATGTAGTTCCATGCCGGGCATGTAAGAGTCTTTCTTTTCGCCGTCAAGTCCAACACCCATGTCGCCCGTTGCGATCCCTTTTACGGAGCCATCTTCGTTGTATAAGATCTCTGAAGCCGCAAAACCAGGAAAGATTTCAACCCCAAGTGCTTCTGCTTGTTCAGCTAACCATCGGCAGACATTACCTAAACTGACAATGTAGTTACCCTCATTATGCATGGGAATGGGAATGAAGGGATAAGGAGTGTTGAATGTGTGTTTCTCAGATAAAAACACATGGAGTTCGTCGCGTGTTACAGGTGTGTTTAGCGGAGCGCCACGCGCTTTCCAGTCGGGGAAAAGCTCGTTGAGTGCACTTGGCTCAAGAACTGCGCCAGAGAGAATATGAGCGCCAATTTCGGAGCCCTTTTCAACTAAGCAGACACTTACGTCTTCATTAAGTTGACGGATTCGACACGCGGCAGCAAGGCCAGAAGGGCCCCCACCAACAATGACTACGTCGTATTCCATGCTTTCTCGTTCCACAAATATTCTCCTCTAAAAAACAATTGAATCTGAAGATGGTTCGGATCTTTGGGTATTCTCTAATTACGTTAGTAGCACTGGTAGTGTTCAGCAAAACGTGACATGAGTTATGATCGTGAGCTCAGGGATTGAGCCATCGGCAGGGTAAGCCAATATATCCCGCTTATTATATAGGGGGTTTTGACCGATCTCTACATTATTGTTCATTGAGTACTAGACAGTATTGTTGAAGGTGATGTGAAGGGAGTGCTCGACCTCAATCTGAAAGCTATTCTTGCATACAATGTAATCGGCTTTCGATGCTGTTATGTCACTGAAAATACTATTCATTCTGTGCATTAGGTATTGATTTTAACGGGTGAAACCGTCAAGATATGCGCCGCTCGTAAGCTGCCGCTCATCATTTGAGAGGACTACGAGGTCATAAATTGGCGGGATCTCCGCTAAAGACTTCCTTCTATCGCTAACTGAATGGGTCATCCATGAAGATTCTTGTAGCTGTAAAACGCGTTGTTGATTACAACGTTAAAGTCCGTCCGAAAGCGGATGGCACTGACGTCGATCTCGCGAACGTCAAAATGTCTATCAATCCTTTTTGTGAAATTGCTGTCGAAGAAGCGGTTCGTTTGAAAGAAGCGGGCACTGCAACTGAAATTGTTGCTGTTTCTATCGGCCCTAAGCAAGCACAAGAGCAAATTCGAACTGCATTAGCGCTAGGCGCTGATCGTGGAATTCATGTCGAGACTGAAGACGCTTTAGAGCCTTTAGCGATTGCTAAATGTTTAAAAGCAGTTATCGAAAAAGAATCTCCAGACTTAATTATCACTGGTAAGCAATCCATCGATAATGACAACAACCAAACAGGTCAAATGCTTGGTGCATTGACTGGTTTCCCTCAAGGTACTTTTGCATCTGAAGTCAAAGTGGCTGAGGGAAGTGTTGCTGTTACTCGAGAAATTGATGGCGGCCTACAAACAGTTGAGTTAAAACTTCCAGCTATCGTGACGACTGATCTTCGTTTGAATGAGCCACGTTATGCTTCTTTACCAAATATCATGAAAGCGAAGAAGAAGCCTCTTGAGGTAATGTCTCCAGCTGATCTTAGTGTTGAAACAGCTGCTCGAGTCACTGTGCTTAAAGTTGAGCCACCAGCAGAACGTAGCGCCGGTATTAAAGTACCTGATGTTGATACGTTGATCGATAAACTAAAAAATGAGGCGAAAGTAATCTGATGAGTATTTTAGTTATTGCAGAACACGATAATGCTAGCCTCAAAGGTGCGACTTTAAACACTGTTGCTGCAGCAAAAGCGATCGGTGGTGACATCGAGGTTTTAGTTGCAGGTAGTGGTTGTGCCAGCGTTGGTGAGGCGGCAGCAAAAGTTGAGGGTGTTTCAAAAGTTTTAGTGGCAGATAATGCAGCTTACGAGAATCAACTTGCAGAAAATATTGCTTTGTTAATTGCTGAAATTGGCGGCAATTACACGCATATTTTAGCGCCAGCTACAACAGCCGGTAAAAATACTTTGCCACGTGCGGCTGCTTTGTTAGATGTACAGGCGATTTCTGATATCAGTGCTGTTGAAAGCGCTGATACTTTTAAGCGTCCCATCTATGCAGGTAACGTGATAGCAACAGTGCAAAGTTCCGATGCCATTAAAGTTATCACCGTACGTGCAACTGGTTTTGATGCTGTTGCTGCTGAAGGCGGATCTGCTTCAATTGAAACTTTAGCATCAGCGCATGATGCAGGTAATTCTAAATTTGTTGGCGAAGAGTTAGCGAAAAGTGAACGACCTGAATTAACTTCTGCTAGCGTGATTGTTTCAGGTGGTCGCGGTATGCAAAATGGCGACAACTTTGAAATGCTATACAAGCTTGCAGATAAGTTAAATGCGGGTGTTGGTGCATCTCGTGCGGCGGTTGATGCCGGCTTTGTACCCAACGATATGCAAGTGGGTCAAACAGGTAAAATTGTTGCTCCTGAATTGTACATTGCTGTTGGCATTTCTGGTGCGATTCAGCATCTTGCCGGCATGAAAGACAGTAAAGTCATCGTTGCAATTAACAAAGATGAAGAAGCACCGATTTTCCAAGTGGCTGATTACGGATTAGTTGCCGATTTATTTGACGCTGTTCCCGAGTTGGAATCTAAACTTTAATGTTCAATTATAACGTTTAAGTGAATTTAAAAACCGGCTTTGAGTCGGTTTTTTTTCGCTCGAAGATAATTACTGGTAGAGCTGATTGTGTTATTTTAAGAAAAGTTATATTTATGTTTTCTATGAGCTTGTCTTATTGTAGTCGTTAGTTTCAATATTTTTATGATTACTACGGTAATTTCTAAGATATAAGAGGTATTTTTATGAGTCTATGTACACCCGATATTTGTGATGAAAACCCAAATGACGTTCGAGTTTGCGAGCCAATGTTTATAAATTTTGGAGGCTGTGATAATTTTTTTGGTGAGATTGTCACGATCAAATGTTTTGAGGACAACTCACTGGTGAAAGAAAATGCTTCTAAACCAGGTGAGGGAAAAGTGATGGTTGTTGACGGTGGAGGTTCTCTTCGAAAGGCTTTGCTTGGTGATATGATCGCCGAACAAGCGGTTAAAAATGGCTGGGCCGGTTTAATAATTTACGGATGTGTTCGAGATGTCGACGCGCTATCAGAATTAGCGTTAGGCGTGCAAGCTATTGCTTCAATCCCTCTAAAAACTGAAAAAAGAGGGATTGGCGACTTAAATGTTCCAATAACATTCGGCGGGGTTACATTTCATCCAGGTGAGTATGTGTATGCGGATAACAATGGTGTTGTTGTATCGGATAAAAAACTCATCGTATAAAACACTTGTCATATGAAACACATATAGCATAAAACAAGGCGGACACTAAGGGTTGAATAAAGTCTCCCCCTTTTTTTCTAGCTTTTTGATCATAGAAGCATATTCTTCTTTAACAGAACTTTGGGTCGCGTGTAGAAGATCCATTCGCTCCTTAACTTCTTTTATCATGGCGTCAAAAAAAGCACTTTGGTTTTCTGTGATATTCATCGTGTTGAGACTGTTGTTTAAATCAACTAAAAATGTATCAAGGATTTTTTGTGATTCCATTGATTGATAGTTTTGTTGTATCTGAATTTTTTTAGTGTCAGATTGAACAGTATTAATAGCTTTTTTAAACTCTAGATGATTCCCTGTTGATTTTTTTCTTTTTTCAAGTGAGTCAATAATTGCATTTGCCACGAGAGAAATAATGGAAATTGGTTCTTCATAATCCGATATTGGTCTTTTTTGTTTTTCAATATTTTCTGGTATCGCTAAAATTCCAATGTGGTAGCTTGCAATGCGCAAAGAGTTTCCGTTGGTCTCGCACAAAAATTTATTCGAATTTAATCTGTCTTGTATAAAACTTTTATCGGCTGGGTCCCAGTTATCCTTTGCCGATACTTCTAATTGGCCTAAGGTTGATTCGACTAACAAAAAAATATCGAGGTTCATGGGTTCAATCGCGTCAAGAATTTCTGTCGTGATAACTTCTAAAGCAGAATCAATTGAGGCGATTTCGGTCGAACTGATAATGTTAGAAATTTGTTCTTTAAATGTGATTGGGGGTAAACATGTAATGTCTTGAGTGATGGTTGTGGTATTGGGTATAGAATTTTGATTTTTTTCCTGTAGAGGGTTTTCTTGTATTTCTGAAAGCTTATCGTTCAGATATTCGATCTCGCTTTCTAAAATATCAATGCATCCTTCCGTTTCAGTGAGTTTCCGTTCGAGAGATGTAAGCTGGACTTCTTTTTCTTCTCTTTCAGAATCTTGTGTTACATTATTGTTTATTTCATCTCGGAGTGATTTAATTTTACCTTCAAGATTAAAAATAATCTCACGTTGTTCTGCTGTTGATTTCCGTAACTTTGATACTTCATTTTGAAGTTCCTCAAAATTCTCTAGTGTATTTTTTTCTAAACTTACATCACTGTCTGAAGATCCAACAACAGGTTTTGAAAGTATTGTGTACTTATTTTTTGATGTTTTGTCGGCAATGTCTGATGTGGCTAATTCTTGTTCAAGTTCGGCGACTTTGGTTTTATAAATTTTAAGTTCATTTTTAAAATCATCTATTGATTGTTTGACGTTATTTGCGGTTTCTGAAGAGTTGTTAATGCTTTCGCCAAGCTTTTCAATTGTGTTTAAGCTGTCTTTTTCGTTAGGCGAGTTATTTGTGCTGCATTTAAGTAAAGATTCTCGTAATTTTTCAATGGTATCTTTCAATTCTGTTATCTTTTGTTCGTATTCTTCGACACCGTTTATCATGTTATCGGATGATGATTCAGCTTTATTAATAATTTTTAGCTTTTTATCCGTTAATTCTTTTTCGGCGCTGTCGCTAGATGATTTCTCTATTTTATTTTTTTCGTTTAATAATTCTTTGTAGCGAATTTTTAGTCGACCATACTTTTGTTTTATTTTTTTTAAATCAGATATTTCAGATTGAAGATTGGTTATTTGATCAAATAGCTTCTTTCGAATGTCTTCGATTGATGTTTTTTCAGCATTTACAGTTTTTGTTTTTTCTTCTGATTTTTCAACAAGGGCCATTAATTTTTTTAAATGCAGTTTGTTTTTATTGTTGGCCATTTTCAAGAGTACGATAAGCAGCACTGAAAAAAATATTGATTCAGCGATGAGAAGATAGGTTGTGACTGAAATGTCCATGTTAAGGCCTAAAAAGGATATTTCCTTAGGGTTCTATTGGGTCAAGTAAGTTAGTTGAAACTTATATAATTAATAATAGGTGAGTTTTAGTATTTTGAAACTTTGGTGATTTTGCTATTGGTCTATTGAGGTGAGAGTAAGGGTGATCATCTAACTCATTGAATTTAATAAAAAAAATAATTAGCGCAATACTGGGTAAGACTCCTATACTTTAATGTAATGGTGTTAACGTATATGAAATTACTACGGCATCGGTTTAGTCATTATGATTAGGTGTTTTTGAGTTTGCGAATGTTTGATGACATAAAAAATCGGAATACAAAAGCGACAAAAGATAAACTGGCGAATAAAGCCACTGATACCGTTGTGGCAAAATTTAACGTCTTCGCTTATGTGTCAATTTTATTAGTGATGATTTTAGCCTCTTTTTTTTCAGGGAATTTTTTAAAAACAATTTCTTTTGATTTTTCGTTGTATATATATTTATCTATAGCCTGTTGTGCTTTCGCATACCATTGTTATTGGGCGTATATCTTTGACGCAAACTATAGCCGTGGGGCTAAACGTTGGCGTTTTCATTTTTTTTTATCAGATGTAATTTGTGCGTTTATGGTAGGCGTATATGTTGCTTTCTCATGCGTCGAAATTGACCAGCTTAGGTATTCTTTACTTTTTATATTGATGGCATATTCAGTGTGGATAGTTGAACCTTTTTCTCCCTATAAAAGAGTATTGTTAGTAAAGATTTCTTTTTTGTGGGGGCCTGTATTGGCAGCCAGTGTTTATGTATCTATTGTAAAAGAGTTTAAATTAGATATTTTGATGACAACATTAATGATTTTTACTGTGTATCTTTCTTTAATTAATCATTCTCGATTATCTTCAGCTAAATTCTGGAGAACAAGGGAAGCGGAATATTTGAATAGAATTAAATATGAAAGCTATCAGGCTTTTAATAACAGCCCAAAAAACAATGCAAAATTAGATCCAGAGTTTATAGCCGCTTATTCTCAAGAGTTGAAGATACATTTAGATAGCCTATTAAGTGGCGTTCATTTGCTGAAAGACACACCTGTAAGCTTGCAGCAAAAAGAGCTATTAGATACAACAGTGCAAGCAGGTGACAGAACAATTAATCTGATCGATACCGTTGGAGATTTTTCACGGTCGAATAATGTAGTTCAATCCGAATTATCGATATTTCCTGTAATGCGAGAACTGGAATCTATTTTCATCAATATTGCAAAAGAAGGATATGAGTGCGGAATAGATACATGTTATTTGTTTGATCAGCATTTACCACAAAGAATTAAAGGCGATAAAAAATTATTAACTCAAACTCTTAGCCTTCTACTTAATTGTATGACTCGGTTAAATGTAAGCGGAAAAACATTAATAACGGTAAACTTTGAAGCTATCCATTCTGTTAATGGACACCTTAAAATACGAATGACGGATTTGGTCGATGAAGATTATCTTAATGATAATCATCCATTGATTGAGAAGTTAGTATCTTCTAGGCAGTTAAATGGTTCCGTTTCTTTAAACTATTTAATGGCTAAAAATTTCGCTAAAAGACACGACGCTAAAATCACTGTTTCAGAAGGTGGAGAGCATGAGCATGGCGTTGGTATAGAAATAGTATTTCCTGTTGAAGCTAAGAGCGGGTCTGTTTCGGAGTTTTACGCTAATACAAATTTAAATCAAAAATCGTTGGCCGTTGTTAACTGTCCTGAGAAAATCAAAGACTCTCTTGTTTGTGACTTTAGGGATTGGGGATTAAATGCTATATGTTTTGAATCTGATGCGTTTGCTGAGTGCGATAATTCTGATAATTGTAATGATGATGTCATTGACGCTCAATCAGTCGATAGCGAATCAGTAAATAATTCGATCAACGAAGTATTAAAAACCAATAGCGTCGACGCTATTTTGTGGTTTGGAGATATTTCTGATGTTGATTTGTTTAATGGTCAAAAGTCTGTTGTTAAACAAGCTATTTTTCAACACGATCATTTAAGTTCGAGACCTGTGTTTGTGGTCGCAACTGAACGTCAAATTCAATCTTCACTAAATAGACAGTTTATGCATGAGCAGCCTAATATTCATGCGCTGCAACGGCCGCTTCAGCTGCATCAATTCCATGATTTATTAGTCGATGCTTTATTCAATGTCGATTTTCATGCGCATCATGTATTGAATAAATTATTTTCTTTAGATGATGGTATAGAAGGTGAAAGGATTTTATTGGTCGAAGATCATCGCGTTAATCAGATGGTCGCTGAGGGGATGCTAAAACGACTTGGCTATACGGCAAAGATTGCAAACAATGGTGCTGAAGCGCTCGAAATGCTAGAGGAGCAAGACTTCGATTTGATTTTAATGGATTGTCAGATGGCTGAAATGGATGGATTTACAGCGACTGAGGCTATTCGATTTAAAGAAAAGTCTACAGACAAGCATATTCCTATTATCGCTCTAACCGCGAATACAACTGAAGAGGATCAAAACAAATGTTTGGCGGTTGGTATGGATGATTATCTATCAAAACCTGTGAGGTACACTGATTTGGAACACTCTTTAAAACGCTGGCTTGATGATGGAAGTCGGCCCTCTATACATCACTAAGTCATAATAATCTGATAACTTAGCGAAGCATAGAATGGTTCAGTTTTTTATTCGAAAGTTGCCCAGATGGGACAGTGGTCTGAAGGTTTTTCCATGCCTCGTATATCGTAATCTATCCCGGCATCGATACACCGTTCTGCTAAGCAAGGTGAAGCTAAAATTAAGTCTATTCGCAAGCCACGTTTGGGTTCTCGGTCAAAGCCTTTCGAACGATAATCAAACCAACTGAACTCATCATTTTTATTGGGGTAGTGTTTGCGGTAAGTGTCTTCTAGTCCCCAGTTTTTTAATCGTTCCAGCCATTCACGTTCTTCAGGTAAAAAACTACATTTCCCCGTTCGTAACCATCGTTTTCGATTGTCTTCACCAATACCAATATCAATATCAGCAGGGGAGATATTCATGTCTCCCATGACAATAATGGGATTACTATTGTCGAGGTCTTTTTCAATAAGCGTTTGTAGGTCTTCATAGAATTTCTTTTTATTCGGAAACTTAATCGGGTGATCAATGCTTTCTCCTTGGGGAAAGTATCCATTAATGACAGTAAGATTTTTTCCATCTTGAGTTTCAAACTCACCTAAAATAAAACGTTTTTGTGCTTCTTCTGTGTCTGTTTTAAACCCTAATTGAATTTTGTTTGGTGTTTCTTTGTAAAGTAAAGCAACACCATAGTGAGTTTTTTGACCGTGAAACCCGACCTGATATCCCATTTCATTGATGGCATCAATAGGGAAATCAGGGTCTGTCACTTTTGTTTCTTGTAGGCCAATAAAGTCAGGCTGATGTTTATTGATGACCTGTTCAAGTTGATGTAAACGCATGCGGATACTGTTGACGTTAAAGGAAATAACCTTCATTGAAATAATAACCTCAATAAATTATACATTTGAAATAAAAACAGTACATAGCGAATAATATTTTCGCTATGTACTGTAGGTTTTGTATTATAAATTTGTTGTTTCTAAATGATTTTTTTTATTTGGTGTTTTGAAATTAGTGTCTAGAAATTGGCAACCTTTTGGACTCTGTCACCTTCAAGTAATTTGATATAGTCCACCAAAACGTATCCAGTTTCATTGAGTACTGGGTCTTTAGCTGGATTGATTTCTTGTGGGCCAGAAAAGCTTCGCTCTTCATCTTCTTCATTTTCTTTTTCTTCGGCTGATTGAAACTCCTCAAGGGATTTATAAGCAGTTAAACCTTTGGCAAGGCGCCGTTTATTTTCGATGGAGAGACCTTTTTGCTTTATAGCCTCTTGATTGGCTTTACGCGTTTTTTCATTGAGAGAGATTGTCTTACGATTTGAATTTTCCTTAAATAAATCGGATTGATCGATTAAGAATACAAAATCGGGGTCTTTTTCTGCTCTTTTTTGATGAAGTGTTTGTAGATAAGGAAACATTTTTTCCAAATCGTAATACTTGGAGTGGGGGACTTCATGAATCTGATCCCATGGTAACGCATTATCATATGCACTCTCCCCAATTTCTTCTAAATCGATAAAGTCTGGGTAGTTAATATCTGGAACAACTCCGCGATGCTGTGTACTGTCGCCAGAGACGCGATAAAATTTGGATTCAGTGATTTTTAATTGGCCTTGAGTCAGTGGCGATAAGGATTGCACGGTTCCTTTTCCAAAAGATTGATTTCCAACGATAAGTCCACGTTGATAATCCTGAATTGCACCGGCAAAAATTTCAGAAGCTGAAGCGCTGAGTCTGTTAATTAAGACAATGAGAGGGCCTCGATACTGCGCTAAGTTTCTTGATTGGCTATGTCGAGAAATTTTTTCATTGCTTTGCCGAATTTGTACAACAGGACCTGGATCGATAAACAAATCCGTTAATTGCGTTGCTTCTTGTAACGAGCCGCCACCATTATCTCGAAGATCAAGAATTACTCCGTCCACATTTTCTTCTTCTAATTCTTTTAATAATTTAAAGACGTCGCGCGTTGTGCTTCGATAATTCGGATCTCGTTTGCGATAGGCATCAAAGTCGATATAAAAATTGGGTACATCAATAACCCCCACTTTAAAAACATTCTGGCCATCCGACAAATCAAAGACTGCCTTTTTGGCAGCTTGCTCTTCTAGTTTGACCGTGTCACGAGTGATTTTAATATTTTTGGTAAGATCTTCAGGTGTAAGCACTTTGAGGTTGACGACTGTATTTCTTTCGCCTCTTATCAGCTTAACCACATCATCCAAGCGCCAATCAATCACATCTTCAAGTTCACTATCAGCTTGACCTACGGCAATGATTCTATCCCCACGCTTTAAATCTCCTTGCTTATCAGCCGGTCCACCAGTGACAATGCGATCAACTTTTGTATATTCTTCGTCTGTTCTTAATACGGCGCCGATACCTTCAAGTTTTAACGACATATTAATGTTAAAGTTTTCAGCCTGACGCGGACCAAAATAGTTGGTGTGCGGATCGTAGAGTGTTGTTAACGCATTAATAATTGTTTCGTAGGCGTCTGAACTTTTTTGTTGTGAAAAACGATTTAATTGCATTTTGTAGCGTTTGATGAGAGTTTTTTTTGCTTCTTCTAATGTTTTATCTGTAAGCATCAAATTAAGTAGATTCGATTTTAAGCGCTTGTGCCACATTTGCGTGGCGGCGGCTTGATCTGTAGCCCATTCAGCGTCCTCAATGTCTAAAGGTAATGTTTCATCAACAGTAAAATCAAATTTTTGGTCTTCGTTTTCTAGACGAGTAATGATAGCTTCTAAACGTAATTCTACGCGATTGCGATATCGGTTATAGATCTTGAAGCTTTCGGATAGCTTTCCTGCTTTAAAGTCATCATCAAATTTAGTTTTATGTTTGTTAAATTCTTTGATGTCACTCGCAAAGAAAAAAGATTTTCCAGGGTCAAGGGAATCAATATATTTAGTTAAGAATTTTTCTGATAAAGCATTATCAATCGGCATCTCTCGAAAATGCCTGTGCGTTAATGTCTGGACGATTTCTTTAGTCGTTTTAGACTGGCCTTCAGTGGGTTGTAACGTATCAAGTGTGACATTACTGGATAAAGCATATGTCGGAGTGACTAGGAATAACGTTGAAGCGGTACAAAACCCAAAGATTTTTAAAAGGGTTTTAAATGAGCTGTGATACGTCTTGCACTGTAATTGTATAGTCATAAAGAGATCGCAAATAGGGGTAATTAAAAATGCTACTAAATAGAGTTCTCTATTAAGCATGATGAAACTAGGAAATTCAATCAGATACGTCTTAAATTCTAGACCCGATCACGAAGAAAACCCTGTATTTTATAGTTTAATTCTAGGCTTATTTGACAGCAAATCTTCACAATATATCCTTAAAGCTCATTATTTGATCGACTGATATAAGGTTAGCGTGAAGGGCGTTTCTATTGCCTGAAAAGTAGCCAATATTGACTCATAAACATACCGATATAGAGAGAGTCGGCCGATAATGCTCTGGAAATGGCTGGGAATACCCTTAAAAATGAAATTCATATTCTCAGTGGGCAAAAATTCAAGTAGAATCGCGTCTCTTTTAAGCTAAGACGAATGACTATTTATCCTTTCTTAAATCTTTCTTAGTTTATTCCGCACCCGTAGCTCAGCTGGATAGAGTAGGTGGCTTCGAACCACTTGGTCGGGAGTTCGAATCTCTCCGGGTGCGCCATACATGAAACCCTCGCCCAAAAAGGTGGGGGTTTTCTATATGGGTACTGTGTGGATTTGAATTTCAAGGTTTAAGGTCTAAGGTTCAAAGTTCAACAAAAACGCCGTGAGCTTTTGGGGCAGCGACAAAAGCGCTGTCCGCAGTGTGAGTGCCAAGGAAGACACGAATCACTAATTACGATAGTAAAAAGTGTCTGTTTTTTTATGTTTCACATCTCGTGTTTTGGTAATTAAAAATATTCAAGCGGAATTCCTTCGTTGTTTTTTATCAAAGCAAACATATTTTTTTCTATCCAGCGATCAAATGAGCAAATTTTCCCCCTTAATTCTTTACCAAGTGAAGTTAGTTGATATTCCACGTGTGGTGGTACCGTTCCCATATCTATCCGTCTAACCAAGTTCATTTGCTCAAGATCACGCAAGCTTTGGGTTAGCATCTTTTGGGAAATGCCTTTTAGATGCCTTAACAACTCACCATTTCTCCAGCGCTTCTCATCTAGTGCATCGATTATTAAAAGATTCCATTTTCCCGACAAAACGCCAATTAAATAACGAGCCGGACAAGTGTCGTTAAATACATTGGGTTTAGCTTGGGCAGGATTTTTAGGCAGCTGATACACATTTATATCCTTAAATTTAATAGTTACTAAAAAGTGCGTACTGGTGTATTGGTTACTATGCGAATAATATCAATCATTCAAATCATTTACGAATACTTTGATTAACTCAAAGAAGAGGTAGGTAATGTTTAAGGCAGTAAATCCAGAACAAGTGACAGGTCCAACTGCAGAAGCGTTCGATGAAGCAAAATCACAATTTGGTTCCGTTATAAATTTATTTCGTGTGGCAGGTAATGCTCCCAATGTCCTGAAAGGTATATTGGCTTTTAACAAAGAAGTGGCAAGCTCTTGTGAATTGTCAAATCAGCAAGTGGAACTGGTTGCAATGTTAACCTCAGCGCTTAACCATTGTGATTACTGCGTCAATGTGCATATGCAAGTAGGAAAAATGTATGGGCTAACAGAACAGCAATTACTAGGCGCGATGGCTGGCTCCGCAAGTAATACAGGAGATCAAGCGTTGCTTGATTTTACTGATGAAGTTGTTCGCAAGCGGGGACGTGTTGCTGAAAAAGTATTAAAAGCTGCGCTAGATGCTGGCTTTAGTAAAAAGGCATTACTTGAAGTTATTGGCATTGTTGGGATTTATACAAGCTTGCAATACATTCGGCATGTTGCAAATCCAGAAAATGATTTTCCAGTTGTTGAACAGTTTGAGTCGAGTAAGTTTGGTGCTTAATATTTAGTGATAAAACATTCTGGAGTGCCAGATCCATTCCGACAAATTTCTGACAACAGTAGTGCTTTGTGGTGCAAATTGGAAACGGACGACGTTTTAAAGCCTAATAAAATCAATAACCTACAATTAATCATGATCCATCGAACCACTTGGTCGGGAGTTCTAATCTCTCCAGCTCACCAAACGCCCTTAAACAACACGCGCCCAAACGATTTTTGTGTGGGGCTTTTTTATTTGCTTTCCCTCCGAGATTTAGAACCAAATTCCGTGGAGTTCGACAAAATTTATAAAACCCATCCATGAGTTTCACCCTCCGGGCCTCGCAACAAAACGCTCGGTCAAATTTGCTCCAGGCAAATTTGTGTCAGGAGCGATTTTGGTCAGCGCCTCAAAGTAGCTGCCCCGAAGGGGAGACCGTTATGGAGGGCGCGAATCACTAAACGGCAGGAAAACCGTTTTGAACTTCAGCGTATTTGCGGGCAAGTTGACGCTCCTACAAAACTTGCATAAACACCAGCCATGGTGAAAAAGCCCGAGGCCTCTGTTACTAATTGCATCAGCAATTTGAACAAGGAACGAAGTAACGAAGCCCCGTAGGGACGATAAAATCTTACGAGATTTTATCGTTCATCTCTCCGGGGGCGTCAATATCAAAGGGTTAGCTGGTGAAGAACCGCTGAGCCTTTTTTCTTTTCCGACATTTGCTGTTTGATTTCGTTTTAATACCGTTAATGTTGGTGTCTGGGCGATGTTGCGATTAACGACTTTTTCTACAACGTCAATTAATTATGTTAACTCCGGCGCGGTTTAAAGGGTCGTTATATCGCCATTTGCGTGTCCGAGTAATGCTTTGTGGGTTTCCAAAGCTATACCGGCACTCCGCAATCGTCTCCCATACGAATGACTCAAATTGGGCACGCCTTTGAGAATTTCTTTTTCAGGTGGAAATCCAGCTAAATGCCAACAACGTTTCCATGCGCTATTGTGAAGCTTAGTCAGTGGCTTTCCGAGATAAGTAAAAACATTTTCAGAGTGCAAACGACGCCTTGCTTCAATCACCTTTCGAGCCACAGAATTCAGAACAGCGACTCGGTCGTTTTTTGTTCTTGTAACTGATTCCGGTAGTACAAATACAGAAGCACCCAATTCAGAAACAAACACTTCCCATTGCCAATTAAGCTGACAAACCTACTGCTCGGAGGCCTGTATTCACTGCAAATAAAGCCGCTTCCGCAAGGTGTTTTGGCAACAGCTGAAAAAACTCGTCTTGTTTTATCCAAGACAGTGGATCAATACTGGGCAAAGGCGCCGGCTTCATATATATACAATAGGATTGACCCCTAGAGATAGATAGCGTGGGGTTGTCATGTTTATGAAGGTTGGATGCCGTCAATTATTATTCTTTTGACGGCGGCGTCCTTTGAGAAAGCCAATACCCAGTAAACCGGCAAGGTACAAGGGTAAGGCGGCAGGTAGTGGAACAACAAATTCTTCTTGAGACACAAAGCCGGAGATACCCACGGAGGAATTGGCGGAAAGGTTAAAGCTGATCAATACCGACATCATGTCGTAATCGGTGCTGCCGGATATGATGCTGTTAGCGGTGTAGACAGGCGAATTCATGGTTTGCGGCCCGCCAGTAAAAAAGAATCGCTCACCGACATCCACTTCCTTGTCTAAGGCCCCCAGCCCACCTATATCATTGTCCACATCGCTGGCAGTCAGTACAGTGGAAGTAAACGCTGGCTGGATTTGCGCCCCGGCATTGCTTAAAGAAGTCAAGGAGTAGGAAATCGAGGAGGCCACTTCGATTTGTCCACCGATACTGATGGGCAGGTCAAAAGCAAAGGCAAAGGATTGCGCGCTGGCACCGGTGGTGGCACCCAGGCCAAAGCCAAGAATGGGATCGGCGTTGCCATATACCGAGGAAACTCGGATTTGACCACCGTTGCCCATGTTCCACATCAGGCCGGACCCCGTGCTCATGCCGCCACCGCGAATATTCCCTTCCAGGTCTAAACGAATATCGCCGGTTTCTGCGTCGTAAATTATTTGACCGCCACCCACTTCCTGATCAAAATTATTTCCCACGTAAATGGAAAAGTTACTAGTACACTCATCGTCACCACAGGGCACAATGGAACCCGCATAAGCGCTAATTGAAAAACAAACGACGATCGTTATTATTAACCCACGCAAATAAATAGCCACAAATGTTTCTCCATTCCCAGTAGTTTGAGTCGATGGCACCATGTTAACGGTGCGAAATGACAAGAGAGTGACCGTTCAGTGACAAGGGAAAATTTACCTTAAATAAATAGTTTTGATTAAGCCCTTGGTGAAATGTTTGTCGCGCAAAAGTAATACAATTGTCCAACCTTCTCCTTTTTTATTTGTTTTCCCTCCGAGGTTTGAAACCAAACCCCGAGTTCGACAAAAATGCAGGACAGCATTTTTGGACAGCGTAACGAAGTGAAGCTGCCCCGAAGGGGGTGATAAAACTTTAGGAGGTTTTATCGTTAATCTCTCCAGGTGTGCCAATTTAACGAGTTAGTGGATTAACGTCCGCTATTCTATTTTCGAACTTCCGACACTTTCCGACATATATAATATACCCTCTCAAAAACGTCTAAATTTCTTTAGCAAAAATTACTGGCTTCAAACACTTAAAAATTTCCCCTTGAGCACCCAAACTAAGATTGAGTAGCCAATCGCAGTCAAACTAATTGAAATCGGTAAGGCAATATAAAAATGAACTTTTAATTTTAACAATACAGGTAGAGATACAAAAAGCATCAGAGAGGGGATAACCAGCCAGAATATTTGCTTGGATAGCTCACTAATTTTAGTAACATCTCCAGTGTCTATGTAAAGCCAAATAAAAGCCAACACTGAAATTAAAGGTATAGAAGCAATGACGGCGCCCATCAAAGAGTTTCGTTTGGCAAGTTCAGCAACAACTACCACTAAAATCGCTGAAATAATTACTTTGATTACCTAGTAAATCATGAGCCCGGTGTCTTAAATCTTTGAAGTTAATCTAACGAGTCCAACCTTGGATAAATTAAGGGTTCAACTTAGGAAAGTTACCGTTAAAGTTTGCATCAAATAAATCACCCGTAGATGACATTAACACATACAATGTTTTTGCTTCGGCTTCATTGCTAACTGCGACAATGAAGTAACCTTTACCAGACATATGTATTTTGGTGTCGGAGCCAGTCAATACACTCCAGCTCTCCGGCAGCTTGCCAAATCCTAAGCCGGAATCTACCTCGGAAAATACTTTTGCTGCTTTTAAACCGGCAATTTGCGCATCCATTTCAGTCATTGCTTGTTTGGGGTGTTCGTGGTCACCGTGACTAAATACTAGCTGTGCTGACAATAACAAAGTAAATATTAGTGAGTATTGAATTAAAGTTTTCATAGCGGATTCTCTTTTGGGTTAACGAGAGTTTTAATGAGAGTGAGTGGTACCGTCATCGTGGGTATGGGTTTGTGCATCTTCAGTTTGGGCTGCTGGTTCTTCTGTGATTGTTGTCGTTGATTTGGTAGCGTTGCCAAGTTCGGATAAATTAATCCGGCGCGGATAGTTTTCCAAAGGGTTCTGTACTTGATTAACGTTCATGTCTTGATGCACATGATAGTGGTCATCTTGGTTAATCGGAAATTCTTCATTGTGGACGGTATGCTGATAACCGTGCAGCTGCATGAGTAGTAGTAGGCCGCCCACAATCATTAAGCTCACATTGGCTGCATTACTAAAGCGGCCAAAGGATTGAGTTTTACGCCAACCCATTAATAAAAATAGCATGACTGTTAAGGCCAATACCTGTCCAACCTCCACACCGACATTAAACGCTAAAATACGTAACACAATGCCGTCTTCACCCAAGGGTAGTTGTTGCAAGCGTGTTGATAAGCCAAAACCGTGAATTAAGCCGAAAGCAAATACCATCCAGATTAAGTTGGGTGCGTTTGTATTTAGATATTTTTTAAAGCCGTCCAGGTTGTCAAAAGCTTTGTAACACACGGTCAGAGCAATGACGGCGTCGACTAAATAGTAATTAGCTTGAATGCTGTAAATTGTTGCAAAAATTAAAGTAATACAATGACCGATGGTAAACGCGGTAATAAATTTTAAGATGTCCAAAAAGCGAGTGAGAAAAAAGATTACGCCAAATAAAAACAGTAGGTGATCGTAGCCGGTCAGCATGTGGGTCGCGCCCAAACGAACGTACTCAAAATAACCGGCATTCAACATGCGGATTTGATCTTCTTCGGACATGCCGTGGCCAAAGACACTATTGCTGATAAACGCGAGTGCGGAAATACTCAATAATCCTAAAGTCGTTTTGTTCACAAGACTGCGCCTTCTAAGTCGTTGTTGTGTGTTCATTATTGTTTTAATTCTCGTCTGTTTGATTTGTGTCTGATAGATAATTATTCCGATGCGCAATACGGTAAAGGGCAGGCAATACCAACAAGGTGAGTATCGTCGAAGAAACAATTCCTCACGCATATTCCACGCCGCGCTTCACAGAATAAATTGGTAAGATGTGGCTAGCACCCCAATAACTTTCTGGGTGCGTGATTTTATCTTTTGTTCATTTTCTTTTCGCCTCTGTTCTAGTGTTAGCTATATGGTTTCTAAAGTCTTGTGTTAAAAAACTACTCTTTCTCTTCTTCAGGTAGCAGCCATGGCTCATTATGAACACGTAACATGGCTTCCATTCGAGTATTGGAATTGAGTTTAGTTAAGATAGAAGAAACATGATGTTCAACGGTTCGTTGTGACCGAGAAAGGGTTTGAGCAATGTCTTTATTACTTGCACCTTTGGTAATCAGTTTTAGAATTTGTTGTTCCCGTTTCGTTAATCCGAGCGGATGATTTCTTGCGGCGCGGTAAGGGCCTCGGCGGGTTCGCGGTAAATCATTGAGAATTCCTAAGTCGCTTGCAATGTTTCTAATTTTAAGCACTGCCTTTGTTGCTTCTATATTTTCTAATATTTCTTGAGCCTCGACTAAAGCACTTTGAATGTTCATTTTATCTTGTGTATTCATTAAGGCAATGGCTGCAGAATAAGGCATGCCAAGTTCGCTCCATAATCTTGAAGCAGTTTTAAAGTCGCCCTCAATCTCTTTTGCGTAAGGTGCAGGAAGATCGGAAAAAAATTCTTGATTCATTGGAAAATGAAAACGATGTGCCCAAATTGCTGCTTCGCCGACACTCCAATAATGCATACCGTTGACGCCCACTTCATTCAGGTATTGCAATTGCTCTTTTGCTAAATGTTTTTTGTTATCTAGCCATGCGTATTCTAATAATGTTAAGCGTATTGGAATTATATATTGAAGCTCATCGGTCGCTAATGCATCCGTTAATGCTTTGTCGATATTGTTTATAGCTGATTCATGTCCTAGTCGCATCTGAGTTTTTGCTAAAATGGAGAGGGCTGGCAAACTCATGATAAGTGTTAATCGATCTGATTTTAAAACACCCGAGGTAATAGTCTCGGCGTCGCGAAGCCTACCTTGTTCTAAGCGTAATGAAGCTAATCGGCCTAATAAATAATAAGTCCAAGCATAAAGATCATGTTGATTATCGAACGCAATTCCTTCTGATAATATTTTTTCAGCGAGTTCGAAATTTCTAAAGTCAACAGCGTATTCAGCGAGGTTGGTATATACTCGTGCGGCGTGCTCATGTAAACCTTCTTCTAATGCAAGCGATAAGCTTTCTTCTAGTTCAGCAATACCCTCAGCATTATTCCTAAATATTTTTGATGTGCCTACATTATTTAAAGCATGTATTTTGACATCCACATTGTCATATTCTTCAGCAAGGCTTAAAGCTTTTTCTCCCCAAAAAATAGCTTCTTCCATTCGATCATTTAGCATGTGAAATTGGGAACGAAGACTATAAGCCATACCATGTTCTGCGCTCGTTGGCGTGCTTTCTAAAACTCGAATTGCTTCATCGGCATAATGTGTCGCTTGTGAGGCTTCACCACGATACCAATGTAAGCGAGATAACCAACGTAAATTTTCTCCAACTTTTTCTGGTCTTTTTAACGCTCGCCATAAACTAATCGCATGTCGCCTTGCTTCTAATACCTCATCATCAATTCTTAGTGCAAGCCCTGCTTCATAAGCCCAGTTTTCATAAAGTTGTGCAGCAAGTTCAGGTTCGGCGTCATTGACGAAACGTAATGCCGTCGCTAGATGTGCTGCTGACTCACTGTGTGCGCCAAGTGAAGCTGCTGTTTTAGCCGCTATAGGCGCTATCTCTAATACCTGTGCTGAATCAAAAGCACCTGCGGCATGATGCACCAAACGATCGAGTGTTGAATAAGCATCCTCTTTTTTTCTTCTTTTTAATAATGCTTTTAACACTTTTGCATGTAATATTTTTTGTTTTGTCGAAGAAATTCTAGCTAGAGTTGCAAGTCGTGATAACTCATGTCGAAATCGTAATGATCCATTTACTTCCTGTACTAAAATATTTCGCCCGACACAGGCCATCGCTAAAGTATCACCTGCTTCACCTGCGAGTGTTTTTAATAAATTTATCGGAATGGACCCGGGAATCACTGAGATCGTTTCTAATAAATTTCTCTCATCCAAGGATAAGCGAGAGAGACGAGATCCGACAGCATCTTTTATTGAGGCAGGAATAATTGCTTCAGGGTTGTGATGGCACGATAAAAGTTCTGTCACAAAAAATGGATTACCTCCAGTAACATTGTAAAGTTCCTCAAGACTGTAGCCGGTTGGAATACCTAAAGTTTCGATGGCTTCTTTTGAAAAAGGAAGTAAATCAATCCGCTGAGTATGAGAAGACGGCAGCTCGCCAAGTACTCTAGTAAGCGGGTGGTCGTTAATGACTTCATCATCTCGAAAACTAATGATGATTAACGCAGGCAACATTGAAATGCGACGGCCTAAATATTTTAATAAATCAAGTGTGGCATAATCAGCCCAATGAGAATCTTCAAAAATAAATACAGTGCCATTTGCAGATGTTTCTATTTCTTGGATTAATAAGGAGTAAAGAGTGGCTGGTTTTGATCCTTCCGCGAGTAATGATCGAATTTTTGGCGTTAAAGAAGAGGCCATATCGTGAAGTGGCCCAAGAGGGCGAGGTGTAAATAAAGCATCACTCGCGCCCCATAAAATCGGTTGTTCTAATCCTCTTTTTGAACGCAGTGCGGTCAGCAATGAGGTTTTCCCTATGCCAGCTTCTCCGCTTATTAGAGCGACGCTACCACGCCCTTCCTTGGCTTTGTCTGCCATGGCTAACAATAGATTAAGCGGTTCTTCTCTTTCTAGTAACACAGTCATTCCTTTTCATTGTAGAAACTTTCATTACCTGAATACTTCTAAAGACCAATATCGGCAAGTTAACAACTTCTCTTGCGCTCTCGAATAGCCGTACGCCTTATAAAATTACGTTTAATTTAAGGGTTACTTATTACCACTTGCAGTTTAGCAGGTTCAGTGTGGCGCCTAATATAAAAGATAGGGCGGTACTCTGCTAAACATTAAGTCTTAAAATTATTAACAAATACAAATAGATAGTGGCATGTATAGAGTAATGACAACAACTACTTGGAATAAATTTGGGTAATGAAAACCAAAATTAGGTAGACATACCGAACTCATTAGCCACGTTTTACTGATAATCTACGATTGTCGAATAGCGAAGTTAGGTCGGTATTTACCAGTTAATGGCTGGCGAAATGCCGCTAAATCGAAAGGAATTAAACGGAAATATACATAAAAGTTGCGGTAAGTTCAGGAAGAACTAAGCAAAATTTATGTTGGCTCAAGGATGAGCCGTTTTATTGTATGAACCAAGGGGTTCTTGGGATTAATATAAAACTATTTAATAGGGAAATTTTCAGATAGTGCTTCGCCCACGTAGTTGAGCATTTTATCTCGATCCCATTTTGTGCCATCTACCATATCTGCCCAGATATCGATAACTGGGATTCCCGCATCTTCAAATGCTTTTTTAGTAAAAAGCGAACCGCTTTGCGAAAGTCTTGCTCCTTCGGGTAGTAGCATCATTACCGCATCAATTTTTGCACGTTTAGCTTCGTGAGACATCCATTCGCTCATCCAAGGTGGAAGGTGTAAAACTTCATTCATACCTGCAATTCGACTCGCGAGTGCGCGAAGGGGGTCTTCTAAATTGTAACGAGGGTAAGCATAGTTCGCGAAGGGAAGATACATTGACCAAACAAAGACCGCGCCATATTTTTTTTCTAATTCCTGATAAAAACTAGAGTCGTGCCATAAGCCAGCACCGATCCACATCATTCTTATTTTTTCATTCTTACAGACTGCCGTTTTATTATTAACACGGTCTTTTAATTCATCTCGAAATTTTTTCACATGAGATAAAGCCCAATCAGAACCTCTATGCCATTGCGGGATCATCACATTGGGCATTTGATCAACGATGCTCACAGGGCATGGAACAGTCTCTACGGCAAGCTCTGCACATTCGCCAAGAATTTCTTCTTGTTCATTAATGCGCTCCATTAGATTTACGAATTTTTTTTCATCAAAGCGCCGATCTGTTTTTGATTCCAATAATTCAATTAACCCCGACATATCTTCGACCATTAGATCGAGCCGATCCGATTGATAAACATCTTCCCATTGTTTAGGCGCTAGCTCCCACCAGTTAGCTACTTTCTTCGTCCATCCCGGTGCTTCTAACGGATAGAAAGGTGCATCTAATGCCTCAGCCCATAAAGAAAAAACTTGTTGTATGCAATCACAGGTCATTCGCGCGACTAAGACAGTCGGTGTTGGTAGTCCTCCCCATGGAGCAGTTTTAGGATCGTTATCTAAAGTGCAACCCAAACCGAGAGAACAATATTTACAGCTGTTTTGTGGATAACCAGCATCACTCAACACTTCAACGTATCGAGTGGATAAGCGTTTTGCAGAAATATAGGCTGACCACCATTGATTTGTGACAATGGGAATGTCCATAGCATGAAAAATTTCATGAGGCGTATCGGCTTGAACTATGGCAAATGGTTCGCCATTTTCGACAACACGCCGTTTTAAATCGAGACCAAACGCCTTTTGATAAGCTTGTGCATCAGCAGTGCACGCTAAATCTTTTCGGCTGCGTTGAGAATCTGTTGTTGATGCGGCCATGAAATCTCCAAACCATAAAGTTGTACGTTAATTTTTTATGTTAAATTTTATTCAAGTGGATATAAATATTAATGACGATTCCTAAATAAATAATTCATCGTCGGACATTTTTTCATATTGTTCATCTGTTAAGCCAATTATGTTTTTGCAAATTGATTCGGTATGTTGACCCAAGTTTGGTGCGAGCTTCACTTGAGACGGTGTTCTTGACAATGTAAACGGCGGCGTTTGATGACCAAACTTTCCAATATAAGGATGTTCGAGATCCGCTAAATAGTCGCGGTGTTTTAATTGAGGGTCATACTCAAAAGTATCTTCTATGTCTTGAACAATACCAGCGGCAATACCGTTATTTTGTAACAGTTCCATGAATGGATAATCAGTTTTCGTAGCCGTCCACTCTGCAATTGTTTTTTCTAAGTCATCTAATTGTTTTTCATTAAGCTTTAATAGTTCATCTGCATTTGGAAGATTATGATTAGGAACAAGCGTTAAAAATTTCTCCCAATTATTGTTGTTTTCAATAGATATGCCTATCCAGCGTTTTTTCACAGAAGTTGTCGACGTTTTATTTTCCCTCTGGCAGGGGAAGACACCCTGAAATAAAATATCCGGTGAATGATTACCTGAACGCTTTGAAATATTTTTAATTGATGACGTGTTTTTATGCTCGGCTAGCTGTGTTGCCACTAGCGCATCGGACATTTGTTGTGAGCAGACTTCATACATTGAAGCATCAATATATTCTCCTCTGCCCGTGCGACGTTTATGGTCGACCGCAGCAGTAACTGCTGCTGCCATATAATAGGGGAGAACAACATCGCCGTATGGAACGGATGGCGTCACAGGATCGCGATCTGCCCAACCCGTCATGTACATACGACTGGAAAGTGCTGCGCCAGTACCGTCAACACCCCAGTTTTTTGCATAAGGCCCTGTTTGACCAAACACGCTTCCGCTCACCATAATAATATCGGGGTGAGTTTTTTTAATGGTGTTGTAATCTAAATTTAATTTTTCCATTGTGCCGGGGGAAAAGTTTTCAACGACAACATCAGCCCATTCTAAAAGCGGATCAAGAATGTCTCTGACTCGCTCATGCTTCATGTTGAGTCTTAAACTTAGTTTAGACGTATTAAAATGACTGAACCAAGGCTTGTCATTAAAATTTCCCCGTTGCGATACACTCACTTGTTTGTCAATTCGGCTAAGACATGGACGCAGAGATGATTCAACTTTAACGACTTCTGCACCGTGATCAGCCAACATTTTTGTCGTCAAGGAACCTACGAGTGCCCAAGAAAAATCTAAAACTTTGACGCCTGATAAAGGAGGAGAAGACTGGGTCATTTAAAGCACTCCCGATTTTTTATGTTCTTTTATTTTTTCTGGCTTTAATTTTAATAATCCTGAAAAAACATCTTCATTATCTTTGCCGAGAGAAGGCAGGTGATGAGGTATGCGATAATGTCCTTCGCTGAGCCTCAAAAAATATTCGGGGTACTGAATTACTAAATTATCGTCTAATTGAATGGCTTGTAAAAAACCGCGAGACGTTAAATGTTGATCGTTTAAAACATCATCTGGTGAATTTGCAATGGTTGCTCTTATGCCTCTTTTCTCACCTTCGCTTTTAATATCTGCTTTGGTTTTCGTGGTGAAAAAATCATGAATGGCGGTTTCCCATTCGAGACGTGTATTCGGGTCGAGTGCGCTTCTGTCGTAACTGGCCCAGTCAACGTCTGCCATGGGGTTGTCGAAATTTTCGTCAGTCATCCATTGTGATAGCGCTGAGTTGGCGGGTGCTCCAAATCTTCCTGTCATTAAACTATGAAAACAATAGCCATCTTTTAACTCCCATACGACTCGAACAGTGGCAATGCCAAAGCGAACTTTATTTCCACCACGTTCTAATTTTCTCTTGTCGAATTGATAAGACAATAAATTGTTGGTGTTGCGACTCGCAGCCACTTCTTGCATTGAGCAATCAACATGTTGACCTAAACCAGAAATCCCTCTTTCTCTATGCGCTAACATAGCGCCAAAACTAGCAGCGGCAGTTGCATGGAAGCTGCAGGCATCTAAGGCTTCTAATACGGGTGTTTCCTCAGGGTAGCCGCAAGTGTCGAGTGTTCCTCCCATGGCAGAGGTAATAAGCTCGCCACCTTTGTAATTTTTGTAAGGGCCTGTTTGCCCGAAAGGCGTTATTGAAACAAGAATAATTTCTGGATTTATTTTCTTTAATTCGTCGTAATCTAATTTCTTTTCAGCAAGATACCCTGGTTCAAACGTTTCAATCACAAAGTCACTCAAAGTAACGAGTTCACAGAATATTGAGATTCCTTCCTCTGATTCTAGATTTAGGGTGATACTTTTTTTGCCTAAGTTACGGAGTTGCCATAAATCATTTGCAGTCGTTCTTTTTCTTGATTGTTGAGGCGAATCAATTTTGATAACTTCGGCGCCCATTGACGACAAAAATTTAGAACAGGCGAAACCTCGATAATCACTTAAGTCGAGTATTCTGTAACCGCCTAGCATAGAATTATCGTTTGTTGTGTTGTTCATAAATTCTCGATAAAAGGTTTGAGTTGTTGTGACGTTTCAAGTGAATCTAGTTGGTAAGGTTGATCTGTTAACAATAAACTATTCATGCCTGCGTCAATACACGCTTTTAATTGCTTTGGATAGTGCCAACTTAATGCCTCTTCTTTTTTGATATAAAAGAAAATTACGCCTTGAGCATTTTGTTGTTTTGCAAAGTCAACAATCTCAAATGGATTGGTCAGAAAAGTTCGTGAGCTTTTTGTGTCTTTATAATAATGAGTAGTTAATAGGCTTAGCTGATCATCAGAACTTTCGTTTTCAATGTGACCGACTAAAAAATGGTTGCCGAACGCGTGGTAATCGCCAACAACAATCGTGTTTAAATTATCGATCATTGAGTGTAAGGCTGGATGATCTAATCCACTGCCTACAATGATAATTCGTTTTTTCGCGACGTCTGATCTACTAATTACGCTGTCGTTTTTGAGGGTGTTGATAATCTCTGTCATGCCATCAATAAATTCCTCAATGGGCAATGAGAATGCAGCGCTATAGATGAGATAACTTACTGCACTAGGAATTGACTTGTTAGCTCTATATTCATTAAATATTTCGAGCTGATCCCTCGCTAAATTGTATTTCTTAGTGCTAATTTTTAATTGGTCATTGGTTATTTCTTTTTGATTAAATTTCGCCATAAAATGACAAAATTCTTGGAATTTAATCAGGTTGTGCTTTGCAGTTGTGTCGCGAGGCGAGTGTAATAAATCCACTAAAAAAACAGGCGGTAAATTATATTGAGGATACTTTCTCTGAATCTCACAAATATAATAATAAAGCCGTTGATGAGAATCGTTACATCTTGGTAATACAATAAGGTCTAAATAGTTATATTCACCGGCTAATAATTTTTGAAAGATAGATCGAGTAATGGGATCAAAGGCGGGCTCCATAAATTCATCAGCGAGTGGTGTAGGCTGAGATGGGTCACCAATTAAGTGGAAGGGCATTAGTCCGGCTGCATGTATAATTTCTAGCGGAATATTGTTTGATAAGTATCCAGCGATTATCCCGCCTGACGCCTTCCATTCTTTTGCTCGTGATGTTCTATCTTTTATTAAATCTTGAAATGAAATAGGTAATAACTCGCTTAAAGAGGCATTATCGCTTTTATTATCTTGTGATGACGTATTCATATCAGTTGTCTCAGAAATCTTTAACTCGTAGAACTTTATTTAAAATGTCATTACATCAAACTAGGTAAAAACAAAGTGATAACGGGAATTGCAATTAATAATGCAAGATGAAAGAAATCCGCTATTAAAAATGGGATAACACCTAAAAATATAGTTTTAAGTGGAATGTTTTTACTGATGCCATGTATTACAAATACATTCATGCCAACAGGCGGTGTAATAAGGGCTATTTCCATAGCACGAACCAAGAGTATGCCAAACCAAATACCATTGATGCCCGCTGTTTGAATAATGGGATAAAAAATAGGAATGGTTAAAGCCATCATGGCCATGCCGTCTAAAAACATGCCCAAGAAAAAATACACAATCATAACGCCGATGATTATTCGGAGATGGGAAGGTTCGCTGCCAAGCACAAAACTAGAAATACTTTCTGCAAGACCAGATGAAGCAATGAAGGTACTGAAAATAAATGCGCCAATAATAATGGCGTATAACATACCAGCAGTTTTTAATGTATCAATGACAGCTATTTTAAACGCAGGGAAAGAAAGTTTCTTTCTAATAACGCCTAGGAGGATCGCACCAAAAGCGCCAACAGCACCAGATTCAGTTGGAGTAAACCATCCTATGAGTAGACCGCCAATGACAAAGATAATAAGTAAGGTGATGTCTCCGGTTTTACTTAAGCTTAGGAAGCGTTGCTTCCAACTGGCTTTTTTTATTGATGGGCCAAGCTCTGGGCGGAAATGACAAATTATTACAATGGTTATTAAATAAAAGATGGCTTGTGTTAATCCCGGTATAAGACCTGCAGCAAATAATTTCCCAATAGATTGCTCGGTTAATATGCCATAAACAATTAACATCCCGCTTGGGGGAATTAAACTCCCAACTGTACCACCTGCAGCAACGCATCCTGCAGAAAGCTTGTTGGAATAATTATGTTTTTGCATTTCCGGGATAGCGACCAATCCCATTGTTGCGGCTGTTGCTAAACTAGATCCGCTCACAGCGCCAAAGCCAGCACATCCACCGATGGAAGCCATTGCTAATCCACCGCGACGATGCCCCCAAAACCGAGCAGCTGTTTCAAAAAAATCACGGCTTGCACCTGTTGCAAAACAAATATGAGCCATTAATAAAAATAAGGGGAGTACGCCTAATTCATAATGGGATGATAATTGAAAACTGATAACACCCACTTTAATGATTGCCGCTTCAATTGATATTAAAATTACCAAACCAGAAAAACCGATAAAACCTAATGCAAAGCCAATAGGTATACCACCAGCTAATAAAACCAGTAGGAAGATAAAACCGATAATTCCAATAATTTCAGGGCTCAAAATATTCTCTTATTTTTTATTATGTTCTTGTGGCGATCATTTGATAAAACAAAACTAAACTGGTGCCGAAAGCGCACGCAGTGAAAAAAATCCTGAAGGGTACGATAGGGATTTCTAGTAGATGGCTGGTCTCATGCAAATTCCACACATCGATCAAGAGCCAAATACTACCTGCCGTTATTGTCAGCATGATTAAAAGCCCAACTAACAAACCAATTCTTTCAATAAAATGTGCAATACGAGCCGGTAAGTGCTCAACAAATAGTTTTGCAGATGCATGGCTTCTTTGGATGGTGGCAAATAAAATACCTGTCGAAGCGACAATGACAATGAGTATTTCCACAATCTCTACACTACCGGGGACGGGTATGTTGAGATGCCGTCCAATGACACTAATAGTGATTAGGATAATCATGCCAACTAAGGCGATAGCCCCGAGGCTTTCAATGATAATGATAAAAGGTGATTTTTTTTCGAGTGTGTTTAAATCAGAATCGCTCAAGACAAAAACTCCTCTTTTTATTGTTGTGGATGTGTTGCAGGGCTATTTTTGCTGATATAGTTTGTCTAGCAAACTAATTGATGGAGTTTATCTATGAACGGATAACTAAGTCAATTACAAAAAGCAGTTATCGTATTGGTTTTATACAATGGTTAGCTAAAAAATTATATAAGGGTGTCTAGTGTCAAAATCATTATCTCCTCTGTCCAATATTCAGGTTTTAGATTTTTCTAGGTTTTTACCCGCTCCGTATTGCTCAATGATGCTTGGCGATTATGGCGCGGATGTTATTCGCATCGAACAACCTAAAGAAGTTATGAAGCAAGAAAAAGCTTTTGGCCGCGATAAATTAAGTGAAGAGAAAAAGCGAGAATTGAAACGTCGAGAAAACTTAACTCGAAACAAGCGCTCTGTATTGTTGAATTTGCGGAATTCTGAAGCTTGTGAAGTTGCGAAAAAAATGATGGCTTCAACTGATGTTGTCATACATGATTATCGGCAAGGTGTGATGGAAGCGATGGGTTTGGGGTACGATGAAATTAAAAAAATTAATCCGAAAATCATTTATTGTTGTGTGTCGGTCAGTGGTTCACCTGAATCTGGTTGCGAAAGTGTTTACGACAATATGCCGGGGCATGATCCTATTGCATTGGCTCTCTCCGGCGCGTTACCTCGGTTTGGTGATGGTAATACTCCACATATTGCAGGTTTGCCGATTGGTGATATTGGTACAGGTATGCAAGCGACAATAGGGATTTTGTTAGCATTGCGATCAAGAGATATTTCAGGTGAGGGGCAGTTTGTTGATGTTGCAATGACAGATTGCGCACTAGCGCAAATGACCTCTGTTTTTCAAAGGTATTTAGTCGATGAAAAAGAACCACCGCTGCATTGGAAAGGGGGCAATGTTGGATTGTGGAAAACTAAAGATGATCAGTATATTTGTACGACAGATTTGGAGCTAAAATATTGGAAAATATTTTGCCAAGCTATCGATCGAGCTGATTTGATTCCTATGCAGTTTGATTTTAAGCAGTCAGACTATTTGAAAGAAGAATTAACACATATATTTTTACAAAAAACGCGTGATGAATGGTTTGAACTATTAAGAGAGAAGGGCACTCAAGTCGCGCCTGTTTATAGTTTGGCAGAAGCTTTAAATGATCCACACTCAAGGGCTCGGGGGACTGTTGTTGATATAAAGGATGATGACGGCAACACAATTACACAGGTTACATCGGGGATAAAATTATCCAAAACACCGAGTAATATTAGTCATTTATCTCATCAACCTGGAGAAGATACTTTTTCTATCTTAAATGAGATGGGTTTTACTAACGAGCAAATAGAAGCTTTGCAAAAATAACCCAAGATATAAATTGCTTAATGAGTGGTTATATTCGAGAGCTCTTTAGCCATTTCATAGGCTAATTATTTGTTTGAATAACCGAATTATCACTCAATAATTGTATTTCGTCCTCGGAATAACCAATTTCTAATAATAATTTTCTAGTGTGCTCACCAAGCTTTGGAGCTGATCCTAATGAGTTTTTAGGATTTAGAGTTAAACAAAATCCTGGCCCAAGCGTAAAACCAAGTGGTTGTTCAGAATCCGAGGCTGTACTAGATCCTAAAACAGAATCGATAGGTAATTTTAAACCACGACCTTCTAAGTGCGGATGATCAACGATTTCTGGAATGGTGCGAATGGCTGCACTGGGCACGCCTACTTTGTTAAATAGTATTTCCCAATCTGTCGCTGCTTTTGTCAGTGTCGTTCTTTCAATTTCGTTTCGTAATATTAATTCGTTTTTGATTCTAGCTTCACGTGTTGAAAACGAATCACTGGTGATTAAATCTTCACGCTCCATTGCTAAACACATTGATTCATATTGTTTCTGTGTGTTTGCACCAATTGAAATTTGACTCTTTTTCGCTTGAAAGGTGTCTGACGTTGGGCTCATGTTAAAACCGCGATTTCCTACTTTTTTCGGAATATCTCCTGCAATCAAATAGGGAGCAACCATAGCAATCATTAAATTCAAAGAGGCATCTAACATGGCGACATCAATATATTGTCCCTCGCCAAAACGTTCGCGCTGCAAAAGAGCCGTCATAATTGACATAGCGGCTGTATAACCTGCAAAAGTATCAAGAACAGGAAAGCCAGCTTTCATGGGTTTACTACCGGGTTCCCCGTTAAGCGACATGACGCCTGACATGGCTTGGACAACATGATCATAAGCGGGATTGTTTTTTAAAGGACCGTTTTGACCAAAGCCTGAAACAGAACAATAAATTAGAGCAGGGTTTTGTTTCTTGCAATCGTCATAGCCAAATCCTAAACGCTCCAGTACACCAGGGCGAAAATTTTCAACAACAGCATCAGCATTTACTAAAAGTTTATTGATAATCTCTTTAGTTTCCGGTGCTTTTAAATCTAGAGCAATCGATTCTTTCCCTGAATTAACCGCTATGAAAGGTGGTGCCATAGATTGGAATTGAGGGCGTTGATCATAATGCCGCATGACATCACCTTCACCGATTTTCTCAATTTTAATAACCCGAGCACCTAGCGTGTGAAGAGTATGGGTACAAAATGGTCCAGCCATTACATGGCTAAAATCAATGATAGTCATTCCTGAAAGAGGGGCGCGATTACTCATACTGGCTTACTCATAGACGTATTGCAGATGGAAATTGATAATTATTTTTTATTACGGAGGCAGTCTAGAATGAATTAGTTTGTAGTGCAAACTATTGAGTATGTGTTTAGAATGGGTCTGTTTTACGCTTTATGACTTTCAGTGAAAAGTACTGACAGAAAAACAATTATAAAAAAATTAGCTGCTCGATTCATAAAAAACATAGCCTAATAATAATTAAAGATAAGACATAATTTCTCAATCAACCTAATGATGTTTATCATGAAAAATTACTTATTAATATTTCTTCTTATTTTGATTACTGTCTTCAGTGCCATATCTAACAGTCTAGAGATAAAAGAAATCGAAGGGAAATTAGTTTACGAACTGACTTACGGTTCGGCATTAAGCCCAAATCATACCTTCAGTCATGCCGATAAAGATTGGATGGAATATGTTGAGAAGAAAAGCCAAGGTAAAATCATAATAAAACCTTTTTGGTCGGGTACATTGATCTCTGGGGATCAAAGTGTCTTTGAGTTAAAGCATGGCGTCACTGATTTGGCAATGATTACACCGATCTACATGAGAGCAGGGATGCAAGCGATTAGAACCCAAACTGGGTTTTATGCAGGTGCCGAAGCGATTGAAACCCAGGTGGAAGTTTTCCATTGTTTACTTCGTGATTTCCCAATATTTAGAAAAGAATTAGAAGGAGTGAAAACGCTAGTTGTACAAGGTGGGACGCCTTCTTATGTTTTAACAAAAAACAGAAAAATAGAATCCATTGATGATCTAAAAGGGATGAGACTAAGGGCGCCCACAGCCCTAGTCCCCGTAGTTTATGCTCTTGGTGGCGATCCCGTGTTATTGCCCATGGGAGATGTTTATCCAGCTTTTGCTAAAGGTATTATCGATGGAGTTTTAACACCTGAAGATACATTAAAATCAATGCATCTTGCAGAAATTGGGCAGTATTTAAATCGGCTCGCCATGCATCGCGGCGGTTATCCATCACGTGCTATCTCTAATAAATCTTGGCAAAAACTACCTAAAGCATTACAGGATTTAATCGAAGACAGCGGCCTTTATTGGGAAGAAAGAATCGCACACTATATTTTGAATGGTAATCAAGCTGCCATTGAATATGGAAAGGAGGAGGGCGTTGAATTTACAAATGTGGGTTCGTCAGAACAAAAACGCTTTGAAAAAATTTATTCTCAGATAGCGCAAGAAGACGCTAAAAAATTAAATCGGTTTGGTATAGATGGCGTTGCTATTTATGATTACGTTCAAGATGTGATTAACCAAAGCAATAAAGGGGTCGACATTAGTTGTCGTTAAGTTTTTCGAACGTTTTTTTGGTTGTCAGGTTTTCATATCGTTACCGGTCATCCCTTATCTTTTTTCTTTAGATTATCTTTTTTATTCACTAATGTTGTATTCGCAACTGATTAGTCCTCTAAAAATTCAAGCATTTCAAGTTTTTTTCTTAACGCTATTGATTTCTACCTTTTGTTGGAGAATAATCCGCGTCTCAATTAGTGTGCTACACAAACTAATTTTTGAATGATAATAATAAAAAATGAATAGTGCGACTTTCTAAGTGAACGTCAAGCTTCTTAGCCTGCTTCAAATATCAAATAATTTAACGAATGACCGGTTCTGAAAAAGAATAGTTTGCGGTCTAGGATATTATTTTTCACCTCAGCAATCATATTTAAAAATCATTTAATAACGTTAATAATAATTAAATAGAGGTTTTAAAAAATGAACCATAAAAGTAAAAAAAAGTTAACTGTCAGTCTTTTCATTGGCTGTTCCAGTTTACTGTTCATTAATAGTGGATTTGCACAATCCGATGACGATTCTTCGATCGAAGAAATCTTAGTAACAGGTTCTAGAATGCGTGGTGCAGAAGCACCCGTTGGTTCGCCCGTTATTTCTTTAGATAGAGAAAGCATCAATAATTCTACTGCTATTTCTGTCGATCAAATTATTAAAGAATTACCACAAGTTTTTAACTTGGGTATTTCTGAAGGTTCGCGTGGACAATCGGGCGGCAGCGGAAATATTGTTTGGGCCAACTCAGTTAACCTTCGCGGCATTGGTCCCTATGCTACGTTAGTTATGGTTGATGGACATCGAGTAAACAGTAATGCACGCTCGATTGATCCATCAATTTTGCCGTCACTTGCTTTAGAAAGAGTTGAAGTTGTCGCCGATGGAGCATCAGCCATTTACGGTTCGGATGCTATTGCCGGCGTTGTTAACATGATCATGCGACGCGAAGTTGATGGTATCGATCTTGTAGCTCGTACTGGTATGGGCAGCGATTATAGTGAATATAAACTCGGCGCATCGTTTGGTAAAACATGGGATAGTGGTTCTGTTTTTGTTGCACTTGAAAAAGGTCAAAGAGATAATTTAAATGGCAGTGACCGCGATTTTTATAGTGCACTACAACAAAATGCAGATTATCGTGTAGAACAATGTTCACCGGGCAATATTTTTGTTGGTGGTCAAAACTACGCAATTCCTGCTGGCGGTGTAACGGCAGCAGATGCAGGAACATTAGTAGCGGGAACTCAAAATCTTTGTAATCCATTAAATAATCAAGATCTTTTACCACAGCAAGAATATGAAAATCTTGCATTCACTTCGACGTTTGATGCCACTGAAAAATTATCTTTTTATGTGGATGGCTTTTATTCGCGTCGAGATTTCACTCGTCAAGCCGGTGATCAAAATGGAAATTTAGTGGTACCTAGTTCAAATGCATTTTTTGTTGATCCTTCTGGTACAGCCCCTCCAAGTGTAACCGTTAGATATAATTTCGCCGGTGACATTGCTAGTAACGATCAAGTAGGTTATCAACGCAATTATGAACTCACCGCTGGATTTAAATACGAATTACCCGCTGATTGGCGCTTAGAAGGTTTAGTCACAAAGGGTAAGTTACGCGAGTTATCTGATACCTCTCATGGTTTAGATTCTCGTGGCCCTTCAAGTAGCTTGTCTGTGGCGCTTGCCAGCAGCGATCCAAACACAGCTTTTGATCCATTTGGACTACACAGAACAAATCCAACCGTTCTCGCGGCCATCAGCGATCAAATTTTTATTGCGGACACGAGTAATGAATTACTCGCTTATGAATTTCGTGCAGACGGTGATTTATTTGAACTACCGGGTGGCGCAGTAAAACTTGCCGTTGGTTTAGAAAGACAAGAACAAACCAACGAACCGGGTTTACGCCGTGGCGGACCAACAGCGACGAATAATGTTCGGCTTTTTGAGCGCGATATTAATTCGTATTACGCCGAAGTGTTGATTCCTGTTATTGGCGCATCAAACTCAATGACGGGTGTTTCAAGTTTAGATATTACTGTTGCCGCTCGCACTGATGATTATAGCGATGTGGGTTCGACAACTAATCCTAAATTTGGTGTGAACTGGTCACCGACTGAAGATTGGAGAGTGCGGGCAAGTTATGGCACTTCATTCCGTGCTCCATTGTTTTCTCAGCTCTACGGAAATTCTTCAGCATTATTTGTTCAACCGTATTCTGATCCAACACAAGGTGGTGCGATTGTACAAGGCGTTGCATTATCCGGTGGCAATCTAGATTTAACGCCGGAAGAAGCAACGACATGGTCTGTTGGTTTTGATTACACGCCAAGTGCAATTCCTGGTCTAGCCGTAAACTTGACGTATTTTAATGTTGAATACGAAGGACAAATTGAAGCTTATCTCGCAGATTTATCTGTATTAAGTTTAGAAAGTGAATTTGCAGGATCGGGTATTATTTTACGAGATGGTGTTGCAGATGCTCATGTACAAGATTTAATAAACCAAGGGTTTGGTTATGCACGCGGAGTACCGCCTTCGCCAGTGACTTTATTCGTCGATGGTCGTACCAACAATTTAGGTGTATCGGAAACAACAGGAATTGATTTCTCTGTCAACTATGTTATGACGTTGGATGAAATGGGTGATCTTACATTCAATACCGGCGGAATGTATATTGACTCCTACGATGTTGCGATTTCTCCAACAGGTGCATCAAAAGATTTATTGAATACTATTTTTAATCCACTCACGTTCAAAGCACGATCAAGTATTGCTTGGGGCTATAATCAATTTAATTCTCGATTGGTATGGAATCACGTAAACAGTTATACCAATGATCGTATTGCAAACTCAGAAACTGTCAGTGCGTTTAATACTTTTGATCTAAATACGTCAGTTACGTTTGGCGATGAAGGTGGCAGTGGCTTATCAGGTGAGCTGGTTGTTAGCTTCGATATCAATAATTTATTAGATGAAGAGCCACCCTACGTTAATATCGCTCCAGGTGTAAACGGCGGTGGGGGTTATGATCCAACGGCTGCAAACCCATTAGGTCGCGTTTATTCTCTATCAATAAGAAAACATTTTTAAGATTTTTTACTGTAAGAAAATGGCGATGATGTACTCTTTATAGGGTGCATCATCGCTATTTTATTTTATCGCTAACGAAATCTATATTGATACTATTCACTTTAGCCAGATGCCTTCGCATTTTTGATTTTTTCTTTATCTATAGCCGCCTCTACCCAAAAATCAAAAGCCTCAAATACACATTGCTCTCGAGTCATTCCTAATTTTTCAAACGTTTTAGGCTGTGAGCTAGCTGTCATTAAAATAAAGTAAGTCGACCAAGCAAATTCATGATTAATCCCTTCTTTTAGGTAGGGTGTGACTCGTGTTCGCATGTTTTGCATACGATAATAAAGTGAGTCAACATATACTTTGTAAAGCTGTGGGTAGTCTGATTTTAAATCGTTCCAAAACGCGGTTGAGAACTGAGCATCATTCTCTACCCAGATCTTTACCCAGATTCTTAAAATTTCAAGCAGGTCATCACCATAATAGGAAATAGGTTTATGGACTCTTTTTTCCCATCTCACTACTAATTCATAAACAATGGCTTCTTTGGTTCGAAAGCTTTTGTAAAGTGTTTTCGTACTTATTCGAAGTTCTTTTGCTAAATCACTCATAGATATCGAGCGAATACCTGTGACATTGGCCCGTTGCGCAAAGGCCTCGACGATATGATGTGCTGTAATGCTTTTTTCATCATCCAGGATTTTGGTGCTAAGTTGTGGTTTAAGAAGGGTGTTGACTTTTGGTGCTTCCATTATAGAATCTGCTGTATAGGAAAATATAAAACTTTTAAAAGTTTCCATCTTTGTCCCGATTAATTTATCTTATCGTTATCCTAAAAAAGGGTAAGTAGATAGAGAGCCTTGCAATATAGATGCAATTAAAACTTATTAAAAGCATCAAAATATCATGATATTCAGTTGCATGGGATGTGTAAATTTGTCACAAGTTAGCATCTAATGCCAATTTGAGCTAATAAATGCATTATTTTAGGTTGGTGCCGTTTATAACCTCTTGAAATACCAATAAAAATTTAAGATACTCCAAGCGTTTAAAAGTTCCTGAAAATTAGAGTTCCTATTCATTCGTCAATTAAACAATAAGAAGATTGGATACTTTGTCAAATTTGAATTTATGAGGAAGCCAATTCATCCCTGATTGCTGGTAATTTTTAACTTTGCCAGCTTTTTATTTTCACTTGTTCAATAAGCTCATACATAGAGGTAAGTTATGTCCAGAGAGCCAGTTGTATCCCGTAAAAAAGCTATGTCGTTAGCCATATCGGCTGCGTTTATGGTTTCCGGTTCAACCTTCGCGGCAGAAGCGATTGAAGAAATTATCGTTACTGCTCAGAAACGTGCTGAATCAATTCAAGATGTACCGATCGCTGTATCAGCTTTTGGTGAAGGTGATCTTGAAGAAAAACAAATCGACACAGGCATTGATCTGCAAAATTATGTACCTAACCTAAATTATCAGGGAAGCGGTTCGTACTCTATTCGCGGTGTTGGTGCTGCTGTGGGTGGAACAACGGGTGACGTTGGTGTTGGTATTCATGTCAATAACGTTCCACTCATTGTGAATAGAACAACAACCGGCGAGCTTTTTGATGTTGAACGCGTCGAAGTTTTGCGTGGCCCTCAAGGAACACTTTACGGTCGTAATGCGACTGGTGGTGTTATTAACTTTCTCCCTGCAAAACCAAATTTTGACGAGCTCAGTGGTTCAGTATCTGCAGAGTATGGTTCTTATTCGAGCACAAAATTAAATGGATTTATCAATCTTCCTGCTGGAGAGCTTTTTAGCTTTAGGCTTGCTGGATCATTTTTAAAGCGTGATGGTTACACGGATAATATTGCCACTGGAAATGATATCGACGGACGTGATTTGTTTTCTACACGCTTAAGTGTTGCATTTGAGCCGAACGATATTATTAGTTCAGTTTTGTCGTGGGAGCATTTTGAAGAAGACAGCACTAGAAATGGCGGTACTAAAGCTTTTTGTATTAATGATCCTGGCCCAACAACAGTTGGGTCTACAGCTATAACTAACCCAGCTGCACAACTTTATCTCTCAAGAGGTTGTCAGACAGGTTCTATATACGATGACAGAGCCAATGGGAACTTTAATAGCGTAGCTACTTTTGGTGGCCGTTATGCGTTTGTTCTCCCGCAAGGTTTTGTAGACGGTGATGTATTTAGAAATGAACCTCTGCTTACCGACCCAAGAGAGGTATCTTATTATATTGATCCTGAATTCGTAGTTGAAAATGACTTTATTAGCTGGGATACCAGTGTATTTGTTACAGATGAGTTGCAATTGAATCTTCTACTAGGTTATGCGGAAGATAAACAAGATACTCGTACAGGTTCAAGACAATCAAGTATCGGATTTAATGATACCGCTCTTACACCAGGTGGTTTCTATACTGACTTTCAAGGTGGTACGGGTTCTGGTATTCGCACTTTAAATATGACGGATAATAGTACTGAACAATTTTCTGCTGAATTGAGATTACAGTCAGATTTCTCTGGCCCGGTTAACTTTAACTTGGGCGCGTTTTATTTTGACGTTGAACGAGAAAACATTTTGTTTATCGCGACTAACTCAACATCATTATTTGCTCAAGCGTCTGGTGCTCCATTGTACTTTGATACAAACCAAGATCCTTCTGTCAATAATTATGATGGTCATCAATACTTTGTGAATCGCACGCCTTATGAATTAAATTCAAACGCGCTTTTCGGTGAAGTATATTGGGATATCAATGATGAGTTGAAATTAACTGCTGGTATTCGTCACACAACAGATAAAAAAGAAACGAACATTACACCGGTTCTTTTATTTGTATTTGAAGGCGCTAACGGTATTGGTACAGCTGGACACCCTCCAACTGGCTCAGCTTCAATTCGTCCTCAATCAGTAGAGTTTAAAGAGTGGACAGGAAGATTAGTCTTAGATTGGACGCCTGACCTTGGCTTTACCGATGAGACTTTAATTTACGCATCTTACTCACCAGGTTATAAAGCGGGTGGTTTCAATTCGCCTGATGATCCGAACGATAGCCAGACTTTTACTCCTTATGAGCCTGAATTTGTAAAAGCATTTGAAATCGGTACTAAGAATCTATTTGCTGATGGTTTAGCAACATTAAATTTAACTGCTTTTTATTACGATTATAAGGATTACCAGGTATCCTTTGTAGAGCAATTTTCTACACGTAATACCAATGTTGATGCGACGGTAATTGGTCTTGAGGTTGAAACGGCATTTGATCTGTCTGATAGCTTCACTCTTAGCGCAAACCTAGGTTGGCAAGATAGTGAAATTAAAGAAGGTTCAGCTATTGACCCATTTGATCGTATCAATGGTGTTGATGGTCTAACTTATCTTGTTACGCCTCAAACTGGTTGCGTGGTTTCTACTGCAGAGCTTGAGCCGTTAATTGCGCTGATTAATGCTAATATTCTTCCAGCGGCAATTTTAGCTAATGTCGCTAATGAAAATGCTGTTCCACCTGAAAATAACATTTGTTCATTTAGAGAAGATAGAGATTATTCTGGTGCCGACAATCCTTTGATCCCGTTTGGAATTGATATCACACCGACTGCTGGTGTGGCGACTGACTTAAAAGGCAACGAATTACCTAATTCACCTTCTTTATCGTTAACAATTGGCGGAGATTACACATTTAGCATTAGTGATTGGGATGCAACTATCAGAGCAGACTACAGCTGGAAAGATGATTCATATACTAGCCCTTTCAATGGCGAAAATTACGAGCTACGTGATTGGCAGAATATGAATATTTCCTTTATTTTACAAAACTTTGACCTCGGTATCACTGTTCAAGCGTATGCCAAAAATGTTCTTAATGACAATGACACCGTTGTTGGCTATGACCTAAGTGGTCAAGGTCTGGGTCTCGCAAGAAACGCAACATTGCTAGATCCAAGACTTTTCGGTGTTAATGTAAGATATGATTTTTAAAGTTGTTTAAATATCCAGTAAAAGTCTAAAGCGTTGTTAGTTTTTGGGCTTAAAACGGCAGCTTAGTTTTTCTAAGCTGCCGTTTTTTTTGAGCTGAATTTATACGTAGGTTTACATTTATTATTAAAAGAGAGGACTTTGTGCGTCTATGTATTTGATACAATCGTTTAAATCTGATCTCTAAGTTGAGGCAATAAAGAGAATGTCAAAAAATAATATGAAACCTGTTTTTTCTGCAGCTCAAAAGTTTTTTATTTATTTTATGTTGCTTGCAATTTTTTGTGCGCCCACTTACGCAGAAGAGGAGCCTCAATTAAGAGAAATACAATCGAACGGTATAACAATGCGAATTGCCGAAATGGGAGAGGGGCCGCTAGTGATATTGGTTCACGGATGGCCGGAATCCTGGTATTCGTGGCGGCATCAATTAAAAGCGTTAGCGGATGCTGGGTATCATGCCGTTGCGCCAGATATGCGTGGTTATGGAAAAACAGACAAGCCAAAAGATGTTGAAGCTTACGACATAAAACATTTGACCGCTGATATTGCTGGAATTGTTGATGCGATGGGAGAAGAAAGCGCAATTTTAATTGGTCATGATTGGGGTTCGATAGTGACATGGAATTCAATGTTGCTTTATCCTGAAAAGTTTTCGGCATTAGTGTCTATGAGTGTTCCTTATAGTGGACGCTCTCCTATTTCGCCATTAGATGCAATGCGTAAAGTGTACAAAGATAATTTCTTTTATATTTTATATTTCCAAGAATGGAATGTTGCCGAGCGGGAATTCGATAATGATCCGCGAGGCGTTTTGAGTCGCTTATATACTTCGCCAGATACGCCTAGAAAAGCTCCTCAGATAACAGATCGAAAGCGAATAGCAGGAGGATTTATTCCTCGTCGAGGAGAACCAACTGAGATACCGTCATGGCTTACTAAAGAAGATTTAGATTTTTACGTCAATGAATTTTCCGAAGCTGGATTTAGAGGTGGTATAAATTATTATCGAAATTTTCACCGAAACTGGGAAATCACTCCAGAATTATCAGGCGCTAAAATAGAAGCTCCTGTTATCTTTCTGGCTGGCGAACTAGATGGGGTTATTAGGCGGGCCTCAGCAGAGCAGCTTGAAAAATCCATGAAACCTGTCGTTCCTAATTTGAAAGAAGTTATTTTGATACCGGACACCGGACATTGGATTCAACAGGAGCGACCAGAGGAGACTAACAAAGTGATTCTCGATTTCTTAAAAAATCTTTAAACCTAAATGTTATTCATTTTAATAGATGTTGTTCATGAAAAAACTATTTATAGAAAAGCTAATGTTAATCGTGCCGTTGTTAATAAGTTCTTTTGCATATACAGAAAATAATCGAGACCCTGAAGCGCTATTTAATAGCTTTTGTTTTAGTTGTCACGGTACGGGTTGGGAAGACGCTCCCGTTATTGGTGATTCTTATGCTTGGGAAGAAAGGCTTGAACAAGGTATCAATGTTTTAATAAAGCATACGGTTGAGGGTTTTAATAGTATGCCACCAAAAGGTGGTTGTGGAAATTGCACCGTTGAAGAATTAAAAACAGTCATACTTTGGATGAGTGAATAAGTTAGGATAACAATGTATGAAATATTTCTCCTCGAAGAAACGTTTAAATTTTTTTCGATACTTTTTGTTTTTCGCTTTTTCGGTAGTTACCGCAAATATTGCTATTGCCGATATGCACTCTAAAACCAACCAAGGGGAGTGGCGGTATTATGGCGGTGATGCGGCCAGTAGCAAATACATTCCTCTAGAACAAATCAATAAAACAAATGTAGCTTCGTTAAAAGTGGCATGGGTATGGGATAGCATTGATAATCATCTTGTCGAAAATAAGACAACTCGACAGAGACCTTCCTATTTTAAATCAACACCTTTGATGGTTAACGGAAAGGTTTATACCAGTACGGGACTTAATATTGTGGTTGCTCTTGACCCTGTCACGGGTAAAACATTATGGACTTTTGATCCTAAAGCTTATGAGCAAGGTGGCCGTCCTGCAAATACTGGTTGGCAGCATCGGGGGCTTTCTTATTGGGAGGAAAAGAAAGATAAACGTATTTATATCACTACGGGTTTAGGTGAGCTCATAGCTGTGAATGCCGATACAGGGAAAATAATTTCATCTTTTGGTGTGAAAGGTCGCGTTGATTTACAAGAAGGTATTACTAAAAATAAACAAGAAAGACGTTTAATTGGTTATAGCGCTCCTCCATCTATTGTAAAAAATACCATTGTTGTGAATTGCACGGTAAGCGATGGAGTTAGAACGATCAAAATGCCGACCTGCCACGTACGTGGTTTCGATGTGAAAACGGGTAAGCAAAAATGGATTTTCCACACAGTCCCCCAACAAAATGAGCCAGGAGTAGAGACTTGGGAAAATAATGCTTGGGAATATACCGGGAATACAAATTCTTGGACGATGTCTAGTGTTGATCACGAATTAGGTTATGTGTATGTGCCAACAGGTACCCCGTCTAACGACTATTATGGAGGTCATCGAAAAGGCAGTAATTATTATGCCGAAAGTTTATTGTGCATAGATGTTGAGACAGGAAAGCTGGTGTGGTTTTTTCAGGGTGTTCATCATGGCTTGTGGGATTATGATTTTCCTGCAGCACCAAACTTGGTTGATATCACTGTTAAGGGGAAAAAAATAAGAGCGGTAGCGCAAATAAGTAAACAGGGTTTTACCTACGTGTTTGATCGAGAAACTGGCGAACCTGTTTGGCCGATTATAGAAAAGCCTGTTCCTCAATCAAATGTACCAGGTGAAAAAACCTTTGCTACTCAACCATTCCCCACAAAACCGCCTGCATTTGCTCGTCAAGGTATTACTCAACATGATTTGATTGATTTTACGCCGGAATTAAAAGCAAAAGCATTAAAGATCGTAGAAAACTATACACTGGGTGAACTTTTTACCCCTCCTAGCTTAGCAAGTGAAACAAATTTTGGAACCTTGCAAGTACCTAGTTCAGCTGGTGGTGCAAATTGGGGTGGTGCCGGTTTCGACCCAGAGACAGGATACCTATTCGTTCAGGCTGCAAACCAACCGTCTTTTGCCGTATTACGAAAAGGTAATTTAGAAAAGAATGAACCAGATTTTATGGGCGGAGCTCGCTCTCCTGATATAAAAGAGCTTAATGGATTACCGTTATTAAAACCTCCCTATGGCACTATTACGGCAATTGATTTAAACCGTGGGGAAATTGCTTGGCAAGTGCCTCATGGTAATGGACCTATAGATCATCCAGCAATTAAACATTTAAACCTTCCTCCAATGGGTAATTCTAGTCATTCTTTTTTATCTAATGGGGGAGCGTTAGTCACTAAGTCATTGGTATTTTTTAATCAGGTACAGCGCGAATTTGAAAGCTCTGCTTATTCCAAATCTGAGTATTACTTAAGAGCGTTTGATAAAGTAAATGGCCAATTAGTTTGGGAGCATAAGATGAATCAACCTCCTTTTGGTACACCTATGTCTTACCATTATAACGACAAACAATACATTGTTGTTGCAACCGGTGGGGCGGGGCAGCCCGCTCAGTTAGTTGCTTATAGTTTACCGTAATTATTTTACAGTAATGAATTAAGCTAAATTGTATCTCATTACGTTCACTTCATAATGACTAGCTTATTGCTAACGATAATTTCAAGTCTTTGTGAATTAAAAACAATCAATTTCTCTATTTTATTATTTAGTCAAACTTTGGAAATTATGAATCAATCAACTCTTATAGGGTCGCCAGTCTCTCTTTATACAGGTAAGCTAAGATCATATTTACAATATAAAAATATTCCATTTGTAGAAAAATTATCAACTGCGGATGTGTATAAAAATATTATTATTCCAAGAACCGGTGTTCGTTATATTCCTATTCTAATAACTGATGATGATGAAGCGCTCCAAGATACTACTGTCATCATTGATTATTTTGAAAAAAAATATTCTAAAAACTCAATTTATCCCAGCAGCCCATGTCAAAAATTTATTGCTCTTTTGTTTGAGGTGTATGGTGATGAGTGGCTTGTTAATCCTGCAATGCTTTATCGTTGGTTGTATGAAGAGAACAGGGAATTTGCGATTAGAGAGTTCGGTAAAACTTCCGCGCCAGAAAAATCAGCTTGTGATCAATATAAAATAGGACTAAAAAATTCAGGGCCTTTTGCTGGTGCACTGCCTCGATTAGGAGTAACAACCAATAACCAAAAGGTATTAGAAGCTAGCTACACTGAATTATTGGCTGAGTTAAATATTCATTTTTCACAATATAAATTCTTACTTGGATCAAAGCCATCACTAGGTGATTTTGGCCTGATAGGCCCGCTGTATGCCCATTTATACCGAGACCCTTACTCTGGCCAGCTGATGAAGACGAAAGCACCTCATGTGGCTAATTGGGTCGAGAGAATGGTTACACCTCGAGAGAAAGGAATAGTTGTTGATGGCCGCTATCTTGATGATGATGAGATTCCTGACACACTTTTCCCCGTAATATCTCGGATATTTAGAGAGATGACTCCAGTAATGGTTGAAACCATTAAGCAGACTGAGATTTGGGCTAAAGAAAACCCCAACACTGAAATACCGCGTGCAATAGGAAAATTATTTTTTGAGATATCGGGAGTGAAAGAAGAACGTTTAGTTTTTCCCTACAATCAATGGATGTGGCAACGGCCGTATGATTTTTATCATTCTATAGATAAGCTCGAAAGAGCCAAGATAAATAAGCTGTTAGATCGCATTCCGCAAAAACAACGGGAAGCGTTAACTATGAAAATAGAAACGCCTCTCATTAGGAGAGATAACCGCTTATTTTCTCAATAACACTAAACAATGTTCAATGAAACAACGAGTTAGTTGACGTCACTAGGCTAGTATTGAGGAGTAGAATCTTAATCAGCGTTGAATAACTTCAACAGCATAGCCGTCTAAATCTTTTACTATTCCCATTACGGTAGATCCGCTACCCAGTGGTTTGGCTTCTCGTACGATCGTCGCACCCATTTTTAACGCTGATGTTATAGTCGATTTAGCGTCGCTCACATAAAAAACAAGTCGAGTTGAACCGTTGTTACTGTTGTCTTTGTTTTTATACTGAACAAGTACGATACTGCTACCTTTTCCACTAGCTGATGTAAGAATGTTTTCATCCATTGAGACGGTGTTATAGGATTGCTTGATTGAATATCCAAACACCTGTTTGTAAAATTCAGTAGAAGAGGCTAAATCTTTTACGTTAACAGCAGTAGCTGCTAAATAATTTTTATTTTCGCCAGCAAAAACACTAAGGCTTAAAAAGGCCGAACTAGTTAATAGGGTTGCTATCAATAAAACAGGTTTTATTTTCATTATTGCTAATCCTCTTCTCTATACTTGTCATGGCACTGTTTACAAACACCACCTGTTTTTTTAAATTGTGCAGGTAAACCCTCACCACCTTCACTATTGGTAACCACCACGAGTTCTACGGCTTCAGTAATTAATGATTCTTGTAATTGATTAAAGTCTGAAAGGTTTTCCCAAATAGAAGCTTTTGCTTCTGTTTCAAATCCTGAATCGTTGCCGCTGTTTTCTGGGAACCAATGTTTTGCATCTCTAGCATAGCCCTGAATAGCTTTAGCAGAGAATTTAACAGTTGTACTTGCCATATTCCCTTGTTTCATTTCGTCACTGATGGCCTTAAAAGCAGCGCCCATGTCTTGATAGCCAGCTTGACGTGATTCAATTGTATTTTTAATTTTTATTTGTTCTTCTGTGAGTACACCTGATACATCGGGTTTTTTATCGCAGCCAACTAGAGTAAATACTGTTGAAGTTAGAATTGTCGAGAAAATAACATTTTTAAATATTTTCTTTTGTTTCATTAAATGTAGTCCTTTGGAGCTTATTGGTTTGATAGATAAAATTATTCAATAAAGTTTCAGTAAAAAATGATAAAAACTATGCAAGAAGTTGATCAATCGTCTTGTTCGTTTTCATCGAGCCTTCACCCCAAGAGTCAGTAGGAACACCCATGATTTGTTGAAGTGTTAGCCCAACACGGGAAATAGAATCGCCGTTACTTGAAATATGGTGTCCAGTTTTTACGCGTCCGCCAGCTTTTCCTGCAGTCATCATAGGTATACCTTGAACAGCATGGATTTTTGCCCACGACGTATCTGAATGGGCAAAAACCAAACAATTATCCAATAAGCTACCATCACCTTCCGGTATGTTTGCTAATGTATTCACGAGAGTGGCCCAGCCTTTCATGTTTTCAACAACAAACTTTGACGTTTCCACCTGATAGCCTTTTTCGTTATCAGTGATTTCTTCGTGAGTGAATAAATGATGAGAAGCTGCTTCTCCTTCACGATGCAAACTAGAAGCAGAATTTGAAAAGACAACGTTAAAAGCATTTGTTTGATTACACGTGAGCGCAAGCGCCAATAAACGAGTCATTAACTCATGGTTTTTATGAACGTGCCCTAATTCGTAACCCGACTCGACTAGTTGAGTTGGCATTTCAGGAACTACACAGGATTCTGCTGGTGGCGGGGCAGTGAGTTGTAATGCTAGTTGATGCTCAACTTCACGAACAGAAGTGAAATATTGATCGACGCGTAATTTATCTTCATGGCCTAAATTTTTAACTAGCTGTTGTCGCTGTTCTTTCACCATAGATAGAACACTTTTACGCTGCATAACATCTGGGTCTGGCGTGAATTTAGCGGCGTTAGGGTCTATAAACTCTGCTCCAAAGATACGCTGGTAGAGGTTATCAACGGAAACTTCAGGTGTATTTCTTACTTTTGCTGCTCGATAACTTAACGTGTCAGCAGGGTTGCCTGTTGCTGTAATATCCAAAGATTTGAAGCGAGAATGTTTGCTGATATGTTGGGCAATGAGGGTTTCAAAGGTAGGGCCTTCCATTTGCCCAAATTTTAGCGGTGCGATACCAGAGCGAATACTAAAACCACCGCTTACGTGTACGTGATTAGGTTTTCCATCCAGAAGTGCATCATAGCCACTAAGAATATTGACATGTTGTTTGACAGATTCCAAAGGCATCGATTCTTGTTTTAAATCATAATTTTCACCAATCGTATCCGGAGTCCATAAGCCTGGTGTAACGCCTAAACCCCAAGACCATGTACCGAATCTTACCGGTAAGGCTCTGCCGTCTGCCCATGCATTTCCATTCTCGTTGAGCATGCAATTTAAGACCGGTAAGCCTACAGCAACTGCAGATCCTTGGAAGATACCTTTTAAGAGAGAGCGGCGATTGTATTTGAAAGTTTTCATGTTATGTACCCAACATTATGTGGTGAAATAATTATTTGTGAAAAATTGTTGTAACTATAATTACATTCAAAAATTCAAAGTTATAACCTGTAATTAAAACCCGTAACGATAAAACTATAAGTCGATTTTTTTAAAACGAGCCGGCTAAAGATTCACTTTCTGATTGATTGTATTTCTCAGCCGTTTTTCCGATTTCTGGAACTTTCACTTTATAAAATGATTTGTCTGTGACTATTTCTTTAAATAGCGATATGACATTAAAGTTGTTTTTGGCAAATGATGCTTCGATACCCTTAACCCAAGGGTATTCAGCGGGGCTTATTGATCGTCCTAACGCATATTTCGTCGCTTTTTCTGCAAGACAAGCAGAAGTGGCTGGGTGTTTTTTAATTGCAGCTCCAAGCTCATTTGCGTCAGCGAATGTCATTCCGTCAATCTCACCACTTGTGTCAATCATTTCACCATTTTCTTTTAAGCGAAACTGACCAGCACCATCAAAGCTTTCTAAAGCTAGGCCGATTGGGTCAATCACTTTATGACAACCGGAACAAGCATCATCGGTACGGTGTTGCGTTAACCGTTCTCTTGCGGTTTTAAATTCTGGATTTTCAGTATCTTGTACCACAGTAAAATTCACAGCAGCAGGTGCTGGCGCGACCGGCTGACAAAGTAATAGGTCGCGAATAGCGATACCTCTCAACGTTGCAGAACTACGGCCTGGGTGAGAATGAAGCGCAGTGAAACCAACGTGAGATAGTAACCCAGAGCGAGGATCGCCTTTAGGAAATTCAAATATTTCCCAGCCATCTGGCTTAACCACGGGTACAGCATAGATCACACCCAGATCTCGATTCATCCAGGTATCTCGAGTTGTGTATAAATCAAGATAACTCTTTTGATTGTCAACTAAATGACCAAGAACCAATTTAATGACTTGTTCTTTTGCAGAGGCTGCAACAGATTGGTTAAACGCAGGATAAATTATCTTGTCTTTTTCAAGAATATCGAATCTATCAAGCTGTAAAAAATCGGCAAAGAATGCAGCAACACCTTGTTTTACCCGAGAGTCCTCAAGCATTCGGTTCACTTGTAATTCCAATTCTTTTGTATCGTGTAATTTCCCACTTTTTGCAGAATCAAAAAGTTGCTGATCGGGTAGTGTATTCCACAATGCATAGCTTAAACGTGACGCTTTCGAATAGGCGGTGAGTCGATTTGATTTTTTATGTTGTTCTACGTTATCAATAATAAATAAAAAATCAGGTGAAATTAACATGCCTGATAAAGCGTATTCTAATCCTTTGGTGAAATTTCCACTGTCATTAAAAATGTCTAACGCTGACTTGACCCATCCTGATGTTTCTTGATCTGAAAGAGGGCGTCTAAAAACCTTTGCCCCCCATTGGCTGATAAACTGTTTTGCACATTTTTCTTTGGAGTCGATAACGGCTTCATCACAAATCGACAATTCAGAAATATTGTCATCATCAAAGACTTGATTGGCAATATTTCTAGCAAGCGAAAAATATTGCTCATAACCTGCTGTTGTGATGGATACCTCTGAGGTACCAACAGCCAGTAAACCATCAATTCTCATTTCTGGTTCAAACCTACCGACAACTTTAATATCTTCACCAAAAATATCTTTAATCGTATTCCTGTACTGAGCCTCAGTTAGTCTTCTAACTTGAGGTTCGGCACCTTCCGTTTCATTTTTTTTGCTGCAGCCTTGGATTGAAAGAAGACCTATCAAAATAAGACCAATGAAGTTATTTGAAGAAGAGATCTTTTTCAACTGTTGTCTTTTCGATAAATGATTTACAGGCATAAATAGCGCTCTCATTGCTTTTATTTAGTTGTTTGTTTCTCTAACCAATTCTTTAGCTGCTTCTTTCGCTGCAGCACTACCAAGCCCAAATCTTTTATTCCTATCCAAGTACTCAAGTTTCAGCTCGTTTTCAGGTCGATGAATCACAAAAGCAGGAACGGCTTCAATACGCATAGCAGTTGATATGGCCGTGCACTCTCCAGTTTCAGGATCAGGATAAGCATCTGCATTTTCTTTCAATGCTTTGAAGACAGCGGGGCAGGTAAAGCCATTCGCAACCTCAAAAGCGCCAGATGCATTATGAAAGTTATTCCAATAAGCATGCATAACGTCAAAGTAACCAGCTAATTTTCCTTCAGCAGTTCCATCTTCATTTAGTTTCAGTTTTATTTGTGTGTCTTTAATATAATATTCAGCTGGACGGCCAGAAAAACCAAACTTTAGTCGAACGTCAAAAGGCTCGACAATCAGTTCGCCATCGACAATTTTTCCCTTTGTGTGGTTGTGCCAAAGTTTATTATCGGTAACCGTTAAGCTTCCATTCGCAATTCCATTTTTTTTCGAATCAAATAAGGTGGGTTCGTGACTTGAATAAATACCTACATCAACATCATCATCATTCATGCGATCATCGACATTAGTAATTTCCAGTAACGTTGTTACTTCACCATCACGGTAAGCGCCGATGTGATAATCTTCCATCGCACCTCCTGCAAATACTGGGTCTCGTCGAAAGCTATCAATACACCCCATGACTCGGTATAACTGATTATCGATTCCAGCTCTCCCATCCGGACTGGTGAAGTCAGGTTGAGGGCATGTTTTTGGTGAACTATTTTTGCCATCTGATACGATGCCATCTAAATTCATACCAAAGGCAATATCACTTTGTATCAAACGATGTGGGGGGTCGTTGAACTTTTCTGTGTTATCACAAACTGATTTTCCGCCGAGCTCTTTCATTCTTTTAGCAGACAGGGCATACCCGTATTTATAATAGGTAGATCTGTTTTCAACTTGTTTTAATCTGGCTTGTTCTTCTTCTGAAAAACCTAAGATGGCGACATCTCTTAAAGCTAACGCATAACCGTCGGGACAATCTTCGGGCGTTTCTCTTATGTCATACCAAAAATAGGTAAAGGCAAAACCCAAAGTACGACCGGTTGACCAGTCAGGTTCCTTTACATCTTCTGCAGAGGCGTTAGTAGTAAAAAGTATCGTCGATAGAGGAGTGAGTAAAAATGCTAAAATACATTTTGCCTTAAACATAAAACGTTTCACCTTTAATTATTATTGACTCCACGAATTACAATATCCGGTTGGGCTTGCTGGGAGGTTATCAATTTGGCAAGTACCGCATGAATTTTCTGAACTAGCGGTATATAAGGAGCAGTTATTGCAATTTTTATCAGACACTTTTGAGCTTTCGATGTACTCTCTAGAAGATCTCACAAAGGCTTCACCGGTACTCATTAACTCTGTATTAAAACAAACTGATGATTTTCCACAGCCAGTAAAAGCAATCGGAGTTCCTACAATTAGACTGTATTTGATTAAGTTTCTTTTTGTTATTTTCACGGAATCCATAATTACCTCGCAGATGGCTCCATAGCTTTTATTCAATATCTAAACACCAGCTAGAAAACTGGGAAAATATCGATCTATTTATATTTTCCTGCAAAACAGATTCTATCGTTGAGCTTATAAAAGTCAATAAATAGCCGTGCTATAAATATAAATGTAAAGATGATTTATAGCTCTATATAGACTACAACCTGCTCTACAAGCCAGTAATACAAGGGGTAGTGCCTAAATAAGAGCAAAAATTTTAGCCTGAAGAGGTGATGGGCTTTACACTATTTTTCTGTTCGAAAGCCGATAAAAAGTTTGAGGAGTCAATTTAAATCCTGCGTAGAGAAGAGGGTGAGCAAACAGGTGTAAAGGAAAAGCCTAGGCTTACCTTTTTATTGGGTGGCGCAGCAGCAAACGCAAAAAGCAGATCATGAAATACGCTATAGAATTATTCTTGTATAGTGCATCGCTTTACAGCGAAAAGTTGTTTTGATGAATAAAAATGTAATTTATTTGCAGGTACAACCCAGATTCACCATCTCATTCTCAAGCCTCAGATTATTTATGTTCTTCGAAATTAATTAGCCATGACGTTAACATTTTATAATTGATCAAATACATAACTGTGATATTTTGCGCGGCTTACGTATTTTATCCTTATTTTATCGTTTTAAATACAGCGCAGTTCACTCAATCCAAAAAGTTAACTTGAGATATCTAAATGAGATTAAGAAAATCTAAAAATCTACTAGTTTGTGGATTTTTACTTCTTTCTGGTTGCGGGGGTGGAAGCAGTAGTCATGATGTTACAACCCCTAGTGTTGATAATGCCAATGTCAACCCCAGTCCCAGTCCCAATCCCAATCCCAATCCCAACGTGATAGACACTGACGATCAGTGGGATAGTCTAGTTTGGAATCAAGGGAACTGGCAATAAATACTAGATAATGCCTAATTAATTACCCTCTTAACGAAATATTATTCAAGAACAATCACAAGCCATTTATTGTTCCAAAGGACATAGTATGAAACATGCTACATATTTTTTTGCACTTTTATTTTTTAGTTATAGCTCCATGAGTGACGAGCTGATAATTCCTAATCATTTTAGTGCCGGTACAAAGGCTGTGGCGTCAGAGGTAAATGAAAATTTTAGTGCTGTTGAACTTGCCGTGGATGGAAATGCGGCTGATATATCACAGATTCTTGATCTTGTAACTGCTCTTGAAGCTCGAGTAAATATTTTAGAGGCTAGTAATAATGAATTACAAGCTGACAAAATTTTTATGCAAAACTTTATAGATAACATTTTGCCCTATATGCAAGGCGGGCTGGATGCCCAGGGGCGAACTTCTATATTCTTCACGGGTGCAAATGTACATGTAAATAATGGGTTAGGGAATACATCTACAATTAACGGGCTAGGAAATTTAATCATTGGCTATGACGAGAACTTTGTGTCTTTTGGGCCTGAATTTTGTGTGGGTAGTAATAAAGACATAGCCTTAAGTGCAGATAGTAATCAAGTTGATTGTGAAGCAAATGGCGGTGTTTGGAGCACGGTCAATCAAAAAAATGGCTCACATAACCTTGTCGTCGGTATTGAGCATAGTTACCCACAGTACGGAGGATTAATTTCTGGTAGAAATAATGTTGCGGCAGGTATTTATAGTGTTGTGAGTGGAACTAGTAACGTTTCCTCAGGTGCATACAGTTCTATTAGCGGCGGGAAGTTCGGTATTGCCAATGGCGAAAGTAGCTCAATCAGTGGTGGAAGGAATAATATTGCGAGTGGCAGAGGTAGTTCAATTAGTGGTGGATCGAATGGTGAGGCGATAGGGACTAATGATTGGGTAGCCGGTACTTTATTTGAAGACTTTTGATACATATCAAGTACTTCTGGTATCAACGTTAGATGCCTTTTTATTTTTAATAATTATTTAAATCTACATTGTTAATCTGTAGGAATACTAGGTAATTTGAAAATTTTTTGAAACAAATATAGAAAAGCCTGACACATTTCTATTAATTTAAGATTATAAACAATCAAAGTGCTAGGCTGTTCGCTTTGATTGTTTTTTAGGTTGCATAAAAGCGCAAAAAATAGCGGATGAATAGCGTTGTAGTTTCTGACGTGATTTCATGTTGACGAACTGGGGGAGTCTTTTTTTTGACGTTGGATCCTTTGTGGGTGCTCCTTGTTCTAGTTTCTATTCTGGTTTCTGTTCCGGTTTCGTTCTTGATTCTGGTTCTATAACATCTAAATCTTTCACGCGTTTTTGCCACTGTTTACTTGCAAAGGCTCGCATATCTTCTACTGTGTCGACTTCATCCATAATTTCAACACCAATCAGTGTTTCGATTAAATCTTCTAACGTGATTAAGCCTCGAGTGCCACCGTGTTCATCGGTCACAACGGCTATATGCAGGCGTTCACGTAAAAACATTTCAAGTAGTTTCTCAACAGTTGCGGACGTTGGTACATGTAAAATGTCTCGTTTTAAGTCTTTTAATGTCGCTGTATTTGATTTTTTTTCAGCATGACTTAGTAATATTTCACTGCGCAGAATAAAGCCGGTAATATCATTCAAGTCATTACAATAAATTGGCCAACGAGAAAAACGCTGTTTACGAAATTGTTCAACGGCGTCTATAACCAATGTATCTTCGGGCAATGCAGCTATGACGGTTGATGGTGTCATCACGTCAGTTACTTTTAATAAATTGAGTTGTAACAAGTTCTTAATAATCCGCGATTCGTTATCGTAAATCTGTCCCGTTGCTTTTCCTGCGTGTGCCATCGCTAAAAATTCTTCACGGCTCATTGCGTGAGTCGGTTTGTCGCGAGCGATCAATTTGGTTAACTGTTCAGATAGCCAAACTAATGGAAGAAGTGATTTAACTAAAGCGTTAACGTACCAAACAGTAGGCTTTGCAAGTTGTTGCCAATAAACAGCACCAATTGTCTTGGGGATAATTTCAGACAAGACTAAAACCATTAACGTCATGACTGCAGAAAAAACACCAAACCATGCACTACCGAATACAGCGGTTGCCTGTGCGCCAGCACCAATTGCACCGACGGTATGTGCAATCGTATTTAGGGTAAGAATGGCGGCGAGCGAGCGATCAACATTGTCAAGCTTTAATGCTGTTAATTTTTTAGCCAACGAAGGTTTTTTGGTTTTTAGTGTTTCAATGTAACTTGGTGTAATACTGAGTAACACGGCCTCAGCGATAGAGCACAGAAACGAAGTCAGTAGGGCTAACAAGACATAGAACACGAGAAGAAATGCAGCATTGTCACTGGGCTCAACATTAGATACAGGGCCACCCACAGCCCAAGCGGCTGATGGAATGACTACAAAAGTTAATGCAGGAATAAAAGAAAAGGCCAAAGCCTTTAACGTATTGATGTGCTTTAAATATGTATATGTGATCACTATTGCCAACTTGGTCATTAAATGAATTATTGAAATATTATTATACTATGAGATGTTGCGCTGAGGCAGTATCGTCTATTCTTGCTTAATCCGAAGATGGATTGGTCTATACAACCGTTTAAATCTAAATTTTCTTCTATCAAAACTTCGCGATTATCGGAAGTTTATCACTATCGATTTTTTTTAATTAGACAGTTTTGTGATTTATTTTTTCTGACAAACAAGCCTAAATTGCAGAAGTTGAATCTCGTATCGCTAGTGTGCATTCAAACGCCTGAACAATATTTTGTGTTGTGTTTTTTCTTAAGTTGGCAATAAGTACAGCTGTTGCAGATTGCGCCATGTCTATAATAGGTTGTTTAACCGTCGTTAGTGCTGGCCATACTTGCTGAGCAACAGGTGAGTCATCAAACCCGACGACCGATAATTGTTGTGGTACTGATACCTTCATTTGATGGGCTAAATATAGTACGCCCGCAGCCATATCGTCGTTACAGGCGAATATGGCTGTTGGGGGAGGATCCATTGTTAACAATTCTTTCCCGCAACGAACGCCTAAATTAAAATCAAATTGGCCTTGCCGAATGAATGTTCTATTGATCGGTAACCCAGCTTGCTTAAGTGCTTTTTTATATCCCGCTAAACGTAGTTCGCTAGCGCCATGGTCGGGGTGACCTTTGATAAAGGCGATATCACTATGTCCGAGAGATAGTAAATGTTCAGTCATTCTGCAAGCTGCAGTTTGGTCGTCACAATGTACAAAGGGAGATATAAGATCGTGATGTGTTGGGGCAATTCTTACGAAAGGTATTTTCTCTTTCTTTAATTTCTTTTGCAGCGGAGCCATGTCGGAAAGCGGGGGGGTGAGGATTAGGCCGGCAACACGACTCTTTTTTACGAGTTCGATAATTTCCTGGTAAAGTTTTTTTGAGTTTGCTTCACAAGGATAGATTAATAAATCGAAACCTTCTTTGCGACATTCCTTCAAGACACCGTTTTGAATATCCAATATATAGTTGGCGCTGGGATTGTCGTAGAGAACGGCAAATAGAAATGAGTGATGGCCGGCCAGCCCGCGAGCAGATAAGTTAGGGGTGTAATTTAATTTCTTGATCGCTTTAAGGACTTTGTCTCGGGTAGCTTCCCGTAGATTACTTTCTTTGTTGACTACTCTTGAAACTGTTTTAATCGAAACGTCGGCTAGGGCAGCGACATCTTTAATTGTGGTTTTTTTAATTGCGGCTTTTTTTTCTTTATTTGAGGGTCGGCCGTCATTCTGGAAAAATTCGCCAAAATGATGGTAACTTATTGATATAGTGAGCTTTTTACGTTTCTTCTGGTTCCAGTATCTTGATCCCAAAATCCAACGGCGGGACCTCTCTTTCCAGATCCAGATTGTAATCACCAAAGCGATTAATATTAGAGTTGCGGTATGGTGAGAGCCCATTCAGCAGCTCTTTGTTGATTACCACACCGTCTCTCGACAAGTCCTTCAGGACGTGGGTCATTTTCTCAACGTTGTAGAGAATCACCATATTCGCGACAAGCTGGTTGTATTTAACGATTTTCCGTTGCTCATGGCGGACATTTTCAGCGATGATGCCCTCGCCTCCAAAGAAGAGCCATTTGATAAAACCGTTAAATTCCTCACTTTTGTTCGTGGCTGATTGAATGGTTTTTCGAAGTTCAATTTCATCGATATAGCGAAGCAAAAAAAGTGTACGGATGGCTTTTCCAAGCTCTTTGAACGCCAAATACAACTTGTTTTTACGACTGTACGTTCCGAGCCGTCGCAAGATAGTCGAGGCTGTAATTTTTCCTTTTTTGATAGAGATGACTACACGCAGCATATCTCGAAGATGCCGCTCAATTAATTTGAAATCTATGCTCCCAGCAAACAATGGCTCAATATTTTTGTATCGATAGCGATTGTCCGGCCTGAAAAGCAACAAATCCTGAATGTTGCGGATTCGGGGCATTAGGTTGATGCCCAGCAGGTGTGATAGACCAAACACCGGATAACTCTGCGCTTGTGTGTCGCCATGTAAAGTGTCGGGCTGGATGTCGGACTTGTTGTTCATCAGCCCATCGAGAATGTACACCGCTTCGTAAACACCGCATGGAATAAAATGACTGAATGGGGTACTGAGTAAAAACAGC
>JBOEHK010000002.1:0-919872 GCA_050633885.1 Cellvibrionaceae bacterium
CCGGTGCTATTAGACCACTACAGATAAAAATTAATTCCCATCTTTTTTTTCAGCATCATTAAACATTTCTTTACGGCGAATTCTATAGGATGACACTGTAGCAATAGATGCTGCAAAAACAGCGGTTATCGCCCCCCATAAGACAGCGTACTTATAATCTGCATCCGTAGTTCCAAATCGAATGATCTGGTAAGTCGTCAATAGAAGCCAGACAACAGTGAAATTTAAACATAGCTTACTGATCCAGTATTTGAATAATACGACTGCCAACCGATTACCCCTCCTCATCTTGACTGTTGTTTTTTAAAGATAGAAATGTTTTGGTAGTAACGTTGATAACAACAAACGTCCAAAGCAATATAATAATGGTGGTTATTATTATAAGAAAAATAGACACTCCACTGGTATCGATTTCTCGAAAAAGAAAGATGCCATACGCAAAAAGAAGTGAGTAAATCGATATAGAAATGAAAACGATAAGAGCAGCGCGAGCAATTGTTGAGAAGTTAGAGCTGAAAATGTTCACCATTGAAATTTGAAAATGAAAAACTGGAAAAATAGGAGTTTATCCAGTGATCGGTTTTAGCAAAAACATTTTTTACTGCTTAGGGTGTTAAAAAACGTTAGAACTTCCCTTTGTCGTCCCAGTCGCCACGCATTGTCATGAGATAAACAGTGACAGCAATAAGGCCGAGTATAACGCCAAAGAAAGGAGATTTAATAGCAACCCACGTCGCTAAAATAATAGCTAAGCCAGTCGTAATAATAATGCTAGCCGTTCTAGTCGCACCAAACTTACGTTCACCGCTCACCTTCATGGTTTAACCCTCCTAGTAAAGTACTAGCTATTCTCCTCGTGATTAATCGAAATGTCAGCAATTATTTTTGATATATTTCAAACTAATATCAGAATTAAAATTGAAACGCCGAAGTGATATTAGAGTAGAAAAAACAAAATAAAAAGACACGTTATTAGATGTATAAAGTTAATAAAAGTAACTTAATTATAAAAAAAGGCTCTGGTTTCAATGAATAAATATAAGTATTATGGGGCAACAAAAGCGAATAAAATAAGTTAGTAAAAACTAATCGCACGAGCCAGTGAAATAGGATATAACTTTTTCATCGGAGCACGCATCACACTTGTTTGGGTAGGTTTTAAATTCAGTTGATGGACAAGGTGAAGTCACACAGCGAACATCAGTATCTCGTATTGCACAAACAGGCTTATATTCTCGAGTACATATCTCCGGTCGAGGGTTTTTGCAGGCAGTGACTTCTTTTTGTGAAGAGCTATCCGAGAAGTTAGCATTATCTTCAGAAAAGGTTATTTTTTGGTGTGAGCAAGCCATTAAAGAAAGTGCTAGCAGAAAAAATAAAACTAATGTTATGTCAGTGATGTTTCTTCCCCTTCAGACCTTGCAACAACAACAGCACAACAACTATCACTGAATACGTTCACTGCGGTTCGCATCATGTCGAGTAAGCGATCGGTTACCATCAATAAGCCCACCAGTTCTAAAGGCAGTTCTAACACCGTCATAATAACCATGATGGCAACGAGGCTGGCGGCAGGAATACCTGCAACACCAATTGATGTTAATAATGCGATAATTACCACCGTAAATTGAGTCGCAAAAGATAAGTCGCCACCGTAAGCCTGAGCGATAAAAATAACGGCAACACATTCGTATAATGCAGTACCGTCCATGTTAATGGTTGCACCTAGTGGTAAACAAAAAGCAGTGGTTTTGTTAGAAACGCCAGAGCCTTTTTCAACGCACTCCATTGTTAAAGGTAATGTGCCTGATGAGCTTGCTGTAGAAAAAGCCGTTAACATCGCTGGAGCCATTGAGCGATAGTGTTTTAAAGGTTTAACGCCCGCAAAAAATTTTAAAATTAAAGGCAGTGCGACAAATGCGTGAATGGCGAGTGCGGCAACAACGGTAATAAAAAACCACCCCATAATTTTTACTGCTTCAAATCCTGTCATTGAAATAGTTTTGGCAACCAAGCCAAAAACTCCAATAGGTGCAAACTTCATGATGAACATCGTAATTGCCATCATGGTTTCAAACGTGGCTTGCCAAAAGTTGTGAAGCGTTGTTTTTAATTCGGTCTTTAAACGCGTCATGTAAAAACCGAAAAGTAAACCAAAGAAAATTAATCCGAGCATTTGTCCATCAGCGGCGGCTTGGACGATATTGGGTGGAACCATTCTCAAAAATACCTGAACGATGTCTCCTGTGCCTCGTCCGTTGGCTCTAGCAATTTCAGCTTGAACATCGTCAGCGGGGACAAGTGTCAATTCATTGCCGGCTGGCTTTCCATCAATCACCCCAGGAGCAATGACATTGACTACGGCTAGTCCGATCAAAATGGCTATTAAGCTTGATGCCATATAAAACATTAAGGTCTTGCCGCCCAGCCTGCCGATATTGCCGTCCCCGCCCATTCCAGCAACGCCACATATAATGGAAGATAAAACTAGCGGCACGATAATCATTTTTAAGCCATTCAAAAACAATGTGCCTAAAAAGTTAAAAACACTAAATGTTGATATCCCAAAAACCATGGTGTTTTGGTCTGTTATTCCGCCAACTAAAAAAGCGAGCGCAATTGCGCCGAGTATTTGCCAATGTAGAGGAATACTTTTCATTATGTCGTTATCCAATGAGTGACTTATATCATTATCTATAGGGTTATTAAAATAGTGGCTTAATAGCTGACCATAGGCTAAAAGAAGGTATCAATACAAGTAATAAGCGTTGCGAGTAGGTTATTTTTGGCAATTTCGGTTCGATGGTATAGTGCTTAAAACAACTAGCAATATAAACACTGAAAATGAACGCTTATTAAGAGCACTTTTGATTATCTGAGTAGCGAAGCCGTATGACAAAGACTAATAATCCAACCCCACCCCGTCAGTTAGGCTCAGGACCTTCTCGATTTAAGAGTTTCTGGCAATTGATGCGGTTTGATAAGCCGATTGGCACGTTGCTTTTATTGTGGCCGACACTGTGGGCCCTTTGGATTGCAGGGGAAGGTAAGCCGGATATTAAGGTCGTCGTGATCTTTGTTTTAGGTACGGTTGTGATGAGAGCGGCAGGTTGCGTTATCAATGATTATGCGGATCGAAATATTGATGGCAATGTCGCCCGGACTCGACGTAGGCCATTAGCCACGGGAACGATTTCTGCAAAAGAAGCCCTGGTTCTATTTGTTGTACTTTGTGCTATTGCTTTTGGATTAGTGCTGTTCACAAATTCCCTGACGATCAAGCTTTCATTAGGGGGTGTTGTACTGGCGATTTGTTATCCCTTTATGAAGCGATTTACTTTCTTGCCCCAAGTGGTTTTAGGTGCGGCGTTTTCGTGGGGAATTCCCATGGTCTTTACTGCTCAAACTAATGAATTGCCCTCTTCGCTTTGGCTTATCTATATTGCGAATTTATTATGGACCGTTGTGTATGATACGTTTTATGCGATGGTCGATCGAAAAGATGATGTAAAGATAGGGGTAAAATCGACAGCAATTTTATTTGGCAGCAATGACCGCTTGATAACGGGTGTGTTACAGGTAATGACAATACTGTCACTCGTTATGGTAGCGACGCGGTTTAGTTTAGGGCTTTATTTTTATGGCGGGCTTGTCGCGGCCAGTTTATTGTTTTGGTATCAGCAATGGCTAATAAAATATCGTGACCCCCAAGATTGTTTTAGAGCCTTTCTCAATAACCAGTGGGTTGGCTGTGTCATATTTATCGGTATATTACTTCACTATCTTTTAGGTTGAGATTGTCCATTGTGAGGGAAAATGTCATTTGGGTCATAGAATAGTGGTGTTAGGTCAGCGAATGACGTGAAAGATTGGCCGTACTTCGACGTGTCGGCAAGGTTGTCATAAACTTGTAACAGTCTCTCTATTAAATAGGTTGTAACTGTGACTAACAAAAAAAACATTGATAGCCCTATGCCAGACAAGACAATACTTGTAGTAGATGATGAAGCGCCTATTCGGGATATGTTAAGAGTTGCGCTAGAGATGGCTGATTATCGCGTGATAGAAGCAGAAAATGCGCAAGATGCTCATAGCCTTATCATTGATAATACGCCAGATCTGATTTTATTGGATTGGATGTTGCCACAAACGAGTGGTATTGAGTTAGCTCGCCGTCTCAAAAGAGATGAGCTCACATCTTCGGTTCCCATTATTATGCTAACTGCAAAAGGTGAAGAAGATAATAAAATTCAAGGATTGGAAACCGGTGCAGATGATTACATTACGAAACCGTTTTCACCCAGAGAATTGGTTGCTCGTTTAAAGGCTGTGTTACGACGCAATGGAGCGATCAGTGAGAATGCCCCTATTGTCGTTAATGGGCTCACGTTAGATCCATCAAGCCACAGAGTGAGTATCAATGAGCAGCCCATCGATATTGGGCCAACGGAATATCGCCTCCTTGAATTTTTCCTGACACATCAAGAACGAGTTTATACACGAACCCAACTCCTAGATCATGTCTGGGGTGGTAACGTTTATGTTGAAGAGCGTACAGTTGATGTACATATTCGACGATTGCGAAAAGTACTCAGTGTTGATGGCCATGAACGTTATGTTCAAACCGTTCGTGGTACGGGATATCGTTTTTCAACGAAGCTGTCATCTATCGCATCAGCGTAACAGTACTTCCTATCAAAAAATCCATGATCCGTTATTCGAAGCAATGTATCATGGCATCATCAAAAAATAAGGCAGTGTAAATTACATTCGCCTGTCATATTTATCAATCCACTATCATTGGAATTTCATTTTGCATCGAGGCTTTGCTGTCGAGATTCGACGAGTAATCATTATTACACTGGTTGCTATTATATTTGGCACGTTAAATGGCTATTTAACGTGGACGCTGATTGTTTGTGGCGCTTTATATATGGGCTGGACACTCTGGCAAATTCGTCGCCTAGATACGTGGCTGGTTTCCCGTAAAGCCGAATTACCACCAGAGGCCAGTGGAATTTGGGGCGACATCTTCGATCGTATTTATCATCTGCAAAAACGTCATGAAAGAGAAAAAGAACGACTACAATCCGTTCTTCATCGTGTGCAAGACACAACAGCCGCTTTACCCGACGCGGTTGTGTTACTCGATCCACGAGGAAACATTACTTGGTGGAATGAAACAGCGACGAACCTTATCGGTTTTCATTCAACGGATAAAAGTCAGCCGCTAATAAATTTTGTTCGAAGTCCTCGCTTTATTCGTTATTTTGAACAAGCAGATTATCGCGAGCCGATAACAATTACTTCCCCCTATAATAATGCGAAAAAAATTCAATTTCAGATTACTGTTTATGGTCAAGGTGAGCGTTTAGTTTTAATTCGAGACGTGACTCGTATTCAACGATTAGAACAAATGAGAAAAGATTTTGTTGGTAATGTTTCCCATGAATTGCGAACACCGCTAACCGTGATAAAAGGCTATTTAGAAACACTAGAAGATCATATTGAAGTTGCGCCAACATGGAAAAAACCCATTGCGCAAATGCAAGAACAAAGTAAGCGAATGAATTTGTTAATCAATGATTTAATCGCGTTATCACAGTTAGAAACAGACGACCAAGATTATAGTCAAACGGCAGTACCAATAGCTCAATTATTAAATGGCATACGTGCTGAGGCAGATGTAGTCGCTGATGGCGAATATACAATAACGGTAGAATGTGACACTGAAAAATCGATTCGAGGAAGCCAAAAAGAATTACACAGTGCAATATCAAATTTAGTCATTAATGGCATTAAATATTCACCAAAAGGGTCCGAGATTATTATCAAAGCAAGCTGTAATGAAAAAGGATGTCAGATCTCAGTCACCGATAATGGTATAGGGATAGACGCCATTCACATTCCGAGACTTACCGAGCGTTTTTACCGAGTGGATGAAAGCCGGTCAATTAATACAGGAGGAACAGGGTTGGGCTTGGCGATAGTGAAACATGTATTATTGCGGCACGATGCAAAACTGTTTATTGAAAGCCAGCCAGGTGAAGGAAGTACATTTTTTTGTACTTTTCCAGCAAATCGAATTATGGATGAATGAAAAAATATAAAACTCAATTTGTTGATTCTATAACAGAGATAGACATAAATGTTTGGAATCAACTTTGCGAAAAAGGCTCTCCCTTTCTTAGATATGAATTTCTCTTTGCTTTAGAAAAATCAGGCTGTACAACAATATCAACAGGTTGGCAGCCGCACCATCTTATTATTACAGACTCTGAAAGCGCTTTATCGTGCAACGTTGTTGCAGTCATGCCTCTGTATGTTAAAACTCATTCTTACGGAGAATATGTATTTGATTGGGCGTGGGCCGATGCTTATCAACGCTATGGCCATGCATATTATCCTAAGCTAATAACAGCAATACCTTTCACCCCCGCAACGGGATGTAGAATAGGAATTCTAAAAAATTCGGTATTTACAGAAATAGATGTGATTCCAAGTATAGTTCAAGCGATAAAAACAGAAATTGAAGCGCTAAAGGCGTCCTCATGGCATTGCCTGTTTCCAGAAAAAACAGTGTCTGATGGATTACACAAAGAAGATATCAGTCAGCGCAAAAGCAGCCAATTTCATTGGCTAAACAAGTCGTATGATTCTTTTGATCATTTTTTAGAAACGTTTAATTCGAGAAAAAGAAAGAATGTTAAAAAAGAACGAAAAAAAGTGATTGAACAAGGGGTGATAATAAAGAGGAAGTTAGGAAAAGAGATTACCGAAGAAGAATGGTTTATGTTTTATCAATTCTATCATTTAACCTATTTTAAACGCAGCGGAAGACAAGGATATCTAAACGAAGAATTTTTTAAATTAATTGCGTCGACTATGCCAGATAAAATGATGATGGTCATTGCCTATACAACTGAAGAGCAAGGTGAAGAGGAAGATAAGGGGCAAGAGAAAGACGGAGAAAAAAAAGCAAAAGAAAAGATGATAGCCGCCTCACTATTTTTTATAGGGAATGATGTGTTGTATGGACGATATTGGGGGTGTTCAGAAGAATATGAATTCTTACATTTTGAAGCTTGTTACTATCAGGGCATTGAGTTTGCAATTGAAAAGCAGTTAAAGAAATTTGATCCTGGTGCGCAAGGTGAACATAAAATTCAAAGAGGGTTTACACCGGTCGCCACGTGGTCAAATCATTGGATAGCACGAGACGATTTTAGGGACGCAATTAACGACTTCTTAAAAAAAGAAGCTATCGGTGTTGATCACTACATTCAAGACTGTAAAAATTATTTACCTTTTAAGAAATAGAAATAGGAAGTCAAACCGTATATTGCCAAACAAGCATTCTATTGTTCGCAGGCATGTCGTAATCATCAATTAAAGAAAGATTCACTGATTTAGCAAGCTCATTTACAGCTTCAAAATCTCGTATAGCTCGATAAGGCGCTTGATCTTTTAACCAATCGTTAAACCGCGCGTTACTCTCACTAGTAAAACTTCCTCCGTAATTAAATGGGCCATAAATCGCGACCATTGCTCGATCAAGCAAGATGTTTGGTAAGCCTTTAAAAAAAAGATTAACTTGTTCCCAAGACATTATGTGTAAAGTGTTTGCGGTAAAAACAGCATCAACAGGTTGAACATTCCAAGGCTGAATTTCAGCATTAAGGGCTAAAGGCGTTGCTAAATTCGGCAAATTTACACTCTCTATCCATTGACATATTCCAACATGGTTTTCAGGTAAGTCACTTGTTTGCCAGTGAAGGTGCGGCAGATGCTCTGCGAAATAAACGGCATGCTGTCCTGTACCGCTACCTACCTCTAAAACAGATTGAGAATGAACAAATGCTTTTTGTAAAATAGTTAAAATGGGCTTTTTATTATTTTCGCAAGATTGTGAAAATGGTTTCATAGTTTTAGTCAAATTAAGTTTAAAGACAAATAAAATAAATGCAGTGAATAATCATAATAACTGAAAGAGCAAAAGATATAATTAATTTTCGCCTAGAGCTTCAAGCAAGGCTAAATATCGATACCTATAAGATCAGACTAATTACCTATATTTAAAAATAAATGCGCAGGCGGATTTTTCATTAAAACTAAACCTGATACAATCCGCGGCCTTTGCAAGCCTACCATTCTTAGTCCTAAGAAGATTTGCAAAAGCCTGTAATCTAATCATTTTAATTAAGGTCTGTATCAAGGAATCAGGATGATACCGATCCACTAGGAGATTTATCGTGAAAAACCTTATCCCCCTTTACTCTACAGAAACGTTAAAAAGCTTGTTGAATAAATCAATTACCTCACAATTTTTAAAGCTAATCAGTTTTATGTTGTTAGCTATATCTTTCAGTGTAGCTACTAATGCGGCAACGTTAAGATTTCAAACTGATAGTGATAGCGATAGGCCTAGAGAAATAATAGCGAATGAAAATAGTGAAACGGTAGCATTACAGATTGAATTAGTATTTGACGATGAAAATATACCCCAAAATAGATGTACTCTTTCAGGAAATATCTCATTTGCGTCAAGCGATAGTACAGCAGATGAAGGTGTAGATTTTACCCTCCCAGATGCGAGCTTCTCTATAGTGTTCGACCCTGTGGACTTTAATCAGGGTGGGCCAGGCTCAATCGTTCAAACAGCCATAGTTAACATATTGGATGATGAAATAAGCGAAGATGAAGAAACGGCTGTTTTTTCACTCTTTGTTTTACAAAACGACTGTGTCTTTGATTTTTTTGGAACAGATGATGGAACGCTAAGAATTATAGATAATGATGAGGAAGCCGAAATCGCTACTGCGGAAATAGATTTATACCTTAGTGAGGATGGCGATATTTTTGAGGAGAGTTCGGAAAGCGTCTTGTTAGGTGTTGATCTGTTTTTTAATGAGGGAACACTTCCACAACAAAGTTGCTCAATTAGTGGAGATATAGTTGTTTTGACCAATGGTAGTGCGGTAGAAGGAGAAGATTTTACAATAGAGAACAAAAGTTTTTCTATTCCCTATTCGCCCGATGTAGAAGAATCTTTGAGTCCAAGTAGAGTAGAAAAAACAACACCTCAAAGTCTAAGCGTTTTGATCATAGATGATGACTTTATTGATGGTGAAAATACAGAAGGTGGTGTTCTAGAAGATGTTTTTCTGGGAATAACAAATATCTCTAATGATTGTGGTATTGAGATTATTGATACTACGTCTCTAAATTTTAATATTCGAGATAATGACGGAGAAACAGAGCCAGAAATTGCAGAGCCCATAGTGACACCGCTTAGCGAAAAAGCGGGCTTAAACAAACTCCAAGCTTCAATCGCAGAAGCATTAGATAACTCTTGTACGGCACTGTCTATTTTGGTGAATAACGAAGGCGGCAGTTTAAATATTAATTCAAATGAACAAAGCCTGTTATCAATTTGCAATCAATTACAATCAAGCAACACACTCGCTACTGATCTAGAAGCGCTATCACCTAAAAAGTTTTCTGCGATGCGCGAACTGGCAGTTCGTGGCGGTATGCAACAAAATCAAAATTTATCAAAACAGTTAGCTCGCACTCGCCAAGGTGAAAGAGGTTTTGATATTTCTAGCCTTTCTCTAAATGTGTATGGACAGCAGCTATCGGGACGTTATGTTAACGAAGCCTTAGGCGCTGGCGCGGGTGATGATATCCAAAGTGATTGGAGTGCGTTTGTTGGGGGCTCTGTACAAATTGGTGAATATGAAAAACAAGATTTTGATCTACAGGGAAATAACCTATATGCCGGTCTAAACTACCAATTAAATAGCAGTGTGATCATTGGTGCAGCAATGGGTTACAACCAATCAGATGCAAGCTTCAATTCCAAAGGAAATGATATAGAATTTGAAAGTTACAACATTGCATTGCTCGGTAGTTATTATGTTAACGATGACTTCTATCTCGATAGTGTCTTTACTTATGGGATCAACGACTACGGTACTGATCGACGAATTGTTATTGGCTTAGACCGACAGCAAAATGAAGGTGAAACCGACGGTTCGGAAATGACATTTGCGATTAATACCGGATATATATTTAATGCCTCTAACTATTTCTTCACATTATTTGCGGCATTTAATTATGTTGATGCTGATATTGATGAGTTTGATGAAGAAGTTAAAGGCTCTTCACCGTTATTAGGATCATTGTTAATTATTGAAGATCAGGATTTTAAATCATTAACATCAAATTTAGGTGTAGAATTCGGATTAACGTTTAGCACAGCATCTGGTGTGATTGTTCCAAAGCTGTCATTGGACTGGGAGCAACAACATGAGGACGATGCCAATATTATTTCAACGCAGTTTTTAGCGGATCCAACCAATACATCTTGGGATGTCACAACAGAAGTCGCTGATGATCAATACTACAATGCGTCATTGTCTTTAAACGCTGTCTTTAAAAACGGTTTCTCGACGTACATTGTTTATGATACAGAATTGGGTAGAGAAGATATTTCGATGTATGAAGTTAGCTTAGGAGCTCGTTGGGAGTTTTAAACACACTCACTCAACGGAATAATAAAAAAGGCCATCAGTTTAGATGGCCTTTTTTATACTCGATTATTGATAAGTCGTTAGAGGATATAATTAATCAAAAGCGGATAAACATTGAGAAGAGTTTGTAGTTAAAATCTTAGTGATGAGACTTGTATTTTTCTCGATAAAAGCAGACTTATTTCCATTGCTTTCTTCAGAACTAAAAAAAGCATTTAGCCGTGAGCAGCTTGAAGCAATTAAAAATGGTGCATCATTTAAAGCGGTTAAAAATCACTAGGGTTAGATCGATAGAGTGGCATTAAGTCAGCAGCTAAATATTCATTAAACGCAGCAGAATTTCTTTCTTCTGCGTAAAAAGCTAACAACATAATAATCTTAAGTTGCTTAAGACTGTAACGGTTATTTTCTATATCGGGCTTGATAGCTGAGCTGTAAATTGCTTCAAGTTCTTTAAATGATGTTAGCTCATCGACTCTTCTAACACCTTCACTGTCTGTGTACTGATATCGGTTATTATTTATATTGAGCAGGTGTGACAAGATAACGTAATAAGAGTGCTTTTCATTTTGGCTCTCAACAAAATAAAAAGCGCTATTCTCAGAAGAAATAGGTTTTTTGACAGATGAGCAAGCAGTTAAAAAAATGCAGAATGAAAGCGTTAAAAATTTCATAATCTGATAGCTTGTTGAAATTGATTATTAGTGAAACCAAATGATTTTTAAGTGTGTTTATGGACTCAAAAAAACGGGCCAATAGGCCCGTTTAAAATAGTGAATCAGCTAAAAGAAAAACTAGCGAATAACTAACATAGACGACGCGGAATCAATTTCATTTATAGCGTGTTTGTTTTTAGGTACAAAATAAAAATCGCCACCGCTGTGTCCTGCTGCACGAATGGGTCGCATTTCAGGGGTTTGATCAATATTTTGTAACTGCACTCGATGTCTTACGTTAACGGCGAGTCGCGCAAATAACATGTTATCGCGAAGAACTTCGTTGTTGTTTTGCAAAATCTCTATTAGTGATCCAGCAAATAAAGAATGTTCGCCATTGTTGCCGTCTAATACGGGTTTTACACCACCAGAAGAAATCACTAAACGAGAGCGACGACCTAAACCAATTTTAATGGAATCTTCTGATAAGGCGGTATTGACACTACCTAATAAAAACGGGCTTTTTTCCGAGGCCATATTACCGGCATAACAGGAATCAGAAATGACGAGAACAGATCGTGCACGTAAACGATCTAAATGATCACTGATGACCGTGTTACTAATCCAATTAGAAAAGCGATCCACTTGTGCATCAATCGGTAACCAATAACCCCGCTGGCGATTGCTGGTAGAACTTTTTGTGACGTTACCGTGGCCAGCATAATAAATGAGTAAGTTATCTTCGGGGCCAAGTTGTTCATAAAGATCGTTAAGCGCATTGAGAATATTTTTTTCATTGGCATCGCTTAACATGATGGTGCTAAAACCATATTGGTTTTGAAGAATATTTTGCAGGCTGCTCGCATCACGTAATGGTGAACGTAAATCTTCCATGTATAAATAATCTTGGTTGCCGATGATCAGCGCAAAATAGCGACCAAAATTAACATTATCAAAAGTCCTTGGGCTTGCACTATCGAGTTTTAGCGGCTCTAGTACAGGTGGTGGTGCTGCATTTCGAAATGCAAGGGTGGGTAAAGTATCGAGCTCGTCTTTTAAATCATTTCGCTCTTCATCAGCACGAGCATAGAGCTGTGATAGCACTTCGATTTCACGCTTGGCTAATTCAAGCTCGCTTTCAGCGGTTTCCAATTCTTGGCGCTGTTTTTCGTTTGCGCTATTTTGCAATTCAGATTTTAATTTTTCTTGTTTAGCTAGAAGCTGAGTACGCTGTTGTTTTAAACTTTCTAATTGGTTTTGCAAAACAGACGCTTGTTGTTGAGTGGAATCGATTTTAGTGGTTAGTTCAGCTCTTAATTCATCAAGTGCTTGATCGGCATCTGAAGAATACACGAGTTGATCGTCATTCAGGCCGGATGCTTTTCGATACCAGTTCAGCGCAGTAGCAACATTCTTTTCGACGCCTAAACCTTTCTCATACAAATAACCGAGATTAATTTGAGCCCGAGTAAAATTTTGATCGGCTGCTTTTTGGTACCAGCTGGCGGCGGCTACATAGTCAGAAACTTGACCAAGCCCACGCTCAAAGATTTCGCCAACATAGGTTTGCGCTTCAGCATCGCCCTCTTCTGCTTGAGGAAGCCATACTTTCAATGCAGAGCGATAATCGGCTCTGTCATAATCGACGTATTCACCACCGCGTATACGACAATCTATGGCGGTTGTTCGCGTCGGGCGTCTTGGCGAGAGATAAGTCATTGAGCCAAGTTTACGGACTTGCCCTGGCAACAAACAATCGACAATATAGAGGTCTTCAGTTTTTGCATTTTCGTCAGATGTTAATGCTGACTCATCGCGTGATGTACTAGTACAGGCAGATAATAAAATAGCGGCGGCGGGGATAGCGAAAGCCGTTAAGCGAACAACTTTTAAAAAAGACAGTTCCTTTGATAAAAGAGACATAGGTTCATTCCTTTGGTTGAAGAGCTAAGTTAAAGCAACTATTGAATACCAATAGGCAATAAAATAGAACTCAATGAATATAAAACGTAATGTTAAAACTGTGCAAATTATAACGCAGTTTCAAATGAAATCGCATCGTTCGATCACTAAATTAGGTGTTGGTATTTTCAGTTTTTGTCGTTTGAATCCGTTAAGGACACCACTCATTATTATGGGTGTTTTAAGTGTGTGCATTTCCTGTAGTTCACCGGTGAATAGGCTTCAACATCAAGCGGAACAATTGGGGCTAAAAGAAAAGACCGTACAGACAACAAATAATCATCTCATAAAGAGTTATTACTCAAAATCACTAGAGGAGAAATTAAATAACCAGCTTGTCTTTGTTTACTTAGAAGGCGATGGGCGACCTTGGAGCAAAAGAATGGGGCCCAATAATGACCCCAATACGCATCAGTCTGTAGTGTTACCCTTATTGATTCAAGCAATGAATGAAACCAAAGAAGCAGGTATCTACTTATCGAGACCTTGTTATGGCATCGATCCAATGCCAGAAAACTGCAATCAAAAATGGTGGACATCTCATCGATATTCCAAACAGGTTGTGGATGAAATGGATGAAGCACTGACACAATTAAAAAACGTTTTTAATATCGAAAAAATGGTATTGGTTGGACACAGTGGCGGCGGAGCCTTAGCCATGCTATTGGCCAATAAAAGAAAGCATAATGATGAAATAGAAGCTGTGATAACTCTAGCTGGAAATTTAGATCACACAACATGGACAAACTATTTTCATTATTTACCATTACATGGTTCGCTCAATGTTATTGATGAACCACCATTACCCTCGAATATTATCCGGTGGCATTTTGCTGGAAATAAAGATACTACCGTTCCTATTGAAATAATAAGAGAGGTGACACAAAAGGATGAAGATGCAAAACTGATTGAGTTAGAAAATGTTGATCATACTTGTTGTTGGCATTCGAGATGGTACAAAACAATCACTGATATAAAAGAAGCCATTAGTGTAAACAATCAATAGTTAAAAGTTAATCCAAATCATTGAGACGACTATAAATTTGAATTAGCCCCTTTTTAATGTCTTCATCGCGCGTACCGAGATCACCTTTTTGTAAAAACTCTAATGCGAGCTGTAATTGGATTAATCGAAACTTATCCGTTGATTTATCATCAATGTCATTCAGTAAAATACCCGTAATACGATCGATCCGACGATCGGTAATCACTTTCATTTGATATTGGTCGCGCGTATCAACATTATTGATATCTAAAAATGATTCCCAGGCTTGAGAATATAATTTGTGTGCTTGATCAACATCACCAGCCGTTAGACTATCGTCACCTAGCTCAATCGTGGATTTAATATGAGACATACTAACCGGTAAGTCGTCGAGATTAATAACGGCTGTTGTTTGCGAAACAGCAAACCACCAAGAAAGAACCGCAGTAATCGAAAGAACCGCGAAAGTAATCGTCATCCAGCGGCGAAGCTTCGTCGGTGGTTTTATTGCATCAATAAGCTCGCCAGCATTTTCAAAGCGTTCGTTACGATGAAATTGCAAGGCTTTACGCAAAGCTTGCATGTGCCGACGTGATAATTCTGGAATCGTTTTGATATCACGCTGCAGTTTAAATGCATCCGCAGCGGATAGTTTTTTTCCGTTTTTATCAAGGTAAGGATGTCGGCCTGTTAATAGTGCATAAGCAACACAGCCAAGCGAATAAATGTCATCAGCAGGAACAGGCGATTGACCGTCTAGCATTTCCAAGCTAGCAAATGTAGGCGTGATTGCGCCTAATGAAGAAAGGTCAAATTGTGTGTAATCATTGTTAGATTGATAGTCAGAACCATTACTGGCTTTAACATTCGTTGTTTTACGTACGGCTTGAGCAATACCAAAATCTAACACTTTGATATGGCCATCATCTGTTAAAAAAATATTACTGGGTTTTAAATCAGCGTGAACAAAACCCTCTTGATGAGCGTAAGCGAGACCGCGAGCAATTTTATCTATGATTCCTATGATTTTTTGATGGTCAGTTTTATCATAAAAACCATCAGAAATAATATGCTCAATAGTTTTTCCTTCGAGAAATTCCATGCTAATGAAAGCGAGATCACCATCGCGATCGAAGTCGTGAACAGTGACAATATTTGGATGCGCTAAGGTTTGAGATTTTTTTGCTTCACGCTGTAAAGCAAACAATGCATCCTCACTGTCTCGTAACTCGTCATTTAAAAATTTGATAGCAATATAAGGATTGCTATCAAGCATTTCTACTTTACGTAAATCCCTTGCTTTGTAAACGGTACCCATACCGCCGTGGCCGATTTTTTTTTCTAAAATAAATCGATCTTTAATAATGGCCCCTATTGCTAAAGTAGAGGATGAAGCTTCCTTGTACAGAGGTTGTGTCGCCGTTTTGTAAGAATTAATTGAGGAATCAAAATCATTGACTTCTAATTTATTAGAAACCACTTCGGTTGGAGCAAAACTAGTATCAAAAGATTGCGTCTGAGAGGGTTTTCTTCGAGGCTTAATAACTGTGGCATCATCATCTGTTGATGATAGAGTTTTAGTCTGAGTTTTTTCAGCAATTGTCTCGTCTTCCGAATTACCAACGATACGATGTGTGGACACTATTTTGTTAGAAATAAAAGAAGAGCGTTCGGTATCAGGAGCAGCGGTCTTACTGGTTAGTTTAGAGTGAGAAAGCTGAGTGAGATCATTGTCCTCTGCTAATGATTGGGAGGTATTATCACCACTGTCCTGCTGCAAAATGCTTTCGGACGCTGTTGCGACAGGCGGTTTTTGTGTCGGGTCTTCGTTTTTTCGGGGAAACTTTACGAGGGTTAAATCTTGATCGCTATTGATAATCTCATCAAGTTCTTGATAAATAATGTTTGAAATCCATTCGCTGGAGCGCGCTTCCTTGAGTTCTTTTTGTAATTGAGCTTTGGATTCTCCATCGGCAATGGCACCAATAAGCCAAGCAGAAATATATTCTTCATCGTGAATCCGATTGTTATAAGCGCATAAAATATCTAAAAAGCGGTTCATAAGACTTCCGTGGATATATTTCCGTTAACATCCAATGATTAGCTATGTTAATGAACAATAAATTTATTGTTTCCTTGTAAATACCGGAGCATCATCTGTAGAAAGAGACGGATTATAGGAATAGCCATCAATATCAAATGCTAAGAGATCACTGGCTTTAGTCAATCGGTTTTTAATGATGTAAGCACTCATCAAGCCTCGTGCTTTTTTTGCAAAGAAGCTAATGATTTTATATTGGCCGTTTTTCCAGTCTTTAAAAACAGGCGTGATAATATCACCTTCAATTAATAGAGGCTTGACGGCTTTAAAATATTCATTAGAGGCTAAATTGACCAATAACTTACTCTTAGAGGTTTTCAGGTCTTCATTCAGTTGTTCGGTAATTTTATCGCCCCAGAACTCGTAAAGGTTTTTACCTCTTATATTAGAAAATTGAGTGCCCATTTCTAATCGGTAAGGCCTCATTAAATCCATAGGGCGAAGTAGTCCGTATAGGCCAGACAAAATTCTTAAATGTTTTTGCGAAAACTTAAAATCGTTTGTTTTAAATGTTTCTGCATCTAAACCAGTATACACATCGCCTTTAAAGGCGAGTAACGCTTGTTTGGAATTTTTAGGCGTAAACGTTGGTTTCCATTCCTGAAAACGATCATAATTTAGCGTGCCTAACTTATCGCTGATGCCCATCAATTTTGAAACATCTTGCGGCGCGAGCTGTTTCAAATCCTTGATTAATTTTTTAGATTCAGAGGTAAATTGAGGTGTGGTATAAATATCCGAAACAGCGGGAGATTCATAATCTAATGTTTTAGCGGGTGAAATAACAATAAGCATATGTGTCGTTTCTCTTGTGTATTGTGTTCTTGTCTCAATTTAGATTTTGTTTGGATTTGGCTAGACTAAAATTATTAGCAACTTTTTATTTACTTTTTACCTATTTTCTATCTATACAGTGTATGCGGCCTATGCAATGAACAAATGAAGCTGCAATACCCTACTGAGGCTTTAGAATATCGATCCACCAATTCAGTGGTGTTTCTCCATCAGTCGGATCATACACATTTCCGTATTGCCACATACTTTGCGTTTTTTCACCAATATGTTGATTAAGTATTTCTTCGATACTGTTAAATCCGCAGCTCACATGAATCGAATATACTAACATCCGCTCGGTTTCTAGATCTTGCTGACCCCCTAATTTTTCGAGCTGGGGTGTTAAGTGTTCACTTAAAGACTGAGTATCCCCGCGAGAAAAAATCCGTAAACTCAAATTGCCACTGCGTTTTTGAATTTCAAACTCTTTTGTCTCGTTGTCAAACGTAATGAGATCACCGCTAGCGATTCCTTTGATGAAGGCGGGTGACCGAACCAATTTATAAGTAGGTTTGCTATTACCGGTAGATGTGTCGTCAGTAATACCATTGTGGTTCACTTCGACCTGAAGCCGCTCAACAATAGGGTTATTGTTGGGATCATATCCGGCCATGACTTCTATGATTTCAAGTGCTTGCATGAATAAAGTGTTTAACCAATTGTCAAATTGTGAAAGAAGGTAGTGAAATTTTTAGTATTTAAAGCGATCATGATAGTGACATATGATAACAAGTATCTTTGTGCAATGCTTTTGCAAACTAGCCACTAAAGATCTATTTTCTTCATACAGTGAATCAACAACACAACGGGTGAACAGCGTGTCCAGTATCTCATTTCAATTCAGCAAAATCGCAATAGTAAAATGCTTAACACTACGGTCCGTATTGTATACAGGGGTTGGAGCATTAATTATTTTAGCTAGCGGCTGTGTGACCAATCCTGTGACGGGAAAATCTGAGCTCTCGTTAATGTCTGAGCAGCAAGAAATTGCGATGGGCAAACAAAATTATCTGCCGAGTCAGCAATCACAAGGCGGCTTATATGTTGTTGATCCTGCCCTACAAGCTTACGTTAGCTCTGTTGGACAAAAGATTGCGCAAATAAGCCATCGACCTGAGCTGCCTTATGAATTTGTTGTATTAAACAATGGCGTACCTAATGCGTGGGCAATGCCGGGTGGAAAAATTGCAATCAATAGGGGTTTATTAGTACAGCTAAAAGATGAAGCACAATTGGCATCTGTACTGGGGCATGAGGTCGTGCATGTGACAGCGCGTCATGCCGCAAATCAAATGACGCAAAGTACATTGCTGGGTGTAGGCACACAGGTATTGGGTGTGGCAACACGAGAGTCAGAGCTCAATCAGTTAGTCATGATGGGTGCTGGATATGGCGCTGCGGCTTGGCAGGCCAAGTATGGACGTGATGACGAATTACAGTCCGATAAAATCGGAATGAATTATATGGTCACGCTTGGTTATGATCCGCAAGCGGCGGTTGAACTACAAGAATTGTTTGTAAAAATGAGCGAAGGAAAACAAACTGATTTTATTTCAGGATTATTTGCCAGTCATCCGCCATCGCAACAGCGCGTTGTTGCAAATCGTGAGCGAGCAAAAAAATTGTCAGGCAATAAAAGAAATAAAGCGGCATTTGATAAAGCAATGGCACAGCTAAGAAAAGATTCTGCTGCTTACACCACGCATGAACGCGCTATTGCGGCGGCAAAAAATAAAGACATGACGACAGCAATGAAGTTAGTGGAACAAGCAATTAGCCAACAACCGAAAGAAAACTTATTTTGGGAAACAAAAGCACGGCTTCATACAATGCAGAAACAAGAAACAGAAGCACTTCGAGCTTATGATAATGCAATTCGTGCGAACCCCAATTATTTTAGCCCTTACTTAGGTCGAGGGGCATTAAAACAATCAATGAAAGACTATACCGGTGCAGAACGAGACTTAGTAAACAGCCAACGATTTTTAAATACGCCGGTTGCAAATTATTTACTCGGAGGCGTTGCTCTGCAACAAGGTAATCGGCAAAAAGCCGTAAAATATTTTCAAGTGGCCGCATCTGCAGGTGGAGAAGTAGGACAAGCAGCGCAACAAGAGTTAGCAAAATTAAATCCAACGCCTGCAGCGCAATAAGCACGTATTGTAAAACGAAGATTGACGAAACAGGCGAATGGTGAATGTTAAACGTTCGTTTAGCTAGACTTTGCAATCATCTAAGTCGATAGAGCGGACGCAGTTACGGCCAGCACTTTTTGCTTTATAAAGTGCTGTGTCGGCAGCATAAAGGATAAATCGACTAGGAGGCCTACCGTTTGATTGAATGGAAAATTTCAAACAGATTATAGTTGACTAGTAGTAGAGATTAAAAAGTGTCAGTGAAGATAGCGTGGTAACATAGACAAAGATCACACGCTAGCAGGCGTAGTTTTTTAATTCTTTTCGTCGCCGCTCACATTCTTTTCGAACGTTTTCACAGGCGGTTGCTTTACCTGGTGCTGTAGGCTTTCCCGATAGACAAGCACTGTTTTTTTGAGCAAGTTCAAAATCACTCATGCCTTTCATTTTAGAATTACCGCCACAGCTAGCAAGCAGTAAAAAAGAAAAAGCTATTAATAATAAACGTATCATGATATTGCCGCCAAATAGTTTTCCAAAATTCATACTATTAAGCATAGCAGCCAAAAAGTGCTTTTCAATCGATAGGTAAGCGAGAAAAGGTTAAGAAGACGGTTTAGAAAATATACTAGTGGGCTAGGAAATATAGCAGTGGTCTAGGTTAAAAAGAGGTGTATTAATAAAATCAAAAGGGACAAAGCAACGATTTTTTTAAAGTCGTAATTTTTCAAAACTGAAAGACTTCAAAACGTTAAGATTTTAAAGCAATCAGAAAAGTTCGGCTGATCGTTCAGCAATTTGAACGCAGTTTCTACCGGAATTTTTGGCATGATATAAAGCAGAGTCTGCAGCTTTGAGCAATTCTTTATAGCTATTTTCACTAGAAGGAATCCAAGAAGCAACACCGGCGCTTACAGTGAGGCCAATACGTTTACCCTCAAATGTAAAATCAATTGCTTCAACGGCAATACGGCAATTTTCAGCAACCTGTGTTGCCTCTTCTAAGTCGCCACCAGGTAGAATAAAAACAAATTCTTCTCCACCATAACGAGCCAACAAATCAGAGGGGCGTCTTATCCCGGACTTTAATGCGTAAGCCGTTTCTCGAATACATTCATCTCCTATGACATGCCCAAAATTATCATTGATGGGCTTAAAATTATCTATATCGGCAATGATAACGGCTAACGGTTGTTTAATACGGAAGGCGCGTTTACATTCTTCAATCAATTTATCATCAAAATAACGACGGTTATGTATGCCTGATAAAGGATCAGTAACAGAAAGTTTCGTTAAGGTCGCATTCATACCTTCTAGTTTAGTTTTTGTCGCTTCCAGTTGTTGAGTTCTTAATTCAACTTCACGTTCAAGATTTTCATTCATTCGTTTATGAACATCTAACGTTTCTAGTTGTGCTTTAAGTCTTTCCCTTCTCTCGTCACTCACTCGCTTAGTGAGTAACAAAGATTCTTGCTGTGCTTCTTCTCGTGTTTTTTTAACGTCATTAATACGATAAGCAAGAGCAAAAGACAAAAATACTAATTCAAGAATGATACCGAACATTTGCGAATATCGATTGAATGAATTGAAAGGCAAAAACCCATAAAGGGCTAAAACAAAAATAAACGAAAATACAATAAAAATAGACCAAGCAAACATAAATATGATGGCATCAATATTCTTTTTAAAAGATAGAGATAACGCTAATATGACGCCAAAACCTGAAGAGAGAAAAGCCAAAAGGCTGAGAAGAGTAACAACCCATGCGTCTTCAGAGACTAACGAAATCGCTAGCATTATTCCCCATAAAATAAGAAAAATATCGTTACCTATAATAAAGGACTTATGGTATTCCTTAAGATTTAAAAAATCTCTTATAAAGAATATCATTGTGATGAATGCTAGCGATGAAAATATTGGAAATGCTTTAAATTTTAACCAAGAAAAATCATTCCAAATATGGCTATAACCTACTCCAGAAGCAGCTAATAGATAAAACGTAACAGCAATAATATAAGCGGAATAATAAAAATATGAACGCTCTTTGAGAGCCCAGCATAAACTTATATTATAAAGCAGCATGACCAAAAGACTGCCAATCGCAGCACCTATCACAAGCGTATCAAGTACATCGGATTTGATAAAATCCTTTTCTGTCATGATAGAACCAGGAAAAGTTAGTAAATTACTTGATCGTATTTCTAACAAGACCGTAACCGCATCACTCTTGACTTCAGGTAATGGAAAAACAAATTGTCGAGAGTTGAAGTATCGCTCTGAGACTGGGTAATCAATCCCAATGGGTTTGCTACTCCAGAGCTCGCCAGTGTCATGGTTCAATGTATGGATCTGAGCGTGTTCTAGCAGTGCCCAAGTGAGCACAAAAACCCAGCTTTCCAGTTCTGAAGCATCGTGGATATCTTGAGGATGAAGCTTGAATGTAAACCAAAGAGAAGCATCTCTTGAGGTTGGTACTATTGAAGCGCTATCAAACTCTCGCCATAAAGTGACGTCTGTTGATTCGAGAATTTGTTCAGGTGTTAAATGCTCTTTTGTCGAATAGAAATAAGGACGATCGATGTTAATTTTTGAATTTTTTTCAGGGTACGATTTTCCGTAAAGTGAGTAAGCAGGTGACTTGTCAACATTAAGAGCCTCAGACGCGTTTGGCAGAGCAGCCATGACAATCAAAAACAAACACAGGTACACAGCCTGAGAGGCAGTGCGGTGTTGTTTAGAATGTACCTGGCTTATCAGCATAACGGGTCCATCAATGTCGAATACGCGTAAAAAATGAGTGTGTCGTTAGACTCAAGCCCAATTCACGAATCTATAGAGGCCTTTATGTTAACTGCATCACAAAACATTACATTCGGATACTGATTAGCAGTGCTTAGTCTTGTGTGAACGGTTTACAAACTGATCTAAGCATTCGTTTTAGGTATAAGTTTTTTAAAAAACTAACGAAATAATTTAAGTATCTGGCAGATAAAGTTATTCCGAGCCTTTAGAAAATTAAGATTGAAAATATAGGTGCTTAATCAATAAAAGGTTTTGCAATTAAAGGGATGGCGATCAAATCAGAAAAAATAAGTTCGACTGATTGGTAGCGAAACCTACCAATAACAATTGAGAAGACGCTGGTTTTACGGCAATTATCAAAAAATGCATTTTAATGGCCGTGACGTAAGTGGTGCATTGCTTATTAGTTTTATTTTAAAAAGTTTAAAGACTTTTTGAGTTATAAAATAATTTTTTTAAAATGAAATTTAAATTATTTTGGAAAATAAATAACGTATTAAAACGGCAATCAATAAAATGTTAAAAAATAGCGGCGGCTGCGCTAATCGTCATTTCACAAACCACAACCAAACGATCGACTTCTGGCTTTAAGGAGCACAAACCATTAGACAGCGCTTCTGGCAACATGGGAATAACATGGTCGGGAAAATAAACCGAAGTCCCTCTAAGTAGCGCTTCTTGATCAAGCGCAGAGCCCGGCTTTACATAGCTTGATACGCCGGCTATTGCGACCCACAATGCCCAGCCTTTTGGCTTTCCACTTTTTGTAAATTGCGCTTCACAATAAACCGCATCATCAAAGTCGCGGGCATCTTCACCGTCGATAGTGACAAATGGTAATTGACGTAAATCAACCCGATACTGCTTGGATGCATCATCGACCTCTTCACCTAAAGCGTTTGCTTGGTCCGTTACCGCTTGAGGCCAATTGTGAGGAATATTATGACTGCGTATGGCAACATCAATTTCCATGCCCGGCACCATATGATCACCCAAGACCTGAGCTATGGTACCGGCGGGCGGATTTTTTCGTCCCGGTTGCTGAGTAATTTTTACAATGACATATTGGCCAGACTGCGCTCGGACTTTTTCATCACTAGCAATTAAAATATTGTGATTAATCCGCGTGTTATCTGGCCGAACTAACTGAATACCATTCTCTTTATAGTAGCGACCAGCCACTTCTTGGGTGTTGTGGCCAATAACTTCTACGATCGAACCCTCTCCTCGGCCTTTAAAACCAAGCCCAGTTTTGCGTACTAATACTTCGTCGCCATCAAACACTTTTTGCATTTGCCGCGACGGCAGATACAAATCATCCCCACCTTGGTTGGGGATAAACCACCCATAACCATCACGATGTCCACTCACACGCCCAGCGAGCAAATCCATTTTATCCACACGACCATAGGCTTTGCGCCGATCGCGGATAAGCTGGCCATCGCGCTCCATAGCGATTAAACGACGGCGAAGGCCTTCTTGATCATCGAAATCGTGTAGGTTTAAGAGCTGGGATAATTGGTCGTGATTGAGTGGCGACCCCGCTTTATCAAGCTGTTCTAGAATATATTCACGGCTGGGGATAGGATTCTCGTACTTAGCGGCTTCCCTTTTGGCAAAGGGATCTTTCTTTAAAGGTTTATTCTTATGAGTTTTGCTTTCTTCTTTCTCAATGGATAATAACTCTTTCAGTTTTTCCAGTATTGTTACAAAAGGTTCGTATAATTTTCAACGCCTTGACCATTCAATCTGAGTGAATCCCGCCATAAATCTTTGACTTTAATACATGTCAGACCAGTTAATGCTACTATACGTCTTCAGTCTTTAGCTTGCATCCTATCAATTTAAATAAGCCCCATGCCAAAAATTGTTGATCATAAGAAACGGCAGCAAGAAATTGCTTCGGCAGCTTTTGTGACTGTCAGCAAATTAGGTATAGCCAGCACAACCATGCGAGCAGTTGCTGAAAAAGCTAACTGCACTACTGGAGCGATACTTCATTATTTTAAGAGCAAGGATGACATTCTTATTGCTGCCTTAAACTTTTCACACGAAAGAACCGCCGTTCGCATGAGAGCTTTAATTAAAGTCGATGCACCCCATTTAATCTACCATCTTTGTGCAGAAGCTTTACCCCTTGAAGGCGAACATAAAGAAGAGTGGCGAGTGTGGATGGAGTTTTGGGGGCATGCCATTCGACACCCAGACTTACAAAAAATCAATAAACAACGCTATAGGCATTGGCTTTCTGGCATCAAAATGGCCCTACAAAAAGGAATTGAGCGCTCAGAATTGAAGAAAAATTTAACAGTCAGCCAAGAAACCTTGGCAATTGCGGCATTGATTGATGGCCTAGGCATACAAGCAATGCTCGATCCCAAGCGCTTACCTTCCAATGTTCAGCTGAACATTATTAAACAACACCTCAATCGACTCCAAGCTTAGGCTCTAATAATTTAATTGCCGACTCAAATCATATAAAAATTTATTTTGATTTATTTATAACATGTGTTATAAATAAAGGATCAATAACAGAGAAATAAGATGATCAACATAGACAGCTCGTATTTTAAACCACCAAAGTTTTTGACCGCGTTCTTACTCATTGTAGATATCCAAATGCTTCTATATTGGTTTTCTTCACTAGTCCGGCTTCTGTGGCCCTCGACCTTGCCAAATGAAAACTTATACAATGACTATTACAACCCAATAATGATTGCTTGGAATTGGTCCTTTTTTCCAATGGATATGGTCTTATCAATTACAGGATTGTGGAGTGTCTATTTGCTACGAAGAAAAAATCAAAACTGGCGTTTACTCGCGGTATTTTCTTTGGCATTAACCTTTTGTGCTGGGCTGATGGCCGTATCATTTTGGGCAATACGCTTAGAATTTGATTTAGTTTGGTGGGGGTTTAACTTGGCTTATATATTAGGTGCAATTTGGTTTATTCCTCAACTTATGGCTAAAGAAAACAATTTACCAATAAAAAACTAATTTACACTTAGAGTTTTTTCTATAAGGGTGCACTACTGATTGTCTTTTTCTTCCTCAATAGGTAATAACGAATTAGTTTTTTATTTTGTCAATCTAGAGTTGTTTTTAAACAAAAGGGGCTTGGCTTAAAAGCGCCGTGACGCAGTGCGACATATCAAAACGATCCGCACCACTCTGTATTAATCGATTACAAGTCCAAATCGAACCCCATCACCACGAACAGCTCTAATTCGCTTTCCTTCATAGGATTCATTCAAGCTACCTCTGCCCACCCTATACAGCTTCGCCTGGAATTCATGGGAATACGACAAACCCCCAAACATCTAGCCATAATGTCAGAAAACAAAAATATTATCTTTATTAATAGAGCGCTGAAGAATACTAAAGGTAAGAGCGTGAAATAATTCCCACAATTTTGGCATGAATTTTCACCAAAACTAATACGAAGCAATAGGGGAATAACACTACAAAAATAACAAAACAGGGCTTTCATATCCCAGAGAATGACAAACTCTAAGAAACAAAACCAATGTGACTACCATACCAATCAATAATTTTAAGATTTTGGGTGTTAACTATAACCACTAAAAACAGCAAAAATTATAAAGCCCCAACTTAGAAAATAGCTCAGTATCATGAAAAGTGTAATTAAACGAAGCCAGTCAGCGTAACTCACTCTAGCAAGCGCCAACATAGGCCGTGGCTTATCGATGAGTTTATGGAACACTTTATGGCGTATTTTATGGCGTCGTGGTTTGGAAATAGGAGCACATATCTTCAAGTTGAGATCCCAAGGCGTCACAACGTGATAGCGTGAAGGTTCGAAGAGATCGAATAAGAGAAAATAACAGATGGGCATTCGAGGCCTTAATCTGGGAGTGAATCAAATCGAGATATGAACACGAATGAAAAAAGGCAGTAATACATAAAGGCAGTAATACATAAACGTAGGAGTCTGTATTTTGGTACAATCTCAGGATGGACGTATCTCTCTTATTAGACTCTCTCAATGATGCCCAACGCGAAGCCGTTGCAGCATCTCCTGGCCATCAATTAATCCTAGCGGGTGCTGGGAGCGGTAAAACACGTGTTTTAGTTCATCGTATCGCATGGTTGATACAAGTCGAGCATGTCTCGCCTTATGGCATTATGGCCGTTACCTTTACCAATAAAGCCGCTCGTGAAATGAGACATCGCTTAGAGGAACTGATTGGCATGCCTGCACAGGGTATGTGGGTCGGCACTTTTCACGGATTAGTACATCGATTATTAAAAGCGCATTGGCGCGAAGCTAAGCTTCCTCAAAACTTTCAAATATTAGACTCAGACGATCAGCTCCGCTTGGTGAAACGAATACATCAAAGCTTGGGGTTAGACGAAGCGACGTGGCCAGCGAAACAATCACAGTGGTTTATCAACGGCCAAAAAGATGAAGGCCTTCGCCCGCAACATATTCAAGAAACCGGCGATGTTTTTTTAAAAACCATGATCAGCGTTTACTATGCGTATGAAGAAGCTTGTCAGCGCGGCGGCATGGTGGATTTTGCTGAACTGTTATTGCGTGCCCATGAGCTATGGTTAAATAACCCGAGTTTACTGGCGCACTATCAACGTCGCTTTCCATTTGTCTTAGTCGATGAGTTTCAAGATACCAATACAGTGCAGTATGCATGGCTTCAAGTATTAGCAGGCGATAAAAGCTATGTCACAGCAGTGGGTGATGATGATCAATCCATATACGGTTGGCGAGGAGCAAAAATTGAAAATATTCAGCAGTTCAGTAAAGATTTTTCGTCAACATCAACAATTCGCCTAGAACAAAATTATCGATCAACGAATAGTATTCTAAAAGCGGCCAATGCCGTCATTGAAAATAATAATGGCCGTCTTGGAAAAGAGTTATGGTCCGATAGTTCTGATGGCGAGCCGATTTCACTTTATGCCGCGTTTAATGAATACGATGAAGCGCGATTCATCGTTGAAAGAACAAAAGAGTTCGTACAGCAAGGAAATAGTTATAGCGATTGTGCCGTGTTGTATCGCTCCAACGCGCAATCACGAATACTAGAAGAAGCATTCTTAACCGAAGGTGTCGCCTACCGAATTTACGGCGGCCAACGATTCTATGAGCGGTTAGAAATTAGAAACGCCCTCGCCTACTTACGTTTAATTGCCAATCGAAACGACGATGCAGCCTTTGAGCGCGTGATCAACACACCTACAAGAGGCATTGGCAATAAAACGGTAGAAACTATCCGCTTAAAAGCACGAGAAGAAGGATGTTCGCTATGGGATGCAAGTAAACAACTAATGGCATCAGCAGGGTTAACGGCCCGTGCTACAGGTGCTCTTAATACCTTTACTGATTTAATTGATCTGCTCGATAAAGACACTCAACCGCAAGACGATGGTGAAGAAATAGAACTTCATGACATTGCAGAACATGCCATTCGAAAATCGGGACTATATGATTTTCATGGCAATGAAAAAGGCGAAAAGGGTCAAGCAAGAAAAGAAAACTTAGACGAACTCGTTAATGCATGTCGTGCATTTTCGCCAGAAGGAACGCTAGTAGAGCCTGATGACGCTAACCAGTTTGAAGGCGAAGGCGCTGTTCAAGAAGTCGAAGTCACAGTACTCCAAGAATTTTTAGCGACGGTTGCGTTAGACTCTGGCGACACACAAGCAGAAGAATACGATGAAGCGGTTCAAATGATGACGCTGCATTCTGCTAAAGGTTTAGAGTTTCCATTAGTGATCTTGGCAGGCATGGAAGAAAATTTATTTCCACATAAGATGTCATCAGAAGATCCAGATCGTTTAGAAGAAGAACGTCGGTTGTGTTATGTCGGTATCACACGCGCAATGGAAAAACTCATTATCACTCATGCCGAAGCGCGTCGCTTACATGGCAATGAAAACTTTAATAAGGTATCTAGATTCGTGAAAGAAATTCCAAAAGAGCTTGTTAACGAAGTTCGTATTCGTAACACTATTTCTCGCCCTGTTAGCCATCGGCATCAACGTGCACCTTCAGGCCTCACAGAAATGAGCAGCGGTGATTATCAGCTCGGACAACGAGTTACCCATCCAATGTTTGGCGAAGGCGTCATTCTGCACTTCGAGGGACAAGGCAGTGCAGCAAGAGTACAAGTGAATTTTGATAGCGAAGGCAGCAAATGGTTGGTTTTACAATATGCAAAATTAGAGGCAGTTTAATCATCGGCCGATAATTTTGTTACAACCTTTCAATCCAAAATAATAATAAAAGCAAAATACTGAACGGAATAAAAAATGACAAATGAATCGACTTCTACTGTCACGCCTCAGAATAATGCAAAATTTATTTTATCGCTTTTTGTGCTGCTAGCACTACTCGTAACAGTGTTTGGTTTGTTTGTCGTTGAGCGCTCTAAAAACTTCGATGAAAAAAATCGGCAAAATAACGTTGCCAATCTATCATCAGAAAATGAAAACGACTCAGACTTCAGTGCACAACAACAATACGAATGGACCATGGTCACTTCGTGGCCAAAAAATTTACCGGGTTTAGGTTCTGCGGCTGCAAACGTTGCACGCTTTATTACAGAAGCCTCTGGCGGAAGAATAAAAGTAAAAGTCTATGGTGCAGATGAAATAGTACCTGCGCTCGGCGTGTTCGATGCCGTGTCATCGGGCAGCGTACAAATGGGCCATACCAGCGCCTATTATTGGAAAGGTAAAATCCCTGCCGCACAATTTTTCACATCCGTACCGTTTGGTTTAAATGCACAAGAAATGAATGGCTGGCTTTTTTACGGTGGCGGTTTGGAGCTGTGGCGAGATATTTATGCGCCCTACAACCTAGTACCCTTTGCAGGCGGTAACACCGGCGTACAAATGGCCGGATGGTTTAACAAAGCAATACATTCCGTCGAAGATTTAAAGGGATTAAAAATGCGAATCCCCGGCATGGGCGGTGAAGTATTTAATCGCGCTGGCGGAACAGCAGTTACTATCGCTGGGGGTGAGCTCTACACTGCTATGCAAACTGGAACCATCGACGCAACAGAATGGGTCGGTCCCTACAACGATGTTGCTTTTGGTTTGCACCAAGTCGCAAAATATTATTACTACCCCGGCTGGCACGAACCCGGCCCAACGCTAGAGTTAATTGTTAACAAAGAAGCCTACGACGCATTACCAAATGACTTACAACACATTATCGAACTCGCCACACGTTCAGTAAACCAAGACATGCTCGATGAATACACAACAAGAAACAACAACGCGCTCCAACAAATAAAAAACGATAACAATATCGAAATCAGAAAACTCCCCGACGACGTGTTAGAAAAACTAGAACAAGTCGCCAACGAAATCTACGAAGAAAACGCCGCAAAAGATCCCCTCTTCAAAAAAGTCTATAACGCTTATCGCGCCTACCAAAAACAAGTGAATGAATATCATCAGATTTCAGAGCAGGCGTATTATGAGTTGCGATAAAAGTTAGTATATGATTCAACGGATTACATTATTCATTTTCAAGGAGAGATAAAATGCATACGCCAATAGAGTTTTATATAAAAATACCAACGGACCTTTACCGTTCGGGAACGCCTACCAAACCAAAATTTGATTATATTAGAACTAGTCCACCAAGATCTGAAGATCAACTTTTTGATTTAAAAATAGATCCTAAAACAAAACAAATCTGTCAGGAATCAGGAGGGTTGAGCTTATTCAATCAGCCGAAATTTAACAATGGTAATGATTGGTGGGTAATTCCTATGGGAACGAACGTTCCTCAAGGTTTTACAGTTACAAAAGATTTAACGGACGGAGTATTTAGAGGGCATTATTCTCTACGTTCCTTAAGAAGTATTCATATTGATGAATGGAAAAAAATATTAAGGGACTGGGCAGAAGAACATGCAATTCATATTGAAGAGTATAGAAACAAAGGGGAATTATAATGTTCAGCACACAAGAATTACGTTTAATTCGTTATTCCGTTAAAAAGACAATGGATCATATGAAGAAAAAACAGAACATCCTTGATCCTGAAAGTGATGATGCAGTAGGGATTGCAAACGACTTATGCATGTACGATATTATTTTAGAAAAGATATCTGAGAAGCCTGAAGTTTAATAAAATAAGAGAAATGGAGTCAGATGATAGATTCTAAAAAGCTTCTAACTTAATGGCAGAAATTCGAGAGCTGAAATATAAAAAGAAATTTACTTACGTAATAGATATTTTATGCTTACCAATGCTTAAGCAGGCAAGCATAAAACATTCCTCCATTACGCGCACTGAACTGTACTAGGAGCGCCTACATTCTGGGAAAACGAATGAACATTGATAAGAATGGTCAGCCTATCAATAAGGGCTTCAATTATTCTCGAAATATTGAAAGAGCAGCCTTTGGTTTAAAAGGAATTCTTCTGGGGATTGTTGCGGATCAAAAGCTAAATGAGCAAGAGTTGCTTTTTTTAGATGTTTGGCTAAGGTCGGAAGAACATCTAAAAAAAGATGGTGATGTTGTTGATTTATTAGATTTGATTGGAGACATAATTCAAGATGGCATAATAACATCTGAAGAGCTTAGGGAGCTTAACGATTTAGTTGACGATGTAATCAATTACAAAGAGCTTGATGCTAATAGTAACGAGGGTCAAATTAACGAATTAATTGGCTTTCTTTCAGGAATGATTGCGGACAATAAAATAAAAGATTTAGAAATTGAAGCCTTAAGTGAGTGGCTAGTAAATAATCAAGACATAAAAGATATTTGGCCCGCTGATATTGTTATCGAAAGGCTAGAAGCCATACTTGCAGATGGGATAATTACTAAAGAAGAAAAGTCAGATTTACTTGAAAGCATAAAACAAATTACAGGCGTTAGATTTGATGAGTCAGGCATAGCTCATGGTATGGCAACTGAATTTTTTGAAGACTCAGTTGAAGGTGTTAGGCATGACGGATCATGTTTTTGTTTTACTGGAACTTTTGTATCGGGTACACGAAAAGTTGTTGAATCAAGAGCAAAAAACAAGGGAGCATCAACGAAGAAAGGTGTATCTAAATCTGTTCAGTACCTAGTTATTGGTACCTTAGCGAGCAGAGATTGGCGATTTTCTAGTCATGGTAGAAAAATAGAAAAAGCTTTAACTTTAAAAAAAGAGGGCCATCCGATCAAAATAATTACCGAAAGAACATGGATTAAGTATAGGTAATAGATTTATAGGCTGAAAGGAATTAATGTGATCATAAAAGAAAGAATAAAAGAAACAATTGATGATACAGAAAATTTAAGTGGGAAGATTTTTGTTCTCTTAGTTCAAAGCTTGATAGTAGTGTCATTGATTACATTTTCAATTGATACGTTACCTAACTTGTCGGAGAAAACTAGAAATATACTAAAGATTATAGAGTATGTAACAGTTTTAATTTTTACAATTGAATATATTTTAAGGCTTTATGTTTCAGATAAAAAAATACGATTCATATTTAGTTTTTATGGTTTAGTAGATCTGGCTGCTATACTCCCCTTTTATTTGTCAACAGGTATTGATTTACGTTCTCTAAGAGTTTTTCGAATGTTAAGATTGATTCGCATTCTAAAGTTACTGAAATATAGTCGTGCAATAAAGCGTTTTCATCGTGCGATAACAATAGTAAAAGAAGAATTAATTTTGTTTGGCTTTGTGACGCTAATTCTTCTTTATTTGTCAGCCGTTGGAATTTATTTTTTTGAAAATGAAGCGCAGCCAGAGCAATTCATATCAGTTTTTCATAGTTTGTGGTGGGCTGTAACGACATTAACCACAGTGGGCTATGGCGACATGTTTCCAATAACTACGGGGGGTAAATTATTTACTTTTTTTGTACTGCTAATCGGCCTTGGGATTATAGCAATTCCAACAGGGTTAATTGCATCCGCTTTATCAGTGGCAAGAAGCGAAGAGTTATAGTTTTATCGTTGGCTGTGATATGGAGTAGAAATGTTAAATAAGTAACAGAAGTGAAAGTGTCAAATAAAATTGATTCAACAGCAGAGCAAGCTATCGCCTCGTTAAATATAGAAGGTATGAGAGTACCAGATTCAGAAAAAGAAATTCTTAGAAAAATAGCAGCTGGAGAATTAAATGCAGATGAAGTTGTTGATGCTATTGTAGAAGACAAAACAAGAAAGTCATTGGAAAAGCTAATTAACAATAGTATTGATTAGTTTCATACGATACATCATTCCCAATAAAAACAAGTTCTATATGACACAGTCCAACAAGTACATCACTCAAAGTGGTGATGTATATATCAAAGTTGATACGACTAAAATCAGATGAATGTGATTTTGAATCAATTCGTATTTTAACGGAAAAAGAATTAATTCCAGCTTCTGAAATATCCAAGATAGCTAAAAGGAATTTATTTGTATACAACGTATGAATTAAAGAAACGCTTGAGGCTTCAGAAAAAGCAATTTATTCATTTCCTTTGAGTGAGCACAAACTTTAAAAATAATCAGAAAAAGTGGGGCTAGATAAAGTTTTATGAGCCAGTCACATGGATAATCTTTTAGCTTACACAGGAGCACTCGCATCGATTTGGATTGTTGTTGGTATATATGTGGTATCTCTCCTGTATCCCGGCTACAGCCATAAAGAACAATTTTGTAGTGAATTGGGAGCATTAGGTAGCCTAGCCCTACGCAGAAATTGTCGCCACTAATTAATAATTATCCATTGGGATTTATGTTTATAGTTTTTGGTGTCTATGTATTAAGTGTCAGTGAAAAAATTATTCCAAACTCTATGGTTGGAATGATGATAATTTTGCACGGCTTAGGCACTTGGGTTGCAGGCTATTTTCCAATGGATAAAGATCCGTATACAAATTCGCCTTCGTTTCGATGTAAAATTCATTTCTGGGCGGGCTTAGCCATGCTGCTCTCATTGCTAATTGCCCCTGCATTGATTTGCACCAGTTCTATATACCCTACTTGGTTTCGGATATTCTCCGTAGTTTGTATCTTGGGAAATATTATATTTACACTTATCTTACTAAAAGCATACAAAGCAAAATCTAAAATAGGATTTCATCAACGACTCAGTTATGGATTTCAAATATTATGGATTCTTGTCTTCTCATTTGTTGTAAAGAACGGTTACAGATAACAAACAAAATTATTTTTTGAAGATATCAAATCTTTTGCACTCAAGACGACTCATAAATCTTATTGCTCTCCTTTCTTTATTCCGATTTCAAATCATTTCTTTTCGGCGTTATTGCGATATCAATGTATTAAAGTAAGTGTAATAAAATAAATGCACCAGAATGGATGCACCAAAATAGACAAAATATAAAGCTCATCAGAAAACATTGTTATTTCAAAGCAAGATTAGAGTCTTAAATAATTAAAAGGTCAAACAACGTTAAATCACGCTTTATAGACTTTTCACAATTGCGAAAGTCAGGCACACTCAAAGATCTACACTGCCAACTCTATTTCAGTTCTACTTACATATATTGTCTATTGTCGTAAAAACCTTTATTCGGGAGGGAGATCAGAATGGTGGACGGTAATAATAATTCCAATACATCCCAATCAAGTTCCTATAAGCATTACTGGCTGCGCGTTGAAAAACCAATGATTCCTTGGTGGCCTTGGGGGTTGCTGTCTCTATTGGCGATCCTTTTGTTATTTTTATATGGCATATTTCGGATAGCGCCGGTTATGGAAGATCAAACAAAAAGTTCGGTTGCTCGCTCTCTGAAAGACCTTGGCGTCTCAAACCTAAATGTTGAAGCCGATGGGCAAATCGTCAATATTGCTGCGAAAGAAACGGAACTCAATAAAGAATATATTCGAACGTTAGCTCAAGCGACTGAATGTGATACTTGGGCGGGAGAAAAAATTTGCCCTACGACGGTACGCGTTACGGTCGAAAAACCAAAAATTAAGACAGTTGTTAAGCCTCCGGTTAAAGAGGTTGTTGTTGAGAAAGCGCGATTTCATAATTTTGAAATAATTAAATCGCCTATTGAAATAGTATTAAAAGGCGAAGTCCCGAGTCAGAAGATACGTTCAAAAATAGTCACTGACGTGCAAGATAAATTTACTTTGATTGAAGATAAAATTGTGGTGAGTACGGATTCTGCAACAGAACAACACCCTATTGCTGTTGATCGTGGGCTCGGAATTCTTGAGTATTTAGACACGGGTCAAATATATTGGACTCAAGGTAAGTTTGCCGTCAAAGGTATTGTCACAGAAGAGAATGAACAGAAAATTCGAACACTCTTTGCTGATAGTTCGAAAGCGCTGTCACTGGGTGTTTTGGACTTACAAGTGCTTAAAGATTTATCCCAGTGTAATAAAGACTTTGCGGAAGCACTAAATAATAGTTCGATAAATTTCAAAACAGCCAGTGCCACTATCGACTCCAGTAGTGAGAGCCTTATATTGCAGTTAGCCGACATTGCCTCGCTTTGTCCGGGAGAGCTCATTGTTGAAGGCCATACAGATAGCGTTGGTAGCGAAGCTGCGAATCAAGTGTTAAGCCAAAAACGAGCACGGTCAGTTCTTAATGCATTGGTTACTTCGGGATTAGAGTCCCATCGCATTTCAGCCCAGGGTTTTGGGGAAAGCCAACCCATTGCAAATAATGATGATGCAATGGGTCGAGCAAAAAACCGCCGAATAGTGATTAAAATAAACGAATCTAAAATCAATTAGGGAGAGAAGCTTGTGATCTATTTATTAGCTAAATTCACTTTTGTTTTTTTACTGACAGCGATTGCCGCATTTATTCTAGGTTATTGGTGGTGCCGTCGTTATTTTGTTGATGTAACAGAAAGTTACGATGCTTTGCGTTTAGCAAAAAAACCAGATGAAAATTTGTGGGGAAAATTATGGCAGCGTTTTGATAGTTTGGATGGGTCAATAGCACCAACTGTTAAACATGAGCTCGCAAAAATACCTACGCCGGAAATTCCTGTAGTTGATCTCAGTCATCTAGAAAGAAAACTACACATCATTGAAGAAAAATTTGAGCAGATTCCAGCGCCAGAAAAAACAGATTTAAGCGATGTTTACTCTCAGCTAGCTAGCTTAAGCAATTCTGTAAAAAACATTCCTAAACCTGAGCCAACAAATCTATCCCCGGTTAACACACGACTCAATGAACTTGAGGAAGCAATTAAAAATATACCGGTTCCAAAAGCGGTGGATCTTGAACCCGTTAATCACAGGATAAATGGTTTAGAAAATGCGATTCATCATATTCCTGCGCCTGAAAAATTAGATCTTTCTTCAACACACGAAAGGTTAGGGTTATTAGAAAACATGATCGCAGGTCTACCAACACCTGAGCCAGTGAATTTTTTACCAATTAATTCACGATTAAATGATATTGAAGACACGATTAAAAATATTCCGAAGCCACAAGATGTCAATTTTGAACCTATCAATCAGCGTATCAATGGCCTAGAAAAGGTCATCAGCCTAATTCCATTACCAGAGAAACTCGATCTATCCTCAACGCATGAACGTATAGCATCGTTAGAAAATATGATCGCAGGATTGCCGAAGCCTCAACCAGTACAGTTAGACCCTATCAATACTCGCTTACATGCAATTGAAACCGCGCTTGAACATTTGCCGAAACCAGAGCCGGCAAAAGAAATTAATCTTGGTCCAATTCATTCTCGTCTTGATGATTTAGATAAAACAGTGAGCGCTATTCCAAAACCAGTCCCTGTGGATTTAAAACCACTAGCATTAAAAGTTGAGAACATGGAACAGGCTATTCGAAATATTCCAAAACCCGAGCCTGCAAAAGAGGTGAACCTTGAGCCCGTGAATATAAGAATAAAAGAATTAGAGAAGAGTGTTAGTGCTATTCCAAAACCACAGCCTGTCAATTTAGAGCCTATGGCCGTAAGGATTGAAAAGCTAGAGCAAGCGATTAATGCAATACCTAAACCTGAAAAAGTCAGTCCTGTTGACTTGTCACCCGTTAATTCAAAAATCTCTAAACTGGAACAAGCGGTTTATGCTATCCCGAGGCCCGAAAAAGCTATTCCAGTCAATATCGAACCCTTAAAAAATCAATTGCGTGAACTAGATCTAGTTGTTAGAAAATTGCCAAAAGTAGAAACGCATCCACCGGTGAATTTACGACCCATTACACAACAGATTGAAGAGCTTAAAACATCAATTGCTGCGATGCCAAAGTACAAGGCCGTCGATATAGCACCGATCAATGTACGATTAGATGCCATAGAGATGAAACTGAAATCGCTTCAAGTTGCACCTAAGCCAGCAATAAAAGCGAAGCCTACAGTTAAAGCACCAAGAAAAGAACCCGAGTTGTTAACGAGCGCCTCACAGGGAGCGAAAGATGATTTAAAACGCATATCTGGCGTAGGGCCCAAGCTAGAAAAACTACTCAATAAAAATGGCGTTTATTATTTTTGGCAGGTAGCTTCTTGGAACAAGAAAGATATCGAGTTTATTGATAATCGCCTTGCTGCTTTCAAAGGTAGAATTCAACGCGATAATTGGGTAACTCAAGCGGGAAAATTGAAAAAAACCAGTCAAAGTAAAAAATAGTCAAGTCTACTAGACAAGCAAAAGATTCATTCTTTTGCTTGTCGTTTTTATGGTTGCTAGAACATTAATCCAAATGATTGAATTCTAGTAACAACAATGCATGTAAAGCACACTATTAAAATATTTTGAGAGTCATGGATTCAGTGTTATAAAAGCTTTACCTATTGTAGGTAAAAAAGTGAAAGAGCACACGGAAAAATAATAGATTGTTACTAAGATAAAACCCCATGATAAAACATTCACTCGAGCTGGGTGTTTAGTTTTTCATTAAAGGCACTGTTTTTTCAATTCATAGCTTTTCAATTCATAGTTGTTCTGTCAGGTGTGAATAATTCAAGCTTATAGCTTGAAATCATGAAATATAAAAATATGGTGGGACAAAACCTTAAGGGTTTAATAAAACTGATTTGTTGGTTAGCCCTTGGCTTCATCAGTGTAAGTCTATTTCTTGTATTGATTTTTAAATGGATAAACCCACCTTCGTCAGCTGTGATTGTTGTATGGGAGTGGACATCCAATCAGACCGCTGAACATACATGGCAATCCATTGATAACATTTCACCGAATTTACAGTTAGCTGTTATCGCATCTGAAGATCAGAAATTTCCTAATCATTTTGGTTTTGATGTAGAGTCTTTAAAAAAAGCATTGAGTGAAAAAAGAGGAAAACCTCGTGGTGCGAGCACGATAACTCAGCAAGTCGCCAAAAATTTATTTTTGTGGAATGGCCGTAGTTATGTTCGTAAGGGGTTAGAAGCGTGGTTTACATTGCTAATAGAATGCTTTTGGTCAAAAGAAAGAATATTGGAGATGTATGTAAATATAGCTGAGTTTGGAAAAGGAGTTTATGGTGCCGAAGCAGCGGCGCAAGTATTTTATGGTGTCTCAGCTAAAAATTTAAATAATTGGCAATCGGGTTTATTAGCAGCAGTGTTGCCTAGCCCTAAAAAAATGTCAGCAAAAAATCCCTCCTCCTATGTTCAATCTCGCGCGGCAGATATCAATCAATCAGTGGTAAATTTAGGAGGTAAAGCCTACCTTGACAATCTGACTCGATAAACGCACGCATTCGTTGAAAAAAAACACTAAAGTTGACGGAAAGATAATGTTTAAATTGACCAAGGGAGAATCAATCTCCTAGCAAAGGCAATGCTCCTGCTAGGAGAGAGATATTAATCTAAACTGATTTTTAACGGCTGTGTGCGACCATTGTCATCAATGGAGACAAAAACAAATTCCCCTTCTGTTACCTTTTCAATCTCGCCGGTACGATTTGATTTAATCCACACTTCAACCAATGTTCGAATAGAGGAACGTCCTGTTTCGATGGCTTGAGCATAACAACTTACTGTCGCGCCAACAGGAACCGGTCGAAGAAAAGTCATACCGCCCACGGCGACAGTAGTGACTCTTCCTTGTGCATAATCGTGAGCTAGAATCGCGCCTGCTAAATCCATTTGTGACATTAACCAGCCACCAAAAATATCACCATTTGCATTTGTATCTGCTGGCATAGTTAAAGTTTGTAGTGTTAGTGTTCCTGTCGGTTTAGGGTTTTCGTCAATATCGGTCATGATGGTTTAGCCTATATACATGTCTATAAAAAATTGTTTTAGCAAGAAAACAGAAGATGAGAAGGACGATTGATACCATGCTTAACGAATGGTTTATAGTGAAATCATCTACTGTAAAAGAACGTTGCTTATGTATGCTATCTATAAGTTGCTTTCAAACTATAGTTACTTTCGTATAGTTACTTTCAAATATTACTCATTAATACAGGTGTTGGTGTTATAGATATTTGTATCGTAATTCACGCTGATGTTTTAAAGATATTCTGGTAGCCAGGTGACTAAGCTAGGCCAGATAGCGAGAATAACAAGAAGTAGTAATTGGATCATAATAAACGGTATGACGCCACGATAAATTGCCGATGTTGGAACGGAACTGGGTGCTACTCCGCGTAAATAAAATAATGCGAATCCAAAAGGCGGCGTCAAAAAAGAGGTCTGTAGATTTAGCGCAATCATAATACCAAGCCAAATCGGGTTGATATCCATGGCGAGAAGTATTGGCCCGACGATGGGAACAACTACGAATGTGATTTCAATGAAATCTAATATGAAGCCCAATAAAAAGATAATCACCATAACCATAATCATTGCGGTGATGACGCCACCGGGCAATTGATGGAAAAAATCTTCTATAACAGTGTCGCCGCCAAATCCTCGAAAAACCAAACTAAATAAAGATGCACCAAGAAGAATCATAAATACCTTTGCAGTGACCTTCAAAGTAGAATCAACAACGTCTCTTAATTGCGTCAGCGATAACTGCCCTTTGACGAAAGCTAAGAGCCCAGCTCCAACTGCACCCACTCCAGCTGCTTCCGTTGGCGTTGCAACGCCGAAAATAATGGAACCTAAGACACTTAAAATTAATAAAACCGGAGGAAATAAACTGCCAAGCCAGTGCGTGACTGACTCGCTATCTGGACTATCTTCTTTTATAGAGGGTGCTAAAGAGGGATCACGTGTCGTGCGAAGCAAAATATAAATAATATAAAAGCTAACCAATAGTAAGCTGGGAACCAGCGCGCCAACAAATAAGTCTCCTACAGAGATAGGCTCAGGGTTCATTACACCTAAGTTTATCTGCGCTTGTTGATAAGCGCTCGATAAAACATCACCCAATAAGACCAATGCAATTGACGGTGGAATAATTTGTCCGAGCGTTCCTGTCGCACAAATAGTACCTGTTGCTAAGCTTTTGTCGTAGCCACGGTTTAGCATAGCAGGTAGTGACATTAAGCCCATCGTCACGACTGTCGCCCCGACAATACCGGTGCTGGCGGCTAATAAAACGCCAACCAGAATAACGGATAGCCCTAACCCACCGGGTAGTCTTCCACAGAGTCGAGACATATCTTCAAGAAGGCGTTCCGCAATACGAGATTTTTCAAGTAACACGCCCATTAAAACAAATAAAGGCACGGCGATTAATGTGGAGTTTGTCATCGTACCGTAAACACGGCTTGGAAAAGCAAGTAAAATTTTTGGATCAAACACGCCGCCGATAATGCCAAAGCTGGCAAATAACAATGCTGTTCCCGCTAAAGTAAATGCAACGTGATAGCCAAACATCAGCAGTGCACAAACAGCAATGAATAAAAATAAGGGAATGAGTTCTATCATAATGCTTGCACATCAATTGTTTGATTCACTGAATGTGCCGATACATAGCTGTTTGGAAACATTAAGAAAAGAATATTGCTTAATGTTAACGAAAGACCCTGCAAACCTAATAATACGGCTGTCATAGGAATGAGAGTTTTCAGTAAAAACACAGCGGGTATTCCTCCGGGCTCGCTAGACCCTTCAAAATTTTGCCAAGAAGATGCAACAAAATTGAAACTGATAAAAAATAAAAAAAAGCAAATCGGCAGGAGAAAAATTATGCTACCAATACAGTCGATCCATGCTTTTTTGTGTGCAGAAAAATGTCGATAAAAAATATCGACACGAACATGTTCATCTGCTTTTAGAGTGAAGCCTATCCCTAATAAGAAAACCAAGCTATGCATGTAGATGACGGATTCTTGGAGAGCAATGGAGTTGAGCTTTAATACATACCGAATGATGACCAAAAGAAAAGTCAGTAATGCCATGACAATCGTTAACCAAGCAATGGCGCGCCCGAGTTTCTCCGTGACATTATCGATAGGCCGTATGACAAAGCGTTCTACGTAACGAGTAAGGCTTTGCTTTTTTAATGGAGGTGAATCTGACATGGATTGAAAAATCCTTCTATGGCATCTCTGAGATGTGAACAGGTTTTATTATTGTTTTTTTACGATCTTAGCGCGTGGCATTACTACGCGTGCTGCTAGGCTGAGAAGTTAAATTTGACCCACATTGGTGCAGACAAGGACAGATTATAGCGTAATAGTCACTGAAAAGTGGATTCCTAGCAGTAATAAGAGGGTTTTATGGCCATTAATGAAAAAATAGGGACCTTTGTTACTTTTTTGTTACAATCTTGGAATTTTGTAACATAAGTGTCATATTTTCTTTGGATAATTGCTCCCGATAGATTAAAGCAGGGTTGCTGTTTAAGTAATTTGCTTTAGCAATACACTACTAAGGGGGAGAAAAACCCATGAAAAAGCTTATTCAAACCGCATTATTAACAGCAACAGCTGTAGCCCCATTGTCAGGCGCATTTGCTGAAGGCCGTGATTATATCAGTATCGTTGGTTCATCAACGGTATACCCATTTTCAACGGTTGTGGCTGAACGTTTTGGCCGCAGCACGAACTTCAAGACACCAAAAGTTGAATCTACGGGTTCAGGCGGTGGTCTTAAATTATTTTGCCAAGGTGTAGGTGTTAGTCATCCTGATATCACAAACTCTTCTCGTCGTATTAAAGAGTCGGAAGTTAAGCAATGTGCTGATAATGGTGTTGCTGAAATTATTGAAGTCTTAATCGGCTATGACGGTATCGTTGTTGCGAATGCCAAGAAAGCTGATCAAATGACGTTGACTCGTAAAGATATTTTTATGGCGTTAGCGAAAGAAGTTCCAAATCCTGATGGATCAGAAACGCTAGTTCCGAATCCCTATAAAACGTGGAAGGATGTAAACCCAGCGTTACCGGCTAAGAAAATTGAAGTACTTGGCCCTCCTCCAACATCGGGAACTCGTGATGCGTTTGCTGAATTAGCACTTGAAGGTGGATGTAAATCCGTCGCTTGGGTTAAAGCATTAAAAGGTACTGATAAAAATAGATACAAAGAAGTTTGTCATTCAATTCGTGAAGACGGCGCTTATGTTGAAGCCGGTGAAAACGATAACTTAATCGTTCAAAAGTTGAATGCAAATCCAAATGCTTTAGGCGTGTTTGGCTTTAGTTTCTTAGAGCAAAATGCTGATAAAGTTCAAGGTTCAATTGTTGATGGCAATGAGCCCACGTTTGAATCAATTGCTGATGGCAGTTACCCAGTATCTCGTCCTTTATACTTCTACGTGAAAAAAGCTCACATCGGAGTTATTCCTGGTGTCAAAGAATACTTGGCTGAATTCACAAATGATCGTGCATGGGGTGAAGAAGGCTATCTCACTGAAAAAGGAATGATTCCTTTAAGTAAAAGTGAGCGCGCAGAAGTTGGTAACGCAGTAAAAACATTAAAAAACTTAAGTCTTTAATGTCAATGTAAGCCATGGGTCATGTAATCGTCATTTACAAGGAGTAAGTTGATATGGTGAAAGATCAAACAGAAAGGAAGCATCAAGTTGTCTCTGATAAATAAAGACATATTGGTATGATCAGATGTTAATTACAGGCCTATATTGTGTAGCAATATAAAATTAACCCGATAAGATTTCTTGTCGGGTTTGTTTTTTTTAAAGATATCTCTATTGGAAAAAGTACATGGCCCCTTCTACGTTATTTGTATCGTTATTAATCGCAATTGCAGTCGCATTTGTGTTTGGGCGTTCGCGATCTCTTCAATTAGCAAATAACATCGGTGGCGTGAGGCATTTAAATTCATTGCCGTTTTATTATGGCGCTCTAACAGCATTGTGGTGTGCGATACCTTGTATTGTGATTCTGGCAGGCTGGATTGCATTTGATGATGTGATCATTCGTCAACTGGTTGTTGCACAAATGCCCGAGGTGTATCGCCAAGCGAATAGCGGTGAAATGGGTTTGATGTTAAATACGTTAAACAATATTGTCAGTGGAAATGTTGGTGTAGATAATCTTGATCCAGAAATACAAAAAGCGGCAGATCACTTAGCGTCATTGAAAAAAACGAGTCGTTTAAGTTTGGCCGTTGTAATTGCGTGTGTGGGTTTGCTTGGCGCAATTATTGGATGGCTGAAAATAAATCCAGAATTTCGAGCCCGATCAAAAGTTGAAAAAGTTTTTAAATGGTTTTTATTATTGTGTTCTTGTATCGCAATTCTTACAACAGTAGGTATTGTTCTATCTGTTATTTTTGAGTCTATTCAATTTTTCAAAGCGGTTCCTTTTACCGATTTTGTGTTTGGTTTAAATTGGAGCCCACAAACAGCTATTCGCGCTGATCAAGTTGGTGGCTCTGGGTCTTTCGGTGCGATTCCTTTATTTACCGGAACATTAATGATATCAGCCATTGCAATGGTGGTTGCAGTGCCAACAGGATTAATGTCGGCAATCTATTTATCAGAGTACGCATCAAATCGAGTTCGTTCAATTGTCAAACCGTTACTTGAAATTCTCGCAGGAATTCCAACGGTAGTTTATGGTTTTTTTGCGGCATTAACCGTTGCTCCTTTTATTCGAAATCTTGGCGAAAGTTTTGGTATGTCTGTTTCATCAGAGAGTGCGCTGGCTGCTGGTGCGGTGATGGGGGTGATGATTATCCCATTTATATCTTCATTATCTGATGATGTAATTAATGCCGTACCGCAATCATTGCGAGATGGCTCCTTAGGATTGGGCGCAACAAAATCCGAAACTATCAAACAAGTTGTTATTCCCGCAGCGCTTCCCGGTATTGTAGGTGGCGTGTTGTTAGCGATGTCTCGTGCAATTGGAGAAACAATGATTGTTGTCATGGCAGCGGGGCTTGCCGCAAACTTAACGGCAAATCCTCTTGAAGCCGTGACAACAGTGACAGTACAAATTGTAACGTTGTTAGTAGGTGACCAAGAATTTGATAGTCCAAAAACGTTATCGGCATTTGCCTTAGGTCTAATGTTATTTACCGTGACATTGTTTTTAAATTACATCGCATTAAACGTTGTTAAAAAATATCGAGAGCAGTATGAATAAAGAAACCCTTAAAACAACGGAAAAAGTTGAGAAGAATTTAGCAAAACGATACCGTGCTGAAAAACGTTTTCAACTTTATGGCATTTTATCAATTGCTTTTGGCATGTTTTGTTTAGTGGCGTTATTTACCGATATTATTGGCAAAGGTCATTCTGCATTTTTGCAAACAAGGATTGCACTCACCGTTCAATTGGATGCTGAGAGGTTAGGTATTAGTGATGTCTCGGATGATGAGCAAATTCGACTAGCAAATTTTGATGCAGTTGTGCGTGATGCCATAAGAAGCCGATTTCCAGATGTATCTGGTCGTACACCACGTCGACAATTAAGTGCCTTATTAAGTAACAGCGCAAGCTATCAATTAATGGATGAGCTAAGAGCCAATCCAGCGTTATTAGGAACCGAACAAACCGTTTGGGTATTGGCTGATGACGATGTTGATAGTTATTACAAAGTACTCAAAAAAGAAGGAATCAACGGGCGCCTGAACGACGACCAAATAGCGTGGGTCGATTCGTTAGCCGAAAGTGGAGAATTACGAACACAATTTAATACTACCTTTTTCACAGCCAGTGCATCACGAGAGCCAGAGCAAGCGGGTATTCTCGGCGCCATATTGGGTACGGTATTTACATTATTTGTTACCTTGGCGCTTTCGTTTCCTATTGGTGTCGCTTCTGCTATCTATCTTGAAGAATATGCGCCTAAAAATAAAATAACAGAATTTATCGAAATCAATATTAATAACCTGGCGGCCGTTCCTTCCATTATCTTTGGCTTATTAGGCCTCGCAATATTTATTAATTTATTTGGTATGACGCGATCAATTCCTTTGGTGGGCGGTATCGTGTTAACGCTGATGACATTACCAACCATTATTATTTCCAGTCGTGCAGCGATTAAAGCCGTTCCGCCATCCATTCGAGAAGCCGCTATGGGAATTGGTGCTTCAAAAATGCAAGTCGTCTTACATCATGTATTACCACTGGCTATGCCGGGGATGTTGACAGGAACCATTATCGGTATGGCGCAAGCGCTAGGTGAAACAGCGCCACTATTAATGATCGGTATGGTGGCATTTATTGTTGATCTACCGTCAGGTATAACGGATCCTGCTGCTGTGTTACCCGTTCAAATATTTCTTTGGGCTGATAGTCCTGAGCGTGCATTCGTTGAGCGTACTTCCGCAGCGATCATGGTGTTATTAGCATTCTTAATTTTAATGAACACATCAGCCGTCCTATTACGCAAACGGCTTGAACGTCGCTGGTAGAGGAGTCTATGATGGAAGTCTTAGAAGATCGTCCCACAGATAGTTTAAAAAAATCAGAAAAGCACAGTATTAAAGCGATAGGTACGAACGAAAAAATCAAAGGCAACGATGCGATGAGTGAAGCAATGAATGCAGAAACAAACGTCAAACTAGATATGACAGAAAAAGAACAATCAAGCCAGTCATCGGTTCCTGATTATCAGCAGCAAAAAACCGTTGGTTTTCCGTTTGTGGATTCTGCAAGAATGTCTACGCGTGGTGTAAATGTTTTCTATGGTGAAAAACAAGTGCTCTTTGATGTTGATCTAGATATTGGTGAAAACGAAGTGATTGCCATGATTGGGCCATCAGGTTGTGGTAAATCAACATTTCTTCGTTGCTTGAATCGTATGAATGACACGATTGATATTTGCCGTATAGAAGGTGACATTACCTTAGATAATCAAAATATTTATGATCCAAAGCTAGATGTTGTTCCACTGCGTGCCCGTGTTGGTATGGTGTTTCAAAAACCCAATCCATTTCCCAAATCAATTTATGACAATGTCGCTTACGGTCCGCGTATTCATGGTTTAGTTAATCATCGTGCAGAGCTGGATGAAATCGTGGAAACCAGTTTGCGTCGTGCAGGTCTGTGGGAAGAGGTCAAAGATCGTTTACAACAACCAGGCACAGGGTTGTCCGGCGGACAGCAACAACGACTTTGCATTGCAAGAACGATAGCCGTCAGTCCAGAAGTAATATTAATGGATGAGCCATGTTCTGCACTGGATCCAATCGCGACAGCAAAAATCGAAGAACTCATTGCCGAACTTAGTGAGAATTTTACGATTGCGATTGTGACTCATTCTATGCAGCAAGCTGCACGTGTGTCATCTCGTACGGCATATTTTCATCTTGGTAAATTAATTGAAGCGAATAAAACAGAAGTCGTGTTTACAAACCCACAACATAAACTGACCGAGGCTTATATTACCGGCCGATTTGGCTAATGTGGTTTTAGCTTCTATTATTTACATTTAGCATACGTTATTAACTCGTTAATATATTGGCCGCATCGATAGCAGTTTTTGGAGTAAGTCATGGATAAATTAAATTTAGATCAACATATCTCACAACAATTTAATAGCGATCTTGAAGCGATTAAGACCGAGTTGTTAGAGATGGGTGGTTTAGTCGAAAAGCAAATTAAAGATGCCGTTAAATCTATTGAAAATGCTGATAGTGAATTAGCACAACAAGTTCTCGACAATGAACACAAAGTTGATGAATTTGAAATGGCTATTGATGAACAATGTACTTTGATCATTGCTATGCGACAGCCTACGGCAAGTGACTTGCGTATGGTGCTAACTGTCATTAAAGCGGTTCGTGACTTAGAGCGAATGGGTGATGAAGCGCAAAAAGTAGCAAAAATGGCAATGGCATTAGCTGAAACAGGATCTTCATCGCAAGGCTATATCGAATTAAGACACATCGGCAGTGGTGTGATCACGATGTTACAACACGCATTAGATGCATTTGCACGTTACGATACGGAATTAGCAATTACCGTTGTAAAAGAAGACCGAATTGTCGATCAAGAATATAAATCAGCATTGCGTGAATTGGTCACTTATATGATGGAAGACCCTCGTTCTATTTCTCGTGCAATGAATGTCTTATGGGCATTGCGATCGTTAGAAAGAATTGGTGACCATGCGAGGAACTTAGCAGAGCAATTAATTTACATGGTAAAAGGAACCGATGTTCGACATGTAAGCTTGGCAGAGCTTGAAAAGAAGGTAAATCAGTAAATCCTTACCAGATCATTCTTGAAATAAAAAAAGGGCACTTCAAACGAAGCGCCCTTTTTTATTTGTGAAATATGTTTAATGTTTGTAAATAAAAATATCGTGTTGTAACTCTTTAGTGAAGCCACTAAAGAGTTACAAACAGCTGTTGCGATTAAGCGCTTTTATCAACGTTGATTCCAATAAATTCTGAATTTAAACATTTATGATCGCGTAGCCGAAAAGATAAGGATGCAAGAACATGATAGCAACATAGGTTGTAAAACCGGCTGCAAAAACAATGAAATCTTTTTTCAGTGGGAGCTTTTCAATTTGTTTTTGTGCGCCTCTAGCGTTTGCCGTTAACATAGCAATTAAAGAATAAACACCTAGCGAGCCAAACATAATGACAGACGCTAGATCTCCATTTGCAAGTAAATGTGCAATAGACCAACACACAACGCCCCACAGCATAGGATGGCGAGTGAATCGTTTAATGTTTCCTTTCATGTGAGCTGCAGGTAAGAGAATGAAAGCGATTAACATTAGTGTCATGGCAATATGTTTGGCACCATTTATAGGTGTATAGGCATTTATAAAATCTGCATTCATTTTCCCAATAACAATTAGGGTAAGGCCAATCAATGCAATGGCAGAAAAAATACCTTTGTAGCCATTGGGTGATAAACGATGGACTAATGAATTTTTTAGCGAAGGGATAGCGGGCACAAAATGAATACTGATAAAAATAATCAGCCCTATAATGAGCAGTGTCATGGATGAAAAGTCCATTGAGTTGTTCATGTTATTTTCCATGAGATTTCCCCTGATTTATATGAGTATAGAATTAAGCTACTATTTAGATATTATGAATATTCTATTTAAATTTTAATAGACATTTTACTGATGACGTAGTGTAAACAGGGACGCTCATTGACACAATCGCCTTAAAGCGAATAGAAAAAAGCAGACAAAAAAATACCGGCTGCAATGATTGGATTTGCGCCGGTATTTTTAAGGTGCTGATGATTAAAAGCTTAGAAAAAAGATTGAATTCCCGTCTGAGCGCGGCCAAGAATCAACGCATGAACGTCTTGAGTACCCTCATACGTGTTGACCACTTCTAAGTTAACCATGTGGCGCATTACAGGGTATTCATCAGAGATACCGTTACCACCGTGCATGTCACGAGCTTCACGAGCAACTTCTAATGCTTTCACGCAATTGTTTCTTTTCAACAAAGAGATTAATTCAGGCGCTAGTTTATTTTCATCTTTCAAGCGTGTAGCACGCAGACTGCCTAATAAACCAAGGCTGATATCTGTTTGCATAACGGCTAATTTTTTCTGAATGATTTGGTTTGCAGCTAAAGGACGACCAAATTGTTTTCGATCTAGAGTGTAACTACGTGCTGCATGCCAACATGCTTCGGCTGCACCTAATGCTCCCCAAGAAATACCAAGACGCGCACTGTTTAAGCAGCCGAATGGACCCTTTAAGCCCTGTACACCTGGCATTAGATTTTCTTCTGGAACGAAGACATCTTCCATCACGATTTCACCGGTGATGGATGCACGCAATGCGAGTTTGCCTTCGATTTTTGGAGCCGATAAACCTTTCATGCCTTTATCTAAAATAAAACCACGAATCACGTTATCTTCAGTTTTTGCCCAAACAACAAATACATCGGCGATGGGGGAATTACTGATCCACATTTTTGCGCCGTTAAGTATATAACCATCAGCAACCTTTTTCGCACGAGTTACCATGCCGCCGGGATCAGAACCATGATCAGGTTCAGTTAAACCGAAGCAACCAATGAATTCACCACTCGCAAGTTTTGGTAAATATTTTTGTTTTTGTTCTTCGCTACCGTAATTATAAATTGGATACATAACGAGACTAGATTGAACGCTCATCATCGAACGGTAACCAGAATCAACACGCTCAACTTCGCGCGCGATTAAGCCGTAGCTCACATAGTTAACGCCCGGGCAGCCATAACCTTCGATAGATGAACCTAGCAAACCGAGAGCGCCCATTTCACGGAAGATTTCTGGATCAGTCGTTTCGTTGCGGTAAGCCTCAGTAACGCGTGGTTGAAGCTTTTCTTGGCAATACTGGTGAGCAGTATCCCGAATCATGCGTTCTTCTTCGCTTAGCATGTCGTCAATGACGAAAGGATCTTCCCAGTTAAATTTAGCCCAAGTAGTTGTACCGGACATAGACGTTCCTCCGAAGTTCTTGTGAGTGCTTAGATATAAATATAAATGAAACTTATTAATTGCTTTTTAAATAGCGGAGCACTATAGCAGGATTCGCTAGACCCGTCTGCGTTAACGGCAGTAAAGACGCACCGTTAACGGCCTGTAATGACGAGTATATTTTTGAATAATATTGAGGGTTGTAGTCATAAAGACAGAATAAAACCGCAGTAGGCTTAAGCCCATTAGTAAAAATGGAATACCGTCTTTACGTTATTGAGCGTTAGTGATGTTTCGATATAATTTCTGTCAATGCTTGAAGCAACGTTTGAATCTCTAAGTCTGTCCCTATGCTAATTCGTAAATAGTTTTCAATGCGCGGATGTTTAAAGTGACGAACGATGATATTGCGCGCTCTTAATTCTGTGGTTAATACATCAGCGGAAATAACAGCGTGACAACAAAATACAAAGTTTGCCTTAGAGGGTAAGACAGAGAAATGCATGTTAGAGAGTTGCTCTATTAAATATTCACGAGTTGAGATGACTTTTTCACAGGTATCATCAAAATATTTTTCATCTTCAATAGATGCGGTTGCACCGGCAATGGCCAATCTATCGAGAGGGTAAGAATTAAAACTGTCTTTGACTCTCGTTAATGCTTCAATGAGTGATTCATTACCAATTGCAAAACCAACACGTAAACCTGCCAACGAGCGCGATTTAGATAGTGTTTGTATGACGAGCAAGTTTGGGTATTGATTAATTAATGAGATAGCGGTATCAGCACCAAAATCGACATACGCTTCATCGATGGCAATCACGGCATCAGGGTTGCGTAACAACAGTTTTTCGATCTCACTCAGACTGAAAGCACATCCAGTAGGTGCATTGGGATTAGGAATGATAATGCCACCATTTGGAATATTGTAACGTTCAATATCAATGGAAAAGTCGTTAGCCAGCGGGATAGTCTTTGCGTCAATTTGGTATAAATTGCAGTACACTGGATAAAAGCTATAACTGATATCAGGAAACAACAAAGGTTGTTCGTGTTTAAACAGAGCCTGAAATGTATGAGCTAAGACTTCATCCGAACCGTTACCAACGAACACTTGGTTTGGTGAAATGTGCGCTTGCGTTGTCTTAGAAAAGTACTTTGCAATAGCCTCTTTTAATTGACAGGCATCTGGGTCAGGATAAAGCCGTAAATCGCTATTAATGGCATCATTGATACCGTTCATGACTCTTGGTGATGGAGGATAAGGGCATTCATTGGTGTTGAGCTTGATCAAATTTGTGACGCGTGGTTGTTCACCCGGAATATAGGGGGTGAGTTCATGAACGATCCTGCTCCAAAACTTACTCATAAAACTTTCTCAATAAACAATTTTGATAATACTGGTTAAATACCGATGTGCTGCTGATATAACTTTTAAGCTGAAAACGGAGTATAGGGATAGATTAAAAAAATAAACAGTATGGAAACCGGAAGACCTAGTGATTCATGTGTGGTCACGCATGATATTACATAGCCAAAAATGGCATTAAAAAGATGTAGCCAATAAAAATACAAGAAATTTCAATAATATCGCATTAATTGCTTGAGCTATTACTTCTGATGAGGACAATAGGCATCTCGGTATTAAGCTCTTCCGAAATCATGATATCGATAGATTTCCATGAAAATGGTTAAACGCTTTCTTAAAAAACACATGCAGTGAGAATGAAATGATAAAGGATGTAGAGTTATCCGATACAGCAGGAATTGCAGAATTGCTTAAAGGTTTAGGCTATAACACGACTCAAAAATTGATTGAATCAAAGTTAATGACTTTTGAAAATTCCGATGATTATAAAGCAATGATTGATACGGAAGACGGTGTGATACATGGCATTATTGGCGCTCAATTACTGAACCCCTTTCACACCAAAGGCAAAACAGGTCGAGTGACGACATTAGTGTTTCATGAAAGTTATCGTGGGAATCGTGCAGGGAAAGCCTTAGTAGAGGCCGTCAACGACTACTTTAAAACCTCTGGTTGTTTAATCAGTGAGGTTTCTGGCAACGTGTTACAGTCACAGGCCAAAAAGTTTTTTACAGGTTTGGGTTACAAAGATGGTGAAAAAATCTTTAGTAAGCGACACGGATAAGGCGCAAGCCCTTTGAATCCTATTAGAGCCACAATCTAAGCCTTATCTTGCAAGTCGTTACTTTACTCGCTACCTGAAGAGCCAATCAAAGTTAGCGGGCTGTCCTATTAAAAAGTAATGGTAAAAACTAGTCGTATAAAGCAATAGTAAATTGCAATATTGTATAAGGATAGTAAATAAGAATAGCGTACTGTAATAAGACCATAGAATTAATACAGAGGTTCGCGATAGATCAAAAATACTTACCAATAAAATTCTCTTTCCCATGCACGGCCTAAAGTTCGGTCAAAAAGACCAGCTCTCAGCGAGAGGCGTGTCACCCCATGCATTCTATGAAAGACTCTTGTCACTCAACGTGTTGTAGACCACGGATATTTTCTTTTCAAGAGAGAATCGATGCGTGGAGATTCTTTGCGTATTTTTTAATATACACACTACTCTATGCTGTCGTTATATTGGTGTCAGCTTATATTTTGATTCCTTTGTTTTCATCGCGCCCAGACTTAAACCTTACTGCTTTACCTATACTGACAATCCTGTTGCTTTATGCTTTGAGTTTTTTACCCCAGCATATTCCTGCGAGACGAAGGCTGCACGATATGGGTATCCATGGTAAGTGGTCTTTATTGTTAATACCGCCGGTGATAAATATTTTTTTTGTTGGTTATCTATTGTTTGCGAAAGGTGATGTGTTAGACAATCGTTTTGGTAAACCGCCCTGCCCTGCTTCGCGAAGAATCAAAGTATTTTGTCTCTTGATGCCAGTATTGATAGTGTTTGCAGTACGAGAAGGAATTAAGATGTGGAAAGCTGCAATATGATAATTAATGACTGTCACATTAGACAGGCTGTATTAGCCGATGCATCGGCTATGGCTAAAATTTATAACTTTTACATACAACATTCGGTCATTACTTTTGAGCAGAAGACGCTGTCATCACAAGAAATGGAAAATAGAATAGCTGCGGTAACAAAAAAATTTCCATGGTTTGTGATTGAGCGAAGAATAAAGAGTGGCAATCAATTAGTCGGTTATGCGTATGCGAACACTTGGAATACAAGAGAGTCTTATCGGTATACGGCTGAATCGAGCGTCTATCTCGATCCCTCAGAACAGGGCCATGGATTAGGAGAAAAAATATACCGTATTTTATTAGATGAACTTGAGCAAATGAACATACATGTTGTTATTGGAGGGATCTCATTACCCAATTCAGGCAGTGTTCGGTTACATGAAAAATTAGGCTTTGAAAAAATCGGACATTTTAAAGCGGTAGGTTATAAATATGATCAGTGGGTAGATGTGGGTTATTGGCAAAAAACATTTAACAACAGTGATATAGAATAATGAAAATTTTTCGACCCTATGTGATATTTTTAATCTTTATGGCTAATCGTATTTTTGCAGATGAGCTTGTTGCATCAAGCGTCGATGTTAAATCTGTAAGCAAAAAAAATAGCACATATATTTTAGAAGAAATGAGTCGGCAGGCATCGAAAACAATTAATCAGTTAATCAATGAATATTCATTGCCATTGTATGACATGTATTTTGAAAAAGTTGGGCAACAAGCAAAAACCTACCCACTGCATAAAAAGTATATTGACGTATTTAAAAAGGCGACATTATTAGTAGAAGATGTTCGCATTAGTTACTCGCCTTATTTAAACCAAGCAATGAATAAAGTCGCTATGACGGATTGTAATACGCTGTATTTTCCGACTGATAGTTTTGTAGACGCAGTGAAGGAGGGTAATAAAATCACTGAAAAGCAGATGAAGTTATTATTACATGAAATAGGCCATAGTCAGCAATGTCAAAAAACATCGAGAAAAATTTATGCACAACGATGGTTTAGTGAATTAAGTCCAGCAACAATTGCAGCCTTAAAGGCTGGAAAAATTGACGTAAAGATGATTCATGATGCCATGCCGCTAGAAAAAGAAGCCGAAATCTTTTCGAAAAATATGTATCTCGAAGTGATAAAACACTAAGTATCATTAACTCATTTGTTTAACAATAATATCAAGATCACTGGATGATTCCATCATCGTATTAATACGAATATTGGCTTGCTCTTTATCTATATGTAGGCTTTCATAGACGTCATCGGGAACATCTATATCAGGACCATCTTCAATAAATCGAGCATGCAGATGAGAATGAGCTAAAAATAATAATTTAGAAAGCTCATGATGTTCGCCATAATATTCAGGAATTCGCTGATAACGCAATGCTATTTGAACTTCTTCTGGCATCTGCCAAATTCCCATTAAACAACTGGCCAGTTGTTCGCGGGTAATACCGATTAAATGCCTTTCGATCATTGAAATAGGTACATTCGGATTTGCCGCAATATAATGATTGATCATCTCAAAATGAGGTGGAAAAATTTCTGCTAAAACGATAAATCCAAAATTATTCAACAGTCCAGATAAATACGACATGCCAAAACTGGGACGATGATCTCGTGGTATAGACGTGACCAGTGCTTCGACAGCTGCCGCCGTATAAACTGCTTTTTGCCAATAATTTGCGATGCATTCTGGCGATTCCGAAGGAAGCTTCATCGTTTTACCTAATGACAAACCTAAGGATAAGTTTAATACCATATCAAACCCTAATACTCTCACAATAGCATCTTGTATTGATTTGATTTTACCGGGTGCAGCGTAATACGGTGAACCAGCCCAGCTAACAACTTGTGCCGCTAAACTAGGATCGGTTTCCACTATTTTTGCTAAATCATTAATGTCAGCATTTGGATCAGCGCGTAAATTAATAATTTTTTGTGCCGTGACCGGAAGAGGCGGAAGTTCTAGAGTTTCTTCAAGGCGCTGCTTGATGCGTAATGTAGTAAAGTTTTCTATTGCGTGTTTAATTTGTTCTTCATTTTCTTTCTGACTGTAGTCTTTCACAATCGGTTCAGACAATGTATTTAACGGAACGGCAAAATCAAGGCGTGTGGCTTCTCTAGTGATAAGTTGAAAATCCAGTTGGTCAATCTGCAGCGCGTGTCCGGCAGAACCCGAATTTAATAAAAGAGTGTCATACGCTAGTAATCTTTCATCGATGACAGTAGGAAATCCACCGTGATTAGGCAGTCCAGGGACAGAATCAATTTTGTATTCTGAATAATAATGTTTTAAATCTTCCGGTGATGTAACCCTTAGCTGTCGAGACAATGTTTTATTGAGTGAGTTGAGATCAAGAAGGCAATGGCTTGGGTAGAGAATTTGAACTTTTCCGATGCCGTCTTTTAATAGAGTCGATTGGACTGTCGCCTGCGCCTGCGATGGAAAGGAGTGAGTCGTACCCCATTCAAAATTATTAAGCGCTAAGTGAGCAATATTGTATTTAACGTTTTGTAAATCTAATAAATTGGTAACACTCGTAGGCACCGACACGGCGAAGTCCTCTTCCATGGGCATCTTCGTTTTCTATAAAAATACGAAGAGATAAATAGTTAAATGAAAAAAATAAAATATCAACTTAAGTGTAGTAGAAAATACAGGCTTAGTAGCTTAGAGGTTTATGTTGATAGGGAATAAAATAGAAAAAGATAATATAAAAAAGAATGATATTAGGCGTTGGCGTATCGTTCGTTATAGCCACACCAGCGCAATGTCAATGCACTGGCAATGTCGTCCTCAAGAGCGATTTGTTTTGCAATTTGACGAATTTTTGGCAGTAGATCAGCATCGCGTTGTAAGTTAGCAATTTTAAATTGCATATCACCGGTTTGCTTTGTGCCTAATACCTCACCGGGCCCGCGGATTTCCAAGTCTTTTTCGGCAATCACAAAACCATCTGAACTTTCACGCATAACTTGTAAGCGAGCTTTTGCTGTTTTACCTAAAGGTGATCCGTATAGCAATACACAATGACTGGCGACGGAACCTCGTCCTACTCGGCCGCGTAATTGATGCAGCTGCGCCAACCCTAATCGTTCAGGGTTTTCAATAATCATTAAGCTGGCGTTAGGCACGTCGACGCCAACTTCGATTACCGTGGTTGCGACTAATAAATCAATATTGCCAGACTTAAATTGTTTCATAATGGATTCTTTCTCTTGGCTTTTTAAACGGCCATGAATTAATCCTATTTGCAAATGCGGTAGTGCCGCTGATAATTCCTGAGCTGTAGCTTCTGCTGCTTGTGCTTCTAGTGTTTCAGATTCTTCAATTAAAGTGCATACCCAATAAGCTTGGCGGCCATCGCCGCAAGCTTGACTGATGCGTGCAACAATATCAGCTCGGCGTTTGTCGCTAATCACAACGGTTTCAACGGGTGTTCTGCCTGGTGGAAGCTCGTCAATGACAGAACAATCTAAATCTGCATAAGCACTCATTGCCAACGTTCTTGGGATAGGTGTTGCAGTCATAATTAATTGATGGGGGTGGGCTTGCTCACTGGCTGAATCATTAATGACATTGCCAGTGTGATTAGTCTCTATTCCTTTGTGTCGCAGAGTTAAGCGTTGATGTACGCCGAAGCGATGTTGTTCGTCGATGATCACTAATCCTAAAGAATGGAATTCAACATCCGTTTGAATCAGTGCGTGAGTGCCAATAATAATAGAGGCTTTTCCGGTAGCAATATTTTCAAGTTGTTCTCTTTTTTCAGCAACACGTTGTTTACCCGTTAATGACGCGATAGAAATACCTAGAGGTTCAAACCAGTGACTAAAATTAATAAGATGTTGCCCTGCTAAAATTTCTGTAGGCGCCATGATAGCGGTTTGTTTTCCATTACACGCTGCTTGTAATGCAGCAAGTGCAGCGACAATTGTTTTTCCTGAGCCAACATCGCCTTGTACTAAGCGAAGCATTGGTTGCTCTGACGTTAAATCATGAGAAATGTCTTGATAGACGCGGCTTTGTGCTGAAGTGAGAGAAAACGGTAAAGCGGATAAAAAAGTATTTGTTTGTTGTTGATCATTGGTGAGTTTAAAACTCTTGTTCGTTTGGATTTTAGCTCTAACCTTTAACAGTGCGATATGGTGAGCTAATAATTCTTCAACGGCTAGGCGTTGTTGGTACGGGTGTTCGCCTTCGAGTAATAAATCAAGCGATGCATTTTTGGGTGGAGCATGTAGATATATTAGCGCGTCAATTAACTTAACCTGATCTAATTCTTCTAACAGGGCGGGAGTGAGCAGTTCGGGTAGATAATATTCAGAGTTGGTTGGGTTGTTTGTCATCAACGCAAGTGTTTGTTGAACGATAGATCGTAATCTATTTTGACTAATACCTTCTGTAGCTGGATAAATAGGCGTTAAATTTTTTTCGAGTAAATCATGTGAACTAGAATCAGCAATAATACTGTATTCTGGGTGATATAGTTCAAGTCCTGCCGCTCCTCTCCTCACTTCTCCGTAACAACGAATACGTGCTCCTTCAATTAATTTTTGTTTTTGTGCATTCGAAAAATGAAAAAAGCGAAGTGAAATTCGTCCAGTAGAGTCCTCAACAACACATAATAAGCTGCGACGTTTTCCATAAACAACATCGGCACCGCGAACAGTCGCTTCAATAACAACTTCTTTTAACGGTTGTAATGCTCCTATGGGTGTTAAACGAGTACGATCTTGATAGCGAAAAGGCAGATGAAATAAAACATCTTGCAAATTAACAATACCGAGTTTTAAAAGTTTATTGGCAAGGTGTGCACCTACACCTTTTAAATGCGTCACAGGTTTATCTAATAAAGAAAGACCTTGTTTAGGATGAGTAACATTAACTGCCATTGAGGTAAGTCATCAATATTGAAGGTGAATGTTTAATTAAGGATATTATCGATGGTTGGCTTTTGACATTTTTGTATTGCTTCGCAGACTTTGTCGATTGCTTTTGCGCGAGGGTAGCTGGCTCGCCATGCGAGTGCGACAGTACGAACAGGAGCTGGATCGCAAAACGGCCTTATCGTTAATAAATTTTCAGCGTATTGACTAGTCATTGCCGCACTGATCGGAAGAATAGTAATACCTAAGCCAGAAACAACCATGTGTTTTAATGTTTCAAGTGAACTTCCTTCAGAAGCGGTGCGAACATGGTGGGTAGATTCGAGAGTCGGCTCTAATTTTGGACAGGCTTTTAATACCTGATCTCGAAAACAATGTCCTTCCCCTAGCAATAATACATTATGCTCTTGTAGATCTTCTGGATTGATTTCTTTTTTACTGGCTAGCGGATGTTTGTGCGGCATAAGCACAACAAAAGGTTCGTCATATAATGGTTTGGTGACGACATCGGCTTCCGTAAAAGGCAATGAGACAATAATTGCATCTAACTCGCCATTGCGTAAACGTTGACGTAATGTTGCCGTATAACTTTCTTCGACGTAAAGCGGCATATCGTGAGCAAGTTCTTGAAGCAGAGGAATAAATTTGGGAAATAAATAAGGACCGATCGTAAAAATAGCGCCGACTTGTAATGGGCTATTTAATTGATCCTTACCAGCACTTGCAATATCTTTAATCGCCGCTGTTTGTTCGAGCACTAATTGTGCTTGAGTAATAATTTTTTCACCGAGCGGTGTAGGATGCACACGTGATTTTGTTCGTTCAAAAATCGGAACGCCGAGTTCTTCCTCTAACTTCTTAACAGCGATGCTTAGCGTGGGCTGCGAAACAAAGCATCGTTCAGCAGCATGGCCAAAATGTTGCTCTCGGGCAAGAGTGACAATGTAGCGTAATTCTGTCAGAGTCATATCGACTACCTTATAATTTTTTAACTACGTTCAAATTTAACAAAAGAACGATGAGAAAGAGCGAGCAATGATAACAAAGCTTTTAATGATTGGCTGCGGTGATATCGCAATTCGATTAGCCAACGATTTAATTCAAGATCTGTCAATCACAAAAAACTCAGAGAATAAAAAAACGTTGGAGTTATACGGCTTGCGACGACATATTGATCAGTTGCCGAAAACAATTCAAGGGATTGCGTGTGATTTAAACACAATAGATGATTTAAAAGAATGTTTAGGTGATGGAGAGAGAAGCTTTGATTATGTTGTCATCACTTTAGTGCCAAATGAGCGAAGTGATGAAGGCTATCGGCAGGCTTATGTGGCCAATATTGAAAAAATCATCACAGGATTAGAAGCCTTAGACTCACCTCCAAAGTGGGTGTTTCTTGTTTCCAGTACGAGTGTTTATGGGCAGCAAGCAGAACAGTGGGTGGATGAAGACTCTCACACGGAACCAACGCACTATAGTGGTCAACGAGTCTTACAAGGCGAGCAGCGGTTGGTGCAGAGCACTATTCCTTCTACCGTCATTCGTTTTTCTGGAATTTATGGACCAGGGCGATTACGTATTATTCAACAGGTCGAAAATGGAGATTGGGAGCCAGAGGGCTCAGATGAAAAGTTAAACAATGGGTATAGCAATCGTATTCATGCTGATGACTGCGCTGGGGTTTTAGCTCATTTCATGAGAAAGGCGATCAAGAATGAACCGCTAGATAATTGTTATTTGGCTTCAGATTGCGAACCCGTACGATTGAACGAAGTTAAACAATGGATAGCGAATCGATTAGGGATTACAAATACAAAAAAAGTTGATGAGATGCCTTTGACAAATAATACAAACACTAAGATGAGAAGGAATAGTAAAAAATGTTCGAATAAAAAATTGTTAGCGAGTGGTTATCACTTTAAATACCCAACGTTTCGAGAAGGTTATGGACAAGTTATCGAGCATTTAAAGTCAACAAAATGATGATTACCAAGGTTCGCTGGGAATGCGGATATGACCAAAAATATTAGGGCCTCGGGTCATAAATTGAGGACTAATACATTTAACATATTTGTCATCTTGTAAAAACTCAACAGAATCAGGATAAAGCGAATATCCGAAATGATTGTAATACGGCACTAATCGTTGAGGGCAAAACAAACTAAATAAAATATTTTTTGTTTGAAGCTCTTCTTGGCCATGCAGCATCTCAAATAAAGTCGTGGGTATATGTTGACCTTGATATTCTGGTCGAACAACAATATCCCCAACACCAATAGTTGTCACTTTCTGGCCTTCCGTTACGATAGTATAAAAACCATAACCTAAATGAGCGGCAGGAAAATCGTTATCTCTGGCGATGATATGTTTTTGGGAGTCGGCCCAAGTATACGGGTTGGCTTCTACCGGGAAGACTTGATCGCTCCAATTAAACAGTTTTTCATCGTCGTCGCGACTTAAATGATCTTCAATAGAGAATTTCATTTGTTTTTGGTCGTCTCCATCACTTAACGTTAAATGACCATAATCGCGTCAGCTTCTACGATGGAGCCTTTGGGTAACTCTTTCACACCGACAGCTGCTCTGGCCGGATAAGGTTGTTGAAAGTATTCTGCCATCACTTCATTCACAATGGGAAAATTGCTTAAGTCGGTTAAAAAAATATTTAGCTTTACAATTTCAGCTAGCGATCCATCAGCAGCTTCGCAGACGGCTTGTAAATTTTTAAAGACTTGGTGCGCCTGTGCTGCAAAATCACCTTCGACCAAAGTCATCGTTTTTGGATCTAAAGGGATTTGCCCAGAAAGATAAACGGTGTTGTTAACTTTAACAGCTTGTGAATATGTACCAATGGCTTCTGGTGCCTGATCGGTATGAATGATGGCTTTATTGGTCATGACTATTCCTAACTTTTGAATTTAAATATTAACTCTTAGATCGAGAGATACGAATCACTGAACGCATAATGCGAATGCGTCGCATGATGTTAGCAAGATGAATTCTGTTTTTAACGCCGAGACAAAGGCTAATGACGCTGTTATGCGCATCGCGCTCATCGGCTTTAATTTGTTCGATATGTGCACCCTGTTCGGCAATTCGAGTGGCAATAGATGCAATGATGCCGCGAGCAGATTCTACTTCAACACGAACGTCGACTAAGAATTCTCCGCTGACTGATGGCGCCCAATTGACTGGGCTAATTTTTTCAGGATTATTTCTAAATTCTGCGATGTTTTTACAATTTTCTTGGTGAATAACTAAGCCCTTGCCCGCACTAATATGACTAAGAATAGGGTCACCTGGAATAGGACGGCAGCAACGAGCAAAGCTAACAACCATTCCTTCACTCGTATCAATAGTGAGGGGTGAATAAATATTCGCCGTTTTTTCAGGCTCGTCGATATCTTTTTTCGTTAACATTTTTGCGATGGCAAATGCGATACGATTTCCTAATCCAATATCTTCAAGGATTTCATCCAGAGAATCCGCGTTGGTTTCTTTTAACAATTTTGCTAATTGAACATCCGTAATATTTTCGAGACTTGTTCCTGCGCCGGCAAGAGCACGATTTAATATGCGATGGCCAAGTTCAATGGATTGATTGTGCAACTGGTTTTTTAAAAAATGACGGATTCCGCTGCGAGCTTTTCCTGAAACCACAAAATTGAGCCAATTGTGATTAGGTTGGGCACTAGGAGATGTCATAATTTTTACACGCTGGCCACTTTCTAATGGTTGAGATAAAGGGGCGAGGCGGTCATTAACGCGACAAGCAACACAGTGATTACCAACGTCGGTGTGTACGGCATAAGCAAAATCAACAGGCGTAGCACCTGCAGGCAGTTCGACGATTTTTCCTTTCGGCGTGAAGACATAAACCTCATCAGGAAATAAATCGGTTTTTACATTTTCAATAAATTCTAATGAATCGCCGGCACGTTTTTGCATTTCCAGTAAGCCTTGCACCCATTGCATGGCTCTTGCTTGATTCCCAGCAGTAGCGTCAGCACCCGCTTGCTCATTGGTCGATTTATACAGCCAGTGTGCGGCAATGCCAGAATTTGCCATTTCGTCCATTTCTTTTGTGCGAATTTGAACCTCAATGGGAACGCCATGCATACCGACTAATACCGTGTGTAACGATTGGTAGCCGTTGGCTTTCGGAATAGCAATGTAATCTTTAAATTCTGAAATGACCGGTTTATACAGATTATGAATTGCCCCCAGTACGCGATAACAGGTATCAACAGAGTCGACGACAATACGAAAGGCATAAACGTCCATAATTTCTTTGAACGATTTTTTCTTGTTTCGCATTTTAGAATAAATGCTGTACAAATGTTTTTCTCTACCAATGACCATCGACACGATGCCATCTCTCTCGAGTCTGAGTTCTAAAGCAGTTTGAATCTTTTCAACAAGTTCTTTGCGGTTTCCGCGAACCGATTGAAGCGCTGCCTGTAGTCGCTGTACGCGTAAAGGATAAAGTGCAGCAAAACCACGGTCTTCATATTCGATACGCATATCATTCATACCAAGGCGATGTGCGATGGGCGCATAAATCTCAATGGTTTCTTTGGCGATGCGTCTTCTTTTTTCAGGCTTTAATGCGTTTAGCGTTCGCATATTATGCAGACGGTCAGCGAGTTTAACCAAAATCACACGAATATCTTTCGCCATTGCCATGGCCATTTTCTGAAAATTCTCGGCTTGTTTCTCGGCTTGCGATTCTGATTCGAATTGGGTGAGTTTGCTGACACCATCGACGAGATTGGCAACGGTTGGACCAAATTGTTCTGATAAAGCACTTTTGCTGATGCCTGTATCTTCTATGACATCATGCAGCAAAGCCGCCATCAGGCTTTGATGGTCCATGTGGATGGCGGAAAGGATATTGGCAACGGCGAGGGGGTGAGTAACGTAGGGTTCGCCGCTTCGGCGAATTTGCCCGTCATGCGCTTGTTCAGCATAAAAATAGGCGCGACGGACTTGATCGATCTTTGAAGGCTCAAGATACGAGGAGAGACGATGACCTAACGCGTCTATAGTTTGCATATTAGTTGGCAGTTCACCTCTGTCTTACAACATCATAAAAAGTATTCGCCATTCCCTTCTTCATCATCGAGGCAGTTGTGATGAAAGAGCAACAGAATGGCTGAAAGATTTACTCAGCTTCGAAATCATCCATTGCGCGCACTTCTTCCTCAATCTCTTCTGGCTGATTAAGAACGTCATCATTGATCAGACCTTGGCTGATTTCACGTAAAGCAACAACCGTAGGTTTGTCATTCTCAATAGGCACTAATGCGTCTTTTCCGCCTGTGGCGATTTGGCGAGCGCGCTTGCTGCCTTTGATGACGAGTTCAAAGCGGTTATCAACATGTTCTAAACAATCTTCTACAGTAATACGAGCCATTTTGGTGTCCCATGTGCTTGCTCAATGAATCACTGGAAACATTAAGCGAGATGAAAGAATTTTTACCCGTTTTCTGGTGTGCTGCTTTTTAATCCCAACAGTCGATGGCTTCTGAAAAGAAGCGTCATGGCTCTTTGTACTAACCTCACTTTGTACTAACAGAGAGTTAATAAAAGTATTTGAGGGCCAATGTTTGAGGGCCAAGTGGAATAATGCAACAGCGTTGGTGAATTATGCACCAGATTTTAGCGGCCGGCCAGTTTACGCAAATGATGTATAGAGCTCAATAGTTAGTGAGTGGATGAGGCACTTATATTGGGAAAAACCGAGAATATTGGCATGACAGTGGCCAATTTGGAGAAAGCTAGCTAAGCAGGCTAGACAATAATGCCTCGTGTCGAACTTGTTGCTGTTTCAAGGTGAGTCGCTGGCTGCCGACAATGGCTTTTAACTCGTTAAGGGCGACATCAAAGTTATCATTGATAACGAGGAAATCACACTCAATATAATGGCTGATTTCTTTTTTAGCGGCTTCCATTCGGGCATCTATGACAGTCGTGTCGTCTTGTCCACGGTCAGTTAATCGAGCGCGAAGGGTTTCTCGTGAGGGAGGCAAAATAAAAATAGCGATCGTATCCTCAAGAAGCCGGCGGACTTGCTGGGCGCCCTGCCAATCGATTTCTAATATGACATCTTGGCCATTCGATAATGCTTCATCTAACGAATGTTTCGAGGTGCCATAATAATTATTGTAAACGTTAGCGTGTTCCAGAAAAGCGTTGTCATTTAGCATCGACATAAATTCATCTTGGCTGACGAAATGATAATTGACGCCGTTAATTTCTCCGGGGCGCATGTTTCGAGTCGTGTGGGAGACGGAAACATCAATGCCAGATGTTGATTCAATGAGTGCACTGACCAAGCTGGTTTTACCTGCACCGGATGGAGCACTGACGGTATAAAGCGTGCCGCGATGTAATTTTTTCTGAGGGTTGTTTAACGAAGACATGATAATCTTTAGCCCAGTTTTTTTGTTGTCAGTATGCTGTAAATATCTGCATTATAAAAGTAATCGCTTTCAGCTTTAACCGCATTGACAAAAAATCATTCAATATTTTGTATTTGTTCGCGCATTTGTTCGATTAAAATTTTTAATTCGACCGCAGCCTGCGTTGTTTCGCCGGCAATTGATTTTGATGAAAGCGTATTGGCTTCTCTATTAAATTCTTGCATTAAAAAATCAAGTCTTCGCCCTATCGGTCCCTTTTGTTGTAACGTATGTTGGACTTCTAGTACATGCGCCTCTAGCCGGTCGAGCTCTTCAGCCACGTCGGCTTTTTGCGCATGTATAACAAGCTCTTGCTCTAGGCGGTCTTGATTTATATTGTCTATGTCAAGAGCGTCTAGTTTGTCAGTAAACTTTAATCGTTGCGCAGCAAGTAATTCAGGCAAATGCTTACGCACTTTTTGTACTTCAGATAAAACAGCTGTTAAACGTTGCTCTATCATTGACGATAATTCTTTTCCTTCTCGTGCACGATGATCGATTAATTGTTTGAGTGAATCATCAAATAATGCCAATGCATGATTGTGTAAATCCTCGGTATCAATAGTTTCGCTGTTGACGACACCGGGCCATTTTAAAATATCAATTGCATTTGTCGGTGCTGCCTGATCAACACTTGCATTAATTTTTCGGATTGCGTGAGAAATTTTATTGAGCAACTCTTCGTCAATGGCTAACTCTGAAGTCACTTCTGTTTCTCGGTTGAGATGCAAAGACATTTCAACCTTACCGCGTTGTAATTTTTTTCGTAAGCGTTGACGGAGTATAGGCTCAATGGCTCGAAATATATCTGGTAATCGAAAAGTTGGTTCTAGGTAACGATGATTGACGCTGCGAATTTCCCAGCTAAGTGTTCCCCACGTGTGTGTTGACTCAAGACGAGAAAACCCAGTCATACTCAAAACCATAAAATCCTTTCCTTCTTTAAATGTAGGGTGAATGCTTGTTATATGCCGTTAACTCGGTGTTTTATCAACCTCCCAAAAATCAAATTCCAAAAGAGGCAAATGCTTACTTTGTAAAAAGTTGATTATAATACCACAGTGTTTTGATTAGATTAGACATAGTTTGAGTTTAGTTTATGTGTGGTTTAGATAGGGTTTATGTATAGTTTGGCAGTGGTTCGGGTATAATTGTTTTGTCGATCAGTTAACGAACATCAAGAAAAATAGTTGAACAGCATATATAAAAGCAATCATTAATTAATCATAGGAAAGTAAAAACAATGCAAAGACCTAGCGGACGAAATCTAGATCAATTACGCGATATTAAAATTACTCGAGGATTTACTCGTCATGCAGAAGGTTCTGTATTAGTGGAATTTGGCGATACCAAAGTTGTGTGTACAGCAAGTGTTGAGCGCTCCGTGCCTCGTTTTTTGCGTGGTGAAGGACGAGGCTGGATTACGGCTGAATACGGCATGCTACCACGTTCAACGGGAACGAGAATGGGACGAGAAGCGGCAAGAGGTAAACAAGGCGGTAGAACGGTAGAGATACAACGTTTGATCGGTCGTTCTCTCCGAGCTGCAGTCGATCTTTCAGTATTAGGTGAAAATACAATTACATTAGATTGTGATGTTATTCAGGCCGACGGTGGAACACGTACAGCGTCTATTACAGGAGCATGTGTGGCTTTGGCTGACGCGATGAGTGTTTTGCAAAAAGATGGCGCGATTAAAGAGAACCCTTTGAAGAGGATGATCGCTTCGGTATCGGTTGGCTTGTATCAAGGTAGTGCCGTTTTGGATTTGGATTATCCTGAAGATTCTTCAGCTGATACAGATATGAATATCGTCATGGCTGATGACGGAGGTATCATTGAGATTCAGGGAACCGCTGAGGGAGAGCCGTTTACGCAAGATCAATTTGATGAAATGTTAAGCTTGGCGAAAAAAGGAATCAAAGAGCTTAATCAGATACAAAAAGAGGCGTTATCTGCTTGATGTTTAATTGAGGCGGTGAGCTAAATTATTTTTCAGGCTTTAGTTTTGTATTTAAAAAATTAAAGCCTGATATTAAATTAAAATGTCTCAGGCGGCTCAATGTCGTAGTCAATGATGACAGGAAGGTGACTTGAAAACGTCTGGGTTTTATAAATTGCAGAATATTCAACGCGATGACGAAGCTCATCAGAAACAACTTGAAAGTCTGTTCTCCAGCCATCGCCTTTTCCAATTTCTCCGCTTGGCCAAAAAGTAAATTCGTCTTTGTCTTTATTCACTTGTCGAAATGCATCCACATAGCCAAGCTCACTATACAGTTGATTCATCCAAAGACGTTCGTGGTCTAGGAATCCAAAATCTTCTTTGTGCTGCTGGGCATTTTGGACGTCGTTATCAGTATGTGCCATGGCCCAGTTGCCACAGAAAATAAAGTCTCGACGTTTACGAGAGATTTTATGAAGATGCGCTTGCAGGTCATCAAAGAATTTTACTTTGACATCACCAGACTCTGGCTCCTCAGTGGCCTGTGGGGCGAGTAAGGAGCCAACGCTGAGTCGATCAAAGTCAGCTTGAATATACCTTCCCTGCATATCGACACCGGTAGAAAAGCCTAAGCCATAAATCAATGCTTTAGGTTGTTCGCGGGTGAAGATACCCACGCCAAAAGAATCCTTTATACCAGAATCAAAGAAATAGGAATGATATCCCTCGAGGAGATAAGGTGGTTCTTCGAGCTTGTAGGCAGGCATACGAAGATCCTGCAAACAAATAATGTCAGCATCCTGCTGCTCTAGCCACTTATATAAACCGCGTTCGACAGCTTGTTTTATGCCATCGACACTTAGATTTATTATTCTCATGATCGCCCCTTGATTACGGACTGTGTATGATACTCGTTTTATAGTTATTTGTGATTACTGGTCACACTTAGATTACGATACGACGTACTTTCGGTTTAATTGGGCGATGAATTGCTAGTTATTAAAGAAAGCTTAGGCTGTCAGAAGGACAGAAAGAAGAATTTTTAAGTGCCATGATTAAATCGCTGATATAGATCCCTCTACGACCTGTAAAATCTCAATCATTAAAATTTAGAACATTGTCAGGAAATTGCCATGCAAGAATATCAACGTGAATTTATCCAGTTAGCGATCAAGTATAAGGCGCTAAAATTTGGATCCTTCACATTGAAATCCGGTCGAGTCAGTCCGTATTTTTTTAATGCCGGTTTATTTAATTCGGGTGCAGCTCTGGCGGCGCTTGGTCGACATTATGCGGCCGCGATAATCGATGCCGGCGTTAGCTTTGACATGGCTTTTGGCCCAGCTTATAAAGGCATTCCATTGGTATCAGCCACCTCGATAGCGTTGGCAGATGATCATGGTATTGACCGGCCTTATGCCTTTAATCGTAAAGAAGCAAAAGCTCATGGCGAAGGAGGCACTATCGTTGGAGCCCCCATGGTTGGGCGAGTTTTGATCATAGATGATGTGATAACTGCGGGAACAGCTATTCGGGAGGTAATTGACATTATTTCACAATACGGAGCTGAACCTGCAGGGGTGGTTATTGGTCTAAATCGGCAAGAGCGTGGAAAAGGCGACTTATCAGCGATTCATGAAGTTGAGAAAGCGTTTTCAATCCCTGTGATCAGTATTACGGCAGTGGATGATGTGATCGAATATCTTGAAGGTGATCAGGAAACTGATCAAGCCATTGCTGAACAAATTAGACAATATCGAATTGAGTACGGTGTTTAAAAATAGCACAGAGTAGAAAAACCGAACTAAACAAGATTTATAGAAAGATAAAAATTGCAGGTACAGAGACAAATAAAGCACTGACTGTTGAGAATTGAGAAAGTAAGGGCTGAAAAATGGGTGATAGGCTATGACGTTAAAACATTATGTAAAAAATCAAACCATCTTGCTAACAACGCTGTGTTTGTTAGTCACTGGTTCAGCGATACATGCTGCTGACAATACGTACTACCGCTATAAGAATAAAGAGGGCGTTACCGTAATGAACAGCACTATCCCGCCTGAGTATGTTCAGTTTGGTTATGAAGTTGTGACGGTATCTGGCGATGTGTTAGAGGTTGTAGCGCCTGCTCCGACTAAGGAAGAGCTAGAGAGAACAGCTAAGCAACGTGAAAGAGAAGCAGAACTTGCCGAGTGGGATGAATATTTATTAAAACGTTATAGTTCTGCTGAGGAAATTGAAAAAGCGAAAGAAAGAAAGGTAGCTGACTTTCAAGGCAGTATGTCAATTTTAAAAGGTAATGCGAATAACATAAAAAACCAAATTGAGGCCGTTCAAGCGCGAGCTGCTAATATTGAAAGAGCGGGACGAGCAGTCCCAAAAAGTATTTTAGATAATCTAACCGGCTTAGATGGCGAGCTTAAAGAGACAGAGCGCCTTATTGAGTTGCGATTAGATGATCAGAAAAAATTAGAAGATAAGTTTGATTTGGATATAGAAAGATTTAGAGAAATTAATTCGGAACAAAATGTTCAATCTGAAAAAGAGTCAATAACAGCCGATGCATCGAAGGAAACAGCAAATATTACCGATTAAAGTGAGGATGTTTGCTTAGAAAATATTGTCTAAACAAAAAAAACAAAAAAGGGCTACGACCTAAAACCATGAAAGAAATTTGGTCCTACCCTTGTGCAAATCCATGAAGCAACACAGGCCATTGCACGGTCCAGTTATCAATAGGCGAACGTTTAAATTCGCTCCTCACAAATTGAGAAATTCTGCCTTCCGCTGTAGCCATAAGCAGATTAGCAGCAGCAGTCACAGATAAGTTTAATCGTAGGTTTTCTCTGACTTCAGCTTCGCGAAGAATTTGCTTCAATTGTGTTTCTAGCCTTTCGAAAAACTGAACAATGCGAACTCGCAATCGATCGGTCTCTCCAGCTAAGGCATCACCTGTGAGTATTCGAGAAATACCTGGATTTCGCTCTGAAAATGTAAGCAATAATAATAAAATCCTTTCGCAGCGTTTTAAGGCGGTTGATTCTTCAGATAGAATTAAATTAATGCGAGAAAAAATAGTTTCTTCAATAAATTCTATTAACCCTTCAAACATTTTTGATTTGCTGGGAAAATGCCGATATAGAGCAGCCTCTGAAACACCCACTTGTTTTGCAAGAGCAGCCGTTGTGATACGCGATCCTGGGCAGCTAGATAACATGTAAGCAAGGCTTTCTAGAATTTGTTGGCGACGATTGGATTTTTGAGTGGTTTTGCTCATGATTTTTATTGTGTTCGTCCGTTTGTCTTTTGGTTTCAGCGATTTAGCTTCTTTGTTCTAAATTTGAAAAACACTAACATTAATGACTGTCGTTTAATTTATCTAAGGATGCAGACATCAATCAAATAATAATGTGAATGTTCACTACGCTATCCTAGCGACATATTATCTTGGCATCAATAAGGAAATTGTAATTTATTTTTTTCAATTGAAATTTTATTCTTTGGCTAAATCTTTGCTAGACCTTAGCTGAAAAGTTATTTATGGCTTATTACTGATTAGCGTACCGACACCAGAATCAGTAAAGACTTCTAATAACACTGCGTGCGTAACACGGCCATCTATGATGTGAGCGCTGTTAACTCCCATCTTTACCGCATCGAGAGCACAATGAATTTTTGGCAGCATCCCGCCGTGAATAGTGCCGTCTTCAATGAGTGCGTCAACTTGCTTTGGTGTTAGGCCAGTCAATACATTGCCCGCTTTATCTTGTAATCCAGCAACATTCGTTAATAGCATCAATTTCTCGGCTTGTAATACCTCTGCTAATTTGCCTGCAACTAAATCGGCATTGATATTATAAGACTCTCCATTTTCACCAACGCCTATAGGTGCAATGACAGGAATAAAATTACTGTTGACTAATACATCGATGACTTCGCGATTGATGGATTCAACTTCACCAACATGCCCAATATCAATAATTTCGGGCGCTCTCATTTCGGGAGTTTTTCGTGTCACCGTCATTTTTTTTGCGCGAATTAAATTCGCATCTTTCCCTGTGACCCCGAGAGCCTGACCGCCGTTTCGGTTAATTAAATTGACGATCTGCTTGTTTACCGTTGCCCCTAATACCATTTCAACCACATCCATCGTTTCGCTGTCGGTAACACGCATGCCGTCAACGAATTCTGATTGGATATTAAGTCTTTCTAATAATTGTCCGATCTGTGGTCCACCACCGTGGACGACGATTGGATTCATACCAACAAGTTTCATGAGAACCACATCACGTGCAAAACTGTTTTGTAATTCTTCGTCGATCATGGCGTTGCCGCCAAATTTTACAACAACAGTGCGATTCGTAAATCGCTGAATATAGGGCAGCGCTTCCGTGAGTACTTCGGCAACTTGTAAAGCGTTTTCTCGAGATAATGGCATGAACAAACCTAATAAAAAGATGTGTGAATGAATATGTTTTCTATCAAATACCGACTGTTATTGTTCGGAGGAATGCAAAGATAAATCAAAAAACATATTAAAAGTTGAGTTCTAATTTGGGATCGATCTTTATGAGTTGTTGTTTAAAACGTTCTTGAATAGCGGTAAGCGCTTCTTCGCTCTCACCTTCAAAGCGAAGAGTTAAAGCAGGCGATGTATTAGACACTCGCACAAGCCCCCAGCCTTCTGGATAGTCAACACGTAAACCATCAATGGTCGTCACTCGACCATTTTCAAACTCACCTTCAGAAATTAAACGTTGAATAAAAATAAATTTCTTGCTGTCAGGGATAGAAATTTTAATTTCAGGTGTAGCAGGTAATTCAGGAAAGTTTTCAAAAATATCATCAAGGCTTTCTTCGCGTAAGCTCATGATTTCAAGAAGTCGAGCAGCAGCATACATGCCGTCATCAAAACCATACCATCGTTCTTTTATGAAAATATGCCCTGATAATTCGCCCCCTAGCAGCGCTCCGGTTTCTTGCATTTTTGCTTTCATATGGGAGTGACCCGTTTTCCACATTATGGGTCTACCGCCGTAGCTACTAATAACATTATTTAATTCACGGCTTGATTTCACGTCATATAAAACATCGGTACCAGGGTTTCGTGACACAATATCTTTTGCAAGAAGCATGAGGAGCCTGTCAGGCCAAATGATTTTACCTGTCGAAGTAACAACGCCGAGACGATCGCCATCGCCATCTAAAGCAATCCCGATATCAGCCCCAACTTCTTGAACCATATTGATTAATGGTTGTAAGTTTGCTGGCACCGATGGGTCGGGCTCGTGATTTGGAAAGCTTCCATCAATATCACAAAACAGCGGTGTGACGTTACATCCTAATTCACGGAAAAGTTGAGTCGCAATTTCCCCTGCAACGCCGTTGCCAGCATCAATAACGACAGATATTTCCCCTGCCAATGCAACATCTGAAAAAATTCGATCAATATATTCAGTTGTTAATTCGGCAAAATCTTCTCGGCCAGAGCCTTGTGCAAATTTTTGTTGAGAAATACGAATGCGTAAATCTTGAATTTTTTCACCCGATAGCGATTCGTTATTAAGCACGATTTTGAAGCCATTATAGTCAGCTGGATTATGGCTTGCTGTAATAATGACGCCACTATTTGTCGACTCTAATTCAGCAATGGCGTAATAGAGAACGGGCGAAGGCACCATGCCAATGTTAACGACATGACAGCCCGTTGTTAAAATACCTTCAATAAGTTGTTCTGCAATTTCAGGGCTGTGAGTGCGGCCATCTCTACCAACAATAATGGTGTTATCACCAGCTTCTAGCGCTGCGGATCCTATGGCTTGACCGATTAAAACAACATTTGCAGGGGTCAGTTGCGTTTCTACAATACCACGAATATCGTAAGCCCTAAAAATCTCTCCTGGTATTTCACCGTGTACATCTTCTGCGGCAAAAAGATCTTCAGGTGAAATGTCTTCAATATCCAATGGATCATCTTCTGAATCGTTTGACCCCAATAAATCAGAATCTCCATCAGTTAATTCAACCGCTGCTAATTTTTTACTGCGATGTAAAGGGTCAACAATGGTTGTTTCAGATCGGGCCTCAATAGCGGCTCTTTTTGCTGCTAACATTTGTTCAGTGCGAGCTATTGAGCGACGGGTGAGTACATTCGTCAAAAGTAAGCATAACAACAAACTCGCAGCTAACAGCAGTGCAATGGTAGAAAAAACGCCAACACCAATGACATTGGCTTGGCGTTTTAAAATATCGGAAGGTATAAATTTGATTGACCAATAAGTGTTTTCAATCGGGATCGTGTGTTCTTCACCCGAATCGCCTTGGCCAAGTTCTGCGATAATTTGTGGCGTGCCTTGTTTGAATTGTTGTGTTAGAAAAAATTTTCCTTCAGCTAACTCGCTACTGGTAAACAGAGACAGCATGTCATCAGCAGAGATACTAACGAATAACGTGGCTATGACTGGCTCAATAGTTGACGAATCAGTTTGATCATTTTTAGTTGTGTTTTCTGATGTGCTTGTTTCTGCAATAGGCACTTCAGAAAAAGGTATGGGCTCAACGAGATTAATTCGCCAGGTATTATTATCCTTAATAGCCTCAGGAAAGACTATATTTCGTTTTTCAGCGCGATTGATCATATCGACGTCAGTAAATTTGATGGGTGCTTCTGGGTCGGCATTAACCTTAGCTGTTCCAGTAGGAAAATAAGCAACGGTATGAGCATTTGGCAGATTATTTTTAAGCCTATTTAGGTAGTTGTTTGTTAGAGACGTATTATTTTCTTCAATGCTTTGAATAAACGTAGTTTGGCTTGTATAACGGTGTAAATTATTACGAAATTGAAAAAGGTAGTCGCTGATATGTTTTGCTCTAAGCTGAGCCGCTTCAATCGATAGGTTGTCGAGCTTTTGTTTTTCTTTTGAAAGAACGAAATGATTATAAGCCCACCAGCCACCAATAGCGTTGACACACAATGCTATTGCCATTGTAATGCCAAGAAATTTTAAGCGTGGAGATGTATTGTTTTGATGGTCGGCATTATTAGTCGGTAGCTTATCATCGTCTAATTCATCAAGCGGCGCTAAAAAAGTCTCTTGTTCGTTCGACACTTGCATCTTCCTGTCGTTTGTTTATTAAGTTTGTTGTGTGATTATATGTCAGAGTTCTTTACAGCGATGCGACTAATTAACTGTCGCGCGAGTTCTGTTTTACTGCATTTTTCTATCGTTTCTTCTGTCTCAGGCCAAATCAGGGTAACGGCATTTTCATCGCTGTTAAAACCAATCGAAGGGTTAGACACGTCGTTGGCAATAACGAGATCAAGTTTCTTTCTTTCTAATTTATCTCGTGCATTTTTCGAAAGATGTTGAGTTTCAGCAGAAAACCCTACGGTAAAAGGCTTAGGTGTTGAAGCAGCGACATGGGTGACAATGTCAGGATTTCTGACAAGCTCGATTGACATCGTATCTTGCCCGCCTTTTTTAATCTTTTGTTCTGCAACTTTACTCGGGCGGTAGTCAGCAACAGCAGCAGAAGCGATAAAAATGTCACAATTTTTAAGCGCATTCATACTTTTTACAAACATGTCTTCAGCGCTGATGACGGGAACAAAATCGACTCGAGAAGGTGGGTGTAAATTTGTTGGCCCGCTAATGAGTATCGTTTTCGCCCCTGCTTCAGCGGCCGCTTCTGCAATAGCGTAACCCATTTTTCCAGAGCTGTGATTACTTATGTAACGCACAGGGTCGATTGCTTCACGCGTAGGTCCAGCTGTAATGACAACTTTTTTTCCTGCCAATGTACCTGTTTCAAAAACTTGGGCGGTAGCATTTGCGATGGCGTTTGGTTCTAACATTCGACCAAAACCAATGTCGCCACACGCTTGAGAGCCTTCTGCAGGACCAAATTGCAGAACGCCTTTTTGTAACAGTTGTTCGAGATTTTTTTGTGTTGCCTGATTGTGCCACATGGCTTGATTCATTGCGGGAGCAATGGCAATGGACGATGTGCTGGCTAAGCAAACGGTAGTGAGCAAGTCGTCACCATGACCGGTGTTTAATCGAGCAATAAAATCTGCTGTGGCTGGAGCAATCAATATGAGATCGGCCCAACGAGAGAGTTCAATATGACCCATTCCCGCTTCGGCTTCAGTGTCGAGCAAATTCAAATGGACAGGATTACCTGAAAGAGCCTGCAGTGTGAGAGGTGTAATGAATTCGCACGCGGCAGGTGTCATGACAACACGTACATCAGCACCCCCATCTTGTAGGCGGCGAATAACTTCGGCACTTTTGTAAGCCGCTATCCCGCCGGTGACACCTAACAGGATCTGTTTATTAATAAGTGAGCTCATACTAGCTTTAGAATCCTACTGAAGCCCGATCGAGGAGTGCAACAAGATAACAGTTTTAGGGATTATTTCTACCGAATGAAAACGCTGTAGCCCTACAGTTATGGCTATCTTAACCAGTGGCCTAGTTTCGTGATAACTGACAGTCTAAACCTAAGAAAATACCAAGGATAAGTGAGAGTTGGTTAGCGATTAGCGTTAGGTAGTCGAAAAACGGGAATCAATGGCAAAGCAGAAGGTATTTGGGTGAATAATATAGCTCTGTCAGACTAGAGCGCGTCAGGCCAGAGAGTGCGAGGCTAGGCAAGACGACAACACAACACAAGACTACACAAGACAAGGCCAAAATAGGTGAGAGATGGATACGATAGTTGAAATTTGAAACAATCCACACCAGAATCTCATATCAGATATCAACACCAGCCAATTACAAGGAGTGTAAAATGGCAATTACTGATTGGCCGATGGCCGAACGTCCTCGCGAAAAATTACTTGCTCGCGGCCCCTCTTCTCTTTCTGATGCTGAGTTGCTCGCGATATTCCTCCGAACAGGGTGTGCCGGTAAGTCAGCTGTGGATTTAGCTCGAGATTTGATTACAGATTTTGGTAGCCTTCGACAATTATTAGAGGCGAGTCAAAAGCAATTTTGCCAAGGTTTAGGACTGGGGGCGGCAAAATATAGTCAGCTCCAAGCCGTGATGGAGATGGCGAGAAGGCACTTGTCAGAGTCTTTGGAAAAAGGTGATGTGTTCAGTTCAGCTAAAACTGCTCAGCAATATCTTCAGTCCCAATTAAGGCATCGAAGACAAGAAGTATTCGCCGTGCTCTTTCTTGATAGTCAAAACCGTTTATTGGCTTTTGATGAAATGTTTCGTGGCACAATCGATGGCGCTAGCGTTTATCCTCGCGAAGTTGTAAAGCAAGCGCTTACACACAATGCAGCCTCTGTAATACTGGCACATAATCACCCTTCAGGCGTTGCTGAGCCGAGTCAAGCAGACATTCAGATTACAGCGCGATTGCAAGCTGCACTCGACCTAATTGATGTAAGAGTGTTAGATCATTTCATTGTGGGCGATCCAGAAATAACCTCATTTGCACAACGAGGATTGCTAAACTAGCTCGGTCAGTGGGATTATTAAAACCCCTAATTCTGTACTTTTGGTTGCTATTAAATCACCATTTTGGTATAAAGCGCGGCTCTTTGTAGCAGTCCTCTCTTTGAGCATTAATAGCGGGACCGCTTATTTAAGAAGAACAAATTCATTCAAGACTCTCTCTTAATATCTTTTACAGAAGATAGGTAATACTAAGAGGGAATAAATCTCAAAGAAATGAGGCAGGATAATGTCTAGAGTATGTCAGGTCACTGGTAAGTCACCAATGACTGGAAATAATGTTTCTCATGCAAAAAACCACACACGTCGTCGTTTTCTGCCAAACATCCACTCTCACCGTTTTTGGGTTGAGTCTGAGAAGCGTTACGTCAAGCTTCAAGTGTCTGCAAAAGGCATGAGAATCATCGACAAACAAGGTATCGATCAAGTGCTTGCGGCAATGCGAGCTCGTGGCGAAAAATGTTAAGAATGAGAACTAACGTTTTGGGTTTAATGTAATAAATCCAAACGACTTTCGAGGAGAATTCGTATGCGCGATAAGATTCGTCTAAATTCTAGCGCTGGTACTGGTCATTTTTACACAACGACTAAAAATAAACGTACCATGCCTGAGAAAATGGAAATTAAAAAATTTGATCCCGTCGTTCGTAAACACGTGATCTATAAAGAAGGTAAAATCAAATAACTGCTGGTCTCTTAGTCATAGAGCAGCAATAGTTAGTGATTTTTACGTTATTCGACAGTTTGCACTGTCTTGAATAAATGAGAGGCTCGCCTAGGCGGGCTTTTTTATTGCCTGTATTTTATGATTCATCATTTACAGATCAAAAAAGAATTGTTGTATGCCTGAATTGCCAGAAGTAGAAACTACTCGGCGTGGTATAGCGCCTCATGTTATTGACAAAACGGTTAGACAAGTTGTGGTGAGACACCCCCAGCTTCGGTGGCCTATTCCTCAACATATTGTAGAAGATTTGCCAAGAAAGCGAATTTTAAGTATCGATAGGCGTGGTAAGTATTTACTTTTTAAGTTCAAAGCGGGTTTTTTGATCATTCATTTGGGCATGTCAGGCAGTCTTAGAATTATCGATTCGGCTATAGAGCCTGGTAAGCATGATCATTTTGAGCTTCAGCTTTCTTCGGGGAAATCGCTACGTTTGACTGATCCTCGTCGCTTTGGTGCTGTCTTGTGGACGGCTGAACCGCTTACTGAGCATAAATTATTGAGCCATCTTGGACCTGAGCCGCTGACAGACGAATTTAACGCAGAGATGTTATTCAAGCGATCCCGAAAAAGAAGTGTCCCGATGAAAACATTGCTCATGGATAGTAAAACGGTGGTGGGAGTTGGCAACATATATGCGAATGAGTCATTGTTTCTGTCAGGTATCCGTCCTACTCGACCAGCAAAAAACATGACGAGAAAACAATCAGAAACACTCGTTGAGCAGATTAAGCATGTTTTGGACAAAGCGATTAAAGCGGGAGGAACAACATTAAAGGACTTTACGGGAGGTGATGGAAAACCTGGATATTTTCAGCAGCAATTATTTGTCTATGGGCGTGAAGGTGAGCCTTGTTCAAAATGTGATTCGCAGTTGAAGCAGATTAGAATTGGACAGCGCTCGACGGTTTATTGCCCACAGTGCCAAAAATGAAAAAATCAGTTAATGTAATACGCACGATAAATCGTCTACACTGTTGATACTCCAAAACTTTCCGTTGGTACAATAATTTAGCTACGATAGAACTAATCGATGGTAAATCGAGGCTGCTTGTGACATAAAGCGGACTATATGGACTCAATATACCAAATTGACCACCTAAGTATTTTTCACTTAGTTTTGGCAACATGATACAGATAAGACAAACTTAGAGGAGTGCCACCCTGTGACCCAGAAGAACCAATTTAGCGTGAAGGCAATGATATTGGTATTAACACTATCTTTGTGCAATTGGGCGTTTGCAGCCCCAGCCAGTACTAATCAAGTCAAAGAAGACCCTTCGGCGCTTGCGATGACGGGCGACCTTTTAGTTATCAGACCGGTTATGTTTGGTGTGACTGTGGTTGGTTCAGTACTTTGGCTCGTGAGTTTGCCATTCAGTGCTGCTGGCGGAAATGTTAAACAAGCAACTGACACCTTGGTTGTAAAGCCTGCTATGAATACATTTGTGCGCTGTTTAGGTTGTACGCAAGCGGGTTACGTTAAAGATATCGAATAACTCATCTTACGAGTTACTCGCGCTCTAATATAAAAACCTTTATCTAAACCTTGCTGAGTGGATAGATTGTCCGCTCAGCAAGGTTTTTTTGTGCTCAAAAGTAAATGCTTACTATCGGGAAGGTCCTTCTGTTAAGAATCTGAGATAGTTATTCTGCTTTTTCAGCGAATTTTTTGGTGAGAGCATCTTGGACTAAAGCAGGTACGAATTTACTGACATCCCCACCCAATGCAGCGATTTCACGAACCAGTGATGAAGAGATATAGGATAGGTGTTCGGATGGCGTTAAGAACAGGCTTTCCATGTCAGGCAACAATGCCCGATTCATATTGGCCAATTGAAACTCATATTCAAAATCAGAAACCGCCCGTAATCCTCGTAACACACCGTGAGCTTTTTGTTGTTTCACAAAATCAGCCAGAAGAATATCAAAGCCGCACACTTCAACGTTCTCGATATGTTTGAGTACTTCGGTAGACATGGCTACGCGCTCTTCCAGATCAAACAAAGGGTTCTTCTTTCTGCTGGCAGCAATAGCGACAACAACATTATCAAATAAGCGTGCAGCTCGTTCAACGAGATCGACATGACCATTAGTAATGGGATCAAATGTGCCGGGGTAAACAACTTTGCGCATGATTTTTCCCTTATAGAGGAAAGTGAGAAAACAGATTATTGGTCATCAGCTTTCATAAAAATTGGCTTTGATTTTTAGAGTGTAGGCAGTAGAAACTGTTTTGCCTCGCTCGGAATCTCTTGTATGAAGCGAGCGGGTAAAGCGCAGCACCAAGAGAAAGGGCGCAGATGGTAAACAATTTAGCCAGTGACTACAAAAAAATTGGTGTCCAAAATGTTTGGTTGAGTACGCGTTTTCTTAAATGAGTCAGTTGATATGAGCCAATAAAATACATTTAGTCCGTGATGATTGGATCGGAGTCTGCCTGTTTGGAATATTCATAAAGGTAAAAACTGACCTGTCCCGCGTGTTTTTCTTTCAGTTGAAGCCAATGTTTGGGTGTAGAAAATTGATATTCACGAGGTGTTTCGAGATAGATCAGGGATTGGCTCGATAAGGCTGAAGAATGATCCAGCAGTGAAATAACCTCATCAAAAAGATGTTTTTCAAAAGGCGGATCGAGAAAAATAATATCGAAAGACGGGTGATTGGATTGTAGCGGATTAGAGTGCTGAAGATGAGTGGATTGCTGTTTGAAAGCTACCGGCTGTTTTGAATTTTTTAACCAAGAAATCGCCTCGTGACAGGCTATTTGAATATTAGCCGCATCCAGTTTCTCGCAATTCTTTTCCAGTTGCTTTGTGACCTGTTTGTTGGCGTCAATGAGCAGAGCGCTGGCAGCGCCTCGAGAAACAGCTTCAAAACCAAGCGCGCCAGAGCCTGAAAACAAATCGAGACAGCGAGATTCGACAATATAAGGGGCAAGCCAGTTAAAGAGAGTTTCTCTGACCCGATCACCTGTTGGACGAAGACCGTCAATCGAGGGAAAATCGAGCTTTCTCCCGCGCCATTTCCCACCGATAATACGCAATTGGTTTCTTGTTGATGGCTTTGCTGCTGATTTCACAGTTGACTCGCGTATGGTTGTCATTATTGAGATAGAATGAGCGCCATGCTCAAAGAGCGCATATCATAAAGCAAGTCAGGCGAGTTTAATCACGTCCCCTTTATTTTTATATGAATATGAACGGTTAACAAAACAATGGTTTTTTGGCGAAAGAAGAAAGCTGCGAAAGCGGAAACAGAAGCAGTCGAAGAGAAAATCGAACAAGCGTTGGATACTGAGTCTTCTAAAGGCTCCTCAAGTGGTTTTGACAGTGAGGACGATTCTGTAGATGCGTTGGGAGATATAGCGAAAGAAGTAACAAAAGACATAGAGGCAGAACCCAGTTCGCCAGAAATAGACCCAGCCAGCGATGAAAAAAGTAAAGATCCTGAGTCAAAAGAGAAAAAGAAAGGTCTCTTTTCAAGAATTAAACAAGGCCTCTCGCGAACAAGCTCACAGTTTAGTGAAGGCATAGGATCATTATTATTTGGGAAAAAAGAAATTGATGATGAGCTGCTCGAAGAAATTGAAACACAACTATTAGTGGCCGATGTTGGTATTGAAACCACAACGACAATTATTGATGATCTCACCAAAAAAGTTCAGCGCAAACAATTAGCCGATGGTGATGCGTTGTTAGTTGCGCTTCAAAATGCGTTAAAAGAATTATTAATAAAAGTAGAAGCCCCTCTTGTTATCGATGTCACAAAAAAGCCATTTGTGTTGTTAGTTGTCGGTGTGAATGGCGTGGGAAAAACAACCACCATTGGAAAACTGGCCAAACGTTTTCAAAGCGAAGGGCATAGCGTGATGTTGGCCGCTGGAGATACATTCCGAGCTGCCGCCGTTGAGCAGTTAAAAGTGTGGGGTGATCGAAATGATGTAGCGGTTGTTGCACAAGCCACAGGCTCAGATAGTGCGTCAGTTATTTATGACGCCGTCGAGTCTGCAAAAGCGCGCAACATAGATATTATTATTGCCGACACGGCGGGAAGATTGCACAACAAAAGCCACTTAATGGATGAGCTTTCAAAAGTAAAGCGGGTGATAGGAAAGTTAGATGCTTCCGCACCCCATGAAATATTATTAGTCCTTGATGCAGGTACTGGGCAAAATGCATTAAGCCAAGCAGAGCATTTCAGCAAAGCGGTGGATGTCAGCGGTATTGCATTGACGAAACTAGATGGCACAGCAAAGGGCGGAATTATATTTGCACTCAGTGATAAATTCGGTTTGCCGGTTCGTTATATTGGTGTCGGTGAAGGTATTGATGATTTGCAACCGTTTAAAGCGGACACCTTTGTCGATGCGCTTTTTGGCCAACAAAAAGATTAAATTGTTAACCCATGATTGAATTAAACAACATTAGCAAACGTTACGATGGCGGACATGAGGCGCTAAATGGTCTTAATTTGTCGGTAGAAAGTGGTGAAATGGTATTTCTCACTGGTCGTTCGGGTGCTGGTAAAAGTACGTTATTAAAATTAATAATGTTGATGGAGCGCCCAACATCTGGGCAAATTTTTGTCAGAAAACAAAATTTAGCACGCGTAAAAGGTTCGCAAATTGCCTTTCATCGTCGTCGAATTGGTGTGGTTTTTCAAAATCATCAGTTGCTATTTGATCGAACTGTTTTTGATAATGTGGCGTTACCATTGCAAATTTCTGGCTATGAGCCAAGAGAATTAGCGCGAAGAGTAAGAGCTGCTTTAGATAAAGTCGGCTTGCTCGATAAAGAAAAACAAAACCCCATCGAATTATCAGGGGGCGAGCAGCAGCGTATAGGTATCGCCCGTGCAGTTGTGAATAAACCCCTATTGCTTTTGGCAGATGAACCAACAGGAAACTTAGATCCCGCATTGTCTGCCGACATCATGACATTATTCAAACAGTTTAATGATGTCGGCGTCACCGTGATGATAGCAAGTCATGACATTGCACTGATCGAGCGGATGCAACGACGAGTGTTGACGTTAGATGGCGGGCAACTAATTCATGATGGGGTTATGCCATCATGAGTTTGCATGAAAGAAAACCAATATATGAAAGAGCGACTGCGAATCGCTCCGTTGAAGTACGAACAGGTGCGAGTCAAAGTAAAACAAAAATCAGCGATAAGCTAAAAGCTTACGTTAATCACCATCGTCATGTTGCAAAAGAAAGTTTACAGCGTTTATTAAAAACCCCTTTGCAGAGTTTACTCACATGGCTCGTTGTTGCCATTGCCATTGCGTTACCAGGCATGCTTTATATCGCGCTTAACCAATTTCAGTCACTGGGTGAAAACTGGCAAGCAAAACCTCAGTTGTCAGTGTTTGTACATTATCGAGCGCGTGAAGCGGCTATTTTATCCCTCAGAGATAAACTTCAAACAAGGCCAGATATTGAAACAGTTGATTACATTAGCCCAGAAAAAGCATTGATCGAATTCGAGCAGTTCTCAGGGCTTGGGAATGTATTACAGACTCTTGATGAAAACCCCCTCCCCGCTGTTCTCGTGGTACAACCTACCGAGGTGTCGAGTCATCCTGAGCAAATGGAAACGCTGCGAGAAGTGCTAACTCAAGAACAGCTAATTGATGATGTGCGAATCGATATGGAATGGGTTCGGCGGTTGAATCAATTAATGACCATTGGGCAACGAATTGTTATGGCGCTGGCGGGATTGCTCTCATTGGGGGTGCTCTTGGTGATAGGAAATACCATTAGGCTAGCGATAGAGAGTCGTCGCGAAGAGATTGTGATTGTAAAGCTTGTAGGTGGCACAAATGCTTTCGTTCGAAGGCCATTTTTGTATACCGGCTTTTGGTATGGCTTGGGCGGTGGCGTTCTCGCCTGTATATTATTGGCTGTTGGTGTGTATTGGTTGTCAGGTCCGATTGAAGAGCTGGCAAGTCTTTACCAGAGCGAAGGCGGGTTAAACGGGTTGAGTTTTCTAGAGACTCTAGTGATCTTAATCGGCGCGGGTATCTTGGGGTTGCTGGGCGCACTTCTGGCAGTAAGTAAGCATTTGCACACAATAGAGCCTCGCTAAAGGACAACAATTTCTAGCGAATAGATAGTTTGGTCGGAAAGCCGCGGTAAAAAACCAGTTTAGATCCCAGTGCGCTATTAACATTCTTTACCCTTGCAGGGGTTGAAATGCGCTGTGTCAGAACCAACCATTGATAGATTGGCTCGTTTACATGTTATCTAGCCTTGTGCCATCGTGGCTCTGTATCATGAAAGGTGGCTCAGTGCCATAAGTAGCAATATAAAGCGGAATTGGCAAAACAAGTAGAGTTGGTGATCGCTAACAACAGGCGTCTTGTAAAAGGAGGCGTTAAGGGCTTTATTCAAGAAAGTGGGTAGAATGTTAGCCCCTTCACACTCTCTTTGAAAGATTGATAAGAACAAAACCGCTAAATGGCGATCTAACGTAAGAGCTGCTAATATTGCGCTATTCGTTTGGAGGATTGATAGACATGGGCACAAGCCTACAACTAACAGAAATTCTAGCCCCAGGGGCCAACCTGAATGCCTATATGCAGGTCGTGAATGGGTTTTCCATTCTGACTGCTGAAGAGGAAAAAGAGCTCGGGGAAGATTTGTATTACAACGAAAACGTCGACGCTGCTCGTAGTTTAATTTTGGCTCATCTTCGATTCGTCGTTCATATCGCCAAATCCTATTCTGGCTATGGCCTGTCGCAAGCTGATCTTATTCAAGAAGGTAATGTAGGATTGATGAAAGCAGTTAAGCGCTTCAATCCAGAAAAAGGCGTTCGACTTGTCTCTTTCGCCGTGCATTGGATCAAAGCTGAAATGCACGAATTCATTTTGCGTAACTGGCGCATCGTGAAAGTTGCAACCACCAAAGCACAACGTAAATTATTTTTTAACCTTCGCGGCGCTAAAAAACGCCTAGCCTGGTTAACCAATGATGAAGCGCAAGCGATCGCAGAAGATTTAAACGTCGATCTTAAAAATGTTCGCGAAATGGAAAGTCGATTATCGTCAAACGACACAGCATTTGATATGTCGAATGATGATGACGATGAAAGTGCGTACCAAGCGCCAGCAAATTATCTCGAAGATAAACGCTATGATCCGGCAGTACAGCTTGAGAATGACGACTGGCGAGATAACAGTGTTAATAATTTAGAAGTGGCGATGAATAACTTGGATGATCGCAGTAAAGACATTATCCAGCGTCGCTGGTTAAGCGAAAATAAAGAAACGTTACATGAGCTTGCTGCTGAATACGGCGTATCGGCAGAACGCATACGTCAGCTAGAAAAGAATGCGATGCAAAAAGTGCGTGGATTTTTAGAGGCTTAAGTAAACAATAGCTTTTAAAAAGCAGACAAAGAAAACCGCGTAATACATGTTTTATTACGCGGTTTTTTTATGTGCATCGGTACGGCTAGTAATCGATGAATGTTAAAGAGAAAAGATAAAAACTGGTAAGGCAGATGAACTCAATGAGCGCAAACATTATTATATTCCTAGCGTCACTAAATGGTTTTTTGGCCGTTGGCATTGGTGCGTTCGGCGCGCATGCATTAAAAGCAAAGCTGCCAGAAAAACTTTTATCGACATACCAAACAGGTGTTGAATATCACTTTTATCATGCACTTGCATTGTTAGCGGTTGGTATTTTAATGTCGCAGCCTCAATGGCAAAACAACTCATTACTCAGTGCAAGCGGAATCAGCTTTTTAGTTGGCATCCTATTCTTTTGTGGTAGTTTATATTGGTTAGCATTAGGTGGCCCACGATGGTTAGGGCCAATAACTCCCCTGGGTGGCTTACTGTTTTTGAGTGGGTGGTTATTGCTGGCGATTGCTGCTATTAAAAATTAAAAGAATTACCTAAAAAAGCATACAAACCTATAATTGGATAATAATGTCAGATAACAGTTCAAAAATCGATTCAACATCAGAACAAATCATCAATGCAGAATCGGCGACAGAAAAAAAAGAAATCAAACTAGAAGCGAAGCGGAAAGACGTTAGAAGCTATGTGATTCGTGGCGGACGAATGACCGAGGGCCAAAAAGGCGCTTTTGATCGTTACTGGGATCAATACGGGTTAAGTTTATACGACGGTGAAATTTCATCAGACACGGTGTTCGGCAATACTGCGCCACTGGTTGTGGAGGTCGGTTTCGGAATGGGCGATTCACTGCTTGAGATGACAAAATCCGAACCCGATAAAAATTTTGTCGGCATAGAAGTTCATCCGCCCGGCGTAGGACGTTTAATTAATTCAGCCGGAAAAGACACTGTAAAAAATCTACGCGTTTACATGGCTGATGCGGTCGATGTATTAAACGATTGTTTTGCCGATAACAGCATTGACCGATTCCAGCTTTATTTTCCCGATCCATGGCACAAAAAAAAGCACCATAAACGTCGCATAGTACAAACAGAGTTTTCTAATTTAATACTCAAGAAATTAAAAACAGGCGGCGTCTTTCATCTAGCAACCGATTGGGAAAACTACGCGGAATACATGGTAGAAGTACTAGAACCCATAACAGGCTTTGAAAACCAAGCAGGCAAAGAGCTATTTTCACCAAGGCCAGACTATAGGCCAATTACAAAATTCGAAAAGCGTGGCGAACGATTAGGGCATGGTGTTTGGGATTTGTTGTACAAAAAAAGCATATAAAAAGGTTTAAATCGCCACTTACAAAAAGCTAAAAACAAACAAAGAGTCGTTGTAATGGAATACCGCCTCGCTCAAATCAATATTGCTCAGGCCAAGGCATCACTTGAATCAGACGTGATGGCAGGCTTTGTGAGCCGAATAGAAGAAATAAATTCATTAGCAGATATGGCCGATGGATTTATCTGGCGCCTCATCACAGAAGATGGCGCTAATTCCCGAATATTCAACGACCCATCACTCGTCATAAACATCAGCGTTTGGAAAGATATCGAATCGCTCAAACGCTTTGTTTATCAATCCGTTCACCTCGAATTAATAAAAGGCAAAGCCGATTGGTTTAATAAACTAAAAGCTAGTCATCAAGCACTCTGGTGGATTCCAGCAGGGCATAAGCCGACAGAGAAAGAAGGTAAAGAAAAATTAGATTATTTACAAAAGCATGGGCCGAGTGAAAAAGTGTTTACGTTTGCTAGGTCGTTTGATATTAAGCAAGTCAATAACATTTAATTTAAAATAACTTGGGCCGAATAGCCATTAACTTATTATCAGTGTCCAGATTTTATAAATCAGAACCGAAAAAGAGAAATTATATATGGAATGGTTGATCGTTGTAATTGTCTTGGTTGTAGTTATCGCAGCTTTTGTAAAGGCTCCCGCAGGTAAGGGGTACAGATACAGTCGCAGAGGCCCACTTTTTACCGCAGCAGAACGTTCATTTTTAGGTGTTCTTGATCAAGCTGTATCCGATAGATATCGAGTATTTGGAAAGGTTAGAGTAGCAGACTTAATCAATCCTACTAAAGGAATGAATCACAAAGACTGGCAAATTGCTTTTAATAAAATATCATCGAAACATTTTGATTACGTTTTATGCTCAAAAGACAAATTAGAAGTGATAGCAGTTATTGAGTTGGACGATAAAAGCCACTCGACTAAAAAAGCAATAAAAAGAGATACCTTATTAGAGAGCGCATGTAAAAGTGCGAATCTTAAATTAGTTCGTTTTAAGGCGACATCGGGGTATAAGATGCACATCGTTCGCGATAAAATTGACCTAGTTTTAAGCTCGTCCGAAGAAGTAAAGTAGTTTGAAATTATAAGGTATTAATAACCTGAAACAATAGAAAAGCTTTAAAGATGCGCAGATATGAAATCGGTAGTTTTAAAACAATAACTAAAAGGATAATAAAGATGAAAAAATGTCAGTTTTTAAAAACGGCATGTATCACACTTATACTCATATGTGTTAATGCTTATGCCATAGACTCTAACAAATCAAAAGAAGAGCCGGTCAAGCTGAGTTCTATTGTTATATACACCGAAGGGAAAGCCAAAGATGTTATTGATTTTTATGTGAAAGCATTTGGGTTGAGTATTCGATATTATGATGAAAACCTCGATTTTGGAGAGATAGAAACGGGGCAAGTGTCTATCATGATAGCTTCTTATACAGCGGGAAAATTTATGGTTGGTGAGGAATTTTTGAAATCCCCTGATGATAAAGCAAATAACGTAGAAATAGCATTTATTACTGATGATGTGAAAGTAGCGTATGATCGAGCTATTAGAGCAGGTGCAAAAAATGCACGTCCTCCTACAGAATTTCCTTGGGGACAAACGGCCGCTTATGTATACAGTGTTGAAGGCACTTTAGTTGGTTTTTTAACGCCACCGGGAGCAAAGGACTAGTATCGGTGTTGTGTTCGCAATAAAAATATTAGTTGGGTTTTTAGATTAAAAGAATCATTCTATTTGATTGAGAATATTGGTATAAGCGCTATACATTTAATTTTTCACAGACTGAAATTCATAGGATATAAGATAAATACAATAGCATGCTCATAGGACTTGATACGTTAATTCGAGAGAAAAAATGACAAAACTATCATTTTGCACGGTTGAAATTCATTCAAAAAATATTGTTGAAATTATACCAAGTCACAATGTTGAAATTAAAAAGAAATGGTAAATGAGTTTTTTTCACACCTTGCCGAAGAAGGTATTGTGGGTGACATTTCTATCCTATTAAATAAGCTCACAAGGTTTTCGTATTCATTTGATTCTCTTCTCCTGCTAGGGTCAGAGACGCGCATAAAAAATGTAGCAGTTGCTTCGTACGACAAGCTTTCAACGGAGACAAGTACCTATATGATAAAGCGCTTTAATCAAAGTAATAAAAATTCAGTAATCTTTTCTTCAAAAGAAGAAGCCATGGGCTGGTTAAAAAAAATAACATAAAAATGTGCGTCATAAATATAATCTATATAAGTAACCCAGAACAATGCGATAATCCAAAGGAAAAACATGCCAATTAAAATTTTTGCTACTGGCGGAACAATTGATAAAACCTACTTTGATAAAAAAGATGAGTATCATGTCGGAGATCCGCAAGTGACAGGTATTTTACAGCGAGCTAACGTTGTGGTTGATTATCAGGTAATATCCTTGATGAAAAAAGACAGTCTTGATCTTGATGATTCTGATAGGGAAATAATACAAAAAGCGGTGGTATTAGAGCGGGAAAAGAAAATTGTTATCACGCATGGTACAGACACCATGATTAAAACGGCAGAAGTTCTTCAAGATATTCCCGATAAAGTTATTGTGATAACCGGAGCAATGTATCCCGCGCAATATCGGGATAGCGATGCGGTGTTTAATCTAGGTGCTGCACTAGCGGCGGTTCAAACACTATCTTCGGGTGTGTATATCGTAATGAATGGAAAAATATTTGATCCCAATACAGCAGTTAAAAATATTAAAATGAATCGCTTTGAAGAAACGTCGTAGATAGCGAGATAAAAATAAACGCGAATCATTATTTAATGATAATAAAATGAAAAATGTATGGCACTAAAATAAGACATTAAATCATGTCCCTATTGTTTGAAGAAATTGATAGTCAATCATCCCACCTCGGTGAAATTTCACTGCGTAGGCGACGTGTTCCTGCTCTAGGTGATCGAGATATTTATGAGGTGAAGCTTGGCGACGAATTTTTAATGTCAAGCATGTTTGTCGATGCAGAAGAAGCCTTGTCGACGCTTGGTTTAGCAACAATAGAAGGCGATAAACTGAATATTGTCGTAGGTGGTTTAGGTTTGGGTTACACCGCCGTGGCAGCACTAAAAGACAAGCGTATTGCAGAGCTTTTTGTTATTGAGGCACTGGAAACAGTAATCGATTGGCATAAAGCTGAACAAGTCCCGCTAGGAAAAACCCTGAATGCAGATGCGCGAAATCATTATGTACTTGGCAGTTTTTTTGATTTAGCCACAGACGCTAATAAAAGTTTTGACCCAAATAATAACAATAAAAAATTTGATGCAATCCTTCTTGATATTGATCACTCCCCCACCGAATATTTAAACGGAGAAAATGCCGGCTTTTATACTACTGAGAATTTGATGCTAATGGCAGAAAAGTTAAAATATAACGGTGTGTTTGCCATGTGGTCGCAAAACTTACCGGAAGAAAGCTTTGAAGAGTTGTTGAAGACAGTGTTTTCCACTGTCAATTCACATGTCATTTCTTTTTATAATCCATTTCAAAATTGTGAGTCTACCAATTCAGTTTATGTTTGTGTTAAAAATTAAAATGCATTAATCATTATTTCAATCTTCTTTAACCAACAGTGAGGAATACAATGAAAATAATCAAACTACTAATAATGACAAGCCTTCTTATCTCTGCAACTGGCTTGGCTGTTGCCAGTGATGTGAGTGGCGAAATTAAAAAAGCCATGAAAATGGATTACCGTACTAAGGCGGAGGTGGCTCGTGATGCAAACCGATCACCACTAGACGCGTTAGCTTTTATGGGTTTTCAGGCTGATATGAAGGTGATCGAATTTTTACCAGCGAGTGCTTGGTACACAAAAATCATTGCGCCTGTATTGCAAGCTAAAGGACAGTTGTACCTGATCGATAACGAGAAAACTTTTGCGCGTTGGGAAGGATTAAATGATCATCCAGCTATTCAAAAAGCAGAAAAAACTTTTGTTGAGACGGCTTGGAACCGTGAAGCAATGCGCTACGATATTGGTGATATTAATTTATCGGTTAAGGATGCAGATCTTTTTTTAAATATTCGTGAATACCATAACTTCAGCCGAGAAGATAAGGCACGTTTAAATAAAACAGCTTTTGAAGCGCTAAAATCGGGTGGAAAATATATTATTATTGACCATACCCGTCGTCACATGGGCCCTGAAGATGGGCCTATGTTTCGTCGAGAGGATCCTGTAGAAGTGATTGTCGAAGTTCAGCAAGCAGGTTTCGTATTGGAAAAAACATCCAATATGTTTTATCGAGAAAACGATGATCTAACCTTAGAAGTCGGTGATAAATCAGTGACAGGTAAAACAGATAGATTTTTTTTAGTGTTTAACAAACCTTAAGAGACTATAGAAAAAGATAAAAACGGTTTTTACTCATCGAACAAAAATGGCCAACATGCTCTTAGAGGTGTTGGCCATTTTTTGTATAGGACTTTTATTCGAGATAAAATAAACGAAAAGGTTGCATAGAGAGTGTGGCTTGACTAGTCATTATTCATCGCTATTTCTAATTCCTCTTGTTTTTCCAGCCACTCTTCTTCTGTACTTTCTAATGCTTGATTGATTGTAGCTTGTTCTTTTAAAAGAGCTTGCAGCTTATCTTTATTGCTGTCTTCATAAAGTGTTGTATCGGCGAGCTTTTCTTCTAGATCGCTTTGCTGTTTTTGTAATTTTTCTAATTGAGCTTCTAATTTTTTAATTTTATTGGTGAGCGGTTTTAATTGATTCCGATTCTGTGCAGCTTGTTGACGTTGTTCTTTTTTGGAGGCGCTACTGTTCTCAGGCTCTTCGGCTGAATTATTGACGGAAGAAATATTAGACGGTTGTGCCGATTGGTTTAACAGCCAATTTTCATATTCATCTAAATCATCGTTGTACGGTGTAATTTTTTGATTGGAGACAAGTAGAAGTTCATCAGCCGAATTTCGCAATAGGTGCCTGTCATGGCTAACAACGATAATGGCGCCTTCAAAGGCCTGTAATGCAATGGTGAGCGCGTGACGCATTTCCATGTCGAGATGGTTGGTAGGCTCATCGAGAATTAACACATTGGGCTTTTGCCAGGCGATTAAGGCAATGGTAAGTCGTGCTTTTTCTCCGCCCGAAAATTTTTTGACATCTTCAAAAATTCTGTCGCCTTGAAAATCAAAGCCACCTAAAAAGTTTCGAACAGATTGTTCAGTCGCTTTCGGTGATAAACGCTGTACATGGACAAAGGCAGTCGCGTTTAAATCTAAGCTATTGACTTGATGCTGAGCAAAATAACCAATTGCCGTGTTGTCGTTAACGAGTCGTTCGCCAGCTAATACGGGTAAGTCCCCTGCTAATGTTTTCAGTAACGTGGATTTTCCCGCGCCGTTCATACCAAGTAAACCGATTCGCGAACTATCGTAAAGCGTGAAATTAATATTGGGTAAACAAGTATCGTCGTTATAACCGATGGTCGCATCGGCTAATGACATTAAATTTTGAGGAATTTTGTCTGCGTTGGGGATCACGAAATTAAACGGCGATTCGCTGTGGGCCGGCTCTAACAGCTCCATGCGTTGCAACTCTTTTAACCGACTTTGTGCCTGCTTTGCTTTTGAGGCTTTTGCACGAAAGCGTCTGACGAAGTCTTGAATCTCCCCTACTCGTTCTTGTTGTTTTTCAAAATGCTGTTGTTGTTGCGCCATGCGTTCGGCACGTTGCTTTTCAAAGCTCGAATAATGGCCTTGGTAGCGAACGAGCTTTTCTCGTTCTATGTGTACGATGGTTGTAATGACGTGATCGAGAAAGTCGCGATCATGAGAAACAATCATCAGTGTTCCACTATAACGGCGTAGCCATTGCTCTAGCCAAATGGTGGCGCCAAGGTCCAAATGGTTTGTGGGTTCGTCGAGCAGTAATAAATCTGAGGGAGACATGAGGGCTTGTGCGAGCGCGAGGCGTACTCGCCAACCACCTGAAAAGCTACCGACAGAGTTTTGTATATCGTTGTTTGAAAATCCTAGGCCTGACAGCAGGGTTGCGGCTCGCGATTCGGCGGTATAGCCGTCAAGTTCTTCGAGTCGTGTATAGAGTTGAGCGAGTTGTTCGTCGCTACCAGACTTGTCGTTAATTTGTTTCTGAACAAGGCGCAGTTGTTCGTCGCCATCAATGACAAAATCCAACGCCGATTGTTCGTTATCGACAATCTCTTGGCGCATATAGCCAATGCGCCAGTGCTTAGGAATGTGGCATTCACCACCGTCTGCACTGATATTTGAAAGTAATAGCTGGAAGAGTGTTGATTTTCCACAGCCATTCGCTCCGACTAAGCCGACTTTTTCCCGTGGATTAATCGTGAGATCCGTCTCTGCTAGGAGTTGTTTGGTGCCGCGATGTACACTGACGTTTTGTAATTGAATCATAAATAGCGCTGGAGTTAAGCGATGAAGTTAAAACAACCCGATCTAGAAAACCCGCTTTGGGAATTTGCGCTGGCACTCTACAGCAAGCCGTTAGTGGAGGAAACCGCTATAGTGCTGCAAAATGAGTACGGCGTGAATGTGAATATCTTGATCTGGATGTGTTGGTTAGAAAAAGAAGGATGCCGCATTGATGAAGATACAATCGAGGGAGCAGAGAGGGTCATTCAGTCATTACATAAAGATTTTGTGCTGCCATTACGAGCCTTAAGAAAAAACCCTCAACTAAGAGATCACAGCGAAATTACCAGCACATTAAAAGACGCTATACAGCAAGCAGAACTTGTAGCAGAACAAGTGGTGATGTCGGCAATTTATGCTTTCTCGCAAAGAGAAAACTTTAAAGAGCTGAGTAAAATCAACGGGCTTAACGTTAGTAAGTATTTGCTATATGTTGAGCCAGAGCTGGATGCCGACACATGTGCCGGCATGTTTGCTAAGGCCACTCAATCCTTATAAATGACTTGTTCGGTTATTCTTCTTCGCCTTTTGCACCCTCTTCATCAGCGCTGAATTGAGCGCTAGAACCAAGCTTAGAGTCAGGTGTAGAGCCAAACAATGAGCGTGTCATGAAGTCGGCGGCTTTTGTACCAGACTTTTCTTGAACGACTTCGGATGGCAATGACTGGGAAGTGGCCGGCAATACATTTGATGTATCATGATTGGCTTCTTCTTGCTGAATGGCAGATTGCTCGCTTTTGATAGGAGTACTGGCTGAGATTGTAGCTATATTCGCTGGTGTTGAAGACGTTGAAGTTGAAGGCGAAGAAATAGCCGGTTTAGTGACCTTTTTGGGTGTTTTTTTCGCTGATTTGGTCATTGTCGGTGTTTTAGCTGTCTTCTTCACGGCCGTTTTTGAAGGTCTAGAAGGCTTAGTTGAAGCTGTTTTTTTAGGCGAGGTTTTTTTCGTAACCGGCTTTTTCTTTGCTGGCTTTGAAAGTAATTTTGCAGCCTTGGCGGTTGCTTTTTCTAGTGCTGTGGCATTTTTTTGTGCGATGATGGCTTCAGCGAGAAATTGTTTGGCTAACACGATATCATGCGCTGATTTGGCCACAAGGGTGTCTTGTTTTGTTATCGCTTTGTTAGCGACAGCGATGCGTTTAGCAGTAGCCTTTTTTGTAGAGGGTGATTTTGCTTTTTGACCAGCTGCTGTTGCGGCTTTTGCCTTTTTCTTAAGTCCAGCTAAGGTTGTTTTTGCTTTTTTAGAGGCTTTGGTTGCAGAGGCTAAGGCTTTTTTAGCGTTTGTTATTTGTTGAGTTCTTGCTTTGGACAATTGCTTTTCAAGCAGGACTAATTTTTTTTCTAAGTTAATTATTGTTTTCTCAGTGGGTGATGTTTTTTTAGCAGCCATGATTAATTACACCTTGTTGTAAGTTAATGACTATGTTGAAACAAGTTAATGACACTGTTGAAACAGTGAGTAAGAAAATTATAAATAAATTAGCGTTAATAAAAAATCAATAGAGTGAGTCAATGTAAAACACAATGGCGTGTAAGACAATATAGTAAAAGCGATAGATGTGTTAAGTGTGCGGTTGTTCAGGGTAATAAGACAATCAATAAACCGGTATTGGTTATCATTTTTTTGAAGAAAAATAAAAGCGCTACCAATAAGTGGGTATCCAGATGAAACTATTTATAAAGTTTATAATCTTTATTCTTGTCTTAGGGTTGGCAGGTCCGTTTATCATGAAAGGGCCAGATGGTAGACCGTTAATGACATTAGATGAGATTATCCCAGATTTCTCCTCAATGAAACGCAAAGCCACAGGTATGATCAATGATGTTAATAATACCGTAGGTGATTTGAGCGGTGACGGGGAATTGAGCGATTTTGGTAAAACTCAAGTCTATCGCTGGAAGGATGAAAACGGCCATTGGCAATTTTCAGATACACCGCCGCCAGCGTCACAGGCGGCTGAGAAATTACTGATTAATCCTGATGTCAATATTGTTCAGGCAACTGAACTGCCTAAGGAACAGAAAGAAGAAACACCATCTGAAGAAGAAACGGATGCAGATGAGTCAAGTATTGGGGTACCATTACCAATGACAGTCTCGCCAGTGGAAGCGCGTCAGTTAATCGATGATGCAAAAGGGATAGGTGATCTTATGCAGAAGCGAACAGAAGCGTTAAATAATATCACTGGTGATCAATGAAAGTAGATTCTATGCCTTTCATTGCTTAGCTTCATCGAAGGTCTTAGATACAAAATATTCCAGTGCTAGATTTTAGATGATGAGTGTAGCTGATAAATTTAATAATTCTTTAATGTAAATCCTTAAATAAAACTTTCATACAACTTTCATACAATAAGAGTGGTAAACACAATGTTTAAAAAGTATTTAACGGTGGCAATGACTGCCTCTTTAATCGTAGCGTTGGTCGGATGTGGTGAAGATAAAAAAGCGGCCGCCGAAGAAATAAAAAAGCCTGCTGAATTAACAACAACAGAGCAAAAAATCAGCTACATTTTTGGACTTAATATTGCGAGATCGTTTTCGCAACAAGAAATTATTTTAGATATAGATTCTTTGACGCTTGCGTTAGAAGATGTGTATGGAGAAAAAGATCCTCGATTATCCGATGATGATATTCAGGGTATTATGCAAACGTTCCAACAAGAGCAGCAATCTAAGATGGCTGCAATGCAGGCTGAACGTCAAAAAGAAATGGAAGCAGCTGGTGAAGTAAACAAAAAAGCTGGAGAAGAATTCTTAGCAGCCAATGCGACAAAAGAAGGCGTTGTTTCTTTAGAAAGTGGTTTGCAATATAAAGAAATCACAGCGGGAACGGGCCCAAAACCCACCGCTGAAGATACGGTAACCGTTCATTATCGTGGTACGTTAATTGATGGCACTGAGTTTGATAGCTCTTATTCTCGGAATGAACCAGCGACATTTCCTCTTCAAAATGTTATTCCGGGTTGGACAGAGGGTTTACAGCATATGACTGAAGGCTCAAAGTACGAATTGTATATCCCTTCTGACTTGGCCTATGGTCCTGGAGGCAGTGGTCCTGTGATTGGACCTAATTCAACATTAATTTTTGAGGTTGAATTGATTAAAGCCAAAGCCGAATAAATTTATTTTTTAGTGTGCTGATTAAAAAAGCGCTACCTGTTTCAGGTAGCGCTTTTTTTTATAAATGGAGAGAGTTAGTTAAATAAGAAGAGTTACTTAAATAAGGAGATTTAGATAGATAAGAAATGTTACATAGATAAGAAGAGTTACATAGAAGCAAGAAGAATACTTTGAGTAAAAAATTACTTCGTCTCTTTTTGAATTCGATTCAGCTGATGGATAAAACCGTTAGAAGCCATCGCGTAATAAATACCTGTTCTTTCACTAAAACCGACGGCAAGAACTGCAGCGCTACTGGGTTTCCATTGGTCTCTTTTGGGTAGCGTCCATTGCCCTGCTTCTGTTAAGTGTTTAGCGTTCCATAGTTGTACCACTCGATCAGGCAGCCCTGTTAGTAAAAAATATCCATCGTCACTAAACTTGACGGAAGTAAAACGCAAACCTCGTTTTAGCTTTTCTGTTGCTAATGGAATCTCTCCCGAAATCGAACCTGTTTCCGTATCCCAAACAATAGCCTTGTCATATCGAGCTGCAGAGAAAGCGCGATTACCGTTTGGGCTAAGCGCCACTTTTAAGACGTAATCACTGTGTTGAATAGTATGAGCAGGTTTATTTGTGTCAATATCCCAGAGCACGGCCGTATTATCTTCGGAGCCGGTCAATGCAAATTTGTTATCATCGCTTAAATCGACACTGGTCACAGGCGCTTGATGATGAAATGTTCGGCGAATTCCGCCACGCTGTACATCAAAAATAACAGCCGTGTTATTGCTTAAGCCGAGTAACGCATAGCGGCCATTTTGACTGAGAGCGATCGATAAAACGGAACCAGGTGTTGTCCAAAAACGGTGTGCGCTACCATCGGACGTTTTCCATAACACCATCGTATGTTCGTCAGCGGTAATTGCCCAATCCCCCTCTGGAGAAAAATCGGCAGCAATAATTTGAGTGTAATCACCTTGATGATGATTCCAGTTATAGACCCGTTCTCTGTCTCGAACGCGCCATAGGCTTCCACCGTGGTTAATTGATCCAACAATGGCAAGTTTTCCATCGTCAGAAAAGGTACCGCCATAAGCACCGACTGCCGCGACTTCAATCGAACTAGACGGGCCAGCAGTCTTATTGCACCCAGAAATAGCTGAGATGGAAATTGAGAAAAAAACAAAAAATGTTCTCAAAGAATACATATATTTGATAGACATTCCTTTTTGTTCTTTGAGCATTACGGCAAACAATGGGGCTCGCTTGATGCATCAACGTAGTAAAGTTAAAAATGAAAATAGTATGAACATCAATAAGAATAGTAGAAATTTGATAAGAGGACGGTAATGAAAACAAAAAAACCGCTCATTCAGGTGGATTTGAATGAACGGCTTTTAGGAAAATGATTGCCGCTAATGATGCGGTAAAGAATATAAGAAATTTATGCCACGAGATCTTTGTGAGCAACATGCAATACTTCGATCATGCGATCTTCAGCTTCAAAGCGCGTAGCAAGTGTTTCTCCGATGTCAGATAGATCTTCTGGTAGGCTAGAAAGATCATCTGTTTCTTGATACTTATCGTTAAAATCTAACACTTTATCTGTCGTAGCTTCGAGTTGAGAAATGAGTTTGGATCCCTCTTTCAGCGCTGCTTGGTCATTAAACTCCTTCGCTTCTTGAAGTAGTTGACCATAGACCTCAAAGTGACCTGCAGATGTATAGTCCATTAGTATTTGGCATAAGCGTCGAGTTTGGCTGCAAGTGTCTGGATCGTTTTCATCAAAGTCTGATGCTGTTGATAGAGAACAATATTGAACGAGCATATCTTGTCGTTCTTGTAGCCAGCGATCAATAATGTCACTGACTCCACCCCAACGTTCTTTTGCTGTCTTACAGTTTTCTAACATACATCAAACCCTTAATTCTATTTAGCGTGCTTTTTTCTATGGTGTTTCTACCTGTGAGAAACACAAAGTGATACTCATGCTAATTGTTAAATGGTGGTTGCTAATATTATTGGCACTGTGTTTTTAAATTGTGACAATAATAGTTGTGACCCTAAAAATAAATCGATAACTGTTATTTTAATTATCTTTTATTGGTTAGGTGCCCGATAGTCCCTGATGACTTTAGGTGTTTGAATCAATATTCAAAAGGGACATTAGCCAAGATAGGTGATGAAATAAAATTCGGCAAGAAAAAAGTCGTTTTTATCCACAAGAAAATGAATTGCAACCGTGTAAAGGCTGACCCGTATTTACACGATTGGCTTTCTGAGAATCATTAGCATTAAGCACGTCGTGCGATAATGCGCATGTATTTATGAGCGTCGTAGAAGTTGCCAGAGATTAATCAGCAAAAGACCCGCGAAAGAGATAGCAACCCAAGTTGGCATGCTTAAACCCAGAAACTGCCAAACAACATCAGCACAATTACCATCACCTCTCATGAGTACGACAAATGCTTCTGTCAGAGGAAACGTATCCAAGATGTAATCTAGACTAGGCCCGCAAGCAGGAACTTGGTCTTCAGGTAAATTTTGTAGCCAGACATGCCGGCCTGCAACGCCCGCACCGAGAGCTGCAGCAATGATCCCTAGCACTGCGTATACCCTGCGCCCGATAGCGGCTGGATTATGGATGAAAGCGATGAATGCAATCATTCCTACGAGGATCACAAATAGCCGCTGTGTCATGCAAAGAGGGCATGGATGCAAGCCTAAAACCATCTCTGAAAAAAGCGCGTAGGCCATTAAGCCGATACAGGTAATAGCAATAAGGAGGTTGGTGATTCGAGTGTTAGGCAGGCTCACAAATTAGATCCTTAGCAAAATATTGATATTAAGTAGTTTATGGCCGCCAACGATAGGAGAAATTTTTAAGTAAAACAATAGGCTATCGGATGTAAATTGCTTTGTGGGTTCTCTTTGACGGCGTATTTATGATTGTCTAGCACCTGAAAAAGTTTCAGCTATGCTTAAAATATTGAGTTGTAGGAAATAGAAAGTGTCGGTCAGTGACGATTAAAGCTTTGACAATTGGATGACAGAAAGGTGATCAATGAAACACACACACCATTATTGGCAAATGGCAATACGGGTCTTATCGTTCAGGCTGGCAATAAGATTTGCCATCATATTTAGCGCTGCCTTTTTAATGTCTTCACTGAGCGTTGCCCAAGACGAAGAGTTGGTGGAAGATGCGGCAATTTACATTCCTCTTAAACCGCCTTTTGTTGTTAATTATGGCGGTGTTGGTCGTTTACGTTATTTAAAAGCGGAAGTCACTGTACGCGTTCAAGATAGCTTAGCTGCGGATTCTATTCGACATCATCTCCCTTTGATTCGAAATAATTTGGTTTTGTTATTTAGCAAGCAAGCAGAAGAAGAAATAGAAACGCAGAATGGAAAAGAAAAATTACGCGTCGATGCATTAGAAAAGGTGAGAGAAATTTTGTTAGCAGAAGATGATCAAGAAGGTGTAGTTGATTTATATTTTGAGAATTTTGTTATACAGCGGTAGAGTAATGAATAAAATTGAAAAGCTCGTCTAGCTATTTGAAATAGCTAGACGAGCTTTTTTTGTTCACTGCAGTAATTATATTGTGCGTAAAAATCTTTGAGGTAGGTTTCAAAGTCTACAGAGTCTTTTGATTCTATATCTTTTTGTGCTACCAAAGAATCTTTCGCCATTTGGTGATAGTCAGCCATTTGTCGATCATTCAGCGGCCGAGAACGAAAGTGCTCGGCATGTTCTTGAGATTTTTTAAGGCTAAATTCAAAAAAAGTTTCCTGGCGATCTTTAATAGCATTCAGAATTTGAGCCGAGGGCGTTTTCTCAGCATCAGAAAGCTTGGTTCGCTGTCTAGAGACAGTTTGTTGATACGTCCCGCTGTTATTGTTTGCTTTGTCTAATAGCTCGGCCGTTTTTTCTATGCCGTCAATTAACTCATTACTCCATTCGCTGAAACTTCGTGAAGAGCCTTTATCTAATAATTGCAGTTTGGGATCTCGGCCGTTATATACAATTTGTTGTTGATTGTATTGAATTTGCTGGCAATCTTTCAGGCTCGCTTTTTTACTTTTTGATAGCAAACAAAATAATAAAAAAGCATCGATGAACTGAATTTGTTCAGCACTTATTCCAACGGGTTCAAAAGGGTTGAGGTCTATGCAACGCACTTCTATGTATTCAACGCCGCGATCATTCAGTGCTCTTAATGCTGTTTCGCCAGAAGCTGCTGTTCGTTTAGGTCTAATTGGGCTGTAAAATTCATTTTCTATTTGTAGAATGCCGTCATTCAGTTGTTGATAATTATTGTGATTATCCTTAATGCCTAGAGCCGTATAAGGCGGATGTGGCTGGGTGATAGCCCCGCATAAAGCAGACAGATAATCAGGTAGATTATTGTAACGCGCAGAAATAGATTTTTGGGCGTTACTCTGATAGCCAAGATCCCCCATGCGAAGAGATGTCGCAAATGGCGAATGCAGTGTTTGATCATTGTGTGGTAAAGGTTTCAGCGCGTGTACTTTGTCTTTCACAAAAGAACTACAGACCGCAGGCGCTGCACCGAATAAATATAACAGTAGCCAAAAATAACGCCGGAAATTCCTAATCAAATCAAAATAACGTTGAGTTTTAAAATCTTTTAGGGAATCTGCATTCTTTTCTATTTTTTGAAGTTCAATCCAAAACTCATCAGGGAATGAAAAGTTATAATGAACACCCGCAATGGTTTGCATTGAGCGACCATAGCGATTCCCAAGACCTAAGCGGTAAACGGTTTTCATTTTTGCTACATTAGACGAGCCGTATTGCGCGACAGGAATGTTTGCATCGCTCCCTATCGAGCAAGGCATGCTATTGACCCATAATAATTCGTCGTCAATTGATTGGTAAGTAAAACGATGGATGCGATCTAAGTGCTCTAAAAGATCAGGAATATTGTTGTGTGGCGGTGTAATAAATTCAAGTAACGCTTCACTGAAATCAGTAGTTATTTCTGGATGAGTGAGTGCAGAGCCTAAGGTTTTATTGTGTGGCTTTTGAGATAGAGTTCCATCTGACGATGTGCGTAAACTTTCTTTTTCGAGTCCACGCAAAATACCGGCTAAATGTCCAAGCTCAGGAGTAGCTGCTATAGCGGCTAAATGATTATGAAGTTGTGACAACTGTAAACCCTCTTTGCATCGCTACAGCTAGATAATGGCTGCTGAATGAATGAAAAATTATTGGATAGCCCATGCCCACTATCGTGAGGCATGAGTTTATATGTTTTCGGTTTCCGTATTTTCTAGTTTACTGCTTTCCAGTTCGGTGTTCTCGACTTCAGCGTTCTCTACTTTGGTACTTTCGACTTCAGGGCTTTCGACCTCAGGGCTTCCTACTTCAGCGCCTTCCAAGCTGCCGTCTTGGTGGGCATCTTCGGTATCGACAGCAGCTAGATCAAGTTGTGGGTTTTCTTCATCAGCGAGTTCTTTCGGTGCCTTCGGTATTGGTGGAGGAAGAATGTCAGGGTCAATCACCGGCAATTTTTTTTCGTTGGAAGGGCAGCTAATAATATGGATACGTTGTCCATAATCTTTTGTGTTTGTTTCGAACAACTGGTTAAGTGCTTCGTCTCGGTGCTCAGTTTTATAAATGACGCTGAGATCGCGGCCATCTACCCATTCGTTTTGCTTGCTTAGGAATAGTTTGTTTTGGTTCTGAAGTAAAAATAATTCTGGCATAGTGCATTAAAAATGTTTGATGTGGATGAAATATTATAAAGTGATGTATGAAACATGCTGCTAAGTGTTTTAACTATCCGACGTTAGAGACCTTCGCAGGAGGTTAGTTCATCTCTTGCACTCCCAGATATAGTCCAAATAGAAAGAGGGCGGAGTTTACCGGTTATTGAAAATGATCGGTAGTCTCTTATTGGTTGTGTGGAGTGTCGAGTAGTGGATAGTATGGAGAGCAGAAAAGGTTAATAATCGTACAGGTTTGGGTGTTGGTAACCTGTATGACGAGGCTATTTGTCCCGAACCCCGAACCCGAAATAGCAACGAGAAAACATGTGGGTTCTATGATGTTAACGGTTTGTCTTGATTCCCTCGAGCATACCGCCCGTAGGGTCATTATGCCGAACTGATACATTGCCATGACATTGCAATATGACTGTGTAAGACTAAGCTGTTCGTTAATGCGACTCTGGCCCATTGTAAGTTGAACTTCCTCCTGGTAAGACTATCAGACCATTCAAAGCTGTTTTGTATTCTAGTATTTATTCGGTGGAAATCTGGGAGCTGGAGGGCATCAGTGATAGGGCATAACATGCGAAGATTCCTGAATATTGGCCGTTTCTGTTATAGCGTCTCAGATGGGTGATGGCATAGAATCGATCTTTCGTGCTCATGATTTGTCTCTGAATGATTAAATTTGTGCGGTAAGTCGCGAAGGCTGCAGCTCCATCATGGCTTGTGATGCCGATATTCAAGTCTTATTTAGTTACAATGGAGTCATAGTAAGCAACCCCTCGCACTGAAGGCGGCGGTGGCTATTAAATTAAAAAGATACTAATAATAATGTTTTTCTAAAAGGCAGTAATAAATTGGCAGCATATGAGGACGCAGGCAAACCCATGGCAAGTGGCCTAGATTTCGTTGAAGGGATCATAGATAAGATCCGGCAAGTTCCATCATCGATATGGCGGCGGTTGTGTATTGGCCTTTTGAGCTTGTGGCTAGTGTTTAGTCTGTCCCAATTGTTTTGGGTTATTATGCCTCAGCCCGAAATCCCCTCTCCTACATTAGACGTTGCTGCAAATAGTGCCTTTGCAGATAAACCTTCCAGTTCAGTTTCAGTTGATATCGAATCGCTGAAAGACCTTGCATTGTTTGGTGATGGCTCTGCCGCTGCCGCTCCCATCGAAGTGCAGCCAACAGGCATAGAAAGCGAAGCGGTTGATACTCGATTGAAGTTAAAGTTGGTTGGAACCGTAGCCAGTAGTGATGAATCTTTAGGGAAAGCGTTTATTGCAGATGGGCCAAAACAAGATACCTTTAGTCCTGGTGAAGAACTAACGCTTGGTCCCAATGGTGTAAAAATAGCAAAAGTGCTAATCGATCGAGTTATTTTAGACAACAATGGGCGATATGAGACGCTATGGTTGTATCAAGGTAAGGAAGACTTTGTACGATCAGGCCGAACAGTATCGCGGCAATCTGTGTCACGACCACCGCCTCGCACTAATCGTCGAGAGCGTCGTTTACAAAATGCAGAAGAAGCTTCTGCAATAGAAAGTGCGAGAGATTTGGTGGGCGCCGTATTGCCTGTTAACGGGCAAAAGATACCGAATGCAAATCAGATAAAAACGATAAATGAATTAGTGAATGTCAACATGCATCGTGAAGGCGGTTCGTTTGTAGGGTTTAAGATTAACCCAAAACGTAATCCTGAAATGTTTGATCAGTTAGGCTTAAAGCCAAATGATATTGTCACGGCAGTGAATAATATTGGTTTAGACAGTACTAATCGTGCGATGCAGGTATATCGTTCATTGAGCACAACGTCGCAAGCGACACTAGAAATTTTACGAGACGGAAACACAGTGACTGTTGATATTAATTTAGAACAGTAGTTTTTTAATTATCAGCGGTAAAGACATTAAACAGATAGAGTAGCTATTTTGAGCAAGAAATTTTTTAAAAAAATAAAATTAAATGCACTGGGGCAAAACAGCAAATTGTGTAAGGCATTATTTGTTGCCGCTGCTATCAGCCTGTCCAGCGTTAACCTAGTTGCACAAGAGCAAACGTATACTGCCAATTATAAAGATGCGAATGTGCTTGAAGTTATCAAAGCGGTTCAAGAGGCGACAGGTAAATTAATGGTGGTTGATCCGCGCGTTAAAGGTCAGATCACTGTTTTAAGCTCTGAACCGTTAACGCTAGATGAGTACTACAATTTATTTTTATCGACATTAAACACGCTGGGTTTTACGGCCATTGAAAATGGCAATATTGTTAGTATTGTTCCTAACAAAGAGGCACGCTCCTCCCCGTTGCCTTTTCTAGCAAAAGAAAGTCAAGGCAGTAGTAAATATGTTCAAGAAATTTTTAAATTGGATAACGTTTCTGCTGCACAAGTTTTACCTTCTATTCGCCCTCTTATTTCTCAAGGTGGTCAATCACATATGGCGGCATTTCCCGCTAGTAATGTGATCATTATGGTTGATACTGTTGCGAACGTTGAGCGTATTCGCAGTTTATTAAATCAAATCGACCAAGCCGCTATTCCTGAAACAGAAATGATTCCTTTGGAGCATGCAGAAGCGGAAGAAATGGTTCGCATGCTCGAACAAATTGAACGCAATGCTGATCCAGCCAATAAAACTGCTGGCACAAAACTTCAAGTCATTGCGGACAAAAGAACAAATAGTATATTAATCACAGGCGAGCCAAGGCAGCGAACAAGAGTCAAAAATTTAATTCGACGTGTCGATCAACCGCAAAAGCAAAGTGGTAATGCCCGCGTTATTTATCTTGAGTATGCCGATGCAGAACAGGTCGCTAAAGTGTTGACTAGTGTTGTGCAAAACATGGCGAAACTTAACCCCGATGAAAAAGCAGCCAATCAAATGGCGGCTATTGAAGCAGAAAAAGATACTAACTCCTTAATTATTACTGCTGACTTAGAAACAATTAGTTCACTTTTGTCTGTCGTTGAACGTTTAGATATTCAACGCGCACAAGTATTGGTTGAAGCAATCATCGTAGAGGTGAACGATAACTTTGGTAAAAGTTTAGGTGTTCAATGGCTGTATAGAAATGATGAAGGTGGTTTTGTAAGTAACTTCAAAGAAGGGAATAACGCAACTGCCGTAGGTGCGATTGCTCAAGGAGCGCTAGAAGAAGATAGCGAAGAAGCGTTAACCACATTAGCTGGAGCATTGGCTGGTGTTGCGGGTCAAACAATCGGTTTGGGTAAGCTAACCGATAGCTATGATATTTTGGCAATGATTGATTTATTGCAAGGAACGACAGGGACAAATATTTTATCCACGCCAAATCTTTTGACAACCGATAATCACACGGCAAAAATTACTGTTGGTGAAGCTGTTCCATTTGTAACGGGAAGTTTTACGAGTACAGGTGATAGTAGTAATCCACAAAATCCTTTTCAGACTATCGATCGTGAAAATGTAGGTACAATTTTAGAAGTGACTCCCCACGTCAATGAGGGGGATAAGGTTGCTTTAGATATCATTCAAGAAGTATCAAGTATTTCTCAAAAAGTTGGTGCGGCTGGAATCATAACGAATGAGCGAAAAATAGAAACGCGAGTTACTGTAAAAGATGGCGAGACAATTGTTTTAGGCGGTCTCATAAAAGATAACGTTTTACAGCGTGAAACGAGAGTTCCGGTGCTGGGTAGCATTCCTGTCCTTGGTCATTTATTTCGGTCTCGTTCAAACACAACTGAAAAAACTAATTTATTAATTTTTATTCGCCCAACAATTATTCGTGATGATGCCACCATGAGAGGTGCAACGGGTGAGAAATACAAATACATACGCGAGCAACAATTAAAACAGCGAGGTATCAGTTCATTGTTATTGAATTCTGATGATCTACCGTTGTTGCCGGATTGGGATGAGCAAACCGAAGCCTTAGATGAACGACAAAGAAATAAAAAAGCGTCAGTAGAAAGTGCGCCAGCAAAAGGTGAAAAACAGTGAGCGAAGAAAAGCGCTTACCCTATGACTTTGCATCTGACCATGGTGTCTTATTAGAGGATGGCAAGTTATTGTTTAAGCCTGGTTTACAGTTGCCTACAATTTTAGAAATCAGGCGTTTTGTTGGAAAAGCGTTTGAGTTCTCTGAAGTGACGGATCAAGAATTTCAATCCAAGTTGACATCGCTTTATCAAAGCGGTGATGGTGCTGCTCAGCGAGCAGTGGATGAAATTGGCGCTGAGTTTGATCTCACTAGCTTGGCGGATGATATTCCGCAAAACAGTGATCTTTTATCTGGTGAAGATGATGCCCCGGTTATTCGCTTGATCAATGCCATTCTTTCTCAGGCAGTTCGTGACAAAGCATCTGATATTCACTTAGAACCTTTTGAGGATCGCATTGCTGTTCGCTTCCGTGTTGACGGCGTATTGACTGAAGTGCTTTCGCCAAAGCCAGAGCTAGCACCTGTGTTAGTTTCTCGATTAAAAGTTATGGCGCGTTTAGATATTGCGGAAAAACGTTTGCCACAAGATGGTCGCATTACTGTCAAACTTGCTGGCCATGGCGTTGATATTCGTGTCTCTACTATTCCTTCTGCTCACGGCGAGCGTGTTGTTTTGCGTCTGCTCGATCAATCTGCGGGCCAGTTAGGCTTAGAGCAGTTGGCGATGGCACCGGTTGTTAAAGAGCGCTATCAATCGGCATTAAAAAAACCTCACGGTATTATCTTGGTTACTGGCCCAACCGGTTCTGGTAAAACAACCAGCTTGTATGCGGGATTAAGTTCTATCAATGATAGAAGCCGAAATATTTTAACGATCGAAGATCCAATCGAATATTTACTGCCAGGTATTGGCCAAACTCAAGTGAATGCAAAAGTAGATATGACGTTTGCAAGAGGCTTGCGTGCAATTTTACGACAAGACCCAGATGTAGTCATGGTGGGTGAGATTCGTGACGCTGAGACTGCATCGATTGCTGTGCAAGCCAGTTTGACAGGCCATTTGGTTTTATCCACGTTACATACCAATACAGCAATTGGTGCGATTACGCGGTTACAAGATATGGGCGTAGAACCTTTCTTGTTGTCTTCAAGTATTGAGGTTGTTATGGCGCAACGCTTGGTGCGTTTGCTATGTGACTGCAAAGAACCTTATTCGCCAACACCAGCTGAACAAGAACGCTTTGATATTCCAGCAGATGCAAAATTATTTCACCCTAAAGGCTGTAGCAAATGTAATCACGGTGGTTATCGTGGTCGTAGCGGTATTTATGAATTAATTGAAATTGACGATACGTTGCGTCAGATGATTCATGAATCTGCAGGTGAGCAAGCCATGCTTGCTTATGCTCGACAACATAGTGAGTCGATCAATCAAGATGGCCGCAATCGTGTACTAGCCGGTGATACGAGTATCGAAGAAGTCCTGCGCGTTACGGCGACGGCCTAAAGAGGAATTGGAAAGACCATGCCCGCTTTTAGTTACCGTGCAATTAATCCCGTCGGCAAAACAGTTAAAGGTGTTTTGGAAGGCGATACGGAACGGCAAGTTCGTTCCCAGCTTCGTTCGCAAAAATTAAAGCCCTTAGAAGTACACAGTGTTGCAAATAAAGAGTCGGCTAGCAATGACAGTGGCTCTTTCTTATTTTTCCGCCGAAATAAAAAACTATCGAGTAAAGACTTATCGTTAGTGACACGCCAAATTGCCTCGCTTGTACAATCGGGTTTACCTCTGGACGAAACATTACAGATCGCTGCAAAGCAGAGTCGCAAACAAAGTACAACAGGTATGTTGTTACAGGTTCGTTCAAAAGTGCTTGAAGGAAGAAGTTTAGCGCAAGCGTTAGGTGAAAATCCGAAGGCGTTTGATCATATGTATCGGGCTATGGTCCGCGCCGGTGAAAGTGCAGGGTTTTTAGGAAAAGTACTGGAGCAATTAGCGGAATACACAGAATCGAGCCAACACACAAAACAAAAAATGCAAATGGCGATGATTTACCCATTGGTTTTGTTGGGGGTGAGTTTTGCTGTTGTTGGTTTGTTGATGACGTTTGTTGTACCTAAATTGGTGGGCATGTTCCAGCATTCCAGCCGTGAGTTGCCGACACTGACAAAAATATTAATTTCTGTTAGTGAGTTTGTTGGTTCTTATTGGGGATTAGCAACGCTGGCTGCAATCATTGGTGCATTTGTTGGTTTTAGATTTTGGCTAAAAGATAAAAAACATCAAATGCTATGGCATCGTTTTTTATTAAAAGTGCCATTGATCAAAGATGTTATCTTACAGTCTGATAGCGCGAGATTTTCTTCCACGTTGTCAATATTGCTTAATAGTGGTGTTCCGTTACTTGAGGCAATAAGAATTGCAGGGCAAGTCTTAAATAATCAAGTATTGCGTGCGAGCAGTGAAAATATTGCTGTTGCAGTCCAAGAAGGCAGTAGTCTTCATCGCGCAATGCAGAAAGCGGATGTGTTTCCACCACTACTTGTGCAAATGGTTGCTAGCGGAGAAGCAAATGGCACGTTGGCAGAACAGTTGAGTCACGCTGCTCGTAACCAAGAGCGAGAATTAGAAATGATGCTGGGAACAACCATGGGACTGTTAGAACCATTAACGGTTGTTTTTATGGGTGGTTTGGTTATGACGATTATGCTGGCAATCTTATTGCCTATTTTCAATATTAATAAACTCGTATAAATCAAAATTAAAAATACAAAATAGTGAAAGATGTATCTTAGGAGTGACAAATGAAAACCGCTGAAAAAAAAATATCATCGTTGAAAATGAAAACGGGAATCTATCATCAACAACGTGGTTTCAATCTCATCGAGATTTTAGTTGTACTCGTTATTATGGGATTGCTAATCAGTATCGTGGCGCCTAACTTGATTGGCGAAGCAGATAAAGCACGAACGCAAAAAGTGTTTGCTGATTTTCGTGCCATAGAAACTGCGCTTAAAATTTATCGATTAGATAATTATAATTACCCAACCACTGAACAAGGATTGGAAGCATTAGTAGAGAAACCAACATTAGATCCAGTTCCGAAAAAATGGAAAGCAGATGGATACTTAGAAGAGTTACCCGTTGATCCATGGGGAAATGCCTATAAATACCAAAGCCCTGGCGAGAATGGAAAAGTCGATATTTATACACTCGGCGCAGATGACTCACCTGAAGGCGAAGAGCAAAATATGGATCTTGGTAATTGGATGAATCCAGAGGAATTAGTTGAAGAGTAATGACAGTTTATTATTAATTCGAGCACCTCGACAAGACATGAAGCAAAGCCAAAGGGTTGTCTTTTGAAAAACATCGGCAGCAATAAACGTCTCTGTAGTTCGCAGGGTTTTTCGTTAATCGAAATATTGGTGGTCATGTTTATTATCGGCATTATGTCGAGTGCCGTGATGTTATCAATCGATATTGGTAACCCTTCAAGTTCTGGAGAGATTTTAGACGAGAAAATTGAAAAATTGTTAATTCTATCGTCGTTGGCAGAAGACGAAGCGGTATTAACTGGAGACCCAGTTGGCTTGGTGTTACAGCCTCCACATGAAGAGTCAGTTTGGCAGTTATCATGGCAACGATACCGTGGGGGAGAATGGATTGAGGCAGGCGAACCATTTGAGAGCGACTCATTTCCAGACAATATAGAGGTTACCTTAGAGGTCGAAGGAGAATTAGTTGATTTTCCAAGATTGGTTGACAATGAAGTGCCTCCTTTGCCCAGTATTATTTTTTATCCAGGCGGAGAAGTGACTCCGTTTGTGAAAACAATTTTTAATGCGTCAGAAATAGACAGCCAAATTATTCTAACCAGTGAACGCATTGGAACGATTGAACAGTTAACAGCAGAAGAGGCTCAAGAAATCTTTTAATGGTTTCTATCAATTAAAAAATTCACCATTAAGATGCAGACACAAATAGCCGGATGAAAAAATCAAAGCTCACAAGCGTTAAGACAGTAAGCATTGTTTTAGGCTTCACGTTAGTTGAGGTCATGGTGGCCTTAGCGGTTATTGCTATTGCGCTGCCGGCACTGATGTCGCAAATCGTTCAAATGATGGATGGTAGTGAGCATATCCGTGACAAAACAATTGCAGGCTGGGTTGCTCAAAATCAATTAGAAATGTTGACTATAGAATTTCAAATCAATCAAACATTACTAAAAGGTAAAGCAACAGGCGAAGCCGATATGGCAGACAGAAAGTGGTATTGGGAGATTGTATCGGAGAAGCAACCAAGCGACCTAATACCAGGGATTTGGAAGCAAACGGTGTCTGTTGGCCCCAGTGCTGACGAATATATAACGTCTGTTGTTGGGTTTGTTAGAGAGGATCAAAGTCAAACTTCAAATACAGCAACAAGATAGCTATTTTATACAGCATGAAGAATGCTCTTATTATTTTCCTAATCATTTTTGAACGTAATGTGAAAGATAATTAAGTGCGATTGAAATAGAAGCCATTGATTTCTCTGAGAAGATAAGAACATAAATCATGAAAAAGCTGCAACCAATCAAACAACTAAAAGGCCAAGCAGGTTTTACCTTACTTGAAGTTTTAATTGCGATAGCAGTAACAGTCACGGTTGCGGGTATGGCTTATACTTTTTTTGATAGCGCTATTGAAGCATCTGAAAGTAGTGAAGAAGTTTTAAAAAATGTGAACGAGCTAGAAACTGTTTGGCAATTGTTGGCCACAGACGTTCATCATATGATAGACCGGAAATTACCGAGTTCGTCAGTGTCTGTCGGTAGTAGTAGCGGAAATGCGCCTGCATTCATGGGGGGTGACCCTAGTGTGGCGAATACTAATTTTTTGCAAGGCGAATATCTTTTGCGCTTTGTTCGAGACGGATGGGCTAACCCATTACAACAAGTACGCTCCGATCTACAAAGAGTGGGTTATCGTTGGCAAGATGAACAGCTATGGCGGGAGTATTGGGCTGAAAGAAATCAAGCCTATGATACTGAGCCAACAGGTAGGCGTTTGATTGCAGAAAATATAACAGCGATTAAGATTCGTTTTTTGCCCAAGACATCTAAAAGTGTTGCCAGTGGTCCTTGGGTCAATGAATGGCCACCAACGCGCTCGTCATCAAGCGTTGGTCAAGTTGGCTCTATGCCAATAGCTTTTGAGATTACGTTAACGCTCGAAGGTATGGGTGATGTACAGCGAACATTTGCATTGCCGGGTGTGTGAGTGTGGACGTACAAAAAAATAGACAGTACCTGCAAAAGCAACTTCCGAAAAAAAATGAGGGCGCTGCTTTAATTATGGCGTTGTTAATTGTCGTTATGGTGTCAGTGTTAGCTGTGAAATTTAGCGAATCGTTTAACCTAAATGTCGCAAGATCTGAAAATCGTTGGTACGGAGCACAAGCAAAAAATTATTTGTTAGCGACAGAGTCAATGGCAGGCTATTTTTTAGAGCAAGATGCCAATGAGAATGAAATTGATGAGTTAACAGAAGCATGGAATGCCGATTTGGTCATGCCAACAGATGAAGGTTTATTGGAAGCAAAATTAGAAGATGCTCAAGGGCGATACAATCTAAATGGATTATCAATCAAAGCCAATATACCGGATAAAAACACAAATCCGCAATTGCATGAAAAGTTTTCGGCGCAACAAAAACGGTTTATTCGATTACTGCAAACGTTTGAAAGTTATCCATTAACGCAAGAAGAGGCAATATCAATTACTGAAGCAGCCATTGATTGGGTTGATAATGATGGCGATAACGTGACAGGGTTTGGTGGTGCAGAATCATTGCATTACAGTAATAAACAGCCGAGTTATCTACCTGCGAACCAATTGTTCGACAGCGTTAGTGAGTTACAAATGGTTGAAGGAATGACTCCTGAACTCTATCGATTACTAGAACCATTGATCTGTGTATTACCTGACGCGGAAACGACATTAAATGTAAACACCGCGTTACCTGAATTATTGAGAACAATTAACCGGCCGGATGATCTAACGCCGTTACGTGCCGAAGATGTTACAACCATTGAAGAAGAGCGAAGTTTACAACCAGCAGAAGATATTAATGATTTTTTTTCAAATCCTGCCATTCAATCGATTATTCCTGCAGGTGCGGCAACAGGTGGTTATGGCGTGAGTACAGACTACTTTATAATGTTTGCAAAGACGACGGTAGGAGAACAAATTCGTTTTGTGATTAGTTATCTTCATCGTGATCCAGAAAAAGAGGGGAAAGTCGTCACCTTAAAAAGACGATATACCAGCTATTAACTGTTTGAAAAATATTTTATAACCTGAAAGTTTTAAAATGTTACTTCTCAGTTTTTTAGTAAAAATATTGAGGCTAAGAGTGTCTAGTACACAAAATAAAAAAATGTCTATACAAGCTGTCGTGCAATTAGTACGAGGCTCCACCACTGATGTGGAAAATAGCACTGTAGATCAGAACCTCGAAAATCTTGAGGGTCTTGACGGTTTGAATGCTGTTGATGAACAGTCTGCGGGAAAAAAACTATCTCAAGCAAACTATCAATGGCGTCTGTGTGATGAAGATGGGCTGTGGAAAACTAATTTGCACAGTGGGTCTGTTCAACAGTTTAGGGATGCGTTTCCATCTAATGCGACTGATATACAGGTCTGTTTATTGTTGTCGGGCACAGAAGTGATAACACAATCTGTACCTATCAATATTAAAGAGCGTCGACATTTACAAAAATTAGTGCCTTATGAGCTAGAAGATAATCTAACGGATGAAATTGACGATTTACATTTTGCGTTGGCAACCCCTTCAGAAAATGAAGTGGTCACGGCTTACGTCAATGATGAGTGGTTTTCTTCACAAATTGAAGATTTAGAAAGTGCCGGCTTCGAAGTGTCTCACTGTTTCTCTGAGCCATTGATGCTACCGCGAGAAGAAAATACTTGGACGCTGCGTTTGGATGATCAATTGCATGTTCATTATGGTCACGGCTTAGGTTTTACCGTTGAGCAATCATTAGCCAGTATTGTCTTAACGAGTTTAGCGGAAAAAAACACAATACCTGAAAAAATAGTATTACTGGCAGCTGATCAATACCATATTGATTTGCTTTTTCAATATTTACCGGAAGCGCTTAAACACAATTTGCAAGACAATGTGGAAAGCGATCCTGATGATTATGAAGCTCAGAGTTCACCCTCTAAAAGACTTGAAGCTAGAATTGCTGAAGGGTGGGATAGTTTAGATATTGCTCATGTTGCCGACCTAGACTTACGACAAGGCGGTTATGCTCGTCAGCTGCCTTTAAAAAAATGGTGGTCGGAATGGCGAAACGTTTCCTTTTTGGGTTTAGCAGCGTTATTGATTTACGTGGGTGTTAACATTGCTCAGATACAAGTATTTAAGTCAAAGCGAGCAGATGTTGTTGCTGAAAGATCTGCAGTATTTAGTCAGGTTGTTAAAGGCCGCGAACAAAATGCTGAAAAACAATTAAAAAATAAAATCGCCGAGTATGAAACGACATCATCGACTGGCAGCGTAATTGAAATGTATGCTCTAGTAGCGCCCCTAATTACGGATAACAAAGATGTTAATTTGAGGACGCTTCGTTACACCGGCCAAACAGGTGATATGCAGTTAACCTTAGAAGCAAAAAGCTACGGCAGCGTTTTAGCGTTAAGTGAAGAAATTAACAAGAAGGGACTACAGGCTCGCTTGCAGAATACGAGCCAGCAAGGAGAGCAGCAACAAGCGCGTATGGTTATTTCGAGGGCAGCATTGTGAATTGGTTTTATCAGCAAAATCGTCGTGAGCAAATTGCATTAATTGTTTGTGCTATTTGTGTCTCAGTGTACCTTGTTTGGATGCTCGGTTTAAAACCTTTAGCAAACGCAACCGCGCAATCGAAAACAAATTTTGAAAAAACGTCAGCATCACTAGCAAAAGTAAAATCTTTAGCGATTACGCTGAAGTATCATGAACAAAATGCGAAAAAAACTGCAGGTTCTGGTCGAATTAATATCGCAAATTTAATTGATTCCTCGACAAAATCTAATGGGTTAAATTTTGCAACATTAAATCCAAGCCGCAATGGAGAAGAAGCAACAGTACGATTTGATAACGCCGTGTTGTCGAGTATCGTTCAATGGGTTTATGAATTAGAAACAGTTCATAGTGTACAAGTGCAGGATTTAAATCTAGTGGCAGCTAGCCAGCCGGGTCAAGCGATGGTGACAATAAGGTTGCGTAAAAACTAACATGAAAAAAACGAGTTGGATTATATTGCTGGGCACTTTGTGGTTTGTGTTAATCATACGAACTATGCCTGCTCAATGGGGTATTTGGCTTGCAGGCACACCTGCGCAGATGGAAGGCGTTAGCGGAACAGTTTGGTCGGGACGAGCTGAAAATGTTGTTTTGCCTTATGACGGCGGTGTTTTTGCGTTAGGCGAATTAAACTGGCAATTAAAGCCGTTGTCATTGTTGACGTTAAATCCTTGCGCGACGGTAACGACAAAACTTTCTAACCAAACAGTGGAAGGTGTAGCTTGCTCGAGTATTACAGGGAATCTGACGTTAAAAGATTTAGAAATAAACCTTCCTGCGGCGGCTGCCGAAATGTGGGCGCCAGTCAGCGTACAAGGTGATGTTTTTGTACAAATCGCTTCATTAAAAATGTCTGGCGATAAAATTAAAGTATTAGCAGGAAAAGGTAGCTGGACGGGCGCTAAGTATCATAATAGCCAAACATGGATGAGTTTAGGTGCCATTGCTTTTGAATTGTCAGAGGGAAAAAACGGCGGTATTGCTGCGAAAGTATTTGATCTGGAAGGCCCGCTTGAATTGGATTTGCAATCCCAATTTAATTTAACCGGTGATTTTGATATCCGAGGTAATATTGTTTTACGTCAAAATGCACCGCAAGAAATAGCTCAGTTATTGATGATTATTGCAAAACAAACAGATAAAGGACGTTACAAATTTGAATGGGTTAGTGGCTAATGTTATGTACCTCTTCAACTGAAAGACGAATTATTTCTTCTTTGTATTTCTCACGTATGTTTCATTTTCTTTCATTAGTTTTTATTCTTTTTTTCTTTTCTCAGACGACAGATGCGAAGTGGCTGTCTGATGAGCAGTCCATTATGGGGACGTCAGTCTCTGTAACGTTATGGCATGAAGACTCTGCTATTGGTAAACAAGCTATTGCTGCAGTCATGGCAGAGATGCGTCGCATTGATGAAACATTGAGTCCATACAAGCCAGCCAGTGAATTATCCAACGTGAACAACGACGCGTTTAAACAATCGACAACGATATCGAGTGAGTTGGCAGTCATTATTGATAAGGCCTTGTTTTATAGCCGAGTGAGTAAAGGCGCATTTGATATTACGTTCGCTTCAGTTGGTCAATATTACGATTATCGAAAACAACAGCAACCAACAGATCAACAGCGTAGCGAATTGGTCGAAGCGATTAACTATCGATACATTCAGTTTGATAAGCAGGCTAGTACAATACAATTTCTACACCCAAGGGTGCAAATTGATCTTGGTGGCATTGCTAAAGGCTATGCCGTTGATCGTGGTGCAAGGATATTGTCTGATTATCAAATCACCAGCGCGACAATCAGTGCCGGTGGTGATAGCCGTATTGTCGGCGATAAGCGTGGAGAACCATGGGTGATCGGGATCAAGAAACCGAGAGGCTTAAGCGCCAATGATGCAGCTAAGCGAGATAAGGTCGCCATTATGCTACCGCTAGAAAACACAGCAATCTCTACATCTGGGGATTATGAACGCTTTTTTATCGATGAAAAGACGGGCGAAAGGGTTCATCACATACTGAATCCTAAGACGGGTAAATCGGCATCTGGCGTCGTGAGTGTCAGTGTAATCGGCCCTGTTGGTTTTGATACTGATCCATTGTCGACCACGGTATTTGTTTTAGGCGTTGACGAAGGCCTAAAACTGATGAATCAATTCCCTGGCTTCGATTGTGTCATCATCGATTCAACCGGTAATGTGCATTACAGCGAAGGGCTAGAGCCGCCGGTCAACCCAGCTTAAATTTCATCAGTAAAACTCGTTACAATTCCCCGCCTTACAGCACCTTTTTAAAGCAATCTTCATAAAACTACCCAAAATCTTGTGTGCTGTTCCGCACCATCGCTTTTTGTTGGTTAATCGGCGGAGATTAGTGGTCTAATCTGAATTAGAATGTGTCATTATATTTATTGGCCCTTTGAAAATGCGAAGAGACGACAATTGAGAAAATCATCACAAAACGTGTGATCGATAAATAGCGCATTGGATAAGCAGTGGAAATGTGAAGATGTTTAAGCAATTTATCACTAGAAAACACAAAAAGAGAGCAGCACAGGAGAGTCCCATGAAATCCTCACTACTGATGAGGCGTCTAAGTGTCCATTTAGTTTTAGCAGTGACATTTGCTATGTGTGCCGTACAAAGTGCGGCTCAAGATGCAGTATCTCCTGACCCTGCAGATCAAGCCGTTGCTATTCAAAATACATCGGCTCCTGCAAAGCCGCTGAGTGATCAAGTAGAGAACCTTAAGCAAACGGTGCTTGATCTGAATCGCGATTTGTTAATTCTTGAAGAAGAGCTACTGTTTCCTGCGAATACTCAGATAGCGGTATTTCTATCGATGGATGTTGGTGAATTCTTTGAATTGGATTCTGTAAAAATCACGGTCGATAATAAATTGGTGGCAAGCCATCTTTATACTCCGCAGCAAGCCGACGCACTCTTTCGCGGTGGAGTGCAGCGATTATATGTTGGCAATCTAAAATCCGGTAAGCATCAAGTGACCGCAATTTTTACAGGCAAAGGCCCGTCAGGTCGCGATTACAAACGCGGAACCACAATCACAGTGGATAAAACGCTTGAGCCTAAAATGCTAGAAATGCGCATTGTCGATTCAACCACAAAACTTCAGCCGGTATTTGACGTAAAAGAATGGCAACTGTAAAAAATCACACGAGACGGTGGCTTTTTGCGGCGACAATTCTAGCGGCCTCTCTACTGACTACATCACTCCCTAGTTTGGCTGATAATGACGAGCCACTCTCCTCCGTCGCTGATCTGCGTTACGGAGCGACACTCTATGAATATTACCAAGGTAATTATTTTGAAGCGCTCAGCGAACTCATGGTTGCTGAAGAGCGAGGTGGTATTCAAGGTCATACCGATAACCCTAAACTTATCGAAGGTGGAATTAATTTATCGTTTGGTATGGAGCAAACAGCCGGCGACATATTTAATGAATTATTAGCTTCTGATGCAAACGGTGAGTTCACTCGACCGCTTGAAGTTAGAAATGCGGCGTGGTTTTATCTCGGCAAATTACGTTATTTACGAGGCGATTGGGATGGAACTGAAGCCAGTTTTAAAAATATCAGTGGACGTTTTGATAAAGAGCTAGTATCTGAATTAGAAGCGCTAGCGATAAACCTTGCTATACGGCGTAATGATTTAGCGACCGCAGAATCTGAATTAAGAAAAGCGCGAAACCTTGATGATTGGCGGCATTTAATTTATTTCAATATGGGCAACGCTTATAGCCGTGCACAACAATACGATAAAGCAATTGATTATTATGATCGATTAGCGAACTTACCCATCAGTGATTTACCCTCCCTACAAGAAGAGCAGTTAGTACTTTACGACAAAGCACTCACAGCGGCTGGTTATAATTATATTTTGCAAGGTGAACACAGAAAAGCGATCAACCGATTTAAGCAGGTGCGTTTAAAAAGCGATTTTTCTAATCGAGCTTTGTTGGGTTATGGCTGGGCTGCGGCAGAAAATAATAATCATCGGTTAGCATTGCGTCCTTGGCAAGAATTAAGTAAACGATCTCTCACATTCCCTTCGGTGCAAGAAGCATTAATCGCCGTTCCCTATGCATACGAAAAATTAAAAGTTCCTGGTCAGGCATTGATTGAATACCAAAATGCAGAACAAGCGTTTGAAAACGAAATTGCTCGTATTCAAGTTGTCATGGATGAAATGAATGATGTTGATTTATTAACGGCGTTAAAGATTAAAGAAACGGATAATAAAAATTGGTTTTTGTTAAACGAAAAAAATGGCGTTCAACCGCATATTATCTATTTAACAGAATTGTTTTCACTGAATCAGTTTCAGGGTTCAGTGCAAGAATTGAGAGATTTGCTACATATTTCAGAGCGGTTAAATGACTGGAAAGACCGTTTAGATGCCTATAGCTTTATGTTGGATCAGCGTGAGATTAAACGAGCAGATCAAGTTGAACGATTAGCGTCAAGGAATTTAGCTGAGCAATTGACTGACATGATGGCGCGACGGAATAGGTTAACCGATCAGTTAAATACCATAGAAAGTGAGCGTGATTATTTATCTTTAGCTGATGGTGATCAAAAAGAATTGTATGACATTGTCTTGGGTTTAGAAGAAAAAATTCTTCGGTTAAAAAATGCAGGAGAAGATGTTGAAGAATATGAAGCAGTTGCAAAACGATACAGAGGGTTATTGTATTGGAATGCGAGTGAAGCTTCAGCGGAAAAACGTTGGCAAGTAAGAAGCAATTTAAAAGCATTAAATGACGGTGTTCTAGAAGCGGAGACAAATTTAGATCGTTTTCAAAGAGTGGTAGCGGAAGCTCCTGATATAGAACCTTATAGAATTCGTATTAGCTCCTTAAATACTCGTTTGACGAATCAGAGCAGACAAGTTGATGCGGCTGTTGCTCTTGCTGAAACTACCCTCCGCAGAAAGATTTCAGGTGAGCTCGCTCGACAACAAATGCGCTTACAGCATTACATGTCTCAAGCTCGTTTAGCGGTAGCAAGACTGTATGATTTAGCGGTTCATGGTGATGATATTAAACGAGAGAATCCATTTGAATCGCTATCAAATATTCAGCAGCAAATGCAAAACGAAATACAATGGCAAGAAAATATTCAGCGTTCGACTGAGACTAATATCGAACAGCCTGTAGGTGAAAACAATCCTGTTAAAGAAGAAAGCGAACAAGCGGAGGACCAAGAATGAATTGGTTTTCTGGAGAAAATTTAAAATTTAAACGAGCGGTGTTTTCTCGTTCATCAACCGCTGTTTTATTTGCCATCACTTTAAATGGTTGTTCTTGGTTAGCTGGCCCTGACGATGAGTATATTGGTGATACGCTATCCGATTTAAAACCAGCAGTGCTTCCTAAGTCTGGTGAGGAAGTGCCAAAAGTAAGCTTAGAAGAAATCGAAGAAAGCTATCGGCGAGCGTTAGATATTGCAGAGAATGATGAAGTGCGTCGAAATATTTTAGTCCGCTTAGCGGGTCTACAAATGCTCCGAAGTGAGCAAACTCAGTTAGATGTTGCGGGTGATGAAAAATATTTTGATGATCCCATTGCAATGTATAAAGAATTAATTGATCTACAGAAAGGCCGTCCTGGTCGAGATAAATTAATTTACCAGTTAGCTAAAGCGTATGCGCTGGATGGACGATCGCAAGAATCACAAGCGACGTTAGATCAATTAGCTAGAGAATATCCAAATTCTCCTTATATTGCTGAAGCGCAATTCCGTCGAGCGGAGCGTGCATTTAACACGGGCGAATATGCTAAAGCTGAAGAATATTATCAGTCAGTAGTTAACTCAGAAGAGGAAACTTCTTTCAGTGAAAATGCGGTCTACATGTTGGGCTGGTCGCAGTTTAAACGCAATGAATACGAAGAATCACTCGTGTCATTTACAAAAGTGCTCGATGTCATTATGGGTGAAAGCGACGACCTAAATACTGTGCCTGGGCCAAAACAAACATTAGTGAATGATACGTTTCGTGTGATGAGCTTAGTGTTTTCGTACCTAGATGGGCCAAAGTCTATCAAGGAAACTTATGATCTAACAGCTATTCGGTCCTACAATCATTTGTTATATAAAAACTTAGGTGCTTTGTATTTAGAGAAAAAACGCTTTCGAGATAGTGCGGATACATTTGCCTATTTTGTTAAACAGCACCCAGCGAGTGATTATGCCCCAGAGTTCAGTGTTCAAATTATTGATGTCTATGACAAAGGTAACTTCCCTACTTTGCTGCTTCCCGCAAAAGAAGATTTTATCAATAACTATGGAATTCGCAGTGAATACTGGGCACAAAAACCGGAAAGCGTTCGGGATAATTTAAAACCGTATTTACATACTTATTTAGAAGAACTTGGTAAGTATGAGCATGCGCAAGCGCAAGGTTTGAAAAACCCCGAAGATAAAACGTTAAAACAAAGTACGTTGCAGCAAATGCGCGAGCAGGCTGCAGTGAGTTATGAAAAAGCAGCGCGTTGGTATGAAGAATTTGCAGAAACATTCCCTAACGATGAAAAAACACCAAATATTGTTTTCTTGTTAGGTGAGGCGTTTTATGAATCGGGTCAGCTTCCAAAAGCAGTGGCCGCTTACGAAAAAGTTGCTTATGAATATTTAGATCCAACCAATGGCCCAGAAGCAGGTTATTCAGCCATTCTTGCGTTAGAAGAGTTGGCCAGTCGAGCGACACCAGAAGAAAAAATAAAATGGCAAGATCATAAAACTGCGAGTTCAATTTCTTTTGCGGATTATTACCCTGATGATGAGCGGGCTTCAAAGGTGTTAGCGCAAGCGGCTCAATCGTTATTAGCAAAAGGCGAAAATCAACAAGCGGTGGCGGCAGCAACACGGTTAACTAATTGGACTTCCCCGCTTGATCAGAATTTATTACGAACTGCTTGGTTAATTGTCGGACAAGGTCAGTTTGATTTAGAGCGATATGTAGAATCCGAATTTGCCTATCGACAAGTTTTATCCTTAATGCCTGCGGAAGGCTCTCCTCAATTAGCGTCAATAGAAGGGCCAACACGAAATGAAGTGATGGAACGCATTGCAGCAAGTATGTTTAAACAGGCTGACGCTAGTTTAGCAACGAATGATAAAGCGGCCGCGGTTGATCAACTATTACGAGTGAGCGAGCTGGCGCCAGGAACTGAAATTGCGTCTAAAGCAGAATACGATGCCGCAACGTATTTAATGGATCTTGAACGATGGCAAGATGCAGAACGTGTATTAGTGTCCTTCCGACAAAATTATCCCACCAGTGAATTGATTAATACATTACCGGCGAAATTGGTTGTCATTTATCAAGAGTTAGAAGAATGGCAATTGGCGGCGAGTGAATTAAGTATTATGGCAAATAATAATACTGATCCTGATGTTCGCCGTCAGTCACGCTTTTTAGCCGCAGAATTATTTGAAAAAAGTGGTGATATAGAAAATGCATTAATCAGTTACCGAGATTACGCCAATAATTATCGCCAGCCTTTAGCGCAAGCGATTGAAGCAGAATATAAACTGGCGCAACTCTATGAAGAGAAACGCGATAACAGAAACCGTAGCATCTGGTTGGATCGTTTAATTGCCTCTGATGCCAATGCCGGCAGTGAAAGAAGTGATAGAACAAAATATTTAGCCGCTATGGCATCGAGTGAATTTGCGGATGGTTTATACCAAAATTTCACTAATATTCCTTTGACGTTACCATTAAAGTCTAGCTTGGATAAAAAACGAAAAGCTCTCGATCAAACGTTAAAAGCTTACGAAGCTATTTTGGAATACGGTATTGCAGAATACACAACACTGGCGAGTTATCGCATTGGTGAAGTTTATGTGCAGTTGAGTCAAGCGCTAATGGATTCAGAAAAGCCTCAAAACTTAGATGCTTTGGCTCTTGAGCAATACATCATTTTATTAGAAGAACAAGCCTTCCCCTTTGAAGAGCGAGCGATTGATATTCATGAAGCCAATATTCAACGTACTCGCGAAGGCATTTATGATAATTGGGTAAAAGATAGTTTCAAAACATTAGGCAAACTATTGCCGGCCCGTTACAACAAAATTGAAGACGTTATCGAGTATACCGATGCGATACATTAAAACGACGATGCATTATTGTTTAATTGTCTCTCGACAAGCTTTGCGTTTGTCATGGGTTTTTATGGCATTATTTTTAATTGCTTGTAGTAGCACGCCAAAAGATTCATCAAAAAAAAGTGACGGGAAAAATATTGACGACTCAATCCCTGCTACAAGCGAAGGTGGAATCCCTGCTGGGTTTGATGTGGATGCTCCAAATGAAAATCCATATCTTGCTGACAAGTCAGATGGCCCAAGTGGTGCTCGCTCGTTATTTAATAATGCCATTTCAGCGATGCAGCAAGAAAATTGGCAGCGTGCAGAAGTTCTATTACAGCAGTTGACAACAGAATATCCAAAACTCTCAGGCCCTTTTTTAAATTTAGGGATTGTGTATCGCAAGCTTGATAGACAAGAAGATGCGGAAACAGCATTTAATAATTCAATCAAGGCTAACTCGTTGAACCTAGACGCCTATAATCAGCTCGGTTTGTTATTGCGAGAAGAAGGCAGATTTGGTGACGCAGAAACTCAATACAAAAAGGCGATTGCAGTTTGGCCCAAACATGCAGCAAGCCATAAAAATATTGGCATTCTTTATGATTTATATATGGGTGACTTAAACAAAGCACTTAACCATTTTGAAATCTTTCAGTATTTACAGAGCGAGCCAGATCGGCAAATGGCCGGTTGGATTATTGATTTGAAACGGCGTATAGGAAATTAATACCATGCGACATTCAAAATTTAAAAGCGTCTTACAGCGAAACCACGTTAACAAAAACACAGTGGAAAAAGTAATGAAAGAGACAAGCATGAAGTGGCAAAAGGTGACATTTTGTGGCGCTTTATTTTTGTTTGCTTCGACTTTTTTTCATGTCTCTTATGCACAAGAGGCAACAGTCAATTTAAGTTCGACGATTATAGGTAACCAGGAGCAACCGAAAGTTTTGTACATTGTTCCTTGGAAAAGTGTGAACGACTCGGAACTAGAAAATCAGTCCATACAGAGCCAATTAGACATCATTTTTGGCCATGTTGAGCGTATAGAGTTACGTAGAGAACTGTCTTACACCAAAGAGCTTTCTAAGCTTGCTAAGAAGGCAAAAAAGTCGACTAAATAAACCCCTAGAAAATTCGCTCACCAGAAGCAAAAGTGTTGCTTAGATCACATATTGATAATCAATTGCGGCCATTTAGCCGATTTTATCCTTTATCCCTACCCAGCGGCACAAGATTTGAATGTCTTTTAAGACAATGACTTAGCGCATCTTTTTGATAAATTAGTTGATTGTCTTTTGAGTTGTTAATTCTGGGTGTCTTTTCGGCTAAATTTGAGAGACGCGCTAAACTTAAACTGGGCTTTATCAACAAAAGCCAATTAACCAAAATAGCTCCATAACAGAGCTAACACTGGGTAGAGAGCGGCAATAACCTTATAGACGGCCACAGTTTGTCATTATTTTGAAAGCACTGGCAGAGAATATTCTGTTGGTGTTTTTCTTTGGGGTTATAGTCAGTCAATAATTTTTAAGATTTTTGTTTTTTGTATTCAAGGCACTTTCGGAGGCAGGCAAATCATGATCAATACAATTTTACGGTTTTTCCAAGACGGCGGACCGTTTATGTACCCAATCGCAGTTGTTCTTATCATTGGCTTAGCAGTAGTGATAGAACGATGGATGTTTTTAACCTATGCAAAGACGGCAAACCGTCGTGCATTTGAAAGAGTATTGCCGCTCTTGCAAAAGCGAGACTACAAAGGTGTTCTCGATATCGGTCAAAGTTCAAATGCCCCAGTGGTTCGTATGATCGCAGCTGGTGTTGCTCGCATGGGCAGTTCGCAACGGCGTGATGATATTGAGCTAGCAATGGAAGAAGGTGTGATGGAAGCGACGCCTCGTTTAGAAAAGCGCACAGGATATCTAGCAACTCTCGCCAATATTTCTACTCTTCTTGGTTTGTTAGGAACCATTATTGGCTTGATTGCGGCATTTACCGCTGTAGCAGATGCAGATCCAACAGAAAAAGCGTCATTACTATCAAAAAGTATTTCGGTTGCGATGAATACAACAGCATTTGGATTGATGTCTGCTATTCCGTTGTTAATCTTTCATTCACTTTTACAAACTAAAACCATGGAAATTGTTGATAGCTTAGAAATGGCTGGCGTTAAATGTTTGAACTTAATGTCAACTGCAAAAGCGATGGCTAGTAAAACTCGCGCTCAAGATTAATTAAAGCTGCCAATTAGTTTTGCTAGGCAATGAAAAGACAATACGAAAGCGCGTATCGCAAAAATAGCGATAAAACACGTGAATAGGTTTAGTAAATGAAACGCAATCGACACAAAAAATTCCGTGAAGAAAAAGACCTCGACATTACCTCGTTCATGAATCTCATGATCGTGTTAGTGCCGGTGCTTTTGATGAACATGGTGTTTTCACAAATTACGGTGCTAGATTTAAAACTTCCTGATTCAGCTGCCTCCTCTGAATCAGTTGAAGAAAATGAAAATCAGCAACTTGAATTAGTGATTCATGATGACTACATGGATTTAAACTTTCCAGCGGGGATTCGTTTAAAACGAATTGAGAAAAAAGAAGACGACTACGATTACAAAATGCTGTCGCTAATTTTGCAAGAAGTAAAAAGACAGCTACGTGATAAAGATATTGATAAAAAAGATATCTTGGTTTTGTCTCAACCCAATACAGACTATCAAACGCTCGTTAGTGTGATGGATACGGTAAGATCATTTCAAGCCATTGTGGCAGCAAGCGTTGTTGATGCTGAATTATTCCCAGATATTTCATTGGGTGATGCGCCTGTTAACGAAACGGCAAGCGAAAGCCAGCGACTCAAAGAAAATTCAATAGCCGCTATTTCGTCCACTGCAATTAATGGTGGAGTGATGCAATGAAAAAATCATTACGCGCTCGCCGAATGGAGCGACATCATAAGCGTGCTCAAGGGCAGTCAAAGCTTAATCTTGTTTCTCTGATGGATATTTTTACCATCTTAGTATTTTTCTTATTGGTGAACTCTTCTGATGTGGAAGTATTGCAAACCAGTAAAGATATTCAGTTGCCTGAATCTATTTCAGAGCAACGCCCCGATACAACTATTATCGTCAACGTCAATGCAAAAAATATTCTTGTTTCTGGTCGAGCAGTTGCAACCGTATCAGAAATCATTAATAACGAAAGCAATGAAATTTCGGGATTAGCCAAAGAGCTACAATATCAAGCTTCTCGCGCAAAACCATTAACGGAGGAACAGCAAATCCAAGGTCGGCCCATTACCATCATGGGTGATAAGGCAGTGCCCTACACCGTGTTGAAAAAAATCATGACAACCTGTGCTGCGAACGAATATCGAAATATCTCTTTAGCTGTGAGTAAAGTTGCAAAAGAAGATGTTAACGAATCGGCAGTGGAGGGTTCATAAATGATGATGCGAGCCCCCAATTTAGAATTGCCATGGTATTCATCCATTGATGAAGATATTCGTTATAAAAAGATTCTGAAAATCGCGTTAGCAATTCTTGTTGTTTTTGCGATCATTATTCCTCTAATTCCAGTGCCAGAGTTAACACGTGAAGAAAGAGAAACATTACCGCCTCAGTTAGCACGTGTTGTATTGGAAAAGAAAGAATTACCAAAACCACCCCCCCCTCCTCCTCCAAAACCAAAGGAAGAGGAAAAGCCCAAGCCGGTTGAAGAAAAGCCAAAACCGCCGGAAGAAAAACCAAAGCCAAAACCGGAACCAAAACCAGAGCCGCCAAAGCCGCAGCCGAAAAAACCAGCACCCGTTGATAAAGTTGCTGAAGCAAAAAAGAAAGCAGCAACCAGCGGCCTGTTACAGTTTAAAGATGATTTGGCCGATATGCGCGACGCTTTAGATGTGTCTAAAGTAGAAACCAAAGGCTTATCTCGTGGTACTTCTCAGGCGGCTAAGGTAGATCGCTCTGTTATCACAAGTGGCGCTAAAAGTACGAGTGGTGGAATTAATACAGCGGCTTTAAGTCGAGATACGGGCGGCGTTGCCTTGTCAGGCAGAGAAACAACCGTTGTCGAAAGTAGTCTTGCCAATAGAGCAGGCTCAGATGCCGAAAATATTGCAGGCGCGAACGGCGACGGTGCAGGAGCAGGAAGTTCAGCGCGAAGCACTCAAGAAATTCGCCGTGTGATTGAGCCTAATAAAGCGGCATTGTTTGCGATTTATAATAGAGCCCTACGTCGTAACCCAAGTTTACAAGGTGAAGTAGTGGTTAAAATAACGATTGAACCATCGGGACAAATATCAAATGCAGAAATTGTGTCGAGTGATTTGAACGATCCTGATTTAGAAAAAAGAATCCTTTCAAGAATTCGTTTAATCGCATTTGAAGCAAGTAATGCTTCAAGAACCACGGTTAACTATACGTTTAACTTCTTGCCGAATTAGCTATAGGCTATGAAATACAAACCGAGTCGTCTTATTGGTTCTAAGATGTCTCGGTTTTTTTATGCTTGTGTAGTTGACGTTTTTTCAGGAGATAAAAGGGTAAAGAACTATAACAATAATTTTGTATCTTTCTTCTTTACTATCAATATATTTGATGCAAATAGATATTGCTAGAAGTTGCTAGAAGTTACTGTATTGACGGCATGACTACTATATCAAACGAGAAATTCAAAACATGCAAAGCGTCAGGTTGCCGGAAAGGAAAATATAATAAAAATGTTAATACCAGAAAGAAAGGAATAAACGCACTACATTAGCGTTAAATTCATAAAGAGGTTCTTGTCCTAGAGGTGGCGCTATTGGATCATTTGACGGGCGGGCATCTCGGAAGTTGTCGTAATCAAATTGAATGTGATCCCAATATAAATTGACGGAAGCTTTTTCAAAATAAGGAAGTAATCCTTTTGGGAAATCGTAAGTAATACCAAGGCCAAATGTGCTGGTGTCAAAAGTACTCATTTCTTTATCGCGTGCGCGAAATTCAATGAGGTTATTTGGGTCTTCATTATAGGGAAAAAGATCGCTGTAAAAATCGGCTTGTGTTTGGCTATAGGCGCGAATTTTTCCTTCAATCACTAACCCTAAGCTTTCAATGGGGTGAACATATTTTAATTCGTAACTCTTTGCTTGAATTCCCCAGCTATCGCTAAAACTTCTAAACTCGAGTCCAGCTGATGCACGATAAGGTAAATAATAAAGTCCGCGAATAGCGAAGGCGTCACTGTTACGCGTTTCAGGATAATTTTCTGGTTGTGCGACAGCAGTAGTAAAGTTAGTAGTTCTATCTAAAGCTCTAACTTGACGATAAGGGTTATTTAAAAAACCGCTATCAATAACGCTTTCAAAATTAAGCGCAATTAAAAAATCCTTGGTTAAAATTTGAGAGATGCCTAATTTATAGCGACGATGTTCGTTGTCGCCCACGTATTCTGCACGTGTTGCACCCGTCGTATCATCGGTCACAGTTTTGCTTACAGTGTCAGAGCCGAAACTAAAACCGAGAGAGATATTTGTTAAGTCACCGAAAAAATCTTGGCTAACCCCAAACCCAATAGTATCTGCTTCGTAATCATTTTCTGAGCTGTTAGTGAAACCTAAACTCATGATTGTTTTATCAAAAAGATAATCAAAACCGACACTATACTCAGTTCTTTCTTCTGTGTATTCACTCGCGCCCTGTACTTCTACGTCGATGGTGGCACTGGTTACCATGTCGACATAATAGTTGGCGTAAACAGAGACGGTATCCTTGATGCCTTTGCGGACTAAAACGGATGGTCCGTTAATTGTTGCTCCGCCACCTTCGTAAGAATGAAATAAAATATCAGCGCGGTCTTCCGGCAATACGGCAGCGCTTACAACATGCGCTGAGGTTGCAGCCAATAAAAATACTATTTTTGATACAGTCTTCATTGTTATTTTGTTTGGCCTACAGTTTTTTAATTGGAGATGAATTAATGGTGTAATGCTTTTTAATTGCAGCCACAGCCGCCACCAGAACTACCTTCAGCGCCACGCATTGCTTCACGTGATTCGTACACGTGATGCAAATATTTTGAAGAAGCCGGATCTCTGTCGAATTTCATAACGGCATCTGCAAGGTTTTGCCTTTCGTAAGGTTTGACCCAAGGTTTAACTGAGCAGCCAGAAAGCACTATCAAGCTAATGCTTATTGTGGCAATAATCTTCAGGGTTTTCATTCGCGGATCAGCTCTTTTATTTGTGCTTTGTAGTCATCTTCGTAACCCGGTTTGTAACCACGATGTAGATAACGCATTTCCCCATTTCGATCGATGATGACTGTGCTTGGCATGGCTTCTACATTGTAGAGCTCGCTCACCTCACTTTCTTTGTCATATAACACTGGAAAGCTGATTTTTACATTTTTCAAAATTTTATTGGCGTCTTCAGAATCAGGCTCTACGTTAACGCCTAAAATTGTAAAGCCGGCACGACTGTAGCGTTGATAGAGTTCTTCTAAAATGGGCATTTCTTGTCGGCAAGGGCCACACCACGACGCCCAGAAATTTATCATAACAACTTCACCACGTAGTTCGGATAAGCGAACATTTTTTCCTGAATTGCTGGGTAGTGTAAAGTCATAAGCTGTACCAGAAAGCTTTTGGGCTGCTTGCGCGCTAACCACTAAACTAAAACTAATTATGATTAATAGTACGGATAAAACTCTTTTCATGTTGCGTCCTCTTTTAGCGCTGAGCGCTTTCTAAACTTAAATAAGTGAAATTAAACTCAGTAACGTTAAATTAAAGTATGTTGACGTTCCCCTGTATTACTTTTGGTTTCACTCTGCGGTTAAGTTTTTTTGTATTTTAAATGCGTGTTTAAAAAAACAAGGTGAGCCCTATATGAGCTTCTAAATTTTGTGTTGTGATATCTTCGCCAAGTAAATCGTGACTAAAAATGTGGTCTCGCATATCGACGTGAAAAGATAGCCAATCGGTGAGAGCGATTCGTAATCCACCGCCAATGCTATAAGTAAAATGTTGTTCATCTGCAAAAGAAGTACTGCCGGCACCAGCGATTAAATAAAACGACGTGTTGAAGGCCCAGTTTTTTCCGATAAATACTTCACCGGGCAGCATATTCCAACCAAAAGCAATGTTGTAATAAGACAGTTCTCTTTGCTCGTCAGTAAATAAGGGCGTTGAACCGCTCAACCTTTCGAAGCTAGTTTCTTGTAGGTTAGATAGCGCATAAGTGCCTTCAAGAAAAAAATCTTCTGTCACGTGATAGGCTAAGCGAACACCGACGACGGAATTGCTGCCAAAATCTTCTATGCTGAGTACGCCAGCATAGAAACCAATCTCAAAATCTTCATTGTCGAGAATATCTTCTTCAATGACACGCCGTTCCATATCTGGCGTGATAATTTTATCGAGCACAGAGTCAGAAGGGTTCACTTCTTCATCATCTTGCGCGACAGCAGGAAGGCTAACGGCGGTTAAAATGCCTAAGCTGCAGGTTAAGCTGATTAGAAAAAGACGTTTAATCCGATTTTCCACTCTTTGACCTCTTCATTTTCATTGCGACTCGTTAGAATCAAATTGTTAGTGTATTCCATACGAATCATAAAACTTCGCGTGATGTAGCCTTGAGCGCCGAGTCCAACCATTAACATGCTGTCGGTACGATCTTCGGTTTTTACCAATGTTGCATCAGGATTAATTTTGATAATGGCAACACCCATGGTGAAATATGGAGACACTCGCCAGTGTGGCCAAGTTTCATGTAACAAGCTCGCGCCAACCGACAAACTGTTAGAAAAACTGCCGACTGCATGGGTTACTTTTGTTTCAAAGGTTAAATTCTTAGTGAAGCGGTAACCACCATAAATTGATAAAGCATCAGCACCACCGAAGTCTCCTGCTGCTGCTCCAGCACTCCATCGGCGATTAATAAAATCATCTATGTCAACTTGATCAAATTCAATGAGTTTTCCATCGTTACCCAAAGTAAGCTCTAAATCATCTCGATGAGCCCAGCCTGTTATTCCTTTGGGTAATTCAACTTTAATCCAATCTGTACGCTTTTTAACAAGTACGGTTTTTTGACCGTATTCAATAGCGTGCACAATCGGAAAGCCTCGGCCTGGACCTGTGTGTAAATCTACATACTGGTCGATAATCGTGACTTCGAGCTCTTCAGATGCTTGTGCAGGCATCGCCAAATAGCAAAAAGCGATGAATTGGAGAATATGCACAAGCCATCGCTTTGTTTGATTAGCAGTTAATTTCATTAAAGTTAAATCGCTGAATCCATTGTATCCAATTGACTTGCTTCTAGTTTAGCGGCGCGTCAAACGGGTTGTTGTAGTATTGTGCCCCAATATCTAACCATTCTGAAATTAATTTTAGTTCGTGAGGGGATAAGCGGGTTAATCCACCATTATGACTCCCACCTTGAGAGAATACATTGAAGAAATTTCCTGTTGATATAGGAGAAGGTGCCAGTACAGGCACATCAACAATGATGGGGTTTCCATCCGCATCGACTTCGCCGGTATCCTGAGGAACGGTGCGGCGGATTAACGTTGTTCCTGCGGCATCTAACTCCAAGACAAAGTCATCAACAAAAAGGTCTAGATATGACATGACCCAAAGCATTTGCTGGTTTGGATTGCGATTAAGGGCGCCAATAGGGTCACCCGTTAGTTCGAGTTGGCCGGCGGGAACTTGGGCCGCCCCTACATTATTCACTTTATTGTGACAATCGACACATACCGCTGAGGCGTTAGCGTCATTTGTTCTACCCACGTAGTCCCAGATCGGTTGAATATGCTGTTCGTAGTTAATGATACCGCGGCACGAAGAATTCCAAACATTTTGGCAACCGATAGATGCAGGAGGCGTTGTATTTAGCCCTATCGCGGGATCAGTATCAGTATATTTGAGTGTGATATCTGCATCTTTAAGTCCGGCGGTCGCAAAAGTGTCTGTATATTCAATATTAAAATTTGGAGTGCGAGGGCCGCCATTGGTGCGGGCATAGGTCTCTGCCATGGTTTCACCCATTTCAGCGACAACATCGCTATTCGATAGCGGGCCATTTGTTGCTGCGCCAAGATTCAATGATGCGGGCTCGGCATCTCGGCGACCGTGAGGGGCCTCGCTATTACGAGTATGGCAACCATTGCATTCTAGCGTTTCACCGGAGCGTACTTGCATCCAATTTTGATGGCGGGGCCGAATGCGCCCAATATTGTCATCGTGGATTGAAATAGTGAAAGCCACATCCGCAGGCACTTTGAATTTCACTGAGCCATCAGGCTCGATAGGCACATAGCCAAGGATTTCTTTCATGCGCTGAGCGCCAGCAACACCAAAGGCATTATTATCGAAATCTCGAGTATCATTGTCTGGCTGGCTTACAGCTTTAGTGATCCGTAAAAAACGAGCAGGCCTTGTAGCATATTGCGCCTGCCCTGGATCAGAAGTGGCGGCAATTCCTCCGGGAGCGGCATCAGTTCCATCTATGTCATACACACTTCTGATGTGAACGACGCCCACACCTTCATCAACCCACGAAGAGTCAGCAGGTATGAGGGGCAAGATAAGCGTAGGTCGATCTCTTGGTTCCATAGCAACAGCATCGGTATAGATGATGCCATCTTCAGGAGAAATAACAGGTAATTGAGTGCCATCTGTTGGGTTGTAAATCCAGACGCCGTATAACGGAGGAGCTTCAAGGATGTTTGCTAGCGCTAAATTATCATCTGTACAGGGAACAAAAGTGGTTGGATTTGCAGGATCAGGGTCGTCAGGGTTGATGAGTCGACATTGATTCCATGTCACTAAAAGCCTATCGGTACCATCAAAAAAAGGAAAAACGGAATTAAAACGGCCGTGAGGAGAAGGTGAACCATCAATAAGCACGTCGAGAAGGGATGCAGAAGCTTGCCCAGGGTTTGTTGTTCCAGTATTTGCAGCGGTGGGTTGATCAATTTCAACAAAATTTTCGGCATCTATCAGTACCATGTCGCCACCAAAGCGATCATCGGTCCGAGGTTTTAAGTTGACGAGAAGCTGTCCGCTGGGCATTGCTCGTGGCTGAGAAAAAACCGCTTCTATATCATTTGTACCGGCGATATTAGTCCCCGTATCTTGGCTGTGAAAACCGTAATGGACTTGTTGATCAGAGCCATCAGGGTTGATCGTATACAAACTAATATTGTTTCGCGTGTAATTGTCCCAGCGTAAAAATAAAATGCGACCGTTTGATAAAACAGTGGGTTGCAAATCGTGACTCTGGTTATAAGTAATTTGTTCGATGTTTTGCCCGTCGTCATCCATTACATGCAATACGAATCCATACTCACCATTGGTGTTGTCTTCATGCATTGCAGCGTAACGTGTTTTTCCATCGTCCAGCAGAATCGCTTTTGATCGTTGTTGTCTATCTGAAGAAAAAACAATTCTATCGTCAGCTAAATAATAGGGGGCAATATCATTCGCTTCTTGGGCGGTGGTTACATCGGCGATGACGGGTCGAAGAATATCTGTTGGTAATTCGTATTCCCAAATGTCCCACTTTGCTTGTTCGTCATCGTCAAGATCTGGGTCGTCAGGCGCGCGCATAGCGAAAACCAGTTTTGTTCCGTCATAAGACACTTCAACATCTTTTACATCATAAAGAGCGCCTGCGGGCCATGCTCGGTCTGTAATGTTTGTTTCGTCGGCACCTGGTGCGGCACGATCACGAATATATAGTGCGGCACCCCCATTAAACTCATAAGGGTCCAAAAAGTTTTCGGGAATAACTTCTGTGATATCACCATCATTATCTTCATCGTCAACATCAATAGGAACAGAGCGTTTGACATAAGCAATCGGTAAATCCACGACAACTGGGTCAGGTGATTGGCTTCCGCCACCACCACTGCCTCCACCACAGGCACTTAGAAAAAGTGCGAGCAAGCAAACGTTTGTTTTGAGTAAAAAAAACGGTGAGGTTCGGTGTAAAAAAATATCAGACCCAAACATGTTTAAATTCCTAAAATAAAATACGTAAAATATTGTGACGAAGTAGACAAAAAACTCTCAATCTATCCGCTTAATTGAAAATGATGCCCGCAAAAATTAAATGCTTAATCAATATTTTTCTAAAATTTGAAATAGTTTTTTAAATACAATCTGAGTAATCTGGAATAAAAAAACAGCTTACTTAAAATAAAAAAAATATTCTTTTCAGTCAGTCACGGTTTAGTGTGGTTATTTTAAGTTTATGGATTGTATTTGTGAGCAGTATGCCGCGTTTGTAGACGATCGGCCACTTTCCACCGACGAAATAGCTATTTATATGGTTGCAACGGAAGCTGTTGAATATTAAGGACTATATAGTGTGAACAGCTCGACACTTATTAAGGCAGTTTTAAAAAAGAGGTTTCGAAAAAGACATAAAGACTCTAGGATTTTACAAGAGCGATTAGGTATTCGATTTTTTATTAGGCATAATACTTCCCAATCCCTAAATTCATTGGGCATCAAAAAGAAAACTCAAAATTCTTAACAATTGGTTAGCCACTTTAATTAGTTACTTTTATTAGATCCTTTTAAATTAGTTGCTTCATTGGCTATGCAGGTTGTTGAGATTAAGTTTAAAGAAAATTTTTCAGGAAATAATTGTGGTCATCAAACGAAACCAACACTTACGAAAAATATCAGCACTCGCGCTTGTAGCGGCATGTTCTGTTTTTGCTTCGCAGTCATCTTTTGCGGGAACTATTGAGCAGGCAAAACGCATTCATGAGCGATTAACTGGATTGCCACCAACAGAGGCGACACTATTGGCTATGGATGCACAAATCCAAGCAGATAGTGGTAGTGGTGTTACAGCGGCACTCAATGTCATGAATGGTGTTTATGGTTCAGAGCCGGTTGAAGGCTTTTTGGGCGGTACGCTAAAGCGTATGGCTGCTCCATGGACAAACCGCGATCAAGATCCGTTTGAGCCACTCAATGATTACATTGCGACCTTTATTGGCTTGGTCAAAGATGGCACTGACTATCGGCAGCTGTTGTCAGGAGATATTGTTTATACCAGTACAGCGAGTGGTTTAGCTGCTTATTCTGCAAGCAACAATAATCATTATGAAGATATCGAGTCCCAAGCCGTTTCTTTGGAGACTCTTTCCCCTCAAGCACAGTCCAGTCTTACAGGTTTAGATTCAGCAGCAACCGCGGGTGTGATGACTACCCGTGCTGGAGCAAAAGCTTTTTTTGTTGCCGGAACTAATCGTGCGATGTTGCGTTTCACCTTGATGAGTCAGCTTTGTCGAGATTTGGAGCAGATGGAAGATATCAGCGGTGTTCCTGATCGGATTCGTCAAGATATCTCTCGTAGCCCAGGTGGTGACAGCCGTTTGTTTTTGACGGGCTGTGTTGGTTGTCATATTGGCATGGATCCTTTGGCGCAAGCGTTTGCTTATTATGATTACAGTGATCCTGATGATGACCCTGCAACAGATAACGGCAGTCTTGTTTACAACACAACAGCACAGCCAAATCCTGAGTTAGGTATAGATACGCGTGTTCAGCCGAAATATCACATCAACGCCTCTAACTTCCCTTACGGTTATGTCACACCCGATGATGGTTGGGATAACTATTGGCGAGAAGGTTTAAATGAATCGGCAGGATGGGATTATGGTAATGATTCGCCAGGCGGTTCTGGCGCGGGTGCAAAATCCATGGGCCGTGAATTAGCAAATAGTTATGCGTTTGCTCAATGCCAAGTGAAAAAAGTTTTTCAGTCAGTTTGCTTGCGTGATCCCGCTGCTTTGGTTGATGGATCAGGAAACACGCTCAATAATTTAGATGCGACACAAGTGTCGATCATGACAGACAATTTCAGAACGAGTGGTTACAACATGAAACAAGTGTTTGCCGAAACCGCTGACTACTGTAAAGGAAACTAAGAAGTGATAGGCCTTATGTACAAAAAAATAGATCACCTCAGTATGATTCGTGGGCTCAAGTTGTTGATGATAACGTCGATGGCTGTGGGTTTGTTATCCGGTTTTACAAGCTGTAGTTCGGGGAGTGGAAGCGACGGCGATACCAATGTCAATGCTGGTGGTGGGGGTGGTAGCGCAGGCTTAACATATTCTGGCCCCGCTCCTCTTTCTACGGATGTGCAAGAATTTAAATTAAATGTATGGGACAACTTAGTGGCTGATAATCGTTGCGGCGGTTGTCATAAGCAAGGCGGAGCAGGAACGACTTCTTTTGTTCGTGATGATGATATTAATGCAGCATATCAAGCCGCATTATCAGTTGCCGATTTAGAGGTTCCAGCTAACTCCACATTAGTGCAGCGCATGGCTCAAGGGCACAACTGCTGGGACACGAGCAACAATGTGTGTGCAACCTTGATGGAGCAATACATACAGCGTTGGGCGGATTCAACAACAGCTGCAGCAACAGTGGTAACTATTCAACCTGTGACGCCCTTGGTTGATCCAGGTGCAAGTTTAAATTTTCCAGTGACATCGACGGATTTCGAGACATTAATTCACACACCTATACTTCGGCCTTATTGTGGACGATGTCATTCTGAAGATGGAAGCGAGAGACAACAGCAACCTTACTTCGCAAGTTCAGATACTAATGCTGCTTACGATGCTGTTCGTTCAAAAATTGATTTAAACAATCCTTCAAATTCTCGATTGGTTTATCGTTTAGCTGTTGAGCCACATAACAATTGTTGGGATCCAAATGATGCAAGTGGTCCAGTGAACTGCCCTGCCAACGCAACAGAAATGGAAAATGCCATTACAGCATTCGTCAATACATTGGGCGCGCCAGATCAAGTGGATACTGATGCATTGCGAGTGAGTAAAGCATTAAGTTTTCCAGCTTCTCCCGATCAAGGGCAAAGTGCAAATTCAGGTGGACGCTTTGAATCAAACATTATTGCTAAATATGAATTTAAACAGCTAGATCAAAATGATCCTGATCGAGTTGTTGACACCAGTGGTGTTGCCCCTCAGTTAGATTTAACGAGAAGTGGTGACGCGCGATTTGTGTCGAGCTGGGGAATGGAATTTTTTGGACCTACAGGTAGAGCGCAAGGCCGAACAAGTAACAGCGTAAAATTGTATGACTTAATTACGCTAACGGGTGAGTTTAGTATTGAAACATGGGCGATTCCTGCGAATGTAACGCAAGATAATATTCGTCGTATCATTGCGTATTCTGGGGGTGAGTCAGAGCGTAACTTCACACTCGGACAAACACTCTATGATTACGACACGTTAGTACGGACAACAAGTGCAGACAGTAGCGCAAACGGAGCGCCGCTTTATTCAACCCCAAATGCAGATGAAGTGCTACAAGCTAGTTTGCAACACGTTGTTGTGAATTTTGACCCCATTAATGGACGAAGTATTTATGTGAATGGCGCATTAACAACGTCTGATTCAGATTTATTAGCAGGAAGTAATTTAAGTAATTGGAATAATGCGTTCGTACTTGTGCTCGGCAATGAAACAATTAACAACGATTTAGATTGGCGCGGTACTTTACGGTTTGCGGCGATTCACAATCGTGTATTAACACCAGAACAAATTGCAGCCAACTTTAATGTGGGTGTTGGGCAAAAATATTATATGCCATTTAGTATTTCTCATTTGGTTAACATTCCAGATGCGTATATTGTTTTTGAAGTAGAACGTTTTGATGATTACAGTTATTTATTTAACGAACCGTTCTTCACTGTTCTAGATTCAAATGCCGTGTTGCCAAGTGATATTCAAATTCAAGGAATGCGAATTGGTATTAACGGTCGTGAAGCGACAACAGGCCAAGCTTACGCAAAAATGGATATCGCAATTACTGATGCGGCTTATCAGGCGGCAGAAAATAATTGGTTGCGACTTTCTGATTTAGGTATTCCTGTTTCGGGAACTATTGTTCAAAGCGAAAAAATTCTTCCTGAAACAGATGAATTCTTTTTATCGTTTGATGTGATTGGAGGCTTGTCATCGTCTATTGATCGTAGCACACCGGATTATCCTAACGTGTCTTTAGGCTCTATTGCTTATGAGCAATCAGACATTGGCTTAAAACATTTTTACGAAATTAATGAAATGCTGTCAGCTCTAACAGGAGTGCCAAAAGATAATGCGCTTGTAGCTGCATCTTTCACGCAATTAAAAACGCAATTACCTTCTAGTGAAGATCCCATTGGATTTGCGACTTCCAATCAAATGGGCGTTGCACAATTCTCAGCATCTTATTGCGAAGCATTAGCGACAGATGCAGGACTAAGGGTATCCATGTGGCCCAATGTTAATTTCTCTCAACCATTGAATGCGCAGCGAGCTAATTTACTCAACCCTTTATTGCAGAAGCTAGCGGCTCATAGTATTACAGCAAATGGAAATGCACATCTAGCTACCCAGGCTGATCCTGCGGATGTTGAAGTTGATATTGATACACTCTTAACGGCATTGAGTACTGCTCAAAGTGGTAGCCAAGCGAATGGTGAAGCTACAGCAATTGCTGTGTGCACAGCAGTATTCTCAAGCGCGATAGCCACTGTCCAATAAAATTAATTTCAATATTAATTGAAATTGTGAATAAAAGATTGAAAAAATGAATTGAATAGCGTTGAGAAAAAGCTCAGCGAATTGAGGAAAACACTATGTCCAAGCGCAGTAAATTTGTACCACTTGATCAGCCGTTATTTCATGCTGATCATGCCCGACCTAAAACACGACGGGATTTTCTCGCTCAGGGTTTTACGACAGGTACTGGTTTGGCGTTGTGTAGTCCAATGGCGTTATTGAGCCAACAGGTTAATGCAGCGTTAACTATTTCAAGTGAATTGCCATCAGGATGTCGTACAGGTGCAGCAGGCAATGATAAAATTCCATTTATATGCTTTGATTTAGCTGGTGGTGCAAACATTGCTGGCTCAAACGTTTTAGTCGGAAAGCAAGGCGGCCAATTAGATATTCTTGATACAGCGGGTTATAACAAACAAGGTTTACCAGGCGATCAAATTCCTGTCATCAGTAACGATCCTGCAGTTCCTAACCAGTTTGTTGATGAAAGTTTTGGGTTGGCTTTTCATTCCGACAGCCAAATGTTAGCGGGTATGACAGAAAGAGCGGGAACAGCCGCTGCTTTTGATGCATCTACATTTACGAATGGTGCTGTGATTCCTGCTCGCTCTCAAAATGACACCGGTAACAATCCACACAATCCAATGTACGGCATTGCCCGCGCGGGAAATGTGGAAGTATCAGCTGGAGTGCCTAGTGGTTTAGGCGGTGCAAATGGTGAAGTGATTGCATTAATTGGATCGCGGAATGCTGACTCCGGCGGCAATTCTATGGCGCCAGCTTCTATGATTGATCTGGCTTTTCGTCCGACAAAAGTTGATCGACCCGCAGATGCGCGTGGTCTGGTTGATCTTGGTGGGCTTTTAAATCTACCGGGTTCTGAAGCAGAGCGAACAGCGATTTTAGAAGCGGCTTTTCGTTTGAGTGACGATAAGCTTGATCAATTAAGCACAGGTCTTTCTGGTAACACGGGGATAGGAAATATTTCAGATGCAGAACTTCGTGATGCACTTCGATGTTCGTTTGCACAAAGTGCAGATTTAGCTGACAGATTTGGTGCTGGGTCGGATGCGCTCGATCCATTATCTGATCCAATTATTAACGGTCAAATCTTTACAGGCGGCGAGCTTTCTGGCGACAGAGAATTTGCTAAAACAGCATCAGTTATGAAACTCGTTATTGATGGGTTGGCTGGTGCAGGCACTATTACCATGGGTGGATATGATTACCACACGGGTGATCGGCGTACGGGTGAAGGTCGTGATTTACGTGCGGGGCGATGCATAGGTGCTTGTTTAGCCTATGCTGCAGCCATGAATAAACCAGTCATGATTTATGTAGTCAGTGACGGGTCGGTATTCAGTAATGGCATGCTTGATAATTCAGCTGAAGGGCGTGGTAAAGGTGTGTGGACGGGTGACAGTCAGCAAACTGCATCTGCATTCTTCTTAGTATATGACCCTCGCCGTCGGCCAGTGATCAATACAGCAGGTTCTGTTACTGATCCAGCAATGCATCAACAGCTTGGTTGGATGACAGGTGCTGGTAATGTACAAACAACGTCTAGCCCAGCAGCAAATAATGTTGAGGCTTTAGTGAATATGGTCGTTTTGAACTATATGGCATTACACGGTGAGACAGGCTTGTTTAGTACCAAGTTTCCTAATCATGGACTTGGATCAAATAGCGATCTAGATCGTTGGACGGCATTTGAACCGCTGTATACAGGCGTCATGGGAAATCCCGTTTAGCATTCTTGTGTCAGCAACAAGATTCATTTCTAAAACCGGCAATAGCCGGTTTTTTTATGGAAAATAACAAATGGGCTTAACTTACGCATATTGATTAAAGGTGATTTGGCTAATTCAAGAAAACATGAAGTGTACCTGCGTTTCCTCACTAAAAATTGCACAGTGGTTTATACTTGAAAGCGAATGTCAGTCTGTATCCAATTTTGTGAAGGACGGTAAAGTCTTAAGACAGGTTATAAACCTATGGATAGACTCGCGGTCAGTCATATGAGTAGCGTGCCTTATCAATTGCATTTTTCAAAAGATTCATGTCTTATTTTCAAACTATTCCATGCTAATAAACGCTCTCTTTTTAAAGGATTGACTGTCAGAAGTGAAATTAGCCACTAAGAGGAAGATCAATAGTGACCCACTCAGATAAAAATATTTGGCAAAAAATCCCAAAACCGTTATTGATTTTGGTCGTTGGGGGTTTAGCAGTCTTTGCGTTACTAACATTAAAACCTTCACCCCAAAAAATGCCAAAAACAGAACCTTCTCCTCCACAAGTGGCAGTCGTTTATGCAGTGCCAAGTACACAAGCGTTAAAAGTAAAGTCGCAAGGAACAGTCAGTCCAAGATATGAAATTGATTTAGTCACGCAAGTTGCAGGGCGAATTGAAAAAGTGAATAAAAACTTTGTGGAGGGTGGGTTTTTTAAAGCAGGTGAAGCATTAATAACAATCGACAAGCGCGATTACGAATTAGCTGTGATAAAAGCAAATGCAAGAGTGGCAGAAACTGCACAGGTTTTAGCAACAGAAAAAGGTCGTGCTAGACAAGCTCAACGAGAGTGGCGTGATTTAGGAAATACAGAAGCCAATGACTTATTCCTTAGGAAGCCTCAACTGGCTGCAGCAGAAGCGCAGTTAGCAGCTGCAAAAGCAGATCTTGATAAAGCAAAATTAGATTTAGAAAGAACAACAATCTCAGCGCCTTTTAATGGTCGAGTACGAGAAGCTGTTGTCGATGCAGGGCAGTATGTTTCTCCAGGTGGAAGAATCGCAAAAGTTTACGATACATCTGTTGCAGAAATTCGCCTTCCGCTATCTGATAAACAAACCGCGCTCGTAGAATTACCCCTAGGGTTTCGTGGAGATGAAAACAACCCGGGTCCAAATGTATTAATAACCGGCATTATTGGTGGGGAGCAATATCAATGGAATGGACAAATTGTTAGAACTGATGCCAGTGTTGATACCAATACGCGTATGTATTATGCCGTCGCAGAAGTAAAAGACCCTTTTGTAGAGCAGCCAGAAAAAGCACATGTTCCATTAGTCGTGGGCTTATTTGTCACTGCTGAAATTAGCGGTCGAGAAATAGAGAATGTTGTGAAGATTCCACGACGAGCATTGTTTAAAAATAATGAGATTTATACGCTAAGCAGTGAAAACAGAATACAGCTAAAAACCGTCCGCGTGTTAATGACGACTAAAGATGAAGCTTGGATTACAGGGAAAATATCTGAAGGAGAAGCCATTGTTGTTGGAGGACAAAATTTTTTAACGCCAAATATGATTGTGAATCCTTTACCCTCGGCAAGAGAGATCATGGCAACAGCAACACCGTAAAATTCACGACGCTAATCTAGCAATATTTAAGTCGCTACCTACGAAAGGTTAATTCAAAGTGAATAAAATAATTCAATGGTTTGTTGAAAATCCAATAGCCGCGAACCTAATGATGGTTGTCATTATCATTGGTGGAGTGTCCTCTTTATTTTCATTAAACAAAGAAGCGTTTCCAGCAGCTAATACAGGTTTTATTGAGGTGTCAGCACCCTATCCAGGTGCTGGGCCAAAAGAAGTTGAAGAACAAATAATCATTCGGATCGAAGAAGCAATTGGCGATCTTGACGGCATTGAAGAAATTTCATCTCAAGCAAGACTCAGTTCAGGCCAAGTCACTATTGAAGCTGTTCAAGGTTACGATGTCCAAAAATTATTAAATAATGTGAAAGCCCGTGTCGATGCAATCAATACATTTCCGCAAGATGCCGAACGTGTAGAGGTGAGTGAAGTCTTGTGGCGTACACAAATTATGGACATAGGTGTTTTTGGAGAAGTTGAAGAATCCGCACTCAAACAAACAGCGCAGATTTTACGTGATGAGCTCGCACTATTGCCTAATATTTCTCTAGCAGAGTTAGCAGCGACAAGAGATGATGAGTTATCAATAGAAGTCTCTGAAGAAACACTTCGGCGTTTTAATTTAAGTTTTCAAGATGTCGCAAATGCGATTCAAAATTCTTCGATAAATCTCCCTGCTGGTACCGTAAAGTCAATAGGCGGTGATATTCAATTACAAACTCGCGGCCAAGCTTATTACAAAGAAGATTTTGAACATATTGTGGTAACAAGTTCACGTGATGGCGCGAAATTATTATTGGGAGATATCGCTGATATAAAAGATGGTTTTGTTGATCGAGATTTTATTGCGTTACTCAATGGCGTACCGTCAGTTTATGTTCGGCTGTACATTACAGATAATCCCAATGTATTAAAGGCGCGAGAACAAGTTTATGGATACTTAGAAGGCCTAGAAGGAAAATTACCTGCCGGTATAGGCGTAGAATTATGGCGTGATAATACATTAATGTTTAAAGATAGAATGAGTTTGCTATTGGAGAATTCTATCGGCGGACTCATTCTGGTTTTTGTTGTGCTCATGCTTTTTTTACGACCAGCATTAGCCACATGGGTATGTATCGGTATCACGCTTTCATTTATGGGATGTATATGGATATTGCCTCATATCGGCGTTAGCTTGAATATGATTTCATTATTTGGTTTTTTATTGGTTCTGGGCATTGTTGTCGATGATGCCATCATCGTAGGAGAAAGTGTTCACTCAAGAAACGAAGCCAACCTGCATGGCATGCAAGCCGCAGCGAGCGGTGCAAAAATGGTATCGAAACCTGTTATTTTTGCTGTCATTAGTACCATTATATTTTTTATGCCCATGCTATTTGTTCCTGGTCCAATGGGAACGATGGCGGCACCTATCGGCATTATTGTTGCCTTATGCCTCGTATTTTCTTTGATTGAATCATTATTAATTCTACCTTCCCATTTATCGCATTTGAAACCTGAAAAAGAAACTTCTGTCGGATTGTTTAAGTCGTTGGCAAAAGTAAGGCATTTTTTATCCACGCATTTGCAAGATTTTGCTGACAACAAGTACCGACCTTTTCTAGAAAAAGCATTGAAAAATAATGGTATTACGCTGGCTTGTTTTGCCGTTGCATTTTTATTGTCAGTCGCCGTGTTTGCAGGCGGTTGGTTGCGTGTTGGGTTTATGCCCGTGATCCAAGCTGATCAAATTGAAGCGAGAGTAGTTTTAGGTGAAGGCGTTCCTTTTTCAGATACAAAAGCTGTCACAGATAGAATGGTGGCCGCGGCTGATCAATTAAAAACAGATGAAGAAATTATCAAAATAAATGGCTCTAATGAATTTATCGACAACATTCAAACGTGGGCCTATGGCAATCAAGTTGTTTTCGCGCTGGCATTAACGTCTGCCGAAGAGAGAGATGTATCGACACGACTCATTGCAAGAAAATGGCGCGAATATATAGGAGACATTCCAGAAGCTGAAGAAATTAGAATTAATTTTACAATTAATCAGCGTAGTGAGCCAATTCGTTTACAGGTGAGCATTCGTTCAGATCAGACCGTAGAGCAAGAGAGAGCTGTCGATGCGGTTAAATCGGCAATCTCAAATTATTCTGGTACGTACGATATTAAAGACAATTTGCAATCACCTCGTGATGAAATTGAATTAGATCTTAAAGATAATGCAGAAGCACTTGGATTATCATTAAATGAAATAGCCCGACAAGTTCGCCAAGGCTTTTATGGTAATGAGGTGCAGCGTATTCCGCGAGCAAAAGAAGATGTTCGGGTCATGGTTCGTTATACGGAAGCAGAACGACATAATGTCGATCAACTAGAAGAAATGCGCATTCGTACTCAAGATGGAAGAGAAGTTCCTCTTTCTGCTGTTGCAAGTATTGAATATGTGCCTGGGTATTCTACGATTCGTCGATTAGATCGTAAGCGAACAATTGTCATCACATCTGAATTACAAGAAGGTTTTAACTCAAATGAAATTGTTAGGGATTTATTAAGAAAAAATACAGCGCGATGGGAAAAGGAATTTGCTGGTTTTGATGTCCGTATCGCGGGCGATATGCGAGATCAGGCGGATTTTTTAAGCTCGATGACAACAAATTTTTTCTTCTCTCTGTGTGTTATTTTTGGGTTAATGGCTATTGCGTTTCGTTCTTATTGGCAACCTATGATTGTATTAACCGCGATTCCTTTTGGTTTTATGGGAGCGGTTGTCGGGCATCTTATTATGGGACGTGAAGTGAGCATGATGTCTATGTTGGGTTTCGTTGCGTGTGCGGGTGTTGTGGTTAATGATAACCTTGTCCTTCTTGATCGAATCAACACACTCCGTAAACTCGACATGACAATTTTTGATGCTGTTGCACAAGCTGGTCGTGATCGTTTTAGAGCCATCTTATTAACATCGGTGACTACATTTGTAGGACTGACCCCAATTCTATTCGAACAAAGTATGCAGGCTGCATTTCTAATACCAATGGTTATTTCGTTGTCCTTCGGGGTAATTTGTGCAACAACAGTGACGTTGATTCTGGTCCCTTGCTTATTTTTAACGGGCGAAAATGTTTCAGCGAGGTTTAATAAATTTTTTTCTAGTGATAAAAACCTTGTTAGCGACGGTGAATTAGATTCTCAAATAAAATCTTAAAAAATTTAGTGCTTTGTTTAAAAATCGTTAGTTATTAATTTCTTCTTCATTTGAAGCGATAAATTTGAATCTTGGTTGCATATTATTTGGACTTGTTTCTACCATTTCTGTAAACATAGCCAGCGGTCGAACCCATAAATCGTAATTGCCATAGAGGCATCGATAGACTACAAACAGTTCTTCCGTTTCTGAATGTCGGGCTACCTCATAGACCTGATAATCTTTTCCTTTGTAGTGCCTGTACAAGCCGGGTTTTATTTCTTTTCTCATGAAGACCTCATGTTGGTTTTAAAAACGCTGTTTTCTAAGTATGTGTAAAGTACTGAAGATGGCAATAAGTCTGCACACTTTCCTCAATTAGCGTTACACTCACACGGTATTTTTTTGAAGCTAATAAATTCATATAAATTAACAATAGGATAAAGAATATGCCGTTAATCGCGATAGTAACAACATTACTTTTATTACAATTTTTTATTTTTGGAGCCTTAGTGGGTAAGGCGAGGGCCAAGACGGGCGTTGCTGCTCCTGCTGTCTCAGGTGATCCTATTTTCGAAAGCTATTTTCGAGCCCATCAAAATACAATGGAGCAGTTGATTATTGTATTGCCCGCTCTTTGGATATTCGGTAGCTATGTGAGCGATTTATACGGTGCGATTCTAGGGATGATCTTTTTTGTAGGTCGAGTTTTATATTTCCGTGGATATACCCAAGATCCTAAAAAACGTGAAATTGGATTTATCGTAGGTGCTATTGCTATGGCCATTTTATTGATTGGTGGTTTAGTGACAGCAATTATGGCTTATTGGCAATATGTACAAGCAATGTAACAGACAGCGAGCTGCTATCAACTGTGTGTAAAGCTATTTGCAATTCTTTTTAATGAGTTGGCTGTACTTACTGGTTAGCTCATTCCTTTGCTTTTCTGTCATTGTATTTTCTTTACCATTCTCATCTAGAGTAAAAAAGCGTTTTTCGCGAAGGAATTTTAAATCTTTCTTGGCCTTAGCACAGCGTTTTTCTATTTCTACTTTTTGTTTTTTTTGTTCTTTGGCTTTTCTCAATCGTAATTGCTTCTCGCCTTCGGTTTCTTTAGCGAATATTTTGTTTAATTTAGAGTGTTCATTCTGACTAGCATCTATATTTGTATTTTTAACTGATTCTGTAATATCTTCTGCTTTTTTGTTTTCAGGTGGCTTATCGCTAAAATGAACTTTTCCTTTTTCATCCGTCCATTTATAAATTTCTGCTGTAGTATCGAAAGAGAATAAAAGCACAGGAAAAAATAGTCCGAAGCAAAAATAGAGATTTCTTAATGGTTTTCTGAATTCCATGTTGATGTTCATAGTTGCTCCTATGTTTCTTGTGCTTCTTGTATTTTTTAAGAAGCTTAATCAAATAAACCTAAAGAATAAGGGCTGGGAATTTGATAAAGCTTCAAGACTTCCGCTTCTGATGAGCGCGCTTTTTTGTTGTCGAGGACCATTCTAAATCCGTCTTCGTCGCCAAAAGTAATATATTGGTCGTCAGCATTGCGAACTAGGTCAGTGAACTGTGTAAAGTCGCGAACATTAATACCATTAACCGAGCTAACGATCCAGTTACTCCAGCTATGATACCCAAGGTTAACGTCAGTCGGTAATACTTTTAAAGCGACTACAATTTCTCTTTTTTCGGGCGATGTCCAACGATTGCGGGCATACAAAAAATCTGTAGGTGCTTTGGTTCTCCAGTTTCTACCCCATCGTTTAATGAGGTTCATATTCAATGGAACAAAAACGACACCACCGAAGACATAATATCGTGGCAGTTGATCAAATGCTTCATTGAGCACTAAGTTGTAGCTCGGTAAGCGCCTACCTGCGATCACAGAAATTTTTTGAATTTCACCGTTGCGCGAAATAGTTAATTCGACTTTGTCGCCTACATGGTATTGATCGATGGCATATTTATAATTTGTTCTTAAGTCTTTGCGGACTTTTATCGACTCGTCATCTGAAATTTTATAACCATCGATTGCCAGTAACACATCGTTTTTTTTAAGTTTGCCGAAAGAGGGTGACTCCTTAAAAATCTTAGCGATTAAAATACCACTCTGCTCTGTGTTTAATTTTAAAGAGTCTTTCATCGCAGGGCTCTCTAAATCTTGGGTTCTAAATCCAAGATCAGGCATTCCGTCATGAGTGCCGTCTTCGGCGTCTTTTAAGACATGTTTAATAACGCTAGGAGGAACAAAATAACCTAAATTTTCGCCACCAGGAATACCTTGCATGACGACACCCACAATTTCATTATTCACAATAACGGGGCCGCCACTATTACCGGGATTGATAGCCGCATCAATTTGTCCTGCTAATAAATAGCTGCTGCCATGAGAATAATAATGATGCTCAACACGTGAAAGAATGCCGCGAGTAATACTTAAAGCACTTCCGCCAAATGGATAACCATAAACAGACACCTCTTGTAATGGTTCCGGTAAATTTCCAATGGCTAAAGTTTTTAGTCCGTCGAAAAACGATGTGTCTTCAACTTCTAAAATAGCAAGGTCGGCTTCATGAGAAACAAATTTAAGTCTGGCAAGATACTTTTTAGGGTCAGCATTTTTTTGCACTTGTATGTATCTTGCGTCGGCAATGACATGCGCGTTGGTGAGAATGCGATTACCGCTAATGACAGAGCCAGATCCACTTCCTTGTTTTGGATTAAGTAATCGCCACGGCGTGAAATAATCAGGTGCAGCCGATGTGGTATGAATTTTAACAACAGCATTTTTAAGTCGTTGAATTTCCCGAGTTGATTCAGCAAAAGAAAAAGAACTGATCACTAAAAACAAGCAACTGACAAAATAAATGGCATGATTTTTTTTCATAGTAATTCCATTGTTATTATCTTTGTTAGGTATTGCGATGTTATTTTTCATAATCTTGTTCGCGAAAGCGGTGTATCTGTCTTCGTTGTTTTTTTGTGGGGCGTTTTGGTGGTAGTTCGTTCAGCTGATTAAACATCTTTCGATTAGCAGCATTTTCTTCACGCTTTTTAATGCTGTCTTCCGTTTCTTGATATAGCGCTTGCGCTTCTGGGGCACCTCGTCTTTGCTCAGACAGCGCAATCACCTCGATAGTTCTTTCATCCCAGCCAATTTTTAGGGATAAAAAAGTACCTACGGAAATATCGCGACTCGGTTTAATGCGTTGCCCTTCGCTGCGTACTTTCCCGCCTTCAATAGCGTGTTTTGCTATACTGCGAGTTTTATAAAACCGAGCGGCCCATAGCCACTTGTCGATACGAACTTTATTCATTGCACTAGTCTTAACTGTTGCCTATAAAAATTTCATCAAAATGACGAATAGCAGGAAATGTATTTATTTCTGGTCGGATAATCTTGCTGTCGGGTTGGTGAATGCAGAGTAAATGTTGGATGCCAAATCGTCGAGCCGATTCTAAAATTCTGACGGTATCATCAATAAATAAAGTACGGCTAGGGTTAAAGCTTTCTTGTTGGCTTAAGCGCTCCCAAAACTCTTGGTCTTCCTTCGGTGAGTTAAATTCATGGGAAGAAATGACTATGTCTAACCACTGATCTATTTCAGTAATATCAAGCTTTAAACTTAAACTTTGCGGGTGTGCATTAGTAATTAAAATAAGTTTTTTATTTTTATTTTTGAGTTGCTGTAAAAATTCAATAACAAAAGGGCGTATTTGTATCTTGTCTTTCACTTCTTCTTTAAGTTCACGGATATTGAGGTTTAATGACTCTGACCAGTGCTCTAGACAATACCAATTGAGTGTTCCCTCATGCGCTTTTATATGATCATGAAGTATTATCTTCGCCTCGGATTCGGAAACGCTGTGGGTTTCAGCATAGCGTTTTGGTAAGTGTTCAGTCCAAAAATAATTATCAAAATGAAGATCTAGCAACGTGCCATCCATATCAAGTAATACGGTATCAATGTCGGACCAAGGCATTTGCATAGTGTTTGTTTTACCCCTATAAAAATAGAAGAGCTGATCGTAGTGTGAGCGGGCAGTAGCCAATTGACTAATGAATCCGTTTATTTGTGCTGCATTTTGCTATTCTATCTTCAATCTGTTTTTGATGCAGCTTTCCGTTTAATGTTGGCGAGCCATTGACTAGCTATTGTCTAGCTTAAGGATACCGTGTGACTGATTTTAAAAATTCGAAGCCCACCTCTTCTGAAGGCTCATTATGTGAAGTGACAGAGGAATTAATAAATGCACTTGTCGAATTAGGACAGCAAGCGGGTGAATTAATTTTAGAGGTTTACCACCGAGATGCTGGATTTGATGTCGATATCAAGAGTGACAGATCGCCTGTTACTGAAGCTGATAAAATGGCACATCACTGCATCTTGGATAGTCTATCGACATTAACACCAGATGTGCCTATTCTTTCGGAAGAGTCGGCATTGCCCTCTTTTACACAACGTCGTGCGTGGAATACCTATTGGCTCATTGATCCGCTTGATGGTACAAAAGAATTTATTCATCGAAACCATGAATTTACCGTAAACATTGCGCTGATACACAACGGCGTTGCAATTTTGGGCATGGTTTATGTTCCTGTTACTGGCGTAACTTATATTGGTTCCCAAAAATTTGGGGCTTTCAAATATCTGGCCGATGGAACTCAAAAAGAGATTGCTGTGAGGACAATTGTTTCTCGCATTAAAGATCAGAAGCCCATAGAAATAGTGGCAAGTCGCCGCCACGGTTTTGAGAATGTTGAAAAGATGATGAATCGCTTACGTTCCGATTATCCTGACGTCATAACAAAAAATATTGGCAGTTCTCTTAAGCTTTGTTTGATTGCTGAAGGTGAGGCTGATTTATACCCGCGTTTTGGCCCTACTTCCGAGTGGGATACGGCAGCTGCTCAGGCAGTCGTAGAGGCAGCTGGTGGCGCGGTAGTAGACATGTCATTTTCAACGCTGCGATATAATGAAAAAGATGACCTATTAAATCCAAGTTTTATAGTCATTGGTGATACATCTCACGATTGGAGAAATGTTTTATCCGCAGAATTGGCGTAATCTGCTTTTGTGGTCTAGTCTCTAAAAACGCCTCGCTTTGAACGTTACATGGTTGCACAGTAATAAAAAATAACACTGATGCCTGTGAAAAATCATAACGTTTTTGCTCAGTGATGAGAATTGAGAGGTTTTAATTTCATGCCTGCAGGAGGCTAAAATGAGACAACCACGAGCAAGCCATGTTGGAGTGACTTTTAATAATACCGTTTTTTTAAAAGCGCGCTTAAATGATGAAATAGTTCGCTTAGAGCGACAGTTGAATGACCTACGCTCCGGTGAGCAAGCCAGTAATTTTGGATTAGTTCAGTCGTATAAAGAAATGATTTACTCTCGAAAAGAAATGCTCAGCGGTCTTCCGCATTAATTATTTAAAAGCCTGGACGCTAGGTGCGTACCGCGTTTAGGCTTCCCTAGTTAGCTTTCCGTATTTTAAATTTTCTATTCCGGATTATTTTCCTGACTGTTATTCCTGATTTTCAAGGCGATTATCAAGTGCGTTTTGTATATCGCCTTCGATCTCTTTTGCTTGATCCAATATTTCTTTATGCTCTTTCAGTAAGTTTTCAGCTTTTTTGGGATCGTCATTTTTGCTGCAGCCTAGTGATAAGCAGAGCAAACAAAAAGCTAAAGTAAGTCCACGGATTTTTGTCAATGTTGCCATAATAAAGCTCTATTTTTAAAAGTCATTGTTTTGATCGTTGCTTGTTTATTTGCGCTAGTCGTTTGGCATTTTTAGCTTCACGTTTATCCGCTATATGTTTGGCCGCGACTGCACCAATATGCGCTTCACCTCTTTTTCTCGCGAGTTCCATTTGCTTCTCGCGTTCTTCAAAACGAGCGCGCTGATCGGGAGACACTTTTCCGAAACATCGCGGACAGCTTACGCCCTGCTCATATTTTTCACTCGCTTTATCTTCTTCGGTGATCGGAAGCCTGCAAGCAAAACACTGATCATAGTTTCCTTTTTCTAATTGATGATTAACCGTTACGCGATCATCAAATACAAAACACTCGCCTTCCCACAAAGAATTTTCTTCAGGAACATTTTCTAAATATTTTAAAACGCCGCCTTTTAAATGAAAGACTTCATCAAAACCTTGTTCTTTTAAGTACGCAGTCGATTTTTCACAACGAATACCACCAGTACAAAACATCGCGACTTTTGTATGCTTTTCGGGATCGAGATGACTTTTAACATACTCAGGAAATTCACGGAACGTTGTGGTGTTAGGGTTTACTGCGTTTTTAAACGTACCCACTTCTACTTCGTAATCGTTACGCGTATCAATTAACAGTACTTCGGGATCAGAGATTAAATCATTCCAATCAGTTGGATCGATGTATGTACCAACACTGCGTTTAGGATCGATACCTTCAACGCCCATGGTGACAATTTCTTTTTTTAATTTGACCTTCGAGCGTTTAAACGGTGGGATATCGGTATAAGATTCTTTGCAGTCAATGGCACCAAGGCTAGGGTCTTGATGTAGCCAGTGAAGAACACCGTCGATGCCTGAGCGGCTCCCAGCAATAGTGCCATTAATTCCCTCGCGAGCTAATAGCAGCGTTCCTCTAACGGCTAAGCGTTCCATTTCTTGACGAAGTGGTTCGCGAAGTGATTCAAAATTTTCTAATTCAACAAACTTATAAAGTGCACAAACGACAATCGTTGGCGATGACATAATATTCTCCTCTTCAGCGAGCTGGAACGTAAATCCAGTGCGGGGGCCATTCTATAGAAATTATTATTCTGAGTGAATGGCTAGAGTTTGATATTAGTCATGAAAAGACCTTATTTTTTAGGTACGATCTTCTTAATCCCTTGCCCTTCTGTCGCCACATAAATAAAACCATCGGGTCCTTGTCGAATACTTCTTACGCGACCAATGCCTTTAAATAATACATCGGCCTTTTTGATTTCATTCCCTTCAACGTCACACAATACCAAATAAGCGAATTTTAACGAGCCAACTAATAAGTTACCTTTCCATTCGGGATAGTTATCGCTTGTGACAAATGCCATACCAGATGGAGCGATAGAAGGGTCCCAGTACCAGATCGGTGATTCAAAGCCTTCGCGTTCTTCACCTTCGGCAAATTGAGTTCCATTATAATTTATGCCGTAACTTAAAATGGGCCAGCCATAATTTTTTGTAGGCTCAATAATATTGATTTCGTCGCCACCACGAGGGCCATGCTCGTGTACCCAGATATCACCAGTGGTTGGATTTTTTGCCATGCCTTGTGGATTGCGATGGCCGAAAGAATAAATCGCTTCGCGCGCGCCTTGTTTTCCGACAAAAGGATTGTCGATTGGAATTTTTCCATCATCGTGTAATCGATAAATTTTCCCGCCATCTTTGGTAATGTCTTGCGGATTTTCGTTTCTCGCGCCACGATCACCGATCGAGAAAAATAAATAGCCGTTGTTATCAAATTCTATGCGGCTTCCGTAATGTTGTCCGCGCCTTGAATTGGGGCTGGCTTTATACAGTAGTTCTTTTGAGTCGAGCTTATCGCCGTCGAGTTTTGCGCGCATGATAGCGGTATTGCTGCCACCACTTTTGCCCTCTTGGCTGGCATAAGAAAAATATACCCAGCCGTTCTCAGAAAATTTTGGATGCACTTCAATATCCAATAACCCGCCTTGGCCGTTGGCGTGAACAGCAGGTAATCCATCAATGAGCGAAAGCTTTCCGTTACTAAAGCGATGTAGCTCTCCTTTGCGATTGGTAATGAGCATATCGCCATTGGGTAGCCATGCCATTCCCCAGGGCACGCGAATGCCTTCTACGAAGGTTTCTGTCGTGTATTGTTTGTCGAGTGAGTCTTTGCTTTCTTGAGCCAGTAAAGTCATTGCATGCAGTGTGGCCAGCAAGCAAAGTAGTATGCTCATGGTTTTTTTGATAATCATGACAACCTCATATTTTTATTTTTAAATGATGTGCATTGGTTAAGTCGGAAATCAGGCTCATTTGAAGCGCTGCCCTTCTTTGGTGATTGCTCTCGTTTCAGGCGGAATCGCTGTTGTGACTCGTGTACAATCCCATTCTAACGGTATTGGAGATCTTTCGTCGCTTAAAGTTTTGTTATCAATAACAATATTCGCAGGACTTATATTATTGATAGAAACTCAATATTAGTAGAGCCGATATATTAGTAGGATTAGTGTATTAGCAGAACCTATAAAGACTACTGGCGTCATAGATGCACTCTACATTCTGTGAATTTAAGAAAGTAGTATCGTGTAACAATTTATAGATTTTTGACAAATAAAGAGAGACAGTGTGGGTAGATTATTAGGTGGGTTGTTAGGCTTGGTGGGTATTGCCACTCTAATTGGCTTTGGTATTGGCGGGCTTTTTTTGGCGCTCATAGGGATAATTATTGGCCGTGTCTTTTTTTCTGGGTATACACAATTTCAAAGCAGTCAGCGCCCGAATGAAGAGCAGCGTAAAAAAATTCAAGAGACGTTTTTTAAAACGGTTTTTTTATTGTTGGGTCATTTAGCCAAAGCAGATGGCCGCGTCTCTGAAGCGGAGATAAAACAAGCTGAAAATTTCATGTCGCAAATGGGGTTAACGCCTGATCATCGCCGTGAAGCAATTCGATTATTTAAAGAAGGTTCGGCGCCGAGTTTTAATAGTGATAGCACATTGCATGAATTTAGAAATACGTGTGGAAGACAGCGCAATTTAATTCAAATGTTGATCATGTATTTGGTGAACATGGCCTTAGCGGACGGAAATTTTGATGCCAGTGAAGAAGCCGTCCTTAAAAAAGTAGCAAGTTCGCTAGGCATCTCATCCATGATGTTCGAACAAATGCTTCGCATGATAAAAGCTCAAGGCGCTTTTGCAGGCGGTGCAGGTGGTTATTCCAGTAGCGGTGGTGCTTATAGCGCTACGCCAAACGCTAACCAAATCGATTTAGCCTATCAAGCATTAGGCGTGAAGAGTGACGTCACTGATACACAACTCAAACGTGCTTATAGAAAATTAATGAGCCAATACCATCCTGATAAATTGACCGGACAAGGCGTCCCAGAAGATATGATTAAATCGGCAACGGAGCGCAGCCAAGAAATTCAAGCAGCTTATGATTTGATTAAGAAATCGCGTGGGTAATAAATATTATCTTACGGGCTTTTCTATTTCGTAAAAAGCATCAGTGATGTCACCGACCTTTTTTTCTAAAATGGCTTGCGCATCGTACAGGCCGCGATTATAGAAAAAGGGTCCTATTTCTTCGGCGAAAAAATCTAACAAGAATTCAGCATCAAAGTTACCGATGTTCTGATCTAACTCTTCTTTAAAATAAAGCTGAATCTTTCGTGCAATAGCCTCCTTTTCTTCTTTTGAGAATCGAATCTCTGACATGAAGTCTCCTGTTGATTACTGGCCGTTAGATTGAAAGGATATGCTGAGCTTACTGGCTATGCTGATGATAGCTGTTTAGTCAGGCGATATTTGTTATTATGTTCGGTTTGGTGTCGCCGTGCCACTTGCTGGCGTATTAATTAGTGTTCTCGTGATCGCGGGAAGGCTGAATGGGTAACAGGAGTTATTTAATGGGTAGCAATACAAACAAGCGCGTCGCCATCATTATGGGGTCGCGATCGGATTGGCCGATTATGAAGCAAGCTATTACGGTATTGGATGAGCTTGGCATTGGTTATGACACATCGGTCGTGTCGGCACATCGTACGCCTGATCGGCTCTATGATTTTGCCAAAAATGCTCCGGATAAATACAGCGTGATTATTGCTGGGGCCGGCGGTGCTGCTCATTTGCCGGGTATGACGGCGGCAATGACGTGGTTGCCAGTGATTGCTGTGCCCGTACTCAGTAAGGCTTTAAGCGGCGTCGATAGTTTGTTGTCGATAGCGCAAATGCCAAAAGGCGTGGCGGTTTCGACTCAAGCGATTGGGGAACCCGGTGCTTACAATGCGGGTTTGATGGCGGCACAAATCTTGGCTGTTAGCGATTCTGAACTGCGAGATAAGCTGATTGCTTGGCGTGAGCGGCAGAGTGAGTCTGTCCCGCTGTCAGTAGAATAAGTCGCGGTTTGGATGTGAGCTAAGGGGTCGAGAAAGGGGTTGAGGTAAAGTATTCATGCATATTGCGATTATCGGTTGTGGTCAGTTGTCGCGGATGCTCGCATTGGCAGGCATTCCATTCGGCTTTACGTTCAGTTTTATCAATGATGCAGAACATCAAGATACTACTTGCGTGGAGGGTTTGGGCGAAATTGTTCAATGGCGTTCAGGTGATTCGTTTGACAGTTTGTATGCGGTTTTAGGTAAACCAGATATTGTTACCGTTGAAAAAGAGCAAGTGGATATTGCATTGCTTGTGGGTTTTCAGAAATTTTGCCCTGTCTATCCCGATCCCAAAGCATTTGCTATTTGTCAGGATCGCTATAAAGAAAAACAACTATTAGATTCCCTCGACATCCCCTGCTCTTCTTATGTTTATGGTCAACCGTTAAGTGTTTGCGTGGAAACGCTTTCTTTGCCGCTCGTGATTAAATCTTGTCGTGATGGCTATGACGGAAAAAATCAATGGGTGTTAAAAACGCCAGAAGATGTTGAAGCGCTCGAACAGATTTTGAAAGACAAGCGAATATCTAGCAACGATTATATTGCTGAACAATGGATTCCTTTTGATAAAGAAATTTCGCTCGTGTCTGTTCGGTCTGTGAATGGAGAGGCTAGACATTATTCATTAACTGAAAACACGCATGATAAAGGCATCCTCAAACAATCTATCGCTCCCGCGCCAAATGTGTCGGAGGGGTTAATTAAAAAAGCGCAAGACTATCTTGGCCGTATTGTTAATGAGCTTGATTATGTCGGCGTTATAGCTATGGAATGTTTTGTCACAGGTGAAAAACTCTTGATTAACGAGTTGGCGCCACGTGTTCATAACAGTGGTCATTGGACACAGTCGGGCAGTAAAACCTGTCAGTTTGAAAATCATTTACGCGCTATCACAGGAACAGTTTTGGGTAACACTGAAAATCACGGTGTCGCTGGGATGGTCAATTTGATCGGGATTGAGAAACCTTCTTTAGAGGTGCTGTCAGCGGATTCAAAGTTACATTGGTACAACAAATCTGTTCGTCCTGGTCGAAAACTAGGGCATGTTAATTTTCAAACAGCGGATGTTAATCAGCTGCTAATGGCGATGAATACATTCTCCAAGCTATCTCATTCTAAATCATCTGACTCCTGAATATTCGAATCGAAATGTTTGCGAAGGTTTGAGTTCTCATTCGATCACCTAAAATGTATCAATTCTCTTGATAGTAAAAATTAGCTTTCCAGTAAAAAAAGCTACTAAAATCCACCATGAAACATTAATTTTTTAGCCGCTTCTCGTTAAAACAATATCCTATTGATTAATAACAATTTTATTCTTCATGCAATGGTTTTATGAAGAATATTGAAAATACCTGTTAGTTGCCGCCCGTATTATTTTCTTGCAAAGCTCATTATTTTAGGTATTCTTAAATACTGTATTTAAATACAGTATTTAAGAATACTCTACAAGATGAGCCTAAAATAATGAAATTATCGTCCGTGCAAGCGTCCTTTCCGGAGTCATCATTGTCTCTGCCTGTTATGGCAAGTCGATTAGCAGCTGGATTTCCGAGTCCGGCAGACGACTTTATTGAAAGTTATTTGGATTTAAATAAATATTTGATCAAGCATCCTGCCGCTACAATTTTTGCGTGGGCTGAAGGTGATTCTTTAAAAGATATTGGTATTCATAGTGGCGATCTGTTGATTATTGATCGTGCTGTAGAGCGACGACATGGTGCGATTGTTGTGGCGGCGATCGACGGAGAGTTAACCTGTAAAGTCTTAGATGCAAAGCGGAATAGATTACTGCCCGCAAATTCTCATTATTTACCGATTGAATTAGCGGGAAGAGATGATGTGATTATTGAGGGCGTCATTATTTATAATATTAAAAGTCAGTACTAAAAATGTTTGCGTTGGTAGATTGTAATAGTTGTTATGCGTCATGCGAGCAAATTTTTCGTCCCGATCTTCGTGGTAAGCCGGTGGTGGTTTTGTCGAACAATGATGGCTGCATTATTGCGCGCTCAAAAGAAGCAAAACAATTGGGGATACCTGATTTACAGCCATACTTTAAAATTAAACATTTATTGCGAGAAAAAAATGTAACCGTTTTTTCCGCAAACTTTACATTGTATGGTGATATCAGCTATCGCTTTGTTGAAACGGTAAAACGATTTTCTCCTAACGTCGAACAATACAGTATTGATGAAGTGTTTGTTTCTTTGTCTGGGGTGAATTGGAATTTAAAAAACTATGGGCAAATAATTAAGCGAACAATCTGGAAAGAAATACGAATGCCAGTGGGCATTGGTATAGGGCCAACTAAGACATTAGCTAAGCTGGCTAGTCATGCGGCAAAAAAAATTCCTGCAACGGAAGGAGTTTGTGTTCTTGATACACCAGAAAAATGGCAGTGGGTTCAAAAAAGAGTTCCGGTCATAAAAATATGGGGTGTAGGACATCGATTAGCAAAGCGTTTTGAATTAATGGATATTAATACGGCGTGGGATTTGGCAAACGCTTCGCCATCACAATTGCGACGCCTGATGAATGTGAATATTGACAAAACAGTTCGAGAATTAAATGGCGTTAGTTGTATTGGTTTGGAAGAGATTCCGCCATTGAAAAAAGAAATATTTGTGACGCGTTCTTTTGGTGAGAAAGCCACAGAAGAAGAGGTGTTGTTAAATCATATTAGTCGTTACGCTTCAGCAGCGGCAGAAAAGTTGCGAAAGCAAAAAAGTGTGACAAGTAATGTTCATGTTTTTGTGCAAACGAGTGCTCATGCGATGCCGTATTATGCTAATCAGGCAGTGATTAAATTGCCGTATCCCACAAATGATAGTCGTGTCATTATTCGGTCGGCACGACGCATTATGTCAGAGTTGCATCGAGACGGATTTCGCTATGCCAAATGCGGTGTTGGTTTGCTAGATGTGAGTAATCGACGTACAGAACAATTTGATATGTTCATTCCAAGACAGACAAAAAAGTCTTTAGTGTTAATGAAAGTCGTTGATCGTATTAATGAGCAATACGGTTCGGATACGGCTGTTTTTGCGGCGGAGGGTTTCAAAGGAAAATGGTCGATGCGACAGGATCATTTGTCTCCTGCTTATACAACGCGATGGAAGGATTTACCGGTGATCAAAATGGCTTGATTAAAGTGACGTGTCAGGAAAGTGTGAATATAAAAATGGTGCCCAGAGGCGGAATCGAACCACCGACACGGGGATTTTCAATCCCCTGCTCTACCGACTGAGCTATCTGGGCGTACCTACATGTGTCTGATATATCTACTGCTACATGTATCTACTAAGGAGGCTTGTTCTGTTTTCTGTGAGATCTAGCACTGCCTAGAAATCAGGTGAAAATCAGATGACTTTGCCTCAAAGAAGGCCGCGTATTAAACCTGCTTGATGGCTTGGAGTCAAGGTCGGAAGCGCTTACTTCTCAAGAGTTTGGTACAACTTTGCCCTGTGGCGTATTTGTTAAATATCAGTCAAGTGCCAATAAGAAGTGCAATGACGAAACTCGATAAATAGCGTCCAGAAGGAGAGAGTGATTTTTGGCTGGATTATTTCTCGGGTGGAACGTAGCCGTCTGCTTTATCAAATTCTTCGCCGCTAAAGAACTTGTCCATTTGTTCTTTCAAATAGGTTCTGGCTGTCATGTCCATCATGTTGAGATGCTTTTCGTTAATGAGCATGGTTTGATGGTGCATCCAATCTTGCCACGCTTGTTTGGATATGTTGTCAAAAATATCTTGGCCTTTGGGGCCTGGCATTGGAGGCATAGTAAGACCTTCCATTTCAGCCTGATATTTACGGCAAAAGACAGTTCGTGACATACGGGATCCTTGGTGTGTTGGAAAAGTGAGTGTTCACAAGCACTAAAGCGCTTGCACTAGATTGCTTTGTCAGCGCTAGCAGCTTGAAAAAGTAGTTTTTTTACGGGCGCGGCCAAGCCCACTTGCTGTGGTGATGCCGTGTTATACCAAATACGGCTGTCATCGGCCATGATTTGATGGGAATGCCGAGTGAGCGGAATGAGTACGGGAGTAATATCGAGGTGGTAGTGGCTAAATGTGTGGCGATAGGTATCCCAGATTTGAGGAGCATTGGGCTTAATATCTTTTGCGGTGTATCCAAGTTGATCAAAACAGTGCTCCAGAGAGTCTTGTTCGATGGGGATTTCTAAAAAGCTCCAAAGCCCTCCCCATATCCCTTGCGATGGTCTTTGTTCTAAGAAAAATTCACCATCTGGGTTTTGAATCATGAGCATTTTTACAGCGCGAACAGGAATGGTTTTCTTAGGTTTTTTACCGGGATAATCAGTAGGGTTTCGTTGGGAAAACCCTACGCATTGCGTTGCCAGTGGGCATTCTTCACATTTTGGCTTGCTTCGGGTGCACACCGTCGCGCCCAAATCCATCATGGCCTGTGTGTAATTGCCGGTGTGAGTATCAGGAGTTAATGATTCGGCCAGTGTCCATAACCTATTCGCCACAGCTGTTTGCCCCGGCCAGCCACTTATCGCTTTGAAGCGAGCAAGAACGCGTTTGACGTTGCCGTCTAAGATGGCGGTGGGCTTGTCCCAAACAATACTGCAGATTGCGCCAGCAGTGGAGCGCCCTATTCCGGGAAGTTCTACAAGCGCTTCGACATCTTGTGGAAAATCTCCGTTGTATTCCTCGACAATTTTTTTTGCGCAAGCATGTAAGTTTCTCGCGCGGGCGTAGTAACCAAGTCCTGTCCATAAATGCAAAACATCATCGATAGGTGCTTGAGCGAGTTGCTCTATTGTCGGAAATTTTTCAGTGAACGAATGGAAATAAGGTATAACGGTTTTGACTTGTGTTTGTTGCAACATAATTTCTGATAACCAAACACGGTAAGCCGTAATGTTATGTTGCCAAGGTAAATTTTTTCGGCCGTTTTTATCAAACCATTGCAAAACAGTGTGTGAGAAATGAAAAGTTGCCATTATTTTTTTAATAAATCTTTCAAAAGATCTCGCGCCGTTGGTTTTTCATTTTCAGTTTTATCATCAGCGCTTTCTGATGATTTGGGATCTGAGTTTCTATTCAGTTCTTCAAGCAGTTTATCTTTTACTGTTTGCCGAACTTCTTTTTTCTTCTCATCAATTTTTTTGCCAGCGTTATAGCGAATCGCTTGTTTGGCTATAGTTCCAATCGCACTTGAATCGATACCGCAGACGTTAGCAAGATCGAGATTATCCAGAGATCCTTGACATTCTACAACATCAATTTCATGTTCTTTCAAAAAATTACTGGAAATTAAACAGCCTGCAGGGCTGTTTTCAGTTTGCAATAAGCGCAAGGGTACGCGAAATGTAAACGTCTTATTTGCCAAGTGTAGATTTCCCGAAGATTCAACACCAATATTAACGGACTCGGCCGAGATATTATTAATACGCAAAATGTTCTGCGAAAAGGACAGCGCACCAGTGACTGATGTGATGTCACTAGTAGAAGGCCAGCTTTTGGGGAGTACTTCAGTGTTGCCAAGTTGCTGAGCGGCTTGGCAATAATATTGTTCGATATTAAATCCATGGAGGCGTAAAAGATCGCTGTTAAATGTGACAGCCGCGTCTGCATTATTGAATAGTTGTTGAGTCGTAAATGCACTTGTATTGACCTTGATGTCAATATTAGCGTTGCCCTCAATGTCTTTGATGTCGCCAAGCTCAGTGAACAGTGGTAATAATTCAATACGTTTAATTGACCCGGAAGCCTCTATTTTAGCAGGGCTATTTTTCTTTCTTGCGTCAAGACTGGCGTTGCCTAGTAATTTGCCTTGATAAAGCTCTGCGCGAATAGACGGTAATTTCCAGAGGCCTTTACTCGATAAAATTGAAGTAGAAAAATTAGAAATGCTGAGTTCAGAAGCAATCAACTCATTAATATGTATATTTGCGGATACATTGATTGAGCGCAATAGGTCTAGAGGTAAGGGTGAATCAGCAGGAACCGATGTATTCTTTTGTGGTTTGCTGGTGTCCGCCGTGATTGGAGGTGCTAAATAATCATCGATGTTAATGTTGTCGATAGATAATTTTGTCTTAACGTTGATGGATGCTGAACCGGAAGAAGCAAGTTGTAAGTCTAATTCGGCGTTACCGATAGATTCATCTAACGTGAATGTTAATGGATTCAATGTAAGATTTGTTTGGTCGGCACTGTTTGTTGAAAAAGAAAAGGTGGAAGAAAAGCCAATTCTTGTCAGTGCTTGAGGGTTGGCGGTTATTATGGGTTCTTGATCTAACGCTGCAAGTAACTTATGAGCATTAATGTTTCCTATTTTTATGCTGCCGGTGGCTTTTAAGTCGTCTTTAAAATTAACGACAGCGTCTAAGCTAGAATTGATGGTTGCGTTGGCAATGTTGATTAAAATTTCTTTGCCGAAAACGGAAATAATTTTTTGATCTTGATCAAAAGACAGTGCGCCTTTTGATTCAAGCTGAACAGGATTCTTTAAAGTGTTGCTAGAAAAAGAGAGCGAGAAACTGTAGGGAAATTGATTCCCGTTAATTTGAACATCACTGGCATCAAAATTTAATGCGTGCGCTTCAATGGATTGAATACTTTGTGCGTTATCAACGAGAAGGCGACCATTATTAATAGAGATATTTTTGATCGCTAAGTCGAGTGGTTGCTGAGTGTTGTTTTTTTGGTTTGTAGTGGTATTAGTGTTTTCTGGTTTTTTTTCGCTGTCGGTTAGGTAATTTGTCGAGCCATCTTTATTGGTGAGAAGGGTGATGTTAGGCGAATCTAGCGTGATTTCCTCTATGCGAATTTTTCGCTCAAGCAATGGTTTAAGTTCAACAGCAGCAATAATTTTTTCAGCGGTGACAAATGGCTGATTGTTGGCGGCAGATTTTTCTGTGGATGTTGGTGGGGCAAGCGCTAAGCGGGAGTCGCCAATAGAAATGGCTAGAGATGGAAAGAATTGCCATTGAATATCGCCCTTAATGTGTAATTCATACCCTTGCTTTTTAGCGAGAGATTCTAATTCAGGCTTCCAGTCATTGGGATCAAAGAGAAAAAAAAGTAACACGACAGCGAATAAAGCAAGCATCAAAATGCTAGCTACGCTAAAAAGTAGTCGTTTAAGCCAAATCGTCATTATCATGCCTTTTTTGCTTGTGATTAGGTATCCATTGTGAGCTCTTAATGCTTAAGGTTTTATTGGGTTCTCAGACTCAGTTATTTAGCACAAGTTTCATAGCGTCTATGGCAGTGCATGGCCATCTATAAGTTGTACACAGAACCGCGTATCGAGTCACACATAGGTTCATATGCGATGAGAGGCCAGCAAGGATTTAAGAAAAACCTCAGTTTATTATCGATTGATCACGGTATCGCAAAATGGACACTGGGTTTAGTGCAATTTTCTCAGTAAAATGCGTTGCTTTATATAGTCTGAAAAATATAGTCAGGCAAATATAGCCAGACAAAGAGCAGATCCTCAAAATCTGCTGCTGACATTTGTTACTCAAGCGAAACCGACACATTAAGGAACTCTATTGACTATGGCGTTGCGAACCCCTCTTTATGATCAGCATCTAACAATGGGCGGCAAAGTTGTCGATTTTAGCGGTTGGGATATGCCCTTGCATTATGGTTCTCAGCTTCAAGAGCACCGTGTCGTCCGAGAAAATGCGGGAATGTTTGATGTATCGCACATGACGATTGTTGACGTCGAAGGGTTAGAGGCAAAGGCTTATTTGCAAAATTTGCTAGCCAATGATGTTGCTAAGCTTGATTCTGTTCCTGGTAAAGCGCTCTACACAGCCATGCTAAATGAGAGTGGTGGCGTGATTGATGACTTGATTGTCTATCGAATGGGTGGAAATGAGAATAATGATGTGGATTGGTACCGCACGGTTGTGAATTGCGGGACGCGAGACAAAGATTTAGCGTGGATGCAGCAGCAAGCAGAGACGTTTAATGTCTCAGTCACAGAGCGTCCAAAGCTTAGCATGATCGCCGTGCAAGGCCCCAAAGCGATAGAAAAGGTAGCGAATGTTTTTATTGAAGACAATAAAAAGGATACAGCAACAGCGATACATGAGTTAAAAGTCTTTCAGGCGATAATACGAGAAGATTGGTTTTTTTCTCGAACAGGTTATACCGGTGAGGATGGGTTAGAAATTATTATTCCGGAATCGGAAGTGAATGATTTTTGGAAAAAGTTATTCGTTGCAGGTGTTGAGCCGTGCGGATTAGGCGCGCGAGATACGTTGAGACTGGAAGCAGGAATGAATTTATACGGACACGAAATGGAGGATAGTGTTTCTCCATTGCAGGCGAATATGGCTTGGACGATTGCTTGGGAGCCACATGATAGAGAGTTCGTCGGTAGAGCAGCCATTGAGAATGAAAAAAATAAGGGCGTTGAAAAAAAATTAGTCGGATTAGTCCTCAATGAGAAAGGCATGTTACGTGCTGGTCAGGTTGTACAATTGCCAGACACTAAAGAGGCTGGGGTTATCACGAGTGGAACTTTTTCTCCAACCTTAGGGCTGTCTATCGCGTTAGCGAGGGTGCCGAAAGCGATTGGTGAAAAAGCGCAGATTGAAATTCGTAAAAAATTATTAACGGTTGATATTGTGAAGCCGTGTTTTGTGAGAAACGGAAAAAAGTTAATTTAAACTAAAAACTAACACTTAACGTTAAAAAATTATTGATTGGTTTAGAGGAAGCAAAAATGAGTGAATATAGAAATGATTTAAAATACTTAGCAAGCCATGAGTGGGCACGAGTTGATAGTGATGGCTTGGTTGTTATTGGTATTAGTGATCATGCACAAGATAGCTTGGGGGATGTAGTCTATGTTGAATGTCCTGAGGTGGGTAGCGAAGTCACAGCGGGAGAAGAAGCGGGTGTTGTTGAATCGGTGAAAGCAGCGTCTGATATTTTCTCACCTGTCTCCGGAGAAGTCGTAGAAATTAATGAGTTGCTTGAGGAAACGCCAGAAACCGTAAATGCTTCCCCTTATGATGATGGTTGGTTTTTTAAAGTAAAACCTAGCGACCTTTCGGAATTAACAGATGCGTTAGATTCTGACGGCTATAAAGAGTTAATCGAAGAAGACGAATAATTATTATTTCATTTTAAAAACAAAAAAGGCGATATAAATTTCGCCTTTTTTGTTTTTAATTTCCAGTGTTTGATGGATTATCTAGGTCATCTTTTGGGTCGAGCTGATTGATAATAGTCTTTAATAAGGTCATTAGGTCTTGTGCTAGCGCGCGCTCTAAAAGCCATTCGTTATCATGTTCGTTAAGCTTGTCTGTCATAGTGATGATCATAGAAGCTAACTGGCGCCCCATGTCTTTTTGATCAGCACTCTCTGGCTTCTGTCTATCTGGATATTGAAACGGTGCGGATTCCATAAAAAAGCTAGCGTTAATACTCGTTAGTAACGCAATAATGTCCTTTGTGTTTTTTAGAGCGAATTGATTGTGAAATTCGTGGTTGTCTGGATTCAGGTGAGCGGCAGTTTTTTCTTCTGTATCCAATAAATTGTTGAGGGAGTCGAATTCTTTTTTTAGCCGTAAAATAGCGCCCGATTTTATCAGTTGGTGTCTGCTCTCAGCCGGAAGAGAAAAATAAGTTGTTCTAAATAGCCCTTGTTGGTCGTTCCAAAAAGATTCTAAAGCCGATATGTCATCTACTAAGAGACTTGTTTGCAATTGCAATAATGTTCTCCGCCTGTTATTTGGCAAGTCAATAACACTTAATCCTTCTTTTTGTTGAGTATCGGATAGCGTATTTTGGTCTATAAAATCTGATAGCGGCCGATTCCCCACCTCTCCCCATAAGATATATTCAATCGCATGAAAGCCAATAGAAACATCACTATTGTCAGTAATGCCGTGTTGTCGCCGTAAATTATTTGTTGTTAGAGGTAAGGCAATATCATTGACAATACCGGAGTGGGAATATTCGGAAAAATAATCTAAAAAACCTGGCTGAATCGGTTGGGTATCAATCGATATTTGAAAATGCTTTAAAAAAGAAAATAAGCCTGGGTTACTTTGTTGGATGGCGAGGTAGGGCGCAAAAGCTTGCATGTTGGCGTGGCTAGTTATCCAATCACCTTTTGCCTTCTTAAAATTTTCTTCGGTTGCTTCCGTCAAAAATTGCTGGATAGATTGTTGAAGTGTATTGCTGGAGTCGACAAGTGATGTTAATAGTTTCTCACTGAAGATAAGTTCGTCAGCTGTTATTTTTATTGATGCATTAGTTTCTGAAGATTGACTGCTGGTGATCTCTATCGGGGGTTTTGAGTGGTTCTCATTCCGCGAATAATTTTCATCGTCGGAAGATTCTTTTTCGCATGCGGATAACAACAGGATGGCCAGTATCCAAGGGAGAAGGCGGAACATGTGTGTGCGAAAACAGTGCTTAATATCAGTCATGTTTTAAAGCTTGTGTCCTGAATCGGTTTTATCCTGATGAATAAAGTTTTTAATCTCTGAGAGACAGTATTTGCCATCCTTTTTGTTTTGCATGCGCTTCTAATGTTGGATCGGGATCAACAGCAATAGGGTGAGTCACTTTAGACAATAAGGGTAAGTCATTAAATGAGTCGCTGTAAAAATAGCTGTCTTTCAAATCGAATGGTTGTTGGCTTAACCATTTTTCAAGATGAGTTAATTTGCCGTGTTGATAACAAGGTTCGTCAATAATTTTTCCCGTATATCCATTGTGATTTTTTTCAAGCTCAGTCGCCATTAAGTGTTCAATGCCAAATAAAGACGCAATGGGTTCAGTAATAAAACGATTGGTTGCTGTAATAATAGCCAGTTCATCGCCAGCATTGCGATGCTTTTCAATTAATGCTTCGGCTTTTGGTAAGCGAATAGGTTCAATTTTTTCTGACATAAATGTCTGATGAAGGTCTGAGAGTTCTGTTGCTTTAAAGCGAGTTAATGGCTCTACCGCAAATTCAAGATATTCCATGATATCAAGTTGCCCTTGTTTGTAGGCGTGATAAAACTCATCGTTTCGCTGGCGATATTGATCCGCATCCACCAGCTTATGTTCAACTAAAAATTCTCCCCAGCTGTGATCGCTGTCCCCAGCTAAAAGCGTGTTGTCTAAATCAAAAAGTACCAAGCTCAATGTGTTGCTCCTAAACTCATGTGTAAACCTCTGAGTGACAGTGTATTGATCATTTGTCGTAGAGAAATAAGACAATGGATTTTACACAGGCTATACCTGATTGCTAATGGTGGATGATGAGTTTGTGCGAGATTCGGGTGTTGTCGAGTTAGCATGAGATGTCGTTTTATGATATTAGCGCCAGAAATTTATATTATTGTGTTGAAATGGCTTGTAAATGACTGATTTATCGATTGATTTGCGCTGGCGTTGTGGAACAATGGTGGTTTGAATTACGAAGTAATACCTTTATTAGATAAATACCATAATAGCGATAAGAATAAGGTAGGCAAAAGATATATTATCGATGAGATATCGAGAAAGTGATGTGTTTTGCCCTTTTAAGTATCATTTTGTTCCACCAATCAGCCCACATATTACTAAGGAGTGCGTTGCGTGATTGATGAGGATGGTTTTCGTCCTAACGTCGGCATCATTATTACTAACGAGCAGGGCCAATTGTTTTGGGCTCGGCGTGTTGGTGGACATGATGCTTGGCAGTTTCCCCAAGGTGGCATTAGTCAAGATGAGCATCCCGAGGAGGCCCTTTTCCGTGAATTACACGAAGAAGTCGGCTTAGAGAAAGATGATGTTGATATTCTTGCTTGTACTAAAGGCTGGCTTCGGTATCGATTACCTAAACAGCTGATTCGTCACCGATCAAAACCATTGTGCATTGGACAAAAACAAAAATGGTTTTTGTTAAAGCATAAATCACCTGAAGAACGCATTCGTCTTGATCTGCATAAAACAGCGGAATTTGATCACTGGCGCTGGGTGAGTTACTGGTATCCGCTCAACCAGGTTGTCGCTTTTAAGCGTGATGTTTATCGTCGTGCCTTAAAAGAGCTCTCATTCCCTTTTTGCGATTTACAGAGAAAGTCGCCTCCTAATACAGATAGGGGCCGTTAGGTATGCTCCAATATTTGAGTAGTATCGTCCGAGAGGTTGGTGTCGCAAAGGACCTTCAGTCTGTACTCGATATTATTGTCGAGAGAGTGAAGGCGGCGATGAAGACGGACGTTTGCTCAATTTATCTACGCGATGATGCTGGAAAATATCTGCTAATGGCTTCTCAAGGTCTAAATGCAGATGCTGTTGGCCAAGTGCGCTTGTCTAGAGACGAAGGTTTGGTTGGTTGGGTTGTAGGTCGAGAAGAGCCGATTAATCTGGATGATGCTGAAAGTCATCCGAAATACCAGTACTTTCCTGAGACGGGAGAGGAACGCTTTAGCTCCTTTTTGGGGGTGCCGGTTATTCATCATCGGGTTGTTTTAGGTGTTTTGGTTGTTCAGCAGACAGAACGTAGACGGTTTGATGAAAGCGAAGAAGCCTTTTTGGTAACAATTTCTGCTCAGCTGGCGGGTGCAATTGCCCATGCAGAAGCAACAGGCGCACTTGCTCATATGGGGCATCAGGCCAAAGAGTCCAGCTTTAAAGGCGTTGCTGGGGCGCCGGGTGTGGCAATGGGCAAAGCCATGGTGATTACACCAGTGGCTGATTTACATTCTGTCCCACACAAAAAAATTACGGATGTCGATGCAGAGATTGCTTTTTTAAAATCTTGTTTAGCGGACACTCGACAAGAAATTGAAGAGCTGGGCGCCCAACTAAAATCGCGATTAAGTACGCAAGAACAAGCACTGTTTGATGCATATGTGAGCATGCTGGATGACACTTCTCTTGCAGGAGAAGTGATAGAGCACATTAAAAAAGGAGATAGTGCTGCTTACGCATGGAGTGAAGTCATTTTAATTCATGTGAGAAATTTTTCGAGCATGGAAGATGCTTACCTTCGAGAGCGTGCTGCTGACGTTAGTGATCTTGGTAGAAGAGTGTTGGCGCACTTACAAGAGTTTTCTCATGTGGCTCGTGTTTATCACAAGAAAACAATTTTGGTTGGCGAGGAGTTAACGGCGTCACAGTTAGGAGAGGTACCTGAAGGGCAATTAGTGGGAATTGTCTCAGTCAAAGGTTCTCACAATTCTCATATAGCGATTATGGCCAGAGCGATGGGAGTTCCAACGATTGTTGGAGCTGTCGATTTACCTTACAAGCAAATTGATGGACGTGAGTTAGTGGTTGATGGATACAATGGTGTTGTTTACAGCGATCCCGGCCCGGAATTGCGTAAGCGTTATGAAGAAATTTTTCGAGAAGAACAAGAATTAGAAAAAGATTTAGAAGCGCTGAATGATTTACCTTGTGAGTCAATCGATCATCATCGAATTACTCTTTGGGTTAATACCGGTTTAATGGCTGATGTTGTTCGCTCTCTTGAGCGCGGAGCGGAAGGTGTTGGCTTGTATCGAACAGAGGTTCCTTTTTTGTTGCGTGATCGTTTCCCCTCTGAAGAAGAACAACGGATTATTTATCGTGAGCAATTGGAAGCATTTCATCCTCTCCCTGTGACGATGAGAACGCTGGATGTAGGAGGTGATAAATCATTGCCATACTTTCCTATAGAGGAAGATAATCCTTTTTTAGGTTGGCGTGGTATTCGTGTCACTTTAGATCATCCAGAAATATTTTTGTCGCAGATTCGAGCTATGTTAAAGGCGAGTGAAGGTCTGAACAATCTACGGATTATGTTGCCAATGATAACCAGTACATTGGAATTAGAGGGCGCTAAAAAGCTTGTATATAGGGCTTATCATGAGCTTTTAGAAGAAAATTACACAATGGATTTACCGCCCATTGGTGTCATGATCGAAGTGCCTGCTGCTGTTTATCAAGCGAGAGAGCTGGCTTCTCGAGCAGATTTCTTATCGGTAGGTAGTAACGATTTAACGCAATATTTATTGGCGGTGGATCGTAACAACGCACGTGTTTCAGATTTGTATCATTCTTTTCACCCTGCTGTTATTCGAGCATTACAATACATTGTTCATGAAGGTCATAGCCAGGCTATTCCCGTCTCTATTTGTGGTGAAATGGCTGGTGATCCTGGCGCTGCTATATTGTTGGCGGCAATGGGTTTTGATGTGTTGTCGATGAACGCAACTAATTTGCCAAAAGTAAAGTCGGCCATCCGAAGTATTGAAATGGAGAAAGCGGAAGCGTTATTAAAAAAAGTATTAACTTTCTCTGATGCGGATGAAGTGAGTGCCGCGGTTAATGAAGCGTTAAGCGCAGCGGGTATCACCAGAATGCTACGCCCTTCTCGTGCGATTCATTAAGTTTTAAATAATATCTAATCGTTTATTTATAAATAAAAAATATTATCCTTTGACGCTTTTGATTGCAGTTGTTTGTTCTTAATGTGTCCATTTTCTGTAAACTTCGACAGTGCTTCTCGATGTGAAATTTTGTGTTTTTCTGTGTAATAATTTTTTTCATGGAAGTAGATGTTATTTTCTTTGTCAAAAATGATCGTAGTTGAAGAGCATGTTCCATAATGTTCTGATTCAATAAATAAAGACGAAAGTAGCTGTTCCGTTTTTTTATCAATACCTGTCGTAGGTAAATCTTCTTCTGTTGCCGGCTCTTTATTTTGAAGTATTGAAAATAAAGAATCTGCGAGTACAGGCATGTCTCCCTTTGACATGTGGGTAGGTGTGTCATCCAAAAGAGTGCGCAGCGATTTTTTTCCAATTGTTACTTTAGGCCAAGGTGTATTCAGTAGGTGATTGCTTAGCGCGTAGGTTCCTGGTGTGAGTATTTGGGTGTCGTTTGTTTGGTTGTTGCAGTAAACGAAATCGTTTTCATCTTTGAGTAATAAATTAAACCCCGCATAATGCTTACCATCATTGATAGCGTGCTCGGCAAATGATGTTGCTGGTATCTTATTGGTGTGTGATAGAAAGTCTCGAACTAATTGACCTCGTGACAAAAAATTATTGTGTTTGTGATTTGTCGGAGATCGGAAGTTGGTGATCGCGGCAAACCGCCCTCCCCGTGTCACTCCCATCCAGGACCCGCCAGCCTCTAAATCCTTTCCCGCTAGCATTTGAGGGTTATCCTTCCAAAATTTCGCTGTTGAAGTCGGTCTAAAATAGTACTCGTCTCTATTGGCAGCAATGACAAGCGGTAAATGGGGGTGTGAATCAACAGAAAAAAGGATAAGACACATAGTGACGTTTAATTTAAATTGTTAGCTGATAGGAATGAACTGGCTGGGCGTCGGTGGTATCATCCAGCACATATTTTGATGCGAATGAGATTGTGTGTAATGTAACCAACGTTCAGCCTTTCTACAATCTGTATTCAATCACCACTTTTCTAATTGATGTCATTAATTAATAAAAATAATCTATGTTAATTTACCCTGAATTTGATCCTGTCGCCCTTGAACTTGGCCCTCTAAAGGTGCATTGGTATGGCATTACCTATCTATTGGCCTTTGCTGCTGCTTGGTTGATTGCAGCGCATCGAGCGAAGGAAAAGAATAGCGGGATAAAAAAAGATCAAATTGAGGATTTGATTCTTTTTGGTGCGCTTGGAGTGGTGATTGGCGGCCGTATTGGCTATGTATTTTTTTACCAATTTGAAAGTTTTTTAAGTGACCCATTATGGCTGTTTCGTATTTGGGAAGGCGGTATGTCCTTTCATGGAGGGTTCATTGGTGTCGTGTTTTCAATGTGGTTTTATGCTCGCAAAATAAATATTTCTTTTTTGTCTTTACTGGATTTTGTTGCTCCGCTGGTTCCTTTGGGGCTAGGGTTTGGTCGCATCGGGAATTTTATAGGCCAGGAGCTATGGGGAAGGCCAACGGATTTTACGTGGGCCATGAAGTTTCCACGAGAGGGAGTTGATGCGCTCGCTCGTCATCCATCTCAGCTTTATGAAGCCGCATTAGAAGGTCTCCTATTGTTTATTATATTGTATTGGTTTTCTTCAAAAACGAGACCGATAGGATCTGTCTGTGGACTTGGAGTATTTTTATATGGTTGTTTTAGAATTCTTGTTGAGTTCACTCGAGAACCTGATGTTCATATTCAGTTTGATTTATTTGGCTGGGTAACGCGGGGGCAAATTTTATCTTTGCCGATGGTGTTGATTGGTTTTGGTTTGGTCGTGTGGGCATACAACAAATCGCGTTCTGAATTTATACGCTATTAATTGTTGCCGATTGTTTTATCGCAAAAATATTTTTTAGAATAAATATTGAGTATCGAAAATAATATGAAACAGTATTTAGAATTAATGCGTCATGTTCGAGATAACGGTGCAGAAAAAGGTGATAGAACCGGAACCGGTACAAAAAGTGTTTTTGGCTATCAAATGCGTTTTGATTTATCCGAGGGTTTTCCGTTAGTAACAACAAAAAAATGCCATTTAAAATCTATTGTTTATGAATTGTTATGGTTTTTAAAAGGCGATACAAACACAAAATATTTGCGTGAAAACGGAGTGACAATTTGGGATGAATGGGCGACCGAAAATGGCGAATTAGGCCCTATTTATGGGTATCAATGGCGATCTTGGCCCTCCCCTAGTGGAGAAAAAATAGATCAACTGTCGCAATTGGTTGAGCAGATAAGATTGACGCCCAATTCACGGCGATTAATCGTATCGGCATGGAACCCTGCACAGCTACCTGACGAAACAATTTCTCCTCAAGAGAATGTTGATCAAGGTTTGATGGCGTTAGCGCCTTGCCATACTTTCTTTCAGTTTTATGTGGCTGATGGAAAATTATCTTGTCAGTTATACCAAAGGAGTGCTGATATTTTTCTAGGTGTTCCTTTTAATATTGCTGGCTACTCACTGTTGACTATGATGATTGCACAGGTTGTTGGTTTGGAGCCTGGAGATTTTATTCATACTTTAGGCGACGCACATTTATATTCTAATCATTCCGAGCAAGTAGAAAAGCAGTTAAAACGCTCACCGAAAAAACTTCCTTGCATGAAGATAAATCCCAACATTAATAACTTATTTGATTTTAAGTTCGAAGACTTTGAGCTGACAGGTTACGATCCTGATCCAGGTATTAGCGCTCCCGTGGCAGTATGATTAAATGGATGTTCTTTCCTGTTTTTTTGATTGGAATGAAAAAAATATAAACATAGAATGAATCACTAGCGAGAAATATGAGGCTTTCATTAATAGTAGCGACAGATGAGAATTGGGCGATAGGTCTGGATAATAAAATGCCCTGGCATCTTCCGGCCGACTTAAAATATTTCAAAAAAATGACAATGAGCAAACCCATTATCATGGGGCGAAAAACATTTGAGTCGATCGGAAAGGCGTTGCCAGGAAGAAAAAATATTGTCGTTACCCGAAAAAAAAATTGGACCAGTGAAGGCGTTATTGTTGTTCACACATTTAACGATGCATTACAAATAGGCGCCAGTTTTGCGTTGAATGATAAGTCAGAAGAGGTTATGGTTATTGGCGGTGCGCAAATATATAACGAGGCGTTGCCAAAAGCGCAAAGAGTTTATTTGACGCGCATCCATGCTGAGTTTGTCGGGGATACTTTTTTTCCGGAACTGGATGAAAATGAGTGGAGTGAGGTAGAGCGGAATTTTAATAATGCAGACGCATCCAATCATTACGACTATTCATTTATCGTGTTAGATCGCACCGCTAGTAACTACAGCCAAGATTAACAACCAAGATCAACAACAAAAGTAACAACAAAAGTAACAGCAAAAGTAACAGCAAAAGTAACAAAAAGTAACGTTTTTTGTGGGGGCTAAGTGCCCACTAATCATCACAGGATGTAAGATAAGTTATTGTTATCGAACATTCTTTGAATGTTTATAGGGTGTTTTGATGATTGTTACTTCAATACACGCTAAAAACTAAGCACTTACAAACCATTGAATGTTCGGTTTAGCTATTATTAAATGTCGCGCTCTTAACAGACGCCATTTTATATTTTTAACAATCATTTTTAGAACCCGGTACCAATTCAGTCAGTCTAAATGCATGCTGGTTTGGTCTCCGATATGTAAGAACCCAAATTGGGGGAGCTATGAAGATGCAACAAATCAGGGCCGTGGCATTGTCCACAGTACTGTCGGTCAGTGCTTTCATGGGAAGCGCCGTGCAGGCAGATCCAACGTTAGACAATATCCTTAGAGAAGGTCAAGCCATGACCAGTGCAGGTGTCACATCGCAGCGGCGAATTGACAAGCTGCAAGATGAGACCGGCGATATCTACCAAGAATTTAAAACCGTCAATAAAGAGATTGATGGCTTGAGAGTTTATAATCGCCAGTTGCAGAAGCAGATTGACAATCAATTAGTAGTTCTCAATGAGCTCACTAAGTCGATCGATAGCGTTACCATTCGTGAGCGTCAAATGCAGCCTCTTATTCTCAAAATGCTTGATTCGTTAGAGCAGTTTGTTGAATTGGATGTGCCGTTTCTTGAAGATGAAAGAAGTGAGCGTGTTGCAAAATTATATGATATTCAAGACCGAGCTGATGTCACAGTGGCAGAGAAATTCCGACAAGTGTTAGAAGCTTATAAGATTGAATCTGAATATGGCCGCAATGCGTTAGTTTATGAAGATACGTTAGAGATTGCCGGTTCGAATCTTGAAGTTAACATGTTGATGGTTGGACGTGTTGCTCTTGTATATCAAACAAAAGACAAGCAGCAATCGGGTGTTTGGGATAAAACTCAGCGTGCATGGGTTGAATTAAGTCCAGGTGAGTACGCTAATGCTATATCTAACGCGATTAAGGTTACCCAAGGTGGCGTGCCAGATATGATGAAATTACCCATCTCAGCTCCGGAGGCAGCGCAATGAAAATGAATTTGATAAAGCATTGTTTGGTTGGCGCTGCATTAAGTGTCTTTGTTGCTGGGACAGCTGTTGCTCAAGAGCAGCCTAAAGCTCAGTCGCTTGATCAATTGCTTCGCATGGTTAAGCAAAATAAAATTTTAGAATCTAACGAGCATAAAAAGCGTGAAGCTGATTTTCGTCGAGAAAAATCCAATCAGCAATCGGCTCTAAATAAAGCAAAGCAAACAAAAGTTGCTGAAGAGCGTCGTTCTGTTGAGCTGGAGAAAAAATACGAAGATCAAGAGCGCTTGGTTCAAGAGAAGCGTGAGCAGTTACAAACGCGTCTAGGTAGCCTCGATGAGTTGTTTGGTCATTTAACTTCTCAGGCGGGTGACACTCGTGTCACTTTAGAGACTTCAATTGTCTCAGCTCAGCCAGGTTTAAATAATCGTGCAGAATTTCTTGATAAGTTAATTGAGAAAATGAATAGTGCGGTACAAATACCTGAGTTAGAAGAAATCGAGCAACTTTGGTATGAAATGCAGCGCGAAGCGATTGAAAGTAGTCGTGTCGTTAAATTTTCTGCGCCAGTTGTGACAAATGATGGCCAAGAGGTAGAAAAGACAGTTGTTCGTGTTGGTAACTACAACCTTATCGCAGCTGACGGAACGTACCTCTACAAGACAGAGCAAGGCAAAATAGCGGAGCTTCCTCGTCAACCTCAAGGTGGCCAAGTTGGAGATGCGTCAAGTCTAGCTGATGCTGGTTCTGGTTTTGTCAAAGTGGGTATCGACCCTACAGGTGCTAAAGGCGGCTCTTTCCTTCAAGCGATTATCAATTTACCCAGTTTGGTTGAGCAATGGCATCAAGGTGGCGCTATTGGTTATGCCATTACAGGCTTAGGTGCGTTTGCATTGTTGCTCGCTATCTTTAGATTGTTGGCGCTATCTGCAACAGGTGCGAAAGTATCTGCTCAACTTAAAGCTAAGAAAGCTAATCCAAATAACCCGCTTGGTCGTGTTGTTAAAGTGGCTGAAGAAAATCCTGGTATCGATACAGAATCTCTTGAGTTGAAGTTGGAAGAGGCGATATTAAAAGAGCGTCCTTCTATTGAAAGTGGTCTCAACCTGCTAAAAGTTATCTACATGATTGCTCCTTTGATGGGTCTTTTAGGTACTGTTGGCGGTATGATCCAAACTTTCCAAGCGATTACCATCTACGGAACCGGTGACCCTTCTACCATGGCAAGCGGTATTTCTGCTGCACTTGTAACCACCATGCTTGGTCTTATTGTTGCGATTCCAACTATGCTGCTTTATACCATTGTGAGCGGTCGTTCAAAGAGAATATTGCATGTTCTTGATGAGCAAAGTGCAGGAATTGTTGCCCAGAATTCTGAGCGATCATAAGGAGAAAGTTAGATGCTCCTTCAGTTTCAAGAACTACTAGAGTCGCTAAGAGCCTTTATGGCGTCAGGCGGGCCTATCTTGATCGCGATTGCAATACTGGTCTTCATTATGTGGACTCTTATCTTTGAACGCGCTTGGTATTTTCGCGGCGGATTACGTCGCGATGTGAAGAATGCGATTGATAGTTGGGAGTCTCGGTCAGAACGTAAATCTTGGTTTGCGCATAAAATTCGCGACAAAATTATTTCTGAAGTCTCCATTAAGGTAAATCAAAACTTACCTTTAGTGGCAACATGTGTAGCGCTGTGTCCTTTCCTTGGCTTATTGGGAACGGTATATGGAATGATCGAAGTATTCCAAGTACTTGGCTATACCGGTGGTGGTGATGCGCGTTCGATGGCTGGAGGTGTTTCAAAAGCAACTATTCCAACCATGGCGGGCATGGTTGCAGCTATCTCGGGTGTCTTTGGTAATACATGGATCACTCGAACAGCTGAACGTGAAAATCAGTTGCTTGAAGATCATCTCACCATGGATCACTGATATCGCTAGACACTTATACTGTTAGACACCGATACCGCTAGAAAAGGTATCGCCAGAAAATAAGATATAAGATAAATGAATTAGTAAATTGGACAATTAATGCTGGGGTATTTAGCTATGCACCAGTTCTAATATAAACGACCAATCTATTTTAGAGACAGAACATGAGCAGGAAAAAACAAAGACAAGAAGAAGAAAGTGCAATTGACGTAACGCCAATGCTCGACGTTGTATTTATTATGTTGATCTTCTTCATCGTCACATCAGTATTCATTAAAGAAGCTGGTATCGATGTTAATCGTCCAGATGCAACAACAGCTGATTCCAAGGATAACGTCAGTATCCTAGTGGCAATTAGCCCAAATAACGAAATATGGATTGATAAGCGTCGGGTTGATGTTCGAGCTGTTAAATCTGTGATTGAGCGCTTAAGAGCGGAAAATCCAGAGGGCGGAGTCGTTATTCAAGCTGACAATGAGGCAAATGTAAAAACCCTTACGGCTGTAGCCGATGCTGCACGTGATTTGGGTATTTATGATGTCTCTATTTCAACAGACGAGAGCTAGTTCGTTATGAAGTTTTCAAGACTGATCGTTGCAAGTCTATTTGCGGCAATAACCACAGCAGTTTTGATTGTGGTTATGTTTAAGCTTGTCGATAAAGATTGGGATGAGCCGGACGACAAAAAACAAATCAAGTTATCTGCTTTCAATGAGCCTCCTGCTGAGATTGAGACTCAATATGATACCTCAAAGCCAGATAAGCCCGAAGAAGTAGAGAGTCCTCCAGATGTTCCGGAGCCAGAATTCGATGCTCCGGATGTAACTGCCGATGCTGTTAATATTGCACAGCCGACTTTAGACAGTAATGTCGATGTCGCAATAGGAAGTTTCAGTTCAGATGGGGAATATCTTCCGATTGTCAGGGTAGAGCCAATATACCCCACTCGGGCTGCGAGTCGTGGAATCGAAGGCTGGGCCGTTGTTGAATTTACAGTGACAACTAATGGTTCTGTAAGAGACCCTGTGGTTGTATCTTCAGAGCCTGCCAATATTTGGAATAGAGCTGTTCAGCGTGCTGTTCTAAAGTGGAAGTTTAAGCCAAGAGTTGTTGATGGCACTCCTGTGGAAGTTCCTGGAGTTCAGACTAAGCTTACATTTAATCTAGCAAAATAATATCTGATTGAATTCGTTTTGTGGTTTTCATTTAATCAATCAAAACAAAAGAAGTAATCAAAGAGGTGAGGTGAAACATGACCACACAAAGAAAAATATTTCGTTCATTAGCTTCAGCACTTTTTGTCATTCCCGTTTTGGTGTTGACCCCAATTGAAAGCGTCAGTGTTTTTAATTCCGATTTGGCAATGAATTTAAAATCGGTCAGTGCTCAAGAACAAAATAAAGAGCCTCAAAGAACGCGCCGAGCAATGGCCATTTCTGAATCGGTTAATAAGCGTTTAGCTAAAGTGAGTGCTTTATTGAATCCTGAAGATGAAAAGGCAAAACCCAATCTTCGCGGGGCATTAGCCGAAGCAAAAGCGATTAATACAGGAAAATGGAACGAGTACGAAAAAGCCCAGCTCTATAACATGATGGGTGGCATCTATGTTCAAATGGAAAACTATCCTGAGGCCATTCGTAATTATAAAAAGTTTGTTGAAACGCCAAGCGTTCCTCCGGCAAACCAGTTAAATGTGTCTTATTATCTTGCACAGCTTTACCTTGCAACTGAAAATTATAAGCAAGCAATTAGATTGTTTGAAGATTATATTAAGCGTTCAGAAATCGTGGGTGCAGATCATTATTATAAATTAGGTCAAGCGTATTATATGGATGGTAATTTAAACCGTTCTTTGCCTAATATTGATAAAGCTGTTCAGATGTATGAAAGCTCTGATCGAATCCCGCCAGAGGGTTTATATCAGTATCAAATGTCTTTGTACCACGGAAAAGAAAACTACAAAAAAGTGGTTACTGTTTTAGAAAAAATGGTTCGTCACTATCCAAAGGTAAACCATTGGAGAACATTAGCATCAATGTATGGAGCTTCTGGTCGACCTAAAGATCAACTTCATGCATACGATACAATCTACCTGATGGGTGGCCTGACCAAAGAAAAAGAATTGCGACTGCTAGCAAGTCTCTATTTAGAAAATGAGTATCCCTATAAGGCAGCAAAAATCTTGCAAAAAGGTTTTGCTGATAAAGTGATCGAAGCAACATCAAAAAATTTAGAGTTGTTAGGCGTTTCTTGGAGTATTGCAAAAGAGCAGGACAAATCAATTCCTGTCATGGAGCAAGCAGCGAGTAAGTCTAATGCAGGCGATCTTTATGCACGATTGACTCAAATGTATCTCGGCAGTGATGATTACCAAAAAGCGGTAAATGCAGGATCAAAAGCGTTAAAAAGAAAGCTTAAGAAGCCGGCTTCCGTGCATTTTAATATGGCTGTTTCGTATTTTAATCTCAATAAATTTGACCAAGCTCTGGCTTCTTTGAGAGAGGCTAGAAAAGATAAGACAATGGCTTCTCAAGCGAATACATGGATTCGTTTAGTTGAAGGTGAAAAAGCGCGAGTAGCAAAACTAAATAATGCAGCTTAGACGACCGTAGGCGAGCATTTAGATTATCTTTCAAATCTAACATTAAAAAAGGGCTCTTACAGAGTCCTTTTTTGTGCAAGACAAGAAAAATAAGATTATTAATGAATAGTAGACGTTGTATCGGTTTGAGAAATTGTCTGTTAGTCAATTAATCAAGTTCAGATAAATCTCTGACTGCTCCTCGGTCTGCACTCGTTGCAAATTTGGCATATGCTTTCAGTGCCGTTGAGACTTTTCTGGGTCTTGTTTTTTCAGGCTTCCATGCTTCTTTTCCTTTTGATTCCATGTCCTTCCTTCTTGAAGAAAGTTCTTCGTTAGTCACCAAAACGTCAATGCTGCGATTTGGAATGTCGATGCGGATTATGTCGCCATTTTGGATCAAGCCGATAGTTCCTCCAGCCGCTGCCTCAGGAGAAACGTGGCCAATAGAAAGACCAGATGTACCGCCTGAAAAACGTCCGTCAGTTAACAGTGCACACTCTTTACCGAGGCCTTTGGATTTAATATAGCTAGTCGGATATAGCATTTCTTGCATGCCTGGCCCGCCACGAGGACCCTCGTAACGAACAACGACAATGTCTCCCGCTTTCACTTTATCATTAAGAATATTGGCAACCGCATCTTCTTGGCTTTCAACAACGTGAGCGGGGCCCTCAAAAAACCAAAGCGCTTCTTCAACGCCGGCCGTTTTGACGACACATCCTTGTTCTGCAATGTTACCGGTGAGGATGGCAAGACCACCTTCCGCTGTATAAGCATTTTCATAGCGGCGAATACAGCCATCTTTGCGATCTTGATCAAGAGAAGGCCATCGAGTGGATTGGCTAAAAGCTTGTTGAGTTGGAATCCCAGCAGGGCCTGCTTTATAGCGTGTTAGCGCCTCAGCATCATTTGTCGTCATGATATCCCAGCGATCAAGAGCGGATTGCATTGTTGGGCTGTGAATAGTGGGTAATTGGTTGTGCAATAAGCCAGCACGATTGAGCTCGCCAAGAATACTCATAACACCACCAGCACGATGAACATCTTCCATGTGGTATTTAGGTGTACTTGGAGCCACTTTGCACAGTTGTGGAATTTTACGAGAGAGTCGGTCGATATCATCGAGAGTAAAATCGATCTGACCCTCTTGAGCTGCAGCGAGTAAATGGAGAATCGTGTTAGTAGAGCCGCCCATAGCAATATCGAGTGCAATAGCGTTCTCAAAAGCATCGAATGAAGCAATATTACGTGGAAGAACAGACTCATCATCTTGTTCATAGTAACGTTTAGCGACGTCCACGATAGTTCGGCCAGCTTCTAGAAATAATGCTTCACGATCAGAATGCGTAGCTAGTAAAGAACCGTTACCTGGAAGAGAAAGGCCAAGGGCTTCCGTGAGGCAATTCATAGAGTTTGCTGTGAACATGCCAGAACATGAACCACAGGTAGGACAAGCTGATCTCTCGTATTCAGCTACCGTCTCGTCAGAAGCTGAGTCGTCAGCAGCAATCACCATGGCATCAATCAAATCAAGCCCATGCTCGCTAAGCTTTGTTTTTCCTGCTTCCATGGGGCCGCCAGAAACAAAAATGGTAGGAATATTTAATCGTAGTGCAGCGTTAAGCATGCCTGGTGTGATTTTGTCACAATTTGAAATGCAAACGATTGCATCCGCACAATGTGCATTCACCATGTACTCGACGGAATCAGCGATAATATCGCGCGAGGGCAAACTATAGAGCATGCCATCGTGACCCATTGCAATACCATCATCCACGGCGATGGTGTTGAATTCTTTAGCAACGCCACCCGCTTTCTCAATTTCACGCGCAACCAGTTGACCGAGGTCTTTTAGGTGAACATGGCCAGGAACAAATTGAGTGAAAGAGTTCGCAATCGCAATAATGGGTTTTTGAAAGTCATCATCTTTCATTCCCGTCGCTCGCCAAAGCGCGCGTGCGCCAGCCATGTTGCGGCCGGCAGTGGATGTCTTAGAGCGATAAGCAGGCATGTTGACCTCGATGCAAAAAATAGGGCGGTAAGAATACCAGAAAGGGCGTTAAATGATAATGTGGTAATAACCCAGCGATGATATTCAATCTCTAGTCAGGGGCTGCTCAAAAACCAGAAAGTAATGGTATCTGCTTTCTAATTTTAGAGTGCCTTAGTTAACACCTGAGATTTTCTTTGTAGGTTATATAAATTTTGCCGGTCAGCAGGCAGTTGATCTAGAGATCCTTTTTGAAAGCCTTGTTCGATAAACCAATGGGCTGTCTGAGTGGTAAGAATGAACAACCTTTTTACATTCATGTGTGCTGCACTGTTTTCTAAATTTCTTAAAAGTAGGGCGCCTCTGCCTTGTTTTTGATAATCGAGATGCGTGGCGACACAAGCAATTTCAGCTTGGCCATCGGGAAACGGATAGAGCGCGGCACACGCAATAATGGTTCCATCTTTTTCAATAACTTTAAATTTAGTAATTTCAGTCTCAAGCAATTCTCTTGAGCGGCGAACTAAGACGCCATTTTTTTCTAGAGGTTCTAATAGTTCTAAAATGCCTCCAACATCTTCTATTGATGCTTGCCTTAATAATTCATAGCTATCGTTATGGATCATCGTTCCAGAGCCATCACGACTAAATAATTCTTCTAATAGAGCACCATTTTTTTGATAGCTAATGAGGTGAGCACGAATAACGCCTTGGCGACAAGCTTGGTAGCAAGCGTTTAGGCTTAGGCGAATATTTGTCTCTTCAATAGAAAGTTCATTAGAAATGGGCAATACTTTTTCACAATCGTGTAATGATAATTCTCGTTGAAGGGAGCCATCATCTGAGTAGACACCTTGTGAATGGGTGAGTGAAATAATTTTGTCGGCATGAAGTGCAATTGCTATTTGTGAAGCAACCTCACCATACGATAAGTTAAATATTTCTCCAGTCAGTGAGTAGCCTAAATTGGAGACTAAAACGACGGAGCCTTCATCGAGTAAATGATTAATGGCGTGAGTATCAATACGCCTCACTTTCCCTGTGTGTTGGAAATCGATTCCATCAATAATTCCGCGAGGCATAGCCGTGACAAAATTTCCTGAGACGGTTTTAATATGCGCTCCCTGCATAGGGGAGTTAGGAAGACCAGCAGAAAGAGCGGCTTCAAGAGATACTTTGACAGCGCCAACAGCTTGGCTAACCGCAGGCATATGTTCAGTTTCAGTCACGCGTAAACCGTGGCTAAAATTTGATGTAAATCCATTAGTGGTTAGATGCGAAGAAATTTGTGATTGAGCGCCATGGACTAATACGAGACGAATACCAAGACTATTTAGTAGCGCAATATCATTCACGATGAAATGAAAATTATCATCTTCACAAGCTTCTCCGGGAAGCATTAGGACAAATGTTTTCCCTCGATGTGTATTAATATAAGGCGATGCATCTCGAAACCATTGAATAAATGTTTGATTGGTATTGTCCACGCCAGCGATCTCTTCGTTTTAAAAGGCTATTATTAAGAATGATGAATAAAAATATTTAATTAATCGACCATGCAAAATAAAGTGATTAAAGGCTTAAGTCAATTAAGCAATTAAAAGTGCGTATTGTTTAATTTTTAGTGTTGTTAATGGATGTTAAAGGTTGTGTTGATTGTAAGCAAAAATGCTGAATAAGCTGAGAGATAGCATTTATTGCAGGACCGATTTGATCGAGTGAAATAAACTCGTCGGGTTGGTGAGCTTGATCGATGGAACCTGGACCAAAAACGACGGTGTCCATTCCAAGCTGTTTCATAAAAGGCGCTTCGGTGGCGAAGGCAACACTTTTTGCCGTATTGTCACTTAATTTTTCAGTCGCGATAATTAAAGGAGAACCCTTTTCTTGTTCAAAAGGCTCTACGCCCTGAATAAGAGGTCGGCAAATAATAGGGCTATTACTGATTTGCCTCAAAGGCTCAAGTCTGTCATTAATTTCATGGCGAAGATCGTTAATGTTCATGCCTGGTAGTGGCCGTAAATCAAAATGTAGTTCGCAGCTACCACAAATCCTGTTGGGATTATCTCCACCGTGAATGTGACCAAGATTTAGTGTCGGAACGTCGACGTCGAAACAAGGGTTGTTATATTTTTTCTGTAAATCATTTCTGAATGACAACAATTCAGTAATGACTAAATTCATTGTTTCCATTGCATTGTTACCCAATGCTGGATTGGATGAATGTCCTGCCATGCCTTCAACGCGAATGGCTTCCATTAAAATACCTTTGTGCATTCGAATGGGTTTTAATTCAGTGGGCTCGCCAATGACGGCATAGCGAGCTTTTGGCTTTCCAAGAGCGGCAAGCTGTCTGGCCCCGGACATGGAGCTTTCTTCATCAGCTGTTGCAAGAATGATGATAGGTTGTTGAAGAGTTGCGTTTTTGAACTGTTCGACGGCTGCGAGCACCACGGGAAAGAAGCCTTTCATATCCGTTGCGCCTAGCCCATATAATCGGTTATCTCGTTCAGTTAATTGAAAGGGATCTTGTTTCCATTTTTCTGGATTACAAGGAACGGTATCGGTATGACCGGCTAACACTAAGCCGCCCGGACCACTCCCGAGAGTTGCAATCATATTGGCCTTATTTTGATATCCATCGATAGGAATAATATCAATTGCAAATCCTAAATCATCAAGCCATGAAGCTAAAAGGTGTATCACATCGAGATTGCCCATGTCCCATTGCGGTGAAGCACTGCTGACAGAAGGTGAGGCAACTAGTTGAGAAAGTTGATGGTAAAAATGCTTTGAGTTATGCATTTATAAGCTCATAGTAAAATTGTTTTGTGAATAAAATGACTCATTTTTTCAATACATCGGCTTCGTTTTCTTTTTAACAATGCGTTGTTGAGTTTGTTTTGCTATTACTCAGTTGTTGACGATAGCAGCGATGTAACAAGATAGTGAGTGCTTTTGCTACAGCACAGGCGACAGTCATATGATCCTGTATTGGCTGAATTGGCGATTTCCCAACAGGGAGTTATTGATGGCCATAATTATGCTCCAATCAGTTTTTGTCTGCGTCGAGCAATGAGTAATCTACAGGCGATAGATGAGCGGTGTTTCATTGGGATGAAAGTATGCCAAAATGAGCGCTTGTATCTTTAAAATCGTATCGTATTGAAAAGCTTAGTTTTATTGGTCTTTGTTCATTAATTGAGTTATGGGTTCTCAAGTCTTACTGAAAACCCATCATTGAAAACAGATTAGAGCTACAATTTCATTTCGCTGCAAGGTAAAAAGGCTGTTCTATGGCAGAAATTTCTACAGTTGATCGAGTGCTCGATCTGCGCGGGTTGTTAAATGATCTCACCTCGGATGGTTTGATTTCCCAAGATGATGCGAACCTCATTGCTGGAGCGGTTAGAACGCGTGAGCAATCGGCAATGCATCCGTTGGGATATATCGCTAGCGAGCAGCTAGTCGACCGTGCTCGCCCCGGAAAAACACTCGATATCGATGTGCTGACCGCGTGGTTAGCAGAAAAAGCTAATCTTCCTCTAGTCCATATTGATCCATTGAAGGTGAAAGTCGCCGCCGTGACGGATGTGATGTCATATGCTTTTGCAAAGCGCCACGGAATTTTATGTGTCGCTGTTAATAATGACGAAATGACAGTGGCAACAACTCAGCCCTTTGTGAGCGGCTGGGAGCCTCAGTTAGAACATACAGCCCGTAAATCGGTAAAACGTGTTTTTGCTAACCCTGTTGATATCGAACGGTTCATGGTTGAGTTTTATACGTTGTCACGTTCCGTATCGGGAGCGACTGGGGTATCAGGCTCTTCGGTCTCGACAAACTTTGAGCAGCTTCTCGAATTGGGACAGATGGGCGATCCCGAAGCGAATGATCAACATATTGTAAATATTGTTGATTGGTTGCTTCAGTATGCTTTTGATCAACGTGCCAGTGATATTCATTTAGAGCCTCGACGAGAAATTGGGCGTGTTCGATTTAGAATCGATGGTGTGTTACATCAGGTTTACGAATTGCCCGCCGCTGTGACAACCGCTGTTACCAGCCGGATAAAAATTTTAGGCCGGATGAATGTGGCTGAAAAACGCAAGCCACAAGATGGTCGAATAAAAACAAAGCGAGCTGATGGTAGTGAAGTAGAGTTACGACTATCGACGTTGCCAACAGCATTCGGCGAGAAATTAGTGATGCGTATTTTTGACCCCGATGTTTTGATGCGAACTTTTGCGGAACTCGGTTTAACGGGCGAAGACTATGCGCGCTGGCAAACGATGGTGAAGCGGCCGAACGGTATTGTTTTAGTGACTGGTCCAACCGGTTCTGGGAAAACGACAACGTTATATTCGACGCTAAAACAATTAGCAACGTCAGAAGTCAACGTTAGTACGATTGAAGATCCTATTGAAATGGTTGAGGAAACGTTTAACCAAACACAGGTTCAATCAAATATCGGTTTGGATTTTGCGGCAGGTGTACGAACATTAATGCGGCAAGATCCAGATATTATTATGGTGGGAGAGATTCGAGATTTAGAAACGGCGCAAATGGCTATTCAAGCAGCATTAACGGGACATTTGGTTTTATCAACGTTACATACAAATGATGCGCCGACGTCTTTAATGAGAATGCTCGATTTAGGATTGCCAAATTATTTAATTAAGTCGACAGTGCTCGGCATAGTTGCTCAGCGTTTGGTGAGAACGTTATGCCCGCATTGCAAAGAAGAAACTGAATTAGATCAAGCGGCATGGAAAGAATTGGTGAGACCTTGGAAGGCGCCAGGCCCCGAAAAGATTTTCAAACCGGTAGGTTGTTTGGAATGCCGAAATACTGGGTATCACGGTCGTCAAGGTGTTTATGAAATGATGCCGTTAACAGAAACAATCAAAGAATTAATTTCGGATGATTGTGATTTAGCGTCTCTGAGAAAACAAGCCATTAAAGAAGGTATGAGAACATTGCGTATAGCCGGAGCACAAAAAGTGGCTGCGGGCTTGACTACGATCGAAGAAGTCATGCGAGTAGCGCCTCCCCCTAATAATTATAATTAATGTTTAAAACGTTTTTCTTTCACTGACAATTTTAAGTGTCTTTTTTCCAGTCTATTGTATTCGGTTAAACATAAATATGTTTGATGTAAAAAATCTACCAGACGTTTTTGTAAAAGAGTTGCAAAGATTTTTATTGCACTGGGAAGAGAATGCCTCAGAAGAACATCAGCATGGTTTGCTAGATGTATTAGTGACTGAGCATGAAATAAAGAAACAGCTAACTCAACTGTTAGTAGCCAGTGAGTATTCTGCAAAACAGTTTTTGTCCCACCCTGAAATAGTCTCTTTATTTTACAAAGACTCCGATATTAATCCTCAAAAAAGTATGACGCCCGAAGAAATTAAACAATTTCTTGACAGTCGATTGCACGTTAACAATTCTTTTTCTTCATTAGAAGAAAAAGAATTTGAAAAAAGCCTGCGGCAGGCAAGACGTGATTTTCAAATTCGTACTATATGGCGAGATATTAATAAAATAGCTGATTTTAACCATACAGTAAGAGAGCTCTCTATCTTTGCTGAGCAATGTATTACGCAGGCAGTCAATTACTACTATGCGTCGATGGTCGCCCAGTATGGTGTTCCCGTTTTTATCAATGAAGATAAAACACGAGAAATTCAGCCTTTTGTTGTGTTGGGTATGGGGAAGCTGGGTGCTGGCGAGCTTAACTTATCGTCCGATATAGATCTTATTTTTACGTACCCAAAAGCCGGTGAAACAGAATGTTATCCAACAGTAGATGAGGAGGCGCTTCATAAAATAACACCTCACAACAAAAAATTGTCAAACCAAGAATTTTTTATTCGCTTGGGGCAAAAAGTTATCAAGGCTCTTGACAGTGTAACCGCAGATGGCTTTGTTTTTCGCGTTGATATGCGTCTTCGACCTTATGGGCAAAGTGGCGCATTGGTGATGAATTATGACTCGTTAGAAAATTATTATGAAACTCAAGGGCGTGAATGGGAAAGATACGCGATGATTAAAGCAAGAGTTGTCGCGAGTACTAGCGATACACTTATGAGTGCTTTTTCCCAAAAAATAAATAATGAGTTTACAGGCGATTCTTCTGTAAAAATAACGGCGCCGAGCGAACAAAGTGTGTCTGATCATTTGATGTCACTTTTACAGCCTTTCACTTATCGAAAATATATTGATTTTTCGGTTATAGAATCTTTGCGAGCAATGAAGTTATTAATAACGCGAGAAGTCGCTCGAAAAAAATTACAAGACGATGTGAAGTTGGGATCGGGTGGGATAAGAGAAGTTGAATTTATTGCACAAGCTTTTCAATTAATTAGAGGTGGGCGTGATGAACGGTTACAGGAGCGAAAAGTATTAAAAATATTGCCATTGTTAGTTGAAGATAATGCGTTGCCTGAAGGCGTGGATAAATTATTAATCGATGCGTATGTTTTTTTAAGAAATACTGAACATGCAATCCAGGCATACCAAGATAAACAGACACAACTGTTGCCTGTTGATCAAGATAATCAATTACGCTTGGCTCATGTCATGGGGTTTTCTTGCTGGCATGATTTTCTAGCGGTACTCGACGAGAAACGAAAAACGGTCAGCGAGCAGTTTGGTGCCGTCATCGCTGAAGCCGAAGAAGAGTCTGACCAGGTACAAGACAATGCAGGAGAGTGGGCATTGTTTTGGAGTGACTTTTTTAATAAATCACTCAGCGACAATGTTGTTCTTGATTGTTATCAAGGCAACCAAGAAATATTATTTGACCAGCTGAACCATTTGAAATCTAGCCGTCAAGTCATGTCAATGCAAGAAAATGCACGCGAGAAACTGCATTCTTTGGTGCCGCTTGTTCTTTCAGATCTTACGTCAGTTGATAATCCAGATGAAACATTAGTCAGAGTCTGTTCTTTGATTGAAGCGATTGCTCGGCGCAGTGTGTATATTGTTTTGTTGTTAGAAAATCCGTCGGCGCGTTTGCAAGTTGTTCGATTATGTTCTGCCAGTTCTTGGGTGGCGAATGAGTTAACTGAGCAGCCAGTGTTGTTAGATGAGTTGTTGGATGTTCGTCAATTATATTCACCGCCTGATCTGGCCACGTTAAAAGATGAGTTGCGTCGAGAAGTATTGCGACACAATTGGGATGACTTAGAAAGTCACATGGAAAGTTTGCGTTATTTTCGTATGTCTCATGGTTTGCGTGTCGCGGCTTGTGAGGTGACGGGAATCTTGCCGTTAATGAAAGTCAGTGATTACCTGACGTATATTGCGGAAGTTATTTTACAGCACGTGTTGGATTTAGCTTGGAAGCAAATGGTAGCGCGTTATGGCAGACCTAAAAAAAGTGATGGCAGTGTTTGCGATCCTGATTTTATTATCGTCGGTTATGGAAAATTAGGTGGCATTGAGCTTGGACATGGTTCAGATTTAGATTTAGTGTTTATACATAATGGCGATGTGCATCAGACAACGGAAGGCCCAAAAGAAATCGATAGTCCTACTTTTTTTACTCGGTTAGGTCAAAAAATTATTCATATTCTTAATACGCAAACGGTATCAGGACAGTTGTATGAGGTTGATATGCGATTGCGCCCATCCGGAAACTCTGGACTTTTAGTCACTTCTTTAGCTGGCTTTGAAAAATATCAAGACAACGAAGCATGGACTTGGGAGCATCAGGCTTTGGTTCGCGCTAGAGTGGTTGCAGGCTCTGAATCCGTCGCACAATCTTTTGAAAAGCTGAGAAAGATTGTGTTAAGTCGAACAAGAGATGAATCCGATTTAAAACAGCAGGTTAAGGAGATGCGGGTGAAGATGAGAGCGCATCTGGGATCGCAAACGCCTAGCTCAAAAAACACGAAGGCACACGAAGTTCAAATCCAGCCGTTTCAAGTGAAGCACGATGCCGGTGGTATCGTCGATATTGAATTTATGGTTCAATACGCGGTTTTGGCATGGTCAAAATCTTATCCGTCTTTAATGGTCTATACCGACAATATTAGGATTATCGAAGCGTTAGAGGCGGAAGGCTTATTGGAAACCTATCAAGCCAACAATTTAATTGAAGCCTATAAAATCTTTCGTTCTACTGTTCATCGCTTGGCTTTACAGGGATTGCCAGCTGTTGTCTCTGGCGATGTATTCATGGAAGAGCGGAAGCAAGTGACAGAAGTATGGGATTTACTCATCGAGCATTAGGGTGAATCCTTGACAAGATACATTAAAGACAGTGACAGATTAACGAAAAGATAAATCAATAAATTAACAGAATTTAAATCATGAATGGAGTGATCAATGTCGTTTGCAGAACGTGATGGTGTTATTTGGATGGATGGTGAATTGGTTGATTGGCGCGATGCCAAAGTTCATGTCTTGACGCATACATTGCATTACGGAATGGGTGTTTTTGAAGGAGTTCGAGCCTACGATGCAGGGGAGAAGGGTACCTGTATTTTTCGGTTAAAAGAACATACCGACAGATTATTTCGTTCGGCTCATATCATGATGATGAATATGCCGTATACGAATGAGCAACTCGTTGAAGCACAAAAATTAGTGGTTAGAGAAAATGGATTAAAAGAAGGCTATATTCGTCCGATGGCTTTTTTAGGATCAGAAGGAATGGGTTTGCGTGCCGATAATTTAAAAACGCATGTCATTGTTGCTGCATGGGAATGGCCAACTTATATGAGTCCTGAAGCAATTGAAAATGGCATTAAAGTTCGGACATCAAGTTACACGCGTCACCATGTCAATATTTCAATGTGTAAAGCTAAAGCCAATGGTCATTACATTAATTCTATGTTGGCGTTAAGAGAAGCCTTAGAAAGTGGCTGTGAAGAAGCTTTGTTGCTTGATAATGAAGGCTATGTCGCAGAAGGTAGTGGAGAAAACATTTTTATTGTTCGCGAAGGTATTTTATATACTCCTGAATTAACGTCATGTCTTGACGGTATTACCAGAGGCACGGTTTTTCAATTAGCGGAAGATTGCGGCTTAACGATAAAAGAAAAACGTATTACTCGTGATGAAGTCTATATTGCTGACGAAGCATTTTTTACCGGCACAGCGGCAGAAGTGTTGCCTATCCGTGAATTAGACGGGAGATTGATCGGTTCCGGAAAACGTGGACCGATTACTGAAAAATTACAGTCTATGTATTTTGAGTTGATTCGTGGCGGCAATGAAAAACACGCGAACTGGTTAGTATCAGTTGAAAAATAACCTTTACCCTATCTTCTAGCTTTTAATCGTCATACTTTAAAGGTTAGAGGCTCTGAGCCAATAATTATTTAATTAAAATCATGCCTAAAGAATCTGACCCTGCAAAAAATCCCGAAAGGATTTTGATAATCGGCCCAGCATGGGTGGGTGATATGGTCATGGCACAAGCATTATTCATCTTATTAAAACGTCTCAATCCTCAATGTGTTATTGATGTGCTGGCACCGGCATGGACAAACCCGTTGTTGGCAAGAATGCCTGAAGTATCGAATAGTTTTGATATGCCGATAAGGCATGGCCAGCTTCGAATAGGTGATCGTTTTACGCTGGGAAAACAATTGCGCAATACATACGAACAAGCGATCGTTTTGCCAAACTCACTAAAATCTGCATTGATTCCTTGGTTCGCGAATATTCCTAAAAGAACGGGATGGCGTGGAGAAATGCGTTTTGGTTTGTTAAGCGATATTCGTTTACTCGACAAAAAACGCTATCCGCTCATGGTAGAGCGATTTTTGGCGTTAGGCTTACCAACAGCCAAACAATTACCAACGGATATAAAACCGCAATTGATCGCCGATGAAAAAAGAGTTCCACAGTTATTGGTTCAGTTTCAGTTAAATCAAAAAAAGCCTGTGCTAGTTTTATGTCCTGGCGCTGAATTTGGACCAGCGAAGCAATGGCCTAGTGTTCACTATGCTGAGGTCGCAAAGAGAAAAATCGCAGCTGGTTGGCAAGTGTGGGTCATGGGTTCTGAAAAAGACATGGCCGTTGCTAAAGCGATTAATGATGAGTTAAGTATCGAAGAACGCAATAATTTTTGCATTTTAACGGGTCAAACAGATTTATCACAAGCGATCGATTTAATGTCTATTGCTGATGCCGTTATCAGTAATGATTCTGGACTTATGCATATTGCTGCTGCACTTCATCGCCCGCTTGTGGCGGTGTATGGATCAACATCTCCCGAATTTACGCCGCCATTAGCTGATCGTGTCTCGATAGAATCGATAACCGTTGATTGCGGCCCTTGCTTTCAGCGAGAGTGCCCACAAGGGCATTTAAAGTGCCTTGTCGATTTAAAACCGCAGCAGGTTTTGAATGGATTGGAAAATATTATCGTCAGTGATCATGAGACATAATATTTGAGCACAAATATAATTTTAAAATAAACACAGAAAGAGAATGTAATTACAATGCGAGTATTGATACTCAAAACGTCCTCGATGGGTGATGTTATTCATGCGCTACCCGCATTGACTGATGCGAAAAAACACAAGCCTTCTATTGTGTTTGATTGGGTAGTGGAAGAGTCTTTCCAAGAGATACCCTCATGGCACCCGGCAGTTAATGACGTCATCCCTGTGGCGATAAGGCGATGGCGAAAAAGTATTGTTCAAACGATAGGTTCAAATGAGTGGCGACAATTTAAAACACAGCTGCGTAAACATCATTATGACTTAGTGATTGATTGCCAAGGTTTGTTAAAAAGTGCGTGGCTTGGACGAGTAATAAAAGCGCCCGTTGCTGGCTATGATAAACAGTCCGTAAGAGAACCAGTTGCCTCTTGGTTTTATCAAAAAAAATATCAAGTCAATGTGGATCTACATGCAGTAGAAAGAATTCGTCATTTATTTTCACAAGCGTTAGGTTATGAATTGCCGATAAAAAAAGGCGATTACGGTATTGATAAACAATGTTTTTATGGGGCAAGTGTAGAGTCAGCCAATGTTGTATTCCTTCATGCTACGACTCGCGAAGATAAATTATATCCAGAAGAGCATTGGCGATCATTGGCAAGAAAATTAATAGCTGACGGTTATCGAATCCGTCTTCCGTGGGGCGAAGAGCACGAGAAAGAACGAGCATTGCGTATTGCTGAAAATATTGAAGGTGTTGAAGTGTTGCCGCGCTTGAATCTGCATGGCGTGGCTTGTGTGTTAGCACAAGCGAGTGCCATTGTGGCAGTAGACACAGGCTTGGGCCATTTGAGTGCAGCACTAAATATACCAACATTATCGCTGTATGGTTCAACCAATCCTGATTTGGTGGGTGCTTATGGTGAAAATCAAATTCATCTTTGCGCAAAAAAAATAGATGCCGCTGCAGATAAGTTAGACCAGCCCTTAGAAGTCTTAGCACCTGATATCGTGTATCAAAGACTACAACAAAATTTATTATCGTTAAGTCAAACAGCTGTATTTGAAAAATTACCCTAGTGATAAATTCTACTAATCAACATAAGATGGAAAAGGGGAAAAAATGAAGTTAGCCTTTGTGTTATTTCGATATTTTCCTTTTGGTGGAATGCAGCGAAATATGATGTCGATCGCAACGGCTTGTCTTGAAAAGGGCCATGATGTCGAAGTGATATGCAGTGAGTGGTTAGGTCAATTCCCGTCAGATTTTTTCCCTTCTAATTTCAAAATTACTCGATTAGGTATTCAAGAAGATCGCCACTCAAAGATTAAATCTAAGAGTAATGGCAACCAGATGGAAGATTTCTTTAGAGCGTTTAGTGACTTTCGTAAAATCCATCAATACGATTGCGTCGTTGGCTTTAATAAATTTCCAAATCTTGATGCTTATTACGCAGCTGATTCCTGCTTTGCGACAAAAGCTTTTGAGGAACGCTCTTGGTTCTATCGTTTAACAAAACGCGCAAAATTGTACTTAGAATACGAAAAATCGGTTTTTAATCGGCAAGGCGAGACGGTGATTTTAGAAGTCTCCAATAAAGAGCGTGAGCAGTTTCAAACCTATTACCAAACCCCATCGGAACGTTTCGTGACGTTGCCTCCCGGTATTTCAAAAAATAGAATTGCGAAAGAATCTGCTAAAGCAATTGGTGAGGTAAAGCGTAAATCTTTAGCGAAAGAGCTTAATATTGATGAAGATCAAACGATATTTTTGGCAATAGGTTCTGGATTTAAAACAAAAGGATTGGAGAGAAGCATACAACTTGTTGCGGACATAATGTCATCGGGAATAACTATGTCGCCTGTGCTATTGGTCGCCGGTCAAGACAAAGCCAATGCTTTTATAAGACTGGCAAAAAAGCTAGGCGTTGTTGATCGAATTAAGTTTTTAGGTGGAAGAGATGACGTGCCTGATTTGTTGCAGGCAGCTGATGTCGTTTTACATCCAGCTCATAAAGAAAACACAGGTAATGTATTGTTAGAAGCCATGGTGGCAGGCCGACCCGTCGTGACAACGGATGTTTGTGGTTATGCTCATTATGTTGAAGGTGCAGACATGGGTATCGTTATTCAGAAGCCTTTTACGCAAAAGCAATATTTAGATGCCGTAGAGCAAGTCTTGGCAACAAATGATAGTGTTTGGAGAGAGAGAGGAAAGGCTTTTTCTAAGAACGAAGAAATATATTCTCGTCCAGAATTTGTAGCAAAAGTTCTAGAAGATATTGGTGTAACCTTAAACCCGAGCGATAATAACAAACTGGGCAAGGTATTATGAAAGTAATACTGCGCGACAAGTTTAAAGAAAGCTGGTTAGAGAAAAATGCTTTTGATGAAGTGAAAAAAATTAAAGGTAATGTGGTGCGTGACAAGGAAGGGCGACAAACAATGCGCTTTGAATATGATGGCAGTGCATATTATCTCAAGCATCACACCGGAGTTGGCTGGAGAGAAATATTCAAATCGTTTTCACAGTTTAAATCGCCTGTTGTTGGTGCGAAGAATGAATGGGATGCAATCAATAAGATAACGGCATTGGGTTTGGAAACGTTACATGCGGTAGGTTATGGTATTCGTGGCAAAAACCCAGCAAGAACAGAATCATTTTTAATCACGAGAGAACTAACGGGAACGTTATCACTGGCAAAGTTTTGTGAAGGCTGGTTGAAAAATCCGCCCACATTTATTGAAAAGCAGCGTTTGATAAAAGCAGTGGCAACAATCGCAAAAGCGCTTCACAAGAATGGAATTAACCATCGTGATTTGTATATCTGCCATTTTCTTTTGCGGATGGATTCTATTCATTCTGAGCAACCGGTACTTCACTTGGTTGATCTGCATAGAGCACAAATTCGCCAAAGTGTTCCGCGACGATGGTTGGTGAAAGATGTCGCCAGTATCTATTTTTCTGCAATGGATATTGGTTTGACAAAACGTGATGTTATACGTTTTATGAAGATATACTTTGATGAACCACCTAAAAATATATTTGAAAAAAAAGCAGGGTTGTTGACTGCCATAAGGTCAAGAGCTGAAAAACTGTATCGCCGTGATTTTCAGCGTGAAGCACCTATTCTTTTATAATCAGTAATGAGAGTAAGCCTCAGTGGTAATATCAAAATCTATTAATTGGCCATCAGTTGTCGAGGCGATAAATAGCCACCGGAATCGTGCTCTGCTGACAGATGACTCTCATTACATTAAAAAAAATAATTATGGCGCCAAAAAAAATAGTGCCAAAAAAAATGGCGTCAATAAAAACGGCTATTGGATGCCCGTGATAAGTTCCGATCAGGCAGCGGTATATTACAGTGAAAATCATTCAGTTTTTATTAAAATATTTTATGAAACACGCCTAAAGCATAAGATTAAAAACTTATTTTTACCCGCAACGTCAAGACATAAGCGTTTTATCGCTCGGACTCATGATTTGCATCGTTTAAATATCCCTGCGCCTGACATAATTGCATCTGGAAGCATCGGAAAAAATGGTTACGTGGTAACTACTGCATTCTCAGGTATGGGGTTGGGGTCTTTTTTTGCACGCTATTTATCTCCAGAGATTAAAGATAAAACAATGTCTCTATGGAGAAGGAGCGTTGTCGTTTCTCTTGGGCAATTAGTTGCTGATCTGCACAAGGCGGGCATCGCTCATGGAGATTTGCGACCTAATAATATTTTGCTTGATTGTTTCTCAGTGAAGCCAAATTTTTGTTTTATTGATAATGAAAGAAATACTCAACCAACAAAATCAAATGTTATTCTAAATGAAGCGTTAGTTATAAAAAATCTTGTGCAACTTAATATGATTTGGATTGAGGACGTGAGTGTATTGAGTCGTCTTCGCTTTATTCGGTCTTATTTTAACGGGTTAAATAAAACCCATCACGCGATCTATGCCAGTAAAGCGAGGCAAAAAGAATTAATACAACAGGTTCAATTGAAAACCGAAGAGCGATTAGCTGGGAAGCCTAAGGATGGTTACAGAAAAGCGATGGGATTTGAGCCATTTATACCGAACATTAAAAAATTATTATCCGAAACCAAGAAATAAAAAAAGCAGTAACAGAAATGGAATAGACGATGATTGATCTTCAATCAATAAACCTAGCAGCTAATGATTATTGTGAGCTTGTAAAGCAAAATGGCAATACAAGCGTTTATCGTGCCGATATACCCAAATTGGGTGCGATTATCATAAAACAATATGAATTGCCTACTTTACTTTCGAGGCTGAGTTTTCGTCGAAAACAAAAAAAGATCACCCGACTATATGATTGTGTAGAAAAATATGTATTCTTTCCGAAGCTTTTTCATGTGGGAATGACTCCCGATAAAAAATTTGGTCATGTTGTCTATCGACAAGTCAAAGGTGTGGATCTTCGAAAAATTGAGTGGGATGGATTTGATGATAAGTTGATTGACACAACGGGCGAGAAGATAGCCGAGTGTTTATATTCAATGCATCGGGAAGGATGGATACATGGAGATTTTAAATTTGGAAATATTATGCTGGATCTCTCAGCTAAAGCCAAAGGCAATGTCGTTGAGGTAAAAATCAAAGACGGGGCATTAGAGCCTGTCCTTAAAAATAAAAATTTCAATCTCTATGTTGTTGATATTGAAGCGGCTGTAAAACCAAATATTTTTTTAGCCGGTAAAAAATCTCGAGATGTTGCTCGATTTTTAATTAATGCGGAAGAGTTGGGGGTAAGGCCATTAGGCTTAGCATTTTGGTCGACTTATCAATCACTGGACCCTTCTCTGAAAAATAAAAATGCTAATGTTGCAGTGAAATTTAGACAACAAGTTGAAAAATGGTGTGAGAAATTTTCAGTGAGACACCATAAAAAATACGAAAAAATAGTGAAGATAGATTATTTATCATGACTCTTATAGAGCTACACAGTAGAACGAAAAATTAGAACTAAGAGTTAGAGTTAAGAATCTACAAGCTGTTTAAATAATTTATCCATTCGTGCAGCTTGTTTATCGACTGTATAATTTTCCGCCACGCGCTTTAGCGCATTAGCTCCCATGCTTAATCTTAAAGTTTCGTTTGACAACTTTTCAATGCTATTAATCCATTCTGGTAGGTCGTTGGCCAAAAAACCCGTATCTTTAAATTCAGCAGCGCTATTTTCAATTGCTGTGATATCAGAGCTTTCTTGAACGACTATTTCAGCATTGGCGCCAGTATTTGAAGAGATAACCGGTAGCCCACAGGCCATATATTGGATAATTTTCAGTGCGCATTTTCCCTTTGTCCAAGGATCTTCGTCCATAGGGGCAATGCCAATGTCGGCCGTCATAAGTTCTTCAATTTCCGTATCCGCAGACCAGTCGATGCACAGTGTATTAATATGATTAAACGTTATTGAAAAATCGCCAATAATTTTAAAAGTCACGTTGCCAATTTTTTCCCCAATAGCTTCAATAACCTCGCGATGAGATTCCAGATATTTTTTTGTCGAATGGCTGCCAATCCAAACAAGCGTCAAGCTTTTATATTTTGATTTGTCAGCGAGTTTGCTATTAAGGTATTGCTCACGAATGTGCTGTTTTTTTTGGTAGTCCTCAAATGGAATCGAGGTGGGGAGAACCTCGATGAGTTTTGATTGAGAATGTGACGCGAGATAGGTATTACCCGCTAAAGAAGCTTTGGCTAAATGAGTAATTTTGTTGAATCGTTTTAGTCGACGAGATGAAGGGTTGCCGTTGTCGTTCAAAAAAATGGCATCATCATAATCAAAGACGATATTAGCATTAAAGAAAGAGATAAGATGCAAAGTAAAAGAGTCGAATAATTTTCTTTGAATGATCACTACTGAGTAATGTCGGCATGCAATAGCAAATTGCAAACGCTCCCAAAGACTTTGCTGATTGGTGGCAATGTAATCACAGTGCCATCCTTTGTTTTCAAGCGCAGGAAAAAATTGAAAAATCCGATACCGAGTTGACGCCGCGTCTTTTCGTTTTGAAATATACAGCAAGCGATGATTGCGGAAGCTGCTTGTTTTAGTTGGCGCATTGGTATTCATTTACGGTTTGATGCCCACAGCAATAATTTGCTTTGCGAAATCAATTCCGATCACTCTAAATAGCGGCTGTAAGACAAAGCGTCTAAGAATTTTTTTCAATAAAGAATCATGATAGAGACGGTACACTTCTTTTAGTTCGAATCCCGCGAGTTGTAAAACGCCGCCGAGTTCGTCATAACACCATGGTGTTATGTGCGTTGCGTCGCGAAGATATTCTGGCGGGTTAAACGTATTTGGTGTTGATACAAAGATCATCCCACCCGATTTCATGTGATTGAAAGCTGTGGTCAATGTTTCAAGTGCAAGCTGTGGAGGTACATGCTCAATAACCTCAAACATGCATACTGTATCGAAATTACCGTTAATGTCATTGAGTGAATAGAAGTCGTGATGATTTCTGGTATCCACATCAAAGCTTTTATACTCAAGATTGGGAAAATGTGGGGATATCACATCGTAAAAATTACGAGCACCAGCGCCAAGCTCCAGCATGGATGTTGTGTTTTTACCGAGTTCTCTGACAACTTGATGGTGCCGCTTCTTTATCGGGACATGCCAAATTGTTTTATAACGCTTTTGTGTCGCGCGTCTATGTTGGTAAAGGTTACTCCAATCAACGTTTTTTTCTGTAGGGTCTGTCATAGATATCAGCAAGGTAGTTGAGAATAATTATTATGATTTGCGACTGTGAATACCCTCAGACACCAAAAAATAGCGCTATGAGGGAAAATAGCATACTAGTGGGTAAGCCAGTCGAGTCGTGGGATATTCTACAGGAAACCTTTAGTGCGAGATAATCCAATGTATAATGATTAATTATCTTGTATTGCTTGCGTATATTAGGGTTTTGTTTCGATCTCCAGCGATCCTTGTGCTTTTCAGAGTCTTGGGGGTAGAGAGTCTCTTGAGGGTAGGGAGAGTCTTGTGAGTGGTGAGTCTGAACAAAGCTCAGAATAAACTGGCCAGAAAATCAACAAAAACAAAAATCGGCCGAACGAAAGTTCGAGCTAGGGTTCTAGAATGCCACGGAAAATTCTCCAGCTCATAAAATACTACAAAGGTAATGCGCCTCTGTTAAACGATATGGCGCGCACACATTCAGGAGAGTTTGACATTATCACTTGCTATTTAGGTGGGTACGATGATGGCAACAACGATATGGAAGCTGCGGCAAGTAAAACAATCTATAAAGGAATATCTAAGAAACGATTGTATTGGTCCAGTCGAACCACATTAAAGTCTCTTGCGACAGTGATCGATGAAAATGAAGTCGATTTGGTTGTTTGTCAATTTAGACGAACAATTCCTATCGGCGTTTTAGCGGCTTTTTTTTCAAAACGAAAGCCTAAAACTATTGCGATACTTCATGGCATTGTCGGTGGAAAGAATAGTTTATCAAGAAAAATGATTAATTTTTTGGTTTATAAGCGTTTAAATAAAGTGGTCTCTGTTTCTGAATTTGGTGTGTCGGATATCGTAAAGCAAAATATTGGTCTGAGCGAAAAGAAAATTGTTGCTATTCCCAATGGGTTAAACTGCAAAAAATTCACAGAAGAAAAATTAGTAAAACGATCTGACACGTTACCTCATTATCATAAAGATGATTTTATTATTTTGATGGTTGGTCGTTTGGCGCCAGTAAAAAATCATGTCAGGGTATTGCATGCGTTGGTAAAACTTAAAGCTCAGCTTGAAACTATGGTACCTGAAAGGGTTGTTCGGCTTGTGATTGCCGGGCAAGGCCCAGCTGAAAACCAGATTAAATCAATCATAGATGAGCTCAACTTAAATAAGAATGTTGAGTTATTGGGGTTTCGAAAAGATATTCCCGATTTATTAAAAGTAGTTGATGCTTATCTGATGCCGTCTGCGAGAGAAGGATTGCCAATGGCCTTAATGGAGGCCATGGTTTCGGAGCTACTTGTTATAACATCTAATAGAGCAGGCATGAAAGAGTTAGTACCAGATGAATCTATCGGATACCTTGTTGACCCCGATTCAATCGATTCAATCTATCAGGGCATGTTAAGAGCATTACAAGAAGATCCTGACACTCGCCAAGCCAAAATTGACAAAGCTCGTCAGCGAGTATTAGAAAAATACTCCAGTGATGTCATGATTAATCACTATGACAATTTATATAAAAAATTACTCACGTAATTTCATGATGCCAGATAAATACTAAAAAAGAGAGTACAACGTAGACGTGTCTAAATTTGATAACGGTGAAAAATATCAAGCCAGTAACTTAAGCGTTTATAAGCGATTATTGAGATATATTCGGCCACACTTATTTTTGTTCTTTTTAAACATTGCAGGATTTTGGCTGTTCTCGGTCACGCAAATATTGTTGGTGCAATTAACTGGCTACCTAATGAATGCGTTAGAGAATACTGGTCGTCCTGATATTCCAGAAAATGAAGTGGTTGCGAACAAAGATCTCAATGAGCCCTTCTCGGCTATTGCTCAAAAAATCGATATCAATGTTGATTGGTTACCCTCTTTGCCTACTGACTTAATGCTTGTTCCTGTGATGGTAGTCGTTATTTATTTTTTACGAGGCTTGGGTTTTTTTGTCGGCAATTATTCTTTGGCGCTGGTGGCGCAGCATGTGGTTCATGCATTAAGAACTGAACTATTTGACAAATTAACAGTTTTGCCAAGTCATTATTTTGATGAGCGAGATTCTGGTCAGTTAATTTCTAAAATTACCTTTAATGTTTCTCAGGTCACCGTGGCGGTCACCGATGCATTGAAGATTGTTATTCGCGAAGGTTTTATTGTGATCGGTTTAATGGGCTTTTTGTTGTATACCAACTGGAAGCTCACTATGATTTTTTTAGCAATTGCACCAGTGATTGGGTTGTTAGTGGCTGTAGCCGGGAAACATATGCGTCGTTACAGTGGGCGCGTGCAGTCGGCGATGGGGGCTATAACCAGTATCAGTGGTGAAATGATAGGCGGCTATCGTGTCATGCGGACATACGGCGGCGAAAAATATGAAAAAGAACGCTTTAAAGATGCCAGCCAATATAATTTTAATCAAAATGTAAAAATTGCTTTTACTTCCAGCATGGCGACATCCGTTAATCAGTTTATTGTCGCCGTGGCGCTGGGAGTATTAATGTTTGTAGCGCTGATTATTATTAAGCCTGAAGGCGCTGCTGAATTAGTGATGTATATGACAGCGGTTGGTTTTTTGCCAAAATCACTTCGACAATTAGGCGATGTATATACAAAAATTCAGCAAGGTTTAGTGGCCGCTAATAGTATTTTTTTACAGTTGGATGAGCAACCTGAAAAAGATAGTGGCGACTATGCAGTTGATCACGTGAATGGTGAGATTGAATTTAAAGATTTAAATTTCTCTTATCCAAATACTAACGATCTAGCGGTAAAAGATTTTAATTTACTGGCGAACTCAGGAGAAGTAATTGCATTAGTTGGAAAATCTGGAAGCGGTAAATCAACGCTGATCAGTTTGATTCCTCGATATTATGATCATCAACAAGGCAGTATTTTGTTAGATGGAAAAGATGTGAATGAATATTCGTTAAAAAATTTAAGAAGTCATATTGCCCTGGTCACACAAAATGTTGTTTTGTTTAACGATACAATTAAACGAAATATTGCTTACGGTGATCTTGTACGAAAATCCGATGATGAAATTTATGATGCGGCTAAACAAGCGCATGCGTTAGAGTTTATCGAGCAACTCCCAGAAGGGTTTGATACCGTCATTGGTGAAGATGGCGCAAGGCTCTCTGGTGGTCAAAGACAGCGTCTTTCTATTGCTCGCGCCTTATTAAAAAATGCACCTATTTTGATTTTAGATGAAGCGACTTCTGCACTAGACAATGAATCGGAAAAATTAATTCAAGATGCGTTAGAAAAAGTGACAAAAAATCGAACAACTTTTGTGATTGCACATCGATTATCAACTATTGAGAGCGCCGACAGAATTGTTGTGATGGATGAAGGACGTATTGCTGAAGTGGGGACGCATAAAGAACTGTTAGGTTTGAATGGTGAGTATGCAAAATTACATGCAAAACAATTTCAAGAATAATAAAACGGTTTAGCCTGAAGGCTTTAGGTTAAAAGATGAGAATATTATGTTGGAGAAAACATGCAGTTAAGTATGCCTAGGTTTGATAAATCGCAAGTGTTAGTGGTTGGCGACGTCATGCTTGACCGTTACTGGTATGGAGATACTTCGCGTATTTCTCCAGAAGCCCCAGTTCCTGTAGTGAAAGTTAATCGTCAAGATGATCGTCCTGGTGGCGCGGCTAATGTGGCTTTAAATATTGCTGCTTTGGGTGCGGGTGCCATGATTACCAGTGTGATCGGTGATGATGAAGCTGGTAAAACATTACAACAAAGATTAAAAGCGGCAAATATATTAACTGATTTTTTTGTATCCGAAGATCAGCCCACAATTACAAAGCTGCGAATTATTTCTCGTCATCAACAATTGATTCGCATGGATTTCGAAGAAAAATACACTGAAAAAGATAGCTTAGGTTGTATTAAAAAAACTGAAAATCGCTTTCAAAATATTGGAGCAGTGATCTTGTCGGATTACGATAAGGGAACGTTCCATGATGTACAACGATATATCGAACTGGCTAATTCTCACAAAGTGCCTGTGATAATTGACCCTAAGGGCACCGATTTTTCTCGCTACAAAGGCGCTACGCTCCTGACGCCAAATTTGCATGAATTCGAACTTGTGATGGGTAAGTGCCAAAACGAAGATGAGCTCGTAGAGAAAGGCCATCAACTGATTAGCGATCTATCACTCGAAGCATTACTCATTACTCGCGGTGAGAATGGAATGACATTGTTAGTACCTGGTCAATCAGAATTACATCTGCCAGCGCGCGCAAGAGAAGTATTTGATGTAACAGGTGCAGGCGATACAGTGATTGCTGTATTGGCGGCTTCTTTGGCTGCGGGGGAAAGCTTTGCGCAAGCTGTCGGCTTAGCGAATTTAGCCGCTGGTATTGTCGTTGGTAAATTAGGAACAGCAGTCATAAGTGGGCCAGAGTTACGTCGAGCTGTGCAATCTGAAACGGGGTCAGAAAAAGGCGTCGTATCGCTAGAGCAATTGTTGATGGCACTCAATGATGCAAAAGCGCAAAAAGAATCTATCGTTTTTACTAACGGGTGTTTCGACATTATTCATGCTGGACATGTAGGTTATTTAGAAGAAGCAAAAAAACAAGGGTCTCGTTTAATTGTTGCTATAAATTCGGATGCTTCCGTGAAACGATTAAAAGGTGAGGGTAGGCCTATTAATCCTGTTGATAGGCGGATGGCTGTCCTAGCTGGTTTGGAGTCGGTTGATTGGGTGATTAACTTTGAAGATGATACTCCCGAAAGATTAATTGAAAAAATCCAACCCGATATTTTAGTCAAAGGTGGCGACTACAGTGATGATCAAGTTGTAGGTGCAGATATTGTTAAAGCATACGGCGGAAAAGTTAAGGCGTTAACGCTTTATGATAATTTATCGACAACAGCCATCGTCGATAAAATAAAAAATGACTAACTACTGACGATTAGAGTTAAGCCTTGTGCAGCGCGTTGTTGGCGGCCAGAACATTTTGTTTTAAATGTTCTGGGTTTAAAGTACCGACTACTGCACAGCTGTTGGCAGGATGTGAAAAAATAAAATCCATACTGTCTTGCAAAGGGTCAGATGTATCGCTCTTTGTAATATGACCGCTGGAAAATACTTTTTTTAATAACACGCCTTTATTGTTTTTGGCGCAAAAATCTAATACAGGTGATTCTTCTCGGTGATTTAGATTGTAAGTCAGCATCACGCCATCGGATTTTTCAGCGCCTAAAATCCCACCTTCAACCGTTTTAGTCGACATGCCATAAGCGCAAATCTTTCCTTGTTGTTTTAGATCATGCAACGCATCCAGTGCGCCGCCCTGAATAATTTCAAGATCATTGCCATCGGAGTGAATCAAGACAATATCAATTCTATCGGTATTTAGACGAGTCAAACTACGCTCTACGCTGAAGCGAATATGTTCTGGCGTAAAATTATAGTGTGATTCTCCGCCAACAAATTCTTCACCTGCTTTGCTGCAAATAATCCAATCTTCTCGAGATTTTTTTAATAATTTGCCTAAGCGTTCTTCACTTGTTCCATACGCAGGTGCCGTATCGATCACATTAATTCCAAGATCTTTTGCTACTTCGATGAGGTTGGCAGCTTCTATGTCTGAGGGTAGTTGAAAGCTCGAAGGATATTTTACACCTTCATTTCTACCCAGTTTGACAGTACCTAATCCTAATCGACTGATCAACATATTGGTGGAGCCAAAAGAAATTTTAGGTAATGCCATGTGATTGCCTAGATTCACGATTGCCCCTCTTGTTGTTCTGATGGTGTTTCCCAAGGAGGTAGAGCAATATCGGGGCGCCCTAAAAACTGTAATGGTTCTAAAGAAAGTTTGTTTTTTTGAGACGGTTTTATTGTATTTTTGTTAAGCAGAGCAACAACTTCGTTAGATAGATTAGGAGCTAGAGTGAGCTTCGTTGGCCAAGCCACTAGTATATTATCAACACCAGAGGCAGGCTTCACAAACGCCTTGTCAGGTCTTAAAAAATTTCTTTGCTTAGCTTCTGCCCTGTCAATTCTGACAGCAATAAATTCTGAATCAGAAAAATCGAGCCATGGAAATAGAGTCAATAATTCTTTTTTAGCAGAATGAATGACTTCTTGTTCTGATTGTTTTACGCCGTTTTCTGCAATACTGCCACCTAAAGACCAAACCGTGTTCCCATCAAAGGTTGGATGAGAAGAGATGCTTAATCGTGGAGTACTATCAGCTCCTAAACAGTGACCAAAAAATTGATGGGGGTAGGCATGTTTCACCCAAACTTGATATAAGGGGCGTGTTTGCATCTCAGGTTTTTTAATGTGTAATGCATTCAGTAATTCGCGATTACCTTTGCCTGCACTGAAAATAAATTGTTTGGCGCGTACAATTATCTTATTGCTGTTAGATTCAATATGAAGCTCAGCTTTTCCATGAGCATTTTTTTTCCATGTATATTTTTCTTTCGGTAATAAGAAAATATGATTGTTTATTGGCGTTTTCAGCGCTGCTAGAACACTCGGTACGTCCAAGACAATATCCTGCAATTGGTAGACTTGTCCTGAAAATTCAGCGGTGTTGAAAACAGAAGGAAAGTTGTCTGGTGAGACCTTGTCGACGCGTCCATGAACGGCCTTGCTGGCAAAAAAGGTAGACATTTTGGATGAAGCGCTATTGCTAGACCAGAAATAAAAATGATCACTCAAGGTTTTTGCATGAGTCAGATCAACGTCGCCTTCTCCAGCGAGACATTTTTTCCAATAATCAGGCATGTCGGCTACCGATTCCGAAGCGCCTGTTAAACTGCCTGCCAGCGTATATTTAATGCCGCCATGTATCATTCCTTGAGACGCAACTGTTTGATCGCTACCAAGGGCAGTCTTTTCAAAGAGCGCGATGTGAAACCCAAGAGCGTGTAAACGATTAGCCAGCCAAAGACCTGCGATACCTCCACCGATAATCCCGATGTCGAGATCAATAGTCTGAGTTGATTGTGAAGTTTCTTCTGGTGCTAAATTCATGGATAATCGCATTCTATACAGAGAATAAAAACGTATGGGCCATTATACTGGTTTCAGTCCAGTCCATACACCCAATTAATCATCAAGCTATTTAAGCAAGTCAATGATTCGTATTGTTTACACTATCATTCTTTATTTATCTATCCCGCTGATTCTTTTGCGTTTGTTATTTCGAGCAAGAAAAGCGCCGGCGTATGCAAAGCGATGGTCTGAAAGATTTGGCTTTTTTAAATCACCTGAATCCAGTGGAATTTCAATTGAGGAAGTGGCACCTAGCCAGCAAAAAACAATTTGGCTGCATTCGGTGTCTGTCGGTGAAACTATTGCAGCGGCTCCTTTAGTACATCGGTTACTGAATAATGATGCAAAGAATGAGGATGAAGTAAATGTTACTAATAACAATGATGACAAAGTAAAGGCGATTTCACACAAAAAATCTGTTACATGTATAGTGATCACAACCACAACGCCGACTGGCTCTGAGCAGGTCAATAAGCTTTTTAAAAATGAAATAGCATCAGGAAAGATATTTCATGTCTATGCCCCTTATGATCTCCCAGATTGTATTGCCCGTTTTCTCAAAAAAATAAAACCAGACCTGTTCGTTATCATGGAAACAGAATTATGGCCGAATATAATTTCGCAATGCCATAAAAAAAATATTCCGATTATTTTGGCAAACGGACGATTGTCTGAAAAATCTGCTAACGGTTATCATAAGATAAAATGGCTGATTGAGGATACATTTTCACAGCTTTCTGTTGCCGCTGCGCAGCATCGCGATGATGCCGATCGTATGTTGTCTTTAGGTTTGCGAGAGGAGAGTTGCGAAGTCACTGGTAACATTAAATTTGATTTGGCGATTAATGATGAAGTGCAAAAATCAGCTGAAAATTTTAAAACCAGTTTGCATCAAACTAAACAGCGAATTGTTTTGATTGCGGCAAGTACGCATGATGGCGAGGATGACATTATTATCGAGGCTTACAAAGCCGCAAAAAACAATATTGAAAATTTATTACTACTGTTAGTACCTAGACATCCTGAAAGGTTTAGCTATGTTGTCAGTTTGTGCCAAGAGTCAGGCCTTCATACTCAACAGCGAAGTCATCATGAAATACTGCTTGATAATACGGATGTATTAGTTGGCGATACAATGGGCGAATTGCTGATGCTGTTAGGTGCGAGTGATATTGCGTTTATCGGTGGTAGCTTAGTGCCGGTGGGTGGTCATAATTTAATGGAGCCGGCGGCGTGGGGATTACCCATAATAACAGGTCCGCATTTATATAATTTTAGCGAAGCGTCTCAATTATTATTGGCTGATAAAGCTATGCATATTGTCAATAATTCAAAGCAGCTTGAAGACTTGGTAGTGAGTTTGTCAACAAGCGAGATAACACGAAAAGCAATGGGAGCGCGCGCTCGCGATGTTGCGTTAGCAAACCGCGGTGCGTTAGATAAATTAGTGTTGTTGATTAAGAAAACGTTGTAAATTTAAAAAGATAAAACTAAAAAAATTAACGTTCATATTGAGCGCGCGATACTTGGTTTTCAACTTCTAGATGTTGATTAAGCTCCAAAATATCTTGAGGCCCTAACAGTCCAGCCGCTTCCTTTAATCTTAATGTATTTAAAATATAGTCGTACAGTGCCGTGTAGTAAGCACGTTGCGCTTGATATAGAGATCGTTGAGATAGTAATAAATCGACCAGCGTTCTTGTTCCTACCTCATAGCCTGCTTGAGTTGCTTCTAAAGCACTTTGGCTGGAAATAATCGCTTGCTGTCTCGCTTTGACGGTAGCGACAGATGTTTCAACTAATAAATGAGAACTGCGAGCCGATTGAATCGTATTTCTTTGAGCGTTGTTGTAGAGCTCTTTGGCTTGAATATAGTTTTGATAGGCTTGTCGGCTACGACTAGTCGTGGCTCCACCAGAAAAAATCGGGATATTTAAATTGAGAGTGACACTGGTTGTATCGGTTACAGAGTCAGGTAGTTTAACACCTGCTGTTGTATCAGAATCCGTGTTGGAATAACTGATAGTCGTGCTAAGTGTCGGCAGGTGTCCGCTCTTACTTACTTTGGAGGCAAGCTCGAGGTTGTCGGCATTGAGTTTTGCTTTTTTAAGAGAGTAGTTATTTTCAAGTGCGAAATTCACCCACTCTTGTCTATCTAATGGTGTGGGGTTTGTAACCGGAAAATTTTCTGCAATGGGTGCTACTGACATTGCGGGTTGTCCAGTTAGTACCTCTAATGCTTCAAATGCAATTCCTAGTTGGCCGCGAGATTGTAACGTTGTTGCCGTAGCGCTATCAAAGGCGGCTTGAGAGTCGTGGACATCAGTGATGGCGGTCAAGCCTACTTCAAAGCGTTGTTTTGTTTGTTCAAGTTGCGAGCTAAGGGCTTTTTCTTCAGCGAGAGATGTTTCTAAATTATCAATCGCTCGTAAAACATTGAAGTAACCCTCGGCCACACGAAGCAAAAACGTTTGCTGGTTGGCAGAGAAAGTGGCCTCGGCAGACTCATTCCCAATTTTTCCTTGCTTAAATCCATACCAAGCGGCCATGTTAAAAAGTGGTTGAGTAAGATTAGCGCCCCAAGTCGTCCGAGTAGTGCCATCATCTGTGTCAAAGTCTTGTGCTGTAGAGGTGAAGGTATTATATCGAGTGCCTTCACTATTGCCTTCAGATTTTGAGTAAGATCCGCTACCAGAAATACTGGGTAATAATGAGGCTCTTCCAATATTGTAACTTTCTTTTCCTGCCTCATACGCGGCACGGTCAGCTCGTAATTGAGCATCATTTTCTAGCGCAAGCTCATAAATTTGTTCTAGGGTGTCGCTGTTCGCCTGACTGGTCAACAATAAGGAAAATACGAGTCCTGTGCTTAGCAGAGTAGAGTTAAAGCGATTGCGAGATGAGATGCGGCTTCGAGAAAATAATTGTTTCATGAATAGTGATTCCATTTTGCTGATATTCTAATTGCGAATGTCTAGATCTATAGATTATGAGCCCTAAAAATCAATAGTATAGCTTCATAATTGTCAGGGTAAGCTTGCCAAATACGTTTAAGTGTCTGGCGCAAGAAGAGAGCGCTAAAGTGTATCTTATTTAGATAACAACGGTCGAGTTCGTGAATCACAAGGGCCGTTAATAACTGTTAATAATTACCCAATCCGATAAGTGTATTTTGGTATCAATTTTTACTCTCAAATAATTTCGATAAAGCTAGAGTTTCCCTTTACAGCTTAAAGCCTCTTGCATAGACTGGTTGACCTTCGCAATGGCAAAAAGTTTTATCTAGACCTTTTGTTTAGCGATGACTATCTTGTCGGGGTGCATACTTTGGTTTTCGTCATTGTAATACAGTGGAAAGCCTAATCATGCTGAGAAATACCCGTGAACCTGATCCGGTTAGTACTGGCGTAGGAAACGAGATACAGAGTGGTAGCTTTCTTATCCGTTATTCATTTGGATAAATAACGGATAGGGTTTTCAAATCTCTGTTCTTTTGTTCTCCCGCCTTTATACAATACATAACGCGTACTTTCCCATTGATAGGTTTATGTGGGTAGGTTCATGTTGATCAGTTCTTGCCGGCTAACGTTAATCGTAGCCGAAGTTAACTGTAGCCGATTGAATATTATAAATTATAGTTTCCGTCGAAATATTCAATAAATAACCAAATTATTCTTAATATTGCATTTTAATCTCAACAGGATTTCTAATGCCTCATACAATATCAGCGCTGACTATAGCAGGCAGTGATCCCTGTGCTGGAGCAGGTCTGCAGGCGGATTTGAAAACGTTTAGCGCCTTAGGCGTTTATGGTTGTAGTGTGGTCAGTGCGCTTACGGCACAAAATACGACCGGTGTAGAGAAAATCTGGTGTGTTCCTGTGGGCTCTGTGGAAAAACAAATCAATGTGTTGTTGGATGACATTACTGTTTCAGCGATCAAATTTGGAATGCTAAATAATGCGCAAGTCATTCAAGAAGTGAGCCATGCATTATTAGATTACCCTGAGATTCCTATTGTCTGCGACCCAGTTATTGTCTCGAGTAGCGGAAAGCAACTATTGGATAGAAATGGTATTGGTGAGCTAAAAGAATTTATTAAAGAACATAAAAGACGAAAAATTATTTTGACGCCGAATATCAATGAAGCTGCGATTTTATTAAATGAAGATGCGGCCGAAAACGAATCTGACATGATAAAGCAAGCTGAAAAATTGTTGGGTCTAGGATGTGCAGCGGTTGTTTTAACCGGTGGTGATTTGGATCAGACAACCGGTAATATTAAGAAAAACTCTGATGAGCAATCCGTTGATGTTTTTGTGAGTCGTGAAAATAATGTACAAACATGCGAAGTGTTTAGAGTAGAAAAAATATCGACAAAAAACACACACGGTACAGGATGTACTTTTTCGGCAGCGCTTGCTTCTGGTTTGGCGAAAAAAATGTCACTTGGTGATTCTGTCGCTATGGCGAAAGAATACATTACACATGCAATTGCTCATGCCGATGAATTAGAGATTGGGCATGGTGCTGGTCCATTACAGCATTTTTATCAGTAATTTTACCCTATCAAACGTAATTCAGTTTTAAGGAATTTACTATGTCTAACAGTACTATATCGAAAAACGCTACATCACAGAACGCTACATCACAGAACACTACATTAAAAAACGCGCAAACAGATACTCAAAAAAATATTGATTCAAAGTCTCAGGGTGTTGGCAAACATCTTGATGCTGGAGAGAGTGTACAGTCTGCGGCTATTCAACCGTTTCCTAATTCTGAAAAGATTTACGTGAAAGGAAATTTACATAATGTAAAAGTTCCTATGCGTGAAATAACTTTACTTGATACACCAACAGAATTTGGAGGAGAAAAAAATCCTCCTGTTAGAGTTTATGATACGTCAGGTCCCTATACAGATGCAGATACAAATATTAATTTGCATCAAGGGTTGGATAATATTCGTGGGGAATGGATTGACACAAGAAAAGATACTGAAGAATTACCCAGTGCAACTTCACATTTCACGGCTGAGCGATTAAGTGATACTTCGCTGAAACACTTACGTTTTGAACATAGCATTGCGCCGCGAAAGGCTGTTTCTGGCGCCAATGTCAGTCAAATGCATTACGCTAAAAAAGGCATTATTACTGCGGAAATGGAATACATTGCGATTCGAGAAAACATGAGCTTGCAGCAAGCGAAAGAACTTGGGAAGGCACATCTTCAGCATGACGGCGAATCTTTTGGAGCGAATATACCTGATGAAATCACGCCCGAATTTGTTCGCGACGAAGTTGCTCGTGGGCGTGCAATTATTCCGGCAAACATTAATCATCCCGAATTGGAGCCGATGATTATTGGCAGAAATTTTTTAGTTAAAATTAATGGCAACATTGGTAACTCGGCATTAAGTTCTTCGATAGAAGATGAAGTGGAAAAACTTACGTGGGGAACACGTTGGGGTGCCGATACGATTATGGATTTGTCGACAGGAAAAAATATTCATGAAACTCGTGAATGGATTTTACGAAATTCTCATGTGCCAATTGGTACCGTCCCGATTTATCAAGCGTTGGAAAAAGTCGATGGAGTTGCAGAAGATCTCACGTGGGAAATTTTTCGTGATACGTTAATTGAGCAAGCTGAGCAAGGAGTGGATTATTTTACAATCCATGCCGGTGTTTTATTGCGTTATGTTCCTATGACAGCAAAGCGTGTCACCGGCATTGTGTCTCGTGGCGGTTCTATTATGGCGAAGTGGTGTTTAGCGCATCACAAAGAAAATTTTCTTTATACGCATTTTGAAGATATTTGCGAAATCATGAAAGCGTATGATGTGAGTTTTTCACTGGGTGATGGTCTGCGTCCAGGGTCAATTGCTGATGCCAATGACGAAGCGCAATTTGGCGAATTAGAAACCTTAGGTGAGTTAACAAAAATTGCTTGGAAGCACGATGTACAAACGATGATTGAAGGACCCGGTCATGTTCCAATGCACATGATTAAAGAAAACATGGAAAAACAATTAACAGAATGTGGGGAAGCACCTTTTTACACGCTCGGGCCATTAACAACCGATATTGCACCCGGTTACGATCATATTACTTCAGGTATCGGTGCAGCGATGATTGGTTGGTATGGTTGTGCGATGTTGTGCTACGTCACACCAAAAGAGCATTTAGGCCTGCCAAATAAAGATGATGTTAAAGAAGGAATCATTACCTATAAAATTGCTGCACATGCTGCTGATTTAGCGAAGGGGCACCCCGGAGCTCAGTTGCGTGACAACGCGTTGTCAAAAGCGCGCTTTGAGTTTCGTTGGGAAGATCAATTTAATTTAGGTTTAGATCCTGTTACCGCAAAAAGTTATCACGATGAAACGCTGCCAAAAGAATCGGCAAAGGTCGCACATTTTTGTTCAATGTGTGGTCCAAAATTCTGTTCAATGAAAATCACACAAGAAGTGCGTGAATATGCTGCGGGATTAAATGGTGACGCCGACGCCGTACCTAATGATGTTGAAGAGCAAATTGTCAAAATGGTCGATGTTAAAGCAGAGATGGAACAAAAGGCGAAAGAGTTTAGGGAATCGGGTAGTGAAATCTACAGCAAAGTCTAAAGTTAATAGTAGTGCTCAAGGTAATCGTTGATAAGTAGCCACTAAAAAGCGAAGAAAGGCTCAGGACGAAAGCGGTGCAGGAAAACTAGAATATGGTAATAAAAGATCCAACCTATCATCTAAAAGATGTCGAGATAATTAAAAGGGAAACAGCCTATAACGGCTTTTTTAAGATGGAAAAGCTAACACTAAAACACCGGCTATTTGAAGGTGGATGGACGGGTGAGGTTAATAGAGAATTGTTTGTTCGCGGTGATGCAGTAGCCGCTACTTTATATGACCCTCGTCACGATTTAATCGGAATGATTGAGCAGTTCCGAGTCGGAGCCTTGTCTGAACCCTACGGGCCATGGTGTCTTGAAGTAGTGGCTGGTATGATCGAAACTGGCGAAACCCCTGAACAGGTGATGCGAAGAGAGTTGAAAGAAGAGGCGAATGTCGTCCCAGAGCGCCTTGATTATATAGGCAATTATCTTTCAAGCCCTGGTGGTAGCGATGAAAAACTCCACCTTTACTGCTGCCAATGTGACCTATCTCGTGTTGAAGGCGTTTTCGGCCTCGAGTCTGAAAATGAAGACATTCGAGTGCTGACTTATCCTGCACAAGATGTTTTTGCTAATCTATTTGATGGGCGTTTTAATAATGCCGCCACATTAATTTGCTTGCAGTGGCTACAGTACAATCATCAGACGTTGCGGAGAGAGCAGCTGTAAGCCGAATGTGAGCGTACCAACAAGCAAGCAGTGTGAAAATTAAGAATGACAGAATAAAAGTTGATAAGAGAAGAAAAGAGTTGAATCGAAAAGTGTTTAATAAAGACATCTTTGATAAAAAAGAAAAGCCAACGCATGAAGACGATAGCTCTTTGTGTTCTGTTGCTTATTGTGAATCAGAACTGATGTCGGATATCGATTCTGCTCCTATCAAATATGCCATTCCCAAGGTAATTAATTCGCCTGATCTTGATTTAAATGAAACCGACGAAATAAAACCGTGGTGTAAACAGCGTTATCGAATTGATCTTGCAGCTCAGCAAGCTGAATGTGAATTAAACTATGTGAGACTATCACGATTGCTCGTTGATTTACCAACCAATAATGAATGGTGTTTTGAAATAGGCGACAGCCAGATACAAACCTACCTAGTGGCTTCTATCCAAGATCGCGCACCTTACACAACCACAATTCAATTAATTCAGTGCAACGCCTCATCTATTGATGATGTCAAAAAAATTATTTCAAAGCATTCTCAGCCAGCATTACCTATTGATAACGCTGAACAAAAACTTTCAGAAACACTTCGTTCTTCAAGTATTACCGTCTGTATGTATCATGATGCCAATATGGCTGAAGTGATTACTTGGAAAAATCATAAACGGTTGAGAGCGCGATATGAATATCCCAATAAAGATATGTATCATCAAGATGAAAAAGCACAATTAAATAAATTTTTAGGTGAATGGTTAACACTGTGTCAAAAGAAAGGCCGAGTCGTTATGGCGCTAGCTGACATGGGTTTTAAGTATTCAGATTAAAGAACTCTAACGAAAAACTGACTGATACATTGTCGCTTTAAAAACACAAACCTATATCCTCACTATTTTAAAAAGTCTACGATATGGATACCTCACTACAAATACCACTGGATAGCGAAGACAAAGTCATTCGTTTACTGCAATTAACGGACTGCCATATTGGTCCTAGAAACGAAGAAATTTTATTAGGTTTGAACACTCATGAAAGCCTAGATGATGTGATTTATCATGTGGGCAAACATGAAGATGAATTTGATGTTTTTCTAGCAACCGGAGACATTTCCAATAATGGCGGAGTTAATACCTATCGCCGTTTTTTATCTATTGTGGAATCGAGCCCAATAAAACATAAAGGTTTTGCTTGGCTGCCTGGTAACCATGATTCACCTGATGACATGAATGAGGCTTTAGGTACGCCCTCATTAGTAAAAGAAGTCATAATTGGAAATTGGCTTTTTATTTTATTAAACACGCAAGTGCCTGGGCATACGCATGGTAATTTAAGTGAGTCAGAATTAAATATTCTGGATGAGATCTTATTAAGAAATACCGATAAGCATATTATGATTTTTATGCACCACCAGCCGGTTCCGGTTGGTTGTGCTTGGGTTGACAATCAGCAAGTGCGTAGCGAGTATGCTTTTTTCAAAATTCTAGATCAGTATGACAATATAAAAGCGGTTGTCTGGGGTCATGTTCATCAAGAATTTAATCAGCATCGAAATAATGTTGATCTAATGTCCACGCCATCAACGTGTATACAGTTTAAGGCTAAAAGTGATGAGTTTGCCGTTGATACATTGATGCCAGGCTATCGAACATTTGAATTAAGAGCCGATGGTACTTTTTTTACAAAAGTGACCAGAATTCCAAAGAAAAAATACCCCATTGAGTTTCAGTCGGCTGGGTATTAATAATAGTTTTTCAAGTCAAAATACAACGTTCACTCTAAAGACAATAATTGAAAAATTTCGATCTTTGCGGTATTTATTTTAGCTTTGATATTTAATGTCTATGTTACTTTATATCCATGGTTTTTTAAGTTCACCTCAATCTCATAAAGCGCTGCAAGTAAAACAGTGGTGTGAAATTCATCACCCTGGCGTAGAGTATCAGTGCCCTTCATTAACAGCTTATCCTGAAGAATCCATCAAGACTTTAGAGGCTATAGTGGAGAGCGCGTCAGGTGATGTCGCTTTGATCGGTAGTTCACTTGGCGGTTTTTACTCGACATTCCTTGCAGAAAAATATAATTTAAAAGCAGTCTTGATTAATCCTGCAGTAGAGCCTCATCGTTTGATGACACATTACATTCATGTTGATTTGGCGAACTACCATACAGATCAACATTATCGATTGAGTGAATTACATATAGATCAATTAAAAGCATTAGACGTTAATCCGTTGGTTAAAAAAGAAAATTATTGGTTAATGGTGCAAACAGAAGATGAGACCTTGGATTATCGTGCGGCGGTAAAAAAATATAAAGGTTGCCGGCAATTGGTAGAAGAGGGCGGCGATCATAGTTTTCAAAAATTTGAACGATGGTTGCCAGACGTTTTTGAATTTTTATCAATCACAAAATAAGTGAAAAAAATCATTAGGGTGTTATGTCAAATTATTCAGCAGAAGATATTGAAGTTTTAACGGGACTCGATCCTGTACGTAAAAGACCCGGTATGTATACCGATACGGTGCGACCCAATCATTTAGCGCAAGAAGTTATTGATAACAGCGTGGATGAAGCTTTAGCTGGTCACGCGAAAAAGATAGAAGTCGTCTTGCACAAGGATCAGTCTATAACCGTACATGATGATGGTCGTGGTATGCCGGTGGATATTCATCCGGAGCAAGGTAAGCCTGGTGTTGAAGTTATCTTAAGCACTTTGCATGCCGGTGGAAAATTTTCAAATAAAAATTATCAGTTTTCTGGTGGATTGCACGGCGTCGGTGTGTCCGTTGTTAATGCATTATCTAAGGTGTTAGAAATTACTATTCGGCGTGACGGTAATATCTATCGAATGGGTTTTAAAGGCGGTGATAAAGCCTCCGACTTGGAAGTGATTGACACTTGCGGTAAACGCAATACCGGTACAAGCATTCGCTTTCTTCCCGATCCCAGTTACTTTGATTCTCATAAGTTTTCTGTGAGCCGGTTACGCCATGTGCTTCGCGCAAAAGCCGTGTTGTGTCCTGGCTTACAAGTCACATTTTTAAATGAAGCTACCGGTGACAAAGATGAATGGTATTACGAAGATGGCTTAAAAGATTATTTGTTACAGGCCACCCAAACGTGGGAAGCATTACCGACAGAACCATTTGTCGGTAATTTCTCAGCATCAAATGAAGCAGCGGACTGGGCCGTACAATGGTTACCAGAAGGCGGGGACGTCACACAAGAAAGTTATGTGAATTTAATTCCGACCGCACAAGGCGGAACGCATGTGAATGGCTTACGTACCGGATTAATGGATGCAATGCGCGAGTATTGTGAATTTAGAAACCTTTTACCCCGAGGAATAAAATTAGCACCAGATGATTTATGGAATAACTGTTGCTTTGTTTTATCATCGAAGTTGGAGGACCCGCAGTTTTCTGGACAAACAAAAGAAAGATTATCGTCTCGAGAGGCGGCCGCATTTGTCTCGGGCGTTGCAAAAGATGCTTTTAGTTTGTGGTTAAGCCAGCATACCGAAGAAGGTGATTTGTTGGCTGAGTTTTGTATTAACAATGCGCAAACGAGAGTGCGATCTAGCAAAAAAATTGTGCGGAAAAAAGTCACGCAAGGACCAGCGCTACCAGGGAAGTTAGCAGATTGTTCATCAGGCGATACAGAGCGAAGCGAGATATTTTTAGTGGAAGGAGATTCGGCAGGCGGTTCTGCAAAACAGGCGCGCGATAGAGAGCTTCAAGCGATTATGCCGCTGAGAGGAAAAATTCTTAATACTTGGGAGGTTGATAGCCAAGAAGTATTAGGTTCACAAGAAGTCCACGATATTGCCGTTGCTTTAGGTATTGAACCTGGTAGTGATGATTTAAGTAATTTACGGTATAACAAAATTTGTATTCTTGCAGATGCGGACTCGGATGGTTTACATATTGCGACTTTATTGTGTGCTTTGTTTGTTCGTCATTACCGCACATTAGTGGCAGCGGGTCACGTTTATGTCGCAATGCCGCCACTATACAGAATAGATGTCGGAAAAGATGTGTATTACGCTTTGGATGATAGCGAAAAACAAGGCGTTATAAATCGTATAGAAGCTGAAAAGAAAAAAGGAAAAATAAACGTCCAACGCTTTAAAGGTCTTGGTGAAATGAATCCGCTCCAACTTCGTGAGACAACCATGTCGCCGGATACGCGAAGATTAGTTCGCTTAACAATCGAAGCGGGTGATAACACAAACCAAATGCTAGATATGCTGCTTGCGAAAAAACGAGCGAGTGATCGAAAAATTTGGTTAGAAGAAAAAGGAAATAAAGCTGAGGTGTAACTGTGACGTATAGCTGAAGTAGAAACTGAAGCAGAGAGACTAATATTGATTTATCTGTTTAGGTTTGAGTTCAGCTATTGATTAGTTTTGAGTCGCGATGTGATAACTTCATGCCAACAGAATATTAACATCGCGAATATTAGCGGCAATATATAATAAAATACCCGATAAAGGATGATAGTCGCGATCAAAGTTCCTTTATCAATTTCGGGTAATGCTGCTATTAGCACTGCTTCAAACACCCCAATCCCTCCGGGAATGCTACTAAGAATTCCTGCAATCATTGCCAGTAAATAAATACTTAAAAATGAAAAATAACTTATTGATAAATGCTCAGATAAGAGAACATAAAGTATTGCCGAAGCAAAGAAAAGTTCAATAAGCGAAATAACCATTTGTCCTATTGCTATTTTCGCATGAGGAAGCTGAAGCTTCCATCGATAAAACTGAAGAGGCGATCGAATAAAAAAAGTGCCTACGATATAAATCAACGGATAGCAAATTAGTAGAAAGCTAATTATTTGAAGAATGAATGGATGAAGTTTTAAGATGTCAGTTTGTTCCGTTGACGCTAATTGAAGCGCAATGCCAAATAAGAATGAAATACCAATTGTAAATGTAATAGAAATAAAAAAAGTGAGCTTGGCAATATCTGAAGTCGACAAATCGTGAAGCGTATATATTCGATAACGAACAGCGCCACCTGAAATTGCAGAAAATCCAACATTATGGCCAACTGCATAAGCAATAAAAGCGGTCATAAACGTTTTTTTAATGGGTACATGAATCTTTAAATGCCGTAGGGCAAGTACATCGTAGAGTGTTAAACAAAAGTAACTACCAATGACACAGCACAGTGCTGAAATGATATCAAACCATGAGATAGCGTGAAGTTGTGAAAGAATAATGTCTCTAGAAATACTGCCTAGTTCTTCGTGTAAAAACCAGGCAGCAAGACAAAATATTAAAATGCTAAGACAAGGCCCTACCCATTTTTTTATTCTTTTAAATAATTTTTGATCATTTGACTTGAAATGAGAAGATGTACGAGTATGAGAAATAGGTGTGTTATCCGTAGCCATTGATTAACAGTGTAAATAGTCATATGGATGATGAAGTACCAAACCAATCATTGGCAGAGCATAACGACTTTGTATTTAAGATATATGACAAAGAGAAATATAATAAAGAACAAAATGAAAAGAGAAAAGTAGGCATTTGGTAAAAAGGTTCGCACTAAAGATAACGGAGAAAATTTTTCATGCAAATATTCGATGATCTTGAGCAGCAATTGTCAGAAACTCTTGAGGATGGAAGGTTAACGGCGAGTGAAAAACAAGAGCTACAAAAGGTGGTTGCACACCTAGATTTGGAAAAATTAAACTTTTTTAGAAACCAGGCATTTGCGATAAGCAGAGATAAGCTAGCTAATAGCAGCGAAAAAAGCGATGTACTATCCGTTATGCGTTGGCTTGAACGGGTGATCAAAATTATTGACAGCGTTAAAAATAAAATGATTACCGATTCCAGTGTTCATTTCAGTCCGGGTGATGACTGTCGGTCAAAACTAATCGAACTGTGTCAGCAATCAAAAATGACAGTTGATATCTGTGTGTATACCATTTCAGATAATTATTTAACGGAAGCCATTATTGAGGCTCACCATCGAGGTTTAAGTGTTAGAGTGATTACGGATAATGCAAAATCTGAAGACTTAGGTAGCGACATTGATTTATTAATGAGAAAAAATGTACCGTTAGTCATGGATGCCTCTAAATATCACATGCATCATAAATTTGCCATTTTTGATAAACACTATTTAGCGAACGGAAGTTTTAATTGGACTCGTAGTGCAACAACAAGTAATGAAGAAAATATCGTTGTTGCTACTGATCCTTTCTTAGTCGATAGTTTTGTAGATAAGTTTAACGAACTGTGGAATGCGTATAACTGATTACAGAATAAAAAATGCCTGATAAATCATATAAAAAGGTCTTAAAAAACGTAAGAGTATTAGCCGTTGTTGCCGCTATTTTATTCGCAATACATGTGATCAATGTTATTACTGGTAACTATTTACTGGCTTACGGTATTTTGCCTCGTCAGCTGTCTTATTTGCCGAATATTCTTTTTGCGCCATTTTTACATGGCAGTTGGGCTCATTTGCTCAACAACTTAACGGGTTTGATCATTTTTGGTGGACTGTGTTTACTTCGATCAAAGCAGTTTTTCATATATAGTAGTCTTTATATTATTGTTGTTGGTGGATGTTTAGTGTGGATGTTTGGTCGGCCGCTTATTCATATTGGAGCAAGTGGGTGGGTATTTGGCCTTTGGGCTGTCTGCATCTGTTCTGCATTTATAGAAAAGAGTTTTCTAAGTGTGGTGATTGCATTTTTCGTCATAGCTTTTTATGGTGGTATGATTTATGGTCTTCTACCTAGCTCGCCAGGTATATCTTTTGAATCCCATCTTTTTGGTGCTTTAGCAGGCTTTCTTTCGCTAGTGTATCGGTTCAAGTGGATAAAATATTTTCTCAAAAACAAATAGATTAAAAACAGAATAGATATAAGTAAAAACTAATTTAGTAAGGAGTCGAGATGATTGAATGGTTAGATGTAAATGTTGCGTACTGGCATTGGATAGTATTTGGTGTGGCACTTGCCGTTCTTGAAATGTTAGTTCCAAGTTTTTTTATGTTGTGGTTGGGTGTTAGTGCTGTTGTTGTTGGTCTAAGTCTATTGTTCGCGCCTTTTTCTTTCACCGTACAGTTATTAACTTGGGGAGTCCTTTCTTTGGCGTGTTTAGTGGGTTGGTTTAAATTTATTGCGCCTAAAATGCATGATAAAACACGCTCAGGAATGGCAATGGAAGCATTGAAAGGAAAAGTTGGTACGGTTTTAGAGTATCAAAATTCGAGCTCAAGAGGACAGCTTCGTTTTCCTGCTCCACTATTGGGTGAAGATGAGTGGCGATTTATTTGTGAAACGCCCTTACAACCTGGCGATAAAGTGACAGTTGTAGATACCAGTGGTAATGATCTAATTGTTAAACCCGTTTAGATGCGTAAGACATTCAATTAAAAAATTCTGAGATAAATTAGGAGAAAAATATGGAATCATTATTTCCCGTCATTGCTTTTGTTGCACTTGTTATTTTTGTTATAAAGCTGGGAGTTCGGACAGTCCCGCAAGGAAGAAAAGATGTTGTGCAGCGATTAGGTAAATACAATAAAACGTTAACTCCAGGATTAAACTTTATTATTCCCTTTTTCGACACTGTTGCCTATAAGGTAACAACAAAAGATATTGTTTTAGATATTCCGTCGCAAGATGTGATTACACAAGATAACGCAGTCATTCTTGCCAATGCCGTAGCTTATATTAATATCGTGAGCCCAGAAAAAGCCGTTTATGGTGTGGAAAATTATACGATTGCGATTCAAAATCTAATACAAACGTCGCTGCGTTCTATTATTGGTGAAATGGCTTTGGATTCGGCTTTGTCTTCTCGCGACCAGATTAAAGCAAAGTTAAAAGAATCTATTTCAGATGATATTTCTGATTGGGGGATTATTTTAAAAACAGTAGAGATTCAAGATATTAATCCGTCGCCGACAATGCAAAAAGCAATGGAAGAGCAAGCGGCCGCAGAGCGTCAGAGACGAGCTGCTGTAACAACTGCCGAAGGTGAAAAACAAGCGGCTATTTTAGAAGCGGATGGTCGATTAGAAGCTTCTCGTCGTGATGCGGAAGCAAAAATTGTATTGGCTGAGGCTTCGGGTAGTTCTATTCAATTAGTAGCAGATGCATTGGCGGGAGGAAAAGAATTACCTGTTATGTTTTTACTGGGCGAAAAATATATTGAATCAATACAAGATTTATCGACATCGCAAAATGCAAAAACAGTTGTTTACCCAGCAGATCTGGCAAATGCATTTAAAGGTTTTTTAGGTAAGTAAATATAGAAAATCGATGATTTATACAGAAATCCGTTAGCCATTTGTTTGACTGACGGATTTTTTTGGGTGTGATTTAAGCGTTGGCCATTCGAGTTTTATACGCTTTTACCGTTTTATTAAAGCTGTCGCCAACATCTTTCATTTTGTCGACCATTTTATTATGACGAGTAGAATTTTTAGTGCATTTTAGAAAACTTTCTGCTGCGGATAAAAAGGCTTTCACATCATTCTGGGCTTTTACCATTTCAGCTGTGACTGTCGTTTCTGGATTTGGTATTGTCGGCGGCTCCGGTGCTGTACATGTAGAATAAGCTGCATCGGAAAAGATGAGGGTCATAACGATTATCAGTATTTTAGTCATAAGGCTTACTCAGCGTTTTATTCATGCTTGTTCTGAGTATAGTTAGAGATATTAATACCACCAGATTGAATTGTGATAATTGTCCGTAAATCTATAGCCATCAATATATAAAAAATGATTTACAAAGGTGACGGGAACTTTTGTTAGTTTTTATGCAGAGTTTTGATGGCTTGAAATGCACCAACATATTGATGAAATAAAATAAATCTCCCAAAATACAACGTTATGTCTGAGGCGATATAAAAAAATGTAAATCAATAGGGCTTAGTTGTGTAGAAGGGGTAAACTGGTTACCCTGAAAATTTAAGCAAGATTTGATGATCATGCTGAAAAGAAGTACAAGTAGACGGCAAGTACAAATAGACAATAGGTAGTAACAGAGCATAGGCGTGGTGGAGACAATCATGGTCGTAAAATGGAAAAAAGTGATATTAAACGCACTAGCTGTAACGGTAGCATGTGTATCATTCTCAAGTATTGGCGCAGAAGCGAGTGCAGAATTAGATGATTTAATGAAGCAAGGAGAGCCACATTTTAAAGAGCGTTGCGCTGTTTGCCACGATAACCCTGAAGATTATATTCCACCGCGAACTCAGCTAAAGCTTCGCTCAGCGGATTATGTGATCAACACGCTGACAAAAGGCAGCATGTATCCACACGCGAAAGGCCTTGATGAAAAAGAAATTAAAAGCATTGCTGTTTATGTCACCGAAAAATTACCAACCGGGAGTACGATCAATCCGGATTGGAATTTAAATGCTTGCAAGCAAAAACCTACAGCTTTTACGGCTGAAGCTATGCATTGGAATGGATGGGGGCGAGATTTGGATAACTCTCGTTACCAGCCTAACCCAGGCATAGCGGCTAACGATGTAAAAAAATTAAAAGTGAAGTGGTCTTTTGCTTACCCTAATGGTCGACACAATAGTCAGCCAGTGTATGTGGGTAATCAAGTGATTGTGTCTGCTGCACCTGGTCGTGTTTATTCATTAGATGCTGATACAGGTTGCACGCATTGGATTTACGATACGGACTCGGGTGTTAGAGCGACGACGATTGTCGGTAAGTTACCCAACAATCAATATGCGGTTTTCGTTGGGACAACTGATCGTTTTATTCATGCGATCAATCTTGAAACAGGGAAGCGTATTTGGAAAACACAAGTCGGTGAATTAGAAGAAGCGCGTGTCACTGGTGCGCCATTGTTGTACAACAATAAATTATACGTAGCTCTTTCTTCTTTTGAAGAAACTGCTGCACTCAATGCGGATTATTTGTGTTGTCGATTTAGAGGTAATGTTGTTGCGCTAGATATTGCGTCAGGAAAAATTGATTGGCGAACCTATGTTATCGAAGAAGAGCCAAAGCAACACAGCACTAATAAATTAGGAAAGCCGTTATTGGGTCCCGCTGGTGCGGCGATTTGGTCTTCTCCATCTATCGATGTCAAACGACAAGTTGTTTATGTGGCGACAGGAGATTCTTACACCGATGTAAAAGAAGATGGTTCCGATGCGGTTATTGCTATGAACTTGGCAGACGGAAAAATTCAGTGGAAAAATCAAGTACTCGAAAATGATAATTTCTTAGTGGGCTGTTACGGTAAGGCAGGCCATGCAAATTGCCCTGAAGAGCTCGGACCTGATTATGATTTTGGTAGCTCGGTGATTATTCGCCAAGCGGGTGAAAAAACCATTTTATTGGCCGGACAAAAATCAGGAATTATGTATGCAATGGATGCGGATGATAAGGGAAAAATTTTATGGGAAAGAAAACTAGGAGAAGGAAGTGCATTAGGTGGAATTCAGTGGGGTTCTGCGGCTGATGAAAAAGTGGTTTATGTTCCCGTTACTGATACGGTGGTGTTTGATCCTAAATTGAGGAAGCCCGGATTAACAGCATTAGATATTGCTACTGGCAAAACACTGTGGCACACGCCGGCTCCAGCACCCGAGTGTGGTCCAAAAGGTGGTCGTTGTGGGAATGGATTGTCAGCGGCTATTAGCGTAATGCCAGGCGCCGTATTTGCTGGATCACTCGATGGAATGCTTCGCGCCTATTCAACAGCTGACGGAAGTATTTTATGGTCATTTGATACTAAACAGATATACAAAACTGTTAATGATATCGAATTATCGGGTGGGTCTATTAATGCAACAGGTCCGACGATTGCGAATGGGATGATGTTCATCAATTCTGGATACGGTGGCGTTATGAATGCTGGAGGCATGAGCACCGTTAAAGGGCAGGATGGTAATGTACTCTTGGCTTTTTCAGTTGATGGAAAATAAATCTTTTATCGTTGAGATAAAATTATTTATTATCTGAAACCAAGTTAGTTAATAAATAGCCAACAAAAAAAGGCACTTGTTATGGCAAGTGCCTTTTTTATTTCTGTGATAAAGTACTTTTCATCAAATTACTGCGTTATCCTTTTCTTTTCAATACTAAGAATTTCATGGAATTACTCGCAAATATTTACATCACCGCTTTTGTATTAGGCGCAGTTCATGCGATTGAAGTTGATCACATGGTTGCGGTTAGTGTGTTCGCGGGTATGAAGCCGAAGCTGAGTAGTGCGGCGCACTATGGTTGCAAGTGGGGTTTAGGGCACGCCATTGCCGTAGTGTTAGTGGGTGGGTTTATAGCTTGGCTCGGTATAAAAGTACCTGATGGTATTGTTCGTAGTGGAGAGGTATTAGTGGGAGTGGCGCTCGTTGTCTTGGGTTTGTGGGCGATAAAAACCAGTCAGAAATTTCACGCGCATACACCAGAAGAGCACGATCCGAGTGTTCAAGAAAAACAAATGTTGAATCAAGTTCGCCCACATTTAAACTCACATTCTCATGGTCACTTACACGCTCATCTCACTCATGATCATAAAAATTATATGCATCATCATGCACATAAAAGTCCTATAGAAAAACATCATCAGCATTTACCAACAGCAATGGGCGCTTTACATGGATTGGCGGGATCTGCACCTGTATTGGCTCTCATACCCATAACGCTACTCGATGATTTTCAGCACGCTATTTTTTATCTGTTATCGTTCAGCGTTGGTACAACATTATCGATGATGCTTTATGCGGTTCTGGCAGCATTAGCAATACAGAGAGTGAATAATCAGAGAAGTAACGATTTATTGAGTGTAAAAATAATCACGCGTTGTATTTCGGCAGTCACTATTGTTGTCGGTTTATGGTGGATAGTGAATGCTGCTTTTCTTTAAAAATTTGTATTATTAAAGAATAGAGTTATTTCTGAATAGAAAATAATTAAATAAAAATTAAGTTGTCGCCAGATCATGTTCAGATTATTAATATTAATACATCGTTACTTAGGCATTGCCATTGGTTTAGTTATGGTAATCTGGTGTTTATCTGGGTTTGTCATGATGTACATGCCGTATCCCAGTATCAGTCAGCAGCAGTCTTTAGATCATTTAACCGAATTAGATTTATCTGAATGTTGTGATAGCCAAAAATTTCAAGATTTAAAATTGGTTGACGTTAATCGATTTAAAATCGAGATGTTAGCGGGTGAACCCATTATTCGCTTTAGTGGATCGAGTCGAAATAATCCGATTGTTGATTTAAGGGCGGGTCGACGACTAGATGGCGTAGATAAAGGACTGGCCCAAACGATAATAAAAAAATCCCCATCGATAAACAAAGAAGACGAACTTACCGAAACAACATATAGCTTAGTAGAAAAAGATCAGTGGACGGTGACACGCTTTTATCAAAGGCATAGGCCGTTCCATAAGTTTTCTGAGGTTAAGGGAAAAGAACAAACGGAGTGGTATGTATCATCATCCACAGGGGAGATATTTCAGCAAACAACCAGCCAACAAAGATTTTGGAATTATTTGGGTGCAATCCCTCACTGGTTATACCCAACGGCGTTACGCCAGCACGATGAACTATGGGAAATAACCGTCATCATTATTTCTGGCTTGGGCGTATTTTTAACGGTGTTTGGAATAGTGATTGGTTTACAACGGTTTAGAAAACTATCCTCAGGGAGACGTTCGCCATATAGAACAGTTGGGCTTTGGCACCATTATTTCGGGCTTGTTTTCGGCATTTTTGTATTAACCTGGGTATTCAGTGGGTTTATATCTATGAATCCGGGTCGCTTGTTTGATTTAAGTGGCGGTTTTAAAGAGCGAGAAAAACTTCAAGGTATTCCTTTATCGATTGATGATGTAAAAAAATTTGTTGATCAGCTACCGACTAAGATGGGCAGTAAAATTATTACTAAAAAAATTAAACGAATAGAAGGCTATGCACTTCGAAGCCAGTTTTATATTTTGTTGATTGATTCTGAAGGCCAACATGAAAGATATAATGGGAATACCTTTGAAGAACAAAAGATAACAAGCGATGAAAAAGAAGCAATTATTCATAGTGTGAGAGAGCATGATGACGTGCTGTCACAATCGCTATTGACCACAGCTGATGCGTATTATTATAACGACCATGATCATGGTCAAAGGAAGTTCCCAGTCTATAAAGTTGTTTTAAATAACCCAGACACAACACATTTTTATATAAATGCTGTGTCAGGAGAAATAGCAGGATTTTATTCACAACAGCAACGCTGGTTTCGCTGGATTTTTTCTGGGCTTCATCAATTAGATTTTAATAGCACGATTCGGAGTCGACCGTTTTGGGATATTCTTGTTTGGTTGTTACTCATCGGCGTGACTGTTGTTTCGGTGACGGGTACTTATATGGGATTGAAACGATTGTTGAAGAATAATTAGTTTTGTAAAAAACATTCGTCGAGTCCATGATCATTTTTTGAAAGGATGAAAAAAACATTTCTGTCGGGTCAATATTATTCGATTACCCAAAAAAAAGACCAGCGTGATTAAAGCTGGTCTTGTAATATCACTTTGTAATACAGAGTAATGTTATTGTTCATTTAAAAGATAATATAACAACCCATCTTCTAGTTCAGTATATTCATAGGTGGTTAGCTCTTCACTATCGTTGATGCCGTCATTGTTATCATCGGTAGTATCCATTCTGCTAATGAGATAATCATCGTCATCGTATGTTTTTGTAACTACTCTAACTTTTTCGTAAATACCATCATCAGTGGTATCTGTACTGTGTGTCACAGTGGATTCTTTTCCGCTTGCGGTATATGTATAGTTACTCTGTACGATATTTTCATAGCTTCCATCGCCATTAGTATCTCGTGAATTTGTTTTTTCGGTGACTTTGTTGTTGATGTTGAAGGTAGAAACAGTCGTATTGAAATAAGTAATAGTGCCATCAGCTGCCGCTTCTTCTTCGTAGCTATAATTGGTGACATTGCCTAGTGTGTCGTAAGTGTTTGATGTGGTGGAACGAAAATTCGGTGTGCCATCCCCATTTGAATCACGCTCGCTGATTGTTTGAGTTGTGCGGTTATCTGAATCCAGGATGTAAGTAGTCGTATTGATTGAATCGATAATGCCATCGTTGTTGGAGTCACTCTCATAAATATATTTTGTCAAAGCGTTTGCGGCATTAAACTCCCAAGTGGTGATGTAACTTTTATCGACAACGGTGTCGTTATCATCATCGCGCTGGACGAGTCTAGATGTGTTATTTCCATTTGAGTCGTATTCATAACTTGTTTTTTCTGTTCTATCAATGATCCCATTATTGTCAGAGTCAAACTCGCGAAAAATTTCTTCTGGTTTGAATATACTGTTGTAAATAATAGTTTTTGTTGTTTTTGAGTTAATCACTCCATCACCATCAGAATCAGTTTGTGCAATATGTAGTGTTGGTTTGTCTTTATCGTCATATGTGTAGGTGTTACTCCTTGAATAATCAACAGTACCGTTATTTCCATCATCATCTTCATTTAAAGAACTTAAAATATTTCCTCTGTCATCAAGAACTTGAATGCTTTTTCCGGAGTCATCAATAACGCCGTCAGAATTACTGTCTCTACTATTCTCGTAAAGTATCCCTTGTAAAAAAATCGGGTCGAAGTTTATCGTATATTCGCTATCGAGATTGCCGTCGTTGTCTTCATCTTCTGTCCCAGTCATCTGAAGATTTAGCGTGTCATAAAATTGAGTCCATACGCTGTTAATAACGCCATCGTTATTGTTGTCGATGCTTTCCAAATGTGGGTATTTAACGGGCAATGAAATATTTAAATCTTGATATAAATAGGCGAGCGTTAAACCGTTCCATAAGTTTGAATTTCCTTGAAATTCCTGGGCGAATTTAAAAAATAGATTAGGAAATTCTGCAGTACTCACATTAAAGTCTATCGATGCGCCGGTGAGTGCCGTTTCAGTACCGGTTAAATTAACGCCATTTGTTGGGTTGCTGTCGTTGTCTAAGGCGTAAATAAATTGAGTCATATTAATGGCGGCATCATTAGTGGTGACTTCTTCCTCTTGCCATAATAGTCTTGTAACTTCTGTTACATCAGTTGGCAAAGTTGCGCCGGCGAGATCAAACGGATTGAGATTTTCTTTGGCGGCAACAGAACCTAATTCAATATCTCCTAAAGAAAAAGTAATTGTTTCACCGGAGATATAATTGTATTGCCCGTTAGCATTAGTGACGCCGTCCTGAGTGTGAGTTTTGTATCTCATTCCTTCAACTGCACCGCCAGCAAATTGTCCCGTTAAAACAGTAGGTCCACTAGGTGATGCGCTTCCACCTCCACCTCCGCATGCGGTTAGTTGGAAACTTGCGATTACTATTGAGAGAGTTAGTGATTTTTTTATAAACCTGACGTTTGATCGATTCATTACATTCTCCTTGATGATAAATGATGTTTTTTGGTGTGTCGTCGCATCAAGGAATAAGGTTCATTTTATTTTTTAGTGAAAAATAAAATGAAAAATAAGTGCATGCAATTGGAGGGTAAGAGCGATATGTCAGGAAAACAAATGCGAAAGGTGGCGAAAAAATAGGATTAAGGCGAACAAAAGGAGCAAATTTAAATTTGCTCCTTTTTAACTTGTCTATTTTGCGGGTTTGGGTTTAATAGGTGTTAGACCTTTAGGTTTGATCGTTGAGTTAGGTACAGGTTTGATAATGTTTGGTTGCATTGGTTTGATTGGCTGATTAGGTTGGGTAAGGGGTTTTATTGTTGGTTGTTGCAATGATTTTTTGGGTGTCACCAATGGTGTTGATTGAATCATAGAAGAGTATTTTCTATCTTGTTGATTCAATAGTTGAAGTGCTTTGTTACGTGCTTCGGAATCTTTGCTAAATTTTCGATTGATCTCATTTGTTAGTTGTCTTTTTTGTGACGCTATTTCGTTTTTGCTTTTGCCTTTGAAGTAGTTGTCCCAGTATCGGTCGAGCTGAACTTCGTATTGTTGAGTGCTTTGGTTTGTTTTTAATCTCGCTTGTAAACGATCACTTTCTTGCGAAAGATTTTTCATTTCTCGACTGAGCCGTTGTGTGATGTCAGGACGAAATTGAATGTGTAGTGAACGTAATAACGCGGGATCTAGTGTTGCTAAATTGGTTGTAGTTGTAGAAACGGGAGCGACAGCAACTGTGCTACCAGTAGTGCTTGAGCCTCGTGCGACTACTCCACTCTGTGCTGGGCGATAACCGGTTAAATCATTTAGCAGTGCAAAATAATAACGCGTTGGATTACGTTCGAGTTCTGTCATTGCGTTCACGATTCTGCCAGCTTCTGAGGTGGTGTTTGTCGCTGTTGTTAATCTTTCAGTCACCAATCTCATTTGATCATTAATTTGTGTATTAGCCCCGCTAACCGCAGGGGGAAACAATCTTTCTAAATCCCGAGTCACTCGATCTAATGTCAAATTCATCGTTCGTGCAGTAATTAAAAATGAAACAGGGTCGGCGATGGTGGCAGCTAGTGGCCCGATGACGCCACTAATAGGTGCAGCAAAACTAACCGAGAACACATCGCGCATATGATTGACGGCTGTTTGATGAGCTCGCTCTAAGCCTCGCATAGCTTGTTCGAAACCGCTGCGTTCATCGCGACCTGTTTTATCGGCCAGTTGATTGACACGTTGCAAGGCTGCTCTCATTGCCGCTTGCATCTCTGCTCTGCTTGGTGTGTTGCTAATGGTTGAAGCTCCAGAGCTATTGGCAATTTGTTGAGCGGCGGTTGTAGAAATTTGTCGATTGGCTAGTGCAACTGAAGCGGCTGTCGATTGTGATTTTTGAATACCTGATCTATTTGCAAGAGTAGAGTTTGTAGAATCGGTTGATGTATTTCTAATAGCGGTAGGTCTCGCAGTACTTTCTGTACGAGCTAATTGCGCACGCGATGGATCGTAATCTCGATCAATTCTCTGAGAAATTTCTGAGGCTTGTCGACGATGAGCATTACTATTGCGTTCAATGCTAGCAAAACTATCTGTCGCGCCACGCGTTGCAGTCACAACGGTATCATTTAAAGTCCCGATCGATTCATCAAAAATTCGTTGCCCCATGCTAAACAAGTTGCGAGCATGTTGAAGTATTTCTTGAATTTCATCGACGGCTGCTTGTACTGCGCAGGATAGTCCTGCTGTAGCTACTGCACCTAAGCAACTCCAGAAACTATTACAGCAATTGCCAGCTTTTGCTGGCGCTGTAAATGTTATTGAAGTACTGAGTAAGATTGCTAACCCGATGTATTTGATATGCTTCATAACACGCTCCTCTGAGTTGAAATTAATGTGCATCATGTTGATACATTGACGAAATCTTCTATTTTTTTCGTTGATCTAGATTGAGCTATTGAGTCGTATGCCATAGTGTTAAGGTTCATTTGTCGGACTAAATAACATTGGTGACAAATGTTTGTAGAGTCATTTTTCTTAGTAAATTTTTTATTGTTTATATAACTCAAAGGCAAACTTGAATAGCTTGATATTCATTAAAAAAATATTTTGGTAATACATGAAATAGAGAATCGCCTTTGTATTTTTTCTGGATCTCGAACATGGGTTTCGAATGTTGGTTTCGGCTATTACTCTCGTTTAGTGCTTTCGGTTATTGATATGAAAAGACGTCTTTTCTATTTCAGTATTCAAATCTTTGTCATTAACTTCCAGGATTTATTGTGTCTCCAATATCTTCGAGTTGTTCCTCGAAGGAGGGGCCGCTCCCCCGCATGTCGTCTTCCATGCCCGTCGGGTCGATATTCACTCCTCCGGTATTTGATTCACGCAATTCTTCGATGCTGGGTACGGTAAACCCAGTATCGTCTTCCTCTCCTTCTTCCTCTTTTTCTGCAGAGGGCGTTAGTCCGGCCGGCACGCAGTTTCCACTTTCGCCAGGTTGTGGCTCGCTGACACCGCGAGGGGGGCCGGAGCTATCTTCGCCACAGGTTGGTGGAGCGGTGCTTTCTGGTTCTCTATTCTCGCCTTTCTTTTTGGCTACAAAATCATCTGCAGTTGTTTTGCTTTCGTGCTGAAGACCTGATTCGGATAGTCCAAAACCTGAGTTTGCTTCGTCGCTGCTTCCTTCATCACCGGTATCGTCTTCAGATTCATTTCCAGAATCGCCGTCGTCATTGCTGTCATCGCTGTTATCATCAGAGTCATCGTTATCACCATTATCGTCATCAGTGTCATCGTCATTGTCGTCATCATCAGAACTACTGGTTTGGCTATTGCTCGATTGCGACCCACCGCGCTCTGAAGGTGGAGCGTCTCTCGAACGCTCACTGCCGTCGGGGTTCTGCACGACAGTTTCATTGGTTAACGGATCAACATACACATGTGTGCCATCAGGGCCGGTTAAGCTACCGTCGCGGTTAACTAACAAACCATCTGTTGCTGCAACATTGTCACCATTAGATAGGACGTAGACGCTTTCGCCACCAAGTGTGGTTGCTGGTGTCGCAAATCCGGGTCCTGCTGCGTGTGGCGTGCTCGTACTTTGAGTGCCATCGGGACTTGTTACGACAGTTTCTCCATTGTCATTGGTTGAAACAGAAGTCCCATCGTTGTAACTCACGCTCCCATCTCTGTGAACCCTTGCTGGCGATCCGTCTTGACCAGTGGCTGGAACTTGTTCTCCATTATCTAGGGTGTAGGTGGCGGTCCCATCACTGGCTGTGGATGGCTGGGCAAATCCTGATTCACCTGTTTGAGGAGGTGGATTGGTTCTTTGGCTCCCATCAGGGCTTGTGATAACCGTTTCTCCTGCGCTATTTGTTGAAACAGAAGTCCCATCGTTGTAGCTCACGCTACCATCTCTGCCGACAGTGGCTGGTGATCCATCTCGGCCGGTGGCTGGAACTTGTTGGCCGTTGGATAAAGTGTATGTGGAGCTGCCATCTCGTGCCGTAGAAGGTTGAGCAAACCCCGGTCCCGCTGTACCTCCATTTACAGGACCCCCACTTGCTGGACCTCCATTTTGTTGCGGTGCTGATGTTGAGGGTAATCCTCCCATCCCAGAGCTAATAGCGGGGCGGCCAGTGGTATTGCTGCCTTGATGACCGTTTTGGCTGGGAGTGGCAGGTGAAAAACCAGATGTATTCGGTGATTGAATACTTCCTTGGCCAATAGCACGCGGGCTTTGTGGCGCTTTACGGGAACCAGTAGGCGTATTTCTGGACGGTGCCACTCGAGCGGGAGCTGCTGGGGAAGTCTTAATACCTTGCGATGGTGCACCTCGTTGAAATTGAGGTGGTGTTTGAATTCGAGCAGGGGGTTGCTTTATGGATGATGTGGGAGCTGAGGGGATTGTTTTTCCGCTGTTATTTGGTTTTGGGTTGTTACCAATAGCTCTGATGGTTGTCGATGGTGAAGGTTTTATACCTTGAGATGGTGTTGATTGTTGGTTTTTTGCAGGCGTTCGAATAGCTGGAGCTATCGGGGTTAGTTTTGGGGTTCCATTACCAACTCCCTGAGGAGAGCTTTTTTGCACTTTGCTTGTATTGATAGGCTGACCAATAGATGTCTTATGGGATTGATTAGCTTTCGTTTGTTCCAGGGTAAATTTTTTTGGTTTCTTTTTAGCGTTAATGTCTAAAGTGCTATCAGCCCCCAAGCTGTGAAGGCTAAAAGAGCAAAGAGCCCATAATGCTGTAGCAGTTGTTGTTAGCTTAAGTTTATTCATATTCTGATACTCGGTCGATGCTCGTTAAGTCAAGGCTGCCAATGAGGCATGGAATAATTTTAAGTCGTTCCTAACGCCGAGAAGGTTCAGATGAAATTATTGAGTGAAGACGCGTTGCATAATTGTCGTGTTAGTTGCTGCGTCTAGTTGCTTCCACACTAAAAGGGATTCACCTGATGGTGCTAATGCAATGTCTGACAATGTGGACAGTTCGCCGGCAACGCCATGTAGAGTTTCTGCGGATTCCCAACCAATACCAGGTCGATATCGACGTTGCCTGACAAATGCTTCTGTGGCTGTATTAGCTTGCCCTTGAACTTCTAGCCAGCTGGCTTGGATGACACCGAATTGATTGCTGTCGATAGAAAGTTGCAACACGTCTTTTCCGGTTTCTTGGGCAATGACGATAGGGGCTTCCCACTGGTCGTTGATATAATTTGCGGTAAATAATTCAAAGCCGGTTCCGACCCCACCGACGCCGTAAAAGGCTTGCGCGTTTCCATTCTCAGCTAGCAGCACTTTACTTGCTGCAGCTAATTCTCCATTCCCGGAAATTACCAAGGCGGGTGTTGACCAACCATTGTTTGGGTCGTACTCACTAAAATAGATGTCACCATTACTGCCTATTATTTCGCTCCAGAGTACGATAATTTCGCCGTTGTTATTGATCGAGACATCTCCGCGAAGGGCATTCTCAACAGTGATATCCAATTCCAATGGCGCAGACCATCCACTGGCGGGAATAAAATTCGAAAAATACACATTTGCTGGAGAGTCAGGGTTAGTTTGTAGCCAAATTAATGCGAGTTCTTCATTCGCGTTTCCAGCCAAAATTGGCGATTGCCCGTTTTCAGCGGCATCTTGCTGAATCACAGTTGGTGTTCCCCAACCAGAACTGGGATTATATTGATTCCCCCAAACTTGGTTCACCGCGGCGTTAGTTTCTGTCCAAACGACAGTCGCAATGCCGCTGGCACTGAGATAGGACGTTGCAGCACCAACCACATTGTCAGTCGAATCAGTTATTTTTTGCGGCGTTCCCCAGCCAATAGCTGGGTCGTAAAGTGTGGTCCAAAGTTCTTCTGTTCCAGCGTTATCTTCTGTCCAAGTGACCAATATCTGGCCTGTGCTTTTATTCATGTCTAACGTAGGAGATCTGGCATCGCCGAAGCTAAAAATATCGATGATACCGGGTGCATTCCAGCCAGTGCCTGGCACGTAATGCGCGGCATGAACGGCTTGATAGAAGCTATCACTTTCTAGCCAAATGGCAACGCCATAGCCGTTATCATCGATAACGACTGAAGGGGCGTCCGCGTTGGAAAGCGTCGTTGATAATGATGCTGTCGGTTGCCAGTTACCATCAAGAGTCGTGAAGCTGGTTTGCCCAGCGCCTACGGGGTTACGAGCAAGATCGGTAATGCCTTCGCCATAATTGACGGTAAACGTAGTGGCGAGTGGCAGTGTAGTGCTGGGAGTAAAGACTAAGCTATTGGCCGCGGCGTCATAACCTAGCTCGCCAGCGATTGGCGTGCTGCCCATCGTTAACGTCATGCTATTAGATGTGAGAGTGTCTGCGAAAAGTGTTTCGCTAAACGTTGCAGTGACGGTTGTATCTGTCGCCACATCAGTTGCATTTTCAGAGGGCGTGATAGATGTGAGTCTTGGTGTCGAGGAGTCTCCTTCCAAACCGCAAGCGGTTAACAATGTAAGTGCAGTACCTGCGCACATAAGACGAAACCAAATCATAGTGTTCTCCAAAGTGTTCTCTAAAAAAACATTAACTGTCGTTTGATAGTTGTTGGCATTGTTTGGGCCATTGAATTAAACCCCATCCAAATTCGCTGTCACGTCCGGGCGGTCCCAAATCGATTGAAAATTCTTGAAGTTTTTCGAATATAGCTGGGAGTGAAATGGCACTATCGCCAAATCGTGCAGCAAGTGTTGCTGTTGCCATTGGTGTGGAATAAGACGTGCCTGATTGATAGTGTCCTTTGCCGCGTTCATTGGCGACCCATACATCCACTCCTGGTGCGGCGATATCAATGTAAGCGCCGGTATTGGCTTTTCGGTAGCGACGATTTTTTGCATCAATTGCCGTCACCGCGATTATTCCTTCTTGAGCGGCTGGAAATACCGGTGGACTATTGGCACCATCATTTCCGGCAGCGGCGATAACGATTTTACCTTGTGCAACAACTTTTCTTAGCGCTAATTCCAAAATTAAATTACGGCTACCGCCTAAGCTTAAATTAATAAATTGCACATCTTGTCCGACCAGCCAATCAATGCCTTGCACAAGCCACTCAATGGTTGTTTCTTTCGTTTTTCCACGTTGACGAAAAACAACGGCGGAAAATAATTTTGCATTAGGGAGTAAGCCACCAAATTCGGGCTGAGTATTTTTACCCACCATTAATGCGGCAACGGCCGTTCCGTGATTCGGCTTGGCTGCTACGATACCGTTTTCTAAAAAATTTTTTGAAGTGATTTCAACATTGCGGAGTGCTGGATGATTTAAGTTTACCGCCGTATCAACAATACCTATACGAACGGAATGATGGCAGTTGGCATTCTCGGGTTGCCATTGTAATGCATGCTGGCCGTAACGTTTTTTATCTTTCTTCTTTAAATCTTCGCCCATCAAACTGAAACGTTGATTAGTATCGATCCATAAATTGGTAAAACGTTGACGTAATACGGGTAATAAATCATTGACTGATTGGCCGGCAGGTAGGCGGAATACATTCAATACCATGCCAAGGTTTTCCATATTTTGACGCGTTTTTATTCGGCCACCATATTCGGCTAATGCAGCGGCAACCGTGTTTGCTTCTGCTATGTCGACGGTAATAATCACGACTTGTTCCGATTCGATACTGTCATCATCTTGAGAATTGGCAGCAGTTGTGGCGGTAATTTGCGGTGGTGCAGGAAGAGCAGCACGGATTAATGAACCAGAATTATTTGGATTCACCGCAGTAGCGTTTGCCTCGTTAATGCCAGTTGTTTGGTCGGCACTGTTGTTGGCGTTGTTGTTCTCTGTATTGGTGTTATCTGTATTGCTATTAGTGCGGGCATTTTGATTTGCTGCAATTTCTCCGCTTTGTGGCGCTCGTGGCTGTTGTGGTGTTGCAGTTGTTCGCACCACAGATTGATTAAGGTCTAAACGGTTACTGGTATCTTGAGTTCGTGGTGCTAGTTGAGATACTGGCTCTTCACACAACCAGATTTCTCTTAGCGCATTGCTATCTGGTTCATGCTGATTGGGTTCTTCCAAAAATAATGCGTAGGGTCCTTTGGTGTCGCTCTTTATAGCGACCGGTAATTGCGCAATAATTAATTCGTCACCAAATTCCAGAATATCTAAATGAAAATGTCCGCCTTGCCCGTCAATCACGGCATTGTGTTTGGTGTGGTAGTTTTGAAAATCCCCTTTGATATTAATTTTTTTACCGGGTGAGTAGCAATCTCTTGGTTGAAAATCGACGAGTTTGGGGGGTACTCGCTGTGGTGGCGAAGTACGATTTATAAAGGCATCAGGCAACTTGTTATTTGAAGTGCTATCCTCAGGTTTTTTTTCTTTTGGGGGTGTTAGAGGTAATGTTGTAAAAGCCGAGTTGCTAGTTGTTGGTTTTTCTGGGTTGGTTGATGAGCTGGGTAGAGAACTTTGTGTTATTGGTGACGGCGTTATTGGTGAAGGTATTATCGGAATTATTTTTTTCACATCTTTAGAGCTTGTAGCAGAATTATTTAAAATCTTTGTAGGCGGCGTGGCTGTGGACGATTTAGATATTGTTTTAGTTTCTGCCGATAAAACCTTTGTGCACGGAAAAGCGCAAGCTGTGCTAACAGCCCAAAATAAAACGCAATTTCGCATACATTGATTCACTTGACTAATACCGTTCTGTTAAAGAGCATTGTGGTTAATTCGCCTCAGACACATCATCTATAAATTGCATGGTTTGCAATTGTTCTATGGCTTGTTCAGTGGTTAGTTCATCTGTAATTTTTATCCCTACTAAACCAATAGCCGAAGGCCCATCGACGATGGTTCCGTTTATTTGTTGAATGGCTTGTTGAACTTGCATCATGGTAGCGTCATTTTTAAATATAATGTGAATATCCGGATGACTACTACCATCCAATAATTTTATATCGTTGTTGTCGGGGACCGATAAATCGTTATTGTTGTAGACTAAAAAAGATTGCAAGGCCAGTAATGCACAAGCAGCAACGGCACCATTGCGCCACCAGTTGGTTGTTGAATGAGGAAGATTTTTTTCTAAAGAATCTTCTCGGATGTTTTTCTTTATCTTTGCTAATACTAAATCGCTGGGAATCTCTTGCGGTTGTTCGTGCAAATTTTCACGCAAGCTTGCTAAAAATAAAAATTCTTTTTTAAGTTCGGCATCTTTTTCGATTTCAGCCATAATGGCGGCGCGCTCGTGGTCGGGTAGCGTCCCGTTAACCAAAAGTGGTAGCTTCTCTTTTGTAATTGCGTTTGCGCTTTTCATAGTAATGCTCGTTTCAATGGATGCTTTTTTCTAGCTGATGGCAATTAATGCATCTTTTAATTTGTTTTTTGCATTAAAGACGCGAGATTTAATAGTACCTTCAGGTACGTCTAATGCTTGTGAAATTTCCGCGTAATTCATGTCTTCAAAAAAAACTAAATGCAGTATTTCTCTGTGCAGTTCAGGTAAATTGGTCAAAGCTTTATGCAATACGCGAGAATCGGATAGCTGGCTGATGAGTCCTTCAAGGTCATTAATAGGGGACTCGTCTTCAATACTGTCATCCAATTCAGTAAAATTTGCGCGACCTTTTTTTCGATACATATCAACCACCTTGTGATGCGCGATACCAATAAGCCAAGTGGTTACTTTGGATTTTCCAGCATATCGATGCGCAGATTTCCATACTTCAACCATGACGTCTGCCAGTATGTCGCTTGCTGAGTGCGTATCGTTCAGTTTTGAACTCGCGTAGCGATAAACGGTGGAATTAAACAGACCATAAAACTCTGTTAATGCGGCGTCATTTCCGTCACCGATAGCGGTCAATAATTCCCTACCGCGTTTATCTTTTTGGTCGTTGTTCACAGTTACATGATTCCCTGTTCATCATTCTTTGAAATCAAACCATTTCTGATGTGATGAACTATTGTGTGTAAATATTTTTAAGTGATGATTCCGCAATGATTTCTCCAAAGGCATCAATTGCGATAACTCGCCATACATAGTGGCTGCTTTTATCTAGATGGCTAAATGACACTAATGAAAAAATGGCTTCGGTTTGGTTGCCAGGAATTAACAGGCCAGTGACGGCAGACATTGAATTATCAAGTAGTGAAATATTATTGGGGTTGACCCCCAACTCTGAATCTAGTCGAGAATATTGCTCTGCATAAGAGGCGGGTTTGGCTGCACTCTGAAAGATTTCGACACGATAAGCGCGCGCATTTAATACTGAACTCCAACGGAAAGTTGTCAGTGGTTTTAGCCAAGCGCCATCGGTAGGTCGAGAGGACCGTAAAGGTTGAATTTTTTTACGCATTGCTTGCGATTGCTCGGTAACAAAATATTGAAGTTGCAAAGTATCCTGCGAAAGCTGTGGTTCTAAGGCGCGAAAGCGTAATAAATATAAGCCGGTTGAATCTGTTGGTAATGCTGGGCTTTCTAATAATTTATTGCGTGCAGGATTAAGATAAAGACGAACATTTTCGAGTGGAAAATATATTGGCTCTCCCTGTGTTCTGGCAGGTGTCGCCACTTCCCATACACCGGCAAGCATACCGCCGTTAGAATAAGTGAATTCCGCAAAGGCTCGTAGTTTGTCATCGCGACGCAATATTCGTGAGATCGAATCGTCGTCAAAACGTAATGCAATACGCTGAATGTCTAAGGCGCTTGTTAAAATGTTATTGTTGCCATTAGTCGGAGGTGTAGTTGGCGGTGTTGTTACTCCACCGAGGTTAGGCGGCATGGGTTTTAATGGGAAAACAATGCTGGCATTGCTATTTGAAAATGGAGATGTAAATTGGCGACGATAGACTAGTTGGGTCGCACCAAGATTAGCGGCCGCTAAACTAACATTGGCAGGAACAGATAAATTTTCAGTGAAACTAAATAAGTTCGGAAGCTGGCTGCCCACAACATAGGTCACGTTCTGCGATAGTAATGTGAATGTGTTGCCTACGGGTATTTCTTGATTGTTTTGAATGACGTAAAACGTACCGCCATTTGAATTTACTGGCTCCGTTGGTGCATTGCTGGCTGACAAGTTGAGAATAGAGCCTTGCCAGGTTACCGATAAATTACCAGGCACGCCCGTTGTTATTTCGCCTGAATAGCTACAAGGATCGGTTGCTGCGCATAAGGATGTGATATCCGCGTAGATGTTTTGTGCAAAAACAAGCGTAAAAAAAAGTGAGACGTTGGTTGCAAGCCGTAATTTATGAATATGAAAAAAAGAATGTTTGAGCTTTAAAAAAATCATTATCAGTTACCTCCCGGATAAGTCGTTGGGAGCACCGTGCGAACATTTAAAAACGCTTGCAGGGTATCTCGACTGTTTGTAGTTATTAAGTTGTCAGTATAGTCTTGCGTGGTGATCGATAATGAGACTTCAATGCCGGGACGATAGTTTTTGGCTTCGCGTGCAGTCCAGTTAATACTTGCAGACCAGTAATCTTGTTGTGCATCTTGAGCGAAAAAAGGATCGTTCTCTGCATCGGTGATATTTCGATTGTACGTTAGCATTGCGTTTAACTTTCCTTTAATGATGACGCCATTGCCGCCTAAGGAATACACCTTTATATCGCTTACGGTACGGTAATCTTTATTTAAAATTTGTTGCCATTGCCAACCTGTCGTTAAATTAAAACGCTGATTTAGATTTAATTGCATATCCCATTGTGTGTTTTGAGTTTCACTATCGATTTGTGTGTCGGTAAAATCTTCAAATTCGCTGACGGCGTGTGTTAATGACCATGCCCAGCGGGTATAACGAAAATCTGCGCGAGCCGTCATGCCATCCAGTTGCCAGTTGTTGCTGCGTATTATCGCTAATGCGCTCGCATCATCATTCGCTTCTGCACCATTCAATGTGAGTGATAGCATCGGAGTGCCTAGCCATTTTCGCCAAGGCTGGTTTTCTGCTGTGGGTGTACTCAATGTGTAATAACTAGATAGTCGCCATTCGCTTGATTCGATAGTGGGCAAATTAATATTGTTGTCGAGATTATTTTCTTCTTTTGCGTAGGACGCATCCAGCACAAATTGGCTTTTGCTCAGCTGACCGAAGACTCGTTGCATCGACAAGTCGCCTGGTAATGTTGGGTTGGCAATGCTGCGGAAAAAAGTACCAACAGAAATATATTCTGCGCCCAATGACCAAAGCCAAGGTGAGGTGTTATTAGGATTGGGTGATGGATTAAGCATAATTAAAGCTGAGTAGGCGTTATCTTTAACGGCATCAAATCCAAATTCGCGACCATCAAAATCGAATTGTGTTTGTGCGCCTTCTAAGCGCACGCGTAATTGCTTGGTAAAAAAACTGCTATCAATAACAAAATTACTGCCGTCGCCTTCGTTAACTTGTGGTTCAGTGGAGTAAGTGTCGTTGTATGAAGAGGAGCTATTGCGGCCATAGTAGTAGGACATGCTCGTAACGATTTGAGTGTTTTCGGTTTGCAGGGGAGCTGCACTCAAGGTAGTACCAGAAATACGGTTGTCCTTTTCGCTCACGCCTGTAAATTCTTCAAACCCGACTCGGTTTTGACTAGCGTAACTGAATACACTGGCTCGACTATTTAGTGTCGTAAAACTTTTCGCTGCATTCACTCCGCGTTTTTGTAATCCGTCTTGTAACAAGCTCGTGTTGGCATAGGCTTGCGTACCTAGACCGAATTGATAAGTGTTTGCCTGAGCGATGACATAATAATTGTTGAGATCAACGCGTTTTTGAGTGGCTGAACGTAATGGATCGTCGACAGCAAACATGTCCATGTAGGTATCAATTTGTACTGAATCATTGACCAGTTGCGATTGCGCAACAAAAGTACCTTGCGCTGTAAATTTATCGTCGGTATCAATATTTTTTTCTTTCACGATTTGCGAAAGATTGATGTCGGTTTGAGTGTTTAGGCTGATTTGTCTGAATGCGGCAGATTGGCGAACATCAATCTGCCAGTAACCAATTTCCTTGATGTTACCGTCAGAGGCATAACTGACTAACCTCACTTCATGTTCGCCGTATATAAGTGGTTGTACAGGTTGGTATTGAATGCCGTGAGTGGATATTTTCGCCATGGATGTGACATTAATGGCGTCCACTTCTAGTACGAGAGTGGCTAATTCGGTTTGTGGAATAGCGCTGAGAAATCGTAAAGATAGGGCATCCATTGGCGAACGGTATTGGGCGTTAGACCCGCTCTCCAGTTCTGCCATTATGTCGGCATGGCTAGACGTCGAGCCAAATAGTATGGCAGCCGTTGCAAATAAATAGAAAGACAGTGATTTAACTCTGATCAAGGTAATCATTTTCAACAAAACAAAAGTTCCTTTTCAGCTAAGGGTGTACAAACTAGGGGCGATCTAAATTAACATTTTCCACAAAGTTACGGACTACCTATTTTTGAAGCATGAGTAATATAGGTGTTATTGATCTCAATCTTAAGCAAAACATTGATAACTTCGCAGTATCGTACTCGATTTCGCTCTAGGTAACACTGTGTCGTCGGGTTAAGGCATTTGGTTCATTGATGACTGTATTCATTATCAAGCAAAAGAATCTATGGCTAAGATGGGTCTAAATATTATCGCATTGAGAGGAGTTGATATCTCTTAGAAAAGTACTAAAACTCAAGGGCGATATACTGTGTAGTTTTGATCTGACTAAAGCTCAAAAAAAAGGCCTGCCGAATTGGCTGGCCTTTTTAAGGTTGAGCTTAAAGTGACATTGATTCTAGTGCACTATTCTGGCGCTTCACCGCGCTTTGCTTTTGAAATAACTGAAACAGATTCAAGGATAACAAGAACCGACACAATGAGTACAATGGAATCAATACCAACTAATAACCAGTTACCTTGATCGTAAAAACTTTTTAATTGGATAATGCCTGCGATAAATGCCATGGTGAGAATAAAAACCATGGGGATTAATGTATACAAAGCAGGTCGTTTTAATTTGATTAAAAATACCGATAAAACTAATAGAGTTAAGCTGGCAAGAATTTGATTAGTGGCACCGAAAAGTGGCCATATAATCATACCACCCTCACCCGATGAGCCACCGGCACCAAACGCTAAGAGCAAACAAGCAGCGACGGCGATGATTGTGGCTACCAAGCCATTTTTAAAAGCTTTGATATTATAAATATCGCCCCATTCTTGAATAATGTAACGTTGTAAGCGAACGCCTGAATCCATTGTAGTCCCGGCAAACAAGACGACCATAACGGCAAGTAATGTTGTGGCAAATTCGACAGGGATTCCCCAGCCTGCATTCACCATATTGGCTCCGCCTTCAATAAACTTCCCTGCGCCGCCGCTAGAAAAGCTCGAATAAATATCTCGCCATTGTTCGGGTGAGCTTGCTAAAGCAATACTGCTGACAGCAACAATGGTAATTAATGCTAGAGAACCTTCACCAACAGCGCCAAGATAACCAACAAAACGTCCATCCGTTTCTTTGTCGAGTTGCTTAGAGCTTGTTCCCGAAGACACAATGCCATGAAATCCAGAAACAGCACCGCACGCAATTGTTACAAACAACAGGGGAAACATGCTCGGCGTTCCCTCTGCCAGTTGATCGTTAAATGCTGGTGCAGAAATGTCTGGCATGAATAAAAAGACAGAGCCGTAAAGTAACACTAAGCCCACTAACAATTGCATGCCGTTAATAAAATCGCGAGGTTGTAACAACATCCAAACCGGCAAAAGAGAAGCAATAGCGGCATAAATAAATAAAATTACGATCCAATTCGCTTTGGCCGTTAAGCCAAACATGTGTTCAGGTAGTTGCAGTGGTAGTTCACTGCCAACATAAATTGAAAGGTAAAGAGCAACAACGCCAAGGATGATGAGAGCAATTAAATTAAAATTTCGGTGTATAAGTTGTCCGATAATTAAGGCCACAACAATGGCCGACCAAGCAGGAAAAACTGCGCCGGGTGTATTGACAAAAGAGTTAGCAATAACAACACCAAAAACAGCATTGACCATCAGCAATACTAAAAACACGACAATCATAAATAAAGAGCGTGCTCTAGAACCTATGACGGTTTCTGATAACGCTCCCATGGATTTTCCTTTATGGCGTGCACTTGCCCAAAGCGCGCCCATATCATGCACACCCGCAAAAAATATTGTTCCCAGAACCACCCAAAGAACGGCCGGTACCCATCCCCAGTAAATAGCTATTGCCGGGCCGACAATGGGCGCAGCGCCTGCGACTGAGGTGAAATGATGTCCCCACAGTACATATTTATTGGTGGGTACATAATCGATGCCATCTTTTAATTCATGAGCGGGCGTAATGAAATTAGGGTCTTGTTGAAAAATCTTATTGGCAATAAATTTTGAGTAAACAAACCAACCGAAAGACATTCCGATAATACCGAAGAGAACGATCATGACAGATTGCATAGCAGAACCCTGATTATTAATTATTAGAATAGAAGGATGTCGAATTGCGGGTTAACGATGAATAAACGTCTAATGACCGACAAGAGCTTTGTATTTCTCTTTTAGTTTAAGGAGGAATAAAGGATCAGAGGTCGTTAAATTCAATATCAGTCACTGCAAAACGAATAGCCAGCAATCATACAAACTCCCTGCGTGAGGATCAAAGCATTTGTGATGCGAACACCTTAAGAGGTGAATATATTTTCTAGTAAGGAGAAAAAATGTTTTTATAAGATCAAGGAATGTAAAGGATTGTATTATTCAAAAAAAGCGAATAAATCTTTGTGATTTATTAAGTCTGGCGTGTATAGCGACATCCTCTTTTAATAGTGATGTTAATATAGTGCCGCTTCGGGGTCAGTCAGTTGAACCTAATATTTGTGTATATGTAGTTTCAAGTAGTTCCAAGTAGTTTCATGTAGTTATGCATAACTATATGGAACTACATATAGCTGAAACATTAAAAATTCTCACTCTATATTCAATGTGTAATATTTAAAATGTCCATTTTTTTTAAATTCGCCTTTGCGACAGTCAAGTTTGTTTGCGCCATTTTTTTGTCACAAGTATTATATTCTCACGCTTTATACGCACAGAAAGCAGTTATTGATTCAAAAAAGGTGATCAATCAAAAAGAAGACTCGACTTTAAAATTTATAAGAACTTTTGGCTTTTTTCCTGAGTCTTCACAATCAAATATGGAAGAGCGTTATAAGGGGATAACAGGTCAGTTAAGTAAAGTACTAGGCTATCACTTTATATTTGAAACCCGTCTCGATTATCCACGATATATGACGGCTATAGAGAATGAAGCGTTTGATATTGCTGTTGTCAATGCATTCGATTATGTAAAGATAAAGAATAGAACTCGATATATTCCTATTCTTTATCGAAGTGATTCTTTAACGGCAACGTTTGTTTCTCGAGATAAAAACTTAAATAATTTACTTGATTTGAAAAATAAAAAAATCGGTTTTTCTTCACGATATTCTAGCGCATCAATATCTGCTCAGTATATGTTTTTAAAAAATGATATGTTTTCAGATGATTACGAACAAATGTATTTTAATGGCCATATACCTTGCTTAGACGCAGTTTACGATGGTGTCATCGATGTTTGCGTAACAGGGGAAAGAATTTTTAGTAAATACTCTCCACTAAAGAAGTTTAAATTGTCAGTAATTCTTCAAGGAGAGCCTTTGCCTCAATTAGTGGTGTTAATGCATCCAAATTTACATAAAGATAAAGCTGATATCGTTGATTTTTTTCTCAATCTTAAAAATACAGATGATGGAAAATTAATGTTAGATGAAACTTATTTAGTGGTGTTGAAAATATTTCAAGCTGAAAAATATTATGTCTGTGAATTGTTGTTAGATTACATATCATCTCATGAATAAAAAATTATAAATTTAATTAACAAGGCAGTGGCAATCTAGTTTTTAGTGAAGGCATTGGTGATTTTTAAGCTTTTTATCTGAAGATATAAAAGATAAAAACGTGTTAGTTGTCAATGTGTTTTCTCTTTTGGTCGAATTGTTTATCTAGTGTCGCGTTAAGCCGCATGCCAAATAATAAGTAATGCTAAACTGGGCTAATATTCGTCACTCATTTTTTTAGTAATCCTTGTATCTCAAACGCATAATGCATACTTAATAGATGTTTTATACCGTGTAAATAATTCACTACTATAGGGATGTTATTTATGGCATATAACAATCACTGCGCTACTAAAAAAATGTTCATGCTTACTGTTTTTTTAAGAGGCACCATCGGTATTTTTTTGGTTGTCTTGATTGGGTATGCTCACTCTTCCGAGGAAGTAAGTAAGGGCCAAGAAAGGCCTATAAGCTTATCCATGTTTCCCGGTGTTTCTCCTTTGTTGTTACAGCAGCGTTTTGAAAAAATATCGCTCTTATTAAGTAAGCCACTTAATCAGCAAGTCGTCTTCAGGACGAGAAAAAATTATATTGAATATTTTAATGCCATTAAAAACGAAGAATTTGAAATTGCAATCGTCAGTGCTTTTGACTATGTGCGTATAAGAAAAAACAGTCGCTATATTCCTATACTTTCTCGTAATGATTCATCAGTGACAGTGCTGATAACAACAGATGAGGATATTCATTATCTCGATGATCTTGCCGGCAAGCGGATTGGATTCCCTCCGAAAACGGCTGGAGCATCAATGATGGGAAGGTATTTGTTGACTAAAAATAATTTAAAGCCGGCAGACTACCAGTCTATTTTTTACACTAATCACTTGTCATGTATTCAGGCTATTATCAATCATAATGTTGATGCTTGTTTCACCGGTGAAAAGATGCTGAGAGAAGTCGAAAAGTATAAAAAGATGGATTATAAAATATTAATCGAATCACCTAAAATTTCTCAACAGCTCATTCTTATTCATCCTGATCTCGAAGATAAAGTAGAGAGTATTAAAGATATATTATTGTCACTCAATGAAACTGATGAGGGGCGAGAGGCATTGGAGCAGGCTTATCTTTTTGTATTAGGTGAGTTTGATGATCGCCAATATGATGAAAATGAAAGAATTTTACACTATATGGAAAGCGAAATAGACTCCAATGAATAGGTCAAAAATATCATGTCTTTCAGACTAAAAATAACAGCAGTCATCATGATATTGAGCACGGTTATTATGATGACCGTGTTGTGGTTATCGCTGGGCTTTTTAAGTGACAAGATGCAATCAGAGATACATAAATCAAATGCAAATGCGATTCACCAGTTAAAACAATTTAGCGTTATGGAAGCGGTTTTAATTGAGGATTATGGGAAATTAATTTTAGACTTTCAGGCCATCGTTGAGCAGTTGAATTTAGATGAAATAGTTCTTTATGATACGAATAATAATATTTTAGCGAGTTCTAAGTTGGATCAAGTTGGTGAGAGAATTGATCCTTTAGCGTTTGATGATCACTGCGATATTGAAAGTATCTCATCAGGTACTTATGTGGCGGTGTATTTAGCTTATTGTTTTAATAATGATGTCGTTACCGATGCCATTGACGATGCACTGGCTTTCGGTCTTTTATTAACAATTATTGGTTTGATGTTAATGGCAGCAATAGGTTACATCGGAGGTGCTTGGTTATCGTTACGATTAGAGCGGATGGTCGATGCATTAGATATTATTACCGATGGGCATATCGAAAAATTTACCGTGGACGAATCAAAGGATGAAATCGGCATGTTGAGTCGATTCGTGCATACCATTGGGACACAGATAGCGCTTCAGAAAGAAGAGTTAATTGATAGTGAAGAGCGAATGAGATTGGCGTTACAGTCTGCTGGAGCTGGTGCTTGGAAGTATGATGTAAAAAATACCTCTTTATTTTGGACAGCAAAGATCTACCAAATTTTCGGTATCATGCCTTCTGATGAAGAGCCTTCGATGGAATTGTGGTCTTCATTTGTCCACCCAGAGGATCTACCATTATTAACAGGTGCTCTATCAAAGTTATTTGAGAACAGAGAAAATCTTTGTGTTGAGTACCGAATTATTAGGCGAAGTGGTGCAGTTCGCTGGGTGCGTAGTGTTGGCCGCTTATTTGTCAATGCTAATGATGAGCCAGAAGAGGCTTATGGAATGTTGTTCGATATTTCTCATCATAAAAGTGATTTTTCTATTTTAGAATCGGAAAGAAATCTTTTGTCTACAATTTTTGATCACACAATAGAATGCTTTCTTGTTGTCAATGTTAGAAATGAGATTGTGACGACGAACCAAAAGGCAAGAGAGATTTTTCGTATCAGCAATACTGATCAGCCGGTTCCTATGGCATCAGTTTTTTCTTCAAAAACGATTGCCCAGATAAATACAGTAGAAAGTCAAAATCTCATATTGGTATTAGCTGATGAAACTGAGCTTGCTGCTAAAGCTGCAATGAACGCTTTTTTCTATCAAGACGATAGCCTGTCAGACTTTACTGTTATCAGCTTCACTATGTTTGAATCAGAGTGATGTTTTAATTTGATAGGCGATCTCATTGCTATTCCTCTCTAAATACGTAACATGCCTATCTTTATTGTAATGCTAGCCGATACTTCTATAGGTTGATCCCCGCATGGGAAAAATGTCCACCGGTTTGATAATAGCTGCACTTTTAGCGGTCTTATCAATGTCTCTTGTTCCCCTGTTGATTCGCACAACTTCTGCCAACGAATTTACCATCGGAATTGTCAGAATATTCATCGCACTTCTTTTTCTAAGTCCCGTTGTGTTTTTTAAAAACGGTAAGCCGTCACTGGGCGTTAGTGATTGGAAGAACCTGGCATTAGTGGGTGTTGTCTTCGGTAGTCACTGGCTTACCTACTTTATTAGTATAAAAACGGCGAATGCTTCGATAGCGGCTTTATCGCTGTCAACGTATGGTATTCATCTGTTATTGCTTAGTTGGATGTTTAGAAAGCAACAAATACGAGCTGTCGAATGGTTTGCAGTTGCGATGTGTTTTGGTGGTTGTGTTTTAATTGCACCTAGCCTTAACCTAAAAGATAAAATGACATTGGGAATGTTAATAGGTGTTTTTAGCGGGTTTTTATATGCGTGCTTGCCATTGCTGCATCAAAGAATATTACACGTCCCAACGATGACTAGAGCTTGGGGGCAATTTTTATTTTCAGGAATTATTTTTTTTCCCTTTATCACTAAAACGGATTGGAATCTTGAGTTTGATGATTGGTGGCGGTTAGCGGTGCTCGGTGTGGTATGTACAGTAATTGGTCATAGTTTATGGGTTAAGGTAAGCTCAGAACTGCCTGCTGTAATAACGGGAGTCGTGTATTATCTCTACGTTCCCATCGCAATGATCTCAAGCTTTTATTTATTAAAAGAAGTGATTACACCCGTAATGATCATAGGAGCGATTCTAATTGTGGGCGCTAATATCCTGATTGCATTAATGACCTGGCGGCGAACTCGAGGCTTGAGGTAGAATTTACAAAATAAACATCGGTATGATGCAATAACACCAGCTCAGTAAACAATAATAAACGCATCGTCCACACATGATAATATTGTTTGATTTTAAAATAATTAGGTTCTTTTTATGAGTGATACCATCGTGCCGATTGACGGCGATGAAGCAATTTCTTTAAGTGAATATACTGAAAAAGCGTATCTTGATTATTCAATGTACGTCATTCTTGATCGAGCGCTTCCCAATATTGGCGATGGGTTAAAGCCAGTACAGCGTCGCATCGTCTATGCTATGAGCGAGCTAGGTTTAAAAGCATCAGCAAAATATAAAAAGTCAGCACGGACAGTGGGCGATGTGATTGGTAAATTTCATCCTCACGGTGACTCGGCTTGTTATGAAGCGATGGTGTTAATGGCTCAGCCTTTTTCATATCGCTATCCATTAATTGATGGGCAAGGTAACTGGGGTTCTCCCGACGACCCTAAATCATTCGCAGCAATGCGTTATACCGAATCAAAACTGACAGCATTTGCAGATGCATTATTATCTGAGTTGGGTCAAGGTACGGTTGATTGGTCTCCAAACTTTGACGGTACCATGGATGAACCCATGGTATTGCCAGCACGTGTTCCCAATATTTTATTAAATGGAACTACAGGAATTGCAGTCGGAATGGCGACGGATATTCCTCCCCATAATTTGCGTGAAGTTGTTAAAGCCACCATTCATTTATTAGAAAACCCTAAGGCAAGTGTCGGCGGCTTGTGTGAGCATGTGCTTGGTCCTGATATGCCAACAGATGCCGAAATTATTACTCCAAAAGCTGATATCCATAAATTGTATGAAACGGGTCGTGGTAGTTTGAAGATGCGTGCATTGTGGACGCAAGAGGGTGGAGACATTGTCGTTAATGCACTGCCTCATCAAGTCAGTGGTGCAAAAATATTAGAACAAATTGCTGCGCAAATGCAGGCGAAAAAATTACCTATGGTGGCTGATTTACGAGATGAATCAGATCATGAAAACCCAACACGACTCGTTATTATTCCTAGATCAAATCGAATTGATGTTGATCAGTTGATGAATCATTTGTTTGCAACAACTGACTTAGAGCGTAGCTACCGCGTCAATATGAACATGATAGGCATCGATGGAAGACCAGCCGTCAAGTCGCTTGATATTATTTTAGGTGAGTGGTTAAGTTTTAGAACAGTCACTGTGCGCAGGCGCTTACAGTTCCGGTTGGATAAAGTACTCAATCGATTGCATATTTTAGAAGGCTACTTAGCCGCATTTTTAAATATCGATGAAGTGATTCATATCATTCGTACGGAAGATAAACCAAAAGCTGTTCTTATGGAACGCTTTAAAATAACGGATATACAAGCAGAAGCAATTCTCGATTTGAAGCTTCGACAAATTGCGAAGTTAGAAGAAATCAAAATTCGCAGTGAACAAGATGAATTAGAAAAAGAACGTGAATATCTTGAGAAAACATTGGGATCAGCAGCGCGATTAAAAACATTGATCAGAAAAGAATTGGAATCAGCAGCTGAAGAATTTGGTGATGATCGACGTTCGCCGATTGTTGTTCGTGGTGAGGCGCAAGCGCTCAATGAGTCTGAATTATTATCCAGTGATCCTATCACCGTTGTACTTTCTCAACGAGGTTGGATTCGGGCAGCAAAAGGCCATGAAATCGACCCTACTGCGTTAAGCTATAAATCTGGCGACGAATACAGAGCGTCCGTATTGGGTAAGACCAATCAATTTGCCTATTTGTTTGATTCTACCGGAAGAAGTTATGCGTTAGCATCACATACACTTCCGTCCGCACGAGGACAGGGAGAGCCTGCTACAGGCCGATTGAATGTTCCTAGCGGGGCGACCTTTGAAGGTTTGTTGATGGGGCCCGACGATCAAAAAATTCTTTTGTGCTCTGATGCGGGATATGGTTTTGTAGGGAAGCTTGGTGATTTATATACAAAAAATAAAGCCGGAAAAACGGTACTCACGTTACCCAAGGAAGCCAAGGTGTTGAAGCCTTCTGTGATCGAGGACTTTGACAATGATATGGTTGTGGGTATTAGTAATGAAGGTCGAATGCTCACCTTCCCAGTGAAAGATTTGCCTGAAATGGCGCGAGGAAAAGGAAACAAGATTATTAATATCCCTACTAAGCGGTTACAGGCTCGTGAAGAATTTATGGTTGCGTGTACAGTATTAAATAAAAATAAAATATTAAAAGTGTATGCGGGTAAAAAATTCTTATCGTTAAAGTTAAGTGATTTAGAGCACTATGCAGGAGAGCGTGGTCGGCGCGGAAATAAATTACCGCGTGGGCATCAAAAAGTTGATCGAATAGAAATAGAGGATAAGTAGGTTGGCTTAATCGTTATCAATAGTGATGATAAAAATAGTCATCCTAAGAATGGTGACCAGAAAAAAGGCAGATTGACTATGAATTCAATCTGCCTTTTTTCTTTCTTTTATTGTTTTTAGTGCTAGTTACTGTAAATGCCGGGACCGATTTTGAATAGACATTTTTCCGCGCTCAAAACGTTTTCTTCTTCTGTAGGGGAATGTGTCAGCAAAAAATCCCTGGCTTACTTCATTTTGCATTTTTTGCCAATGTTTATAGTTGTATAAGTCTGCATGTTTGCTTTCGAAAGCGATACGCGCTTTTTCGTTACCTGCAAAAAATAATGGAAATTCCTCAGGAAAAATATCATTTTCACGGACAGTGAAATGGGGTTGAACAGAATATTCATCAAAGTCATCACGTGCTTCTGGTATTTTTCTGAAGTTGCATTCTGTCATGAGTGCAATTTCATCATAATCATAAAAAACGACACGGCCGTGACGGGTAACACCAAAGTTTTTTAATAGCATATCGCCTGTGAAGATATTGGCCGCAGCCAATTCTTTGATGGCGTTTCCGTATTCATCCATTACGTCTTCAATTTGTTCGTCAGTCGCATTGTTTAAATACAGATTTAGAGGAATCATGCGGCGTTCAATATATAAATGCTTCACAATAACTAACTTGTCGGTAATTTCTAATTTTGATGCGGCGACTTCTTGTAGTTCAGCCAGTAACTCTTTGCTGAATCTATTGCGATAAAAAATAAAATTATTATACTCTTGTGTATCTGCCATACGACCAGCTCGATCTGATCGAGAGACTAATTTATATTTTTCTTTGACAATGGCCTCGGTGACATTTTTTGATGAGCCAAATTTGTCTTTAATGATTTTAAACACGACATCGTAGGATGGCAGCGTAAATACTGTCATAACCATGCCTTTAATACCTGGTGCAATAATAAATTTGTCATCGCTGTGTTTCAGGTGATTAATAATATGACGATAAAAAGCCGTTTTTCCGTGTTTGTTAAAACCAATAGCGTTGTAGATTTCTAAAATATCTTTGTTGGGCATTAAAGTACTAATGAAGCGAACAAATCGTGAAGGTATGGGTGCGTCCACCATAAAATACGATCGGGTAAAGCTAAAAATAATACTGACGTCATCGGGCTCAAAAATAACAGTGTCTACAAAAATACCATCGGGATGATTGAGCAGGGGAAGTACAATTGGGATGCACGTATCTTGATGCATCACTCGGCCAACAAGATAGGCCCCTTTATTTCGATAAAAAATGGATTCGAGCATGTCAACTCTGATGTCATTCATATCACCAGAAAAATTTGGCATGATGTTTTCTTGTATGGCATGAACAATATTAGCGACATCACGTTTTTTATTTTCCCATGGCACAGAAAACTCAAAGTCATCTAAAATTCGTGAGACTAAATCGACTAAACCACGATTAATTTGATAGCACATGTAAATCGAGTAGCCTTTAAGTGGCTTGTCATTTAATGGGCGAGACGGTTTTACAAACATGTAGCGATCATGAATATTTTCGTGATGAAACAAGCCGCAAAATATTGAGTTGAAAAAAGTTTCTGCGATTTCATAGTTGCTGTGGTTTTCAATCAGCTGCGTATAACCGATACGTGCTTGCTCCCAAATGGCAAGATCGTGTACATCTTTGCTCGTAACATCTTTTACGAGTTGCCGAACTTCGTCGACTTTACGCTTATAGACTTCAATTCGGTTTTTATTCGCTTCTTGTACAGCGGTCCAATCTGCCTTTTCAAATCGAGCTTTTGCACCTAGGGTAATATTTTGAAAATCAGCAAAGTAAGCTTCAAAGCCATTCAGGATAGTTTTGGCTATGCGGCGTGCGGTTGGAGAGGGGGCCATCGCGCTAGTGGGTGTTAATGAGGTTGAATACACAAATAAACCTTTTGTCGATAGAGATAAGCAGGGCGGAAATTATCTCACCATTATAGACATTGATTGCTTTGCCTAGCTAGCAGCAAAATAATGGCCATTTAAGAGACGAAGAAATGGAGCGTAGGACATTTCAGTGGATAAATTATCATTTAAAGTACTGATTAAACGACAAAGAGTGATCTAGATCACTCTTTGATATTACTTAACAGAATCAACCTTTTTTGCATCTGTCTGGCATGGTTATATTAAGCATGCATAACTATCGAATTGTTATTATTGCTCTCCTTTTTGTGTCTGCCCAATTGCTGCTGAGTTCACCTTCTTCTGCCGCAGTTGTGTTGCAATATCATCATGTGAGTCATACGGCGCCTAAAGCAACAAGAATCTCTCCCCAGCTTTTCTCCCAACATCTTTATTACCTCCGCGAGAATGGTTATAAAGTGGTTCCTCTCTATGAGTTGGTTCATGCTTTAGAAAATCGATTAACCTTGCCGGATCATACGGTGGCGATTACTTTTGATGATGGCTATTCTTCGGTGTATGAAACGGCGTTTCCTCTTCTTAAAGAATATAATTATCCATTTACGGTATTTATAAACGTCAAACCTATTGAGCAAGATCTCTCACAATTTGTTAGCTGGGATCAGTTAAATGAAATGGCTAAACATGGCGGATCTATCTCCAATCATTCTTTTAGTCACCCGCATCTCATCAGAAAAAAGTTAAATTTTGCAGGCTTTGGAAGTGAGCAAACTGAAGACGAATGGACGCATAATGTTCTATCGGAGATTCGTTTAAGTGAAGAAGTCATCAAAGAAAAAATTGGGAAGCAAAAAGGCGATGCTCATCGTTTATTTGCCTACCCTTATGGTGAATACAATAACGCGCTAAAGAAACTTCTGAGGGACAATAAAATTGTTGCGTTTGGTCAACAATCTGGTCCAGTCGGCAGAGGTGCGGATTTACAAGCTTTGCCTCGTTTTCCGTTTGGTGGGAGTTATGGCGATATGAATGATTTTGCGTTGAAAGTTTCCAGCTTTCCGATGCCTATAGATTCTGTTCTAGGTCTAGATGAGGCAGAAAATGCAATTCACGATACTGTGTTACCGCTATCAGTTGTCCAGCCGAGTTTACATTTGGTATTAAAAGATGAATCAATTAATAAGCGTGTTCATTGCTATGCCAGTGGCCAGGGTGAAATGACAGTCAACGTATTGGAGAAAGATTTAGAGAAAGCTAGTGTGCTGAGAATTGCCCCTAAAGGGCCAATTCCTGTCGGTCGATCACGATATAATTGTACTGCTTTGAGTAATCAATCGGGTCGTTATTATTGGTATTCGCACCCATTTATCAGAAAAATACCTAATGGTGGTTGGTATCCTGAACCATAAAATATTTTAATTCAGTGCTTTGTTGTTCTTAGTAGTTTTTGTTGTTCTCAGAAACGCTCTTCATTTCTATTTCCAGCCATCCGTACTCTTTCGAATAAATATTTTTATTTTTCATTTTTTTCTTTGTTATTTTGTCGCCATAACTAATAGCTGCCTATACTAAAAATTAGTTCGTGAATGTTTATCATATTTATGAGCAAGCAGTGTAATGGGTTTTGGATATATTAGATGACAACAATAAAGCGAATATCTGTTGATGAGCTTCAAGTCGGCATGTACGTTGCTGAACTTAGTAACGAATGGATTCCTGATACTAACGCCAGAAAACATGGTTTGATAAAAAGAGAAAGTGCCATTGAGCAGGTGCGGCGTTTTGGTATTGCTCATGTGTATATCGATGCCGATAAAGGAGCAGATTGTGCTAATGGAATATTGCTCGAAGAAGTGAATGAACATTTTGAAAATCAATTGGGTACGATTGAAAGAGATTTTGTCTCTGGGGAAAGTTCGATTCACAGCCATTCTTTGGGGGATGTTCCGCTCGAAGAAGAATTAGAAAACGCAAAAGAGATTCATGTAGATGCATTGTCACTTGTGAGTCAGGTGATGAACGATGTAAAAATGGGTGGCGTCGTTGATTTGCAACCTGTTGAGGATATGGCAGATAGTATTTCTGAATCCATTCGGCGCAATCAAAATGCGTTATCGTGTTTTACGCGAATGCGACATAAAGATGAGTACTTAATGGAGCACTCATTTAGTGTTGCGGTGTTGATGGGAGTGTTAGCGCGTTCAATGAGGGTCAATGGCGATGACTTACATCAAATGGTAACTGGCGCGCTGTTGCATGATATTGGAAAAATACAAATTGATGAAAATATTTTAAATAAACCGGGATCATTAACACCGGAAGAGTGGGAAGAAATGAAGCGCCATGTTGAGTATGGCGAAGTGGTCATGGAGCAAACAAAAGACGTGCCTCTTATGATCAAACAAATGTGTCAGCAACACCATGAGCGTTTAGATGGGACAGGCTATCCTCGTGGCTTGTCAAATGAAGCGATTACGTTACACGGAAGAATGACCGCGATTGTTGATGTTTATGATGCAATCACTGCGGACCGTTGTTATCACAAAGGGATGACACCTTCAGAGGCGATGAAGAAATTAGTCGAATGGTCGGGAGATCATTTAGATAAAGATATTGTGTATCAGTTTATTGCTTGTATGAGTATTTTTCCTGCAGGATCTTTGGTGGAATTAGATAACCGTCAACTTGCCTTTGTTCGAGAGTCCAACTTGAAGAAACAAAGAGCACCTTTAGTGGAGATTGTTTGGGATATTAAAAACCAGAGTCCCTTGCCAAAGCAACTCATCAATTTATCATTGCCTAGCAATTCGCTGAAAATAGTTCGAGCTGTCGATCCTAATGATTTTGGAATAATTCTAGGTGATAGGGTATAAAAAGTCAGATTATGCAATGAAGGCGTGAAAAGATTGCGCTGGATTTTTAGGGGTTAGATGTCGGGGTTTGAATTACAGGGTTTGAATAGTAGGCTTTAGCGCTGTTTTTTTCGAATCCAGTTTTGCTAGCTGGTTTGATTTGATCATGTTTCTTAATTCTGAAACGTAATGTTCTCCTCGTTGAGAATAGCGGGATAAATGATTAATTAACTCTAGGCCAGTAATATCTCCCCCTTCATTCCTCAATGTTGCGCGATGCCTTCGCAGTGATCGGTAAGCATTATGAGTATTAATGTTAAGAAAATACGACTCTAGAGAATGATAAACTGTTTTGAATTTAGCAACCTCATGATACTCATCATCACCTCGTCGTTTTGGAATAATTCCACAGCCTTTTCTGAAACACCATTGCCCAAAAAAATTATTTGCTTTTGTTGCGAAGCGTGAAGTTCCCCAAGCGGATTCATTCGCTGCTTGAGCTAGTATCATCGATGGTGGTATTTGGTCGACTCTTAGTAGTAATTGATCAATGATTTCTTCAATTGATTTTTTTTCAGTCTTAATTTTGTATCGCTTTGACAACGACTTTAAATATTGAATTGATTTTTTTGACGCTGCCATTTCTAATGGCTCGCTAGTAGTGTTGTTAATGCCGTTGTGCTCGTATTCTTTTTTTATCAGAAAAATATTCTTCCGTTGTATAGCGATATTTGCATTCAAATAGTGAATTTTTGGAATCAAATAATTAAAAAAAGCATTCTTTTTTTCTGTTACTTCTTTGTAATCTTTAAAATTTGGTTTTTTAGTGTTTATTAACTGAGGAAAGTAGGTTTCTTTTAGGAGTTGAGCTGAGTTTTGATTATTCGCCTGCTTTGAATCGACAATAGAAAGTAGTGGGTTTTGAATAAAAAAACAGGTAATTCCGACACAAGTGATTGTATAGAGTATAAATATAGAAAATAAAAAATTGGATTTAGCGGAAGGATACATAGATGCTTAGATTTTTAACGCTTCACGCATTGCATGTAAGCGTTTTTTATTCTCATTTTTCTTTAACGGAGTTGATGAATCGGATTCCAATAAAGGTACTTCAATATCGGGAAGTGGTTCTCCTGATAATGTTTTTTCGCACCAGTGCCGATAATGTTGTTTGAAGACAGGAAAAGCCATTTGTTCTGCCGTCGAGGACAAATAATACCAGCCAGCATCTCGCCCGGAAAAATAAACGGCTGGGTGGCTCCATTTAAAAGCAGATTTGGCATTGCCAGCACGACAAGCTTCTAAGTAAGCTTGATGTGGTTCAGGTAGTCCATGTGTGGCTGGGTCGCCCAAGCAGTAAGTGATCATTTTGTGAAGAGTTGGCAAGTAATCAGAACGCTCAATAGCTAGTTTTGCACCGCCTAAAATTTGTTGAGGTGTAAATCGGGATAAGCTTTCAAGCCATAATTTTTTAGTTTGGTTGAGTAACTGGGTATCAGCGAAGGCAGCATAATATTGATTGTGATAATTGACGCGAAATAAAGTGAACACTTGATTAATAGTGTCAATGTGAGTTTCAGAAAACTTAGCGTCTGAACGATTTTGAGAAGATTGCTTGTCAACTTGCATAGCGTTTAATCTTGAAAATTGAATTGTGAATTTGAATGTTTTTCTTTCAATTAAAATGCCCAGCTTCGATCCGTTAAATCGTCAACCAATGAGCGATCTCGTGTTTTTCTTGAACTACTATTATTCATTGTTTGTGAAGGGCTTGTATTATGGCTTTTCGCCCAATGAAATTTAGCATGTTGTAAAAATTTTGTATTCCACGAGTTATGGACCTGTTGGCTATCCTGCCAAAAAATAACAAATTCTTGAACTAAACCTTTTGCAAAGTTAATGTCTATATTAGCGAGTTTTAATACATCATAGACGTCTTGTGATGGTTGCCAATGCGCTTGTATGGGCTTCGGAACGGTATCGTTTTCAACCGTTGCGGTATATCGATTCCATTGTCGGCGAACATGTTGAATAAATTTACTGTTCCATGTTCGGGAGCTGTCACCGCGTTCTTGCCAGTATAAAACAAATTCTGGAATAGCATCTTCCGCAAACTGGGGATTGATATTGGCGTGTTTTATTAAAACATCCATTGCGTCTTGGCTTGGCCGCCATTGCTGATTCATTTCTCGAGCAGATTGTTCTCGGTTGAAATGGGTTTCGTGATTTCTCCATGCTCGAATGACTTCTCGTAAAAATTTTGCACCCCAAGCATGAGACGCTTCATCACGCTCTCGCCAATAAGTGATAAATTCTGGTAATTGTTCACGAGCAAATGTTTCAGGGATATTCCGTTGAGCAATTTGTGTCATTACGTCGTCGCTAGGTTGCCAATACGGTGGGATACGGTTGGCGCCATGGACTGGCGTATTGTGCACATGGGTTTTTTGCTGTGCTTTTGGTGTTTCAATGTAGGTTGTGGCGAGTGACTCATTGAAAGCGAAATGTAATTCATGGCTTTGAGTAAAAGGCGCAGAGGATAAAAGTATTATGCCTTTATCGCATAGGCTTTTGCTGATGCGCTGAATATCATGGCCATTCCAAAACGGAAGGTGACTCATAAGGCTTTGTTCATCAATGATTAGCCATTGATAACCATCGCGTTGCTCTGTATCCCTATGATTCATTAAATCACTAAGCATGGTGAGCAGTGTCGCTTCTTCTAGGCCAATAGTAGCGGCAAGAGAGGGCGAAACGAGTATGGGTTTTTCAGGAATGAGTGAGCATGACATAGGCGACAGTCTACAGCCAAAGATGGCGACTCTCCAGCAGTTCGAACCAGAGTTTTAGGGTGGCTGTTTCAGGGACAGCCATGAAATTATCATGGTTGTATATACAGTATTTAGTGAGTATCCTGTCGTTCATGAGTATTGTGGAACGGTGTTTGAGCTTAAGCGAGAGTTTAAAAGAGAGCCTCCTTAAATGACCAAACAAAAATGCTAAACAGATAGCTTTCTGCAGTGAAAGCAACGTTATATAGCAGCAAAAATAAAGAACAAACAAAAAGGCTAGATAAGAAAATGGCAAAACAAAAAACAGCGTATGTCTGCGAAGAATGCGGTGCTGATTTCGCAAAATGGCAAGGTCAGTGTGGAGAGTGTGGGGTATGGAACCGATTAGTTGAAGTTCGTTTGGGGTCTACCCAGTCAAATCGTGGTGAGAAATATGAGGGATATGCTGGTGTGGCTGGCGCAGGAGCAAATGTGCAAGTTCTATCAGAGATCGATCTTCAAGATGTCCCTCGAATGTCCTCTACCAGTGAAGAGTTTGACCGTGTTTTGGGCGGCGGGTTTGTTCCGGGTTCGGTCGTCTTAATTGGTGGTCATCCAGGTGCTGGAAAGTCGACAGTATTGTTGCAGACATTATGCAATCTAGCCAAAACTCAAGATGCTTTATATGTCACAGGTGAAGAGTCGCTACAGCAAGTTGCCATGCGTGCTCAGCGTTTACAGTTGCCAACCGATAAATTAAAAATGTTATCAGAGACCAGTGTTGAAGCGATTGTTCAAAAAGCTCAACAACATAAGCCAAAAATTTTAGTCGTAGATTCAATACAAGTTGTTCACTTGGCTGATATTTCTTCTGCACCAGGCAGTGTCTCACAGGTAAGAGAAAGTGCAGCTTATTTAACGCGTTTTGCAAAACAAACAGGAACCGTTTTAATTTTAGTGGGGCATGTCACAAAAGATGGCAGCCTGGCTGGACCGAAAGTATTGGAGCATATGATTGATTGTTCCATTATGCTTGAAGGCTCACACGATTCTCGTTTTAGAACGTTGCGAGGAAATAAAAATCGTTTTGGTGCTGTTAATGAGTTGGGCGTTTTTGCTATGACAGAAATGGGTTTGAAAGAGGTGAGTAACCCTTCGGCCATTTTTTTGCAGCGCCCAGAAGAGATTTCCGCCGGCTCTGTTGTAATGGTCGTATGGGAGGGAACAAGGCCGCTATTAGTGGAAGTGCAAGCATTAGTTGATGAAAGTCATCTAGGCAATCCGCGTCGGGTGTCAGTAGGGCTTGAACAAAATAGAATGGCAATGTTGTTAGCGGTTTTACATCGACACGGTGGTGTAATGGTGGGAGATCAGGATGTGTTTGTTAACGTTGTTGGCGGAGTAAAAATTGTTGAAACCAGCGCTGACTTGGCATTATTAGTTGCTGTGGTTTCAAGCTTGCGAGATAGGCCTTTGCCCGTAGACCTAATGGTGTTTGGTGAGGTAGGTTTGTCAGGAGAAATTCGACCGGTGCCGTCAGGTCAAGAGAGGTTACGGGAAGGGGCAAAGCATGGATTTAAGCGTGCGATCGTCCCTATTGCAAATGCACCCAGAGAAAAAATTTCTGGGTTAAATATTGTGGCGGTTAAAAATTTATCCGAAGTTTTAGATGCATTGTGATTTGTTAAAAGAAAAAATACGATGTTGACTTTTTTGTTATTTTTCCATTTCTATTTCATGATCGTTGACTAGCGAGGCATAGCTTCTTTCGGCCCAATCAACACCCGTGCTTTTATTTTTTTCTAACAGTTCTCGTAATCTTGCTTGATTATCAATACCCGTTGCTCGGCCTTCCACACCTAAAAAATGTTCTTTTTGGTGGGAAAGATGTCCTTGCATTTTGATGATGCTTCCATCGTCAGTTTCTATGTTAAGGACAACATGCTGACCATCATTTAATGTGTGTTTATGAATAAGTGCGATTAAAGCGCCATTAAAAGATAAGTCCAGAATATGAACGGGCCAGTTTCTTTCGGGAGTTGATAATGTGGCGTAAGCCCTATAATCCACGCGAGGAAAATAACGGCGCTCATTTCCATCTTTTGTGCTTGAATTTATCATTTTATACAATCTCCCCGATGTTCATGTTTCGCTTTTTATTGTACTTGCCATCTACTTATCAACGTCTTCAATCTTTAAGTTTACAGGATTTAAAGACTTAGACTGCCATGTTTAGAATTTAAAGCGACTGAAGCTGATCATTAAAGAGCGCTGCTAGCTCTCGGTTTGACGTTTTCTCTGCAGCATCGATAGAAGAGCTATTGAGTTCTATTAAACGTCGTAAGTGTGTCAAGCTCGCTGGGTCGATACCCGTACAGCGACATCCGATGATCTGGTCATTTGTTGATTCCAGTTGGGTTGGTGCAAAAGAACTCCCAATAACCTGACTTTTGTGTACAGCCTCAATCTCCATTTCAATATGCGTATTTTCGGATAGAGGGATCATGAGTTGCAAGGGGCTTTGCATATCTATATGGAAAGGTTGTGCATTTTGATCGATAACATGCTTAATTAATACACCTTTTAGTGAGATATCGATGATTTTGACGATGCCCACGTCCCTACCTTGAGTAATCTCAGCGCTAGTCGTAAACCCAACCCGATTAAAAACACGCCTTTCATCACCTTGTGAGGATGAAGTCTGAGAGCGACTTAAATGCTGATCTGATTTTGGTCTATTAGGGCCATCTTTGTTAGTCATGTGCAGCCTTCCCAGGTTTCACCTACTGGCGAATATTGTTTAGTGGCTGATTTTAATCATAGTTGAGAAAACACAGTAGGCATTATTGCTAGTAAGGCCTTTTGGGTTTTGCTGAATTTTTCTTGGGGCTTCGAAACTGGTTCAGGCGAGTAAAAGTGAGAAATAGATCCCAAAAAGCCATAAAGGATGATTTTTGCGCCATTTGATATAGCGATTTGTTAGTAATGTGAAGTAATTATCACGTTGTATGCATATCAATTCGCAGCTATTTGTAAGTGACCCCCATACTATTTGAGCATCAACAATGCCCGCTGAGATGTCTAGTTAGTAGTCTCAGCTATTAACTCGTTGGGTGAAAATAGATGGCGATAAGTTAAACGCAAATGCGCATTAGATCGCCAGATAAACATCAACTTCTTAGCGCTGTCCTGAATATAAGTGACAGTCTTGAAATCAGGGATGCATCATGCAAATTAAACCCATTACTCGTATAGCACCAACAGATAATCATGAATTAACCATGATTGACCCTGCTATTTTGTCTACTCACGCTAATTTTAAGCCGAACAAGCGATGGAAAGGTCGGTTTGATGTAGCGGCGTGGATTCGTTTTCCAGAGGGTTTAGTCGATCCTGCTCAGCTGATCGTGACTTATCGTGATGAAGAGCGAAGAAAATCGTATCTCGTTGATCGTTGTTTATCTAATCGTCAAACCCTTATTTTGCTTAATGGTACAGTGACATTAGAAGTGGATGCCGAGGTGACTGAGATGTCGTTATGTCTAAAAGGGCTACCGGAAAACGCGGTGTGGATTTTAGATGAATGCCATGTTGTGCCGAAGCAGGTAATGCCAGTTGTTAAAAGACGTTCGAAAAATCCAGCATCGGCTCGTGTCGCTCAGTTAATGAATAAAGCATAGGTTCTCTCATCCGCGTAACGCATAACGCATAATGTTACGTAAAATGCATACAGGATGTATGCGATGAGCTAATACAAAGGGAAATGTCATGGCTATCATTAATTTTTTTACGAAACGCAAAAACACGCCTAGAATTAAAGAAGCTAAACAATTTTCTGTTAAGAAGAATCTTATTCAAGATTTGAATAAAAACGAAAATGTTAGTGGGTTTATTCAGTCATTTCGTAAAATACCGGCGTGCAAAAAAATCATGAACCAAATTTATATTCGCGAGCTGATGACGACAGACGTTACTTGTGTAGACGTTGAAGCCAGCTTAGATGATGTCATTGCCCTAATGCATCAGCATACACATTCCTGCATTGTTATTATCAATGAAAATATTCCAGTGGGTATTATTACCGAGCGAGACTTAGTCAAAATCCTTGCCGAGGTGCTGGTATCTGGCACTAAAGAAACAATGTTTGTTAAAGATTTCATGTCATCACCGCCAGCATGCTTAAGTGAGCATGCGAGCCTTTATGAGGCACTTGTTGTTACTCAATCTCGAAAAATTCGACACATCCCGATTGTGAATAATAAAAATAGTTTGGTGGGTTTAATTACTCAATCCGATATTGCAAAAGCACATTTTATGGCGATCGAAAAACAACGAGAAGCCATTGAGCAGCACATCCGAAATCGTACTCATGAATTAACAAAAGCAAATGAACAATTAAAAGCATTAGCGTTGCAAGATGGATTGTTAGGGATAGGAAATCGACGTGCAATGGAAGTTGATATTCATTTCACGCACGTAAATTCTGTTCGTTATTCTCATCCTTATGCACTTGCATTAATAGATGTTGATCACTTTAAAAAATACAATGATCATTATGGTCACCAGGCCGGTGATATGGCATTAAAAAAAGTGGCAGACAGCATTAAAAAGACAATTCGATGTGGCGATCGTTTATATCGTTACGGTGGTGAAGAGTTTTTGATTCTTATGCCTGAAACTGCTTTGTTTGAAGCGGTAGATGCTATCAATCGTGTGCTGGAAAATGTTCACGATGCTCATATTGTTCATGACGACACCGAGTATGGATGTGTGACTCTTAGTGCTGGTATTGCTTCATTAAATGACGCTAACTCCGAAGACTGGAAATCCATGGTTGAAGAGGCCGATCGATATCTTTATCAAGCTAAAGAATTAGGTCGCAATAATACATGTTGGAGTATGAATAGTGATCCTTCTTCAGGTTTTGATGGTTCCCGTTTTTCCATTCAGTAATAATCCCCTTCATTTTTTGAATATTATTCCAAATATGTAAGAAAACTTTATTTTGTGAGTCAGTCTTATAAAAACAGTAGCGCGTAAAGCACAAAAAGCTAATATGGATTTTAATGTTCTGCTAACTAAGAAAACAATGAAAGTAGAAAAGCTTAAACAAATAGCACTATAATCATCGTTCTAAATTTTTTTAAAATTAGGAAAAGAGTGATTGTATGTTAGCGCCAAACGTAAAGCTTTCTTTTTTGTTATCTTTTATAACACTTTTCTTTCTTCAGCCCTTGTTAGTTAATGCGGATAAACATTCGCAATGTGATCAATTGAGACAGTTTACCTTCAGTTGGCAGTTTGTCGATAGATGCCAGATGAAACCTAGAGGTGGGACAAGTAAAGGTGCTGGGCTGACGCTTGATAAAGAAGAGCATCCTGGCTGGTTGGCTATTCAAGAATCAGGCATAAGTGATTATGAAAGAGATCGGCGAGCTATCTTAGCAATGGCCGGTGGCTATCGAACAACATTTGATTTTTTAGAAGTGGTAGGTTTTGAAAAAGATTTTGCGCCTGATCCACCCTACCAATCATGGGGAACTGAATATGTTTATGTAGTAGAGGATTCAGGTGATTTCATTAGTTTACAGCACATTATGGTGATGGAATATATTGGTAGTGATGGAAAAACAAAAGAGAGAATGGTGCAAAAGCACTGGCGCCAAGATTGGCGTTATGAAAAAAGAAATCTTATGGTGTTTGGCGGCGGAGAAGAACGACGCCGTAAAAAATATTCAAGGTCAGAAGTCAAAGGTAAATGGGCTCAGTCAGTCTTTCAGGTAGATGATTCCCCGCGTTATGAAGCGTTGGGAAAGTGGACTCATCACCATGGTGTTTCTAGTTGGGTTAGCAATGAAACATGGCGCCCCGTGCCAAGACGGGAACGAAGTTATCGAAAAGATTATGATGTGCTTGTAGGTACAAATAAACACACCATAACGCCCACGGGCTGGATTCAAGAAGAGGAAAATTTTAAAACATTATTAAATGAAAAAAAAATCGCAATACAATTTCTTTCAAAAGAAATAGGAATCAATAGATATGATCGGGTGAAAGATTTTGATTTCAGCCAGGGAGATGTGTATTGGCAAAAGACAAAATTATTCTGGGCTGGTGTCCGAGATGCTTGGAAGGAAATAGAGCGAGAGAATAAAAAGTTTATTTTAAAAAATACGGTAGATGGAACACCGTTATTTGTTGTCTTTTTTCAGAAGGCTTCAGAAATAGAATTGTCAGACGAGTTAACTGAAAATTTAACAGGAGGCTCAACGATAAAGTTGACAAAAAATAAAAAGCAATTATCTCCATCCGACATACAACGTATGTATCAGCAGTGGTCGCTGAATGTGTTGTCGGGCTACTTGGCTGATGTTAAAAATTAAGATCGTGAATCGTCGGCGCATTGATTTAATTGATACTAAGTCATGAATGATAGTTTTCTAAAAAAAAGAATTTCTAATAGCTGGGCGGTAATCTTGGTTGCTGTTTGAGTACGGGTATTGGCATCGGTTTTCTACGTAAATACTCACTTGTGACCGGCTCATTAGCATATATTTACTTATGCACTCGCTAGAAGTTGATAAACATAGATGTTCTAATATGAACTGTTTTTGGTTGGGAGAAGCTGATTGATAGAGATGTTTCTCTGTCGCGCTGCCTACCAAACTATACCGATAATAAATGAAGGTGAAATATGTATTCGAAAACTCAACTCATGCGAGCCCTACTCGCCTTGGCTGCTACCGCCATAATATTAGTTCCCTCATTTGCGAGTGCAGAAAAAATAGAGAAAGCTCGCTTAGATGCGATCGCTGCAGATTTACAGGCAAGGGTCGATGACGGAAAGTTGGCGGGTGTTGTTGCTCTGGTGGCTAAAGATGGCGAAGTTCAAATGAACCAAGCATTTGGTTATCGTGATCTGGAAAACAAAGTGCCAATGACCACGGACTCTATTTTCCGAATCTTCTCAATGACAAAACCTGTTGCCGGGACGGCATTAATGATGCTGTTCGACGAAGGTAAATTTCAGCTAAGCGACCCTGTAGAAAAATACATTCCTGAATTTAAAGGTATGCAGGTATACAAAGGTGTCAAAGAGGATGGCAGTTTTGATGCTGTTCCATCAGAGCACCCAATGACGATTAGGGAGCTAATGAGCCATACCGGAGGTTTGGTTTATGTGCCGCCTTTATCTGCGGGTCCTGTTGCGATGGCGTATGCTAAAGCCGGTATACTAGGGCGCAATACGACTCTAAAAGGAATGATTTCTGAGCTTGGCAAAATCCCGTTAAATCATCAGCCCGGTTCACAGTGGGTATATAGCATTTCTGTTGATGTGCAAGGGTATTTAGTTGAGGTGCTTTCTGGACAGTCTTTCGATACGTTTTTACGTGAAAGAATTTTTAAACCATTAGGAATGAAAGATACTGCTTTCTTCGTTGAGCCAGCTAAAGCAGACTTACTTGCTCGACGATACCGTCCAGGAAAAGACCGTAAATTAGTGAGTGGTGCAAATGGTCCATTCTTGCAAGAGACGTCTTTCTTTTCAGGTGGTGGCGGGTTGACGTCAACGGCAGCTGATTACTTACGTTTTGCACAAATGCATTTGAATAAAGGTGAGCTTGATGGAAAACGAATTCTTTCAGAAAAATCGGCAGAAATAATGCGAACAAACCAGCTACCCGATAACATTGACAATATTGGGCCGTTTTATCCTGGTAATCAATTCGGTGTTGATTTTGCAGTTGTCAATGATTCAAAAAAAGCCGATGGTATGCCGGTGGGTAGTTTCTGGTGGTGGGGTATTGCAGGTACTTGGTTTTGGATTGATCCTGTAGAAAATGTTATTTTCATTGGTATGATTCAACACGATGATCTTATGTATGCTCGTCAAGTTCATAGTAAAACTCGGAATCTCATTTATAACCCTTTATAAGATAAAAATATTGGAAATCTAACCGCAAGTTAACGTTTGGGTTAGCGCGTTAACAGACGTTTATTAAAAAAACCGCTGTAAAGAATTCTTTGCAGCGGTTTTTTTAATAAAGTCAAAAATAAATTATTGTCGAAAAAGTTTTAGCAGCGTTTTATAACGAAAAGAAAGTAACACGACAGTGATTATCATATAGATGATCGGCTCAATAATTTCGCTTTTTACAGACCAAAAAAAGTGAATGGTGGCAAGCAGAGAAACCAAATAAACCCAATGATGTAATTTTTTCCAATAACGTTTCATAGCACGTTGTAGAGCCGGAATGGATGTTATAGCAAGGGGCAGCAATATGAGCCAAGCTAAAAATCCAACCAATAAATAATTACGTTTAACAATTTCTTCTGCAATGAGTCCCCAATAAAACTGAAGGTCTAAAACAATCCACACAGCGAAGTGCAAGGTAGCGTACACAAAACACCACAGTCCTAAAGGTCTGCGTAAGCGTAATAACTGTCCGAGTTTTAAGTGTTTTGCGAGTGGGGTAATACACAGCGATAGTAGTAGTAAGCGAATAGCTCCTAAGCCTAAAAAATGGGTTAGCCCCTGAACGGGGTCGCCACCCAGTTTATCTGCGGGTATGGCAAAATAAAGCCATACGATAGGGAGTGTTGAACCAATATGTACTGCTATTCTTAAAAAAATAAAAATAAAGTTTGGAATCTTTAAAACCACTTCTTTAAATCCAAAGAGGAATACATGCTGGCAACCTCATCTGCATAGCCATTAAAGGGTAGAGTTGGTTGTCGAGTTGGAAACCGACTTTCACCAATAAATCGTTCGCTTGCTTGTGACCATCGTGGGTGGTCGACTTTAGGATTTACATTGGCATAAAAACCATATTCATTAGCCGCTAACATACCCCAAGTGGTTGGTGGCATGGTTTCGACTAAGTCAATTTTGACGATAGATTTGATGGCTTTGAATCCGTACTTCCATGGAGACATAAGGCGTAGCGGGGCTCCATTTTGTGGTGGTAGTGTTTTTCCATACATGCCTACAACCATCATTGTTAACGGATGCATTGCTTCATCGATTCTCATTCCTTCGATATAAGGGTAGTTAATTCCCCCTCCCATAAAACGTGAATCTTGTCCCGGCATTTGTTCTGGATCATACAGTGTTTTGAAGGCAACAAACTTGGCTTTGCTATTTGGTTTTGCTTTTTTGAGTAATTCATTCAGCTCGATACCAATCCAAGGGATGTTCATAGACCAAGCTTCTACACACCGAAATCGATAAATGCGTTCTTGTAATTTTGCGGAGTTAATCAGCTCCCAGGCATCAACGGTAATGGGCTTATCAACTTCGCCACCAATTTCTAACGTCCAAGGCTCTACTTTGAATTCTTTGCTGTTGCGGGCAGGGTCGCTTTTACCCGTTCCAAATTCATAGAAATTATTGTGAGTGATTGCTTTAATTTCGGGAGTCAATTCAAAACTAGGTTTAGGGCTTTGTAGATTTGAGAACTCAAGAGGCTTATCGCCTACGCGAACTCTATTTTTCTGGCTTTTATCCTTATCCTTGCCCAAAAGCTTATCGAGTAGTTGAGCTTGAGCTGGTAATCCCGTACTCATAGCGCTTAGCCCTAAAGTACCTGCTCCTAGCGTTTTTAAAATATCGCGTCTCTTGCGGTAAAGTTTTTCTGAGGTGACATCATTTTCTGTTAACGAACCAGCGCGTTTAGATTTAATTATCATCATGTCTTCCCATTATCTGATGGTTTAATTATGTGCGTTAAAGGGTAGTGCATAACATTATCGAGTATATTAAGACTAAATATACAGGTATCAGCCCTTTTGGCAATCTCAACCGTCTTGTGTGTATTTGATTTTTTGTAAGGTTTTAACCCTATACGTTAAAGAGAAATGAGTTGGTTACATTTAATTATTCTTGTAGGAACGATACGGCATATCAATAGGTCAGAGATAGGTAACAAAAGTATAATCTGGGGTATCTCGAGCCTAGGTCATCCGTTTCTCTGGAGTCTTCGTATAACCCATTCTAAGCAGTATCTATTAGCTTAGGCGAAGGAAAGAATAATAATGCAGTGAGTTAGTCATCAGAATGAGATACAAAACATGATCAGAAAGACCTATTTAAAAAAACATACAATGTTCGGCGTATATAACGTTAGTTTGATTCTCTTGGTTATCATTTCTGGTTGTTCGAGCGTTAATGTCAATGATTACAAAAATTTTGAGCCTACACTTTTGCCTGAAGATTTTTTTAATGGGAGTTTGACTGCTCATGGTGTTGTCAAAAATCGTTCAGGAAAAGTCATTCGAGTGTTTACTGCAGAGATTAAAGCGACATGGAAAAATAATATTGGAACCCTCGATGAAGATTTTATTTTTGACGATGGCGAAAAACAAAAACGCATTTGGACTCTCATGCCAACATCAAAAAATTCTTATCAAGCAACAGCAGGGGATGTCGTAGGGATAGGCAGTGCAACGCTAGCGGGAAATAGTTTATTTTTAAAATATGTTTTACGAGTTCCCTACAATGAGTCCACAATAGATTTAACCATTGACGATCGTATGTATCTTCTCGATAAAGAGACCCTTATCAATGAGTCGGTTATGTACAAATTTGGCGTTCGAGTCGGTACTATTCTTTTGGTAATTAAGAAAGTTAATGACTAAAAGTAACGCTCTTTTTAATCAGTGCACTTCAGTCGTAGAGATGTCACTGAGTGGGTGTTTATTTTTGATTGGCTTTTGAAATTGAGAATTTTGTTTGTCTGTGGGGCACTGAAAATTTGTATTGTGCGTAAAGTGCGTTTGTAAATTGAGTGACTCGGCTAAAGTGGTGACAAAGTTATTGGTCAGGTTGAGAGTTTCTTCACGGGTCAAAAATGAAGATTGAAATTCTTTATTCTGAGAGCGATCGTTATTAGAGTTTCTATCCTTTGAATTAATGCTGTTTAAATGTAGTAAGCTATTTTGCAAAGTGAGTAAGCATACTTGAGCCTCATCCCACTCTTTTAGTTTCTTTAGGCTATTGCTGAGGGATTGTCCTGCATCAATAAGATGTTCGATTGAGAAGGTGATTTTATCTGTGATCGGTTTATTCCACATATACAATAACGTCGTTTCATAGGCCGAGCCAAAAAAAACTCTAGCGGTTTTCCAACGTTCTTGCTCATAGGCGATAAGTCCGCTTTTCATTGCGCCACCCCATAAGGTTTTTGCGAGTTTGGGGTCTTGTAAGATGTGTTGTTGATGTTTGGGACAGAGATAATTCACCTTGGCTTCCTTATTATGAAATGTATCGAAGTGTTGAAAATAGCTTTATTGCAAATGATAATCAATAGCATTAAGATACTTGCACATGCCTAAGAGGTCAAGAAAAGTTTTATAGAAAGTCAGCTTATGCATGGTGGTGTCACTAATCATCGAAATGCGAGGAAATTGGTATGGCTAGTTCAGGATTTGTAGCTGATAGAGGCCTATCTATAAATAAGGAAAGCGGTGTAGATAGCATAAGGATCGAGGCATCTGCACGAGACCGACGTTCTTCAATCGAGACCATAAGTATAGAGAAGGAGGAACAAAGGATTTTATTGGAGGTCGATGTAAAGGCGCTACAACGATTGTTGGGGTGTAAATTTCTATCTGTTTGTGAGTTTAGATGCGTTAACAATACAGGTAAACAGTGTCTTCAAAGCCTCTATCTAGATCTGTTAAATAGGCAGTTGGCAACTTTACCGATTTTAAAAAGTGAATATTCCTGATCGTTAATAAACAAAACCTAAATAAAGTGTTATAAAGGCAAGTGTTTATTTAAATAACATTTACGAATGAGTGTTAAATTGAAGCGGCATAAACTTGAGCGACTTGAAATAAAAAAAGTCAATTCGACACAAATAAGTGCCATCGCATTAATACTTGTGATGTTGCTTGATTTGTTGGCGGCTTCAATGGTGTCAGCTTCACAAATGACACATTATTCAACGCCCATTGCTCAAAATAATACAGCGCATATGTCAGAATCAGTTCCGCCCTGTCATGAGAGCGGAAGTTCTGACGCGGACGAGCAACAAAGTGGATCCGCTGCCTCTTCTACGCTTGCGAATGACAGCGGGTCAAATATGTCTTGCTGTGATGATGACTGTTCACACTGCCCTGCTTTTATTTCTTACATGAAATCTTCTGGTATTCATTTTTCGGTGTCTGACTTGGATTCCCCTCTCGAAAACCCTTCTAATGTTCCGCTTGTTAGCGGGTATTATTTTTCTGTATATCGCCCCCCCGCTATTATCTAAATACATTTTTTGAATTATTTCTGAAGAGTCTTGGAATTACAACATCAATTAATTCCGGTGCTTAAAATTATTTACTTTAAATTCTGTACTTTAATTCTATAAATAAGTGTTTAGGTAAACAGCCATGAAGAAAAATATATCTCGGCGTAATTTTGTTACAGGGTTAACGGCTGGCACGTTGTTAACTGCAAACTTGTGGGCAGAAAACAATAAAAAAAGCTCAACAAACTATTTGAATAAAAACGTACTCGCAAATAATCCAAAAAATCAGCAGTCTTTGCGAGGAAATTATTTTGAATTGACCATAGGTCAGTCACCTATAAATTTAACAGGGCGGGATCGATTAGCCGTTACAGTGAATGGCTCTCTGCCTGCACCAGTTTTACATTGGCAAGAGGGAGAGCGAGTAACGATCAAGGTAAAAAATAACTTGTCTTCAGATACATCTATTCATTGGCATGGCATGATTTTACCCACTGAAATGGATGGGGTTCCAGGTTTAAGCTTTGACGGAATAAAACCAAAAGATAGTTTCGAATATAGTTTTGATGTAAAACAAAATGGTACTTATTGGTATCACAGTCATTCAGGGTATCAAGAACAAATGGGTATGTATGGCGCAATAGTTATTCATCCTAAAGATAATGATCCTGTCAGTTATGATCGAGATTATATTGTGATGTTATCCGATTGGTCTGATGAAAATCCGGGTGATGTTTATCGACATTTAAAAATAATGCCTCATTACTACAATACAAACGAAAGAACGGTTGGAGATTTATACCAGGATATAAAAAACAAAGGAATAAAAGAAACATGGAGAGATCGTTCAATGTGGAATCGTATGCGAATGAGCGATCGAGATATTTCGGATGTTACAGGTTACAACTATACTTTTTTGATGAATGGACAAACTCCCGCTGAAGGGTGGTTTGGTTTGTTTAAAAAAGGCGAGAAAGTTCGATTGCGTTTTATTAATGCCGCCGCAATGACTTTTTTTGATGTGCGCATCCCTGGCTTAAAAATGAAAGTGGTTTCCGCTGATGGGCAAAACATTGACCCTGTGAGTGTTGATGAGTTTCGAATCGGCGTAGCAGAAACGTATGATGTGATTGTTGAGCCAGAAAATGACGCTGCCTATACTGTATTTGCTCAAGCGATGGATCGAAGTGGTTATGCACGTGGGACTTTGGCAGCAGACCCTTCAATGAAGACAGTTATTCCTGAGATGGATCCCTCGCCAATACTTTCCCATACTGATATGGGAATGTCGCATGAGAGAATGGGGCATGATGATATGGGACATGGTGATGCCGCCAATAAAAAAATGGATCACTCTTCTATGGATCATTCATCAATAAATCATTCAATGATGAGTGAAAAAAATAAAACAATCATGGGCTCAGGCTTAGCAGGTTTTGGAGGCGATAAGAAAATAATTCATCACCCTTCCGAATATGGAGCGCACATCGACATGCTTGCGGAAATGCCGCAATTTGCATTGGACGATCCAGGAATAGGATTGCGAGACCATAAAAAAAAGTATGGTCGAAAAGTTTTAACATATCGCGATTTGTGTAATTTTGAAAAAACGCCTGATCCTCGTGAACCATCTCGAGAAATTCAATTGCATTTGAACGGCAATATGCATCGATATATGTGGTCATTCAATGGCATAAAATTTTCAGACGCTGAGCCTTTGGAATTATTTTATGGCGAGCGAGTTAGAATCACTTTAGTCAATGACACAATGATGAATCATCCGATTCATTTACATGGAATGTGGAGTGATTTGGAGACAGGTGACCCAGATTATATTCCTAGAAAGCATACTGTTATCGTTCAGCCGGGAACAAAAATATCCTATTTGGTCACTGTGGATGCTAAAGGTCGCTGGGCCTATCACTGTCATTTACTGTTCCACATGATGGGAATGTTTCGCGAGGTATTAGTGAAATGAAGAATGTCGATATAAAAATGGTTGCTCTCCTGATTGTGGTTTTGCCGTTCTTGTCGGTGCAGACTTACTCGATGGGTGAAGATGATCCTTTGTTTTTTATCAATAAAATAAAAAATTTCGAGATATATGAGGATGGTAATAATGAGCTGATTGAGTGGGATTATGAGTTTTCAGTATCTAGAGATATACAAAAATTTAATTTTTTGATGGATGCAGAAATTGAACGAAAAGTTGACTCAAAAGACGGCGTTAGAGAAAAAGAAGCCGAATTTCGAGTGCAGTATTCACAGGCTGTTTCTGCTTATTGGAATGCTACTGTCGGGGTCAGAAAAGATTATTTTTCAGAAAAAGAACGTCAAGGGTACGGGTGGTTGGAGTTTGGGGTAAGTGGTCTTATGCCATATTTTATAGAAGCTTCTTTAGTGGCTTTTGCCGGTGAAGAAGGGCGAAGCTCGATAAGATTTGAAATGGAAAAAGAGTTTCTAGTGACCCAGCGATGGAGGTTTCAACCTGAGTTAGAATTAAATTTTAATGGCTATAACGAAAAAAATATTTTAGTGGGTTCTGGTTTATCAAATGCGGAGTTAGGTTTGAGGATTTTTTATGATGTAACTCGAAAGATAAGCCCGTATGTAGGGATTGTGCATAATCAGTTTTTTGGAAATACTAAACGTTATAAAAAACAAGATAGTCAAAACAAAAAAGAAACGCTAATTTTATTTGGATTCAGTGTTTGGTTTTGATCGATGATAACAAGAAAATACTCTTGACCGGTTGTGAGTTCAGATGACTGGTTTGCCGAAAAATTTATTAAAAAATAGTCTATTAAAGAATTAAGCAGCTATGGAAATATTATAGGCATTGCTTATACTTAATTGATAAGGGCTATGCGTTTTTCTACATGACGGACTTCACAGCCTGTGCGTTTGTATCAGTGATTAGAGGCTATGGAGTTTAATGTTTAGGAGCATAAGGCACAAACTAACAGCAATCACGGTCTTGGCTGTTATTGCTTGTGCCAGTGTGGTTTTTTTGTTGTCGATTCGAGAGCATGAAGAGCTTTATCGGCAGTCAGTTCAAGAAAATTTGGAAGCCATGTCTTCGAATATGGCTGATGATCTTCTGCGTATAATGTCTGAGGACGATGATCTTTTTGCGCTAACAGCAGAGCTGTTAAGTTTGGATCGTTATCAGCATATAAAATTCGTCAATGTGTTTAATGCGGACTGGAATTTAATCCAACAGTACGTTCACCCTACCTATCTGAAAAAAGAAAAATTTATTGCGGAATTAAAAAGCGTTGCCGTTCGTGATCTTCCATTTGAAGTCACGGTGGCAGAAGAAGGGTTGGTGTCCCTAAAGCCAATAGGCGAGGAAAAATTTCCTGAGGGGTATCTGTTAGTTGTCCATGATTATGAGCAGCCATTAAGTCAAAGCAAGCGAAGTTTATTTGCGAGCGCGGCACCTTGGGCATTACTAGCCATTTTTGCAGCCGTTTTTTCATCTTTTTGGATTAATAGAAGGCTTCTTGCGCCACTGCTTCGATTGTCTCACTTTACCCGTCATGTTGAGCATACGGGTGATTATGGTTTGAAAATCGACATTGAAGGGCAGGATGAAGTCTCGCAATTGAGCCACGATATTAATAGTCTTTTACATACGATTGATGAAGAAAGCCAACTTAATGAAGAGTACACGCAAAAGCTAGTCCAGCAGCAAGAGTCAATGCAGCGTTTGGCAAATTATGACACGTTGACAGGTTTGCCCAATCGAATGTTTTTTATGGAGCTGTTGCGAATAGAGTTACAACGAAGCCAGCGAGAAAATGAAGATTTAGCTATTATGTTTTTTGATATTGATGGCTTTAAAGATATTAATGATAGATTAGGCCATGAAACCGGAGACCTGCTTTTGCAAGATGTGTGTCGAGTCGTGCAAAATTGTTTGCGTGAAGGTGATGTGTTAGCGAGGCTCGGTGGCGATGAGTTTTTAATAATGATCCCTAAATTATTTGACCCTGTGTTAGCGGTTAACATAGCTGATCGAATCATTAAAAAATTAGAAAAGCCGAGACGAATAAACGGCTGGGATGTGCAAACAGGTGTTAGCATTGGTATTGCTAAAGCGAAAGAAGTTGATTTTGATTTAAATTCGTTTATTAGTAACGCTGATATTGCCATGTATTCTTCGAAAGAAAAAGGCAAGGGAAGATATACGGTTTTCAATAAGAATATGCTAGAGGAGAACCGCCGGAAAATAAAAATAGCAAATTTAATTAGCCACGCCATTGCGATCAGTGAATTCAGTTTACATTATCAAATTAAAATATCTGCTGATGGTCGAGTGAATGGATTAGAAGCTTTGTTGAGATGGACAAATGCTGAATTGGGGTATATTTCGCCTGTAGAATTTATTCCCATTGCTGAGCAAGGTGGAAAGATTAAAGCGATTACAGAATGGGTTATTGCGCAAGTCTTTTCAGACATGGAAGAATTACGTGATATCTGTGGTGAAGATGTCATCGTTTCCCTCAATATATCGAGCCATGATTTACAAGATAGATCGCTTATAAAATATATCAATGGGAAGTTACAAAAATATAATGTCGACATCGAAAATGTTCAGATTGAAATTACAGAAAGTAGTTATTTAGTCAATTTTGATAATGCAAATGATTTTTTTGGTTCGATTCAGAAAATGGGCGGATCAATTGCTCTCGATGATTTTGGAACCGGATACTCTTCTTTGAGTTATTTAACTCGAATTCAAATTGATACCCTAAAAATTGACAGGGAGTTTGTGACATCTCTCGATAGCTCTAGTCGAGATATCGTTGTTCTGAATACTATTTTAGATTTAGGTAAACGAATTGGTTTAAAAATATGTTGTGAGGGTGTTGAGACCGCTGACCAAGCAAAATATCTCATCGACCATGGCTGCCATCAAATGCAAGGCTATTATTTCGCCAAGCCTGTGCCTATCAAGCAATTACCCAATGCTGTTACCGTTGCCGGTGAGCAGTTTTCTCATTTATAAATTTATCTTTTTATGGCGTTTCCCGGCGCTGAATTTCTAGGTTCTGTATTTCAAGGTTCTGTATCCTTAGGGTTTTATATGTCTAGGTTCTAAATCTCTAGGGTCCATATTTTTAGATGCTGCATTCTCAGAAGCTAAATTTTCAGGTTTTTAAATTTTCGAGCCTTAAGTTTTTAAGTATAGAGTTTTCAAATTCTGCATTTCCAAGCTCTAGATATTCAAGCACTGCTGTCTAACGGCTGCTGTAAGAGGTCAAATTTGTTTTATGATGCTGTAAATTGACTGGAGAGAATGTTTAACACTAGAAGAAATTTATTATTGAATTAAAACGTAAAGGACTACGTTTTAATTGCTCTAACTATAGGGTGGAAAGCGACCATTAAGGATAAATAATGGTTAGGCCTTGAGGTAATTCCAAGCCTGCCGGAAGGTAGGCCATAGCGCCTTCTGTAGCAACGAGTTGGCTTAAGAGTTCCTCAGTGTTACTGGCTTCTATCGGTGGTTCACTTCGACCTGTGAATTTCATTTGTGCCCAGTAAGATTGAATTCGTGATTCTGTTAAGCCGATAATTTTGGTGTTAAATTTAATGCGAAGCGGATGCCCTGAAGGAAGATTGATGGCTTTATATTTCCGGCTTAAACGGCCGCCCATGAAAACGTGACGAATTTGTTGTTTGGTTAGCGTAGGCGCATTTGTAATATTCATTACCACCAATAATTCTTCTTTTGCAGAGTTGCTAGTGGCAGGGTTACTAGTGTCGGCGCTAGCGTGACTACAAAAAAAACAAGAAAAAACTGTAAGAAGAAAAAATACAGTACAGCAGTGATTGAACTTACCATTCTGAGCGAGACGGACTAAACGCTGATACGTTTTTTTCAAAGTTGGCGTCTTCATTTTAAAACACCCACTCTAAGCCAATAAGATATAAATTAGCTTTTCTGTCAAAATTGGTATCATCGATAACAGTGAAAAAGCCATCTTCTCCAGGGTTTGCTTTAAGTTGGGTTGCTTCAGCTTTAAAAGCTAGGTTTTGTCGAAAGTCCCAGCGGATGCCTAATGTCCAGCTCTTTAAGTTATCTTGGTTAACAGCTCTGAATATGCTGTTGTAACCAAACGCGAGACCATCTAACAGTGGGGATACTCCGAGAGGAATATCTTGTGCAGGCTTTCCGAGTTTATTTTTACCAACAGCATAGGTGAGGTGAGTGGTTACCGTTGAAAAATTATAACCTGCGGTAAAATAATAACTTTTAACGTTTGGCGCTATTTCAAAATCTGTTTCAAGTTCTACTAGTTCCGTCCGAAAGAAATAATTAAGGTTGTCGTAGTTCAAGCTGATTTGATTAGCGTCTACCTTTCCTTTAGTTCTTAGTGACTCAACGCTTTGAGTAAAGCCATAGAAGCTTAATGCGTTTTTAATGGTGGCTAGGGGGCCGTCTTCTAGGTCGATGTCGGCGGCATAGCGAGCAACTCTTAATTCAAAGTTTTCAAGCTGAATCTTACCGATAATGCCGTGAAGATTGCGAACACTAAAATCCGTTTGTTGGCCAACAACATCAATGTCCCCATCATGACGGCCTGTATATATTTCGATGCTGGACTCGAAAAGATAATTCTCGTAACTATAAACTAAGTCTATGCCTTCAAATGTTTCAAAAAGGTAGGCGTTATAGACTTGTTGGGGAGGAGTGATCCAAGGATAGGCATAGCCAACATCCAATACATCGCTAAGCGCAAAGAAGGGGGTGCGAAGCTTGCCGGCTTTTATTTGCACGCTTTCAAAAGGTCGGTATGTTAAATAGAGCCACTCGATACCTGAGTCTGCATCTTCACCTGTTCGAGCGATGGCTTGCGCCGTTATTGATAGCTCGTCGATAGGCGTGTATACGCCTTGTAGGGCAAAGAGGCTGTTTGGCCGTATTGTAAAGTCGTCATCATACCCTTTAAAGCTGGCTTCCTTTTCGTCGAGATACCCTCCAATGAAACGAGCGAAGCCAGATAGTTTTAAATCTTCGCTGAGTCCGTCGCTATCGAATAGGCCTGCAGTTGCTGATGTTGTCATACAGCATAAGCAGGCAAAAAGGGCGGTTAGATTTTTGATTTTTGAAAAGGGCAACAGTTTTCTCTTTGGTTAATAATGTGCTGGCATTTCAATGTATTGACAGTGTCGATCTACTCAAAAAAATGTTTCTCGGTATAAGGATAGAGCATATTGTAAGAAACGCCATAGCTGGCGTTAACAAAGTAAACTTTACCATTTAAAAGTTGTCGCTTACGTGCGTTAGCATCTAACCAATTTTTTTATATTTAATTCTCTGCGGTTGTGCAGCATCGCCTTTTCGGCTGACGAGGTCCTCATGATACTCAGTGTAATTCCCCTCAAAGAATTCAATATGGCTCTCACCTTCGTAAGCTAGGATATGAGTAGCGACTCGGTCTAAAAACCATCGGTCATGTGAGATAATGAGCGCGCTACCGGGAAAGTTTTCCACAGCCTCTTCGAGTGCTCTCAAGGTTTCTACGTCAAGATCATTGGATGGTTCATCCAGTAAGAGAACGTTTGCACCTTGCTTTAAAGTATTTGCCAAATGTAAGCGTCCTCTTTCTCCCCCCGATAAATCGCCTACGCGTTTTTGTTGGTCAGATCCTTTAAAGTTAAATCGACCTGCATATGAGCGTGAAGGAACTTCGTAGTTACCGATTTTAATAATATCTTGTCCGTCTGAAATAGCTTCCCAAACAGATTTGTCATCGGCAAGATTGTCACGGCTTTGATCGACATGCGCGATGTTAACCGTCTCGCCAATATGGACAGAGCCGCTATCGGGTTTTTCGTCGCCAGTGATTAATTTAAATAATGTTGATTTTCCTGCGCCGTTGCCGCCGACGATCCCGACGATGGCCCCTTTGGGAATTGAAAAAGATAAATGATCAATGAGTAAGCGATCGCCAAAACTTTTTGATACGTTTTCAAAGGTGATCACGCTATCGCCTAAGCGTGGTCCTGGCGGAATATAAATTTCATTGGTTTCGTTTCGAGTTTGAAATTCTTGTGATTGCATTTCCTCAAAGCGCGATAAGCGTGCTTTATTTTTTGCGTGGCGACCTTTCGGGTTTTGTCTGACCCACTCTAATTCTTTTTGAATAGTCTTTTGTCGTCCAGCTTCAGTGCGCTCTTCTTGTGCGAGGCGTGCTTCTTTTTGTGTGAGCCAATCAGAATAGTTCCCTTCATAGGGAATACCGTGTCCGCGATCTAATTCTAAAATCCATCCGGCCGCATTATCCAAAAAATATCGGTCATGCGTAATGGCAACAACGGTGCCGTTAAAATCTTGTAAAAATCGCTCTAACCATAAAACACTTTCTGCATCTAAGTGGTTGGTTGGTTCGTCGAGGAGAAGCATGTCGGGACGAGAAAGTAATAAGCGGCAAAGAGCAACACGTCTTTTTTCTCCACCAGAAAGTTTTGTAACATCAGCATCCCAAGGTGGAAGTCGTAATGCATCAGCTGCTTTTTCTAGCGTGTTTTCTAGATTATGTGCGTCCCAAGCGTTAATAATATTTTCGAGCTGACCTTGTTTTTTAGCGAGCGCATCAAAGTCAGCATCGGGTTCAGCGTAATCTAGATACACTTGTTCAAGTCCTGCAAGCGCATCGACAGCTTCGCGGACGCCATCTTCAACATTTCCTCGAACATCTTTATCAGGATCTAGTTCGGGTTCTTGTGATAAATAGCCAACGTTTATATCAGGCATTGGACGAGCTTCGCCGAGAAAGTCTTTATCGATGCCGGCCATGATGCGAAGTAGGGTTGATTTACCCGAGCCGTTCAAACCGAGAACGCCGATTTTGGCGCCAGGGAAAAAAGATAACGAAATATCTTTGAGAATTTGTCGCTTAGGCGGGACAATCTTTCCAACGCCTTGCATCGTATAAACGTATTGAGCCATGAGTTTTTAAACCCTGAGATGTGTGAGTGGTGTTTTTTAATCCGTGTTTCAGGCTGAAGATGCAGTTTTTTATAGAATTCCATCAAAGACGAATTCTAACTGATAATTTTGTGAATAGAAAAATAAAATAATTGTTTTCTGTGGAAGAGGACAGAGGAGGCTTAATGAGATTTTAGGAGAGTGGTCAGTCAGCTATTGGTTATCGAGCTCTAGGGTTTCGTTCATCCATAGATAGGCTTCGGGGATAGAGAAAAATACTTTCAAGTGACCCTTAAATAAGAGTTTGTCGATGGCGGTTGCTTTGGCCGAACTGTCTCGGTGCACAACAATGGCGATTGCTTTTAATGTTTTAATTTTATTCAGGATGCCAAATACCTCAACAGGCATGATGGAATAATCTGCTTCCCGGTCAATGATCATGCCGTAATCGTTTGGCATTGTGTCTTCGATTAGCTTGTTGACGAGTGATGATTGTTCTTTGTCTATATTAACCTCAGGTTTTGCGCGGACTAAAACGACGGAATCGCTGATGAACGATATGGTCATGAGTTTGGTGTCAACAACTTTTGCTGCTTTTAGATCATCTTTGGCTTTTTGTGCTGGCATAGATCGCAATTTCAGGGACTGTAGTTATTGATGAAGTTATTGATGACTTTTGACTGATTGGGCTTTTGCGAAGCCTAAATCTTGGTCAGATCTGTTTGTCTGTAAGGATAGACGAGAGCTAAGGGTTTTGCAGGGTATTTTGGCGTTTATAAGGAATGGGGGTCCCCCAAGATGTTTAGAGACTATCGCTTTAGCTTCTAGTACAATTTGGCCTCCCAAATTTTCCTTACCCTTCTAACGTTACCGTCCATATAAACGTCGGTACAACAACCATTTTACGAGGCCCCAATGTTTAACGACTCCCAAACACTTGATGGTTTTGACCCTGATTTATGGCAAGCGATGCAGGAAGAAGATCGCCGCCAAGAAGAGCATATTGAGCTAATTGCGTCCGAAAACTACACCAGCCCTTTAGTTATGAAAGCCCAAGGCGGAAAACTGACTAATAAGTACGCCGAAGGTTATCCACATAAGCGCTATTACGGTGGCTGCGAGTATGTTGATAAGGTAGAAACGCTAGCAATAGAGCGGGCCAAGTCTTTATTTGGCGCTGATTACGCCAACGTACAACCTCATTCAGGCAGTCAGGCAAACTCGGCAGTTTATCAAGCCCTTGTGGCCCCGGGTGATACCGTTTTGGGGATGAGTTTGGATCATGGCGGTCATTTGACTCATGGCGCAAAAGTGAACTTTTCTGGCAAGATCTACAACGCGATTCAGTATGGCTTAAATACTGATACCGGAGAGGTGGATTACGATGAAGTTGAGCGCCTAGCAAAAGAACATAAGCCTAAAATGATTGTGGCTGGCTTTTCGGCCTATTCTCAAATCATGGATTGGCAACGCTTTCGCGATATCGCTGATATGGTCGGTGCTTATCTTATGGTGGATATGGCTCATGTGGCTGGATTGGTTGCTGCCGGTGTTTATCCTAACCCCATTTCTGTTGCGGATGTTGTGACGTCGACAACACACAAAACGCTTCGTGGGCCACGCGGCGGTATTATTCTAGCTCGGGCAAATGAGGCGATTGAGAAGAAATTAAACTCGGCGGTATTCCCCGGTGGTCAAGGTGGCCCATTGATGCATGTGATTGCCGCAAAAGCCGTGTGCTTCAAAGAGGCTGCTAGTGGTGAGTTCAAAACCTATCAAAAACAAGTGGTTGCGAATGCAAAAGCGATGGCAAAAACATTTATGGAACGCGGTATCAATATTGTCTCAGGCGGAACTGAAGACCATTTGATGTTAGTAGACTTAATTGGCAAAGAATATACCGGTAAAGACGCTGACGCGGCTCTTGGCAAAGCGAATATTACGGTGAATAAAAATGCGGTTCCGAATGATCCAAGATCGCCTTTTGTCACCAGTGGTTTGCGTGTTGGAACGCCAGCAATTACAACCCGTGGATTTAAAGAAGAAGAAACTGTTCAGTTGACGAACTGGATGTGCGACATCTTGGAAGCATTAGAGTCGGGAGTTGATTCTAAAAAAGCAACTAACGTGATTAATGATGTGAAGGCAAAAGCGTTAGATATTTGTAAGCGTTTTCCCGTTTACGCGTCTTAGTGTTAAAAATAAATGGGTTTGTGGTTGGGGCAATCTGTTTCAGCCATTAACCCAAATTTTTTAGAAACACGAATAAAAGTGAGTGAACTATGCATTGTCCCTTTTGCAGCGCTGATGATACCAAAGTTATTGACTCTCGATTAGTGTCCGAAGGTGATCAGGTTCGTAGGCGTCGTGAGTGTTTGTCTTGCCGTGAACGTTTTACCACCTATGAAGTGGCTGAATTATTAATGCCGCGTGTCATAAAAACAGATGGTACACGTGAGCCTTTTGATGATGCCAAGCTTCGTGCAGGCTTGCATCGCGCGTTAGAAAAAAGGCCCGTGAGTATGGAAGCTATTGAATCGGCTATTAGCCAGATAAAACACAATCTCCAGACGACAGGTGAACGTGAATTACCTTCCCGTACCGTAGGTGAAATGGTGATGGAGCAATTACGTCAGCTTGATCAAGTTGCTTACGTTCGTTTCGCTTCCGTTTACAGAAGTTTTCAGGACGTAGAAGAATTTCGACAGGAAATTGATCGCTTATCCGAAAAAGATATGAAGACAGCAGTAGAAAAAGAAAAGAATTAGACACCGCGACGAGCAAAAAACATTCATTAAGTTAAAAGAGTTTTAAAAATAATGAATAAAAATGACATGCACTTTATGGCGCAAGCGATAAATTTGGCGAAGAAAGGGTTGTACTTAACCAATCCAAACCCTGCGGTAGGGTGTGTCATTGTTCGCGATCAAAAAATTCTTGCTAATGGATGGACGCAAAAAGCAGGTTTGGCACATGCAGAAGTTCATGCGATAAATAATGCAAAAGCGTGTAATGTAGACATTAGCGGTGCTATCGCTTACGTTTCTTTAGAGCCTTGTAGCTTTACTGGGAAGACGGGTCCTTGTACACAAGCGTTAATTGAAGCGGGTATTAAAAAAGTTTTTTATGGCATGGAAGATCCAAATCCAAAAGTTTCAGGTTTGGGGTTGGAGCAGTTAAAAAATGCAGGAGTCGAGGTGGCGGGCCCCGTTTGTGAAGAAGCCGCACGAAAAATAAATCCTGGCTTTAATAAAAGAATGACGTCTGGCCTTCCTTATATTCGTTTAAAAATGGCGATGAGTGTTGATGGGCGAACGGCAATGGCCAGCGGTGAAAGTAAATGGATTACGGGTCCTGCTGCAAGACGTGACGTACAACTTTTACGAGCAAAAAGTTGTGCTGTCATTACTGGTATTGAAACTGTGCTCAGAGATTATGCAAGACTGTCTGTGAGAGAAGAAGAATTAGATTTGCCGAACGCAAAAGAAATAGTCAGTCGGCAACCCCTGCGAGTCGTACTTGATTCCGCTGCACGCCTAACAGAATCTGCGCCTATTTTTTTAGAGCCGGGAAAAGTTCTTTTGGTGAATGCGGTTGATCAAAAAGAAAATAGTTTGGTGAATCACTTTTCAGATTCGAATCTAGATGTCGGTCAGCTTACGTTACCTGATAAACATGGAAAAATTCATTTAAGGAAGTTATTAAAGCACTTGGCTGAGCAGGAGTGTAACGAAGTGCTGGTCGAAGCCGGTTCTACATTGGCTGGTGAGTTTATTCAGCAGGGCTTAGTCGATGAAATGATTATTTATATGGCGCCAAAACTATTAGGTAGTTCAGCATTACCTTTGTTTCAGTTGCCATTAGATACTATGGCTGCACAACTACCTTTAAGTATTCAAGATATCCGAGCTATTGGGGGTGATTGGAAAATTACTGCACATATTGATCGCGATGTTTAGTGTGAGAAAACATTGATAACAACAGAAATGATGGGTGAGTGTTGTGTTTACAGGAATTATACAAGCGGTAGGAAAAGTCGCTGCTATCGAACCATGTAATGGTGATGTGCGTTTGCATGTTCTAACCAATGATTTGGATTTAAGCGATGTTGTTCTGGGTGATTCAATTGCAACAAACGGCGTTTGTTTAACAGCGATCGAGTTACCTGGTGATGGTTTCTGGGCCGATGTGTCTAAAGAAACGCTAGATAATACTTCGATACCTCAATGGAAAATTGGTGATCGAGTTAATTTGGAAAAAGCGCTTACGCCGGCTTCTCGATTAGGTGGACATATTGTGAGTGGCCATGTTGACGGAGTCGGTTCCGTAAAAGCACGAGAACCTGATGCTCGATCTGAGCGCTTTATATTAACTGCCCCTAAAGAGTTGGCAAAATATATTGCACATAAGGGATCAATCACAGTTGATGGGATTAGTTTAACCGTCAATAAAGTCTCTGGATGTGATTTTGAGTTGAACATCGTTCCGCATACTATTGAGCATACGGTAATGGGTGATTATCAAAAAGAAACTATAGTTAACTTAGAAGTGGATGTCATTGCGCGATACTTAGAACGATTGTTGCTTGGCGATAAAGCGGCAGATCCTAGTCAGGCAATCGACATGAGCTTTTTAGGTGAGCACGGATTTTTAAACAGATAACGACAAGCCCTATCGAATTGATCGATTAAACAAAATATAACTAGCCGATTCAGACTTATGAAATTAAATAGCATCGAAGAAATTATTGATGATATTCGTCAAGGTAAGATGGTTATCTTAATGGACGACGAAGATCGTGAAAATGAAGGTGATTTAATCATTGCTGCAGAGCAGGTTCGTCCTGAAGATGTTAATTTCATGGCGACTCATGCACGCGGATTAATTTGTCTGACTTTAACGGAAGATCGTTGTAAGCAGCTAGAGTTACCTTTGATGGTGAGTGAAAACGGTGCTAGGCATTCTACCAATTTTACAGTTTCGATCGAAGCTGCTGAAGGTGTGACAACAGGTATCTCTGCAGCAGATAGAGCAAAAACAGTTCGAACGGCAATCTCTAGAGACGCGCGAGCTAAAGACATTGTTCAGCCTGGCCATATATTTCCAATTCTTTCGCAAGCGGGTGGCGTGTTAAGCCGAGCGGGTCATACAGAAGCTGGATGCGATTTGGCAAGACTGGCCGGATACGAACCTTCCGCCGTTATCGTCGAAATTATGAATGAGGATGGCACGATGGCGCGCCGTCCGGATTTAGAAAAGTTTGCTGAAAAACATAATATAAAAATCGGTACTATTTCCGATTTAATTCAATATCGTTCAGTGAAAGAAAAAACGGTTGAACGCATTAATGAAAGAGATATCACTACGGACTTTGGTGATTTTCAGTTGCTTACCTATCGAGATATTCCCCGAAAAGAACTTCATTACGCATTTGTTACTGGGAGCGTCAATACGAATAAACCCGTGTTAGTTAGAGTGCATGTGTTAGATGCAGCAAAAGATATTTTGACGTTGCATAAACCTGAAGAACAGCATTATAAATCTTGGAATTTTCACTCGGCATTAAAGCATGTTCAGTCAGAGGGTAGTGGCGTTGTTGTGCTTATTTGTCATAGCGATATTGCTTCGACTATTGAAGAAAGTGTTGATTGGATGTTGTCTGGAAAACAGGCAAGGCCAAGTCAGGATATGGTTTATCGTCAGGTAGGAACGGGTGCGCAAATTTTACAAGATTTGGGTGTGACAAAAATGCGTTTAATGTCAGCGCCGTTTAAATTTACAGGTATTTCAGGTTTTGATTTGGAAGTCGTTGAGCAGATCACAAATCCTAAATAACGTGAATCAAAAGACTTCATTCGAATAGTGTTATAAAAAAAAGAGAAAATAGTAAAAGAGAGGCATTTATGTCAACAGCTAAAACAATCGAAGGTGATTTTACAACAGTCCAAGGAAAATACGCCTTACTTGTCGGGCGTTGGAATAGTTTTGTTGTTGAAAGCCTAAAGGTAGGCGCACTTGATACGTTAAAGCGTCATGGAATCGGTGATGATGATATTACGGTTGTCTATGTGCCGGGTGCATTTGAAATGCCATTGGCTGCAAAAAAAATGGTAGCTGAAAAAAAATATGATGCAGTGATTGCTTTAGGCGCAGTAATACGCGGTGGCACACCACATTTTGAATATGTCTCAGGTGAATGCACCAAAGGTTTATCCCAAGTTTCTTTAGATTCTGGAGTCCCGATTAGCTTTGGTGTGTTAACTGTCGATAATATTGAACAGGCTATCGAAAGATCAGGAACCAAAGCCGGTAATAAAGGCGTCGAAGCAACCAGTGCAGCACTTGAAATGGTGTCGTTATTAAAAAAACTGTAGCGTAGTTTTCATTTTAACTTTAATACTTACAAAGCGTTATCAAGAAGTACGGCAGTAGACCGTAAAAGCATTGACAAAGAGAAGATTATGACCAGTCCCGCCGCGCGCCGAAAAGCACGACATTATGCGATGCAAGCTATTTATCAATGGCAGTTAACGCAGTTGAGTACCGAAAAAATAGTCCGTCAGTTTCAAGACGAATATGATATGGCGCATGTTGATGTTCCTTATTTTCAAGAGCTAGTGGCTGCAATGCCAGAAAAAGCAGAAGAACTTGACGATATTTTTGAGCTATACCTTCAAGATGTCACGATTAAAGAACTTGATCCTATCAGTCATGCGTTATTACGGGTTGGCGTATATGAATTAAAAGAGAGAATTGATGTCCCTTACAAAGTTGCGATTAGTGAAGCAGTCTCATTAGCGAAAAAGTTTGGTGCTTCTGAAAGCCATAAATTTATTAATGGTGTATTAGACAAAGTGTCAAAGCAGTTAAGGCCCGTTGAGCGTGGTTAAAAAGGTTTATTGGCCTTCTAGTGAGAGCTTTTTAATTGAATTTTTAAAGATGAAAACTACAAAGAAACAAATATTATAGTAAAAAAAATTATAGTAAAAAATGTTACAGCAGAAAGAATGACAGCAATAAGAAGCATTGAGAACATATGTCGCTAAGCGAGTTTGATTTAATCGAAAAATATTTCCAGAAGGAATTGGGTGGCAGAGGCGTAGCCTTGGGCGTTGGCGATGATTGTGCTTTGCTAAACCCGCCAGAAGGGAAAGCACTGGCGGTATCGTGCGATACATTGGTAGGAGGCAATCATTTTCCTAAAAATGCAGATCCTGAATTAATTGCTGAGCGAGCAATGCGAGTTAACCTCAGCGATTTGGCGGCTATGGGTGCTGAGCCTTTATGGTTTACCTTGGCGTTATCGTTGCCTTCTGCGGACAGTTATTGGCTTGATGGTTTTAGCCGAGGATTATTTAAAGCGGCGAATAAATATAATTGTTCTTTGGTAGGAGGCGACACAACAAGAGGGCCATTAAGTATTACGATACAAGTCATGGGTGCAGTCGACTTAGATAGTTCATTAAGAAGGGATGGCGCTAGAGTGGGTGATATGGTTTATGTCACCGGTGAGTTGGGTGATGCCGCAGCGGCTGTTGCCGTGATTAAAAAAACACTGGACGTTGGCAAATCTGCATTTAGTTTTTTTATGTCTCGTTATTATCGCCCAACGCCAAAAATTGCAGAAGGGCGTTTGTTAAGTAGTATTGCATCCGCTGCGATCGATATATCCGATGGACTCGTGGCTGATCTTGGACATATTTGCAAAGCAAGCGGTGTTGGGGCGGTGATTGATTTAGACAGAATACCTGTTTCTGAGCCATTGAAAAAATTAGCGAGCAAAGAGCAAATTGTGAAGTGGACTTTATCGGGAGGTGATGATTATCAATTGTGTTTCACCGTACCGGCAGAGCAAACAGCTATGATTGAGCAAATGATCGATAGTAAAAAACTAGAAGCCGTAGCGATCGGGGAAATAACGCGAGGCAGTAAAGTAATTAGCATGAGTAAAGGTAAAGAAATTTCTCTTAAGCAAACGGGATACCAGCATTTTGAATCAAAGACAGACGCCTAGCTTTTTATATTTATTGTGCCATCCCATTGAATTGTTGGCGTTTGGTTTTGGTTCTGGGTTGTCACCAAAGGCACCGGGAACCGTAGGGACGTTGATCGCGATACCTTTTTATATTGGCCTTGCTCATTTGTCTTTGCCTGTTTATGCGTTAGTGCTTGTTGTTACTTTTATCGTTGGAATTTATTTGTGTGACGTCGCTGCTAAAGCACAGCAGTGTCATGATCATCCCGGTATTGTGTGGGATGAATTTGTTGGTTATTGGATAACAATGTTTGCAGCACCTTTAGGCTGGTGGTGGATTATTATGGGTTTTGTTCTTTTTCGTATTTTTGATATTTGGAAACCCTGGCCTATTTCATGGTGTGATAAAAAAGTTCATGGGGGTTTTGGCATCATGATAGATGATGTCATTGCCGGCATTTTTGCGGCGATTGTTTTACAGCTCATAACATTTTTAGCACAGAATAATTATCTATCTCTTGTCGGTATTCATTTATAAGGTGTAAGGAATAGGAGAAGGGCCAATGAATAAAAAATCATTTTTATTCGTATTGTTTTTTTATGTTTTTTCCATTGACGCATTCTCAATGGAAATTGTTGTGCAGGCGCTCTATAAAGGCGGTGCTGTCCTCATGATTGATGGCAAGCAGCATACTGTGAAAGTGGGTAAGCGTAGCGCAGAAGGCGTTTTGCTGGTTTCCTCTACCAGTAAATCAGCCGTGCTGGATATAGATGGCGATAGACAAACGGTTGGCGTATCTAAAGCAATATCGACAAATTTTTCGAAAGCCAAAAAAACTGAAGTACGTTTGGCCTCTGGTCCTGGCGGCCATTATTTTACGCCAGGACGTATTAACGGATTTGCTGTCGATTTTCTCGTTGACACGGGAGCAACATCAGTAGCTATGAATTTACCCACAGCAAAACGAATTGGTTTAAATTATCGAGCCGGAAAACCAATTACCATGTCTACAGCGAATGGAAATGTAACTGCGTATCGCGTCATGTTGAAGAGTGTGAGGGTGGGAGCTGTTGAAGTTAAAAATGTTGAAGCAACTATTACGATGGGAGATTTCCCAGAAGAAATTTTATTGGGGAATGCTTATTTAAGCCGAGTTGAAATGCGACGAGATAACGGTGTTTTGGTTTTAGAATCTCGTTATTAAATAGTAGACAAAAGAATAGTTTTTCAAAGTCGTCAATGTGTAAGTTTAAAAGTTGAGTAAAATATTGTGACAATGCGTTATATAGAATCTTCAAAACTTCCAACTCCTTGGGGTATTTTTGAAATGCATGGTTTTGAAGATATCGAAAATGATAAAGAGCACATTGCTTTAACAATGGGTGATGTTCGTGGTAGTGAGCCTGTTTTAGCACGAATTCATTCGGAGTGCTTAACGGGTGATGCGTTGTTTAGTTTGCGTTGTGATTGTGGTGCTCAGCTACAAGCAGCCATGCATAGAATATCCATCGAAGGTCGAGGTGTTATTTTTTATCTTCGTCAAGAAGGCCGTGGAATTGGTTTGCTGAATAAAATAAAAGCTTATCGATTACAGGATAAGGGCGCTGACACTGTTGAAGCGAACGAGCAGTTAGGCTTTGGTGCGGACATGCGAGATTACTCTATTTTGAAATTTATGGTTGAGCATTTGCATATTCAAAAAGTAAAATTGATGACAAATAATCCAAAAAAGATTGCAGCCTTAGAGGCCTTGGGGATAGAAGTCTCTGAGCGGCTTCCCCATGAAACTGGAAGAAATCCGCATAACAGTAAATATCTTGAAACTAAAAAAGGCAAGCTTGGACATTTGTTTGATACGCCTGAAGAAAAATAATATTCAGTCTTCTTATGAATGCTGCTTCTATAGAAAAGCTTTCGATGTAAAAATCATAAAAATAATTTTTTAGCGTTTCTTATTTGGGAATTCTTTTAAAAGATTTCTAAAAGCGATGAGAAAAGCTCCTCTCGTGTTGTTGTCATGCATGTACTCGCCAGGAGAAACACGATGAGTTCGATTTATTTTTCCTGTCCACAATATTGTGTGATCTTCGGATTGTGTAGACTTGGTAATAGTCACTAAGATGGATGCAATGTAGTGTAATTCAATATTCATTGTTTCATGTGGTGTTAAGGGATCAATGTGTGATTGTCGATTGTCTAGATTGGTGTGTTGATAGGTGAGAGTAACAGCGAGATCAGCGTCACTGGCAATGCTCTTGAATCCTTTTTCTTCAAAGGCTTTATTGAATTCTTCGAGAACCATGTCATTTAAGAAAGAGGGAATATCCTGTGTTGTGACAGCGTAAGTTGATAGTTGCGTAAAGTCAGCTACGGTTAACTCTTTAGTGCAGCACTGTGAAGCTGAGTAGCCGATATTGGGGGAGTGTGTTGCGCACCCAATAAGAGAAAGAAAAAAGAGCATGAAAACAATTGTTTTTTTTGCTTCAGAGCGAAATCCTCTAGAAAAAATGATCATAATAAAACCCATAAGCTAAGATGTTATACAGTCTTGATTTGTTTAGTTGCATAAAACAACAATGTAACATTTCTTTTAGGAAAATTCTTTTAGCGTTGTATTTAGTTGATCGGAGTCAACACAATAAAACATTAATTTACACTCGAGCTATTCACTGTATCGTTTAACCAGTGATTCACAATGAGAAAATGAAATTTCTTTAGACCATGTGATCGCTTCTAACATTTCTTTCGATGTAAATTGTTGATTGGTATCTAGTGAGATTTCAGGGTTGCTCTTTCGAAAATTGTTTAATTCCAATGTAACGGGGATGAAAGCTAGGAAGTCAGGATCGTTTGCATAGATGCCTAATTCTTCTCTTAATCGAATTATTTTTTCTGCGCCGAGCAAATAATTTTCTTTGCCGTTAATCATCTGTTTTGCTATTTCACCTAGTTGTTTAAAGTTTTTTTTGTCAGGTGTCATGATTTTCATATCAATATGTGATGAGGTGAAAGATAGTAAACTATATAAATTAACGATTAAAAGAGGTAGGTGAAATTTCAAGTTGATTTTTGCGCTGGACAAAATTGCTTGAATACGGGTTTCTTTTGTTATTGTATGTGCTTCATTCGATCTTCAATAGCCGAGATAATTTCGTCAGCTGTAAGCCCTATTGATCTGAGGATTTCATTTCGCTTTCCATGCTCGATGAAAGCATCGGGTAAACCGAGATTTAATATAGGAGTCGTAAGTTCGTTTTCTGCAAGATGCTCGTTAACCGCTGAACCTGCACCACCCAATATTGTATTTTCTTCAAGGGTTACCAGTAGGGTACATTGGTTTGCGAGATCAAGAAGAAGATCTGAGTCTAATGGTTTTGCGAAACGCATATCCCATACGCTCGCACCGAGTGTATTTCCTGCCTTGATAGCTGCTGGTAACAATGTACCAAAATTTAAAATAGCAATTTTTTTCCCTTCGCGACGATTGATCGCTTTTCCGATAGGCCATTGAGAAAGTTCTGCATCGATAACTGCACCGGTTCCCGTTCCTCGAGGATATCTGACGGCCGCTGGACCATTGTATTGGTAGGCGGTGTGGAGAAGTTGTCTACATTCATTCTCATCACTCGGTGTTGCGATAACCATATTGGGAATGCAGCGTAAAAATGAAATGTCATAATTGCCTGAATGCGTTGGACCATCTTCTCCAACAATTCCTGCGCGATCAATTCCAAAAGTCACATCGAGATTTTGAATCGCGACATCATGAATTAGTTGGTCATAGCCGCGTTGTAGAAATGTGGAATAGATAGCCACAACAGGTTTTTGTTTTTCGCAGGCAATGCCAGCAGCGAGTGTGACAGCATGTTGTTCGGCGATGGCGACATCATGAAAACGATCAGGAAAAGTTTCTGAAAAGCGAATCATGCCCGAACCTTCACTCATGGCTGGAGTAATTCCCACAAGACGCTCATCTTGAGTTGCAGCGTCGCATAGCCAATCGCCAAAAACATCTTGGTATTTTTTAGGTTTTGGTTTTTCTTTTTCTGTCGGCTCGGTGAGATTAGCGCTTTCGACAGACTCTTTTGATGTAGGTTCTAGTTTGTTTAAGGCATGGTATCCGACAGGATCTTTTTCAGCGGGAATAAACCCTTTTCCTTTTTGCGTAATAATATGCAAAAGTTTTGGGCCTCCAACTTGCCGAAGGCTTTTTAAGCAATTCACAACGCTTGGTAAATCATGTCCATCAATTGCGCCGACATAGTTGAATCCTATTTCTTCAAACAACATACCGGGAGATACAAAACCTTTAATATGTTCTTCTGTTTTTCGTGCAAATTCCCAAGCAGGCGGAATCTTTTCGAGTACGCGCTTAGAGCCTTTGCGCATCGAATTATAAAATTTACTGGCCCAAATTTTTGACAGATAAGTGGCAAAGCCGCCAACATTTTTTGATATGGACATGTTGTTATCATTGAGGATAACCAACAAGTCGCTTTCCGTGTGTGCAGCATGGTGGAGCGCTTCGAATGCCATCCCGGCAGTCATGGCGCCATCGCCAATAATGGCGACGTGCTTTCTGTCACTCTTGGCCATCTCGCTACCCAGCGCCATTCCGAGTGCAGCACTAATGGAGGTGGATGAGTGACCTACACCAAATGTGTCGTATTCGCTTTCGGATCGCTTTGGGAATCCACTGATTCCGTTGAGTTGACGAATTGATAGCATGTCATCACGGCGACCGGTCAGGATTTTATGGGGATAGGTTTGATGTCCCACATCCCAGACAAGGCGATCATCTGGCGTGTTATAAACGTAATGAAGCGCAATCGTTAGTTCAACAACACCGAGCCCTGCACCAAAGTGTCCACCGGTTTGACCCACGCAATAGAGCAAATATTCTCGAAGTTGATAAGCGACATCGCTTAGTTGTTTTTCATCGAGCGCACGTAAGTCGTCTGAACTATTAATGGAGTCCAGTAACGGGGTGTTGGGGCGGTTGTAGGGGATTGTTTCGAACATGCGTTACTTAGGCAATACCTGAAATGTCTTGTTAAATGGCGGCACTTAGATGCTTCTTACACGGCAATCATTCTGTTTGTTTCAATGCGTTATCGTTAAGTCATGAACGATTGCGGAGCGGCATAATTCCGAGTGATGAATTGTATGGCTTGACGGAAGTGTTTCCTAGTGACTTTTGCTTTTTGTGATTCTTTTAATTCAGTTTACGAGGTTCTATTGATGATAAAGTCAGCCAAGTCCCTGAGTGGCTGAGCTCGACCATCAAAATTATTGTCAATGGTTTCAATGGCTTGGTTGTGTAATTCTTTTGCTTTTATTTTCGCTTCCTCAAGTCCTAACAAAGAAACGTAAGTTGGCTTATTGTGTGATGCATCAGCGCCAGTGTGTTTGCCAATCGTATCGGTATCGCCTATCACATCGAGAATATCGTCTTGGACTTGAAAAGCGAGCCCTATCGCGTGGGCATAATCTTCGAGGGCTAACAGTTGCTTGTCGGTTGCGTTTCCGCTAGCTGTTGCACCCAAGAGAACGCTTGCCTTGATTAATGCGCCTGTTTTGTATTGATGCATTTTTTCAAGTTCGGGCAATGATAGGTGCTGGTCGACAGCAGCCAGATCAATAGCTTGTCCTGCCACCATTCCTCCTGCACCGGATGTTTTTGACAATACACTGACACTTTTGATTTTCGCTTCTGGAGACAATGAAGTGCAATCAGCAATGATTTGGAAGGCGAGTGTTTGTAACGCATCGCCGGCTAAAATCGCTGTGGCTTCGTTGAAGGCAATGTGACATGTGGGAGTTCCCCTGCGTAGATCATCATCATCCATTGCAGGTAAATCGTCATGGATTAAGCTGTAAGTGTGAATGCATTCGAGTGCGGCTGCGACGGAATCAACGCCTTCTGTGATTTTGCCTATTGCTTCCGCGCTCGCATAAGCCAAAACAGGCCGAATACGCTTTCCGTTCGCAAATAAGCTATAGCGCATTGCTTCTAGTAGCTGGGGGGAAGTGGTTTGGAGTGAAGCAGAAAACTTTGAGTGCAGGCTATTATTAATGCGGTGCTGGTAGCGCTCCAAGTAGTCCTGAAAGCTATTACTCATTCTTAAAGGTCGTCCTCATCAAAGTCCGCCTCAACCAGCTCTCCTTGCTGCTCCATCAATAATTTTACGCGTTGTTCCGCGGAAGCAAGCCTCGATTGGCAGTCTCTTGTGAGTTTAACGCCGTCTTCAAAGGCTTTCAGCGAGTCTTCTAAGGATAAATCCCCACTTTCCATCTTGGCGACAAGATCTTCAAGGTCAGACAGCGCTTTTTCAAAATCTATTTCTTTGGCTTTGGATGCAGAAGAGGACTTTGGTTTAGTTTTGGTTGCCATGTCTTTACCGTTAGTAAGTTGTGCCGTCAGCCCATTGGATTTGTAACCCGTTGGGGGGTGACTTTCGATGATCAAAAATGTGAATAAGCACCTAGTGTATTGATAACTATCTTGCGAGTTAGTCAATATTTTAACGTTTTTTTGCCACTTAGCCGAGTAATAACTGAGTTTTCTATGATCTGGCGCTGGAGCATTTGAGGATCCATTAAATTGAGCTTTACAAAACTGGTTGCACCGAGATTACCGTCTAGACTTATTTTAGGTGCTTAACATTTAGGTACTTAACATCTTAAGTGCTTTTGAAAATATCTCCCTTTTTTGAGATCTCAAAATAAAGAGGTCTTGAATTGGAGAGGTGGAGTTAAATTTTCTAGAAAAACCAGTTGTTAAAGGAGTCATTGGTGGATCTCGCTACCCTCATTGGTTTATTGGGTGCATTCGCACTCATTATCGTTTCTATGTTACTCAGTGGCGACTTAGTCATGTTCGTCAATATCCCCTCCGTTGTCATCGTGTTTGGCGGGAGTGCTTTTGCCGTGATGGCGAAGTTTGGATTGGGTCAATTTCTGGGCGCTTTTAAAGTTGCTGGAAAAAGTTTCGCCACAAAAATGCCAAACCCTTCTGAATTGATCGATGAAATTGTTGAGCTGGCCGATGCGGCTCGGAAAGGCGGCTTATTGTCTTTGGAAGGTAAAGAAGTAGGTTCCCCTTTTTTACAAAAAGGGATTCAGTTATTGGTGGATGGCCATGATCCGGATGTTGTTAAAACGTTGATGACAAAAGATAGAAAGTTGGCAGAAGAAAGGCATGTGCAAGGTTCTTTTATTTTTGCGGCATTAGCAGAAATGGCACCGGCGATGGGAATGATTGGAACACTCATTGGTTTGGTGGCGATGCTTGCGAACATGGATGATCCAAAATCGATTGGACCTGCTATGGCGGTAGCGTTATTAACGACTTTGTACGGAGCAATTCTAGCGAATGCTTTATGCGGCCCTATTTCTGATAAATTAAAATTGCGAGCAGGAGAAGAAGCGATGATTAAAAATTTGATTATTGATGCGTTACTCGCAATTCAAAACGGACAAAACCCTCGTGTAATTGACACGATGTTAAGAACGTATTTACCCGAAGGTAAACGTGAAGCAGCTGAGGCGTGATGATATTTTAAAATATCTATGTTCGATGAAAAATTGTAGCGGTATAAAAGTGATTGGAAAGGTTTTAGTCAATGGCTGATGAAGAAGAAGACGGATGTGATTGCCCCCCCGGGCTTCCGGCATGGATGGGCACATTTGCAGACCTTATGTCTTTATTGATGTGTTTCTTTGTGTTGTTGTTGTCGTTTTCTGAAATGGATGCGTTGAAATTTAAACGCCTAGCAGGATCCATGGCTCAAGCTTTTGGTGTGCAAAATAAATTAAAAGTAAATGAAGTGCCCAAAGGTACCAGCATTATTGCGCAAGAATTTAGTCCGGGAACGCCAGACCCAACACCGATCAATGAGATATGGCAGCACACCGAAGATATTTCCGTGATGAGCTTGGAAACGCAATGCTCTGAACAGTTTGATGTGGAACAAGGTGATGTTGATGCTGAGGCAGGTGTCAAAGCACGAATAAAACAACGACTAGAAGAAATGATTGCGCAGACAGAGCAGGATGCAATATCTCTTGCCAATACATTGCATGATCAAATTAGTTCTGGCGAGATAGAAATAGAAACACGTGGTACGCAATTAGTTATTCGGATAAGAGAAAAAGGTTCATTCCGATCAGGGTCTTCTGAGCTGACAGGGGACTATCGTGATGTCATGGAAGAAATTCAAGAAGTATTAATTGACCGTCCAGGGAAAATACAAGTGCAAGGCCACACGGATAATATTCCTATTTCGACAGCTCGATTTAGATCTAATTGGGAGCTGTCATCGAGTCGCGCGGTTTCAGTTGCTCATGAATTAATGCGCGATGATTTAATTAATCCTAGACGCTTTGAAGTCGCTGGTTTTGCAGAAACCATTCCTCTGGTGCCCAACGACTCTCAAGAAAATCGAGTGAGGAATCGTCGTGTGGAAATTGTGATAAGACAAGGGTTGCAAGATGTACTAGAGCCAGACGATATTGAACTTATTAAGAGTAGTGGGCAAGACATTCTGAAAGATTTAGATTTAGATCCAGAATATTTATTTGATCTTGATGCGGGTGAGATATTTTAATTTTTCAAAAATTAATAGTTGCTCTAAGTAAAAAATGGAAGATATATGACAGTTGAGCGAAGACGTTTTTTTAGAATTAATGACACTGTGGGTGTTGCCTACCGCGTGTTGACTCAAGATGAAGTTGACTCGCAAAATACAGGCAAGCATCAACAAGCTAATGTATTTGGGATTATCAATGATTATGAAATTGAAATTTCTGAATTGTTATTGAAGCTCAGAGGAACTGACCCGCTTGTAGAAGAAGTTCTGTCGGCTATTAATAATAAAATAAATAGCGTTATTGATCATTTAGAAATGGAAAACAGATTGATTCAACGTTTGGCTCATAAAAGTCATGAGGTAAATATCAGTGCATGTGGTATTGCGTTTATGGCTGATAGCCAACTCAGTGTGGGACAGTCCTTGAGTTTGGATATTGTTTTGCATCCAAGCGAAAAGCACGTGTTTACATTTGGTCGAGTAGTGGGCGTAGAAAGTAACGAAGATGAGCAGCGTTGTTATGTGAGAATAAATTTTTACAATATGTCTTCGAATGCTCAAGAAACATTGATACAACATATTGTCCAGCGTCAGGGAGCTTTACTTCGTGACAATAAACCGGTGCTGCGCAGTTAATTAAAATAATTCCAAAAAAAGTTATTATATCTTGTGAGAGAAAGATCTATTGACACAAAAAAGGGGTCGTTACACTTGTAATCAAACCCCTTTACTGCACAATTCATCACGTTATCGACACCTTTATCCCTTATAGTCTTACAAAGCGTGTGAGTTATATCGTACGTTTTCAATAGAGCTTATCCGGTTTTCACTCACAGGCGATCTGTTGATAATGTCTCCCGCTTGGATGCACATCTAAAGGATGACGACACGGATGTCGACATGGATGTAAGGATGATAGGACTCATCCTGTGAGTTGAGCCCTACTACTGGCAACAGTAGTAGGGTTTTTTTATGAGTGATTTTTCAGTTCGTTATTCCCAGAGATATCAATAAGACATTGATGGCTTGTTGTTAATGATGAATGGTTCAGGGTATGAAATCTCAAAAAGGCGAAAAACTTTTATTGGAGAGTATGAGTTTTCCGTGGTGCTATTGGTGAGAAGGAGTTTTAACTTGTTGATAAATAAGACTTAACTTATATATTATTGATGTCTGAATAGCGCAAGCATATTGCCTTGTGAGATATCTCTTACAAATCTAAAGGAACTTGGCCACTTCTCCGCGGGTGAGTGATTAGTAATAATAGCACCACGTTCAAGGAAGCAACTGCACGGACGCTGGGCAATGGAATGTTATGGATATAGCCCGAGTGCTCATAGGGCAATGGGCCAACCTGTTAAAACCTCACTAGAGTTATCTCTAGTGAGGTTTTTTAGTTTATGAGTTTCGTTAATTGCCTAACAATGTGAGAGCAATTCTTTCATTGTTTAAAAGCGTCTTTTATCCCTATATTTTCTCGATCCAATCGGTTGACTAGTCACCTTTATTGGTTAATCATTCAGCTACTTTTTTGAATGATCTTGTTTTACTCAATGCCTTTCAAAAAATATTCATAACGTTGAAACGTTTTGTGCCTATCCTAATTTAGTTAAACGCTATTTAAAGGTGAACTGCATTCAATAATCACATCATTTCACAAGCCACTATCGTTATTTCTTATCGTGTCATTGATGCGCATTATAAAATGTCATCATTTCCGCGTGTTTCTCCTGTTTTACTTCCTTATGTGTATCTTTCAATAGTCATAAAATCGTCAAGAAAGAGGGTTATGGAGTGGAAGCTAGAATCTTAAGATTAAATATTGCTGGACAGCCTGTTGAATGGCTGCATTGGAAAGAGGCGGTTTGTCTGCACGCTCGAAATATGGTCGCTTGGAGTTTGGGGGGGACGGCTCGCGAAGTGTTTGGGGGTCTTTGCCGTCAAACAGGGGAACGTTCTTTTGTGGAGTTGCCCGCTATTATTGCTTGTGGTGGACATCGTATTCAGCAAATGCGCATAAATCCGTTATTAACAAACGCGGCATTATTTGCTCGTGATAATCATCAATGTTTATATTGCGGAAAGAAATTTGAATTTACAGAATTATCTCGTGATCATGTTATTCCGACGAGTCGTGGAGGAAGGGATCGCTGGGAAAATGTTGTCACAGCCTGTCGGCGATGCAATCAACACAAAGGTGATAGATTGCTAACAGAAATAAATTTAGAGCTGATAGCATTGCCTTATCGTCCAAATTATGCCGAATATTTAGCGCTGACAAATAATCGAAGAATTAGGGATGATCAGTTTGATTTTCTTCGCCCGCAATTTTCTAAAAATAGTCGATTTTTCAATAGCGCTCACCTGTAAATGGTTTGTTCTGGCTATCGTTCTCTCTGTCTTTTTATTTTTCTGAGCAAGTAGTGTTTTGAGGTGGTGGTATTTTGATAAAATAACAATTTAAGAAATATAGCACTCATTATTATTTATCATGTCGATGTGTTGATCTCTAAATTTAAAGTAATTGCTGGGAAAATATCTTGAAACTATTATTTGCTCATTATCTATTGTTAGGCATGCTGATAGGAATGTGTTTTATGCCGAGTGCCGGACAAGCTCAGTCTGATTGTACTCCTCAAGCTAAGACTCAGTTAGAAAGGTTATTTTGTAAAATACAAATGACGAGTGAAGGCCGTGCTCTGCCCAGCTTCTCTGATTTTCGTAAAAATTCACAAAAAGTTCAGGCCGCTTTATTAAAAACTCCAGCAAGAAGATTAAGCCTTTCGGTTCCTGCCGTCGAAAATAATCAGCCGAATAAAAGAGCCTTATTACCATCAAGAAATAATTCAGTTAGTGCTTCATCTTCCAAAAAATCAAATAATGTTTCAACAAGCCAAATGAATAATCGAGAAACAGCAAGTGCAGGCGATCTACAGGGCTGCTCCTTGAGAGAAAAATTAATTCGCTGTAAAGGGGATAAGTATTATTTATCGTCAAATGACCCAAACAAAAATTTGAGATCACAAGCATTGTCTGAGAGCAACAAAATGCATATGAAGCACTTTGGCGGAAATAGCAAAAATTCGTCTGAAGTAAAAGATTATCTTTTCGACGCCTATCTCCAATATATCATTAAAATGTTAGATATCGGTTTAGGTGCGTCTACCATGTCTTTCACTAAATTTTATTATACGTTTTATGATCTTCAAGATAAAAATCAAAACTTTTCAGAGCGATTTGAAAAGATGTATGGGTTTCTAAAAAAAGACAAGGCTTCTATGGCGATAAAATCTAGATACACAGACGCTGTTCCTAGTAATATCTCTCAATGCTCAATGTTAAGTCGAGAGATTGTAGTGTGTGACCAAAAAGAGATGAATTGGGTTTTCGTAAAAAAATGAGTTTTTATCCGCTTGTAGTGGAGTTGGTGATAATAAATAGTGTATAAAGTCTTGGTCATATTAATACACTAGTGTCACTGTTATTATTTTAAAAAATAATGGAGACAGTAAAGCAAGTAAAAAGGTTTATAGTGTGGTATCTAGTAAAAGAGTTTTAATTGTCAGTCCTGTCTTTGAGGAGCCCGAAGGTGATTTTTCTCGGGCTCTTTATCATCAACTAGAAATATCAAATGTCCCTGTTCTTTCGCCCCTATCAAATTTCGATTGGGCAAACACATCTGAATTAAACAATTATTTTGCAGTACACAAACCTTTTTTAGTTGTAGTTTCTTTGCCTTTTGGTCAATCGCTCCAACATATTTTTGAAGATGAAAATAAAAAAAGAACAACCTTGCTGATGATTCAGCAGCTCTCAAGCGTTTCTCAGCGTTCTGGAGCGAATTTAATCTTGTTGTCTGATTATCATGTGTTTGGTTCTGAAACAAAAAGTGCTTACGCTGAATTGGATCCTGTTTCTCCAATGGGGAAATATGGCGAATTTCTAGTAGCGCTAGAAAAAACGGTTTCAGATCAGTTAGAAAAATATGTAATCCTGAGACTTGGTTGGGTGATTGGAGGCGCTTCTAGCAATCTATTTTCTGACATATTAGACAGTCTAGTCCTCGGCGGAGAAAAAAAGGTCAGCCACTACCGTCGGGGATCTCCAACTTGGCAAGATGATGTGCTAAGAGTATTGGTGGGCGTTATTCGTCAAGTGTTATCAGGCGCTGAGAACTGGGGCGTTTTCCATTATTGCAGTTCTGATAATTGTAATGAATGGGAGTTGGGGCAGGAAATACTTTCAGTACTCTCATCTATCAGAGAGCCTATTGGGAGTATCTCTGATTCTCCTGATAAGCATTCAGATGGCTCTGCTCAAAATAGTGAATTTCCTGAACCTGCGAGCTCATCATTAAGTTGCCGGCGCATTCGCAATAATTTTGGGATTCAACCGAGAAGCTGGAGATCGGACTTAAAGTCAAACATTCACCATTGGTTGACTGAAAATGCATCTAAAGGCTAGTTTCTAAAACTGGACTTCTAGATACAAAAAAGCACCAAAATCGGGCAAACCAAAGATCTTATTTTTGAGTGCTTATTTTTGGTGCTTTTTTATGAGCCATTTCTAATCTTTGTAGCGTTCAAATACTAAACAAGCATTTGTTCCGCCAAACCCAAAGCTATTCGACAAGACACTATCAAAGCTATGGTCGTTCATTGTCTCGGTAATGATCGGCAATCCTTTCGCATCTTCGTCCAGATTTTCTACGTTGGCTGATGCGCAAATGAAATCGTTTTCCATCATCAATAGGCTGTAAATTGCTTCTTGGACGCCAGTTGCACCGAGTGAGTGACCTGTTAGTGATTTGGTTGAGCTGATATTGGGTACTTTCTTGCCTTCAAACGCTTCCCGAATTGCTTGAAGTTCTTTTGTGTCACCAACGGGTGTACTGGTTCCATGCGTGTTGATGTAATCAATATCCCCGTTTGCTGTCGACATCGCCATTTGCATACAGCGAAGAGCACCTTCTCCAGAGGGGGCAACCATGTCATAACCGTCGGAAGTGGCGCCGTAGCCTGTAATTTCAGCGTAAATCTTTGCACCGCGAGCTTTAGCGTGTTCGAGTTCTTCCAGCACAACGCAACCACCACCGCCAGCGATAACAAAACCGTCTCTATCTTTGTCATAGGCGCGTGAGGCTTGAGTGGGAGTATCATTATATTTTGTCGAAAGGGCGCCCATGGCGTCAAACAGGCAACTGGAGGACCAGTGTTCTTCTTCGCCGCCACCAGCAAAAATAATATCCTGTTTGCCCAGTTGGATCAGCTCCATTGCATTCCCAATGCAGTGAGCGCTGGTTGAGCAAGCGGATGAGATCGAATAGTTAACACCTTTGATCTTAAAAGGAGTCGCTAAACAAGCAGATACAGTACTACCCATGGTTTGAGTGACTCGATAGGGGCCAACCCGCTTAATGCCTTTTTCTCTTAAGATATCCGCAGCTTCAACATTGTTGATGGCTGATGCTCCGCCAGAACCCATCACAAGGCCACTGCGGATATTGGAAACTTGATCGTCTGAGAGGTTGGCATCTTCTATGGCTTGTGCCATTGAGATGTAAGCAAACCCTGCTGCATCTGCCATAAATCGGAGGGTTTTTCGATCAATGTGCTCTTTTAAATCAATTTCTACACTTCCTGCTACATGGCTTCGGAAACCCATGTCTTTGTATTCTTCTTTAAACTTGATTCCAGAAGTTCCTTTTTGGAGTGCATCAACGACGGTGGATTTATCATTCCCTAAGCAGGATACAATACCAATTCCAGTGACAACAACTCGTCTCATAGTGCTCCTCGCGGATAATTCTTTAATATGTGTGTATATAAGGATTTAAGATTAGGTGCGCATCTTCTTAAATTGTTTCGCCAGAAGAAGTTTTATTGTTTTTATCTGCGCTGTTTCTTGTGTAAGTGATTCAATGTTTGCACGTTTAAAATGTTGCAGCACCATCATCAAACTTCATGAGCCCAACGCGTAAATCTTTCGCTGTGTAAATATCTTTTCCGTCTACTGACACCACGCCGTCAGCAATACCCAAGACTAGCTTTCGTTCAATAACGCGTTTTAGGCTAATACGGTAGGTGACTTTTTTGGCTGTCGGTAAGATCTGGCCAGAGAATTTTACTTCACCAGAGCCAAGAGCTCGTCCACGTCCCTCGTTACCACGCCAGCCAAGAAAGAATCCAACGAGTTGCCACATTGCATCTAGACCAAGGCAGCCAGGCATAACAGGATCCCCAGGGAAATGGCAATCAAAAAACCAAAGATCGGGCTTGATATCAAGCTCGGCAATGATCTCGCCTTTCCCATATTCGCCCCCTTCATCGCTTATGCGTGTGATGCGATCAAGCATCAGCATATTGGGTGTGGGTAATTGGGCGTTTCCGGGGCCAAACATACGGCCATTACCACATTCAATGAGGTCGTCGTAATTGTAACTATTCTTTTGTTCAACAGCGGTCATTGGAGTCCTTAATTTTTGGCTTTTGGTCGAAACTGCCGAGCCAAATTCGAAAGGAGGCCATTCTACCGGCTTGATGGCTCTTGTCTAGCTCGATGTGATGATCCTTTATGAAGCTAAAAGTGGTCTATCTGTAAAAAATAATCAACAATAGGTATGGTATGGTACGGCGATTGCTTTAATACAGTGCAGAGCATGATTCATACTTCATGAGGTAAGTTTGAATTTACCTTTTTATAGAGTGATTGCTCAAGAGACGTACTCGTTAACGCTGTGAGTGAAATAAAAAGCTTGTAGATGAGTTGCTGTAATCAATGAAAGGACAATTTTATGATTAAAAAATGTTTGTTTCCTGTAGCGGGATATGGGACACGATTTTTACCCGCAACTAAAGCAATGCCTAAGGAGATGTTGCCGGTCGTTAATAAGCCGCTTGTACAATATGGTGTAGAAGAAGCAATCGAAGCCGGTTTGACAGAAATCGGGTTAGTGACTGGTCGAGGTAAACGAGCGATTGCCGATCATTTTGATTTAAGCTTTGAGTTAGAACATCAAATTGCGGGAACGGATAAAGAAAAATACTTGGGCAGTATTCGACATGTGATGGATCAGGCTTCATTTTCGATGACACGTCAAAAAGAAATGTTAGGTCTTGGTGATGCAATTTTAAATGGCAAACGTCTAATTGGTGATGAGCCTTTTGGGGTGGTGTTGTCGGATGACCTGTGCCTGAACGAAAATGATGGCGTGTTGATGCAGATGGTTAAGTTGTTTAAACAGTTTCGTTGCAGCATAGTTGCCATTCAGGAAGTACCTGAAGAGCATATTCATAAGTTTGGTGTTATCGACGGGGAAAAAATTAAAGAAGGTCTATACCAAGTAACCGATATGGTAGAAAAACCAGCCGCAAAAGATGCCCCAACCAATCTAGCGATTATTGGCCGCTATATTTTAACGCCTGATATTTTTGATATTATTGAAGAAACACCACCCGGTAAAAATGGTGAAGTGCAATTGACGGATGCACTAATGACTCAAGCTAAAAGCGGTTGTGTTTTAGCGTATAAATTTGAAGGTCGGCGGTTTGATTGCGGTAGTGTTGGTGGCTTTGTTGAAGCGACAAATTATGTTTATGAAAATATCTATAAAGATGAATAATTATCTCGATACACTTATTTAAGTACAATAAAAACAATTAGGAATTGTTATGACAGAACCTTTAGCGTGTTTTAAAGCTTACGATATTCGTGGGCGAGTTCCCGACCAACTTAACACAGAAGTGGCTTATAGAATTGGAAGAGCATTCGCTGAATTTCTAGGAGCAAAAAAAATAGTTGTCGGTCACGATATTCGATTAACGAGTCCTGAGTTAACGGACGCGGTTGTTGATGGAATTACTGATGCAGGTGCAGATGTATTGCATATTGGTCAGTGTGGTACTGAAGAAGTGTATTTCGCCTCATTCGATCAGCCTGTTGATGGTGGGATTTGTGTGACAGCAAGTCATAACCCTATGGATTACAATGGGATGAAATTAGTGCGTGAAGGTTCGCGTCCTATTAGCGGTGATACCGGTCTAATTGATATTAAAAAAATGGCAGAAGACAATAACTTTAAAGCCGCAGAGAAAAAAGGTTCGGTTACACAATACGATAGCCGTCCTCGTTATATAAAACACTTACTGACGTATGTTGATAAAAGTCAATTAAAGCCTTTAAAAATTGTTGTCAATGCTGGGAACGGTGGAGCAGGTGAAGCAATTGATGCTTTGGAGTCTTATCTACCGTTTGAATTTATTAAAATTCATCATGAGCCAGATGGGAGTTTTCCGCATGGAATTCCCAATCCATTATTACCAGAGAACCGAAGCTCAACAATTGAAGCGGTAAAAAAACATGGCGCAGATTTTGGCATTGCATGGGATGGTGATTTTGATCGCTGTTTCTTTTTCGATGAAACCGGTGATTTTATTGAAGGCTATTATTTGGTTGGTTTGTTAGCAGAGGCATTTTTAATTAAAACTCCGGGTGCAAAAATTGTTCACGACCCGCGCCTTGTTTGGAACACACAAGCTATCGTTGAAAAATCGGGTGGTGTTCCAATCCAAAGCAAAACCGGACATGCCTTTATTAAAGAAAGAATGCGTTTAGAAGATGCAGTTTATGGGGGTGAAATGAGCGCTCACCACTATTTTAAAGATTTTGCTTATTGCGATAGCGGAATGATTCCTTGGCTATTAGTTTCTGAGTTGGTCAGCGTCAAAGAAAAAAGCTTGTCGACATTGGTAAGTGAATGTATTGCAGAATTTCCGTGTAGCGGTGAAATTAATCGTGAAATCTCAAATCCAAAAGCGGCTATCGATAAGGCAGAGCAGATCTATGCACTCGATGCAGAACTTGTTGAGCATGTTGACGGTTTGAGTGTGGCTTATAGTGATTGGCGATTTAATCTGCGCATGTCAAACACAGAACCGGTTGTACGTTTAAACGTTGAAACAAAAGGTGATATTGCTTTAATGGAAGAAAAACGAGATGAGCTGTTAGCACTCATGGATAGCGTATAGCTATCCATGTGGTAATTTAAGCAGTTATCCGTGGGTTCTTTAACGTTATTGTTTAAATAAATCAATCAGTTGCTGGGTCGAGCTATCGAATTTTATTTCCGAAATCTTTTTTTCCTTCTGTTCTTCTTTCGACGCAACTATTGCAGAATGAATGGGTGTGCCGAGTTGCTTCCCTAGCTCAACGCCCCATTGATCAAACGCATTAATGTTAAGCAGCACGCTAAGTGTAAACACCTTGTGCTCATACATGGCAATTAAGCTTCCCAAACTTTCCGGCGTTAATTCATTCATCACAATTGAAGTGCTGGGCCGATTGCCGGGAACAATTTTGTGCTGAGCAAGTTCATTGGCTTTTTCTTCAGTTGTGCCGCTATCTATTAATTCTTTTTTTGCTTGCTCAAAACCCTTTCCTGTCATTAGTGCCTGGCTTTGACTTAAGCAGCATGCAAATAAATGTTCTTGCTGGTGAGTTAATGTGTGTTGCGCTTTTTTGCAAATAATAAAGTCAGCCGGAATTAATTGTGTGCCTTGATGTAACAGTTGATGAAAAGAATGTTGTCCATTAGTGCCTTCGGTTCCCCAGATGACAAGCCCAGTTGAGTAATCAATCTTTTCTCCAGCAAGATTGGTGCTTTTTCCTAGGCTTTCCATATCGAGCTGTTGTAAAAAGGCAGGAAAAAATTCTAATAGATGATTATAAGGTAAAATGACTTGGCTAGAAGCGCCCCAAAATTGGCTGTACCAAAATGCAATGAGCGCCTGTATAACTGGGAGATTTTCTTGTGGTGGCGCATTGCGAAAATGTTCATCCATTTTGTTTGCACCAGTCAGTAGTTTTTTAAATTCTTTCATCCCAATGGATAACGCTATGGGTAAGCCGATGGCTGACCAAAGTGAATATCGTCCGCCGACCCAGTCCCACATTGGAAATAGATTTTCTTGAGCAATACCAAATTCTATTGCTTTATTAATGTTGGCGGTAATGGAAACAAAATGTTTTGCTACATCTTCTTTCTCGCAGCCCTTACTCATCAGCCATTCTCTAGCGCTGAGTGCATTTTCGAGTGTCTCTAACGTTGTGAAAGATTTCGAGGCAACAATAAATAAGGTGGTATCAGCAGAAAGAGGTGCTAGAACAGACTCGATATCGGCACCGTCGATATTGGCAATAAAATGTACTTTTGTATGAGGTAGATGAAAAGGCTGCAAGGCATTTGTCACCATACGAGGTCCTAAATCAGAACCGCCAATGCCGATATGAACAATATCTTTTATGGGTTGATTTGAAAAACCTAACCAAGTATCGGTGTGAATTGCATCAACAAACTTTGACATTTTTGCCAATGTTTCTTGTACAGCAATCTCTTCTTCTGTTTTACAATTGGGTGATCGCAATGCGACATGAAGTGCTTTTCGTTGCTCTGTGGTATTAACAATATCTCCCTTAAAGAGAGATTCAATTCTTTCAGTTAATTTAGCTTCTTGTGTAAGGGTTAATAATAATTGAAAAGAAGATTCTGTGAGATGGTTTTTAGAAAAGTCTAAAAAAAATGTTCCGAAGGTACGACTAAAAGCTGCGGCTCGATTGGGATCAGATTCAAATTCCTCAAGAAGAGTTCTATTTCTCCAACGTTCTTGTTCTCGAATCAATTTTTCCCAGCTGGTATAAACATTAGATAGTTTGGCGATATTGTCTTCACTCATTATCATTCCCGATAGTTTGTTTTTATTTAACGTATTGCGTGCTACTTATAGAGCGTTATTTACAATATTTACTATGGAAATCTAAGCGAGTTCCGTGCCAGCTTGAAATGAGGTCTGAAAAATAAAGTGAGTCGACAGGTATAGAGTAGTTAATAACTTCGACTGATAGAAAAGAGAGCCAGCTCTTTCATTGCCTTTGAGAATTCATTGTCAGCTAGGCCGCCAGCAGAAAGTTCATCAAGCTGTTGAATAGCCAAGTCGACATGTGACTTGGCTTTGTCCATTGTTGCCGTGAGCCCGCCATGCTGTTTGACGATTTCTACCACATCGTTGATTTTTTCAATCGAGCCATTGCGAAGCGCATCGGCAATTACGTTGGCTTCTGCTTTTGGTGCCTTTTGCATGCTAATAATGAGCGGTAATGTTGCTTTTCCTTCTGCCAGATCATCACCGACGTTTTTGCCAAGTGTCTCAGCGTCTCCATCATAATCGAGAGCATCATCAATCAATTGAAATGCCATGCCAACATGGTAGCCGTATTCTTTGAATGCGTTTCGTTGTCGGTCATTAGCATCTGCAATCACGGCTCCAGCCTCGCAAGCAGCTGAAAATAAAATAGCGGTTTTTTTGTAGATGACTTGATAATAATCGTCTTCAGAAATATCTGGATTTTTTGCGTTAACCAGTTGTTGAACTTCACCTTCAGAAATAATATTGGTCGTATCAGCTAATATGTTCATGATGGATAGGTCGCCGATGTCCACCATCAACTGAAAGGCACGAGAATATAAAAAATCACCAACCAAGACGCTGGGCGCATTACCCCATTTTGCATTCGCCGTCTGCCGTCCTCGACGGAGACTTGAAATGTCGACAACATCATCGTGTAGTAGTGTCGCAGTATGAATAAATTCGATAATAGCAGCCAATTTTAATTGGTTTATTGGCTTATGTTTCTTTTTATATTCAAGGGCATTTGTCGTCAATAATACGAGAAGAGGTCTGAGGCGCTTCCCTCCAGCTTCTATTAAATAGTGCCCGATATTTTCAACAAGACCGACATTAGAGTGAAGTTGATCAATAATGAGTTGGTTAACAGATTCGAAATCTTCTTTCACCGGTTGGTGGAATGGCAACATGATTAACTCTAATTGAATAATAAAGGATAGAAATCCTAAATGTGTAGTGGTGTCTCGTCAAGGTATCGGGGTGATTAGATTTTGCTGTGTCGAATCACTTTTAATATACCTCATAAACCAAGCGCTTGGGTCTCACTGACATTCTACCTAATGCAAGGTTTTAATGAACACATGCTTGTACGAAAGTGTAACAGAGGAAGAGTAAAATGAATAAATTCATTTTGTAGATAGGCTCTTCACACAAATAATGCACACCTTGCATCACTAGATTTTTTGGTGTGTTAAACAGAATTTGGCGGTAATCCTTTTCATCAAGTATCGCTAAAGAAATAAAATGGCATTAGCTAATCATTGTTGTCTATTTGTCATTATGCGTTGGTCATTAGAGCCGCTGCCCAAGCAGGAGGAGGATTTTGAAGCCATTCGACTTTATTATTTTTAATGATTGCAATTTGCTGAAAAGGATTTTTGTAGCTTGAATTGTCAAGTAGTCTTACTTGGGAGCATATCGGTATCGCTACTGATACGTTATGCAGCGTTCGGATAATTCTTGGACCGATTTTATTTTCGGGTACGCGATGGCCTCCTTCAGTTATTCGCTGGCTCACACGAGCCTTATTTAATTCAGGATTATTGAGATGAATAAAGACACAAATAATTTCATAACCCAATGCTTTTGCATGAGCAAGAAAATCAACTTTACTGGTGTGGGAAAAAACTGTTTCAAAGCAAAACGAAGCGCCTTCGCGTAATAACTCATAGCGCATTCGTTCACCAATTTGAGAGGCTCTGTAGCTCGCGTCTTCTGGATTGTCTGGCGCAATTTCGCGCGCGATTAAATCAGCATTCACAAAAGGGATGCCTAGCGGTTTTAAATAAAGGCGATAAAATGTACTTTTCCCTGCGCCGTTACCGCCGACTAGCATCCACAATTGTTTTTTATTTTTTTTCTGTGGCATACGATATCAGATTTACTTTTAATAACGTTAAAGATTTATTGTCGTATTTGTTTGATGTTGTCGTTAGCAAAAAACTAAACTAAAAACAGACATAGAGTCATACAAATCTATGCCCAGCATTGCCGATTGGTTCTCAGCGTGATTTGACGCGTAACGTTTAGGTAGTGTGTTGATGTTTTAACGAACAGAGGGAACAAATTCTCCGTTGCGAAATTGGCCAATGGTGACATGCCCATCGGGATTAATCTGCTCTAGCATCCCAGGGCGAGAATGGCTTGCTTGATAGGTTATTTCTGAACCTGTTACTGAGTCAGACAGCGATCCCTGATGTCGATCTGATTCTAGGTTGTCAAAAACAGCATCTGGTTCAACGGGTTCGCCAGAAGTGAGTTCGAGCTTAATTTTTGCTAAACCTGATTGCACGGCAATAATAGACTCAGGGTCTAGGACGCGCTCAACTGCGCGACCAATTTCAGCCCAGTATTCAATCTGGCCAGCAGCGCTACGTTTGTAGTTTTCGCCAGCGGCAGTTGCTGCCTGCACAAGCGTTTGCTCTAACCGCATTGGTGATGAAGTTTTAGCCATAACAGTCACTCCATAGAGTAAATAGTCAACAAATTGTAGCAGATTGCTACTGATTGTCTATAGTTTGTTATATTTGAGTATTTTCTGATGAATCACTCTTGTTTGGCTCTTCGAGAGAGGGGTAGAGAGAGGGTGTATAGGTGAAAATTCTCCAAGATAAAAATAACTTGGAGGAGCAGAAATAGGTAAAAGTAGGGAATTTCTTGAGGTTCTGTATGTCCGAACTATCTGTCGTTACTAATTCGAACGGCCAGTCAAAATTCAATTCTAGTAGAAAGATTCAAATAACAATAATTATTGGAAAAGGGGAACGCCCATGTGTGATGAAGTTACTGTAGAAGAAGATAATCAATATCTAAAAGAAACAACCAGTTTGACGCGCAGGCAATTCGGCAAAGCTGCCGTTGGTGCCAGCATGATAATGGCGCTTCCAGTGTTAGCAAATGCGAAAGCGGTTCAAGAATCAGAAATCACTGTCAGTACTCCTGATGGTGAAGCCGATTGTTATTTTGTGCATCCCGCAGAGGGGAAGCACCCAGCCGTGATCGTTTGGCCAGACATTATTGGCTTAAGACCGGCTTTTAAAGCAATGGGGAAAAGATTGGCCGAGTCAGGGTATGCAGTATTAGTGGTGAACCCTTTTTACCGAGTAAAAAAAGCCCCGGTAGTTCCTGTGGGTGCAAGCTTCCAAGACCCTGATACGCGCAATATATTGATTGGTTTTGCTCGTCAATTAAATGCAGCGACGCACATGACGGATGCAAAGGCGTTTGTTGAGTTTCTTGATGCGCAAGACGTGGTGGATACAAAACGCAAAATTGGCACAACCGGTTATTGCATGGGTGGGCCAATTGTACTGCGAACTGCAGCGGCAGTGCCGACAAGGATTGGTGCGGGAGCAACATTTCATGGCGGCGGTTTAGTCACAAAAGCAGACGATAGTCCTCATAAATTAATTCCAGAGATGAAAGCAGATTTTCTCATTGCGGTTGCCGAAAATGATGACGAGCGTGATCCCGAATCAAAAAATGTATTAAAAGAGGATTTCGCCAAGGCAGGTTTGTCAGCAGAAATAGAAGTGTACGAAGGCGCAATGCATGGCTGGTGCCCACCAGATTCTCGTGTTTATAACGAAGCTCAAGCAGAAAAAGCATGGAGTCGGTTGTTAGCCTTATTTGAAAAGGCGCTGGCGTAGGTACGCGCGATTTCTTGTGCGGTGACACAAAGATAACAACGAGGTATTTCTTGCGCCAGCTGGTGCATTACCGTACAATTCCGGCCCCTAAAACTATACGACACGAGTACCAAAGAGCTCTTCGGAGTCATTAATCATGTAATTAGATGCTTTCTAGCACTAATTATGAAAGATGTGATGCCGGGACCACTTAGTGACGTCCATATTAACTATTGAGATTGGAGCAAGTATGTACGCTGTTATTACTGCCGGTGGTAAGCAACACCGTGTTGTCGAGGGTGAGACCCTTAAGTTAGAAAAAATTAAAGATGTTGAGCCTGGTGCTTCTATAGACTTTGATGAAGTCTTGATGATTGCTCATGGTGACGATGTGAAAATTGGCGCTCCTGTTGTATCTGGCGCTAAAGTCACTGCAGAAATCCTTAGCCATGGTCGCCATGATAAGGTGAAAATCATCAAATTCCGTCGTCGTAAGCATTCAATGAAGCGACAAGGCCATCGCCAATGGTATACCGAAGTTAAAATCACTGGCATTAAAGGCTAATAGTTAACAGCGATTTTCTGTTGTTAAAACGGCTTAAAAATTAAACACATTACACATCAAATTAAATAGAGAATTAGGAGCAAATCATGGCTCATAAAAAAGCAGGCGGTAGTACTCGGAACGGTCGCGATTCAGTCAGTAAAAGACTTGGTGTTAAAATCTTTGGCGATCAAGAAATTACAGCTGGAAACATCATAGTTCGTCAGCGTGGAACGCGTTTTCATCCTGGGGTTAATGTTGGTATTGGTAAAGATCACACGTTGTTTGCTAAAGCAGATGGTGTTGTGAAATTTGAAGTAAAGGGACCTAAAAACCGCAAGTTTGTTAATGTGGTCAGTGCCTGAATTGATGCTTAAGTAACATGAAAGACTCTGGCTTGATGTTGGAGTTTTTGAATTTTACTGGTAGATTGTTTTCTGATCTAGTCAGGGAAGCAAGATATAAAGCGATAATATAAAACTATAAAAAGCCCCGTCTCAATAGATGGGGTTTTTTGTTTGTGGTACATGGCTTTGTAGTGCGTAGCTTGGTAATAGATGAAAGTGCGCCGCATTGCGTAAAAGAGTAATTATTCTATGAAGTTTGTCGACGAAGCTCCAATTTCTGTCGAAGCGGGTAAGGGTGGTAATGGCTGCCTTAGCTTTCGTCGAGAAAAATATATTCCTAATGGTGGCCCTGATGGTGGCGACGGTGGTGATGGTGGTAGTGTTTATCTTGAAGCTGATGACGCAATCAACACCTTGGTCGATTACCGTTACCAGCCAAATTATAAAGCAGAAAGTGGTAAAACAGGTTCTGGCGGAAATCGAACGGGCGCAAAAGGCGAAGACTTAGTGTTGAAAGTCCCCATCGGTACAACTGTTATCGATGTTGATGCTGGTGAAATATTGGGAGATTTAAAAAGAGACGGTGAGCGCCTGTTGGTCGCTCAAGGTGGTTTTCATGGGTTGGGAAACACGCGTTACAAGTCGAGCGTTAATCGAGCGCCACGACAAACATCACCTGGCTCTGAAGGTGAGGCAAAAAATTTAAAATTAGAATTAAAAGTCTTAGCGGATGTTGGATTACTTGGCTTGCCAAACGCAGGTAAGTCAACTTTCGTTCGTGCTGTTTCAGCGGCAAAGCCTAAAGTGGCCGATTATCCTTTTACAACACTTGTGCCTAACTTGGGTGTTGTTAAGGTTCAAAAACACCGCAGTTTTGTTGTGGCGGATATTCCTGGGCTGATCAGTGGTGCGGCCGAAGGTGCTGGTCTGGGAATTCGATTTTTAAAGCATTTAACGCGTTGCCGTTTATTGTTGCATATTGTCGATATGGCACCGTTTGATGAGTCAGATCCAGCGGAAAATTTCAAAGCGATTCAAGATGAATTGTTACGTTTTAGTCCGACTTTGGCTGAACGTGGTCAGTGGTTACTTTTGAATAAGATGGATTTAATACCTGCGGAAGAAGTTGATCAGCGATGTGAAGACTTTGTAAAAAAAGTGGAATTTGCAGGACCAGTATTTAGGCTATCAGCTATTAGTAAAACAGGGACGGAGCCCTTATGTGGCGATATTCTCAATTATCTTGAAGAGTGTTGGGAAGCCGAAGCAGAAAATCCAGAGCTTGCTGAAGTTGAAATAAAAGCACAGATTCAAATGCAAACAGAAGCGCGAGATAGGATTGAGGAATTACAGGAGCAGCGTCGGGCAGAAAGAAAAGCAGCTAAAGCGGGGTCGCAGAATGACGACGACTTCGATGACGATGATCATGATATGGAAATTATTTATACGCCGTAAAATAATTGTCTGTGTTCAAGATAGTTAATATTTAAATGCATTAAATAAAAAATCAAAATTTATTTTTAATAATTGATAGCGAAAATTGAAATGAACGCGTTAAGTTCAAAAAAAAATACTCGTCGGTGGGTTATAAAAATTGGCAGTGCTTTATTGACTGACAATGGGCGTGGCCTGGATACCGAGGCGATCGCGATTTGGGTTGAACAGATGGCGGCGTTAGCAGGCGAAGATATTGAATTTGTTTTGGTGTCATCCGGAGCTGTTGCTGCGGGTATGACACGTTTAGGTTGGGATGTTCGTCCAAATACGATTCATGAGTTGCAAGCGGCTGCGGCAGTTGGTCAGATGGGTTTGGTGCAAACTTACGAGCAATGCTTTCAGCAATATCAAAGGCATACCGCACAAGTACTTGTTGTCCATGATGATCTTTCTGATCGTCAGCGCTATTTAAATGCTCGGTCGACATTGCTGACATTGCTTCGTTTAAAAGTCGTTCCCATCGTAAATGAAAATGACACAGTTGTGACCGATGAAATACGTTTTGGTGATAACGATACCTTGGCGGCATTGATAGCCAATCTAGTGGATGCAGATGCGTTGGTCATTCTGACTGATCAAGATGGTATGTATGAAGAAGACCCTCGAAAGAACCCTGATGCAACATTGTTGACCGAAGCGAGTGTAGACGATTTTCGTTTATCATTCATGGCGAGTGATGGTGGATCGCTTGGTCGTGGTGGAATGATTACTAAAGTGCGGGCAGCAAAATTAGCCGCTCGATCGGGTGCAAATACAATGATTGTTGGCGGGAAAATTCCGGACGTCCTGAAGCGACTAGCTCAAGGTGATAAGTTGGGTACCTTGTTAAAGGCTGGTCAGCAGCCACAAGCTGCAAGGAAGTTGTGGTTAGCGGGCCAGTTGCAAACTAAAGGAACACTGGTTCTTGATGATGGCGCCGTAAAAGTTTTGACAGAAAAAGGTAAAAGCTTATTGCCTGTAGGGGTGAAATCTTTAAAGGGGGAATTTCGACGCGGCGATACAGTTATTTGTGAAACTCAAAAGGGTGTTGAGGTCGCTAGAGGATTGGTGAATTACAGTAGTCATGAGGCGGAAAAAATATTGGGTCAGCCTAGTGACAACATTGAATCAATTCTTGGATATTTAGACGATGAAGAAATGATTCACAGAGACAACCTAGTGCTGACGTAGTGCTGGAGTGCTGCTGAAGTAGTGTAGTGTCAGAAGCTGAGATCTAAGTTTAAGAAAGGCCTGCCTGATGTGGTTATGTTGGAATGGGTTTTGTGTCGTTGATACTGTCTCGAAGACGATATGCAGGTTAAAGCTAGATCAAGCTAGCAATCGTTAAGCCAGAATAACAAAAAGCCCCCGGCGAGTGATCGTCGGGGGCTTTTTTATAGATACTCGAGTTAACATAGATACTTAGAGTTAACCCAGATGCTTTGAATATTAAGCGGCTAATTGCTTAATTTGAGCATTCAAGCGGCTCTTATGTCGAGCGGCTTTATTTTTTGCGATGATGCCTTTGTCTGCCATTCGGTCAAGAACAGGTACGGCAGCAACATAGGCTTCAGTAGCCGCAGCAGCGTCTTTAGCTTCAATGGCAGCAGTAACCTTCTTGAGATAGGTGCGAACCATAGAGCGAAGGCTAGCGTTGTGCGCACGACGTTTGACGTTTTGGCGAGCACGTTTTTTTGATTGAGGAAAGTTAGCCACGAGAGCTCCTGTATATGTATAACAATAATTTGAGGCGCGACATTATGCCGGTTTTTTGCTCATAGTCAAGACTGTAGGTGTGAATACATGCTCAAGGTTTATTATCTATGGTGTGGATCCATAGGTGGGATCAGAAAGGTTCTGAAAAGTAGTCGGTACCGGATCGGTAGCGAGTAGGTAATGCGTAGAAATCGAACAACAGAGAAGAATGTATCCTTACGGATCGCAGGTCGGTAACTCGACTAAAAACACGACGCCAGTTTTGTCGTCAAGATTTTGTGCGGTGACATTTCCTCTATGAAAGTGAGCGATTAGGCGAACAATATGCAGCCCTAAGCCCAAGTGAGTTTTGGGCGATGAGTGGATATCGGTGTTTTCATCTCTTAAAGAGACGAGAGAGTCGAATAGCTGACCTTGCATATGTAAGGGGAGTAGCGGGCCTGTATTTGCAACGCTGAGGATTAAAGAAGCGCTGGAAGAATGGTTTAACTCAAAGGAGATAGCGCCGCCATCCGGACAAAAATCGAGAGCATTATCGATTAACTTATCTAGCATTTGAACGATCAGATCTGGTGAGCCGTTAATCGAGAAAAACGATGGGGATTTATTCTGATAGCCATCAATGGTCAGCGATATATTTTTTTGGGGGTAGGTGGCTTGATAAGCAGCGATGAGCTCTTCCAATAAAGGAGCTAATGTAAACGTAATAATTTCTGTGTCATGAATACTCTCTTCAATTCTATTGGCGGCACTCATGGCATTTAAAATATTAGACAGTCTTTCGGCACCTTCGCTAGCTCGTTTTATGTATTGAGCATGTTGGTTTTGATCTTTGGTGCTTGTTTTATGATTTTGATCAGAAGAGTTTTGATTTAAATTATCAAGGGATGATTTTATCACGGCCAAGGGAGTTCTTAGTTCGTGTGATAATTTGCTCGCTAAAGTGCGTAAATATTCTGTGTAATCATCTAGGCGTTCTAATAATTGTTTGTAACTCCTAGTCAGGTCGCCGACCTCATCTCTTGCGGTGGTTGACATAAATTGACGATTAATTTTTCCATCGCTGCTTATGGCGGTATCTGTTGCATTTCTTAGACGCCGAATACGAAAAGATAATAGTGAGGCGTAAGCTAATAAAATAACAGTGACAAATATGACAGCGCTTAATGTGATTAAAAATAATCGATTAAACGCTACATTGGTCGCTGCTGCGACAGAGGAGGCGCTTTGCTCTAGGATGACGAACCCTAAAATATTGTTGTTAGTCTTTTGGATGTTGTTTTTAAAGATGGGAGCGGTCACTCGAGCGATAGGTTCGGATTCTAACTGAAACCAAGTTGCTGTTTGCTCGTGAGTTAACAGAGATTCTGGATTCCTAAATATAAATTTACCATCATTCTTTTCGTTGGTTAGCATTGGCAGATGTTTTTTATCTAAAATATATTTATACATCCATTTTATCAGCCAGAAAGTATCGTCATTAGGTGAGATTGTTGGTAAGTTATTTTGACTCTTTGCTAAAATCCACTGGTCGGTATTGGTGATAAACATCGACATGCCTGGATCTGTGTAGGGCGATATCGTTTTTTCTAGATCAATAGAATACTGAATGATTCTTTCAGGCATAGAGGAGTAGATAGATTTTTTGATTGTAGTGGTTTGATCAATGTAAGAGATGCCTAAATAGTTATTCAATAATCCAAAGGGAATGTTGGCTTCGACGATATAGCCTTCACCTGTTTCTCTCCAAAAGCCTTTGATAGCACTTTGAGGCTTTATTGTTCCGTTGGCGTCTCGGTAGTATCCGATAAAGTTTCCAGACCCGCTGTTTTGTAAAATATAATCAATGTTGCGGAAAAATTTATCTTTAGAGTGCAGTATAATATGATCGCCATTTGCGATGCCGGATTTTTGAGGGTTGTGAAATATCTGAGATTTGTCAGAAATATAAAAAGCCAAATAAGCAATGTTATCAAAAATGCCTGTATTCAAATCAAAATATGAAGCATTATTTTCGGTATAAAACCTTCTAGGTTTTATAAAAACAGATTTCCATTCGCTGTTATAACCATCGATAATCGGTGTGCTGTTAATATGGTCAAAATAAATATGATTATTGAGCGGCTCTTTTTTATTTTCAGTTTTTGCGAGCACGCTTGAAAAAAATTCAGAATTTTGAAGCGTGATAGCAATAGCACGCGCTTGTGCTTTTAAAGAGCGTACTTGACCGTCTTTGAGGGTCGTATCCATTTCTTTAACAAATTCGCAGCCGGCCCAAGGCAAAGCGAAAATTGAAAGGCTGATAAGTAACAGTTGTTTTTGAAGAGTCATGACCTGATCAAGTCTCAATGCTTTATATGTTATGAAATTATTGCGTTGCCAAAAATTATTATTCTTAGAGTTTTAATGATGCGAGTCGTTACTTGACCATCGATAACCCATGCCATACGCGGTTTGTAATGAATCAAAATTTTCATCGATAGCGATAAATTTTTTTCTTATTCTTTTAATGTGCGAAGTGATGGAATTGTCATCGAGAACGACATTGGCTGAATCCATCAATTGTTGTCTGTTTTTTACGTGACCTGGTCTACGAACTAGTGCGTGAACTATCCAAAATTCAGTGACAGTTAAGTCAACGGATTTTTCTTGCCAGAGAGCCGACATACGATCTAGGTTGAGATGAAGTTTTCCTTGAGTGAGCTGTTGATCTTCTTTGCTGTCTTTTTGTAATGCGTCGATACGGCGAAAAAGTGCGACAATTCGAGCGAGTAAGTGTGGCTGACTAATATCTTTTGTCAGATAATCATCAGCACCTAAACGTAACCCCGATATGGCATCGAGTTCGCTATCGCGTGCCGTTAAAAAAATAATTGGGAGATTAGGAGCCATAGAGCGAAGGTCCCGACATAAATCAAAACCTCCTTCGATTTCATTCTCTAATCCGACATCGACTAAAGCAAGATCAGGAAGCCGTAATTGAAAAGCTTCCATAGCTGACGGTCTGTTAGAATAAATTTTTACTTTAAAACCTTGTCGATGCAGAGCGTCACGGTAGTTCTCAGCTAATGCGATTTCATCTTCGACTATGGCAATTTCTCGGCTCATATCTAATCCGGTTACATTTTTTATTTTTCGGTATTGTTGCAAATCTATCATAAAGAGATGATCATTTCTCATGATTATATGATCTAAATATTTATCGTGACGGACAAAAAATAAAAACACTTAGCGTTTTCAATGCCAAGTGTTTTTAAGTGGTAATATTATTAAAGCTAGTGGGCTTTCGCTATTGTTTTTTCCGTGTTGTTATTAAAAATTTCAATGTCGACACGTCGATCGTGTGCATACGCTTCGTAATTCCCTGTGCTTGCGATGGATTGCAGTGCACCATAAGCTCGTCTTTCGATTCTCTGGCTTTCAACTCCGTAACTTTCAAGAGCATGTTGAACGGATATGGCTCGATGCTCAGATAACACATTGTTATATTCGTCAGTACCTCTTGGATCGGCATGTCCAGTTAATCGAATAGAAAGAGTTGGGTGTTCCACCAAAAAGCTAGCCAATGTTGCAATTCTGTTTTCACCTCGCGCCGACAAGGTATCAATGCCAGTGTGAAATAAAATTTGGAATTCCAATTTTTCTAATATTGGCAGGCCTTTGGTTGATAAGTTAGTAGATGAGTTAGCTGGAGAGTTAGCTGATGAGTGGGTTGACAACTCAGATTGAGAGCCAATGGATTCTACTTCTATTTCAGCGAGCTGATCTTCTAATTGTGTAATATACATAGTGTTCTCCGAAATTTCTTTTTCAATCAATGTGGTTTTGTCTGCTTTTTCGATTTGCTCTCCAAGATAAGCTCCACCAATTGCACCCAGAAATAATCCTAAAGGGCCTCCCGCTGCTGCTCCCAGTAATGCAGAAGTAGAAAATACTCCAGCCTGTTTTAAGGCGGTTTTTGTTTCACCGGCATAACTTGGCGGTGTATTTGAAATAGCAATTGCGACTAACGATGATATAAATACTATTTTTTTCATGATGCGTATCTCGATTGAATGTGTGGGTTAAAAATGTGATAACCATGTTTGAGCTGTAAAGCTTGTCAGTATTAAACAAGGGTGAGGAGGTTTCTTCGTGGAAGGAATGGGGCGAGATTGAGATAGATTGTGGCGAATTATGACGGTGATTAATGGTCAGAGAAGTGAGAAATAAAAACTGGGAGGTGATTCGGTCCTAATGGTTGAAATTTCTTTACAGTTAAGATGGGCGATATTAGGTATTCTTGTCAGTTCGTCGTATCAGTTGATGAGATAAAATAATAATAAATGAAAAGGCTTTGATACCCATGAAAAAAAATAAAATTCCTTTACTATTAATAAGTTACTTATTTTTTTCTCCCTTTTTAAATGCCTCAAGTTACGAGCCTCCCCGGATGCCGAATGGAAAACCCAGTTTGCAGGGGATATGGAGCAATGTTTCAGTGACAGATTTACAGCGCAAGGAAGGCGTTAAGTCTCTAGTGTTATCGCCGCAAGAAGCTGCCGCGCTTGAAGGGAAAGACTTTTATAATATTCGAACTAAGGAAGATGCTAAACCCAACAGCAAAAAAGAAAATGAAACGTTACTTGATGGCAGTGATTTACTGTCTGGTGGTGGTTATAACGCTTTTTGGGTGGATGCGGGTACAACCCATGGGGTTGTTAAAGGCGAGATTCGATCATCGTGGATTGTTGATCCGGATAATGGGCGTATTCCTTATACTAACAGCGGCCGAGAAAAAATTTCAACGTTGAGAGATCGCTCAAGAGCAAATGATGGTCCAGAAGGACGGACGATGTCCGATCGGTGTTTAATCGGGTTTGGTGGGACTGGTGGGCCTCCTATGCTCAATGTTCTCTATAATAATACGTATCAATTTGTGCAAACCGATGATTATTTAATGATTTTGGTAGAGATGGCCCATGACGCTAGGATCATAAGAATTAATCAACAGCATAATCCCGCGAATGTCACACGATGGCTGGGTGATTCCATTGGATATTGGGAGGGTGATACATTCGTTGTTGAAACTAAACATTGGAATTCGATACAAGCAAACCGTGGCCCTATCTATCACTCTCAAAAAGGAAAAGTGATTGAGCGTTTTTCACGATATTCAGACAATCAAATTTTTTACGAATTCACCATCGATGATCCTGAATTTTATTCTCAACCTTGGCGTGGCGAAATGAGTTTTAATTCAACTGAGGGCCCTGTGTATGAGTACGCATGTCACGAAGGCAATATTGCGCTACCCGGTATTTTAAAAGGCGCAAGACATCAAGAAAGACTGGGTAATAAAGTAGATATTGCAGATAAAGATGAAGGATAAAAAATAAGCATGATTATTGTGAGCATCAGATGTTATGTGACTGTAAAAAGACTAATCGGTAATACAATATTTACATTTTCATGCTCAGACTATATTTCGTGATAAAGTCAATCACCTCTTTTAAAAATGGAGTTTCAATGAGAAATACAAAGCAAATAAAATTAATAATAGCCATTAGCTTCTCTTTAGGATTATTGAGCGCTTGCGGTGGGTCAAGTGGATCAAGTGGTGGCGTAAAAGATATAGGCGCTGAAGATGAATGGCAGGCAGGCGTATTCCCTCCCGCCGAAGACTTTGCTGGTTACTGTGAAAATCCTAGAGTGGGAGTCGATCCGACAACGAATGATAATTACCCTGATCTTCCGGGTAGTACAGCGGATGAAAATAATTGGCTGCGGTCGATGACGAATGATTTGTATCTGTGGTACGACGAAGTACCGGATTTGAATCCGGCATTGTATTCTTCCACAGAAGATTATTTTGATTTATTAGTGACAGATGCAACAACGCCTTCTGGTGCATTCAAAGATCAGTTCCATTTTACGCACCCAACGGAGGAATGGTTTAATATTACACAAGGTGGTATTTCTGCCGGTTATGGTGCTGAGTTTGCTTTAATTCGTTCAGTTCCTCCTCGTGAAATATTGGTGGCTTATACGCAACCGAATTCTCCCGCGACGGATGTTGGAATTACTCGAGGTACTAGAATTGTATCGATCAATGGAGAGCCTGTCTCCACAGGTGATGCTGATATTTTAAATGCGGGAGCTTTTCCCAGTGAGATAGGTGAGTCTCACACATTTGAAATTCAAGATTTGGATTCGGCAATCACGCGCACGGTGACGATGGTTTCTGAAAATGTCACAACAGTGCCGGTACAGAATGTAAAAACTATCTCAACGGCAACCGGTAATGTAGGTTACTTAACGTTTAACGATCATATAGTAACAGCAGAGCAAGGGTTGATTGATGCGGTGAATCAATTGGCTGCGGATAATATTAATGATCTTGTGGTTGATCTGAGATATAACCGTGGAGGCTTTCTTTATATCGCGAGTCAATTATCTTATATGATTGCTGGCCCAGCGAATACGACGGGCAAAGAGTTTGAGCGCTTGGTGTTTAATGATAAACATCCACTGGTCAATCCTGTGACAGGCCGGACGCTCGAACCAAGACCTTTTTACGGTGCCACTTCTGGTAGTCTACCGTCTCCATTACCGACACTGAATTTAAATCGAGTATTTATTTTATCGAGCGCTGATACGTGCTCGGCAAGTGAAACTATTATTAATGGTTTGCGTGGAATTGATGTGGATGTGTATCAAATAGGGACAACAACTTGTGGAAAGCCCTATGGTTTTTATGAAATGCCAAATTGTGGCACATCGTATTTCACGATTATGTTCCGAGGAGAAAATGCTAAAGGTTTTGGTGATTATGCTGATGGTTTTGCACCGCAAAATACAGTGGGCGGTTCGGGGACTTTAATTCCCGGTTGCACGGTTGCAGATGACTTTACGCATCTGTTAGGCGATGAAAATGAGGGTAAATTGGCCGGTGCTTTAAGTTATCGGGCGCAATTAGAAAGCACAGGAACGGCATCGTGTAATACGATTTCAACATTTCCTGCACCTGGTATTTCTGGTTCAGCGAAGCCGTCGAAAATAGATTTTTCTACAGTGAATGGGAGCGTACCTAAGCCGAAAGGAATCGAAGGAAAGATTTTGCGTTAAGTCAGTATTGGTAAAGTCATTCATTAAAACCAGAGCTATTTGGTTTCTTTCATTGGCAGCTCTGATGAGTAGCTCTGGTTTTTTATGAAGACAAAAATGTTTTAAGGTTTAAATCCCTGCCACCGAAATAGCACCATCTACAGGAATAACAGTGCCGTTAATAAATGATGCCGTATCACCGCTTAGCATCACAATTGGCCCAACTAACTCTTCCAATTTTCCTAAGCGCTTAGCGGGCATATTTTCTATGAAATTCTTTCCAGCCGGTGAGTCAAAATACGCTTCATTCATTTCTGTTTTATACCATCCTGGAGCGATGGCGTTGACGCGAATGTTGTGCCTCATGAGATCGAGAGCCATAGCGCGTGTTAGTTGAATGACAGCACCTTTCGATGCGCAGTAGCTGGTTTGGCCTGGTTTTACCGTCAAGCCTAAAATAGAAGCGATGTTTATTATGCTGCCGGGTATTTTTTTGGCTATCATGCGTTGAGCGCCTTCTTGTGCTACATTCCAAACACCATTGACATTGGTGTTCAGAACAAAATCCCGAGATTTTTCAGTGTCTTTTACGAATGTTGCTGGTGACGCAACGCCGGCATTGTTAATGATAATATCGGGCGTGCCATAATTTTCTTCAGCTAGATCAAATGCTTTCTTTATAGATTCTCTGTCAATGACATCGACATCAGCAGCGATAGCAACATTTGCATTGGCAGATTGATTAATTTCGCTAACGAGTGTTTCGAGTCTGTCACGTCTTCGCGCGCCAACCACAACTTTTGCGCCCGCTCCAGCAAGCGCTTTTGCAACAGTTGCTCCAATGCCGCTAGATGCTCCAGTGACGAAAGCGATTTTATTGTTTAAAGAGAATTGATTGGTAGAGAAAGAGGGTGAAGCTGTCATAATAAGTATTCCACGTCCTGTTTTTTTAAGAAATTTCATCACATTAGTTATAGGTAAAAGAAAGTGATTCATGTTGAAATATTACAAGTTACTAGAAGAAATACCTAGCCGAATTAAAATTAATTCAAGCTGTCAAAATTAAAATAGGCCTTCGATACGTTTTATGATCAGTGTTGCGAAAATGTTAACTAATATAATTCTTGTCATTAATGTTGTTGAAGTTGTGATATTTATAGTAGAAAAGGAAAAGTCATGCATCGTCAAATAGGACCATTTCAAACATCGGCTATCGGGTTAGGTTGTATGAATCTATCTCATGCTTATGGCATGCCACCGCCAAAGAAAGAAGCGGGATTGTTTTTGAATACGGCATTAGATATGGGGTATAGCATGCTTGATACAGCAGCACTTTATGGTTTTGGGGCTAATGAAGAGTTGATCGGTGATACTGTGATGCATAGGCGGCATGACTTTGTGTTGGCGAGTAAATGCGGAATGGCGAAAAATGATCAAGGTGTGCGAGAAATCAATGGTCGGCCTGAAGTCATTAAAAAAACATGTGAAGATAGCTTACGTCGATTAAAAACAGAAGTCATCGATCTCTATTATCTGCATCGTTGGGATAAAAGTATTCCAATAGAAGAAAGTGTTGGCGCGATGGCTGATTTGCGCCGAGAAGGAAAAATCAGAACACTTGGATTAAGCGAAGTGTCTTCCAGTAGTTTAAAAAAGGCGAACGCGGAGCATCCGATTGCAGCGGTTCAAACGGAATATTCTTTGTGGACAAGAAATGCAGAAATATCTATCTTGGATGATTGTAAAAAAATGGGGATTTCCTTTGTCGCTTTTTCGCCATTGGGTCGAGGTTTTTTAACGGATGTTGTTCCTAATCCTGATAATTTTGAAGAAAAAGATATTCGTCGAGGTATGCCACGCTTTCAATCCAAAAATTATGTAAGGAATGTAAAAATTGCGGAAGCGTTTGATCGGCTTGCCAAACACTATGATATGACTCGTGCACAATTATCGCTGGCTTGGCTATTAAATCAAGGGGAGGGAATTATTCCTATTCCTGGCACAACGAATCTGAATCATTTAAAAGAAAATTTTTCAGCAATGGATATAGTCTTATCTGAAACTACCATAAAAGAATTGGATGACCTTATTAATCAGGAAACAATAACAGGGCCAAGATATAACGATAATACTCAAAAAGAAATTGATACTGAAGAGTTTGTCTAGTTAGCTATTATCGCTTTCAAACGACTAAAAACTTTTTCTCGACCGCTTAAAATATAAAACAATTAAGGGTAAAAAATGAAAAAGCTTAAAGATGAAAAAGAATTAGTAAAAAAAGCAATTGCAGATGGCGTTAAATACGGTGAAGCAAGAGGCGTTGTTCAATTTGAGCCAACTGATTCCGCGAGTGAAAAAGTGGAATACATTTACCGTTTATTAGTGCATGACAAAGTTATCCAGCCTATTCCAGAGGATCAAATATCGCAAAAATCCATGCGACATAAGCTAGCCATCTGGGCATCTAAACATTAGCATCTTGTTTTTTCTTGCTGCGAAGAAAATATAAAAAAGGTTATGTAAAATGATGACATAACCTTTTTTTAAACACTATGGGGGTTGTTAAAAAACAATGTTTTTTCAGTTACTGTCCCATAACTCTACCGTCTCCTAGAATATGAGATTCACAGTCAACACCAACAGATGTGCAATTGAGAACAAAAGTTTCTGCGATTTCATTATCCCACCCTTCAAACCAATCTCCGTGTAAGCTGCTCCCAGGTGGAATGTTTGAAAACATATCGCTCGAGAGTTTGACACCATCGAAATCTTTTACAGCGTATACCGCGTGATAGGTAATTTTAGGAATGGCAATTGGATGAGTGCTTGGGCAACTTCCGTTTGATGGGTATGCCATGTGCGATTTGTGGTCTGGTGAATCAAGATTCACACCATCCCAGCATTGAGGAAAAACGATGGTTGCATCATAAAAATCATCGGATCCGCATTGTCCAAAAGGTATTCCTTGTTTTTCACCAATATAATTTTCTCTGCATCCCCAGTACGCGCCTTCTTGAGGTTCTGTAGCCATCATGTCACCGGCAATCATTCGAAGCCCACTTGGAAATGTTTGAATAGCAGAAGGTGGAAGGCTGTAACCACTTTTGTAATAGACATCCATAAATTCAGGAACGAGCATGCTACCGTCTTCTCTCAATATGGCAGGTATCCAGTAGGCTGATCGATTCGCAATACCTCCTCGGCAGGTGCTATTGCCAGTGTTCTTGATTGATTCAGCAGTGGAATTTGCATTTGCTAATGTATTGCCAAAGAATAAATGCAAGTGGGAACGTCCGGATTGTCCAGGATAAATAATAGGGTCATCTTTTAGAGCGTGGCTGTAATCACAGCGTGTTCGAAATGCACCTGTGCCATCTCCACGATTGGGGTCGGGGAATTGACCTGTGTATCGGACATCAAAAGTGGAGCTGCCCGGAGATCCTTTCGGATAATTACTTGCACTTTCAGTTGTGTTTCCATCACCATCATTGGTGTCTCCAGTGTCTCCAGTGTCTCCAGTGTCTCCAGTGTCTCCAGTGTCTCCAGTGTCTCCAGTGTCTCCAGTGTCATCAGTGTCACTGGTTTGGTCAGTTTCGGGATCACTACCTCCAGCAGGGCCTGTGTCTTGTTCGATTATTTCGTCTGTGACAACAAGATCATCATTTGACCCCTCTGGGCCACAGGCGGTAAGCAATAAGGTGAGTAGAATTGTTATTATCAAGTGGTACATTATTTTCTCCGAGTACTTGTGTGTCTGGTAAGGTATTCTAACTAATGGGGCGCGATCAAACTGAGATGTATGCCTTACAAACAAATCAATAATTGATATTTAGTGTGATTTGAGCCCTAGTTAGCATTTTTAACTAATAAATTGAGTCGGTAGTGATTATGAAAGATGAAATATCCCCCATTCTTAATCTTGACTAAATTACACACTATGAAGAGTTGGAGAATGGCAGTTTTCGAGAGAAATGTGCTGGGATAGGTGAGAAAATTGGCGCAAAGAAGCTAGGTTACAGCGTAGTGATTGTTGAGCCCGGCTTTAAAGTTTGTCCTTTTCATAATCATAGAATAAATGAAGAGATGTTTTTGATTCTTGAAGGAGAAGGGGCCTTGCGATTTGGAAATAGAGAGTATGGAATAAAACAGCACGATGTCATCGCTTGTCCTCCTGGGGGGCAAGAGGTGGCTCATCAAATTATCAATACGAGCGATAACGATATTAAATATTTATGCGTGAGTACCAATGAGCCAGTAGATGTTTGTGAATACCCTGATTCACAAAAGGTAATGACGATGATCGGAGAGCAAGGTAATCGGAGCTTTCGCCATATCAGTCAGCTAGAGCATTCAGTAGAGTATTTTTGTGACGAAGAATAAAGCAATTGAGAAAAAATAGAGTTGGGCTAATAAAATATTATTGCGCAAAAACTGTAAAGCATTGAGATGATTATTTACCCCAAAAAGATTTAGAGTAAATAATCATAGACAGATTAACGATAACTCGGTTGACCTCTGTAGAGTCCTTTTAGTTGTTTGCCGTCACGCCATTTTGGGTACAGCTTTCCGTTATGGTTCACCATTTCATCATTTGAAAAAATCTCTCCGTTGGCTTGCTTCTGAACGGGAAGAGTGACGATGTTTTCAAGTTCTTTGGGTTCTAGCCCTTTTAAAATCGTACCGGGACCAGCCATTGATATGAGCTTACTATAAGCTAACCCAAGTTCTTGGGAGTCTGTCATATCAACATATTCATGGAGCATCTGTAAAAATTCTGGATGCGAGAGCTTCAGTTTAATGCCTAGTTCATCCTTAACGACGTCAATGCATGCCTTTGCATATCGTATGGCTTGCGGATTTAACATCCAGGATTTATCCATGTCATGTTACCTATAGTAAAGTCAGTGAAAAATTAGGGATGATTATATGCTTTCATTGGTGTCATGTTCCAAGTAAAAATATACTGTATAAAAGTGCTGATTCATGAAATTAAATTAAAATCGATGCACCAAGTAAACGCAAAAGACACAAAAAGAAGACATCAAATACCTACCTATTTACTATAGGCAGTTCTTGTGCCAAAAAATGTGAACTGGTGCGCTCAAGAGATAAAGAATAAAAATTCATTAGTTTTTTTAGCGATAACTTTGGCAAAAGCTATTATCAAATAATTTTTTTCTTTTTTGTGACAATAAAAAGAAAATTTTAATGCCTATTAACTATTTTCAATAGTTTGTAACAGTTACATCATGGAATGCTGACAAAATAAAGATCTATTTTGGTGCTTGAGTGCTCGAAAATAAAAATTGAAGTCATATTGACGCGATCAGAGGCCATGAAAAAACGACGTGGTGAGTATGCTGGGAGAGTGCTTAGCTTTATGAAGAGAGAGAAAAATTCGAAAATTTTTCCCAGACGTCTGCAAAGTTTTTTTGCCCAAAGCCTATTCGAAAATGTTGTTGGAGATTGCTGCTGTTCGAGAAACACCGGCCAGGAATAATCATAATTCCCGTGTTCTGAATGAGTTTGTCTGCATAGCTATCAATGTCAGCTTCTTGAGAGGTGGAGGGAAAAGCAACACTTCCCGCTTCAGGCATGATCCAATGGAAGTGTTTGAGTGTGGTGGAGTTCGCATTAAGTAATTGAATATGTTTATTCAATAGCGTGCGATTGGCATTTAAAAGTTTTTGGGAATTTAATAATACTATTTTTGCAATCCATTCATCAGCACGGCTCGTGCAAATAGATAAAGAGCGTTTTATTTGTATGATTTTTTCTAGTAATGATATGTCTTGGCAAGCAACCCAACCTATACGAATACCTCCCAAGCCAAACGGTTTTCCAATAGAGCCTAAACTTACGCCTTTTTTATAAAGAGATGCAATGGGTACTAGCTGCTTGTCAGGGTTGTGCTCTAAGCCGCGAAATACTTCATCGCTTATCAACCAAGCATTTTGATCGTGACAGCAATTGATCAGACTATCCTGCGTCTTTGTATCGATCATGCATCCTGTGGGATTGTGTGGGAAGTTAATGATTAATTGTTTAAATCCAGTGTTTGCTGTACTCAATAAAGTATCAAGTGGTAGAGACCAGCGAGAAGATTCATGGGTTGTGTGTATCGGCGATTCTGATATGGGCGAAATATACAAAGCAATTTTTGATATTCTTGCACCCATAGATTCTGGTAGTTTGCATAAAGGCTCGTAAGCAGGATCAATAGTAATAACATGATCATTAGGGTTAGTGGTGGATTGAAGCGTACAAAATAAGGCCTCCTGTGTTCCGCAAAAAGTAACGATATGTTTTGCAGATAAACCAGGATACTGCTTGGCGATTAAATCGCGAAGTTCTGCGTCGCCCTTTTCATCAGCGTAAGTAAGCGATAAATTGTTCCAGTCGGATCGTTCTTTTTCATTGGCGAGTGAAAAAATATCGCTCATTGATAGTGGCGATAACCCAGCGGTACACATACGGTATTGTGCTTTCGCATTATAGTGCGCTTGAAATTTGTTGAGTTCATATTCTGGAAAAATCATATCAAGCGCTCTATTTACAAAGATAAAAACCGTTAACTCATTTTTTGCCAGACAGTCATTTGAGAATTTGTATGTTGAAACTTTCTGGCTGTTTCACGAATGACAAAGGGAACGTCGATGGAGTCATCGATTAGTGTGAAGTTTTTCCCAAGAATATCTTTTAAACCATCGAGGGTTGTATAATTTTCTCCATCCCTTTTGTAGCCGCCGATCCATTTTTCTTTGGGTGTGAATTCTTCTAGCCATGTATAGGGTGACGTCAAAATTAATAAACCGTTATCCTCAAGGCGTTCGTGAATGGACGCTAAAAACTTTTCTGGCTCATAGAGCCGATCTATTAAATTACCTGCAAAGATAAGATTATAATGTTTGAATTTTTCGTTGAGATTGCAGGCGTCACCTTGTAAGAAATGGCATCGCTTAGCATTTTTGTCTAGTTTAAGATCGGAGAGTCGAGTCTCATAGAAACTAAAGATCTCACCTTCATCTCGAGTTGTATAGCGCTTGAGCCCATTTTTTTGGAGTTCGGCAGCAGCTGAAATAAAACGAGCAGAAAAATCTAGCGCGTCGACATGTGAAAATAAATTTGCCAGTTCAAAGCTTGATCGGCCAACAGCGCAACCCAAATCTAAGGCACGATTAAATTGCGTATCCTTATTTAAATGTTTTTTCGAATAATCAATACAGTGTTGCGCACAAGCTTTAGCAAAATTAGGCACGTCATAATATTCCTTGCCGTAGTGAAATTCTAAATACTGAGAAACCTGTTCATCGGTTTCATAAGGATTGGTGGTTGTATCTATGTCTGAATCACTTTCCACGTATCGAAACCCCGCATGTTGAAAAAAGTGGCGCCGAAACGCATAACGAGAATCTTTTATTGCATAATTCCCTGTTGAAAAATAACTGCCCCCTTTTATAAGATTGTGCTTTCCATCGAAAGTAGGCGTCGAAAAATCATCGTAAACTGGATGAATGTCAAAACCGGGCAAGCCATCAATGGGTGTTTCTGTCCATTGCCATACATTGCCTATCACGTCATAAAAAATACTGCCATTTTCAAATTCCGTTTTATAGGTGTCGATAGGACAAGCTGATGCGCCATGCTCTAAATTTATATTGCCGGGGGCCAGTTTCCAAAAGGGCTGATCTGTTTTGATTTCATTACGAAGGCAATACCACTCGGCTTCTGTGGGTAGACGAATTTTTTTACCGGTTTGACGTTTTTTCCATTCACAAAAAGCTTTTGCTTCTAAATAATTGACATCGACCGGCCAATCCCAAGGCATAGGAATAATCTGGGTCATTGTTCGATAATGAAATTGCTCTCCTTTCTTGATCCAAAAAGTAGGATGTTCTGCGTGAGAAAATTCTACCCAAGCCCATCCTTCTTTATTCCATAAGGATCGATCTTGATAGCCATCGTCTTGGATAAATTCTAAGAATTCATGATTGCTAACTAGGTATTGGCTTGCTTTAAAATCTTTAACCGATGTGGTGAGGTCGCCGTATTCATTATCCCATCCATAAAGCGGATTATCTTTTGTTTTGTTTTGATGAATGGTTTGACCATCAACAGGAAGTAGAAAGTTAACCGCAGGGGCCCCCGTTGTTGTATGGTCTAAAAAAAGAGGTGAACTTTGAACGTATTGGATGGGAAGCTGGCGAATAAGAACGGAAGAAGTTTCGAGGTGAATGCGTTCGTGTTCTATGCCCATCATAACGATCCAAAGTGGATCGTCCCATGTGATTGGTAACGTTATCGGGGCTGTTTGAATAAATTCGTCAACAATGGAGCGAACGTGATTTCGGTATTGTTTGACTTGCTGTGGTGTTGGCCAGTCATAATGATTCTCGTCTAGATCATCCCACGACATCTCATCAACACCGATAGCAACCATCGATTCCAAAGTGGCATCAAGCCTTTCTGGTATTAATTTTGCGACATGAAGCTTGTTGATATAAAAAACTGCCGTGTGACCGTAATAAAAAATTAATGGGTGCCGTAATGGCGTACCACGTTGATAGTAGGATTCGTCACTGACTAAACAATCAAAAAGACGTTCATATAAAGTAAATGTTTTATGAAAATAGTTGCGAATTTCTTGCCGTTTTTTTTCGGGATCCCCATCGGACAATAGAATCGTTTTTGTGATAAGTAATTGACTATCAGAAAAATGAAATGCAGAGTCGGTATGCTTTATGTTCGCTGTATGATTCATAACATTGTGATCAATAAAAAGTGAGATGGCCTATTAATGGTGTAGATGAACAATGACTATCGTTGCATTTATATTGCAACGATAGAGTTCAGTTCGTTGTTAAGTTGGGTTCTTTAGTTTTAGTGAGTTATCCCTATACGAATATAAATGGGAAAAAGATTCATAAATATTGTGTGTTACAATGATCCGCTAAATTCTATCAAATTTGTGTGCTCTTTTTGTCATTGATCGTGTCATCCTAAGAGATATCTATGTCATCTTCTAGTGTTTCATCCTCTAGAGACAATCATCCTAGTGCTTCTTTTATTTTATTACTTGGTTTTTTAGTCGGATTGTCACCATTTGCTATCGACATGTATTTGTCGAGTTTTCTAGCAATTGAAGCCGATTTAATGGCGTCTGAGTACGCTGTTGAAAGTTCTGTTGGCGTTTATTTGATTTTTTTTGCTATCCCCCAATTATTTTTTGGTCCGTTATCGGATGCCTATGGACGGCGGTTTGCTATTTTTTGTGGTCTCGGTTGTTATGTTCTTGGGGCTCTCTTGTGTGCAACAGCGCAAAGCATAGAGGTGTTTTTGTTGGCCCGTGCGCTACAGGGTACAGGGTCTGCTGCAATTTCAGTGACGGTTCCTGCGATCGTTAAAGATAAATTTAGTGGTGCTGTTTATACCCGCACAGTCGGTTTTATCATGATGGTGATGTCAATTGCGCCATTAATTGCTCCTATGGCTGGAACTGTTGTCTTTTACTTTGGCGGTTGGCGCAGTATTTTTTATGTATTGGTTGTTTTGTCTGTGGTATGTGCGCTTCTGTTTAATGTCATTATTTCAGAATCGTCTGCATCCGAATCACGGACACCGCTCAACCTTAAGAATCTTTTTAAAAACTATTCTATGTTGTTTTCTGACCGCTATTGTCTTGGTTTAGCAATGTGTGTTGGTTTTATGTTGTCGGGTTTGATGGCATTTATTACGGGTTCTCCTTTTTTATTTATGGGTGATTATGGCATTAGCCAATTGAGCTATAGCGTACTGTTTGGTGTGAATGTTGCCGCAATGATGGTGTTCACGTATGTGAATAATCGCCTGATCCATAGAGTGAGTAATGAGCATCTATTAAGAGCAGCTGTTGTCTCTGTTGTAGTGGCGAGCCTATACCTCTTCGGGCTGGGGCTTTGGGAGTCGATGGGTCATCGATTGTCCCTTGTGGCTATTATTATTGGCTGTATTTTGTATATCGCCAATTTGGGGATGATTACTGCGAATATTCAAGTGATATTGTTATCTCGTTTCTCACATATTTCAGGCTCTGTCTCAGCTGTCGTAGGGACTATACGATTTGGCATTGGCTCACTGGGTGGTTTTGCCTACAGCTATCTGTCAGTTGCCTATAGCTTGTCGTTACCAGCAGTTATGGCGCTATGCGGTCTCTGTGTGCTTTTTTCGTTTCTATTTGCGGGAAAACCTAAGATCCCTACGTAGAGTGCGGTTGAGCTAATCAATATATTCTCGCTCAACTGCCAACCTATTCAGCTTCTATTCAGTTAACTTCTGTTCTAATACCCTACATGGTCCCAAATTGCGGGGTATAGATCATGAGATTGTTCATCCGAATCATCCTTTCAATTCATGCTGTTATTTTGTTAGCGTCGGCGATTGTCGTACCCGTCATGGCGCAGTCGACTAAAACAACAGCCGCTAGTGCTGACGCGGTTCAGTATTCTCAAGCTGAACTTGACCAGATGCTGGCACCTATCGCTTTATATCCTGACAGCGTTCTTTCTCATTTGTTAATTGCTGCCACCTATCCACTGGAAGTGGTGATGGCTGATCGCTGGGCCAAAAATAATTCGCGTAAAACAGGGGATGATGCGATCAATGCTGTTGACGATAAGGAGTGGGATGCGAGTGTAAAAGCCTTAGTGGCATTTCCGACAGTACTAGAGCGTTTAAGTCATGATTTGGATTGGACTGAATCCATCGGTGAAGCGTTTCTTTCTGATGAAGAGAGGGTGCTAGAAACAATCCAAAATTTACGTCAGCGAGCATATGATGAAGGGAGTTTGGATTCCTTAGATCACTTACGAGTGACCAACGAAGACGATGACATTGTGATCGAGCCTGCTCATCGTGAAGTGGTGTACATCCCTGTTTATAACACACGAATTGTCTATGGCCCTTGGTGGTGGAATGACTATCCGCCTATTTATTGGCATCACGATGATTTTTATCATCGTCGAAGTCATGTGGTGTATTGGGGGCCAAGTGTTTATTTGTCGCATTCTTTTTTCTTTGGTGGATTTCATTGGCGTAACCATCATGTGGTGGTGGTTGATAGCCGATACCGACATCGTTACAGAAATTATTATTATTCAAATCGACATTTAACCCGCTATCAGCATTCGCGACGTTGGCAGCATGATCGTCATCATCGCCGTGGTGTTGAGTATAAAAATCCACGCACTCGGGATTATTTTGAACGAAGAGATCGTGATACTCGCACAATGAATACCCGACGTGAGCGGGCAGCGAGACAAGTGGAAAATAGATTGCGTCGAAATGAGCGAATGGAGAATTCAAGAAACCAATCGATGGATACTCGTAGTATTAAAAGAGAGGAGCGTTCTAGGCGTGATCGTGCAAGAGGTGATCGCTCAAGAGAGGAAAGAAGTGATTCCCGTCGAATAAATAATTCAGAACAACGTCGGCAGAATAATACACGCTCAATTAGAAAAGAGAGAGCTGTAAACGACAGTAGACAAAATAGATCAGCACGCGATGAACGTAGAGCGAGAGAAGTTGGGGCGAGAGAATCTAGCGGTTCTCGAGATCGTTCAACCAGAAAAGAAGTACGTGCAGAGCGAGCAGTTGAATCAAACAGAAGGGAGAGAACCGAAAAAAGAATAGATACACGTGCCATTAAGTATTCAGAAAGAGCCAATAGGAGGAGTGAGTCAAGAACTCGATCTGTCAAACGAGACAGATCGAGTTCAGAGAGACCAAGAAGACAGTCGGGGCAGCGATCAGTGCGTGATAGACGTTTTCAGTAATGTATAAATTTTTTGGAGTGAGTCATGATGATAAATAGATTTAAATTACCCCTAGCTTTTTTAATTATTTCAGGAGCAGCAGTATCAACTGCTGTAGCAGACAGTGAAGGTTATGCGATTGATTTGTTGATTGGAGAAGCAGGACAAAAAAACTCAGAAGATTATTCTCAAACGATATCGGGTAGTGATACGTCGAAAGGTATTCGATTCACAGCGCAATTAAACAGAGTGATAGGAATAGAAGTCGGTTATACAGATTTTGGAGAAGTGTCCGATGGATACATTAATGAATTCGATGAAGATGTGACTGATTATGTGGATAGCAGCGCACTTAATATTGGAATGAATGCGAGAATTCCTTTAGGTCATACAGTGTCATTAGTGGGACGAGTAGGCATTGCTAGCTGGGATTTAGATTATAAAGAAAAAAATAGCGGATTTCCTGGTGATGACTATAAAGATAGTGATGAAGGTGTTGATGGTTATATCGGAGTGGGATTACGATTTGATCTTGAAGAAAATTTCCGTGTTGGTATTGAATATACGGGGCTAGGTTATAGTGCTTCGTTAGGTGCGGCAAATACTGATCATATCATTAATAATTTGGCCATTTCTGCCGGATTTACATTTTAAATATTGAGATTTAACTTGGCGATAGTTTTCTTTGTTTGGTAGATATAATAGGAGCGCAAGTGCACTCCTATTTTTAAATTGAAAAAAGTGTGTTGAAAGAGGCTAAAGCTATTTGATAGGTGCTGTTTTTTCACTGATATATTTTTTCCAGCTTTTTAATTCGGTAATATCTTTTGCGCCATTAATACCGTGAGCTTCGCAGATAAAACCGCTCTCCCATCGCCGGTCTATCAGTTGAACTTTTCCAATGCCAAGTGGTGGTGGAATTTCAGCTACAAAAGAACCGAAGTTTTCAATGGGTACTTGCCAAACCTCTACCTCAATGGATTCACCGCCATCGTCAACTCTCATCATGCCGGGTCGAAAAGGTGGGCCTCCCGCTAGCGCATAGAGTTTATAGTCTGGAGATGATTGAGTTTTTTCCAGCAATGTTGCACCACGCTCAGTCAGTTGCCAATTAAGCGGTAAGTTTTTGAGGTGAGCGCCGCAAACAACAACATTAATTGTTCTTGACGGCGTTTTTCCAATATTATTTTGATTGATTGTTGCCGTTACCAGCGAGCTATCACCGAGTGGTAGCGTAAAAGCGTTTTGTATTTCAGATGCTAGACTTAATAAGCGTTTGTCAGCAAAAGCTGAGTGAAACAGTGTCACGCCAAAACCAATACCATTTTGGTAAAAACTGGCCGGTACAACCACTGCAGAGCAGTCCAGCAAATTCATAAAGTTAGTGTAATAACCCATGTTGGAATTTAATTGAATCGGGTCTTTATTGACTTCATCAATCGAGTAAAAGGTACCGGCGGTTGGCGTTATAATCATATCCACACTCGCTAAGATTTTATCCGCCTGTTGCTTAAGCGCCTGAAGACGATACTGAAAAGAAAATGTTTCTAGGGCAGAGAATGTCTTTCCATTCTCAATAATTGTTCGAATAACCGGTAATAATGCATTTGGAGAATCTTCGATTAAAGGTAACGTTGCTAAATACCTTTCTGCCACCCAAGGGCCTTCGTATAGTAACTTTGCGGCTTCTATGAAAGGTTCAAAATCAATTTCAATCAGTGTTGAGTTTAATTGTTGGATGTTGTCTAAGCTTCTCTTAAATATCTGTGTAGATTCGGTGTTGTTGAAAAAATTGAATTGATTCTGTTTGGGAACGCCTATTCTGAGTTTCGGAGAGGAATGATTTTGCAGTATTTCTCTCGTCCTATAATAAAATTTTCCATTATTAAACGTATTCTTTCTAGCGTACTCATCTGTCTCATCAAATTGTGCGGCAATATTAAACACTGTGTTTGCATCATCGACGGTTAATGAAAAAATACTCACTGCATCTAAACTACGGCATGCGGGAACAACGCCTTGGGTGCTGAGTAAACCTTTAGTCGGCTTGAGGCCGACAATATTATTGAGCGACGCGGGGACTCGTCCCGATCCTGCAGTATCAGTACCCAGTGAAAACGTTACCCATTGTTTTGAAACAGCCACAGCAGAGCCAGAACTAGAACCGCCAGAAATTATGTTGTCATTGAGCGCGTTTTTAACTGGCCCCCAAGGTGACCGAACGCCGACTAATCCCGTTGCAAATTGATCTAAGTTTGTTTTTCCAATTGGAATTGCGCCTGCGTTAATAAGTTGTTGAACAACGAAAGCGCTGTTGTCAGGTGTATAAGAAAAATCAGGACAAGCGGCTGTCGTTGGGATATTTTTTAGATCGATATTATCTTTAATCGCGAACGGGATACCGAAGAGCGGTAAAGAATCGGGTGATTTATCATCAAGAAAGTGTAAATACGGAGAAAGTTGTTCTAAGTTGAGTAGAGAGATCCAAATAGGGTTATCAGTGACCTCACTGTATTTTTTATGGAGGTGTTCAATAAGTTGAGTCGGTGTGAAATCGCCCTTTAAATAATGTTGTTTTAGTCCGCTGATAGTAATGTCTAAATCATTAAAAACTGTCATCGTTTAATCCTGAAAAACTATGAGTAGGTTGTGTGTCTTAGTCGTTGATAAAACAATTCATTAAATAACAGGTTCAATAACGGCAAGGAGCTGGCCTGCCGAGACTTGCTGGCCTTGTTGCTTGAGAATACTTTTTAGTGTGCCTTTTTCTGGCGAAGCGATTTCAATTTCCATTTTCATCGATTCTAAAACACAGATGACCTGTCCCTCCTCCACGGTATCGCCTTCGGATACGACCCATTGCCAAATGTTACCGGCAATATGGCTTTCAACACCGATACAGTTTTCAGGAACCGGCGATTGCTCAGCATTCGCCTCCGTATCCTCACTGACTTCAAAATGAATTTGTCCGCTCTCAACCCAGCGTTGTAGTTCTTCATCAAAGGCTATATTTCTTTGTTTTGTGAAGTCAGTAATGGTGTCGTTGTTTGCATCTAAAAAATCTTGGTATTCATCGAGGTCGAAAGTCGTTTCTTCAATATTCAACGAGTATTCACCGCGAGGAAATTTTTCACGGATGTCGATCAGTTCGTCAGCGGTCACTTCATAAAATTTAATTTGGTCGAAGAATCGTAATAACCAAGGCTGAATGAATTCTTTTGTGGTTCGATATCGATTCCACATTTGCAGCGTTCTACCAATAAATTGATAGCCTCCCGGTCCTTCCATGCCGTACACGCAAAGATAAGAGCCGCCAATGCCAACTGAATTTTCAGCAGTCCACGTTCTTGCGGGATTATATTTTGTAGTGACTAATCGATGACGCGGATCTAGTGGTGTTGCAACCGGAGCACCCAAATACACATCGCCTAAACCCATGACAACATAGCTAGCGTCGAAGACGATTTTTTTTACATCTTCAATGGAATCAAGACCATTAATACGTCGAATGAACTCAATATTGCTTGGACACCAAGGCGCATCCTTTCGTACAGATTGCCTATATTTTTCAATGGCAATACGACAGGCCTCATCATCCCAGCTGATAGGGATGTGAACGATACGAGAGGGGACGGATAACTTTTGTGAGTGTTGTAAATCGTGTTCAGCCGCAATGATTTTGTCGACTAAATCTTCAAGTGTGATTGTGAAGTTGTTGTAGTGAACTTGCAGTGAGCGAATACCTGGCGTGAGCTCCAGTACGCCGGCAATTTTTTGTTCTTGCAGCCATAGCATTAATGCGTGGGCGCGAAATCGTAAACGAATATCTAATTCAAGTGGTCCGTATTCAATCAACAGGTATTTGTCACCCGCGGGTCGAAAAACAATATCTGTTCCGAAAGTATCTGACGTTAAGCATTTAAAAATAGGGGACGTTGATTGTGGAGAAAACGAATATGTTTCAAAAAAATCTAAAGTTGTTTTTTTATTCTCCGCATTCTTATCAATAGAGCGAATAGATAATAACTGTTTTTCTTCTAGTTGCTTAGCGATCGCCTGCGTAACAGGAATGAATTGAATATTATCGCCCGCTTTTAATTGACCAAGCTTCCAGAGATCAGCAGTAATGACAGTGGCGGGACAAACAAATCCACCGAGAGAAGGTCCGTCGGGACCTAATATGACGGGCATGTCTCCCGTAAAATCAATTGAGCCGATGGCGTAAGCGTTGTCGTGAATATTTGAGGGATGCATTCCCGCTTCGCCGCCGGTTTTTCTCGCCCACTCTGGTTTAGGGCCAATTAAACGGATACCGGTTCGGCTAGAGTTGTAATGTACTTTCCAGGTTGAAGAAAAAAACGTTTCGATGTCGTTGGCCGTAAAAAAATCAGGGGCGCCATGGGGACCATAGATAACATTGATTTTCCAATCATTGGTTATGTGTGGTCGGTCAGCTACTGAGTCATTATTGAGGCCATTTAAATTTTTCTTATGTGACGAGGGTAGCGCCTCCATAAGATGCTGATTTTCTAAATGAAGTACATCGCCAGTCCGTAACGCTCTTCCGCTAAAGCCGCCAAACTGCCCTAAAGTAAATGTCGATTTAGAATTTAAATAAGTATTGGATTCTAGTCCGCCAGCAAAGAGCAAATAAGTTCGAGCACCCGCTTCTTTTACTTTTCCTAGTTTTAAGGTTTGATTGGGTTTTGCTTGAATAATTTCCCAGAGGTTAATGGTCACGCCATCTAAAGTGGCGTCAATGTCTGCACCACACAGCACAAAGTAGACAGCAGAATTAAATTGTAATGTAGGGCCACTTAGTGTGATTTCTAATCCGGCTTGGCTTTCTTGTAAATGAGTTGAATCTTTCTCGGTGTTGAAAGTGTTGTCGTCGTTAAGAAGATCGCTGAAAAAATTTGAAAGAAGTTGCTGACCCATTCGAAATGAATAATTGTCGAAAGCGCCAGAGGGCGGAACACCCACACTCCAATAGCCTTTCCGCCCAGGATAATCTTGAATGGTCGTCATGGTGCCGGGAGAGATAACATCTATGGTCGAAGGCGTGTAAGAAAATTCATTGAGGTAGCGCGTAAACATATCGCCATCTTGAAAAATAGTACTTTGCAAGATCGATCGAACATAATCAATGTTAGTTTCAATGCCTTGTATAACAATATCGCTCAGTGTTGATTCGAGGAGTGACATTGCAGCTTCTCGCGATGGAGCTGTACAGATAACTTTTCCCAGCATGGGATCAAAAAAAGGTGACACTTCTAAGCCGGTACTAATCCAGTGATCGATGCGAATGCGTTCTTTATCCGCTTTAGAATGCATTGTGGAAGGAAATGCAACTTCGCTAAGTAATCCAGCGCTGGGTAAAAAATTCTTATGCGGATTTTCTGCATAAACTCTCGCTTGTATAGAATGCCCTGTTGGTTTTAAAGTGGACGCTCTTTGTTGTAAATCATGAAGAGTGTTTGATGCCTGCAATAGCATCCATTCGACAAGGTCGACGCCGTAGACTTCTTCTGTGACACCATGTTCCACTTGGAGACGAGTGTTCACTTCTAGGAAGTAAAATGATTGTTCTATCGCATCATAAATGAATTCTACTGTACCCGCATTTCTATAGTTAACGGCGGAGACTAATGTTGCGGCAACATCGTGTAGTTTTTTTCTTATCGCTTCAGGTAAGTTAGGGGCAGGCGTTTCTTCAAGGACTTTTTGGTGTCGGCGTTGAGCGGAACAATCTCTTTCACCGAGTGCAACAGCAAAGCCTTTACCATCACCAAAAACTTGAACTTCAATGTGGCGCGCTCGTAATATATATTTTTCTATAAAAACGCCATCGTTACTAAAGTTATTAGCACTGAGCCGTTTTACACTATCAAAAGCGTGCTGTAATTCTTCAACGTCATTGCAGACTTGCATGCCAATGCCGCCACCACCTGCTGTGCTTTTTAAAATAATAGGGTAGCCAATACGTTGAGCGGCTTGCTCTGCTTCTTCAAGAGAAAGTAGTAAGTCCGTTCCAAGTAATAGTGGAACATTATTCTTTTGAGCGATATCCCGCGCAGTATGTTTTAAACCGAACGTCCGCATTTGTTCTGCTGTTGGGCCAATGAAAACAATGTTTTTTGATTCGCATTGTTCGACAAAATCAGGGTTTTCACTGAGAAATCCATAGCCTGGGTGAACGGCATTCGCTTTGGATTGTTGAATAATAGCGAATAATTTTTTTTCGTTTAAGTAAGTGTCTGTCGCGGCTCCTTCACCAAGGCAATAGGCTTCGTCCGCTAATGTGACGTGCAGAGAGTCTGCATCAGCTTTTGCATAAACGGCAACTGAGGTAATCCTCATTTTTTTGAGTGTTCGGATAATGCGAACTGCGATTGCTCCGCGATTTGCAATTAAAACCTTTGAGAATGCTGTCATGTTATTGTTCGCGCTGTTGCGTTCACTTTTATTTTCGATGCTATTCTCAGTAGTGTTAGAAGCGTTATGCGAAGGGCTCCCGTCTTTTGATGAGATGGTTTTTGATGACATGATTTTTGAAAGCATGGGTTTTTAAATCAAATAGTGGGTCGTCCCGTTAGTGTCTATTTCTCCAGGCCGTCCCGAAAAAATATTACTGTCTGTCGTTGTTGCCGGCGTTCTAATCAATTTTAGTTACCAGATAAAAATGCCTATCGGTGTTGGGTTGTAACCATTGCAGGGGTTGTTGAGTTGCGGACAATTAGAAATCAATGCAATCACATCCATTTCTGCTCTCATTTCCACATATTTTCCCGGTGCGGAAATACCATCCTCAAATGTTAATCCACCGTCTTGTGTCACTGGGACATTCATAAAAAAATTAATATTATGGGTGATGTCTCGTTTGGTTAAGCCTAATTCTTCATTTTCTGCGATTGCGAGCATCCAGCTATCTCGGCACGCATGCATGCAACGTTTTTCTAATGCGTATCGAACGGTATTGCTTTCAGTCGCACAAGCTCCACCTAATGTGTCATGTCTTCCACACGTGTCGGCTGTAATGGTTAGCAGGGTATTACCATGATTGGATAATAATTTTGTTCCTGCGGTTAAATACACGTTACCTTGCTCTCGAACAGTATCCATTGCGCTATAACGCTCTGACACATCATTTGCGTTGTAAAATAAAGTATCTGCCGCTTGGTTGCCTTCGCTATCTAAGATGCGAAAAGTTTGTCCGGCTTTTATGATCTGGATGAAATAATCGCCTGCTAAAACAGTTTCATGAAGTACAGCGTTATCAGTAACAAGTACACTTTCTTTTATCATGTTTTTTCTTTGCTGAGTTATTTAAATATCAAATTATTTTTTGGATAAGCATTTATAATAAATGATATAAACGGTTGTTTGCGAATCCACGCTTATTCTCTGGACGAAAGTTCAGACAGTAGTCATCATCTGTCACTGGATCTGATTCAATGAGTTCACACAAAACAGGTTTTCGAGGATATTCAGTAGAGCCGTTTAATGGATGCGGGCATGTATGCAAAATAACGAGCGTATCCATTTCGAAGCGGAGTGTGACAGAAGAAAGAGGTTTATCTGCTTTTTTTTCTTGAGAAGATTGTTCGAGAGATAAGTTGCCTTCATTATCTACAACTACTTGACTGAACCAATTCACATTAGCTGCAAGGTCCTTTTCACCTAAGCCATATTTAGCAAGTTCGACAAGAAAACTACTATGCCCATTTTGATGCCAATCGTTTTTTGCATCTTGATAATTTTTCGCGCCCCACTTTTTTTCCACGATGGATTTTGTTGTATTTCCGCAAACCGTATCATGCCATCCAAATGAATCGTCAGTGATGGAGCAAAAGATTCTACCCATATCAGAATATAAACAATTGCCGCGAGTAAGTTTGAATGTGTGTTGGCATTTTAGCGTGTCAGGTGCGTTGTAACGCTCCAATAAATCGTAAGGATTATAAAGCATCATGCCGACGTTTGCTTCGCCCTCAATATCCATCAATCGTAAGCTGACTCCTTTTTTTATACGCAAAGACCAATGAGACGCACCGGGCATTTTGTATTGGTAAATCAATTGGTTGTCAGTATGGGTTGTTGATTTGTCGTTGTTCACTGCGTTGTTCCTGTTAATGTTTCTTTTGTTTCATGTGACTTTTCTAAAGCCTCTAAAGTCTCTAAAGCTTCTTTAGTATCTGAAGTTTCTGGATCGATTTTTTTACCATTTTCTACGGGAAAGTCATATGTGATCATGGCGCCGTAGGCATTGGGTTCGTGAGGATCATGTCGGTGTTTATCAAAAACCCATAATCGAGTCCCTAAATAAAACCCTTCTTTTAAATCATGAGTAATCATAAAAATTGTGAGTTTATATTTTTTCCATAACGACAAGACCAATTGATGCATGTCTGCGCGAATACCTGGATCTAAAGCGCCAAACGGTTCATCGAGTAATAATATTCTGGGCTTTTTAATTAGAGCTTGCGCTATTGCTAAACGTTGCTGCATTCCGCCAGAGAGCTCATGTGGATATTTGTCTTTAGCGTGTGAAAGACCTACGGCTTCGATCATCTCTAGCGCTTCGTCTTTGAACTTTTTTTTGCGGCTACCAAAGCAGCGACTGATAAAAGCGCTTTGTTCAAATTCCCGTGAAAGCATCACGTTTTGTACAACTGTTAAATGTGGAAAGACAGAATAACGTTGAAAAACAATTCCGCGATCCGCATTGGGCTCGTCGATGATAGATTTTCCATCAATCAGTATTTCACCGCGAGAAATAGATTCAGTGCCGAGCAACATATTTAAAAAAGTGGTTTTACCGCAGCCGGACGCGCCGACGATGGTAATAAAATCCCCTTCTTCAACGGCATTGTTGATTTGTTCTAGTACAACTTGGTCGCCGTATTCTTTCCATAAGTTATTTATTTGAATATAGGACGTCGTCATCTTTAATTTCCTTGATCCATTTGTGCGTGAAACCATGGAAATAATTGATAAGAGATTTTACGAAGGCAGTAATCGATGACGAAAGCCAAAAAAGTGATCCATGCAACATAAGGCAAAATGACATCCATCGATAAATAACGGCGCACTAAAAATATCCGATAACCTAAACCATCGGTGGCTGCAATTGCCTCGGCAGCAATTAAAAATAACCAAGCAGGGCCAAGAGATAATCGAACAGCAGAGAGTAAGCGAGGCATCACTTGCGGAAGAACCACTCTTACAATGATTTGCCAAGTATTTGCACCCAAGGTTTGCGCTTTAATAAATTGTTCTTGGGGAATTTCTAATGTGCGTTGTTGCATATCGCGAATTAAAAAAGGGGTAATGCCGATTGCGATTAAAACAACTTTGGCCAATTCACCTAAACCAAAGGTAATAAACAGTATGGGTAAAATGGCCATCGGTGGAATGAGGGAAATGGTTGTAATGAGTGGTGAAAGTTTTGCTCTTGCAAAAGGAATAACACCATTGACCACTCCAAACATTAAGCCCAGAAGAGCGCTAATAGCAACGCCTATACCAAGGCGCTGTAAACTACTTAACGTATCAACCCAAAAAACATATTCACCAGATCGTTTACTGGGTTCAAAAGCCATGCGATTGATTGCGCTTCCAAAACTACTTAACGATGGAAGCAGCTTATCGTTGGGGTTCTCAGCCAAGCGTGCGTTCGATGCGCCTATATAAAGCAGCACAATAATGACAAAAGGAATAAATCCTAAAATCCATTGTGTTGATTTGTTGGGCTTTTGATTGATAAGTTTTTTCATGGATTAGTAGCAGGTTTATATGAGAGAACGAGCATGTTACTGCTAACAGAATCAGTCGGGTGTGTTAGCAGTAACATTGTTTTGCCAAGCTATAACGTTAGAGTTATAGCTTGCCGTCAGCGGCCATCTTCATAAAGCTAGGATCAAAACGTAATTGAATATTGTTTTTATCCCCGTACACACCTGAAGGTGTTTCTATACCGATAAATGTTGCATCAGCAGCACCATCACCTAAAATTCCGTGGTCGAATGAAAAGCCAGCCACATATTCCATGGTGGTTTTTAATTTTTCACTATTCACAAAATCGACAGCATCTGCAGGAGAATAAAACATTTTTGTCGAAGCCAATTGTGATTCGTATCCCGCGAGATCCGTTCCCGACGCTTTACCCATCATCGTTTTAGCCGCAGTTGCTTTAGCGTCTGAACCATTCATAATCCCCATGATTTCGTACCAAGCACCGACTAATGCTTTGCCTAGTTTGGGGTTTTCAGCCAGTGTTTCTGTATTAACAACCATCAGGTCAATAATTTCTCCAGGAATTTTTGAAGAATCAAATACCTTCGTGCTGTTTGGCATAGCAGTGATTTCGCTTAAAAGCGGGTTCCATGTGACGACAGAAGTGACATCTTTTGTGGTGTAAGCAGCCACTAAATCCGCATCCGATGTATTAACAACTTTGACATCTTTTTCTGCAAGACCGACAGATTCTAAACCCCGGGCTAATAAATAATGAGAAACACTGAGCTCAACTAAGTTGACGGTTTGTCCCTTGATGTCGTTCAAAGATTGTTTATCTTTTAATACAACACCGTCATTGCCGTTTGAAAAATCGCCAACGATTAATGCTGTTGAGTCGACGCCGCCTGCAGCAGGTATTGTTAAAGCATCCATGTTGGTCATAGTGCATCCGTCAAATCCTCCAGCGGTGTACTGGTTAATTGATTCGACGTAATCATTAATTTGAACCACATCAATAGTGATGCCGTACTTGTCAGCCCATTTTTTGACGATACCTTCTTGCTCGCCAAAGTCCCATGGCATCCAGCCGACATAAATGGACCAGCAGACACTAAAAGAATCTTTAGCTTGCGCTTGCGATGAAATCGAAAAAGATAAAAGTGACGCGAGAAAAATGACAGTACTTTTTTTAAAAAAAGGTTTTTTTGAAGATGACAGAGCAGGTGAAAAGAACATAGTAGTCTCCTAAGGATCACACGTTTTTTGTAATAGAGGATGCAATGACGCAGCGCCATCTAGTTAACCATTACCGTAACAAAACGATACATATGGTTAACTACCTCCCGGGCTTTTGTCCCGCCGTGTAACCTTCCTAGAAGATAAGAGTTTTGCTAAAGCAGAATAAAATTCAAAACAAAACTGTTAAAGGTAGGTCGACTGCTCTCGGACCAGACACTGAAAAAATACAATCAGTCGGAACCCTAGCTGTCTATTGGTGAATCTTTTGCTTGAAGCCGTTTTTGCTTAAACAATCACAGCCGCTATCGAATTTAATTGATTGTGGCGTAATAAGTCAAACAAATAATTGAGCTACTTCAATAGCGCTTGCCATTGAATCCTCTTTAATGACTCGTTTTTACATTAGTCGATAAAGCAATGCCTGTGCCATTCGAACTTTTTAAAAATAATGCCTTATTTTCAGAGGCTTGCCGGTGTAGATCACCACCAAAAATATTTTGGTTAGCGACGAATGTGCAATGTTGGTGCTAGATGAGCTGGCGCGCCTTTATTTTGTGCGCGAAATAAAGGCCGTGTGATGGGTTTGATTTGTCACAGAAAAGAAATCTAAATGGCATATTTCTGTCAACTTCGATCTCTACAGTACTTACCGACACACATTTTGCACTTGCAACACATTGATATTGTTGCGATTACTTACAAAGTTTAATTTTAAGGTGTGTGAACTTTGAGGTGTGTGAATCGTTTATAAATCGTTCTTGAAACAACTTAGCTAAAACTATCGCGCTAGAAATTACCGGGCTAGACGTTAGTGAGCTAAACGTTACCGAGATAAAAAATATCGAACTGAAAGCAGAGAAGACCATTAATACAAATTCCTGGACAATTTTTGGAGAGAAACATGAATTTCAAAAAAACTTTTTTATCGACAGCCGTGTCGTTAGTGGCTGCAACACTCACTGCAACAACTGTTTATGCCGGCGATCATTATAATGGCCAAACAAAAGCAATTCCTGATCATCAGCTCAATAATGCTTGGTTTCAAGACGGCGAAATGCGTGTTGATGCTAAATCCTATTTTCGTAGCCGCGCAAAAAATGTCATTTTATTTGTAGGTGATGGCATGGGTGTTTCAACGGTGACTGCAGCAAGAATTTTGGAAGGGCAGTTAAAGGGCATGCAAGGAGAAGAAAATAATCTAAGTTTTGATTTATTTCCTTTTACTGGCTTAGCAAAAACATACAACGTTGACGCACAAACGCCAGATTCAGCGGGAACAATGACAGCAATGATGACGGGTGTTAAAACAGACGTTGGTGTTATTGGTGTTGATGAAGATATTGAGCGAGGGGATTGTTCAACTGTCGCTGGTAACGAATTGGTTACTGCACTAGAACTTGCTGAGATAGCCGGAAAATCTACTGGCGTTGTTTCTACCGCAAGAATTACTCATGCGACACCAGCAGCGACCTATGCTAAATCTGCCGATCGTAACTGGGAAGATATCTCAGATATGCCAACTGAAGCAGTAGAGGCTGGGTGTGAAGATATTGCTTCTCAGTTAATTAACTTCGAAGATAATTTAAAAGCACGTTACCCAATGGCAAAAAAAATCAATGGAATTGATGTCGTGATGGGTGGCGGTCGGCGTCATTTTTTACCTAAAGATGCTCAGTACAATAGCCCTGATGCGTCAAGCGGCGTTGAAGGCGATCGAACAGATGGTCGAGATTTAACAGCTGAATGGCAAGAGCAATATCCACAAGGTGCTTACGTTTTTGATCAAGCGGGTTTCGATGCTATCAATTCCAATACAACAGAAAAAATATTGGGTTTATTTAATGAATCGCATATGCAATATGAAGCAGATCGAGCAAATGATATTGCTGGTGAGCCATCAATTTCTGAGTTAACGAGCAAAGCAATTGATGTGCTTGATAATAATCGTAATGGGTATTTCTTAATGGTTGAATCAGGACGAATCGATCACGCTCATCATGCGGGTAGTGCTTACGGCGCTCTTACTGATACGATTGAATTTTCAAAAGCAATTCAAGCAACTATTGATGCAGTCGATATGCGAGAAACATTGATCATTGTGACAGCAGACCACAGTCATGTATTTACAATAGCGGGTTATCCAAAACGTGGAAACCCAATTTTAGGAAAAGTGGTTGCTGTAGGATCCGAAGAGCCATCTTTGGCTGCTGATGGAATGCCATACACAACCGTGGGATATATGAATGGGTTGGGTCATCGAGATTTTGGTGATGAAACTAACGCTGATGTTACTTATGGGTTGCCTGCTGATACGGGCCGTATTGATTTGACCAGTATCAATACAGAAGCAAGTGGCTATCACCAAGAGGCATTGGTGCCCTTAGGTTCAGAAACGCATGCTGGTGAAGATGTGGCAATTTATGGAAAGGGTCCTGGTTCATATTTGGTGAGTGGAACAAATGAACAAAGCGTTATTTTCCACATCATGAATAATGTTGTGAAATTAGAAAAAGCGGCGGATAAAAAACTAAAACGTCGCTGGAAGCGTTAAAAAAATAAATCTAAGATTTTTCAAGGAAGAGGAAAAGGATTCTCCATTATATTCTCTAAGGATTAAAGAGGTTATTAGTCTTAGTATTAATAGCCTCTTTTTGTTTTTAGGTTAAAAACTGTTACGTTAAAAATTATTGAGTTGTGTATAACTATGAAGAAATATTTTCAATTCATCGCCTTTTTGGTTGTCGTTATATTCACACCTGGGCTAAAAGCAGATGCTCATTGTGAATCGCCATTAATGGCGGAGTATCAATATGAGATTATGGATACTGAAAAAAAAATAAATCAAAAAAAGCAGGTGGTTTTGTGGCGACGTGGAAACCAAGTGGTTATTCAAACACCCAGGAATCAGCAAGCTGAACTATGGGAGTTAACTCCAAATCGTCAAATAAAAATGACACGGTATTTCGAAAATCATCAACGTGGCATTGAATATCAACCGACTGAAATTAAAAATAAAAGAGAAAAAAATGATTGGAGCTTTAAATATCAATTAGTGTCGGATGTGTTGATTCGAAAAATGCAAGCTAACGCGAATGTTAGTAAGCCAGTAGAAAACATCGAGGTGGCTGATTGTAATTTTTATCAGAAATTATCTTTAACGGAAAATAAAAAGATCATTGATTTGACGTGGAACCCAATACAAAAGTTGATGACCTCACTAGAGGTTAAGGAGGGAAACATCCTTACTTTATGGAGCTTAACGAAGAATACTTTAGATGCGGATAAAATTGATCAGTATTATGAGAAATTGTTGAGTTATCAAACCACTGATTATGCGGATGTAGGAGATAATGAGTCAGATCCCTTTTTAATGAAAATGATTCACCTAGGTTTTGTGGAGCATGGTGCTTCTGGTTTTTATGACTCTGAGGGCAATAATATAAGCAGAGAAAGTGGCGAGCATGGACGACATGGCCACTAAGTGCGTACCACTCGCTACGTACCTCGCTAAATAGCCAATAGTCACATGAACATGACAAGCATAGCCACGACCAACATAACCACTAAAGGTTTTCATTAAGATAAAATACCGTTAGATTAGACAGTATCCTAACTATAGAGCTTGGACAAATATGTCTTTAGTTCCAAACGTCATGATACTGTTATGGCTAATATAAAACATGCTCAGCCTATCGATACTGCCAGACGAATCCATTGGTGGATTGTCCTTGTATTACACGTCGTCTTGGGGGTCGAATTAATATTCACTGTCATTAATGGCCATTGGATTAACGTTTTTCTCATTTTGGCGATTATGTCGCTGATGTTAATTCCGATTTTGCTCGGCCATAAATTTCAATTAGACATTCCGTCAGAATTCCAAATATTAGCCATTATCTTTGTTTTCGCCTCTCTGTTTTTGGGTGAGGTGAGAAGCTATTATGAAAAATTGTGGTGGTGGGATATTGTTTTGCATGGGAGTTCAGGTTTGTTGCTGGGGATTCTGGGCTTTTTGCTTATTTATATTCTCAATGAAAACGAACAAGCTGAGATTCATATGCGTCCGAGATTTGTCGCTTTCTTTGCTTTTTTGTTTGCTATCGCCGTTGGCGCATTGTGGGAGATTGCAGAATTTGCCGCGGATCAACTGTTGGGTACGAATATGCAAAAGCCTATGTTGGGTGATGATTCTGGTCTGACCGATACGATGTATGATTTGGTAGTGGATACTATTGGCGCATTGATTATTAGTATCTTGGGTTGGTCCTATATGGTTCGACAGGAAGTGTCATTTATCGAAAAGTGGATACGAAAATTTATTCGACGAAATCCTCATCTATTTAAAAACCCGTAGTCATTGGTATTTTTTTAAATGAATAAACAAAACAAAAAGAAATAGAACGAAATTAACTAGAAAAACAAGGGAGTGTCAATTATGAAAAATCATTATGTGGCTTTTTGGAATTTAGAGAATTTATTTGCACCGCAAAACCACCCCGAAAGAGAGCCTTGGCTTGAAGCTAAATTAAAAAAAGATCTGAAAGGTTGGACCAAAACCTTATTTAAAAAGAAAATAAAACAACTCACTTCTATCATCGTACAAATGAATGAAGGTGACGGCCCAGATATTCTTGCTGTGTGTGAGGTTGAAAATGCGTTTGTATTAGAGCAGCTGTCTATTGCTTTAAATAATCAATTTTCAGAACGTCATTATTCTGTAGCACATGCTGATAATGAAAGAGATCAGCGAGGCATTGATACCGCATTTATTTTTGACTCGTCGATGTACTCTGTCGATCCGGCAACTATTTTTTCTCATTTTGTCATGCGTCGAACTGGGACACGAGATATTTCCCAGGCCACTTTTACCACGCAAGCAGGGAATGAATTAGTTGCACTCTGTAATCATTGGCCCTCAAGAAGTGGCGGTGCGCATGAAAGCCGTGGCTATCGTATGACTGCAGGAGAAACCCTTTCTTATTGGCATCAACGAATTTGGGAAGAAAAAGGCAGTGATGTGCCTATTATAGCCGTTGGTGATTTTAACGACGATGTGTTTGATGAATCATTAGTGATTCATGCACGTGCTACACGGGAAAGGGGTGATGTGGAGCGCGCCAAGACCGCGCCTAAATTTTATAATTTAACATGGCGTTATCTCGAGCAAAAAAGTAAAGATAAAAAAGGCGATGATAAACTTATTCACGGAACGATTTATTATCAAGGAAACGGAAATGTATTTGATCAAATATTAGTGTCTAAAGGATTATTAGATCCTTCGGGAAATATGGTGGTTAATGAAAATACGGCAAAGATTGAATTATTTCCGGAGATGGTTGATCACAGAGTGTCTTACGGCTCAATCCGATTTGGTCTTCCTAAAGGCGATGCTGAAAAAAATATTGATCAGTCGGGGTTCAGTGATCACTTTCCTGTGTCTGTTGTGATTGTCGAGAGCTAAGTGAATGCTGAAAAATACAATAGATGTAAATAATAGGATGAAGAGCATTGAAAATTATCGATGCTCTTCATGGTGCATTTTAATGATTAGCGAAAAGTTAATCGCACTCTGCACCCCACATGTCATTGGCCCATGCAGGATAATCAACAAAAGGGTTTCGGTTGCCTTGGCGCTCAACAATTTTTGCATGGCGATTGATTTCTTCTGTGCTGACCGGATCAAGATTATGCCAGTCAAGTAAAGTACAAATTTTTCCTAGCAAGCTACCGTTGGTGTTGGTGTAATCGACTATAACTAAATCACCTGTTCCTGAGTTGTCACCACCATTATAACGAACGTCCATGTAAAACATCATGCGCGCAAGATCACCTTTCACTTCATCGCGGGGTTCAAAGCTATCGCTATCGGTGTAATTCCCTGGCGCTTCGCCAATGCTATTTCCGCCGTCGTCATAATCTTTATTGCTACGAGAAGAATTAACAGAAGCGTCAGCAGGTCTGAGATGATGAATGTCTGTGTAGGCCCACTGACTCGCATTAGGAAAGCCGTGGCTTTTCGGCCAGCTGTGTTCGCGGTTCCAAGCATCAGGATTGTTGTTGCCACTGGCATTGAATGTTTTTGCTTGTGAACGCCCTGTATAAATTAATATAACATTATTAGAGTTATTGGGATCTTCATCGGTATATTTCAAAGCGTCCCAGACTTGTGAATAACTCATACGAGAATGATGTCGAGATGCCGCTTCATTTAACGCATTGATTAAAGTGATTCCGTTTTGGCCAATGGCATTTGAATAGTAGGTTTCAAAGCCAGACCACGTAGCGCCATCTGAATTGTCATTTCCTTCACTATTATTGTTAACGGAATAGCTGGCGCTGAGCGAAAGGTCTGAATATGAGTCATAACCGTGGATGAGAATGTAATAACTTGATGCTTGTGAGTTTGGGAAGGAGCAGCTTTCCATATTCCCTGTTTGATAGGGTCGGCAATCATAATGACTCAGTATAGGCGCTGAATTTTTTCGAACATATAAATCCGCATCTCCGGAACCATTTGCAATGGTGATGTCTAACCCTGTAGCATTGCTAGGCAGATGTATTTCAAAATACGCTTGGCTGTTTTGATCGCCCGACAAATTTGAGATAATCTCGCCATTTGATAGTTCCCCTCCCTCGTTATCGTCATGTGAAGACCCTCCCGAGTAGGTTGCTAGTAACATGACACCAGAAAAACTCTCATAAGCTTTTATCTGAATGAAATACGTTGTTGTTTGTGGTGAAGAAAATTCACAGCTTTCGTTGTTTCCGATCAAATAGGGTCGGCAGTCATAGTTTGATGAGCTGGGCGAATCACTGGCGCGCACATAAATATCGGCATCGCCACTGCCGTTCGCGATTGAAATATCCAAGTGGGTGACCCCGCTGGGAATTGCGATTTCGTAATTGAGCACGTCTCCCTTATTGGCCGATAAATCGTGAGCTGGCACACCTTCATTGAGAGGGATTGCGATAGCGTGAGCCACAAAAAAAAGTCCGCTGAGAAATAGGCCAAGTAAAGATTTCATTTGATCTTCTCTGTTGAAGTGAAAATTAGGATGACACAATATTTTTGATGAAGACTTGTATCACAGCAGGTTTATGTGAACTTAATATGAATGAGTGATGGTAAATAATGACGGATGGCTAATGAATTCTCTTCATTATTTTATTGAAAACTGTGATGAGGGTAACGAAACAAGTGGTTTCATCCGTTGAACCGCCTGAATGCTCTCTATAAAACGATAATGAATAAAAGCAGGGGCTCGCTAGGTTAACTTTAGTGCAACCTTTTCTATAGAGGCGTATAGTAAGTGTCGATTAAGAATTGAGCTATTAAGAATTGAAGTAACAAAAATATGGCAATAGTATAGCGTCAAATTAAAGACGCATTTTCAAAACACATTAAATATTTATAAAGAGAAAAATTTTGAGTAAAAAAAGAAACAAAAAGATATCTGATCCATTTGCTTCACGCGAAGCCGAAAAATATGACAATCCAATACCTAGTCGAGAGTTTATTCTTGAGGTGCTAGAACGTGCAGATGGTCCATTGAATCACCCAGAGCTTTCTGAAAGGTTGAAGCTAACGGATGAAGATTCGATTGAAGGATTGCGTCGTCGTTTGATTGCTATGGAGAGAGATGGCCAATTAATGAGAGATCGACGAAAGGCTTATGGTCGCGTCGATAAGATGGATTTAACCCGAGGGCGAATACAGGGCCACAAAGATGGGTATGGTTTTTTAATTCCGCACGAAGGTGGGGATGATTTATATCTTACATTTCGTCAGATGCAAAAAGTGTTTGATGGTGACGAAGTGTTGGTTCGCGAGTCGGGCAGTGGTTTTAAGGGAAAGAAAGAAGCGGTTATCGTAGAAGTGCTTTCCCACAATACAACGCAATTGGTTGGGCGCTTTTTTAAAGAAAAAGGCATTCAATTTGTCCGGCCTGATAATCCTCGTATGCCTATCGATGTCCTGGTAGCGTTGGGAGATGAAGGGAATGCCAAACAAGGGCAATATGTTGAGTTAGCAATTACGCAACAACCGAATCGAAAAAACCCTGCTAGTGGAAAAGTGGTTCAAGTGCTTGGCGATCATATGGCGCCAGGAATGGAAATTGATGTGGCGATTCGAAGTCATTCTATTCCTCACGTGTGGCCAAGTGCTGTTGAAGGCGAGGCAAAACATTTACCGCCAGAAGTATTAGAAGAAGATAAAGCTTTTCGAATTGATTTACGCGAGTTGCCCTTCGTTACTATTGATGGCGAAGATGCGCGAGATTTCGATGATGCCGTGTATTGTGAGCGAAAAAAATCCGGCAAAGACGGTGGTTGGCGATTGTGGGTTGCTATTGCTGATGTGTCCCATTATGTGAAGCCGGAATCCCCCCTTGATAAAGAAGCGCAATTGCGGGGGAACTCTGTTTATTTTCCCGATCATGTTATCCCTATGCTGCCAGAAGCATTATCAAATGGATTGTGTTCGCTCAATCCTGACGTTGATCGCTTATGTATGATTTGCGAAATGACAGTCAGTGCAGCGGGAAGAATCAGTGGGTACAAATTTTACGAGGCGGTGATTCATTCTCATGCGAGATTAACCTATACCAAAGTCGGCACTATGTTGGCAGAAAAAGACAACCCTAATAGCGGGTTGCGAAAACATTATCACAGTGTCGTTAAGCATATTGATGAGTTACATAATTTATACGGTGCTTTCCGTTCAGAAAGAGATGAGCGAGGAGCGATAGAGTTTGAGACGGTTGAAACACGAATCGTTTTTGATGAGCAGCGAAAGATAAAAGAAATTGTCCCTGTGTATCGAAATGATGCGCATAAATTAATTGAAGAATGTATGTTGGCGGCCAATGTGTGTGCTGCAAAATTCTTGGAAAAAAATGATGTCGTTGGTTTGTATCGTGTTCACGAAGGTCCGACGGATGAAAAGCTAGAAAATTTGAGAGAATTTATTGCTGAGCTGGGTTTGTATTTGCCGGGTGGAAAAAAACCAAAGCCAGAGCATTATCAAGAGCTGATGGCGCAAATAGAAGATCGCCCTGATCAAAAACTAATTCAAACTGTCATGTTACGCAGCTTAAAACAAGCGGTTTATCAGCCGGATAATAAAGGTCATTTTGGTTTGAATTATTCGGGTTATGCTCACTTCACTTCGCCAATTCGACGTTATCCTGATTTGCTAGTGCACCGAGGTATTCGTCATATTATTCGCTCCAAAAAAGAAGCAAAAAATGTACGCCGTGTTGATGGCGCTAAGCCATTGAAGGTAAAAGATATTTATCCTTACGATATGCAAGCCATGCTTGTGTTCGGTGAGCAATGTTCTTTAACCGAGCGGCGAGCAGATGAGGCGACACGGGATGTCGTTAGTTGGCTGAAATGTGAATTTTTGCAAGATCATGTGGGCGATCAATTCCCAGGTGTTGTTACTGCTGTGACTGGTTTTGGTTTGTTTGTTGAATTGAAAGATTTATACGTTGAAGGATTGATTCATATTACAGGTTTGCCAAGAGATTATTATCATTTTCAACCCGCGAGGCATCGTTTAGTCGGAGAGAACTCTAGACGTACTTTTCGTTTAGGTGATGAACTTTTAGTTCAGGTGGCCAGTGTTAATTTGGAAGAGCGAAAAGTAGATTTTGAATTAATAGAGAGTAAAAAAACAAAGATTAATCGAGTGACGAAAGAAGAGGCTCAAGACGCTTCACGAGAAAATAAAAAAGGGAAAAAGCGCGTTGAAAGAAAGTCTGGAAAGCACAAAGATAAGAATGAGAAAAAAACGTCCAAATCAAATAAAAAATCAGGAAAAAATAAAAGCATTAGAAAAAAGAATAAGAAGTAACAAATCCAAACTAAAAAACCAAAAGCAGTAGGAAAATTGAGTGAAGCAATCGAACAAAAAAGGCAGTGAGTGGGTTTTTGGTATCCACTCGGTACAGGCGTTACTGAAAGCATCATCGGACAGAGTGCAGCATCTGTATTTGTTGCAAACTCGAAAAGACCAGCGTTTAACAAAGTTGTTAGCCTTGGCTGAAAAACAAGACATCAGCTATGAATTTTTGTCACGTGATGAGCTTGATAAGCTTATCGAGAGCGCGTCTGACGATGGCGATATTAATCACCAAGGTGCAATTGCTCGGTGCTCGCCCGGTAAAGTTCATGACGAGGCTTTTCTGAATGAGCTGTTAGATGGTTTGGCGGAAGATCCTTTATTATTAGTGCTTGATGGCGTAACGGATCCCCATAACTTGGGCGCTTGTTTGCGAACAGCTGAAGCGGCCGGCGTGCAAGCGGTGATCGCCCCAAAAGATAATTCTGCCAGTGTTAATTCGACGGTTAGAAAAGTGGCGAGCGGAGCGGCAGAAACACTTCCTTATATCGTTGTCACGAATCTATCGAGAACCCTGAAAGCCCTGCAGAGACGAGGTGTCTGGATTGTTGGAAGCGCTGGCGAAGCAGAACAATCTATTTATCAAACTGATTTCACAGGCCCTAAAGCCATTGTCATGGGAGCTGAGGGCGAAGGAATGCGGCGGTTAACGCGTGAGCATTGTGATTTTTTAGCCAGTATCCCCATGCAAGGGCAGGTTAGTAGTTTAAATGTCTCGGTCGCCGTTGGTGTATTCTTATTTGAGTCACTGAGGCAGCGAGAGGGTTGATATCTTCTATGAAAGCTCACTTTTAATTGCGTTAGATCATCACTCTGTCAGCTTATTTTTCATAAACTTGCCCTCCTTACTTCAGAAGCTGGCAGGGTGATTTGATGTCTTACAAGAAAATGGCGGGTACATCGGCGGTATTTGTTCTCAGTGAGCATCATGCAAATAAGCCGGTGGATGTTCAGGGAATGGAGTGCAAGCGAACTTCATGTAGAGACAGTGCCTGATGAGTTATGTGATAAGCCTGAGATGGCGACGAGTCTGGCCTTAGAAGGCCTCGAATCCTATGAGCCAGCTTGTCACGGTGACACAAGGGTTGTAACGGCTCTCAATACAACATTTGTGTATATTGAGCCTATTAAAGGCTGGGTGGAAATAGCTTAAAAACATTCGATTATCCTTCCTTATCTACTGGTACTTGCAATACCATAACCAACTCCCTAAAATGCCCTCCCCCGTTGAGTCTGCTTAATAAATAGACTCAACTCTCCTTGCTTCACTACATACTCCACAATGAGTAGAGATAGGAAGCTATAACCCGTAAGGAGTCTTAATGAGACACTACGAAATCGTGTTTCTGGTCCACCCTGACCAGAGCGAGCAAGTCCCCGGTATGATCGAGCGCTACACAACAGCGATTACTTCAACAGATGGCCAAGTCCATCGTTTGGAAGATTGGGGTCGACGTCAACTTGCTTATCCAATCAACAAAATTCACAAAGCTCACTACATTTTAATGAATGTTGAGTGCACTGAAGAAGCGTTGGCTGAACTGACAACTAATTTCCGTTACAACGATGCTGTATTACGAAATATGGTGATGCGTTGTGATGAAGCGGTCACAGAACAATCGCCAATCATGAAAGCAGAAACAGAAAATCGTGAGCGCAAGAGCCGAATGGATCGTCGTGATGAGTCATCAAATGATGCACCTAACAGCGACGAAAGCTCTGAAACTAAAACTGAAGAAGTAGTTGCAGAGGCTCAAGAAGCCGAAAGCAATGAAGAGAAAGGAGAATAAGCGTGGCTCGATTTTTCCGTAGACGTAAATTTTGTCGTTTTACTGCTGAAGGCGTAAAACAAATTGATTACAAAGACTTAGAAACATTGAAAGCATATGTTTCAGAGACAGGTAAAATTGTCCCTAGTCGAATCACCGGTACAAAAGCAAAATACCAGCGTCAGTTATCAAGCTGCATCAAACGTGCTCGATACTTGGCATTATTACCATATACCGATAGCCACGATCAGTAGTTGCTATTAGTTTGAGCGATACGGGCAATGTCTAATTGTCGTATCGTTTATTCTAGTTTGGGAAAAGAGGTAATGTGAAATGCGTGCTTTGGCAGAGTATGTCATGCGTGGCCGAGTACAGGCTGCAAGTGTCGCATTACTATGTACTTTTTTACCCTTGGTGAGTCCTGCTGTTGTTGCATTAGTCACGCTGAGGCGTGGCATTGTTGATGGTTCTAATATTGCTCTTTGGGCCTTTTTACCGCTTGTCGTATTTACGGTATTAAACCCTACGTTGCTGCCAGTGACATTTATTAGTCTCAGTGTATTGGTAGCATTAATAGGCGGAGCAATAGTTTTAAAGGCGGGGTCCTTTTGGCCTGCCAGTGTATTGGGTTTGGCGTTTATTGCTGCAACAGGTGGTTTAGTTTTTGGGGTGAGTTTCCCTGAATATTTAAACGGTTTGATAGAGGCATTAAACAGCGCGCAACAAGAAGCTATAAAAGCCAGTGGTGTAGAAGATGTCGAGGTGACGCCTTTTACCCATTCACTCTTAGCGGGAGTTGTTGCTTTTGCGATTGCGATGAATGCATTGATGGCACTTTTAATGGGTCGTTGGTGGCAAGCAATACTGTACAACCCTGGTGGATTTCAAGAAGAGTTTCACCAGTTGCATATGTCAAAGACTCAATCGTTATTTTGTTTGGGGCTTTTTGGGATTAGTTTTGTTCAGTCTTCTTTTTGGTTTTGGGGTTTATTAGCGGCGATTCCATTATTCATGGTAGCTGCTGCGATTGTTCATCATCGCGTTACCCAAAAAAAACAAGGCGTGCAGTGGTTAGTATTGTTTTATATTTTGTCTTTCGCAGTACAACCGATTTTGTGGATCGTTTTGATATTTGGTTTTTCCGATGCGTGGGTAAACTATCGTCGTTTATCGGATCAAGCACCGAGTCAAGCACTAGATGACAGCTCGGAAGACATTGAGCCAAAAGATAGCGAGCCAAAAGACTAACAACAAAACGGTCTCCGTTTCGTAAGAAGATGATTAGCGAGACAAGCTGCTTTTTTCAGTGTTACATCATATTTAAAAGCAATTTGTTCAACCAGTTTAAGCGAGGAAAAAACGATGGAAGTTATTTTATTAGAGAATATTGGTAAGTTGGGCGGCATTGGCGATAAGGTTGCTGTTAAAGCGGGCTTTGGTCGTAACTATTTAATGCCGCAGGGTAAAGCTGTTCCTGCAACGGCAGAAAACTTAAAAGACTTTGAAGCGCGTCGTGCTGAGCTAGAAGCCGCGGCAGCTGAAAAAATTGCCGGCGCAACAGGGCGAGCGACTTCACTTGAAGTGTTGACCATTACCATCACAGCAAATGCTGGTGATGAAGGTAAGCTCTTCGGCTCAATTGGCACAGCAGATATAGCAAAAGCTATCACGGATGCTGGCGTAGAAGTCGCTAAATCAGAAGTGCGTTTACCAGAAGGTACTTTGCGTGAAGTCGGTGAATATGAGATCGACATCCAATTGCATTCAGAAGTCACTCAAGCCGTTAAGCTTTCCGTTGTCGCTGAATAATTTTCAGCAATAGAAAGCTCAGCAGCGAAGAATGCTGAAGGCGATAACTAAAAGCGTTGCTGTTAGTATTTAAGCCATTACTTCTGTCGTATTTCTAGCTTAAACGTTACAATCGGGTGATTGTCTCGCTGATAACTCGGCGTCACAATTGCCCTTTTTTATGGGCTCTGGTTTATGGATCCTCGTTAGAGGTCTTAGTAAAAGAATCACTTAAAGCACATGTCCCTCTATGGAAGCTGAGTTACCTGACAATTACGAAGATGACTTCTCCGACAACCCAGACTTTAATGATCTGGAGGCTGGGGATGCGGGTGAGTTGGTGTCTGCAGCTCGCTCACATTCATCTGGCCAGCCATTACCTCACTCTATAGAAGCAGAGCAGTCAGTCTTGGGCGGGCTAATGCTCGATAACTCTCGTTTTGATGCGGTTGCAGAATTTGTTTCTGAAGCCGATTTTTATCAGGACAGTCATCGCCAAATCTTTTCGATGATGCATGAGCTGGCAGAAGACTCTAAGCCATTGGATGTGGTGACGCTATCAGAGGCATTAGATCGCCACGGAGAGCTTGATCGCATTGGTGGTATTGGTTATTTGGCTGAAATGGCTCAACACACGCCAAGTGCCGCGAATATTACGGCTTACGCTAAGATTGTTCGCGATCACGCGACCGTACGACAATTAATCTCCGTAGCGAATGAAATTAGTCGCTCCAGTTTAAATCCAGCAGGCCTAGATTCTGATGACCTACTGCAACTGGCTGAAAGACGAGTTGCTGAAATCGCTGAAGATCGACCCAAAGAGGGTGGTTTTGAAGGCGTAAATACCCTATTGAAAGGGGCTGTTGATCGTATCGATGAGCTCTTTTCATCTGAAAGTGATATTACTGGCTTAGGAACAAGTCTTTCTGATCTCGATGAGAAAACTTCGGGTTGGCAAAATGGCGAATTAATTATCCTTGCTGCACGTCCATCGATGGGTAAAACAGCGCTCGCTTTAAACTTTGTTGAAAATGCAATTTTGCATCAAGACAAACCAGTCTTAGTTTTCAGTATGGAGATGCCATCACAGTCGCTCGTGATAAGAATGTTGTCTTCGATTGGGCGCATCAATCAAACAAAAATTCGCAATGGTAAATTGACCGAGGAAGACTGGCCAAAGCTATCTGCTGCTGTTAGTAAAATGAAGGATCGTCCTCTGTTTATTGACGATACTCCCGGCTTAACGCCGCAAGACGTTAAAGCACGAACGCGGCGAATTGCTCGCGAACATGGTGAGCCGGCCCTTATCATGATCGACTATATCCAGCTCATGCATACGGGTGGAGGAAGTGATGGTCGAACTCAAGAAATTTCAGAAATATCTCGCTCTTTAAAAGGCTTGGCGAAAGAATATAACTGTCCTGTGATTGCTCTGTCTCAGTTAAACCGTGGTGTCGAACAGCGGCCGAATAAGCGTCCAATGAATTCGGACTTGAGGGAATCTGGAGCGATTGAGCAGGACGCTGATATTATTCTATTTATCTATCGTGATGAATATTACAACGAAGAAAGTCCCGAAAAAGGGATAGCAGAATTGATTATTGGCAAGCAGCGAAATGGTGAAATAGGCACCGTTCGCGCTGCGTTTGTTGGGCAATATACTCGTTTTGAAAACCTCGCTCCTGATTACTTTAGCCAGGAGTATTAGGCGATATCGATTTTTTCATCAAATAAAGTGAGCGCTCACTATATTTGACGGTCTTTTACCTTTCCCGCCTGTTTATTCCCCGGTTTTTCTTATTCTCAGTACCACTTCTGTGTTGCCAGTCATCTGGGGCCTTGTGTTCCTGTATAGTTTACCCTTGTCCAGCGTGTACATGGGTAACATCCTTGTGTATTATCGCCGGCCACGTTTTAACCAACGCGGTAACATTTACTCAAAAGTTTAAGGCTTTTGGTAAGCGTAGTGAGAAAAGAGGTCGGGTAGCTCATGCAGATATACCACCATAAAGTATCCGTGCGAGAAGCATTAGATAAGGCGCGAACCGAGGGTAAAACTATTGGCTTCGTTCCAACGATGGGTAATCTTCACCAGGCTCATATTGAACTAGTGAAAATTGCGCAAAAAACATCGGATGTGGTTGTCGTCAGTATCTTTGTGAATCCTCTACAATTTGGTTTGAACGAGGATTGGGATAAGTACCCAAGAACATATGAGTCAGATATCGCTAAGCTTCAAGAAGCTGGCTGTGATTATTTATTCTATCCTGACGAAAATGAAATTTACCCAAACGGCATGGCAGAGCAAACACGAGTGATTGTTCCCACGATGACAGATGTGCTTTGTGGTGCTAGCCGGCCGGGACACTTTGAAGGTGTTACCACGGTTGTCACAAAACTGTTCAATATTGTGCAGCCAGATGAAGCCGTGTTTGGCATTAAAGATTTTCAGCAACTCGCGATTATTCGTCGTATGACGGAAGATTTATGCATGCCGGTGAAGATCACCGCTGGAGAAATCTTTCGTGAAGCCGATGGCTTAGCTATGAGTTCGCGAAATGGTTTTATTACACCGGATGAGCGCACCAAGGTAGGGCATTTGTATCAAACGCTTAACTGGGTAGGTGATCAAATTAAACAAGGCGAGCGCAACTTTTTGAAGCTTGAAGCAGAAGCGATTGCTCAAATTGAAGAGGTTGGATTTAAAGTCGATTATATGAGTATCAGTAATAGCCGAACGTTAGACCCAGCGGCTCATGATGATAAAGAAATTACGATTCTTGGTGCTATGTATACACAGGGCGCTCGATTAATTGATAATGTATCAATTAATCTTCAATAAAACGGCAAATAAATTTTTTAACAGCGTTTGGTCAATAACACTAGCCATTAAATCTAGTTTTGATATAAATAAGCGCAACAAAGCGAAAGCGAGGTAGGTATGAATACAACGCTATTGAAAGGCAAATTACACATGGCAAGCGTGACCCAGGCAGAGCTCTGGTACGACGGCTCCTGTGCAATTGATTCTGATCTTGTCGAATTAGCGGGTTTACGAGAATTCGAGCAAATTGATATTTTTAACGTGACCAATGGCGAGCGCTTAACTACTTATGTCATCTTGGCAGAAGCAGGGTCAGGTATCATATCGATGAATGGTGCCGCAGCAAGAAGAGCACAAGTCGGCGATAAAATTATCATTGCAGCTTATGGGCAATTTAATGAAGCAGAAGCTGAAGAACACAAACCTAAATTGGTTTATCTTAACGATGATAATACCGTTGAGCGTTCAACGAATACGATTCCTGTTCAGCTGAAAGAGCTACGGTCTCTTTAGTCATCTTATATGCTATCGTCTTGTGATATAGGTGAGGTGTTTATTAGTTAATAAAAGCCAGCAGCGTTAGATGACAAGTATTAAAAAACCTCGTGTCATGATTGGATAATCAATACACGAGGTTTTTTTTGGTCCTGATTTAGCCGGTAACATTTCAAGCTCGTAGAATATATTTATATTCAGAACCATAGTGATACAATTTGAACCAAGAAATCCCTGCCTTGATGAAGGTTTAAAATGCTCATCAGGCGTTTGTGCAACGAGTAAGAAAATAATAAATACAGGGGAACATAATGTCTGATTTACCGAAAATCCATCCAGTACCTGCGACTTTTGCTTCTAATGCGCTTATTAACAAATCCAAATACGATGAAATGTATAAGCAGTCGGTTGAATCTCCAGATGAGTTTTGGGCCGAAAAAGCCAAAGAGTTTTTAACGTGGGACAAGCCTTGGAGTAGTGTTCGCGAATTTGATTTTCCAAAAGGTGAAGCGACTTGGTTTGCCAATGCAAAATTAAATGTGACAACAAACTGCATCGATAGACATCTGCCGCAGCGTGCAAATCAAACCGCAATTATTTGGGAAGGCGATGACCCTAACGAAGATAAAAAAATTACTTACCAAGAATTACATATTGCCGTTTGTAAGTTGGCAAACGTTTTAAAATCTCGTGGTGTCCATAAAGGGGATCGGGTTTGTATCTATATGCCGATGATTCCAGAGGCGGCTTACGCCATGTTGGCATGTGCACGACTCGGTGCAGTTCACTCGGTTGTTTTCGGTGGGTTTTCTCCTGACGCATTAAAAGATCGAATTTTAGATTCTGATTGCCAAGTGCTGATTACTGCAGACGAAGGTTTGCGCGGCGGAAAAAAAGTGCCACTTAAAGAAAATGCAGATAAGGCATTAGAGCATTGTCCGAACACTCATACCTGTTTAGTCGTTCAGCGCACTGGGGGTGATGTCGAATGGAAAAATGGCCGAGATATTTGGTATCACGATGAAATGTTAGAAGCCGCCGAAGTGTGTGAGCCGGAATCCATGGATTCAGAAGATCCATTATTTATTTTGTACACATCGGGCTCAACAGGAAAACCAAAAGGTGTTTTACACACAACAGGCGGATATTTATTGCAAGCAGCAATGACACACAAGTACACATTTGATTATCACGAAGGTGATGTGTATTGGTGTACAGCCGATGTCGGTTGGGTAACGGGGCACACGTATATCTTATACGGTCCATTAACCAATGGTGCCATTACATTAATGTTTGAAGGTGTTCCAAATTATCCGAGTCCTTCACGCTGCTGGGATGTTGTTGATAAACATAACGTCAAACAATTTTATACCGCACCGACAGCTATTCGTGCGCTTATGGCTGCGGGCGACGAATTTGTCACGCGCACTTCTCGAAAATCTTTAGTTCTTTTAGGCACTGTGGGAGAGCCAATCAATCCAGAAGCGTGGGAATGGTATTACAATATTGTTGGCGAAAAAAAATGCCCGATAGTCGATACATGGTGGCAAACAGAAACAGGCGCACACATGTTAACGCCATTGCCAGGTGCTATTGATTTAAAGCCTGGCTCAGCGACCCTGCCTTTTTTTGGCGTCGAGCCTGTCATTCTAGATCAAGAAGGAAATGAATTAACAGGAGCGTGTGAAGGAAATTTGGCAATAAAAAGTTCGTGGCCTTCTCAAATTCGATCAGTCTATGGTGATCATCAGCGTTGTATCGATACGTATTTTTCAACCTATAAAGGATATTATTTTACGGGCGATGGAGCACGCCGAGATGAGGATGGATATTATTGGATAACCGGACGAGTTGATGATGTGTTAAATGTTAGTGGCCATAGAATGGGAACTGCAGAAGTTGAAAGTGCTTTAGTGCTGCACGATAAAGTTGCCGAAGCTGCCGTCGTTGGTTGTCCACACGATATTAAAGGCCAAGGCATTTATGCGTACGTGACTTTAATGGCGGGTGAAAAATATGACGACGATCTTAAAAAAGAATTAGTCGACATCTGCGTAAAAGAAATTGGTCCAATTGCAAAACCTGATTATATTCAGTGGGCGCCGGGTTTGCCGAAAACGCGCTCTGGTAAAATTATGCGTAGAATTTTAAGAAAAATTGCTGCGAATGAAATAGATGCACTAGGAGATACTAGTACACTAGCCGATCCAACTGTTGTTGATGAGTTGATTGGCAATCGATTAATTAAATAAATGTTCAAAATGCACACGCCATAGATGCATTAATAGGAATAAACCTTTGTAAGTAAGCAGGTATTACTTTTTAATGCAATCATTTATTAACACCATACCGCTCGCCGTACGCTACATGATTTTTAGTGCGTTCGGCTTTGCCGTTATGGGGATGTGCGTAAAACTTGTCGGGCAAGATGGTATTCCGGTCTTAGAAATTGTGGCAGCGCGTTCATTGGTTTCATTGATTCTTAGTTATGCCAGTATTCGTCAAAAACGCCTCGCAATGTTTGGTTGCCGCAAAGATTTGCTGATTGCTCGTGGTGTGGTTGGCGCATTAACTTTGGTCTGTGTATATTATTCTGTCACCACATTGCCCTTGGCGGAGGCGACTGTCTTACAGTATTTACACCCAACATTTACGGCAATTCTTGCTGTCATTTTTTTAAAAGAACGACTTCATTCTTCAGTTATCGTTTGTATTATTTTAAGTTCAATTGGACTTGTTGTTATTGCGCAGCCCGCTTTTTTATTTGGCGGATCTCAGCAAACGTTTTCTTATTTTTCTATAAGTATTGCGTTATTAGGAGCGTTTGGAAGTGCTGTTGCTTATGTTTTGGTGAGAAAATTAACAGAGACTGATGATCCTGCAGTTATTATTATATATTTTCCGCTGATAGCTTTACCGTTTTCGCTCTTGCTGCTGGGTAACGATTTTGTAATGCCAACGTGGGAGCAGGCAGGGCTGTTAATATTGGTTGGTGTTTTTACACAAGCGGGGCAGCTAGGCCTGACCAAAGCGATGCAAACTGAAACGGCCAGCAAGGCGACAGCATTTTCATACCTTCAAATAATTTTTTCTGCGGTGCTAGGGTGGTTGGTGTTTAGTGAAATCCCAGTGTTCTGGACGTGGGTTGGTGGTGGACTAATTGTTACCGGCGCGCTGATTAATATGTTTGCAAAACAGCGAATAGCTGAAAAAGTGGTTGCAACAAAAAAATAAAACTTTAAAGCCCCTTACAGCTCGTAAATAAGTTATCAACCGCTGAATTACGAGTATAAATATCCGCTAGTCGTATTGAATTGACGAGTTCGTTAACGTCGAAAAGTCACAATATCCACAAGCTTGGCTTTTGTCCATTACGCTTTAATTTGCCCCCTCTATCCTCTTCCTCTATCGACACTTTCACCAGAGCAAGAATTTACATAACTATACATAAGTCGCCTGTCAGGGCCTGTACATTATAAAACATGGTGTTATAGTCATAGGTAACACCATAGCAATAAAGCTGTTGTTAAGCAGAATTGGTAATAGTAAATGACGCAATTTAATGACTGGGATGATTCTCAGCCCATATACCGCCAGTTGAGAGACAAAGTTATCCGCCTCATCATCGACGGTTCACTACAAGAAGGCGAAGCCGTTCCGTCGGTTCGTCAGGTGGCGAGTGATTATCAAATCAATCATTTAACGGTTTCCAAAGCCTATCAAGAATTGGTTGAGGGTAAGTTGCTAGAGAAGCGAAGAGGAGTCGGGATGTTTGTTGAACAGGGTGCTCGGGCAACACTATTAGCAAGAGAAAAAAATCAGTTTATCACCGTTGAATTACCACTGCTCGCGGAGCGAATGAAGAATTTGGGGTTTACCAAGGCGGAGGTCATCGATTTGATGAACCAGTGTGAGTCGGGAGATTGTTCGATCGATAGCGACAAAAAAAATCAGCAAGAAGCGAGTGACGAATAATGGAAACCTTGATAGAAGCAAAAAGCCTCACGAAAAAATACGGTAAAACGACAGTACTAGATCAATTGGACATGACGATTGAGCGGGGAAAAATTGTAGGTTTGATCGGCCACAACGGTGCGGGTAAAACAACAGCGCTCAAGTGTATTTTAGGTTTGTGTCCTTATGACGGTGATCTCAATGTTATGGGAAAAAATCCAAAAAAAGACAGAGCAAGTTTGATGGAAGAAGTTTGCTTTATAGCGGACACGGCGATTTTGCCGAGATGGATAACGGCAGAACAAGCGATAAAATTTGTTGAAGGTGTTCATCCGAAATTCAACCGTCAGAAAGCAATAGATTTTTTGTCGCAAACAGATATTGGTTTCAAAACCAAAGTCGGAAGCTTATCAAAAGGTATGATTACCCAACTGCATTTGGCATTAGTGATGGCCATTGATGTGCCATTGCTAGTGCTCGATGAGCCGACGCTAGGTTTAGATATTTTGTATCGCAAGAAATTCTACACCAATCTGTTAAATGATTATTTTGATGAAAATAAAACGATTTTAATTACAACGCATCAAGTGGAAGAAGTCGAAAGTCTTTTGACCGATGTCATGTTTATTAAAAAAGGAAAAATAATTATGGATATGTCAATGGACCAGCTTGCGGATCAGTATGTTGAGGTGAAAGTGAGTAATCAAAATATTGATGCTGCGCGATTTCTAAACCCAATATCGGAACAGTCTGGATTAGGCCAAACAACATTTTTGTTTGAAAATAAGAATCCAAACGATCTCAGAGCGTTAGGAGATATTCGACTACCAACAATTGCAGACTTATTTGTTGCGAAAATGCAGTGATTAAATTCAAGGAAAAAATAATGGTTCTCAATAGATTAATTCACTTTTATTCAGAGTTTAAAAATAATTTATATGAGCTTATGGGTTCAATAGGAGTGATGTTGGCTGTTTTCCTATTATTAATTTTAATGGCACCTTTTACATATCCAGTGCATGAAAACTTATATCTTTTTTAAACGATTAAAAAGAAGCTTTAAAGGGCAAGAGTATGAACCAAGCAATGAAAGAGTTTCCCGCTTTGCTGATAAGAGAATATTGGGAACATAAAAGATCAATTCTCTGGGTGCCAGCAGGGTTTTCTATTTTAATTAGTTTGCTGATTTTGATGATCAGCTTCGGTGTTTTTGATATTCGCTCTGATATTGAATTCTCTGATTTAGTACAAATGGCTAGATCTGTGGAAGATTCCGGTTCGGACGGCTCAAAAAAATATATTACTCAAAAGCTGACAGTCGAGTTGGATGGAGAAGATCAAGTAAAAGCATTATCAGTTTTAGCCGATAGAGATAGGTTGATTTTTGCAGGCTTGCATTTATACGCAATGGTATTTGGAATGTTGGCATTTTTTTTAGGAGTTTCTTATTTGTTGGCGAGCTTGCATACGGACAGAAAAGACAGAAGTATTTTGTTTTGGAAGTCGCTGCCTTTTAGTGAGTCTCAGGCAGTAGCAAGTAAACTTTTAATTGCTGCGCTGATTATTCCAGTGATTGCATTTATATTTTCAATCGTCGTTCAGTTAGCGGTTGGTATCGGAGTGACTTATTTGTATGTAGGGCTGCAAGAATCAATGATTGGTTTGGGCGCGTACTTTGAGATGTTCTTTAAGGTGTTGCTTACTCATAGCTTCCTTATATTTTTAGTCGCCATTAAATTAATGCCATTTTTCTCATGGCTAATTTTCTGTTCTGCATGGTCAAAAGGCACGCCGATGTTACTGTCTTTTTTAGTGCCATTTTGTTTTTATATTTTTGAGCGGCTTATTGTAGGCACAAATTATATTGGGCGATTTTTTTCTAGCGTGATTAGCTATAGCGGAGATGGTTCTTTGGCCGCATTAGAGTCGGGAAATATAGGAGTAATAATGAAAGATATGCTTCATTATTCGCCATCCCAGCTGGTTTTTGGAGTCATCATTTCCATCACATTTATTTATGGCGCAATCTGGCTGAGAAATAATAAATATGAAATATAAAACAGTTATATCAGGTTAAATATTTATATAGAAATCTAGATAACGGAGATTCAGATGAAAATTCAATTTACAAAAAGAAACATCACCGCAGGTGGCATTGCCTCAAGTGTAGATGGCAATCACTATGTTGAAATTAATAGTCTTTTATCATTAGAAATCGGAGAGTTTTTGTTTGTAGAAGCGGGATGTTTTTTTGGTGTTTTACCACCTTATTCGATGCTAAATAGCACGCTAATGAAAGGACGGTTATTCAGTGCCCATAATACTATTCTTGAATGGAAGCCAATGCGTTTGAGTCGTTTGGATTATGAAGAGTTACAAGCATCAATAAAAAATAACCCTCAATGGGGAGGGGAGGTTGATGAAAGATTTCGCGGTAGTAGAAAATATTGGGAGCGCTGGGCAATTTTGAGATCTTTAGAAAAGATGACTTTGTTAGGAGGCCCAGTTTAGATTTGGTTGGTCAGTTAAAAAGGTGTTTAGGCATTGCTAGCTGTTAGTAAATTTTGCCAGTTCTTTCTTTATATAGAGGGAGCTGATTTTTTTAATTTTTTATTGTGAAAAAATATTCAAGAATGTTTTAATACCCCCAATCTTTAATGAATGAGGTTAGGGCTGTGTCTGATTCAGAAGACGATTTGTTTCGTCAAGCGATGGGAGATGTTAAACCTTTGAAGGTGGATGCGCGTGTCATTACCACCAAAAATGATACTAACTCTCCAGGTGTAAAGCGACGTAGAATCGCGGCTCTAGAAAATAATGTTGATGGCGAGACTGTTAATCAAAAAGGATTGACGGGAGATTTTGTTAACGCGGTTGATCCTCATGATATTTTAGAGTTTAAACGGGCAGGTATTCAAAATGGCGTCTATAAAAACCTACGGCTTGGAAAGTATAGCGTTGATGCGCGTTTAGATTTGCACGGGCTCACTGTTGAGCAAGCGAGAACGGGAGTTTGGGGTTTTCTTAAAGATTGTTTGCAGCATGATGTTCGATGTGCATTAATTACACATGGTAAAGGTGAGAACCGTTTGCCGCAGCCAGCACTGTTGAAAAGTTGTGTAGCACATTGGTTGCCTCAGATAGATTCTGTCATGGCTTTTCATAGCGCTCAAAGACATCATGGCGGTAGTGGCGCTACATATGTGTTGTTGAAAAAAAGTGAAAAGAAACGATTGGAAAATTTTGAAAAACATCAGAAGAAAAAGTAAATGTATACAGGCGATTCTTTGCTAGCCTATACCCATAAAAAGGCCTGCATATAGCAGGCCTTTTTATGGGTAGGCATTTTTATAAACAGCTATGCCTAAAGTTATCGTCTAGCATCAACGGTAATACCAATGTGCTGATACCCGCTGCATTTGCGTCAGCGCATAATTTAGCACGCTCGCCAGAGTTGTTTTTCCAAATATTTTTATATTCAGTATTTAAAATGGCTTTTCCGTTATCAGTGAAAGGTTTTAATAAATCACATTCATCGTATTCGTAGCATTGCTCGTTCACTGCGAAGTCAAAAAAATCGACAAGCTCTTCAACCTGATCAAGGTCGTTTTTTAAAGCGACTGATAAGTTACGAGCGTGAGCTTCCATCGCAATGAATTTATTGTAAGTGAGTTGGTCTTGCGCATTGATATCGACACCAGGGTTGTTGGTATAGCCATCCATGTTGTCAGGTTCAACACCATCACAGCCCTTTTCAGCGGCGAGATCTAAGCGCGCTTTCATAATGCTTTTCACATTCTCTGATCGTATGTCCAACCAGCGTTCACCGGGCCAGCCGTCAAGATTATTTCCCATATCCTCTTCGGTAAACTGGTCAGCATCATCACGCCACTCTTCGTAAGATCCACCTGAAAAATAGCAAATGACTTTAATGCCTTTAGTATGCAGCTCATCAATTAAGGAGATGGGGGAATCATATAAGTCGATATCATAGATTTCGACTCCGTAAGAAGTATTAACTGTTCCGCTTAGCTGCCAATGCCAAGTGGCGAGAGGGGAGGGCTTGTACCAGTCTTCAGATGATTCTTCGGTTACTTCTTCCGGCTCAGTTGCATCATCATTGGCTGAGTCATCCTCCATGGTATTGTCAGTGGAGCTATTGCCTTCTGCTTCTCCGCCTTCTTGCGTTTCTCCATTTTCCTGTGTTTCTCCGCTCACCTCGCCATTTTCCGAACCATCATTCTCTGTGGTAGAGCCATCATTATTTTCATCGGGTATGTCGCTACTTTCTTCTGTTTCTTCGGTTACAGGAGGTTCTTCTGCATCGTTATTGCTGTTATCTGGATTCGTTTCGGTTGTGTCAGTAATTGGGTTGTCAGGGTTGGGAGCGCTGACAACATCCTCTTCAATTGGCGGCGAGGAGTCATTTTCCTGGCAACCCATCAAAAGTAAGGAGAATATGAAAGCGGCAATCATTAGGCGCATAGAAATTAGTCCATTAAAAAGGCTGGTTGAATTGGTTAGATAGATATTTGTATTTGTAGTATTTGTAGGGGAGGCAGTATATTTTAATCGAAGCTTGCTAAGCGTGATTGAATCCGCAAATCGTTAGCGGCAGTGTCTTTATTTTGGAGTGGTTGATAAGAGCCAAAAACTGTTGAAAGTTATTCCTTGGTGGGCATAGACTATGGCGGGTTTGATTTGGCTTGGCTGTGAGATTGAGATAGTTTACAGTGTTTTACAATCTGGCTATCGCTATCGTCAGGTTAATTTGAAATTATCAAACTTGGTCATTTAATGGATATTGGTGGGCGGTGAACTGCTCAAAAATGATTTTCTGATTGGCATAATGAACTAAAAAACACATGGGAGTTAAATCGATGAGTAAAGTTGAAGATATTGAAGGCGTTGGACCAGCATACGCAGAAAAATTAGAAAAAGCAGGCGTCAAGACTGTAGAGGGCTTGCTAAAAGCTGGTGCAGAAAAGTCGGGCCGTAAAGAAATTGCTGAAAAGTCAGGTATTAGCGAAGCACAAATTTTGAATTGGGTGAACCGCGCTGATTTAACTCGTATTAAAGGTGTCAGTACTCAGTATGCTGATCTTCTTGAAGCTGCTGGCGTTGATACAGTACCAGAATTGGCGCAGCGTAACGCCGCCAATTTGGCTGAAAAAATGAAAGAAGTGAATGACGCAAAAAGTTTAGTGCGAAAAGTTCCTAGTCCTGTTGATGTTGAAAAATGGGTTGCACAAGCGAAAGATCTACCAAGAGTAGTGAACTACTAATTTTGAGTTGATTTTTTACTGCACAGTAGTGGGCGATCGCTGAATATTTCAATATTTGTGCGGTTCGCCTCTTTCATTTCTTGTTTTTTTTAAGGTTGATAGGTTTTATAGATAAGCTTGTATAGGGTGAGCTTGTTGAGCGCCTTACCGTTTTTTTCGATTTCACATCTTCAATCTATTCTGTTAAATAGTATTTTTGTATTATTTAGAGATTCTGTATAACTCGTATCACATTGATGTCATTATAAAAAAATAAATACGATAATGTTTGTCTAGCCAGTCACTGATTTTACATACAATTTACATATTCATAAGAATTTTTTTTGTCTTTTCGGCACAATGCTTCTATAAAACATATAAAACACAAAGTTCCTATAACAATATTTTCAGATTAAATTTCATTGTTCTAAACGTGTTCACAGGTTTTTGGCTTGTCAAACACTGGTTACTTAAGGGGAAAGTACTATGGCTATCATTGAAACACTTCAAAATTGGTGGGCCCAATATAATCCGGCGGTTTTAAATTTTGCTGTTGCATTAGCATTTTTGCTCGGATTTTATATCGTCGCTCGTATTGTTCGCGGTATTGTTCATCGAGTCATGAAAAAATCTACGCTCGATAATAAATTAGTAGAGACATTAGGAGTGGGTGAAGATTTCCCTATTGAGAAAGTTGTTTCAGGTATATTCTTTTGGGTCATATTGGCTTTTGGTTTACTTTCTTTTTTCGATCGTCTTGAGTTAGATATTGTAGCTCAACCAATTAATACCTTACTGAGTGAGGTAATGGAGTATCTACCTAAATTAGGTGCAGCGTTAGGCTTAAGCGTCATTGCATGGATTGTCGCAACGTTAGTAAAAGTAGCCATAACCAAAGTCGCTGAAATTGGAAAAGTCGATGAAAGACTTCATAGCTTAGATGATGAGTCTCAAGAAAAAGTAGCTGTGTCTCATTCTTTGGCGACAGCGGCCTACTGGTTTATTTTCCTATTGTTTTTACCGCTCATTCTAGGCGCACTACAAATGGAAAGCTTAGTGACACCTTTACAGGATATGTTTAGTAAAGTGTTCACGTATCTGCCGAATATTTTTTCTGCAGCATTAATATTTATCATTGGTAATTTTGTTGGTCGTATTGTTCGGAAAGTTATTTCGAGTTTATTGTTAGCTGCCGGTGTTGATGGCGTCGGACAAAAGGTAGGTTTGCAGCAATCGATTTCTGGTTTGCTAGGCACGTTAGCCTATACCGTTATTTTATTATTAGTTATCGTGCAATCTCTTGATGCGCTACAGATTGAAGCGATTTCTGCGCCAGCTAAAAACATGGTCAACATTATCTTTACGGCGGTGCCAGGAATTCTTTCTGCGGTGTTGGTTTTAGGTATTTCGTACTACATCGGTAAGCTGTTATCAGGTTTGGTTGCGGATCTTTTGGCGTCAGCCGGCTTTAACCAGCTTATGGTTAAAGTTGGAATGCCGGAAAATAGCGAGACAAACACAGATGTAAAAACGCCGAGCCGTTTTGTTGGTCAACTTGTATTAATTGGCGTGATGTTGTTTGCTGTTTTAGGTGCAACAGAGTTGGTTGGTTTTGAGCCTTTGAGTGCAATTGTTACTGCGTTAATTGAATTTTCGTTCCAAGTTGTATTAGCTGCGATCATTCTGATTGTCGGTATTTTAATTGCTGGAAAAGTTGCTGAAGTGGTAAGTGGTGCCAGTTCTTATGGGCCGGCTGCACATTTAGCGAAGGCAGCAATTTTAATTCTTGCATCAGCAATGGCGTTGAGACAGCTAGGCTTAGCGGAAGATATTATTAATCTTGCCTTCGGGATTATGCTAGGTGCTGTTGGGCTTGGTGCAGCAATTGCGATTGGCTTAGGCAGTAAAGAGGTAGCAGGCCGAGAAGTTGAATCATTGATACAACGTATAAAGAAAAAATAATTTAACATTTTTTCACTATAAAAAGCCGATGAGTTAAAAGCTTATCGGTTTTTTTATGGAAGTTTACGACTGAGATAGGGTGGAACATGGAGGAATAAGGCGATTGAGTATCTATCGTACTGCATTAAAAAAACAGTCTTACATGATTAATCTTGAACAATGTAGTCTTAAGTGAGTCAAAATAAACACTATGTAATTAAGTGGCATATGTAATCAAGTAGCAAAACAAAAGATAACAGCGGTGAGAGACATATAATGGATGATAATAGTTATTATCAAAAAGATACTTTTCAAATGACGCCTTTTTTGACGATAGCAGGTGTGATCGTATTACTGGTGTTAATGGCATGGTTGTGGTTTTCAGAAACGACATCCCCATCAGAAAAAACGGAAGTGCTCGAGGTCCCTCAATCAACTGAAATAATCGAAGCTGAGCCAGACAGTGTTATTGCTGACATAGAACCACTGATAAATGAAACCGTTAACGTTGATGATAAAAATGAAGAAAAGCCAAGCCAAGACGCGGTTGAAGAAGCCGCAGTCGTTTTGCCGTCTTTGCAAGACAGTGATGGTGTTGTTAGAGAAGCTTTAGGTGAAGATACAGCAGCTAAGGCGCTGGTTAATTTATTGGTTCCTGAGAGGATTATATTAAAAGGTGTTCGAGCAATATTAGCCTTAGAGGAAGGCGACGTAGTAAAAGATTTTAGGCCGTTAAAGTCTCCAGAACCCACTTTTAAAGTTAAAAAAATTGACGAACCATTAGATAGAAAAGTAGGGCAGAGATATCAAATAAGCCCTAAAAACTATGAGCGCTACAACCATTACATTCAAGCCTTGTCGTCCGTCGATAAAAAACATGTAGTCAGCGTGTATCGATATTTATATCCATTATTAGAAGAAGCCTATTTGCAATATGGTGTCGATAAAGGAGGATTTGACGCGGTGTTGATTCGTGTTGTCGATAAAATCATAGCGTCAGATGTGTTTGAAAAAACCAGTGAATCGGATCGAATACTAATTCAGCCAAAGGTGTTTTATGTTTTTCAAAATAAAAAGATAGAAAACTTATCAGGGGTTGATAAATTATTGTTGCGTATCGGTGAGAAAAACACAGCCGTGTTGAAAAAAGAATTGCTGCATTTTAAAGCGTCACTTCAACAATAAATTTTATAGGTTCGTTTTTTTTTGCTAACTTCCCATGTCGTCAGCATCGCCATCATTGATCGGCATTACCTCTTCAATTATCGCTTCGTTGGTTGTGCCTATAGGCACAATTGATTCAGTCGGTAGCTGATCAACAGAATCATTAGATAAACCATTGAGTTGCTGAGAGGGAATATTTTTTGGGAGAATGATGACGGGTGCACTTTCTTTTAAATCTATGTTCGGCGTCGTGGGTTCTACCAAACTTGGTGCTGCTAACGAGGGTTCTAAATAATCGTCGGCTGTTAATTCTTTAACAACAGCAGGCAATGGTCTGGAAAGCTGTTCTTCGCTAGACACAATGCCAACATGAAAAGTAGCAAAGCCAGGGCTAACCACTTGATCAATTGCTTTTCCTAATATTTTTCCTTTGTAGGGAGAAATAATATCACTTGATGTGTTGGTGATTGGGTCAACAACTCTCCCTAATAATTGCCCTTTTTCAATTGTCTCGTTGAGTTCTACGACCGATAAAAGAATACCGCCTTGTGTGGAGCGCACCCACGTTGATTGATAAAAAACCGGCTGCGACATTAACCATAAGCGCATGCTTTTATACATGCCTAAATTATGAAGTGCGTTCTTTACACCTTTTACGCCGTCTTGAACTGCGTCGTTTTCTAAAATTAACGGCCCGCCCGTTTCTATCGTAATTGCGGGGATGCCAAAATCTGCTGCAGATCGTCTTAACGTTCCTGGTCCGCCTGGGTGGCTTAATACACCAAGCCCACCAAAATGCCGAGTGAATTCTAGTATGGAATCATTTTTTAAATCACCGCGAATTTGAGGGACGTTGGTCCGTTTAAAGGAACCAGTGTGAACATCAATTAAATAATCGCAATGCAATATGACATCATGGAAAAGAGAATAAGCAACACGAGAGGCATAACTGCCACGAGGGTTGCCGGGAAAATAACGATTCAAATCACGCCGATCGCTCATATAGCGCGAACTGCGACGAAAACCATCGAGATTAACGATTGGCATTCCGATGATCGTCCCCGTTAACTCGGACGGATCTATATCGTGAAGTACACGTCGTACGATCTCGATACCATTCAATTCATCCCCGTGAACAGCCGCCGTCATACATAATACCTTTCCAGGATTTTCTCCGTGCGCAACAAGAACGGGAACCGGGGTATTGAGACTGCTCATTGAAAATCCTGGAGCCCAATGCAGAGTTCTGAAAGTTCCAGGCTCAATGATGTTGTTGAGCAGACCGATAGGCGTGGCCTTGGTTGGGTCAGATGCTTCAACTGGCGACTCGTTTGATTCGAGATTAATTTCGTTAGTGGCCTTCGTAACACCTTTGTCGCGCATTGGTTCTAAGGCAGGGCTGGGGCCGGGTCCTAAGTCATCAAATTCGGCTTCATTAGCCAATCCATGCTGAGCCGAGAGGATACTGATAATAACGATCTGTATGATCGAGGAAGTCAGGTTTTTTGGTGTCAGTGAAAAATACAATGTCATTACCAATGCATGTGTGCCAGTGTTTTTAAGGTCGTTAAGTTTTTATACGTATTCGCAGAAAGTCCATTGGCTAATAAATCTTTGATCGCCAATAAAGCATAGTTGGGATGTCAGATATTGAAACAGCCAGTTTTCAATTTGATTCATTCTAACTGAATTATTACACAAGTAATCATCAGTTATAGGATGGTAAAAGTAACAGTCTAGCTTGTGTTATTCTACGGTCTTTTCTTTTTGTGGAAACTAACGGATAGAGCAGGAGCCCTTATAGACCCGAAAAGTACAGCCTAGAGCTGTACAGGCTCAGACAGTCAATTATCCTTTAGATTCGATATATTAATAGAAAAAATAGCTGAATGGTGATGCTAACGTTATCACTGTAAAGAGCGGGTGCAACAGGTCACATTTTCAAAGCCCTGTGTATTTTCATCATCGTCAATTTTTAAGAAAGGTTACTCAGTTGTCATTATTTCCTCCGCAAACAATCGATTCCTACATGCTGTCACGTGAAGACGTTGATCATCCGCTGTCTTCTTACTCAGATTTTCCTTTTGAATTAGAAGGTCTTCAGTGGCAGACAGTAGAGCATTACTTTCAGGCCATGAAATTTGTGAACGAAACCTATCGCGAAAAAGTGAGAGTGGCAAAGGGCGCGGGTGCAGCAAAAAAACTAGGTAAGGCTAGATTCAAAAAAATTAGAAAAGATTGGAAGACGATCGATGACATTATCATGACCCGGGCTGTCTACACCAAAGCAAAAACCCATGATGCAGTGGCCAAGGCTTTGATGGATACCGGCGATAAAAAAATAATAGAAAATAGTCAGTATGATTATATTTGGGGATGCGGGCGAGATGGTCGAGGGCTAAACCAATATGGCATCGTTTTAATGAACGTAAGAGATAAGTTATTACAAGAGCGTGCCGCTTTAAAGGGAAGTGAATAGTGTTTTCGTTATGCTCACAGCAAAGCGGCAATCAATGAAAATTCATCTCGCCCCTATGGAGGGTGTGGTTGATCACACCATGCGAACCATGCTTACCCAAGTGGGCGCAATTGATCGATGTGTCACAGAGTTTGTTCGTATAACTGATCAGCGTTTACCTTCTCGCGTGTTTTACCGTTATTGTCCCGAGTTAAAACACGATGGAAAAACACCCAGTGGTGTTCCTGTTTTTGTTCAGCTTTTAGGTGGAAAACCTGAACCCATGGCAGCGAATGCAAAAAAAGTGGCTGAACTTGGTGCGCTGGGTATTGATATTAATTTTGGTTGTCCCGCAAAGCAGGTCAATAAAAATGATGGCGGTTCAGTTATTTTGAAAGAACCTCATCGGGTTTTTGATATTGTCTCAGCGGTAAGAAAGCAAGTGCCGAGCAATATTCCAGTGACCGCTAAAATTCGTTTAGGTTTTAGCGATCGAAGTTTGTTGACAGACATCACCCAAGCTGTCATTGATGCGGGAGCCAATGAATTAACGATCCATGCAAGAACAAAAGAAGATGGTTACAAGCCACCCGCTTATTGGTCAGCGATTGCCGATATAAAGCAATCAAGTCTAATTCCTGTTTTTGCAAACGGAGAGATTTGGACAGTACAAGATTATTACGATTGTGTTGAGCAAAGCGGGTGTGAGGATGTCATGTTAGGGCGAGGGTTATTAGCGTGTCCCGATTTGGCAATGCAAATTAAAGAGCATCGTAGTGAAACAAAAAATAATCCAATCCCGTGGGAAGTAGTTGTTGATTTGCTAGCGCAATTCAGTGTGGTGACAGAAAAAGAATACGAAGCGAAATATGTGGGTAATCGAGTTAAGCAGTGGCTTGGTTATCTACGAACTCACTATCAATTGGCTGAAATATTATTTGAATCGATAAAGAGACTGAAATGGCCCTCAGAGATTTTAACTGAAATTGAAAAACACAAAATAATGATCGGAAAAATATCATGACAGAGATTGAAGATAATAAAGAACTTTTGCAGCTAAACGATATGGAAGCCAGAATAGTCGGTGCATTAATGGAGAAACAATTAACAACTCCCGATGCCTATCCGCTGACGTTAAATAGCTTGGTGCTGGCGTGTAATCAAAAAACCAGTCGAGAGCCGATAACAAATTTAACAAATGCTCAAGTTCAACAAACCGTTAATGATCTACGAGAAAGAAAAATAATCGACGTTGAATATGGATCAAGAGCAGATCGTTACGACCAAAAACTGTCAAAACATCTATTTTTAGATAAGCAACAGCAAGCGCTTATCAATATTATGTTGCTGCGAGGCCCTCAAACCATTGGTGATCTATACAGTCGCACACAGCGTATGACCGAGTTTAATTCGCCAGAAGATATCGAAGAGCGGTTGCAAACAATGTGTGACAAAACTTCGCCTATTGTTATTCGTATTCCGCGTCAGTCGGGTCAAAGAGAAGATCGGTATATGCATGTGTTGTCAGGTGCTATTGATTTGTCTCAACTAACCTTAAGAGCACCTGAGTTAAAAACAGTTGAATCAAGCCAAGCGAAATCAATCACGGAATCAGAATCTAACGATAGTGACTTAAGGGCTTTAGTTCAAAAGTTAGAAGAACGAGTGGCGGTTCTGGAAGAAAAAATAGAAGAGTTACTTTCTTAATCGAATATTCAATGAGAGAAAATAAGTGAATATCTCAGCAATTTTTGTTTATGTCGCGCTAATCTTAATAGTGATTGGTGTGGGTTTTTATCTGTTTGTTTGGCCTAAGTTGTCAAAAAATATTATTCGGGAAAAAAAATTTGATACCGCATGGGATGAAATATTACACAAGAGACTGCCTATTTATCACAAACTATTGAAAAAGCAAAAGCAACATTTGCAAGACTTAATGAAAGTCTTTTTGCATCAAAAAGATTTTATTGGGTGTGCTGGTCAAGACATTACAGAAGAGATAAAAGTCGTTATTGCCGCACAAGCGTGCTTGTTATTGCTAAATCGAACCACGTCAGAATATCAAGACCTCACCACAATTTATGTTTATCCCACTTCGTTTAAAGCAACGAGAGAAGTGCGGGATGAGTTGGGTTTGGTCTCAACAGAATCGAATCATTTGCTAGGTGAGTCATGGAGTACAGGAAAAGTGATATTGGCTTGGGATAACGTTGAAAAAGGTATTCGTAACTTTACGGATGGACACAACGTAGTGATACACGAGTTTGCGCATCAGCTAGATCAAGAATCTGGCACCACAAATGGAGCGCCAATTTTAAGTACACGAGCAGCCTATAAAAGTTGGGCTTATGTGTTCGGCAAAGAATTTGAAATACTGCAAAAGAATAAATACAAAAATAATAATGTTATCAACGAATACGGCGCAACAAATCCTGCCGAGTTTTTTGCTGTAGCCTCAGAAACATTTTTTGAAGAACCGCATAAACTGTATAAAAACCACAAAGCATTATTTGAAGAGCTGCAAGCCTACTATCAGTTAGATCCAAGGGATTGGACATAAACGATTATTGATCCTAGCGCAGCTATTCTAGCCGTCGATCTTTTAACGGCCTATCAGCCGATCTATTAATTGACCCATTAACCGACTAAAAGTATGAGAAAAGCATGGCAAAAAAAATAAGTATTGTATTCGTCATTAGTGTTGCTATTGCTGTATTTTTTATTTTTGATTTACAAGAATGGCTAACATTTGAAAAACTACAGGCAAGCCAGTCAGCTTTTGATGAAAAATTTAACAATCAGCCATGGCTCGTCGGTTTATCCTTTTTTTGTTTATACGTTGTAGTGACAGCCCTGTCATTGCCGGGTGCCGCTATTATGACTCTAGCAGCAGGCGCGCTATTTGGTTTGTGGCTAGGTTTATTGATTGTCTCTTTCGCGTCTTCTGTTGGAGCCACCTTAGCATTTCTTGTGTCGCGGTATTTATTTAGAGATGTTATCCAAAACAAATTTGGCGACAAGCTCGACGCTTTTAACCAAGGTGTTGAGAAAGATGGCGCCTTTTATTTATTTACGTTACGGCTCGTGCCGGTCTTTCCTTTTTTTATTATTAATCTATTAATGGGACTGACACCGCTAAAAGCAAAAACATTTTATTGGGTAAGCCAAGTCGGCATGCTCGCAGGTACTTTTATTTATGTGAATGCAGGAACGCAGTTGTCAGAATTAGAAAGCGCCAGTGGCATTTTTTCTCCCGGCATTATTATTTCATTTGTTTTATTAGGCATATTTCCTTGGATTGCCAAACGTATTGTTGATTTTGTCAAAAAGCGAAAAGTCTATTCGCAATGGAATAAACCTAAAAAATTCGACACGAACATGGTTGTCATCGGTGCGGGTTCGGCAGGGTTGGTCAGTGCACTAATTGCTGCAACAGTAAAAGCAAAAGTGACATTAGTAGAAGCAAATAAAATGGGCGGCGATTGTTTAAATTATGGTTGTGTCCCGAGTAAAGCCTTAATCAAAAGCGCTACAGTTGCAAAAACAATGCGATCAGCCGACAAATACGGTTTGCAATCAGTCAATCCAAATGTTCAGTTTTCTGATGTGATGGCAAGAATCCATTCAATCATTAAAGACATCGAACCGCACGATAGTGTAGAGCGTTATACGGGTTTAGGAGTTGATGTCTTGCAAGGTTATGGCAAGTTAATCGATCCATGGACTGTCGAAGTCAATATGAATGACGGAACAACAAAAACAATAACCACAAAAAGTGTCGTTATTGCAGCTGGCGCTCATCCTTTTGTTCCTCCGCTTCCCGGTATCGAAGACATCGGTTATGTTACGAGCGATACCCTGTGGGATAAATTCGCGGATTTTGAATCGTCACCGAAAACATTAGTTGTCTTAGGCGGCGGGCCAATCGGATGCGAGTTGTCGCAAAGTTTTGCGCGACTGGGTTCGCAAGTGATTCAAATAGAAATGCAATCACGAATAATGATTCGAGAAGACGAAGAAGTTTCATTATTTGTCAAAGAAAGATTAGAAGCTGATGGCGTCAACGTATTAACCAATCACAAAGCGTTACGTTTCGAAATAAAAAGCGAAATCAATAACGGTATAGAAAACAAAAGAAAAACAATTATCGTCGAAAACGACGGCAAAGACATCGCAATCGAATTTGATGAAATGATTTGCGCAGTCGGCCGTAGTGCTCGCTTAAAAGGCTACGGGCTAGAAGATATTGGTATCGATACCGATAAAACAGTCGTGACAGATGATTATTTAGAAACAAAATTTCCCAACATTTATGCAGCCGGTGATGTCGCGGGGCCATTTCAGTTTACTCATACGGCATCGCACCAAGCATGGTATGCTGCAGTGAATGCATTGTTCGGTGATTTCAAAAAATTTAAAGCCGATTATCGCGTCATCCCTTGGACAACCTTTGTTGATCCCGAAGTCTCACGTGTGGGTATTAACGAACAAGAAGCAAAAGAAAAAAATATTCCTTACGAAGTATCCCGTTATGGCATTGATGATCTAGACAGAGCCATTACAGAAAGTGCCGCAGAAGGGTTTGTAAAAATATTAACGGTGCCGGGTAAGGATAAAATTCTTGGCGTCACCATTGTTGGCGCACACGCCGGCGAATTATTAGCAGAATATGTGTTAGCCATGAAACACGGTTTAGGGCTCAATAAAATTTTAGGCACCATTCACACATATCCTACATGGTCGGAAGCCAATAAATACGCCGCCGGTAACTGGAAGCGCGCCCATGCGCCAGAAGGACTTTTAAAATGGGTAGAAAAATTCCATACATGGCGGCGGCATTGATTTTTTTGTTATTATGAGAGATTAAAGTTTAGAAAATTTAAAAACGAATGGCATGCCATTCTCTCGACATTAAACTGATTGAAAGGTTTAATGCTTTAATTTCTAAATAATAGTGTTACTGCTAAATATAAAAACTAACCTGTAATATGTTTTTTGCTGTTGGCCGATATAGCAATCGTTGTAAATAAAAGGAGTTAATTATGAGTCATACAATTATTGATATTTTCGTAAAGGTCGTTCCAACTAATTTATATAGGCACGGGCAAAGAATAGTTCCCAATTAAACAAGCTTAGAACAATGCCGCCAAGGACAGTTGAGGAAACCTTCGATATCGAACTGTATCAGAAAAATAATATTAGTTATGTTTCTAAAGATACTGGCGGGATTTCAACCTTTAATCAAAAAAATACAAAATTTGGTAGTTTTTGGTGGGTTATTCCGAAGGGAACTAAAATACCAGCCGGCCTAAGAATTAGCCGAGATTTTAATAAGAGCCCTAGCTCAAAACCTACTCATTATACAATTAGGCCGCTGTATGACATGCCACTTTCAAGATTATGTTGAGTTACTTGACGAGTTATCTAGTTCAGCTGAAAGGCTCTTTAAAGTAAGCACAAGTAAAACAGGCAAGGTATAGCATGAATCTAGAAGCTAAAGAAATGCGTATGGTTATTTTAGGCTTGAAATCCCTTTTAAAAGATACTGAGAATAAACTCAATACTATCTCGGAAGAGTCTGATGATTATTCATATCTTATTAATGATATATCACTGGTAGAATCTATGATTTTAAGTTTTTCTGAAGAATACGAATCGAAGTGCAAATAAAATTATTAAAAAGATAAAATCATTTTTTTGTTGTAGGAAATGGGCGTTATACAGCTAAGTTTCAAAGCTGAAAAATACGAATATTAATCCGGAACGACAGTGCGAACAAAATAAGGCTGCCAGACCGATACACTGATAATTTTCCGAAGATCAATTCGGAAATATGTCGCATGGGTATATGTAGACATTCTGCCTACATGTGTACATTTCTGTCTAGATATAGCCAGAATGGCTACATGTACCCATGACATATATTAAACTTATGTAGACTCCCCGTATGTCAACGGTAAATTTTTTCAATTAGAGAATAGGAATTGCGAACTTATGTACGAGCTCTGATTGAGTCGCTAAACTCAGGCTCTCAGATATTTGCGCGAACTAGACCCCAACTCTGTTAGGCGAGGTTTTCCCTCTACGTTTAATCCTGGGTGTTCTAGTTATTTCTTTCTCTATTTTGCAATTTCCCGTTTTGACATTTCTCCTAAATCGATTCTGCGACATACTCCGTATTGTTTTTGATTAAAGCGAAAGCAGTTCTAACTGTCTTGTTTGCCAAAGCGACTGCGGCGCACTTTTTACCCTTCCTCTCGATAAGCGATTTTAGCCATGCTTCTTTTTTAGTTTTAGGTTCTTTTTTCGAGACACTATTTACAAAAGTGAAAGCACCGGTTATAAGCTGGCTTCTTAGAAGACTGTTTTTGGTGTTCTTCCCGATAGAACCTAACTTCACCTTTCCACCGGAGGAATGCTGAATCGGCGTTACCCCAATGCAGGCGGCCGCATCTTTGCCTTCTGCAAAATTATCGGTTTCAGTATATGCCAACGTGTTGTAGAGATTTATCGCATTTATGAAGCCAACACCCTCCAACTTCATGAGCTTTGAGCAATCAGGATTTGATTCAATCGACTTCTGTAAGCAGGAATCATATGCCTCTATAGTCTCGATAAGGTGCTCATATTGTTGCCAAGCTGCGCTAATCGCTTGTCGAAAATCCATTGAAAAAACGTTCTCCGCATCTTCGAGTGAGGCCTCCACAGCACCACGTAAACCACCATTTCTAGAAGAGACTCGAATATTGAATTCGAGAAGTAACGCTTCAAGTTGGTTACCGATGGCTACTTTGTGTTTTATACCGAGATCCCTTAAGCGCATAGTGGACTGTAGTTGTTGTTGAGTGATATTTTTACCGACAATAAAGTTCACATTTGGTAGTAAAGAAGCCTGCACAATGGCCAAAGCGTCATTGTGGTCATTCTTTTGATTTTGCCTTATCGCTTCGACTAATTTAGCGGATATTAATCGAGCATCATGGCCATATTGTGTTGCTTTCTGTTTCCAGTAGTTGGAAGTGCCACAAGCTTCAAATACAATAATGCACGGTTGAGTTTCCACCAGCCAATTGGTGAACTGACGAGGGGTCATCTCGACGTTTGATCGAACCTTTGATTTGCGATAAACGCAAACCTGAATTGAATCTTTAGCTAAATCAACACCCGCGATAGTATTGTTCATAACGACACCCTCGATATAGTTAATATGAAAGCATTAAGCTAGCATGACTAAGGGACGGGGAGTCTAATTATCTGTTAGAGCACCACGTCAGAATTAGGATGTAGAAATAAGAATGGAAATATCATTGGAAGAGCTTCCTTGGTATAAGCGGTGGTCATATAAAGTTGCTGGCGCCAGCCTTATACCAACCATTGTTAGCGCCATAGGCTTTGCTTACATAGGTATACCGGAAAGCTTGCAGATAACTATTAGGCGTTGGCTTCCAGAATTTATTAGAGAGCACCTGCTTCTTCTATGTACCGCAGGTACTTGGCTAATTGTAGTTCTCGTTATAAGTGTTGTTTGTTTGATTTGGGGCGGCCTTGGAAGTCATGTAACTTTGGCCCTAGTGAAACGCAAGTGCAGAGAGCTTTATGATTCTTATCTGTCTTTAAGTCAAGAAAGTGAAAGTAAATCAATTAATTGTTATAGGCTTTTTAGCAACTGGCTGTATTCATATAGTAACCATCTTTGTCTGACAGTAGATGAAAGGGTAAGCCTCTATAAGCTGGACATGGATTTGTTTTCTTGTATTGGTAGATATTCAGAGAATGAGCTATTTAATAGCAAGCCCAATCGTTTTTATCCAAGAGAGCAAGGCGGTATATCTCGTGCGTGGGAAATGGGCGAATTTCGAGATACGGAAGCGCCAGACCCAGTAGATGATATGCAAGCTTGGGTTGACTACAATGTTAATAACTACAAGTTCACGGAAGAGGAGTTGTTAAACATAAGAATGAAGAGTCGAGCCTTTTATGGGATTAGGCTAAAAAACTCTCGAAATGAAACTATAGCGGTGATTCTTTTCGAGTCGTTGAAGCCAAATGGTCTACCATTTGGAAAACTTGGGCGGTTATTAAATGAACAGGAAAAGACAAATTTAACAGCACTTATTGAATCTTTGGATGAACATATACCAACTCTGGAATCAGCCAGAGAGGAGGGCTTTTAATGAAAACTGTTATATCAAATATCATCAAATATTTATTAAAAGAGTACCCACATAAGTCTGAGCTTTCAGCTTCACGACTAACCAAGATGATTTACCTCATGGATTGGAAAAGCTCAATTGATTTTGGCCATCAGATAACTAATGCTCAGTGGCACTTCGATCACTATGGTCCTTATGTAGAAGATTTTGTGAAATTGGCGAAAGAAGATAAGGATATATCCGTTGAAAACACATCAAATTACTATGGCGGAAAAAAGCAACTGTTTAAGCTTTCAGAAAAATTTGAGGGAAGCTTTGATTTAACTAAAGAGCAAAAAGTTATCGCTAACTTTGTTATAGATGCTACAAAGCAAAAAAACTACGAAGATTTTATTCAGCTTGTTTATTCAACTTACCCCGTAATATCAAATAATCGATATAGCGATTTAGATTTAGTTGGTTCCGCTGAAAAATATAAGGAAATACTGGCCAATAGCTCTAACAAAACATTGCACCGGACAAGCCGGTGAATGCGGCGTTAGGCCTTTGGAAGGAAACAATACAGTGACAGATACCAAAGTTGATGGAAGTATTTCTGAAAAAGAAATCGAAGAAGTTTTTGATAAGCTGGATGAGATCCTTGAAAGAACGCCGCGCTGGGTAGACTCAAAGGAATGTGTCGAGGATGTCATTCAATTTAACGATGCAGTCAATATTTTTTCGTTACGGTACGAACGATCACTGCAAAAGTTTTACGGCTTAATTAAACGAATTGAAGACAACTGTGTAAAATCGGGCGTTTATCTTCATAGCCATAATCGAGGCCAACATAGCTTTGAAGCTTATGAAGCGGCATTGAGGTTAACGAAAGATAATTCTCTGGTTAAGCAAAAGTGGCGTAAATGGAAGCGTTAGCAGAATCAACGTCCGGCCTAACAAGGCCAAGCACAATCGTGCAATGCAAAAAAACGCATTGCACTGGACAGTGAACCTCCCCCCTAGTGGTAGACACCTATCTTAAATCAAAGGTAGGTAAACAATGGCAAAGATAATTAGCGAAGAGCGAGTCTTAGAATACTCCAAAGAATTTAAAATCAAGATAGTAGAGCTAACGGAAAAAAGTAAGTGGGGTCAGATGAGACTTTAGCTCCAAAAGTTTGCAGCTTTAAATTCATATTAATAAGTCTCATCTGATTCCCGTTAATTAATAACTCTTAAGTTTGTGAAATAATTTAATTTACATTTGTTGAACAGCTGTATCCACCGCCTGGTAACTTACCAATTCCACCATTAGCTCCTTCACACGTGGTTCTAAACAAGTTGCAGTTTGTTATAAAATCCTCTGACGATGGGTAGCATTCATAATACCCAGCAGAAACTGTAGGTTTGCTAATCGCTCTTCTCAATTCACGTACCGATTCGGTAGGAGTCTTTCGAATAGAAAGAGCAGGGTTGATGCGTTGATGTTGCTGTGAATGTTGTACCGGTTGAATTCTAATGTGATGATTCTTGAGTCCATTTTCTGCTGCAGCCGCGTGTGTTAATGTAATTAAACTGGTTGCAATCGCTATAGTTGCAAGACTCTTTCTTAAAGTAAGTGTGAACATGATATTTTCCTTGTATACATGATGTTGATTACAAGGTCAGTCGGAGTGAGTTCAGTAAAGGTTCAAAGTATTTTTAATCATGCCCGCATAACAAAAAATGTTGTGCCCAGGAAAGCTTAGTTTCATGCCTACACCCAATCCAGCGAAAATTATCTCCTTTGCATCGAAGAAAGATCTCAACCGATGGCTCAAGAATAATCACGGCATCGAAAGTGAACTGTGGGTGAAGATATTCAAGAAAAAAACTGGGATTCCGAGCGTAACGTGGGATGATGTTGTGATTGAGATACTGTGTTGGGGCTGGATCGATGGTGTCAAAAAATCGATCGATGACCAAGCCTATCTTCAGCGGGTCACTCCAAGAAAAGCGCGAAGTAATTGGTCTAAAAGAAACACTGAGCATGTCGAGCGTTTAATAAGCGAAGGGCGAATGAAGGAACCGGGGCTCGTGCATGTTCGTGCCGCAAAGGCAGATGGCCGGTGGGAGAATGCCTATAGAGTAAGTGAAATGAAAGTGCCTGCGGATTTTCTATTAGCTTTAGAAACTAAGCCGAAGGCAAAACTGTTTTTTGAGGCGCTCGCTAAATCGAGTCGTTCTGTTATTGCACAGGGATTAACAAGTGCGAAAAAAACCGAAACGAGACAGAAGCGATTTGATAAATTCATGGACATGCTTGTCAATGAGGAAAAACCGACTTAGCCCTAAAAAAGCGACGTTCTACCCGTGTATTTAACTAAAGTAATTATGAAATCATTACTTGGTTTCGGATAATAAAGTTGCAATCGTTTAAAACCAAATATCATTTTGCATATTTGGTTCCTGCCTTTCCCATCACGGGTTCAACTCTCCAATCCCATTTGTAAATCTAAGCCTTTCTCTGGATGTTTCTCGCGGTTCTTTGTTTGCTGCTCATTCAGGGGCTGGCGAGACTCCACTAGGCCAGGCAAACAATATTGTTAATAATAATCAATCTCACTTGCATTGGTTAATGAGAATGAATATTATTCGCTCCGTTCTGTTATAGCCTCTGAACCCTTACATACCTCACTTCTCAGTGTTGTGTGAGAGGGGAGGCACGAAAATTAAATGGGGATTTATGTCTAAGTTATTCATTAAAAACGGGTTTTTGGTGGCGTGCAATGGTTTGCTTGCGTTGTCTGCGGTTGGCGCATGGTCGCAAAGCGAGACAAAAGATAAGGGAATCGAAGAGGTTGTGGTTTGGGGGACGGAGGTTAATGCATCGTCGTTGAGCTTAAACGAAGAGGCGATTGCTATACGTCAAGCCGATCACATCAGTGATTTGTTGCGAACGGTTCCCGGTGTCGATGTCGGTGGCGCTCACTCGTTGAATCAGAGAATTACAATCCGAAGCATGGATGACAAGGACTTAAACATCACCATCGATGGCGCTCAGCAAAATACGTACATGTACCATCACATGGGTAACTTACAAATTCATGCTGACATTTTGAAATCAGTTGATATTCAAGTGGGTAGTAATTCGGTTGTCACTGGTGGTTTAGGTGGCGGCGTTAAATTTGAAACACGGCAAGCGAGCGATTTATTAGAAGAAGGAGCTGTCTTTGGTGGGCGTGTTCAATTGGGTGTTGCAGATAACGCATCGCAAAGCGTTTCTCTCACCGGTTATGGTCAGATCACAGATAACGTGGATGTACTCGCTTACTTCAATACTGTTGACCGAGATAATTACACCGTGGGTGGTGGAAAAATAAAAGATTCTGCGGGAGATGAAATTCCAAATACGGATGGAGATGTTCGAGGTCTAGATGGAGAACTATCTGACGCATTAATTAAATTCGGTTGGGATATTTCTGATTCGCAGCGGCTGACTTTGGGCTATGAAATGTATGAGGACGAAGGTGATTATAGCTATCGTCCCGATATGGGGTTGGCAACAGACCTTGCGATAGCTGGCCGTCTAGGTGCCGCGCTTGTGTACCCAACTGAGTTTACGAGAGATACATTAACACTCGGTTATCAAATTGATTGGAGTGAAAATTCTTCCGCAAAATTTTCGGTATTTAATAACGAAAGCACATTATGGCGTGATGAGTCCGGCTTAACAACGCCGCCGACTTATTCAATCAAAGAAGGAATAGCAACAAATTCTGGTTTTAATTTATTGGCACAAACAAAAATTTCAACGGGAATTAATCAAGAATTAACTTACGGTTTTGATGTCGTTCAGTTTGATACGGATTATCGAGCAACCACTGCGGGTGGTGTTACAAAGTCAGATGAAGAAGCAAAAAAACAGGCTGTATTTATCGAGGACAAAATAGAGTTAACGGATGGTTTTTATATTATACCTGGCATTCGATATGAAAATTATCTAATTGATACCGCGGTTATTGACGAAACATTTTCTGAAACAACCGGCGCATTAGCATTCGAGTATGAATTTTTAGAAAATTTTCTCGCGCGTGCGAGTACAACGCAGTTATTTAAAGGGCCAGAAATTGGCGAAGTGTTTACAGGTGCGGGACTTGGCGATGCGGCGAATCCTGATATCGATGCAGAAACAGGCAGCAATACAGAATTAGCATTGTCATATCAAGGCGATCAATTTTCTGTGGGAATTACGTTGTTTGAAACAGAAATTGAAAATTATATTTATGATTACACTCCTGCAGGTAAAGATAATATTGGTGATATGACGTTAGATGGTTATGAAGCATTTGCGGGTTATCATTTTAATGATTTAAACATCTTGCTGAGTTACTCATCTTCAGATAGTGAGTTAGATGCATTTAGCGAATATGCAGATAGAGATGGCGCAAGAATCGATAGAAAGCAGGGTGATACCTTGAGTTTGAATATTGATTATTTGATTGAGTCTATCGATCTTTCACTTCACTGGGATACGTTAATTGTTGATGATTTGGATGCAGGTAGAGATCTAGATGGACCTACTTTAGATAATTCAAAAGATGGTTACACCGTTCATAATATTGCGGTTCGTTGGACGCCGACTGAATTTCTATCCGGTTTGTCATTGACATTTGGTGTGGATAATTTGTTTGATGAATTTTATGCATCGCAATCATCTCGAACAGGTGCATCTGCGCATCCTTTCTTTGGTGAGCTCTATTTATTTGATTACGAGCCAGGCAGAAACATAAAAGCCACTGTCTCTTATCAATTTTAAAGGCTGCTTTTTTCCGTTCATTATTGTTGATTAAAACAATGGTGAACGGATTTTTTATGTTTATAACCAAAGAAAATTAAACAGGTTGATCGGTAAGAAAAAATCGATGAGAAAGAAAAGTCACCAAACAAAAGCAAATAAAATATGGCGAAAGACTGCGAGTTATTCTCGTGTAATCCATATTTATCTGTCCACATGTTTATTTACGTTGTTAATTTTGTTTTGTATTACAGGCATTGTGCTCAATCATCTGGATTGGCTTGACGGTACAAGTAACGATGGACGTGCAGAAGAAATTTTGCCGAAAGAGTTTTTAACTGCGGCCGAGTCTAAAGAAAATCAACGGCTCAGTGATATGTCTTTAGAGGGCGTTAAAAAAATTCTGAATGATAAGTACCAGTTGTCCGCCGTATCATCGATAGAATATGACGATGATATAGGGGAAATCATATTGGATTATAAAATTCCAGGCGGTTATGCCTCCGCTGTTATTGATACGAATGAAAATATAATACTGATTGATTATCGGCAAGGGTCTGCTTGGTCAATTATGAGTGATTTACATAAAGGTCGACATAGCGGTGTAGCTTGGTCGTGGGTTATCGATATTTCGGCAGCGCTTATGGTGTTGTTTTCAATAACGGGATTAATTATTTTATTTCAAAATAAAAAGCATCGGATGAAAGCGTTTGTGTTTGCGATTGCAGGAACAGTAACTCCCATCATTATTTATGTTTTCTTTGTGCCTAAAATAATGGGTGTGTAACAGGTAATCAGGTTAATAAGTGTAGCCAATGCTAAGGGCTTATCTGAAAATAAAAGGTTGGTTTATGAGAAAGCATGACAGTAAAAAAACTGCGTTTAAGGTAATCGTTTTGGTTATTTTTTCCATTGGTGGGGCGTTTGCAAATGTTGTTCTTGCAGAAGATACACTGAAGAAATTGGAAGTCGCTTTCTCTTTGCCAAAATTGGATGTTGATCCCTATCATCGCCCTTATGTTGCCGTTTGGGTCGAAACTCTGGAAAGAAAGCCAGTAGCAACGTTGGCAGTTTGGCACGAGAAAGATACTTGGTTAAAAGATTTACGGCAATGGTGGAGAAAAATCGGAAGGCGTGGTGATGCCAGTTTAGATCAAGTGACAGGCGCAACGCGCAAACCTGGACAGTATGTTGTTGGGTGGAACGGGCTTGATAGTAAAGGCAAGCTAGTAGCCGCTGGAGATTATTTATTAAATATTGAATCTGTTAGAGAGGAAGGTGGCAGGACTTATTCGAGAGAGAAAATCAGTATTGGCAAAAAAGCCACGATTGAAATAGCACCTGACTTGGAACTTGGAAAAGTGACCATTAAAACATTTTAAAATGCTAAATAGCTTTAATGAAAGGAGTGAGCAAATGAATAATATATCGTACGCACAACAAGAGAATAAATCGATAATAGGTGCTAATTTTTTTGGTTCGTTAATGGCAGTTGCTATATTTTTTGCAGTCATTGCAGTGCCGTTAAATGCTTGGTCACATAGTCGCTGGATAGTCCCAAGCCATTCCATTTTGTCTGGGAAAAATTCTGAGTATGTCAGTCTCGATATTAGTATCTCAAATGATATTTTTCATCCAGATAATTCAGCAGGCGGGGTGAGCTATAAAAGTGTTGGCCAGTCTCCAAAAGGTGCTGGAGCATCTCAAGTTGTCACCGTTTTTTCGCCAGATGGTACGGTAGATAAAAGTAATCCTATCGTGAGTGTGATGCGAAAAAGTGTTTCGGCGGTGTTATTGGATCAATCAGGAACTTATAAAATTAGTTTTGAGCAGGCTCCACTTGTATTGACGTTATTTAAAAATAAAGACGGTAGCCCTGGACGTATTTTTGGTCCTTTAAAAAATACAAAATCTCGATTGCCTGACGGTGCCAATGAGATTCATGAAATGGAATTGAATAATGAGATATCAACCTACATTACTCGTAACGATGTAACAACTGATCAGTTAAAGCCAGCAGGTAAAGGTTTAGAGTTAGTATTTAAAACACATCCTAATGAAATGTTTGTTGGTGAACAATCAGAGTTAAGCTTACTGTTTGATGGGAAGCCAGTCACAGCAGGAACGAATGTGCTGTTGACTCGTCAAGGGACGCGTTACCGAAACGACCGAGAAAGTATTGATGCAAAAACAGATGAGGCGGGTAATTTTTCAGTTGACTGGAAAAAATCTGGTTTGTATTTGTTGGAGTGTGAAATCGAAATGGATGATGCTAATCATAAGCCGACTCAGAATGAATCCCAGCGAAAAATAGTGCATGCGGTATACGTTACACTTGAAGTGAATGCAGAATAAATACCGGTTGTTTTGAGAAATGAATCGAGATCGAAAAAATTGAGCAGTCATGGTTGGGTAAGTGATAGCTAGATAGATTTGGTTCGGTAGGTTTAGCTCGATAAAGAATAGCTCGATGATTTTATTCGTGAAGTAGTCGCTTCGCGAGATAAGATTGTCGAGCTTTTTCGTTTCTGATATAAGTAGCTCTTTCCCATTTATAATCAAAAATATGCTGAAAGATGATTAATCAAAAACTCACCGATTTTGTTCAAACGTTATTACCTGACGCAAGAGTGGAAAGTATATCGTTACCTAATCATTCCTCAATGACACCCTCTGAAAGATTAAAAAACAAACACCTGTTGGATTTGTATTTGATCAATGAAGACTATCCGAGAGGAAAGTTATCTGATGATGTAGCTATTCGATTAATGGAGCAGCCATTTTATTGGGCTTTTTGCTGGGCGTCGGGAGCTGTTTTGGCTCAGTTTATTTTAAATCAGCCTGAGTGGGTGGAAGGAAAATGTGTTGTAGATTTTGGTTGCGGTTCTGGTGTTGTTGCAATTGCAGCAGCGCTTGCGGGCGCAAAAGAGGTGATTGCGTGTGATATTGACCCGATGGCATTAAAGGCAACGAGAGAAAATGCGGATTTAAATAATGTGGAATTAATTTACTCTGATGATTTTTTTAAATTGATGTCGACTCAAAACATTGATCTCATCGTTGCAGCGGATATTCTTTATGACAAAGACAATATGAAATGGCTAGATTCTTTTACTGATATCTCCTCGGAGGTTTTATTGGCTGACTCTCGTGTCAAAAATTTTAGCCATGCAGGTTTTAGTAAGATAGAGTCTGTGAATCGTTGTACTGTTCCTGATCTGGATGAGTCGAAAGAATTTAGAATCGTGAATGTGTATTGTTGGTCAAATCATCAAAAGGCGTAAATGGCTTTTTTTGTTTAAATTTAAACAAATGAATACATTTTATTTTTTCATGGTCTAAAATGTCGATTCTAATATGATCGAGATACAGTATGTACTACGGAGAAAAATTTAATAGTATTACGCATTTAGTCGGCGCAGTATTGGCTTTGATCGGTTTTGGTTCCTTGTTGACCATCGCGATTCAATCAAAAGATATTGCAATAATTACCAGTTTTTCTATTTTTGGTTTTACGCTCGTTTTGCTCTATACGATGTCTACGCTTTATCATAGTTTTCATCCGCCCAGTTTAAAAAAGATCTTTCAAAAATTAGATCATGTGACTATCTATCTACTGATCGCGGGTACTTACACGCCTTATATGATGGTGTCGTTAAGCCATGACGGTGGTTATTGGATGCTGTTGCTGGTGTGGGGTTTGGCAATTGTCGGTTTGTTGTTAGATACGTTACTACCGAAACGTATTGAGATTATTCAAATTGCGATTTACTTATTTATGGGGTGGGTGTGTGTTTTTAAATTCTCTATTCTTGTAGATAATATTCCCTATTATGGTGTTGTATTGCTTGTGATCGGTGGTGTGTCATATACCGGTGGTGTTATTTTTTACGTGTTAGACACCTTGAATAAAATGCAACATGCTCATGGAATTTGGCACATATTTGTTTTGCTGGGTTCGCTATCTCATTTTATTTCGATCGCTGGTTTTGTTCGGTAAAATTTTAGTTAGATTAGAAGCAATAAAAAAGCCGCTGAAAAAAATCTCTGTCAGCGGCTTTTTTATAATTGGCGTGATGTATTGTTACTTTTTTCTAAGATTCCCGTATAACAACTCTTCAACAAATTCGACACACTTAAAGTCCAATAACTGCATATTTTTATCCAGTCGACGATACAGTGGCAAGCTGATTTTCCAAGGTCGTGTGTAAATAGTGGGATCGGTGATTGTTGCTTCGTACCAAATGGCATTTGGCCCCATGGGTGTATAGCGTTCTTCAACTTTGGTCATGTCTGTGTGAAAATTTCCTGCGCTGTCTAACCAGCTTTCTGGCATTTGTGCGGTAACATTGATGACAAGTGTGTCGCCGTCCCAGCTTCCCAAGTTGTGGCCCATCCAGCTTTCAACAGGCGCTTCATAATCAGGTTGATTCATGTGAACAATACGATCAGCACCTGCAAATTCATAGGTAATTAATAAATTGTTTTTTGACTGAACGATTTGAAAGGGGTGAGGTAAATAAGTCGCGCGAGGAACGCCGGGTAAATAACATTTTACTACTGGGTCGAGAGTTAACCATTCAGCTTTATTTTTATTTCTTTGTTCTAACGCTTCTTTTTTGTAGGGGATTTTACCGCCTTCCACAATGCCAAGTCCGCCGGAAATAGCTCCAATAGCACCCATTTTCACAGACGGGCCTGCTTGAGCCATATGAGGCTCAATGTTCCAGTGAGCAGAACCCATGGTTTGCCAAATACCATTAAAGTCAGGTTTGCCATCTGCGGTTCGTTGTGTTTTTTCTGCCGTTGCTATTTGAGCTGAAAAAATACTGCTGCTCATAATTGTAAACAGGAATACCATTGTTGAATATCTTTTTGAAAATAATGTGTGTCGCATTGCCAATCCTTATCGTTATTCTTTTGCAATTGTTAAGTCATATTTCAAACTGTTATCCAGTCAAACGTTGTTTGGTTCTTATTTTGTGTTATTTTTTTTGGCAGCCTCTGCTTTTCTCTCGCCCGCTAAAATATTAAACATGCCGTAGTTTCCTTCATGGCAGGCATATTCAAAAATTTGACCATCTACGGGTACCATGGGAACAAGAACAGTAATCGGTTTTGTGTAGCTTTTGGGATCGTCAATTGTGAATTCATATTCGACTGTGTTATCTGCTACTCGTGTAAATTTTTCAGTCAGTTTTAAATTCGTGCCAATACCAGCACCGCGAAAACTTTGTGTTTTATGAGTAAAGTTTTTTGTTTCAACCACAAGCGTGTCACCGTCCCAGTGTCCGCGAGAATCGCCACTCCATTGTTTTAATTCTTCTGGAAGATGTGGTCTGCCATCGATGGGAACAATGCGTGCGTCGTGAATCATTTCTGTCAAAATCACCACATGATCTTTTGTCTGAAATATTTGTATGTTGTTGTTGTACATGCTGGGCATAAACGGAGGACCCGAATTAAATCCCATTAAACATCTTTCTGATAAACCACGATCCTCCGGGCCGTTTTTTGCAATTCCACCCACTCTAAATCGAACGGGTCTTTCGCCTGGTGAGTCTGGACCTAGGCCGCCAAAGCTAACCACAGCACCTTTTGTGCGTGGAGGCATTCGACCATTTTTAGGGTCAATAATAAGTGAGGTTCTAAAGTTATCGCCTTGAGCTAAACTCTCGACCCAAAATTGATTGTATCCGCCAACTCCACCACCTGTACTATTATCTGCTGCGGCGCTTTGAGCTAATCGTCTTGCTTCAATTTCTTCAAGATCAGCTTTAGTTAAAAATTCTTTGTCACCATATTCCGCGGGTCTTTCCAGCGGGGTGTTTGAGCTAAAGTTCCAAGCACCACGAAGATCAGGCTGGCCAAATTCGGTTTTAGGAGCTTTATAGCGTTTCTTTTTCTCGGCCGCATCAGCTGAAGTAGAGATAAATAAAGATGCGATCAATAACAACCCAAGTGATAAGAGCAATGAAGACATCGCTTTATCTTGTTTGTGTTGTTTGGACTGACATGATTTTTCAAGGCTTGAGCCAGAATTGCTGTAGGTGTAAGTCATTGGAGCCTCCAATATGTATTGCTACTTATGATTATTATTGGTTTGGAGAATAACAAGACTGGCAATGAATTCAATCGAAGATAGGTTTAGAAAGGTTTTTCTGAGAACTCATATTTAAAAACATTCATTCCCTTGGGTGCTTACATAGAAGCCCCCTGTATAAAAGGAGCTTGCATCAAGAGTTATATATTTAAGCTATAACTAGGCTTTATACTTATGGTCTGTAAACGTTCTAGTCAGATTGTTATGATAGTGAATAGACAGAGTGGGCAGTTATCTAATTTGTCGAACGCGAAAGCTTCTCCCTTTTATTTTTCCCTCCGATAATATTGTTAACGCTGATTTTACTAATTGAGTATTGATAGCGACATAAGCGCAATGATCAAAAATTTGTATTTTTCCAACATCATTACCTGTGATAACGGTTCCTGATTTATTTTTTTTGCTCGTTAACGCACCAAGAATATCCCCTGGGCGAACTTTTTGTTTTTTTCCTCCATCTATTTGAAGCGTGACTGTGGTAGGTTTCTCGGGGCGATTTGCTAAAAGTGTTTGTGGTGGTAATTGATTGCTTTGTGTCACTGGATCAAATGTAGCATCGAATTTAATAACTTTGTGCACTTCTCTATCGCTAAATAAAGAACAAGCAATGCCGGAACTTCCTGCTCTACCGGTTCGGCCAATACGGTGTGTGTGTACTTCAGCATCGCGGGCAATATGAAAATTGACAACCATATCTAAATCTTCAATATCTAAACCGCGTGCAGCAACATCTGTAGCGACTAAAACAGAAACGCTTTTGTTAGAAAATCGAACGAGGGTTTGGTCTCTATCACGTTGCTCTAAGTCACCATGTAATGCAGCTGCACTGAAACCATGGCGAGATAGTTCTTTTGCTGTGTCTTGTGTCTCAATTTTTGTATTACAGAAAACAATAGCCGAAGTGGGTGTGTATTCTAAAAGCAAGAGTCGCAATGCAATAATTCTTTCTGAGTCATTGCTAACACGATAAAAAAATTGCTGAATGCTCGTCGCTTCGTGATTAGATTCGACTTTAACCATGCTGGGGTTGTTCATAATATTAGACGCGATTGTTTGAATTTTTTCAGGAAAGGTAGCGCTGAATAACAGTGTTTGACGGTTTGTGGGTACTTTCTCCAAAATAGCATCGAGTGATGGCTCAAATCCCATTTCTAACATTCGGTCTGCTTCATCCAAAACGAAAGTGTCAAGGTGATCAAGTATGAGTGTTCCGCGATTAACATGATCTTCTATTCTACCCGGTGTTCCGACAACAATATGAGCGCCGTGTTCGAGAGAACCCACTTGTGGCCCAAATGGCATTCCACCGCAAAGCGTTAACACTTTGATGTTGTGAATCGCTCGCGCAAGTTTCCGAATATCTTTAGCGACTTGATCGGCCAGTTCACGAGTAGGGCATAAAACTAACGTTTGAATTCGAAACTTTTTCACATCTAATTTATTTAACAATCCCAAACCAAATGCCGCTGTTTTGCCTGATCCCGTTTTAGCTTGAGCAATAACATCTTTGCCATCAAGAATGGCTGGCAAACTTTCTGCTTGGATAGGCGTCATATCCGTAAACCCAAGAGATGCTAAGTTGTGTAGTAAATCAGGATTAAGAGAAAGTGCAGAAAAAGGAAGAGAGGTATTGTTAGTCATGAATAGCCTGTTGAGATAAAAAGCAGTGAATGATGAGAGCTAGATACTAGGGGGAAGCTAGGGATTTCTTGATGAATGAACTATCTCTCTAGAAGTAAAGCGTCAATGGCGCGCGAGTATAACAAATTTATCGGCTTAGGCTTATTAAAAGGCGGATCGAAAGGGTGGGGTTAGTTTGTTTGCCGGAGATTTTCGCATCTGAGTATTTTCGGCTACGCTTAATAAAAACGATAATTTCGTTAGTCTATGTCTAAAAAAGAGGTTAATGATGGAAATAGTAAAGTTTGGCGAAGATAACATCCAGAATGTATTGGCAAAAATGTCATCCACTGAACTTGATGAAGTGGCATTTGGGGCGATTGAATTAGACGGAAAAGGGGTTGTCCTAAAATATAATGCCACTGAGAGTGAGATCACTGGTCGTAAAGCTGAAGATGTCATCGGGAAAAATTTTTTCAGGGATGTAGCGCCCTGTACCTGTCGCCCGGAATTTAAAGGGCGTTTTGAAGATGGTGTAAAAAATAACAATTTAAATACATTATTTGAATATGTGTTTGACTACAAGATGAATCCTACAAAAGTAAAAGTACACATGAAAAAATCGTTAACAGAGGATACCTACTGGGTGTTTGTAAAACGCTTATAAAGAATCGTATTTGACGGCTTCGACCAGACTAATCCTGAGGCTAAGAATTAGTCTGGCTATAAGCTACAAAATGAAAATCGTAAAAATAGTTTACATCGCTTTGATGACGTTATCGAAATGTACGCGGCTTTTCTCCAGTACTTTAGACATGTTACCCATCGCAGTGGCTAATAATTTTTCTGCTTGCTTGTCTAAGCCTTCAATACCTCCTGCCTTTTTCAAGCTTGCTTCAACATCAGCATCATCCGGTATTGCTTTTGCAGCAGTGAGTATGAGCGCACCCAAGGCAGCCTGCTCTAAAATTTCAACCGGCGTGATAAATTGACCTAAAGCTTCTTCAAAATCAGCAGGCTGTTGCCGTATGCGTTTTATTTGCGCGCTGAATTTTTCACTGTAGAGTTCAAATAAATCTTCGATAAGCTCTTGTTGTTGGCCACGACTAACAAAAGGACTAAGCGTGGCTTTTGCTTCTCTTCCCACTTCAATGAGAGTGGATATATCATCAGGCTTTTCTAATAATTCAGGAATAAATTCTACGACTGGATATAATTTTTTAGCAGTGAATACGAGAGGCCAGCGTAAACAGCGGCGCACTTTTTTAGGCATTAGCCAGCGTGCGATATTTTCAAAATACATTGATACTCGATCATAAGGATCAGCAGCTAAACCTGGACCACTACCTGACGCGATTAAATTAATATTAATGAAATGATGCCAAGTTGCATCCGTAGAAATTCTTCCCACGTCCGCGATGTGACCGTCGTAAGTGCAAATGGCACCAAAGGATCTAGGAACGCTAATCGGTTGCTTTGTTGGACTAAGAAAACCTCCTCCGTAACTCACTGATAGGGCGGCTATTTCTGGATGAACATCTGCACCAGTTGGAGATTTTGGCCACTCACTAACATCAGAAAGATTAGAGGGTATGGTACATTCGCTTTCATGTGGGTGGTCGGGTAATACTTCAATCACTATTTTTGTGGGATGTTGTAATAAATAATGAGGTTGTGAACTTGCCGGTGTGCCCGTATAAGCCGGATAAATTTTTTGAGGAATTGCATCTGATTGATCTGCAAATTCAAAAGCATTGTTGGAACCAGGATCGGTTGTCGATAGACGTTGGTCGCTAGAACCTGATGGTCCATCCCATCTTCTCATGCCTTGTACTCGAGGAATGGTTCCACATAATTGCTTCCCGAGAGTGGAGTGGTCACCTGTTGCAAAAACACCGCCACCAGCGTCCATGAATGTTTTGATTGTATCGACTTCTGAGGAAGCTAACGGGCCGCTCCAGTTGTAACCAAATAAAAAAATCACATCGTATTTATTAATTGAAAGCGTCGATGATGAAAATACAAAATTAGTATAATCAGCAGCCGTTGATCCTCGATGAGCAGTTTTGATGATGGGGGTCATTCCGTGTATGACAGAATTTTTTAACGTGTCAACAAAATCCGACAATCCGAATGTAGAGGTAGAAAAACTTAAAGATCCATCAGTTACGACGAGTATCTTCGGCGTGCACTCTTTAAAGATCGAAAGAATAGGTGGATCAATTGGAAAGGCAGGACGAAAAATATTTCCGAAATCTTTTTTAATAATCTCCATGTGTGTTTCTCCTTGAAACAATTTTTTCAAAATAAGTAAATGACTACTGTTGTTAAAAGATAATTCTTTGTGTGTAAAACAACAGTGGGCAAAGAGCTTATAGATTCAAGTCTTCGTATCAAGAGAGAGAAAATCGAATAAAAATTATATGTTTGATTCAGAAAAATAAAAATAAGGACTGTGTCACATTCTATTTCGTATAAACACTTTTTCAGTCATCTTAATCATCCGGTAAAAAGAAAAAATCAGTAAGTGAGTACAATACAGCGGCGAATTTTAGGTATACAAAAATAAAAATAGGGCGTGTTATGTTTGGAGTACGTCATAGTTTTTGGCTGTTTTTTCTACACAAAATAAGAGTGTGTGAAAAAATCCGAGTTCCGAGATGGTTCTACTCAAGATAGCCCTGTAAAAGATACCTCTACAGAAAGTCTTATAGACAACACGATGAGTGAGGCTTATCCGCTGTAAATCCCTTCTATCCTCTCCAGCGAACATACGCCGTAATCTGATGGTAAAAATGATAGAATCCACGATCGTATTGAAAAACTAGCCCCTACCTATAGACTTGTGCATCTATGAAAATACCTAAACGTCTCCAGCCATTATTAGAAGAGGGCCTGATTGATGAAGTGCAGAGCCAGCTCATGAGCGGAAAAGAAGCTGATATTTTCATTGTTCGCTGTCATGGTGAAGTGCGTTGCGCGAAAGTCTATAAGGACGCAGTCACAAGAAGCTTTAAAAAGGCAGCGCTATACCACGAAGGCAGAAAGACGCGGGGTGGGCGGAGCGCAAGAGCTATGACAAAGCGATCGCGTTATGGACGAGAACAACAGGAAGATGTTTGGCAGACAGCGGAAGTGGATGCCTTAGCACGTTTATTAAAAGCGGGTGTGCGAGTTCCAGAAACCTATGGTTGTGTCGATGGTGTCTTGTTGATGGAGCTGATAAAAGATGATGAAGGTTATGCGGCTCCACGGTTAAACGATGTCATACTCACCGTTGATCAAGCGTTAGAAGACCACGCTGTGATGATGGAATATATTAAAATGATGTTATGCGCCGGAATTGTTCATGGTGATTTATCTGAATTTAATGTGTTGCTGGATGAGTATGGCCCCGTCATTATTGATTTGCCCCAAGCCGTCAATGCGGCGGCGAATAATAATGCGCAATCCATGTTGGCTCGTGATATTAATAACATGCGAGATTATTATTCTGCATTTGCACCTGATATTAAACAGACACGTTACGCTGAAGAAATTTGGACTTTGTATGAAGAAGGAAAGCTCAGGCCAGACACGCCACTCACGGGTCTCTATGAGGATAGTGACGTTTTAGCCGATGTCGATGCAGTGGTGGAAGAAATCAAAGCGATAGAAAAAGAAGAGCAGGCGAGACTGGATCGCCTATCGGAGCAATTATCCGATCATTAATAGGTAAATTAACATTCAGATTTAGATTCACATTTTTTAAGTGAAAAGAATCGTCGAAGGTATATATGAAATTATTAGTTAGAAACCTTGCAAGAAAAACAACGGAAGAAGCATTAACAACATTATTTTCTGAGTTCGGAAAAATTCAATCTTGTAATTTAGTACTTGATAAATCGACAGGCTTGTCAAAAGGTTTTGGCTTTGTTGAAATGCCTCACTCTGGTGATGCAAAAGCGGCGGTTAAAAATCTTAATGGAAAGGACATTGATGGAAATAAGATTCGCGTGAAAAAATCCGAAGATAAGGCGAAGCCTTTGGATGAAGTCTCCGCTGAATAATGATGGTAAACATCAAGGTATCGACACTCATCTCTTAAATTTATTTCACGCTGTATTCTTAAAGCAATGAATGATTCTTTTAGGCCACTAGTTTTAACCCATCCTTCGGGAGCTACCGCCAGCCTTTGTGCCTATGGCGCTCATGTAACGTCATGGAAGTTAGCTAACGGAAAGGAAAAATTATTTCTTTCTTCGCAGGCAAAATTTGAACAGGGTAAATCAATTCGCGGAGGTGTACCCATTATCTTTCCGCAGTTCAATGAATTTGGTCATGGGCAAAGGCATGGTTTTGCAAGAACGAGTCAGTGGGAAATACGTAAAGAGCCTACCGAAAATAATGATAAAATTGAATGCCAACTTGAGTTTAACGCCTCAGATGAAACTCGACAAAGCTGGCCATATCGTTTCAAGGCAATTTATACCGTAGTGCTGAGTGAAAATTCGTTATCTTTGACGTTATCTATTGAAAATTTAGATGAAACGCCATTTTCTTTTACCGCCGCGTTACACAGTTATTTTAACATTAGCCAGCTGAGACATACGGAGTTGATTGGTTTAAAAGACACTGAGTATTGGAGCAATGACGGATCAGAATTTTCTTGTCGATATAAAGAAAAAGAAGACGACTTATTTATTTCAGATGCTTTAGATCGTGTGTATTTTAATGTGGCGAGCGCTCTAAAATTAAAAGATTTAAAAAATGGAAGTCTACACATTTCCCAAACTGGCTTTAACGATGTAGTCGTATGGAATCCTGGTAAAGCAGCAGCCGTTCAAATGCAAGATATGGCTAATGAAGAATATCAGCATATGCTATGTGTTGAAGCAGCAGTAATAGATAATCCAGTTGTATTGAATCCAAATGAAAAATGGAAAGGTGTTCAGTATATAACTGCGGAAAAAAAGAGTACTTAATAATAATGTGTTTACGTTTTACCAAAAAAGTCTATTCATCAAAAAGACCAGCTTAATATCCCAAACCAAGTGAGGTGAGGAAGCTAGGGATTTGGAATCCAGTAGCTTCTTAATCCCAGTACAGTAGCTTAAGCCGAGTATTTAAGCTTCAGCAGCCTGAGATTAAAATAGTTAAGCTGGCCTTTTAATGATGCTAATTCTAACTAAAGAAAAAACTAGGGGTTGGTATTTGTCGCACCAGAATCTCTACGAACGTCGCTGATTTCGCTAGCGTCTTCGGTCACAGTATTATCAGTTGTTGGTCCCCAAAATGCTCCGCGAAAGCGAGTGGCTTCTGCAGAATCAGTACTAAGCTGCGCTTTAGCAGCCATACGGAACATGGTACCAATATCACCACCGCGACTAGAAGTCGGTTCGAAATGGCCTTCACCATCAGTTTCTACTTGAGTCAAAATGCTGGAAGCACCTTCTACATTTCTACGGTTTGAGCTAGCCGGTGCTAAGGTATCTGAGCTTCCCCATAACGCGATGACTTCAACATCACGCGCTAAATCATCATCAATGCTTGTTGTGTAAAGTGTATCGGCTTGAACAGCAATAACACATTCGGCATCCAATCTATTTGCAGCGTTAAAAGAACCACCACCACCTTGTGAATGACCTGAAGTGCAGACTTTCGCGTTAGTTTGCAAAATATTGCTGTAACGTGAACGAGCAGAATCAACAGCATCCTCAACTTCTGAACCTGTTCCTGAGTTGGCTGTGTTGGCCGCAGCAACTAAAATACAATGAGACGCGATAGTTTCGAGTAAAGATGAATAAGTAGAAGAGGTTCCGCCGGTGCCGTTACCCCAACCCAAAATATTAAAGCGTGCGTTTGAGTTACTTGGGTCAGAAGGAACATAAAAAGTAGAGTCTGAGCCAAAAGGAGTGACGCGATTGACGCTGCATCGACCATCGCCTTCTGCTTCATCAAATAAATCTGAGAAACCAGAGCTGCTACCGCCGCCCCCGCCAGTACTTCCGGCTAATGAGTGAATTGAAAATAATGTTCCAGCAACTAGAGCTGCGAATTTTAATTGTGTTGTTTTTATCATTTGCATAGATCTCTTTAAATATTATTAGAATATTGAATATGTGTTTTTTCTAGCTCCTTTTATACCCATTACTTGCTTAAGGTAGACGCCTATTAAAAAGAGGAAACTCCATTCCATACTGTGAGCGCGGGTGAATTGTAAAGAAAGGTCAGCACTTTAAGATATAGCATGATCACCCTATATTTTATGGATTCGGTGATTTGCGTGATGAGAAGTGATTATTTTTTTTAGAGAGCAATGAAAAATTTAATAATGTGATTATTCATTCATTATAAAGTGATGAGCTATCACCTGAGTTACAGTTATTGAGTTGAAATGGTCATTAAGGTATTAAATTGATTATTAACGTTACGTTTTTATAGTAAGTATCTACATTTTAATTATTTTAAAAAATGTATAAACGCGACATTGTGACATTCGTTTTTAATTAATTGTCATCTGATCCCAGTTAATTTTCTAATGTAAAGTAAGGGCTTTCTTAATGTCGCGCCAATCAATAATTTTAAAATTTTGTGCTTCTCCCACCGGGGCATTGTAGCCATCCTGCACGACCAGAATTCCCTCGGGATATTTATCGCCAAAATAACGGGAATCCACTTCGATGCCGTCGGTTTCCTGACTGCCATCGATGCCCGTGGCTGGATTATTGGCGATGCGAAAGCGGCCAATAAATTGCTGATCACTTTGTTTGTAAACCGCGTAGCTGTCGTTGCCTTGCGAAGAAGCGATGACATAACTGTTGTCATTATTTTTATACAGAGCAACACCCTCAATATCAGCGGCTATTCCTGTTGTTCCGACAATGTCATCAATCAGCGTTGGGGGTGAGAAATTAAACGTTTCGTTGGTTATTCCAATCTTTGTCATCCATAAACCGCGTTCTTCTTCACCCACATATAATGTGCCACTGTCGTCATCGTGCACACAACCTTCGAGCTGGCTAGTAAAAGAGATTGTGCCGATAAGTTCTTGTTCAATATTACCCAGACGGATTTTTTTTAATACATGCGCTTGCACTTCGCCCGTTTTATAAGTGACAAAAACAACTGGACGGCCAGATACAATACCCATGCAACTACCGTAGGGTTCAACGAGGCCTGCGGGAAAACTGCTTATCATGCTTCCGCCAGTGGCAGTCATTGAAAATAACGTTACAACATCGCCGTCACGATTAGAAGCCGCTGCTAAATCTCCTTGCCAGTTATCAATTTTTAATCCCTGACGCAGATCCACATTATTGGGCAATCCTGCGGGAATAAACTGTTTTTGTTGGCCGTCTAAGGTATAGATTGCCAAACCAGATTGCTTATCGGTTCCAAGAATTAAACTCTCTTCAGGATTGTTAACGTTATACCAAATCGCCGGATCGTCAGCGGCATCATCTAAAGAGGCTACCGGAGTAGTTTCTACTTTGGCATAGACAATGGGTACAGAGCCCTCGTCGCCATAAATGATGTTTTCTCGATAAAGCGATTCGCATGCAGATAAAGTTGTGACCAAAACAAAAGTGAGTATTACTATTTTTACAGTATGCATAATGTCTTCTAAATGTGATTAAAAATAGTGGGAAGATAGTTGAGTCTACAGATTATTTAGACAAATTATTGTTACTCCCCTAGGATTAATTTGTGGGGAGTAACAATGCAGTTTGCCTATAGCGATACTTAAAACTTGGTAAAATTTAAACCAAGTATAAAAGTTCGGCCATACTCTTCGTATTGCGCGTTAAAGCGTCTTTTGTTTTGGTAGGCGTAAAAAGGTTCATCGGTAAGATTAATGCCATCAAAATAAAGTTGGAAGTTGTCGTTAATCGTGTATTTCACCGACATATCTAACTGGGTGTGAGCATCTTGATAGACATCTTCAAATTTGTCGCCGCCAATAACTAACAATTGTTCAGATTTATAGGCAAGTGCTAGGCGCCCACTAACGGTATTATTTTCATAACCAATACTCAAGTTAGCGATTGTTTCAGCTGCTTCAGGTAATTCCAAGGTGCGACCCTCAAAATCGGCTTCAGAATCCGTAAAGGTACCATTAATACCAAACATAAAACCGTTTTCAAAATTCTTAATGTAGGCCAGCTCTAATCCCAAAACGGTGGCGGAATCGCCGTTTTGGAATTGCCGGGCATCAACATCAGTGATATCGGCGGTTGTTAATCCAACCAGTGACAACCAAGGGCTCAAATCTAACGTACTTGACACATCGGCTTCAGCAATAAAATTGTCTACATCTTTGTAGAATAAAACGGCCGATAGGTTATCCAAATTACCAGGGTAGAAATCTAAACCAATATCAAAGTTTAAAGATTCGAAGGGATCCAGCTCGCTATTCCCCAACTCTTCAATAGCGAATTCTGTTTCGCCATCCTCTTCTTCAATTTCCGCTAGTGAGGAAGGGTTCAATGCCGAGAAACTAGGGCGAGAAATTGTTTGGCTGATGCTGGATCGTAAAATGACATTATCTGAAACTTCGTAACGGGCCAGCAAGCTGGGCATGACGAAGTCGTAATCGGAGTCGAAGGAAGAATTGCCAAAGCCAGCCGTTTCTAGTGAAAATGTTTCACTCTCATAAACTGTGCCTAAAGCACCGGCAGAACTAAAATCAGTTTGTTCGATTCGTACACCACCGACTATTCGCAATGACTCTAAGTTAATAGTTGCCATTATGTAGGCTGCCGATACATCCTCTTCAATTAAGAAATCGCCAACGGTAGATTCAACCAAAGTTTCATCGTTATTGATATTGGCGCTACCTACACTATTAAAAGCGGTGCCGCGTAACCTGCCGGGATTGAGGCCAAATCCAAATTGATTTAAATCATAGTCAGGTCCACTGGTGGCAAAGGTTTCTGCCGTAGGATTCCCAAGCGAATCAAAATCGTCATACACTCGAATCTCTGATTCTCGTTCTTTTTCTCGCGATCGTACTTTAAGCCCAAATTTAATTTCACCCGGATTACTGCCAAACTGCATTTGACGAGCAAAGTCCAATTTGAAACTTTGTTCTTCGTCTTCCACCAAATTATTTTCAACAACAATTTCATCTAACTCAAATTGTGTGGGATCAAACACCTCTTGACCGAAAATATAGTTGGGCTTAGTGCCATCATTAAGACTGCGATAGGACAAAGCAAAATTATCACTACCAGCAAAATCGGTATCAACGCGATTGGGTTCATCTTCCTCTGATTGAGAATAGCCAAGCGAGTAGTCAATGTTCCATAAGCCTACTTGTGTCTCGCCACCGAATACGGCAGAAAAAATACGCTGCGTTTCTACACGATCTTTTAAGCTGCGAGTATATTCTGCTTCAGCATAATCGGCACTGAGGTTAGTCGGTATACCAATTACTTCGTCTTGATCAGGCTCAATCTCAATTCGATTACGAATTTCGTCATCTTCGAAATCACTTAACAAGGTACGCAAATACAATTGTGTATTATCTGTGGCTAAGTAATCAAAATTTAACGCGTAGCCAATACGTTCACGAGAAATGACATAGTCACGAATTTCTGGTTCTTCGGGATAAAGCACGCCAGTAAAATTATCATATTCTACCCAACCGCCATCGTGTTCTAAATTATCAGAACCAAAATCTCGATTGGCATAAGACACTGCCCCAGCAACGGCTAATTCTCGACCGTTATTCAATTCGAAAACATTGGTATAAGTGGCGGCAACCTTAGGGCTATTTTCACTTTGTAGTTCGTTATAATTGTTTTCGAGTGACAACCGCAAAAATTGTCCATTGCGATCAAAGCCGCTTAAACTTCTCACATTGATGCTGCCTCCAATGGCATCACCGTCTTGATCAGGTGTGAAGGATTTACTAATTTCTAACGTTTCGAGTAGGTCAGAAGGAATGACATCCAGCGCAACGGCGCGTTGATCGCCGTCTGGCGAAGGCACATTAATACCGTTAATGGACACATTGTTTAAACTCGGCGATAAACCGCGAATCCCGACAAAACGTCCTTCACCTTGGTCGCGAGAAATAAATACACCAGGCGCGCGTTGCAAGGCTTCGGCAATGTTTTCGTCTGGCAAAGTACCGGCAGCATCGGATGAAATGACACTTAGCACATTGTCAGCGGAGCGCTGTTTGTTAAGCGCGCTGGCGGTTTGCCCCCGCAAACCGTAGACAATAATGTTATCGATTTGCTCCACATCAGCCCCAATCACTACATTCTGAACGGTGGTCTCGCTATCGACTGACACAGTCAATAAAACAGTATCAGCACCAATGTAATCGACCACCAAGGTATATTCACCTTGAGGAATATCGGTAAACGAATACCGGCCGTCTTCACCTGAAATAACTTGCCGGTTTAATTCGGAGATGCGTACGATAGCGTCTGAAAAATTGACACGCTCTTGCGCGTCGGAAATGCGACCTTCAATTCGCGCACCTTGAGTTGTACTGGCTATTAATGCAACACAACTTGCCAGTAACAAGTTTGATAGCACCCGCCTCTTACTTTTATTGTTAACGCCCTTATCATTCATAGTGGTCCCCCTGTGTAATACATAAAGGAGATACATTAGTTAGGTCAGATGGCAAAATTGCTACATTTACATGAAGCTAATATTTCAGTATTGGATAACTGCTGAGAAAGTGGGTAGTCGTGTTTAGGGGAGGGAGCCAATCGAATTTATTCTAAAATTTAGTGAAGCTATATATGAAGCTATTATATTTTTCAGTTTCACCAACCACTGTCACTGTTCTTCTAGTGAATTAAAGAGTCAATGTTGAGAGGTTGGTTAAGTGAATTGACTGTAGTCTGTCTCTTCCTTAATAAATTGGCCACTAGCCAATAAAACTCTTTCTATATCTGAGATGACTTGAATATTGTTATTGGGAGCATGAATAAAAAAGGCCCACGTATCATCATCTAGCTCATACTCTCCATGTTTGTACTTCCATAGAGTAATGAACTCATCAGTCGCGATCGCGATAGTGGCAGTATCTAATGTTGGATGTTTTACAGGCTTCGCTTCCAAGCCTTGTGCCAATATGCCCTGTATATCAGGGAAACTCTCACCTCTATGCTCACCCCAGAACTCAACTAATAGCTTCTTCGATTTATATCCAGGTCGTACTTGAAATTTTTCCATATTGTATTAACACAAAGCGCTTGTTGTCTTTAATTGGTTAACTGCTTTTAAAACAATATTTAAATACTGCACCTAACAGTAATACTCCTAAGCCTACAATATCGGCGATAAGCACTTTGAAGATTGAAACATTATAATCGCCAACCAGCATTACAAGAACGACATAACCCACCATGCTGAAAGCAGCTATTAACATAGCGGCACTTTGGTATGGCTGATAAAAAGCGGAATAAAGAATAAACCCGCCAATAACACCAAAAAGCAGCGCACGATGACGCATGAGGATGATCAAATCATTGCCGACAAGACTTATTGAGTAAGCGCTTTCTAAATTGCGTGCCGAAAGCACACCCACTACAGGGATAAAATTAATAATCCCCACAATAATCAGACAAATAGTGACTGCTTTATTCATAGTCTCTCCGATTGGCTTCACAAAAAAGCGTTGATACATGAATTCTTTGATGAGCGTCGTTTGAAAAATTTAATCGCACTCTCCGTCAAAAGAATTAAATCATTTTTTTAAATTTTATTTTTCTACAGTCTAAAAGCACATAGAACCGGCGTGAGGTACGAGTGTCGTTCGATGTCCAATCACTATCTCCGAAACCAAGAAGATCAACAACATAACACGTAAAATCTAAAAAAAGCTCAGGTAGCAATTTACGCCATGTATATCCGTGAACAGGGTAGCCATGTATTAGAGCAACAGCTGGACCTTGTCCGAAAACTCTAACTCCAATTGTTGCATCTTCAATTTTGTACCTGCGCACTTCTGCTTCAAAATAAATAGATTCTGGTGTTTTCTGATTTTTAGTTTCAAGAACACCCATTGTATTTTCCCTGTTGCGAATTGAAAGAGCCTAACAATTCTGTAGAAAAACATTTAAAAAACCAAATATCTGCATTTTCATCTTACACAGATTTTTTTGCTAAAAGCAGGTTACGGTCTGTGTTTATCTTCTGTGCGGCCATATGGCTATAATTTGCTAACTTTTCAATATAGTGTGCAATACAATATAATTTCCATTTTGCATCGACTTTTTTCCTCGCAAGCTAAATCGGCTAAGCCATTTTGTGTGCAGATATTTGAATTAATTGTAATCTGGCCCAGTTAATATTGTTAAAAGTATTTGGCTAAATACATAAAAACTAAAAATAATATTAACGATACTATAACTGCATACAAAGCGCCTTGATGCCATACGCGCGGAATAAAATTATTTAGCTCCTCACGTTCAACTACGCTTAATTTGTAATTACAATGAGGGCAGGTTAGGCCACATGAATACATTTTGAGATTACAATTTGGACAAGGAGCAAGCTTGTAGCTGCTTGCCGTTAATTCTTCACCCCATAATCCAATAGATAGTAGAGGTATGCTAGGCTTTTTAGGGCCGTACGTAATCTCATTAATAACCAGTTCTGTTTCCAATGCGTTAGCATCACAAGGAATTTTGCATTGCTCGCAAAAAACAGATTCTTTTGAGTTAATCTCCGCGCAATTACCACATCTCCAACGATAATCAGGCATATACTTTTAACGCAGCTAGTTTGTTAGATGTTTTCACGAGGCAAACACTCTCTTCCAGTCGGATCCGTTTCCAATACGCTTTCGTGTAATCCAGCTATGAGCGATTTAGGATTACCGTTTCCGTCAAGTTCAAACAATCCCCAGCTCACAACGTCATTTTCAAGCAGTACCGATGGATCGTCGATCATTGTCGCAATGTTGAAAATTAGTTCGCCACCTATACCTCGACATAATTCCGTGATGTATTTTTTAGGAACACCGCATTCAATCATTTTCCGGATGGCGATAGATGCGCCCGAGAAACATTCATTTTCCATGGTGTCGTTTACATACTCATCAACCCACTTTTCATTATCCGGCACAACTGAATCCCACATGCCTTTTAAAAAAAGGAACCTACATAGCTGTGGAATTCCTTCTTTTATTTGACTATCTGCCCACGATTCAGGCTCATCTGCGCCTAAGTTTTTAAATATTTTGATTAATTCTTCTTTAGTCATATCTGAGGCTCATGCATCTAACCAAACAGTAGAAAATAAAAATACAATTTTTCATTCGGCTTGGTTTCCGTTTTGATTTTTTAATAACTTACCGCTTTTGGGTCTTTATTCCGCATTGTCGATTGATTTACAACATATTTCCATTCAATTGACACTTAATGATTCTATTGGCCCTTAGTGGTGCTTTTTCTGTTGAGCATATCGCCATAACTTTTCTATGTTAAGGACCATACAAAATTAATTGTCATCTGGCCCCAGTTAATTTGTTATGTTGCGTATTCGGCGATGGTATCGATCACCAATTTGACATCGGGGTCGTCAGTTGGATTTGTCAGTGTTTTCGTCAACTTAACCCAGTCACGGTTCAGTTGATCGTAATTGGTCAAGCCAAATAGAAATCTTTGATCTGCGACACTCCCGTTTAGCGATTCGTTGTTGCGTACTGATGCTTCATCATCAATTAGCCGAGATGCAAGTAGTGGCATTGCATCAAAGTCACCTGCCATATGCGCAAGGATTAGCGATCTGAGTGTGAAAAATGGATATTCTTCCTCGTAGTTTGTTTGAATCAATGTTTCGCGAACCTGAGGAAATACATTTCGTACAGCAGCGAAGTGTTCGCGGTCGTTGAGGTGCGAATCAATAATCAAATCACGTGCCAAGTAATTGGCAACACGAACACTCTCCGAATCATTGCCCAACGCGATCAAGGCGACACCAACAGACGATGTAAATCTGCGATAGTCTCGAAAACGGCTCGCTTGAGTGAGATCGGTTATCGGTTCCCATCCAGTGAGGCCAATTACTTCAGAAAGGTCAAAGTCGGTTTGATGCGGTATTTCTCCAGATTGAAAGATTCTCGTCCATAGTTGTACGTAGGATTCGTAGCCCGGGTCGACAGGTGAGAAGTCGCTAATGTGACGTTCGTTGATACTTCTTCGCGTTATTTGAAAAAGTGTGTCAACGAATGGATTCATCATAAAGCAACATAACAAGTCTGTAGAAAAAATTTCGATAAACCAAGCATCTACACACTCCCTTTTTATTTATTTATTTTAAAAACTGCATCAACGTGACATTGTCACAATCGTTTTTTTATTTCAAATAGATGTTCTTTTAATCGCAGTTTAATGCCATTATTTGCGCACTATGTCGCTAGTTGCCCATAATTTGTTAACTTTTCAATATAGTGTGCAATACAATATAATTTCCATTTTGCATCGACTTTTGTTCTTCCTCTGAGACTAAAACGATTCAGTCTCTTTTGTGTACCAATGTTCGCAAATACAGGTTCCATCACTGACATGCGATGACAGTAAATATATTTACCTTCTTTACTGTCTACGCGATGCTTTATCCAATCCGTATAGGTCGGTTTTCGTTTTGCGTCCAACATAAAAGATACTTATCGTCCGCTGCCTTTTCGGTGATTCGCTGAAGTGAGGTTTTGCATACACTGTTGTTTTAAATCACGGTGTCGACATTGCAATAAGCGACTATTAAAAGATTAATTATCAATTGCCCCCAGTTGATTATGATAAAAATTATACATATTGGGATGAAAAAATGGTGTAAATGCTTGACGGGGAACCATAGTCACTTGTTATGTGTTTTTAACTTGCTGGTAGCAATCATGGAATACTTTAACTCTATCGATAATACTTCTATCAGGTAACTGATGATGTATTGACTGCCCCCATTGGCCGAGCAAAGTTGACTCTTTTAAATGTTCTTTCACGCCAGTGTTTTCAGCCAAATCTTTTGCTTCTTGTTCTACAGTTGCCGATTCATACAAGAGAATATCTCTAGCATCTGCTTTAACGTGAAAGGTTTCGCCTAACTTCGAAAGTTCTTTCGCTAAATTAAACCCTACATCACTAAGCTCAGTTTTATCCATTTCTCAGATCTATCAATCAATACACATAACGTCTCAAATAGCAGCAAATGAAAGCCTTGGAGTCTCCCCCCAAAAAGTAGACACTTGTTATTTTAAGTCGCCATTCTTTCATAATTTATAGGATTCGTGTATCCAATACCGGGATGGTGCCGCTGCTTGTTGTAATAATGATCTAAATACCAGCACAAAGTTAAAAGAAGTTCACCTTCACTCTTAAAGTGAACTTCTTTTAATGCATTCTGTTTTCATTGTTTGAAAAAAAGATTCCATGTGTGCATTGTCTGTGACGTATTTAGGTCTGTTCATGCCTGACCTGATGCCTGCTCGTGCCAATTCATCTTGTATGAGATAAGCACTGTATTCTGAACCTCTATCGGTATGAAAAATAAGGCCGGTTTTTACTGTACGGTGTTTGAGTTTTTTTGTTAATGCAGAACGTGTTAACTCTGCAGTCTTGTGCACCAATCCAATACTCTTCTGGAATATAAATCCATCACTACAGCTAAATAGCGCCATTGATGATTTACTTTAATATAGGTTAAATCGCCAACCCATAGCTGATTGATGTCCGTGGGCGGGGACAAATCTACAGGCGAACAATCCGACAACATGTTGTTGTTATCCGTTTTTACAGGAGATTAAAAGATGGGAATGTACACAGAAATTTATGTGAACGCAGATTTGAAAAAAGAAACTCCGCATTCGTTGCTAATGACTCTTTTTCTAGTTTCGTTTGATTTGTTGCTCCACACCCTGAAAGAACGACAGCCAGAATTAAAAATAGGCACTTCATTCGATTTCCTTTTGACAAACTTGTTACGTGTAATTTTCATGGATCATCCTCGCCAATCCCAAACTGCCGGGTTCTTCGCCCCACTCTTTCATTAGAAAGAAATTACACTTATCCCAATCACATTGTACTTTTTTGGGGTCAAATTGTTTATTTTTATAAAACGCATTTGCATCAAACGCTTCCATTACTTTTTGAATTAAGGCAATGGCCTTGCCTTGATCTGAACTCGGCCTAACTGCAAACGGATAACTTAAGCGAATCTCATTGAAATTTTCTTGAGCATCCACTTCTTTTTCGTTGTTGTAGAGAGTTACATCTAATAGAGACTCTGACTGCCAGCTTTCATTTTCAGGTGCTTCAAAAGAATAAACATCGTAGTGAAGTGTCGCACCAAGTTCTTTAAGCAAACGATTGGCCTTCCCTGCATGTATAACTTCTTTAAGCACCAGATCTATCTCTTTCTCTTCGTGCAGCTCTCCCCACACAGTAGATACCCCCTTACACGTAACGAGTCTGTAGAAAAACTTTCAAAAAAACAAACATCTACATTCTCCATTTTATTTGTTTTAAAAAATAGTTAAACGTGACGCTGTCACAATCAATTTTTATTTCAAACTGATGTTCTTTAAAAGCAGTTTACTGCCCTTATTTGCGCACTATGCCGTTAGTTGGCCATAATTGGTTAACTTCTCAATATTATGTACCATACAATATAACTTCCATTGTGTATCGACTTTNNCTAAATCGATTCAGTCTTTTTTGTGTGCCGATGTTCGCAAACACAGGTTCAACGACTGACATGCGATGGCTGTAAATAAATTTACCTTCTTTACTGTCTACGCGATGCTTCATCCAATCGGTATAAGTCGGTTTTCTTTTTTCTTTCAGCATAAGACACTTGTCGTCAGCTGCCTTTACGATCATCAGCAGAGCTAGGGTATTTGCATACACTGTTGTTTTAAATCACAGTGTCGACATTGCAATAAGCGACTATTAAAAGATTAATTATCAATTGCCCCCAGTTGATTATGATAAAAATTATACATATTGGGGTGAAAAAATGGTGTAAATGCTTGACGGAGAACCATAGTCACTTGTTAGAAGGCATACATATAAAACTTTGAGTCTACGGTCATAATGGGAAACGACTTGGGCAGCCTGGATCGAGGGATCTCAACAAACCCATTCTTTTCATAGAACCTATGCGCTGCTATAAATTTGGCAGTTGTCCCCAAGTAGATACGCTTGACCTCGTTGGAGCGCGCACAACTGAGCGCATGATGTAGCAAAGAGGACGATACGCCATGCTCCTTTCCTCGGAATTCCGAGCCTACAAACATTTTCCTGAGTGCAGATTCACCATTGCCAATATCTAGAAGGGATATTGTGCCTACAACAGTATCCTGATGCAGCGATACCCAGAAGTTACCGCTTCCATGTTGATAGAACCGTGGAATATCCTGAAGATCAGGCTGCTGGTCTTCTGTTATTGGAATTCCGAACTCGCTATTCTGTATGTGCAGTATCAGATCGATAACAGCCCTTCTATTCTCGGGTTTGTATTCCGATATATGAATCATCACTTCGGTCTCGAGAGCCTTCTAGCGTTCCGCTAAACCGCGCCGCTTTTTGGCGTCGGTTTTGAGCGGCTTGTTAGCCACTTATCTTTTAGCATGACCGTACCCCAGCGAAGTAATAGATGAAACAAATATGGTGGAAAACCAATGATAGCCACCCACATGTATTGGTTTAGAATGTTATTTAATGTAAGTATATCACCAGTCATAATTACTGAAATTGGTATAGCTACTAAGACTGACGCCATCAATACCGTAATACTGTTTTTTGCAGCTTTTAATGCTGGCCTTGTCAGCCATATTGCTGGAGATAGGACAATAAAAGTAATGAACCAGCCAGCCCCAAAAGGAAGAGGGAAGTATTTAACCCAAAATGAATTCGGAACGGTTTTAGAGAATAAATACTGATCAGGCAGCAAGACTATGGCCAAAACTAACAAAGTGCCACTAATGATGCTTGGCATAATACTTCGATTCACTCAATTCTCCTTGGATGGCTAACAGGTTTATTCAAGAGCCTATAGCTTTATATCACTTTGGCCCCCTATTATTTGTTTCAGTTAATTGGAGTCGACTGTTAAAGAGCAGTTTTGAAAATATCGATGAAGTGGTGGGCCTGCACAGACTTGAACTGTGGACCAATCGATTATGAGTCGACTGCTCTAACCAACTGAGCTACAGGCCCTTTGCGGTGTAAATACGAAGGCGTTTTCGCCATGTATCTACCAAAGGTTTGATGGGCTGAGTTTATTGTCAAGGCGAGAGCCAAACCCATCAAGGCCGCGCATTATAAAGCGCGGGCCTTGATGATTCCAGTCTAACGCTCTGATTATTCTTTCTTTATTGCACTGTTTCGTTGTCAGTGAATTGCCCTGCAAATAAGGGTGAGGTCAAATAGCGTTCCGCTGAGTCGGGTAAAATCACGACAATGTTTTTACCTTTGTGTTCAGGTTGTTGTGATATGCGATCTGCTACGGCCATTGCCGCCCCGCAAGAAATCCCTACCAAAATGCCTTCTTCTTTCATGAGTCTGTGTGCCCACTCAATGGCATCTTCGTTACTGACTTGCTCGACTTGATCAATCATGGATAAGTCGAGATTTTTGGGGACAAAGCCAGCGCCAATACCTTGAATCTTATGCGGACCATGGGTGGGTTCTTTTCCGGCTTTGGCGGCGGTGATAACGGTTGAGGACATGGGTTCAACGGCGACGGATGTAATTGCTTTGCCTTGTGTGTTTTTGATGTAGCGAGAAATACCGGTAATGGTGCCGCCAGTTCCTACGCCTGCGACTAAAACATCAATATCACCGTTAGAGTCTTCCCATATTTCTGGGCCAGTGGTTTTTTCGTGGATTTCTGGATTAGCTGGGTTTTCAAATTGGCTTGGCATCCAGTATTTATCGGGATCGCTTGCTTTAATTTCTTCTGCTTTAGCAATTGCGGCGGGAACACCTTTTGCGCCATCAGTTAATACGACAGTGGCGCCAAGTGCTTTTAATATTTGTCGTCGCTCTAAGCTCATGGTGTTAGGAAGTGTGAGTGTTACAGGGTAGCCACGTGATGCGCCAACGAATGCGAGTGCGATGCCGGTATTACCACTTGTGGGTTCGATAATTTCCATTCCTGGTTTTAATACGCCTTTTTTTTCTGCATCCCAAATCATGCTTGCACCAATACGACATTTCACTGACATGGCGGGATTTCGACCTTCTACCTTTGCAAAAATATTACCGTTAGTAATTCGATTTAATTTTACGAGCGGAGTTTTTCCAATGGTTTGGCTATTGTCATCAAATAGAGTCATGTGTGTGGCCTCTTGAAATGTTTAGCTGAGGTGAATTTAGGAGTTAACAATAAAAGTTTAGTTTTTAGAGAGTTAAAAAATTTAATGGTGCTAAAAACGAACTAAAAAAATAGGCCCGTGAGTTTTTCTCAGGAGCCTATTTTGTTTTCTGGTTCAAAGTTTTTTGAAAAAATTATTCATCTAAAAAGCTGCGAAGATGATCGGAGCGAGAAGGATGACGCAATTTGCGTAATGCTTTAGCTTCGATCTGACGAATACGCTCACGAGTTACATCGAATTGTTTTCCGACTTCTTCGAGCGTGTGGTCGGTATTCATGTTGATGCCGAAACGCATTCTTAATACTTTTGCTTCACGAGCTGTTAAGCCAGATAGCACGTCTTTTGTCGCTTCGGTTAAGCCTTCACCTGTCGCTGATTCAACCGGAGAGACGATAGTGCCGTCTTCAATAAAATCACCTAGGTGTGAATCTTCGTCATCGCCGATTGGTGTTTCCATTGAGATGGGTTCTTTCGCAATTTTTAATACGCGACGAACTTTATCTTCCGGCATTTCCATGCGTTCGCCAAGTTCTTCTGGCGTGGGCTCGCGACCCATTTCTTGTAGCATTTGTCGCGAAACACGATTGAGTTTGTTGATAGTTTCAATCATGTGAACTGGGATACGAATAGTTCTCGCCTGATCCGCAATAGAGCGCGTAATGGCCTGACGGATCCACCAAGTAGCGTAAGTCGAAAATTTGTAACCACGACGGTATTCAAATTTGTCCACGGCTTTCATCAAGCCAATGTTACCTTCTTGAATTAAATCCAAAAATTGTAAACCGCGGTTGGTGTATTTTTTCGCGATAGAAATAACGAGACGCAAGTTTGCTTCGACCATTTCTTTTTTCGCACGACGAGCACGTGCTTCACCAATTGACATGCGACGGTTGATTTCTTTGATCGTTGCTAAATCTAATCCGCATTCTTGTTCAATTTGTGCTAGACGACGCTGAGCTCTCAATATGTCGGGCATAACACCACGAAGCGCATCAGAGTAATCGCGTTTTTTCTTGACGATTTCTGGTATCCATTCTTCGTTAGTTTCATTACCTGGAAATTCTTTGATAAACGTTTTACGTGGCATGCCAGCAGTTCGAACGCAGAGAGACATAATCGATCGTTCGGTTTGTCGAACGTTCGTTAGTACGGATCTGATTCGAGAATAGATGGGATCAAATTGGCGAGGTGGAAGTTTGAAAAACTTGAAGACTTCACCCAGCGCATTTAATTCTTTTTCACCTTGTTTACTTTCTCTACCGTGCTTGGCTAAAACTTTGTCGGTTTTGTTGAGCTGTTTGAGTAGTTCTGTAAAGCGCTCTTTTGCTTCTACTGGATCAACACCGGTTTGCTCTTCGTCATCGTCATCGTCATCATCGGTTTTGCTGTCGCCGTTTTTGGCGGCGGCGGCTTTTTTAGCGTCTTCTTTTTGTTGATTGATTTGATTGGTTTGTGCAGGTGTAGGAACGTTGTCGGCAGGATTTAACCAGCCAGCGATGACGTCAACGAGCCGTCGCTCCTCTCGTTCAACCATTGCATATTCATCTGTTAGCATTCTGACCGAGTCAGGCCAGTAGGCCGCGGCATGCATGAGTTCGCGGATACCTTCTTCAATTCGCTTGGCGATAGCGATTTCGCCTTCGCGGGTGAGAAGTTCAACGGTTCCCATTTCGCGCATATACATGCGAACTGGATCGGTAGTGCGTCCGGCTTCGGTTTCTACGGCGGCTAGAGCAGCGGCCGCTTCGGCGGCAGCAATTTCATCGGCAGATGAATCACCATCGGTCATCAGCATCGATTCTGCATCGGGAGCAGTTTCAAATACTTGGATGCCCATGTCATTGATCATCTGGATGATATCTTCAACCTGATCGGGATCAGAGATGTCTTCCGGCAGATGGTCATTGACCTCAGCGTATGTCAGATAGCCCTGTTCTTTACCTCGGGCAATCAGTTCTTTGATGCGGGATTGTTTATTCTCTGACATTAGTGTCCTTCAGGCGTGATCGATGAGCGAAATTGGTGCGAAAAGTAAACGCGAAATTATATCCCATATATGGAGATGGGTTCCATCATATTCAAGTGTTCGTCTGTGTATAGAGTCAAGAAATAGGGCCCTGATCTTGATCTTTTCAAATAAGCCTCTTCCTTTGAGGCTGAAATACCTGAATTGTTCTCATTAGTGTGGGGGTGAGTGTCTAAGGCACTGGATCTGGTGGAGGAGGCGATCCATGTTTTTTAAGCTCTTCAACCAGGTTCTGGTCTATTTGTTTGAGGAATTTTTCTATCTCTACTTTCGCTTCTTCAGCGCCTTCTTGAAGTTCTCTCGATGCTTCTGTGAGTTCTGTCGCGACTGTGCCGAGCAGTTCCTCTCCTAGTCGTCGGAATTCGGTAGCGGTTTCTTCAAAAGCCTGCTGTAACCCGTTCAGGGTTGAGTTGTAGACCGCTGAAATAAATACCTTTCGAGTGGCTTCTGCATCGACTTTCCACTCGTTATCTGATTTTTTCAAAATGGTGTCAATTTGAAAAGTGGTGTCGTACTCATCATCGGCCCATGTGAGGCTGGTTGCAATAGCGGCTGTATCATCAGTGAGTGTGGTGTCACCAAATTCTACCTGGCTACCATCTGCAGGCTGAATAAAGGTTTCTAGGCCTTCTTTTGTGGGAGCAAGAGTGAGTGATTTCGCTTTGGTTTCGTCGCCGGCCATGACAGCTTCCCAATATTGTTTGGCCGTGTCTTCAGGGCTGCGAGCGATGCATCCACTCAATAAGAAAAGAGCAGTCACTGTGAGTGCAAGGGTAAAAGCTGAAAGTAGTTTGTTCATAGTCATAGGTAGATTCAATCTATAGTCTATAGGGCAAAGCATTAGGCTTTAATCGCCTGTGATTTTAACGAGTTCGACTGTCAGGAGCAGCCAATGTTTCCATGGAAGAAAATAATGTGTGATTCTAGCTTCGCCGGCAAGAAATCACACATTAGGCAGTCATGTAGAGATACAAGAGAGCAGTACCTGGGATAACAAGGATCTAGACTTTGAATTTCTTTTTCAGCTTCTTCTCAACCATCACTTTTTTCAATCTCGCATAGTCTGGGATGCCATTTTTATAAGGAGGATAGCTTTCGCCTTGGATTAGCGGAGAGAGGTATTCTCGGCAAGCATCTGTGATGCCAAAACCGTCACGGCTAATGAAATTGCGTGGCATTTTCTTTTCGACATTGGCGACTTGTTCTAAAGGTGCCTCTTCTATTTTCCAGGAGTAACGTTTACCGGGTTTGCGGATAATCGCTGGCATCACAGCATTTTTACCGGCTAACGCCATTTGTACAGCCGCTTGGCCCACAGCATAAGCTTGATCGACGTCCGTTTGAGAGGCGATATGCCTAGCAGCACGCTGTAAGTAATCGGCAACCGCCCAGTGATATTTGTAGCCCAAGGCATCTTTAACCATGTTAGCCAATGTAGGCGCGACGCCGCCTAGCTGAGTGTGGCCAAAAGCATCAACAGTGCCGGCATCAGCTAAGAATTTGCCGTCTTTATCTTGAGCGCCTTCTGAGGCAACAATGGTACAAAAACCAAACTTTTTAACGCATTGCTCTACGCGCTTTAGGAATTTCTTCTTGTCGAAGGCGATTTCAGGGAAGAGAATAATATGAGGAGAGTCGCCTTCTTTCTCTGCGGCTAGTCCGCCTGCGGCAGCAATCCAGCCGGCGTGTCGGCCCATAACTTCCATGACGAACACTTTTGTAGATGTGTCACACATAGAAGCGACATCAAGTCCTGCTTCTTTTATAGACACAGCTACGTATTTCGCAACGGAGCCAAAGCCTGGGCAGGTATCGGTAATGGGGAGATCATTATCGACTGTTTTAGGGACGTGGATGGCTTGGAGTGGATAGCCCATCGTTTCTGACAATTTGGAAATCTTTAAGCAGGTGTCAGCTGAATCGCCGCCGCCGTTATAGAAGAAATAACCAATATTGTGTGCTTTGAATACCTCGATGAGGCGTTCATATTCCGCGCGGTTTTCATCGATACTTTTTAATTTGTAGCGACAAGAGCCAAAAGCCCCAGATGGAGTATGACGAAGAGCTGCAATGGTTTTAGCCGATTCTTTATTCGTGTCGATCAGTTCTTCGCGAAGAGCGCCAATGATGCCGTTGTTGCCGGCGTACACTTTCCCAATTTGTTGTTTGTGAGCTCTTGCAGTTTCGATAACGCCGCAAGCGCTAGCGTTAATGACGGCTGTTACACCTCCAGATTGTGCGTAAAAGGCGTTCTTTTTAGCCATTGGTACTCCTGATGCGTTGCGCTTTATAGTGTTGAGGATAGTGGTGAGTGGTTTTCGCTGTGTCAAAGGGCGTAATGATATCGAAAATCAGTGCATTAGTGTAATTGCTAAGCACTTCAGTTTGATGAACGGCGGCTATTTCAGAACTGTTTCCCCGTGTTAAGCTCCTGTTTCATGATTCTGTTTTGAAAAAACATTGTTGCTGGCGTTTTCAAGAGACAGTCAACCGAACAAAATTTAGGTCATCATCATTTATGCATGTTCATATTTTAGGTGTGTGCGGCACCTTTATGGGTAGTCTGGCTCAGCTTGCTAAGGCGCAAGGCCATCGTGTAACAGGATCGGATACGTCAGTGTATCCGCCAATGAGTACTCAGCTTGAAGAAGCCGGTATCGAAATTATTGAGGGTTATGATCCTAAGCAATTAAACCCTGCGCCTGATCTTGTGGTTGTGGGCAATGCGATGAGTCGTGGAAATCCGGTGGTTGAAGCATTGCTGAATACGACAATCCCTTATGTGTCTGGTCCGCAATGGCTTCATGATCATGTGTTAAAAGACAAATGGGTGTTAGCGGTTGCGGGAACACACGGTAAAACAACAACGTCTAGCATGCTCGCTTGGATTCTGGAGTATGCCGGTATGGAGCCGGGATATTTGATCGGAGGCGTTCCAGGGAATTTTGGGCAGTCAGCAAGACTCAGTCATCATTCGCCGTTTTTTGTCGTTGAAGCAGACGAATACGATACGGCTTTTTTTGATAAGCGCTCTAAATTTGTTCATTATTCTCCGCGTACTTTGGTGATGAATAATCTTGAGTACGACCATGCCGATATTTTTCCAGATCTCGCTGCTATCCAAACTCAGTTCCATCATGTTGTCCGAATCGTTCCGCAAAATGGATTGATTTTATATCCGTCTAATACGCCGGCATTGGATGATGTCATTGCTCAAGGCTGCTGGACTCCTTGTGAAAAAATCAGTCTGACGAACAACAGTATGGGCAAAGACAGTAATGATGATATATGGCGAGCTGAACTTGTAAAAAAAGATGGCTCTCATTTTAAAATATTTTTTGACGGCCGTTGCAAAGGTGACGTTAAGTGGAGTGCAACCGGTGAGCACAATGTCATGAATGCATTGGCGGCAACAGCAGCAGCAAGGCATGTAGGTGTTAGGCCAGAAACGGCTATTGAAGCGTTAGAAAATTTTCGTGGTGTTAAGCGTCGTATGGAGTCGTTAGGCACCCATGCGGGTGTTACTGTCTATGATGATTTTGCGCATCATCCCACCGCAATCAAAACAACGTTGTCCGGTTTGCGTGCAAGTGTAGGTGGAGAAAAAATTATTGCTTTAATTGAACCGCGTTCCAACACAATGCGATTAGGTGTGCATCAAGATAATTTGGTCAAAGCAACAGTTGATGCGGATCGTGTTATTTGGTTTCAGCCTCCAAATATAGATTGGTCTCTTGAGCCCATCATTAAAAAAAGCACAGTGCCATCAGAAATAAAGCGATCTATCGATGATGTAGTCAGTGATATTACCGTCAATGCCGAGCCGGGAACGCATATTGTTGTGATGAGTAATGGTGGTTTTGGTGGAATTCATCAAAAAATAATCGCTGCTCTACAGGCGAGAAGTTTGCAGCAATAACGTAGCTATAAAGTAGCCATAAAATTAAAATTTATTTTTTACATTATAAATTTAAAGAGAAAAGTTTAAATGAAAGAGCAATATGGTTCTGATTATTATCAAACAGTAACGTTAGCGATGACTGGCGCATCAGGTGCTCAATATGGTTTGCGATTGCTGGAGTGTTTACTTGCAGCAGATTGCCAAGTTTACTTAATGTTATCAAAAGCGGCCGAAACAGTGATCGCGACGGAAACTGATATTGAATTACCGGATTCGATTACCCAGCAACAGAGAATGTTATCGCAAAGTTATAATGCGGCTGATGGCCAGTTGTTGTTGCTAGAAAAAGAAGATTGGTTTTCGCCGGTTGCATCAGGATCAAGTTCCCCTTCATCGATGGTGATTTGTCCCGCGAGTGGCGGAACCTTATCGGCGATTGCCTGTGGTGCGAGTAATAATTTGATTGAGCGTGCCGCTGATGTAGCGTTAAAAGAAAGACGACAATTAATTATTGTTTCTCGTGAAATGCCTTATTCAGAAATTCATTTAGAAAATATGTTGAAGCTGACCAGAATGGGCGCAGTTATTATGCCTGCAAGTCCTGGGTTTTATCATCAGCCAACAAAAATAAATGATTTGGTGGATTTTGTTGTCGGGCGAATTTTGGATCACCTTGAAATTGAGCAATCAATTATGCCTCGGTGGGGCGAATAGCTTTTATAGTTATACTTTATTTATTTAATGGATCGTCATTTCTAATCATGGAAGTTGTTGGTCTGCAAAACAGGCGGAGTGCATGTTGAACAAGCTCAAATCAATTTACGAATCAGCTATTATTAATCATCCAAAAATAACGTTATTCGTTATTTTCCTCGTTTTAGCTGGCCTGGTGGCCGGATTGCCGCGTTTTAAACTAGATGCATCCGCAGATTCCCTCACGCTTGAACACGATAATAGTATCGATTATTACAGAGAGATCAGTACGCGTTATCAAAGCGGCGATTTTTTAGTAATCACTTATACGCCAAAAAATGATTTATTTTCTGATGAGTCATTACAGAATTTAAAAGCGCTTCGCGATGAGCTTTTAGCCGTCGGTGGTGTAGTGGGTGCGAATACAATTTTAGATGTTCCGCTTATTTATAGTCCGTTGCTTACTGTTGATGAAGTGTTAGAAGGTTTGCCGACTTTATTGACGCCAGGCGTTGATCGGGAAGCCGCGAAAAAAGAATTTCTGACCAGTCCTATCTACGAAGAATTAATTCTAAGCCCCGATGCTAAAACAACAGCAATTCAATTAAATTTTGCGATCGATAAAAAATATATGGATTTAGTGCGGCGTCGGGATCAGCTGCGAATGCAACGAATCGATAGCGGCCTTTCATCTGATGAAGAAGCTGAACTCAAGAGTGTCAGCAAAGAGTTTTTAGATTATCGAACAGAAAAAGGGGAAGAAGATCACGCTCGCGTAGCAATCGTTCGAGATATTACCGATAAATATAAAGACAATGCCGAAATATTTCTTGGGGGTGTCAGTATGATCACCGCCGACATGATTGCCTTTATTAGTAGCGATTTAATGATTTTTGGTCTAGTGATTGTTTTATTTATTCTTGCCTCGTTGGCCGTCATTTTTCGAGAGCCAAAATTTGTCTTCCTACCTTTTGTGACTTGTGCCATTACCGTGACGATGATGTTGGGATTTTTGAGTTGGTTAGATTGGCGAATGACCGTTATATCTAATAATTTTGTTGCCTTGTTATTAATTCTTACGTTGGCGATTACCATTCATTTGGTGGTTCGTTATCGTGAATTACACGCTAAAAATCCTGATTGGTCTCAACACCAGCTTGTCATGAAAACTGTCACTATGATGGTCTTACCTTGTTTGTATACATCCTTAACAACGATGGTTGCCTTCGTGTCTTTGGTGGTGAGTGATATAAAGCCAGTGATTGATTTTGGTTGGATGATGACAATTGGTTTGGCTTTAGCATTCGTTATGTCATTTGTTTTATTGCCTGCGAGTTTAATGATTTTGCCTAAGGGAGAGGCGAAAGATAAGGGCGATAACTCCGGTGCACTGACATTAATTTTTTCGCGCTTTGCAGAAAAGCATGGCAATTTGGTGTTAGGTATTTCCTGTGTTGTGGCGTTGGCCAGTGTGTATGGTATTTCAAATTTAATTGTCGAGAATCGGCCGATTGATTATTTCCATGAGTCGACAGAAATTTATCAAGGCATGTCTGTTATTGATAAAGAATTAGGTGGAACAACATCGCTTGATATTATTTTAGATGTTAGAAAAGAAAAATCGAATACAGCTTCCAGTGCAATAAAAGTAAATACTGATAACAATACTGTTGATGAATATGGGGGTGATGACGATCCTTTTGCTGTCGATGTATCTGAAGATTCTGAATACGCAGATGAGGAAGATCCATTCGCTGATGACGGAGCCGACGCTTTTGCAGAAGAAGATCCTTTTTCAGATGAAGGCGATGACGCTTTTGATGATGCATTTCCCGAAGAGACTGGCGATGCTTTTGCTGATGCTTCCGATGAAAAAAACAGTGGCGGTCATTCACAAAAAAACCTCGACAGTTATTGGTTTGGTGTCACCGGTTTAGAAGAAGTTGAGCAGCTACATGATTATTTGAATAGTTTACCTGAAGTCGGAAAAGTGCAATCGATGGCAGTCGCTTATAAAGTCGTGAAAGATGTTTATCGTGGGGGATTAAACGATTTTGAATTGGCGATTTTGCGTAATCGATTACCGCCTGATGTATCTGATCTTTTGGTGTCACCCTATCTGTCGTATGAAGCCGATCAAACCCGTATTACTTTACGCGCCAAAGAAACGGATCCAAATCTACGTCGTGTAGAACTCATTGAAAAAATTCGAGACTACACAATCAATACGATGGGCTTAGCGCCCGAGCAGGTTCACTTTACGGGATTGTTAGTTTTGTATAACAACATGCTGCAAAGTTTATTTAAATCGCAAATCGTCACAATGGGTGCTGTTTTTCTTGGCATTATGGTGATGTTTTTAATTTTATTTCGGTCCATTACATTTTCTATTGTCGCCATTATTCCTAACATGCTAGCCGCGGGGTGTGTACTTGGCAGTATGGGGCTTGCGGGTATTCCATTAGACTTGATGAATATTATGGTGGCGGCAATTACCGTAGGCATGGGTGTCGATCACGCGATTCATTATATTCATCGATTTAAACAAGAGTTTGCTATCGATAGAAATTACGTCAACGCTATGCATCGTTCGCACGAGTCAATCGGTCGCGCAATGTATTACACGTCAATTACAATTATTGTTGGCTTTTCAATTTTAATGTTGTCGCAATTTATACCCTCAATTTATTTTGGATTGTTAACCAGTCTTGCCATGTTCGTTGCGATTATGGGGTCGTTAACGTTGTTGCCTAAATTAATTTTATTAACGAAACCTTTGGGTAAAGAAGGTTTTGGCGATTTTTAGGCGTCATACCTGATTGTAAATATTGAAATATTAAAACCTGTTCTGAGGATTTTGTATGATTCAAATTCAATTAAACGGTAAAACAGTAACTTTGCCTGACGATATTGATCCAGCCACGCCTTTGTTGTGGATTATTCGCGAGCAGCAAAATCTAACCGGTTCGAAATTTGGTTGCGGCATGAGTTTGTGCGGCGCATGTACTATGCATGTGGATGGCACGGCGATGCGTACTTGTATGTTGCCCATTAGTGCAGTGGCAGGTAAATCAGTTACAACCATTGAAGGCTTGGGTGGAAATCATCCGGTTCAAAAAGCGTGGTTGGATATTGATGTGCCACAATGTGGGTATTGTCAGTCGGGGCAAATTATGTCCGCTGCTGCATTGTTAGAAAAAAATGCGAATCCAACCGATGATGATATTAATTCAGCAATGGCGGGAAATATTTGTCGATGTGGTACCTATCCGAAAATTCGTCGAGCAATTCACAAGGCCGCCGCATCAATGCAGCCATTTTCAAATGAAGAGATCGCTCAAAAATCAAAGAATCCAGTGCAGGAATTTGTGCCCGAAGAAAGCACTGAAGGAGTCGCGCAATGAAATTAACAAGACGTAAATTAATTGTGGGCGGTGCTTTATTAGGTGGCGGTTTAGTTTTAGGTGTTGCGCTTACTCGACAAAAACCTGTTCCTCAAACAGTCAGTGGAAGCTTTCAGCCCAATGCATGGTTGCAAATTACACCTGATAATAAAGTTATTTTTCAATTAGACAAAGCAGAAATGGGGCAGGGGGTAACGACTTCTTTGCCAACCATTATCGGTGAAGCTCTTGACTATGATCCAACAAAAATGATCGTCGAGATGGCCGGCGTCCATCCCGTTTACAATAATCCTGCGATGGGAATGCAAGTCACAGGTGGTAGTACGAGTGTGACTACTTCATGGATACCTTTAAGTGAAGCTGGGGCGACTGCACGATTTATGCTGATGGCTGCTGCGGCAAAACAATGGGAGGTATCTCAAGATGAATTAACGACAGATGGTGGTTATGTCGTTCATGAGATGAGTCAGCGCCGTACAAGTTATGGTGATTTAGCCGAAGCAGCCAAATCAATCTCTGTTCCAGAAACTATCACACTAAAATCGAAAGAAGATTATCAATGGGTTGGAAAAAGATTTGAGCGTAGCGATAGCACTGCAAAAATAAACGGCGATGCAAAATTTGGAACAGATGTTGTTTTTCCTGATATGAAAGTGGCTGTTGTTGTTCGGTGCCCACATTTTGGCGGCGGCGTTAAATCATTTGATGTCAGTGAAGCAAAAAAAATTAAAGGTGTAAAAAAGATATTTGAAATCTATACCGGCGTTGCCATTATTGCAGATGGCTATTGGCCTGCAAGGCAAGCTGCTAATGTGATAAAAGTGGAATGGAATAAAGGGCCGCTTGCGGGTTTAAGTTCAGCTGATATTTTGTCGAATCAAAAAGACGCTCTTGATAATGCAGAAACAATTGTCGATGCAGTGAGTGAAGGTGATGCGGATGCTGTGTGGGGTTCATCGCAATCGAATGATGATGTGACTCTTATTGATGTTAATTATTCTGCACCGTTTTTACATCACAGTCCTATGGAGCCGCAAAACTGTACCGCGTTGGTAAGTGGCCACAAGTGTGAATTATGGGCGCCATCGCAAGCCCCTGGTTTTGTTCAGGCATTGGCAGCACAGTATGGTGGTTTTGATAAAGAAAATGTCACTGTTCATACAACAATCATGGGGGGCGGTTTTGGTCGCAGAGCCATGACAGATTTTGCGGGCGAAGCAGCGGTCATTGCAAAAGAAATACCTGGTATACCGGTTAAATTAATGTGGTCGCGCGAAGATGACATGCGCCATGATTTCTATCGACCCTCAACTTATCATCGAGTCCGTGGTGTTGTAAGCAGCGATGGAAAAATTGATGCATGGCGTCATCGATTAGTGTCAGCCAGTATTATAAAAGGTATGGCTGTAACGTTGGTGGGTTCTTATATGCCGACGTGGTTGCCGGAAGCGATGGCTAGAGGTATAGGTCGGTTCGCCAGTAACACTGCCGCCAATCGCGATGCGGGAATGGCCGAAGGTGCAGAAATTCCTTATGCTGTTGAAAATAAAAAAGTTGATATTGCCTTATATGATCCCGGTGTCCCTTTAGGTTTTTGGCGTTCTGTAGGTCATTCTCATAATGCGTTTGTAGCCGAAAGTTTTATGGATGAAATGGCTCATGCTGCTCAAAAAGATCCTGTGCAGTTTCGTTTAGAATATTTGAAAAATCATCCACGACATGTAGGGGTTTTGAAAGCGGTTACTGAAGCGGCGAAATGGGGAAGTCCACAAGAAGGACGTTTTCAAGGTATTGCCGTTCACGAATCATTTTCATCTTATGTGGCAGAAGTGGTTGAAGTATCAAAACAAGCGGGCGGGTATAAAATTGAACGTATTGTTTGTGCGGTCGATTGCGGTTTAGTGGTGAACCCCGATATTGTCATAGATCAAATTGAAGGCGCTGTCGCTTATGGTTTATCTGGCGCTTTAAAGACTCCGGTTCACATAGAAGACGGGAAAGTAGTGCAAAGTAATTTTCATGATCTGCCTGTTTTGCGTATAAATGAAATGCCAAAGATCGAAGTCATTGTTCTGGAGAGCGATGAACATCCAACCGGCGTTGGTGAAATTGGATTGCCCCCTGTTGCGCCTGCTTTGGCTAATGCGTTGTTTAACGCTAACGGAAATCGTCAAAGAGATTTGCCGCTTTCTTTAAAAAGTTAATTGTTAAACATTAGACATATAAAAAGAATAAGAGAGTTAATCGCTAGAAAATGTACAGCTTAGATTTAGATGTTTTTACAACCCTAATAAAATGGCTAGAAGCCGGTACGCCTTCTTGGTTGTGCACCGTAACATCAACGTGGGGTTCTGCCCCGCGCGATGTCGGCTCGTTAATGGTGTGTAATGATAAAGGTGAGCAATGTGGTTCTTTATCTGGAGGATGTATAGAGGATGATTTGCTTCAAAGTATTCATGCAGGAAAAATTGCTCGCGATAAAGCGCAATTTATTTTGTACGGAGAATCACCAGAAGAAGCAGAGCGATTAAAATTACCTTGTGGTGGAACATTAGGTGTTTTAATTGAACCAATGGACGCGAACGAAAAAACATTAGGATGGTTGCGAACTGTCAAAAATGTTATCGAGAAACGCGAATGTATTACTCGTGAAGTTGAATGGTCTAATCGAGGTTCAATTGTATCCAATCAGAGATTAATGACTGGTGTAAATGGAGAGTGGTTTAACGTTGATATTGAGAAGGATCATTCAGAAAAATTCCCCATTACATTACATCAAATATACGGTCCACAATTTCATTTGTTTTTAATTGGTGTCAGTGAGGTAACTCGGGCCTTAGCCAAGTTTGCGTTACTTATGGATTATCGCGTCTCGGTTTGTGACCCTCGTCCGGAACAAATTGCAAAGTGGGATATTGAAAATGTCACTCTTGTGCAGAGTATGCCTGATGATGGTGTGTTGGAGCATGCTGATGATGCACATTCGGCAATTTTGGCGCTAACTCATGATCCTCGAATTGATGATATGGGTTTGCTGGAAGCATTTAATACAAAAGCATTTTATATTGGTGCGATGGGATCGATCGCAACATCCAAAAAACGTCATGAAAGATTATTATCCTTATCTATTAGTGAAAATGATTTGCAGCGATTGCATGCGCCTATTGGTTTAAATATTGGCAGTAAAACACCCTCTGAAATTGCCATAGCCATTCTCGCTGAGCTGACACAAATCCGTGCTAAAAATAAAACCTAGCAGAGTATTTTTCAAAAGAATCTTGGTTCCAAACAATAATTGGGTCTTTATTCTTATTTACCTTTGGCTATACAGTCGATAAATTAGCAGGCAGTTTTGATTGTTTTTTTGATCCAATATGTATATTTGATATTCGAGTTGGTGCTGATGCATATTAATCGTAGGCTGTTTTGAAGTGAAGCTTGCGGGGCTAGTTTTGGCAGCAGGTCGCTCTCGTCGTTTTGGCGGAGACAAACGCGTTGCTAAGTTTGATGATTCGCAGAATTTGTTACAAAAATCGATTTCTTTGATTGCCCCTCACTGTTCTGTCATCCTAGTCGTCCTTAAAAATGAAGACAAAAATCAATTCAATGAGCTCTTAGGTGATTGGCAGCATGACTCACGAATACGTATTGTTTTTGCGGAAGATGCGGAAAAGGGAATGGGTTGTAGCCTCGCGAATGGGGTGGGATTTTTTTTAAAGTGGCTGGAGACGAGTGGTAGTCAGATTTCTGGTTTGCTAGTCATGTTAGCCGATATGCCTTATATCGCTCCTGATACTATACAGCGTGTAGTTGATCGCCATATTGATGACAAAATAACCTATCCATGCCTAGATGTGATACGGTTGGAAAAAAGTTGGGGGCATCCAGTGATATTTGGAAAGGATTGTTTTCATTTATTATTAAGATTAACAGGCGACAAAGGTGGTCGTTCGATTATTTTGAATAACCCTGATAAGCGAAGAGAAGTCATCGTGAGTGACAAAAATATTCTTCGAGATGTTGATACTCCTGATGATTTGATAAAATCACAAAAATTAAACAAAGACTAGAAAGAAATACAAGTTACACAACGTTTGTTTGCTTAAAAATACAATAAACTAAAATGCAAACTGTTTAAAAAAGTTAAATCGTTTTAATACATGATGCATATTGGCTGTTTGGAAATAAGAGAATGATGAAATTAAGTAACAAATACGAACGTGATGGTATGGGGCATATCTTTACCATTAAAGGGGTTTTATGCGGAGAGAAATTAATCTCTGGCTCCCTTTTAAAATACAACACTGAAATGCTAAAAAAGCTTCGCTATCAAATCGGAGACCTTCGTGATGTTGAACGTGTAGACATGACCGTGGAGCAAATGAAAGAAATTGCTCACATAGATTGTCAGGCTGCACGTGATGCTGGCATTATGAAAATCGCGTTAGTTGCTTCTCACGAGTTAATTTTTAGTTTAAGCAGTATGTATAGTGCCTATGCAATAGAGCCCTGTATGGAAGCAAAAATGTTCCGTAATAGTGAAGATGCAAGAGAGTGGATAGAGGGCTTTGTTGACAGTGGTGCGCTCAATATATCTTCGCCAGTTCTTGCAAATAGAGCTGACGGTGACTCCTCAGCAACCTCGCTATCCTCGTGAATTAAAATTACCCAGAATGTGTTTCATATCATCCCAATATTCAAAATCTCACTAGGTTTTTACTTTCGCAGTCAGTTATCCTTCATCAACGCTAAATGTAGTGCCAGCCTTCCAGGCTCGGTGCTCAATCTTTCACTGCCTCGCTAATCTCATATCTGGGTTATCTTCAGGATTGAACTGTGATTTAAATTGCAGTGAGATGCTTGCGTGTAAAATTGTGTAAAACGCAATCTTAATCACTGTTGTTCACGTAGTTGTGTTTATAATCCTTAGTGTGCGCTCTCTTCGTGTGAGAACTTAAAGGACAGCCCGATTCTTGAGGGTTGTGTACTATCGATGACTAAAATCAATAATATGTCGAACGGTACAAATTTTGCTGCATTATTCGATAGCTAAAAGCTAAGTGTTTAAAAGTTAAGTGTCTAAAACCTAGGTATTTAAAACTTAAGTGTCTAAACGTTAAATAGCAAAACGAACCAAGCAAACTGTCATATGATAGGTAAGCGGTAGAGAAAGATGGCAAAGGTGCTGCCATTAAAAAAGCACGATGAATTTTAGCCCTTCAGGGGTGGGTAACGAAGCTATGCCCAGTTCACATCAAAAAGATTCAATCAATTCTGGCTCAGCGAGCGTAGCTGAGGCTATGCTCGGACACTTATCAAAATTATATCGCCAACAAAATCGATCGCTAATAATTACAATCATTAGTGTCTGGGTAATTGCGTTCGTGCTGTTAACGGCGGCTGCATTGTTGATCGGCATGTTGTTATCCGATAGTCATTCTTCTTTGTTAATCAATAAAACGATATTCATTATTTGGGCATTGTGTTTATTTTTAATTTCATTTTCTAGTGCTTATTTTTACTTATCAGAGCAACAGACAGAGCAAGAATTTGTTCATGCCGTCGAAAATGACATGCCTGATTTGGAGCAGCGTTTAATTACATCGAGTGAATTCCAAAATAACCATGCGAAAGGCGTGTCGAAAAAATTTCTAGATCAATTGCATGTTGATGCAAGAAATCAAATTGAATCTGAACCATTTAAAATACAGTTTGAACAGAAAAGTTACGCTAAGCCAGTGGTTGGTGCGGTTGCGGTTTCTCTAGTCTTTCTTTTGTCGATAAGCGTATTTGATGAGTTTGGCCGTTCAGTAAGAAATTTGACTTGGCCAACATCAAAACCGGAGGCTAATGTAGCGACAGAAACTCATAAATTACAAGAGAGCATGATAAGGGTGTTGCCAACCGACATTAAAGTTCAACCGGGCGACATAGAAATGCAGCGGGGTGATGATGTGGTTATCACGGCGAGCATCGATTCGGCGGTGAAGCATGAGGATTCTTCTTCCCTCGTATTACTAATCCAAAATGATCAGTTAAATTGGCGAAAAATTAAAATGTCGCCAACGACGGATGACTCAAGTCAGTCCGAGAATTTAAAGCAAACTGAGCACTTAAAACAGACAAAGTATTCTGCAACCTTGTCGGAGGTAACAAAGGATACTGTTTATTATGTTGCTTATATTGATCAAGCTTCATCTTCTGATGATGAGGAGAAACTGCGTTCAGTACAATACTCAATATCATTATTTGATTTGCCTAGAGTAGAAAGTGTATTGGTGAGCTATGCATACCCAAAATACACTGGGCTTAAGAATCATATCGAGAATCCTGGTGGAGATATTGTTGCTCCTGTTGGCACGACTATTACTATCGAAGCGAGTCTTAACAAAGAGATTTCAGCAGCAAGCATACAATTGAACGATAAAGAAGTGATGTTGGCAGTAAATAACTTAACAGCATCAGGAAGTTTTGTGGTTGAAGAAGACGATGAGTACGTAATACGTTTAATTGATCGTAAAGAATTAAACAATAAAGATCCTCTCAATTATTATATTCGTGCTATAGAAGATCGTGAGCCAGAAATAACACTGCGAACACCAGGGAAAGATAAGCGTGTTATGCCGTTGGAAGAAGTGGTGTTTGAAATCGATGCAAATGACGATTACGGTTTAACGCAGTTTGATTTTCATTACAGTATTGTTGGTAAAGAAGATAAAAAAATAAACTTCTTATCCTCTTCTAATTCAAAATCAACAAAAGCCGACAATAAAATAAAAACAGGAAAAACAACATTATTTTTAGAAGATTTAGATGTTAAGCCAGGCGATATCATTAGCTATTCAGTGAGCGTAGCTGATAATAATGAGCTAGTTGGATCTGCGCAAAACATATCGGATATTTATTTTCTAGAAGTTGTACCCACCACGAGAGAGTTTAGCCGCGCCAGAAGCGGCGGCGGGGGAGGTGGTGGCGGCGGAGGCGGGGGAGATGGCAGCGCTTTAGTGAAAACGCAGAAAGATGTTATTGCGGCGACATGGAAATTAAAAAACAGAAAAGTACCAAAAGATGACGCAAGCTTTGTTGCGGACGGAAAAATAATTCGAGAATCACAAGCTGAGGTGGCTGAGCGAGCGAAGATGTCTATTAGTCGTCTCACCGAACGAGGATCATTTGAGAATGACAGTTATGAGAATGCTGTTATTGCTTTACAGAAATCGATTAAGGAAATGGATAGTGCGATAGACAGTTTAGATGAGCTTGCTTTAACTAAGGCGTTGCAAGCAGAACAGCGTGCACTACAAGAAATTCTAACAGCGGAGACTCAAATCAATCGTACTGAAGTGGCCACCAATAGACGTCAACAAGGTGGTGGGGGTGGTGGCGGGCAACAACGCGATAATGAAGATTTGCGTGAATTGTTTGAAATGGAAATGGGCGAATTAGAAAATCGCTATGAGTTGCCATCGGAGGCGCAAGGGGCGCAACAGCCAGGCGATCCAAAAGTCAATGAGCTGGCTGAAAGATTAAAAGAGTTGGCGAGGAGACAAGAGAGGTTAACGCGTTCCCAGCGAGAATTGGCCCGCCGTCAAGATCAAATGACCGAAGAGCAAAAGCGCCGCCAGCTAGAAAAATTACAGCGTGAGCAGGAACAGCTACGAGAACAATTATCGCAGTTGTCTCAGACGCTTTCTCAGTCTTCCGGTCAATCACAATCCAGTCAGTCAAGGTCCAGTCAATCACAGTCTGGTCAATCATCTTCACAACAGCCTTCACAAGGTTCAACTCAACAACAAAGGTTACAGCAAGCTATCAATCAAATGCAGCAGTCTGCTGAAAGTGAAACCGCCAGCCAAGCCGCGGCGAAAAGTCAAAAAGCATTAGAGAATTTACAACAACAAGCAGATCAAATGTCGCAAGGTCAGCGTCTATCAATCGCTGGTTTAAAAAAATCAATTAAAGAAAAAACCGAACAGTTAGCACGGCAACAACAACAAATGAAAGAGCAGCTGCAAAATCTAAGTCGGCAGCAAAGTGTTGGTCATTCTCGTTCAGAAGCAATGAGCTCTGGAGAAGCCGAGAATATTCTGAAACAGCAGCAAGAGATAAAAGAAACCGTTGACGACATCAACAAAAAATTAAGAGAAGTAGCGAGTCGAGCGGGTGACGATGAAACTCGAGACATTCAACAATCTCATGAGATTTCACGATCGTTGCGACCCATTCAAGAAAAGATGGATACCAGTCACATGATTTTAAAGCGAGGGATGGTGAACCTCAGTTTAAAATTAGAAAATGATATTGAAAGGGCATTGAGCGATCTTAAACAAGATGTGAATGCTATTGATGGCTCATCCAGAGTTAGGCATGCCGCTTTAAATGAATCAAAAGAAAATGCTAATCAAACCGAAGAGCTGGCTGAACAGGTGTCAAGTCTTAGGCAGGCGCTTCAGCGTTTGCAGCAACAAGTCGAAGATCAAAACCAGCCAACAGTAATTAGCCGAGGTAGTAATGATCAGGGCAATAATAACCAAGGTAATAATAATCAAGACATTCAAACTATTTCTCGCTCTGAGCAAGGCAGTCAACCGGATAGTGGTGGACAGTTACAAGGAGAGAGCAGCAATGCCCTGTCTCAGCAAAATTCTCAGCGCCGCTTATCTCAACAACAAGCATCAAACCAAGTCACAGAAAGAGATTTACAAAATACCTTAGATCAGAGTCGTCGTATAGCGAGGGAACTTGTCCAGAGGGCCGGTCGAGGGGGGCAGGTAGGAGAAAGTTTTGAGGGGAGTGCTCGCTCTATTCGCACCGAATTAAATCAGCAGAACGTTGAAGACTTTCTTCGGCGGCCTGAATTGTTACAGGCGTTATTGCAGCCGATCATTGAATTGGATAATAAATTAAAAGTGCAATCTGAACTGGAAAAAATTGATAGCTCTTTATATTCAACGAAAGGTGAAGATGTTCCCGATGAATATAAAACAAAAGTTGAGAATTATTATCGCGTGCTATCGGAAAGCAAAACAGTCAATGAATAGTACGTTTTCACTGACTCGTTATAACCGACCGTGGTTGTCAGTGGGGCAATACAATAGCCAGTTAATAACAGTGGATTAATGAAAAGAGAACACATTTGATAGAGCAGCACTATTTAAAAGCCATGTTAAATGGCAACTTTTATTTTGATTCAGGCTTAAGTGCTCAACTAAGCGGATGGGTTATTTTCATTCTTGCGATTTTTGTTGTTGTTTTTTCTGTGAACACCTATAGAAAAACAACTCGGCCATTAGCAAAGCCATGGAAAATTGGTTTGACCTTGCTCCGCATGACGACATTAATGGTTGTGTTATTGTTTTTATTTAATCCGAGTGTGGAAGTGTCTGAAGTTATCCCGCAAGAAACCTATGTTGCTGTATTGGTAGATGACTCACAGAGTATGAGTATTGCGGATGATATTAAAGACAAAGAGAATAAAACACGTTTAGAAAAAGTTAAAAGCGCATTATATGAGACGGATAAGTTGATAGATCAATTATCTAAGAACTTTCAAGTGAGAACTTATCGATTCTCTGATATGGCACAACGTGTCACAGGCGAAGGCGATTTTTCTCAAAGCGGAGGGCGATCATTATTGAGTAGCGGTATTAACCATGTGATGAGTGAGTTATCTTCATTTCCTATTGCAGGTGTCGTTTTGTTAAGCGATGGTGCTGATAATGGTGTTGAAGACCCGCTGCTTTCAGCAGAAAGAATGGTGGATAAAAATATTCCGCTCTATGCCGTTGGTGTCGGGGAGGAAAAAATAGAACAGGATGTCAGTATTACCACTGTCAATGTCGATAAGTCTTTATTGGAAGGATCGATTTACACCGTCAATTTATCTGTAGAACAAAAAGGGTTTAATAATCGTCGCATCGATATGACTGTCACGTCTGGCGAGAATAAAAAAGGCGGCGGCACACAAGATGATGGTGAAGTGGAGCCTTTAAAGACAATTAGCAGTCAATCAATCGTATTAAAAGAATCTGGAATACAGCGACAGACACTAGAAATAAAACCGGATAAAAAAGACATTTTGGTATACACATTAAATGTTGACGAACAAGAGGGCGAAACAGTTGTTAAAAATAACCATTACACTTTTTTTATTGATAATAGAGAAAAGCCACCACTAGATATACTTTATGTTGAGGGACAACCCAGAAATGAATATAAATTTATTCGCCGCGCAGTAAAAGATGATAAATCATTACGGCTGGCAACATATCTTCAAACTGGGCCAAGGAAATATCTTCGCCAAGGTATTAAATCCCCCGCTGAATTGAGTACAGGATTTCCATTAACAGAGGAAAATCTCTATGAATATGAAGCGATTATTTTTGGCAATGTCGACCGCTCTTTTTTTAATGATAAACAATTAGAGTTAGTACAAAAATTTGTGGCGAAGCGAGGCGGTGGATTTATGTTGATTGGCGGCTTGCAAGAATCATTTGTAGATTCGCCTATTGCTGATATTTTACCTGTGGAGCTGGTGAGAAAATCGCAATTGCCTAGTTTTTTACAAGGCGGTCCTCGCCGAGGCGATCATTTAACGGGGCAGGCATTTATGCCGCGTTTAACGAAAGAGGGTGAGCTCTCGCCTTTGCTGCGTTTGTCTTCAGATGCAAGAAAAAATAGAGCTGATTGGAAAGCAATGCCCGAGTTAGAAGGTGTTTATGTATCAGGCCGAGCAAAACCGGGAGCCAGTGTTTTGCTTGAGCATCCGTCATTGGATTATCAGAGTGCCGCTTTACCGATATTAACGGCGCAGCGTTATGGTGCTGGCCGTAGCTTGGCATTTTCGACCGCGAGTAGCTGGCGTTGGCAAATGCTATTGCCTCATGAAGATCAGAGCCATGAAAAGATTTGGCGACAAATGTTACGCTGGCTTTCTATTGAGTCTGAGAAAAGATTGTCTGTTGAACTCAACGAAGAAAATTATAGTGTCGGCGATCAAGTAAAAATTTCTGCCACATTACTCGATGAAACGTTTACGCCGGATAATAATGGTGTGCTTTGGGTCGAAGTAAAGGACCCGAATGCAAACGTTTCAGAATTACCCATGGTATGGGATTTACAAAAAGAAGGGACCTATAACGCGTTGCTACAGGTTTCAGAAGAAGGGGTTTACGATTTAAAAGTAAAAGTACCTAGTGATACCGATATCAACATGACAGCACAAACACCTCTCATAGTCACATCATCTCGTCGCGAATTTCTGAATGCAGAAATGGATTCGGGGTTGTTAGCACGCCTTGCTAAAAAAACCGGTGGAGATTTTTACCGTATAGATCAGATGGGAAAATTAATCGACGATATTACCTACAGTCCAACACCTTATTCAAAACAAGAAACGAGATCGATCTGGGATCAGCCATTCTTTCTTTACCTGCTCATTAGTTTCATGTGTTTGGAATGGTTCGGTCGACGTTATAAGGGGCTATCGTGAAAGCCGATTACAACGTTAAACGTATCAATAAACGATTAACAACACATTTTATTTGTCATATTGCATGCCTGCCATTATTTTTATTTTGTCTGTGTCTGCAAGCACAAGAAGGAGAGCGTTTTGTCAGCGATCCTAACGCCAAAAAATATGCTCTTATTTTAGTAGGAGCTAGTTACGACGATAAATACGACAAACAATTCAAAACTTGGGCGATAGACTTAAGAAAAAGTTTGATCAAAGAATATGGTTATCAATCTAAGCGTATCACGGTGTTGTTAGGCAATGAATCAAAGAGAAATATTGGTAGTGACGGAAAGGCTAACGCGAACACTATTAAAAAATCATTTGAAGACTTAGCAAAAACAATAAAAACAAACGATCAGTTAATGCTTGTTATGTTTGGCCATGGGTCTGGAGAGGGCGATTCGTCAAAATATCAAATTGTTGGCCCGGATTTAACGGCCCTAGACTTTCGGGCCATGATGGCGGAAATAAAAACACAAAATATCGTTGTTGTGAATACCACGAGTGCCAGTCATGGATTCACTAAATCGTTGGCGTCTCCTGGCCGAGTGTTGTTATCGGCAACTCGATCAAGAGCCGAAATATACGACACCCTATTTCCTCATTACTTTGTTGAAGGCTTAGAAAAAAAGAAGGCTGACAGGGATAAAAATGATCGTGTATCTGTGCTGGAGTCTTTTCTGTATGCAAACAATAAAGTCGCTGAATATTATAAAAAAAATGACATCTTACCGTCTGAACATGCAACGCTTGAAGATAATGATGATGCGGTTTTCAGTGTGGATCCTCTGCATCAAAATGATGGGCGTATTGCAGAGATAGCCTACATTGATGTTGACGCCTTATCCAATAATCAGTTGTCGCCGAAAGTGGCTGTGCTTAAATCTAAGATGGATAAATTAGAGCGGGATATTTTTTTGTTGCGGGGACAAAAAAAACAATTTGATAGTGAAGAGTATTGGCAAAAACTGGAACCTCTATTAATTGAATTGGCGACGACAACGAGGGATTATCATGCCGAAAAATAATAATTACTCATTCATCTTATTAAAGAAAACTAGGCGTTATGTTAAAAAAAATGCCCCTATACTGCTTTTACCTTGTTTGATTTTATTGCCTATTGGTGTATCGGCTGCCACATTAATCGAAGCACAAAATGAATACTCTGTGGGCGAATACCGAGAAGCATCAACTGAATACACGACACTAAAACAACAAGTGCTTGATGGGTTGAAAAAAAATAGTAGAGCCGCAAAAAAAAATAGCAGTGATGAGATCATTAAAGCGATAACCGCCGATGGTGTTAGATTTGTGTTGGCATCGGTAGGCGCTAGTCGTTCGTTAGCGATTCTTGGCGAATATGATCAAGCGGAAGATATTTGCCGAGATGCCATTAAGACACTTAAAAATAATCCCTATCATGTATCTAGTGCACTGGTGAGTACTGAGTTAGCAGAAGTATTATTTAAAGTGGGTCGCTCAGATGAATCACTTCGTATATTGGATGACGTCGTTAAGAAACCCAATGCGCCATTACGCTCCCTCGTTAAATACGCAGAAATACTAAAGTATCGAGGGCGGTATGATGAAGCGGAGGCGTATACACTAACGGCAGTCTCTAGCTTTAACACAAGTAATCTTGCAACAGCATCCAGTGTTGGGCTCATTAACAGTGAAGATGACAACAATACGGCGGCTAATTTAGTGGTTGGTGATCTGAATATCAATGAAACTATCAAAAAACGTTTACTTTCCGAGCAAGCATCGCTTATCGCAAAATCTCATTGGCTTAATAATAATGTTCAAACGGCGAATCAGTTTTTTAGAGAAGCGACTCAAATCGATCCTCAAAATGCAGAAGCTCATGTTATGTGGGGAGATCTCTTTGCAGAAAAACACAATACAGCAGAGGCTTCACGATCCTACCAATCGGTATTGCAATTTAATCCACGGTATTTGCCGGCGATAGTCGGTTTGGCTATTTCCACAAAACAACGGGGCCCCTTAGAGCGAGCGCTCTATACCAATCCAAGTTCTTCAGTGGCTTTTAATGCGTATGCAGAATTAGCACTTCAACAAAATAAATTTGATGAAGCAAGTAGTTACCTCAACGCCGCATTACCTAATAATGAAGAATCACTTGATGTGATTAGTTCGTTAGCGGCTATTGCGATTTTAAAAGAAGATAAAGAACAATTTACGCGTTTTGAAAAAACGGCAAACACCATTCGACCAAATAATGGTGAGTTCTATAGCAAAGTGGCAGAGCGTTTTTCAAATGATTACCGTTTTACTGAAGCCGTTGAATATGCAAGAAAGGCGATTGAGGTTCAGCCTAACTATTGGCCTGCTTATACTGTTCTTGGATCTAATTTAATTCGTTTGGGAGAAGAAGAGGAAGGTAAAAAAATATTAGAGCGTGCTTTTGAAGCTGATCCCTATGATGTATTGACCTCTAATATGTTAAAAGTATTTGATACGCTAGATACTTATGTGACATTAAACAGTCCTCATTTCACGGTCAAAATGAGTGCGAATGATGCTGCGATTTTATGGCCGTATATGGAGCCGCTATTAGAAGAGGCTTGGGACACTCTTGTTGAGAAATACGGCTTCACACCAGAAGGGCCCATTTTAATTGAAGTGTTCGAAAAGAGAGAAGACTTCGCCGTTCGCTCTGTCGGTTTACCCGATATAGGACCGCTCGTCGGTATTTGTTTCGGAAAAGTCATTACATTAATTTCCCCCGATACCTTAACAGCAAATTGGCAAGAAATTGTATGGCATGAATTTGCCCATATTATTACGCTGCAAATGACAAAAAATAGAATGCCGCGATGGTTGTCGGAAGGTATTTCGATTTATGAAGAGTTTCAAGGTCGCAAAGAGTGGGGGCGTCGACAAGACTTAGATGTAGCTCGTGCGCTGAATAACGGGAAAATATTTCCTATTGAGCGTATAGATGATGCGTTTATGCTAGCCCGATCAAATGACGACTTAAGTCTTGCGTATTTACAGTCCTATTTGTTTGTTGAATACATAGTGGCCGATTATGGTTTTGATGGATTAAAAAAATTAATCAATGGTTTTTCTAGTCATGACAGTAATGCTGTTATTATTGACAATGTATTTAATAAAAAAGCGAAACAATTTAATCGTGAATTTAGACAATGGCTAGAAGCGCGTGTAGTCGGCGTTGATGTTTATGTGCATGACGATGACAGTCCTGACGAAGGGGAGGGCCATGGACATGGCATTCGCAATAACCCTTCAATTTTACTGGCCGAGCAATACAGTACAGATTCTTTAAAGCGATATATGTTAAAGCGCATAGAAGAACAGCCTAGAGACTTTCAAGCTCATCTGCAGCTAGGCATTACTTTGTTTAAAGCAAAAGATTATGAAGAGGCCGAAAAGTATTTACTAAAAGCAAAAGAAATTTTACCGATGTATACCGGTTATCCAAGCCCTCCTTTAGTGTTGTCACAAATATATCAAGCTAACAATCAACAACAAAAATACCTTAAAGAGTTAGAGTATATCGTTGAATATCACCAGCATGATCTAGAGGCAGCTTTAACATTAGCAAAACATTATATTGAAAATGAAGATAACAAAAAAACGGAATATTACTTATCTCGAGCGATTGCTGTTGATCCATATCGGACAGAGATTCATAAACTGTATGCTGAGCTTGCCGAAAAGTCGGGGAAAACAAAAGAGAGTATTCGTGAATACGAAATTTTGGCTCGACTCGACAAAACTGATCCAGTGAGTACGCAAACTGATTTGGCTAAAGCCTATTTAAAAGGTGGAGAAAAAGAAAAAGCAAAGAAAACTAGTTTAATGGCTTTAGAAATTGCTCCGACATACTTGCCCGCGCAAAAAATATTGTTGGAAGCGATTAAGGGCGTTGAGTAAATCTATGAAAATGACAAGAATTACCGTTTTAGTGATTTTATTACACACATTATTCATATCGCAACTGGCTTCAGCGCAATTCTTTGGGCGTGGTGAGCCGAAAGCAGAACGCTTGGAAGACCCTGTTGATGCTCAACCCGGTGAGCCTGAATTTATTTTTGCTCGCGGTATTTATAAAAACTACCCTAATTTTGGCGGCGGTTTTTCTGGCCCAGGTAGAGGTTGGTGGGAAACTGACTTTGACGATTCCGACATCAACTTTTTGCGTGGCGTAAAACGTTACACACGCCTAGATACGAATACGAAGGGTTATAAAGCAGTAGATTTAACATCGCCAGAACTTTTTGAACAAACCTTTTTATATATCAACATGAAACGTATTCCTATAGGTGCTGCGGGAACGGGTCCTGATTTTTCTCAGGAAGAAGCTGCTGCATTAAGAGAATTTATGTTACGTGGTGGGTTTGTCATGCTGGATGATTTTTGGGGGCCGCAACATTGGCAAGATTTTTTGGTGGAGTTAATTAAAATTTTTCCGGATAAAGAACTCGTGAAACTCGATACCAGTCATCCTGTATTTCACAGTTTTTTTGATATTGACGAAATTGCACAAGTTCCGGGACGATCGGTAACATGGAATTATGGCGGTCCCTTTTATTTGGATGATCCTGACTTCCCGCCTTCTGTTCATGCCATATTAGATGATGACGGCCGTATTATGATGGTAGCAAATTTTAATACCGATTTAGGGGATGGGTGGGAGCATACGTTCTATGAACCTTACCCTACAAAATATTGTAATGAAGCTTACAAAATCGGTATCAATTATATTATTTATGCTTTAAGCCATTAGCGTCAGAACAACATTATAAAATCTATATTAAAAATTTATTTTTTAAAGGTTATTTTTTAAGGAAAGTACATGTCTGAAATGAATGATAACAACGAAAATATCAGTGAAGACCATTTAGCACTTGTCGAAAAAATGAAAAAAGGTCGTGAAGACTTATTAATAGAATTAAAAAAAGTCATTATTGGTCAAAACGATATTGTAGAAGAGCTACTGATTGCTTTGTTTTCTGGTGGGCATTGCTTAATATCCGGCGTACCGGGTTTGGCAAAAACGTTACTAATTAAAACGCTAGCTGATATTTTAAAAATGGATTTTAGTCGAATCCAATTCACACCCGACTTAATGCCCGCTGATGTAGTGGGTACAGAAGTGGTACAAGAAAGCGACGGCGTTCGGTCAATGAATTTTGTCAAAGGCCCGATTTTCACTAATATCTTATTAGCAGATGAAATTAATAGAACGCCGCCAAAAACACAATCTGCGTTACTGGAAGCCATGGAAGAAAAGCAAGTCACCGCAGCAGGTGTTACTCATGCCATGGCGAAACCGTTTTTTGTTTTAGCGACACAAAATCCAATAGAGTTGGAAGGCACCTATCCTTTACCGGAAGCACAGCTTGATCGGTTCATGTTTAAACTCATGATTGATTATTTACCCGAAGATGACGAGATGGCGGTTGTTACTAATACAACGCAAAATAATGACGTTGTATTAAATCATCCTTTGAGTGCTCAAGATATTTTAGATTTTCAGCGAGTAGCGCGACAAGTGCCTGCGGCTGAATCGGTTGTTCGTTACGCTGTGAGATTAGTAGCTGCAACTCGACCGCAAAATAAAGATTGCCCTGATTTTGTTAAAGAGTGGGTAAGTTGGGGAGCGGGATTACGTGCTTCGCAAAACTTAATTTTAGGTGGGAAGGTAAGAGCACTTTTATTGGGGCGCTACAATGTGGCTTATAGCGATATTCAAGCATTAGCCGTTCCGGTGCTACGCCATCGCGTGTTATTAAATTTTCATGCGGAAGCAGAGCGTGTGTCAATTGATGATGTCGTTAAAAAATTAATAGAAACTGTACCAGTGCCTACTCATTAATTTGAAACGGATTAAAAACTAACTATCAATCAAGAATTATGGCAAAAAAACCTGAAGCTAAAACTCGATCGAGTGCGCCAACTAATTTTATCGATCCCAATATTTTATCGAGTATTGATAACTTAGAATTGCGTGCGCGAGTTGCTGTTGAAGGATTTCTCAATGGTTTGCATCGTAGTCCTCATCGAGGATTCAGCGTCGAGTTTACAGATTATCGTCATTACAATCAGGGTGACGATACTCGACATATAGATTGGAAGTTGTATGCGCGCTCAAACAAACTCTATCTAAAACAATTTGAAGACGAAACAAATTCACGCTGCATGATCTTACTCGATACCAGTGCATCCATGAGCTATGGCTCTGGAGAAAACACCAAGTTTGAGTACGCGCGAACGCTAGCAGCGGCCATGGCGTATTTCGCTATCCGTCAGCGTGACGCTGCGGGTTTAATTTCTTTTGACAGCAAAGTGAATACAGTTATACCTGCGCTATATAGAAATACGCATTTGATGCAAATATTCCGAGCGCTTGTGGGATTGTCGCCAGCCAATACTACAGACACTGTTCGACCACTGAGAGATTTGGCGGCAACCTTACGTAGCCGAAGCTTTGTGGTTTTAATCAGTGATATGTTAGATAACGAAAAAGAAACGATTAAATTATTACAGCAGATGCGAGCAATGGGACACGAAGTCATTTTATTTCATGTGATGGATAATGTTGAACTCAATTTTACATTTGATTCAGCCACTGAATTTGTTGATGCAGAAACGAAGTCTACGTTAAAAACTTCACCGGGTGCCGTTAGGAAGGATTATTTGGCCGCCGTCAATGCGTTTACCGATTATTGTAAAACACAGTGTCGTTCGCACGGTGTTGATTACTGTTTATTGAATACCTCAGAGCCAATTGATTTGGCTTTGTCAGCATATTTAAAACGACGGGCTAGAGGTTTTTAGCGTCCTTGTTAAACGATAGTCAATTTTACTGGAACAATGAATGTCACTGTTAGCCCCCCTGTTTTTACTCGGCCTATTAGCGGCATTAATACCCGTCGCCATTCATTTAATCCGCAAAGATAATCCGCCTCAAGTTGTCTTTAGTACCTTACGTTTCTTTGAGCAAACGACGCGCAAACAATTTTTATTTCAGCAGTTCCAACAATGGTTGTTATTGTTGCTGAGAGCTTTGGTTGTTTGTTTGTTGGCATTTGCATTTGCTCGACCTTTTTTTGGTCAATCAATTTCGTCTCTAGCTGACATAGCTCCAAAGTCTGTTGTCATTGCTTTCGATGTGTCAATGAGTATGGGGTATGAAGACTACTTTGAAGAAACCAAATCAAAAGCAACGTCGATTGTTAATGAGTTGAATCCGGGTGACGAGGCGACCCTTATATTGTTTGCAGACGATGTAAAGAGTGTATTTGGGCCGACAACGGATTTAGGCAGTGTGAATAATAGTGTTCAAGGTGTTGAATTCCCTACTTATCATTCAACACGATTTCTTCCAGCTTTGAAATTAGCTAACGATTTATTAAAAGAGGGAAGATTTAATGAAAAATCGATTTTTCTGTTATCTGATTTTCAATCTGCTGGGATGGAAAATTTTGATTTTAGTTTCAAACTAGATCCTGGTATTGAACTTTTTACTGAAGTCGCTCCTTATCTTTCGGATTCCGTGAAAAAAAATGAAACGAAAAACCTCACCATTTCTGGTATTAGAGCGCCATCTTTTGTGCGAGCTGTTCTTGAAGATGACGTGAAAACAGAGACTAAAAAGCCGAGCGGTAAACAAGATACCAGTAAACAAGAGACCAGCAAACAACAGACAGAGCCTCAAGATATATTTGTTAGCGTACGCAGTGTTGGAAATGTCAAAATCAATCAATCATCTTTGACAGTCACTGTCGACGAAGAAGAAGTCGCAACCGTTCCCGTTGACCTGTCAAACAAATCAGAACAGATTGTGACGGTCCCGATAACCTTTTCATCGTTGGGTTCGCATTTTGGAACGGTTATGTTGGATAAAGACCAAGCGGATGATGACAACTTTGACAATGATAATAGTGTTTTCTTTACGGTCGATGTTTTACCGCAGTTAAATGTATTGGTATTGAATGGTGAAGCATCAAAAAATTGGTACGATGACGAAAGCCACTGGTTTACATTAGCACTAGAATCAAATGAATTATCCGGTGAAGGCGATACCAATAAACAATCCTCTCCTTTTGCCGTAACCGTGGTTGATACTAAAGAAATACATTCTGATCAGTCAGTAGAAAAAACGTTAATAGAGAGGCAATTGCTCACAGCAGATGTTGTCGTGTTATTAAATACAAGCGATTTACCACTGGCAGTGAGCAATGCGTTAAATGAATATGTGACTGATGGGGGAAGCTTACTGTTCGCGTTAGGTGATCGTGTAAGAGCGGGTGAATTTAACAATCAACTCGCTACATTCAGTCCAGCTACATTGATAAATCGACATTTATTTTCTGATAACGATTATTTATTAATTGCTGATGTGAAAAACAGACACCCAATCATACAACCCATTGATATTGATTGGACCGTTCGTTTTGATGGCTATTGGTCAATGAAACCAGCCGACAAAGCAGAAGTCTTAATGTCATTTGATAATGGAAGCCCTGCTCTAATCGAAAAACAAATAGGGAAGGGGAGAGCGATAATTTTTGCTTCTTCGCTTGATGTAGAATGGAATAATCTTCCATTGCAATCCGTTTACTTACCTTTTGTTCATGAGACGTTAAAATACTTGGCTCGCAGAGCGAATAAAAAATCATTTTATAGTGTCGGCGAAAGAATACCGTTAATCGAATTTGGTAATAAGAAAGCCGGTAGTTTTTTATTTGACGTATCTTCAGAATCAACATTTAATCTAATCGATCCTTCGGGTAATAAAATACGTATTGATTCACAAGAAAAGACTGACGGTAATGAAAATACATTACCCAGTTTTGTTCCTGATGTACCTGGCATTTACACGCAGTATGTTGTTGGTGCTCAAATGGAAAACGAAAATTTTTCGGCTATCTACTATGCGGTTAACAATCCTGTAGAAGAATCAAATCTACAAACTATCCCACCTGGCGATATGTTGGATTCTATTCTGAACCCAGAAACAACACCCACTCAATCGGCAGCAGTCCGTTCACAGCGTCTAAAAGCAGAATTAGAAAAACCACAACGCCTCTGGTGGTGGATTTTATTAGCAGTATTCTTATTGCTTATCACAGAAAGCATCGTAGCAAATAGGGCGCATCGATAAGATGAAGTGAGCACGCGAAAAAGATTTATCCTAAAGGATTAGAAGATAGTTCTATATCTTATTAATGCAATTTCAAAGCCTAATCTGTAAACTCCCGTCTACTTCTTTCTCGATAGGGTATTTCACAGGTAACAGTATGAGTTCAAAACAGCCCACCGTGGGCTTCGTTAGTTTGGGTTGTCCAAAAGCGCTGGTTGATTCTGAACGTATTTTAACGAAATTAAAATTGGATGGTTATCAAATCGCACCTGATTACGATGGGGCCGATGTGGTCGTGGTCAACACTTGTGGCTTTATTGATTCCGCTAAACAAGAATCAATGGATGCCATCTCGGAAGCGATGAAAGAAAATGGAAAAGTCATCGTTACAGGTTGCATGGGAAAAGGCGCGGATGCGGAAGCGATTAAAGCGGCTAATCCCAATGTGTTGAGTATTTCTGGGCCTGCTGATTACGACACTGTGATGGGTGCAGTGAATGAATATATTCCACCTAATGCCGCCCAGAAAAAAGAACAAGACAATGTTGAAAGTAAAGATCACAAACCCTATCCAGATTTACTTCAAACGGCAGGTATCAAACTGACACCGCCGCATTATAGTTATTTGAAAATTTCAGAAGGCTGTAATCATCGTTGTACTTTTTGTATTATTCCCGCGATGCGTGGTGATTTAGTGAGTCGCCCGATTTCTGATGTTGTCACAGAAGCGAAACAATTAATCGCTGCTGGCACACAAGAGCTATTAGTGATTTCGCAAGACACAAGCGCTTACGGCGTGGATGTAAAATACAAATTAGATTTTATTGAAGGCCAAGCATTAGAAACGCGAATGCAAGACTTAGCCGTAGCGCTTGGCGAATTGGGTGTTTGGGTGCGCTTGCATTATGTGTATCCCTATCCACATGTTGATAGAGTCATTCCATTAATGGCTGAGGGAAAAATTCTTCCTTATTTAGATATTCCTTTTCAGCACGCCAGCCCTAAAATTTTAAAATTAATGAAGCGTCCAGGTAATCAAGAAAAAGTATTGGAGCGCATTAAAAAATGGCGAGAGATTTGCCCAGAACTTATTATTCGTTCAACGTTTGTCGTTGGCTTTCCTGGTGAAACTGAAGAAGATTTTCAATTTTTATTAGATTGGCTAGAAGAAGCACAATTGGATCGAGTCGGTTGTTTTAAGTATTCTCCTGTAGAGGGTGCGACCGCTAATGATCTACCGGATCATGTGCCTGAAAATATTCAGCAGGAGCGGTGGGAACGTTTCATGGAAAAACAACAAGTTATTTCTGCGAATAGATTACAGAAAAAAATTGGAAAAACGATTCCCGTTATCATTGATGTTGTTGAAGAAGAAGGCGCGATTGGCCGAACACAAGGCGATGCACCAGAAATTGATGGTGTGGTTTATTTAAATGATGAGTTTGATGTTGCGCCGGGTGATATTGTTGAAGTGACTATTGAGCATGCCGATGAATATGATTTGTGGGGTGTTATTGATTTTTAGTTGTTGATCACAGAATAGAAAAAACTTATCCCCCCTCTATTGCTGGAAGAAAATAGACTTCGCTATCTTCTTCCAGTTCTTGCAATAACGGATCAGAAAAAATTTCTCCGTCGATAGCGATGGCTATACCACTGCGTAGTTGGTCACTGGTTTCGGGGAATTGTTTTTCTAGCGCTTTAATCACGTCTCGTACTATATTCGCTTCTATTACTATGCTTTTCTCGGAAGAGCCTTCTTGAATGAAATCCTCTCCAATAAATTGTAACAAAAAGCTATTGAGTACAACGTTTGCCATTTAACCTTTCCGTATTTTTTCAGTTGCTATTTCTTTTCATCGATAAGTTTTAAAAGACGAGGTGGAGAAATAGGTAATGCCGTTGGCAATATTCCAATCGCATCGTAAATGGCGTTAGCGACTGCTGCCATCACAGGAACTAAAGGCACTTCGCCAACGCCGCGAATACCAAACGGGTGTCGTGGATTTGGCACTTCGACTAATACGGTATCGATCATCGGTAAGTCAGAAGCGACGGGCATTCGGTAATCAAGAAATCCTGGGTTAACTAATTTGCCATCGTCGTTATAAATATATTCTTCGTTGAGTGCCCAACCAATACCTTGTGCTACACCACCTTGTAATTGCCCTTCGACATAGGCGGGGTGAATTGCACGACCAACATCTTGAACTGCGGTGTAACGTAATATTTTGACTAATCCGGTTTCTTTATCGACTTCAACATCACATATGTGTGCGCCAAAGCCCGGGCCAGCACCGGTTGCATTAATATTGACTGAGCTTGCAATCGGGCCACCTGTTTTTGCTGCCATGCCGGCAATCTCTTTTAAAGAAAGTGATAACGTTTGTTCTTCCTCTTCTTGACCGCCTTGGCTGATAGAGGCGGCGCTTCGGCCGACAGCCATGCCATTTTCCCATTCAACCGATTCAGGATTAATATCCCAAATTTTTGCAGCGCGTCTTTTTAAGTCAGCAATAATAGTATTGGCCGCTTCAATAATTGCAAGGCCAACGGAATAGGTTACACGACTACCGCCCGTGTGTAAGCTGTAGCCAATGGAGCTGGTGTCGGCAATAATGGGTCGGATATTTTCTGAATCTATTCCCAACACCTCCGCTGCCATCATCGCGAGTGATGCGCGAGACCCACCAATATCGGGATTGCCTGAAATTAAAACCGCAGTGCCGTCTTCATTAATATTAATTGCGGCACTTGTTGGACCGGCGATGTTAAACCAAAAACCACAAGCAATACCGCGGCCTTGATTTTCTTTTAAAGGAGCTTTGAAATGCGGATGATCCATAACGGCTTGTAATGTTTCTTTAAAACCAATGTCCCGAAATTTTGGACCGTAAATCGCTTTTGAATCTTTTTTAACGGCATTGCGTAATCGAAACTGCACGGGATCCATGTTTAATTGAATAGCGAGTTGATCTAATAGCGTTTCAACGGCGAAAGATGCCATCGGAGCGCCCGGTGCACGATATGCTGCAGACTTGGGCCTGTTACTTACAACATCAAAACCAACAAACGAAAAATTTTCTAATTCGTAAAGTGCCATTCCCGCCATGCAACCAAGCATAACGGGCGAGCCTGCAAATGCACCTGCTTGATAAATCAGTTCACCATCAGCCGCGCAAATTTTTCCGTCAGCAGTCGCGCCAATTTTTAGTTTAATGACGGAGCCTGATGTGGGGCCTGTTGCGCGAAACACTTCTTCGCGTGTCATTACCATTTTCACGGGACGGCTACTTATTTTTGATAATAAAACGGCGAGTGGCTCTAAATAAATTGTTGTCTTACCGCCAAACCCGCCGCCAATTTCTAATGGTGTAACACGAATCTGTGCTAAATCCATGTCGAGGATTTTTGCCGTGTAGGCTCTCACCATGAACTGCCCTTGGCTACTACACCAAATTTGCGATTGCCCGTCTTCGCTATAACTAGCGATACAGGCATGCGGTTCTATATAGCCTTGATGAACAGGTTCAGTTCTAAACGTGTCTTCGACAATTTCAACGGCTTGAGAAAAACCAGCATCAAGGTCGCCGCCGTGTAAATGAACTCGCTTAGCAATGTTAGACGGTTTTGTTGGCTTTGGAGAAACGCCTTCTGTGAATAAGTCATCATGTAAAACGGGAGCGTTATCGGCCATGGCTGCATCGGCGTCAATCACATGAGGGAGTGTTTCGTATGTAACGACTATGAGTGCTAATGCTTCATCCGCAATTTTTTCTGATGTTGCAGCAACAGCAGCAATGGCGTGTCCATCATAGAGCGCTTTTTTTCGTGCTAATAAATTCGCAGACATGTCTCGAAAATTGGGCGGTTCATTGCCGATCATGGCATCTTCTGGAGCAATCTCTGGTAAATCTTTCGATGTGATAATGGCTTTCACGCCGGGAAGCGCTAGCGCTTTTTGAATATTGATATCAAGAATATTGGCGTGAGCATGAGGGCTTCGTAAAATTTTTCCGCAAAGCGTTCCGGGTAAAACAAAATCAGCACCGAACTTTGCACGACCAGTGACTTTATCGACGCCATCGGGGCGAACGGTATTTTTTCCAATATGTTTAAAAGGCGATGCTTCATTACCCATGAGCTTGTTCTCCTTTTGGACTTTCATACTGATAATGAGTGTCGCCTCGCATAACGGCGGCAGCTTCTAGTACGGCGCGAATAATTTTATCGTAACCGGTACAGCGGCAAAGATTACCTGCCAGCCAAAATCTTACTTCGGTTTCAGTTGGATTATTATTTTTTTCTAATAATGCTTTCGCTGCAATTAAAAAACCGCTTGTGCAAATGCCACATTGTAATGCCGCGTTTTCAAGAAATGCGTGTTGAAGAGGGTGTAGTTTTTCTCCACTAGACATGTTTTCTATTGTATCGACTTTGCTGCCATCTAATTCTGCACCCAATACTAGGCAAGAACATACTAAGCGATCGTCAAGCATCACACTGCATGCGCCGCAATCTCCCGATGCGCATCCTTCCTTACTGCCGGTTAATTCCAGTTGGTTTCGTAAAATATCTAAGAGCGTTTCTTGTGGCTCACATAAAAATTCTACAGGATCGCCATTAATGACGGTGCTGATATGTTGTTTTGACATAATTATTGTTCTCCTTTCGAAGCGAGTGCACGATCACGTGCAATGATGGCAGTTCGTTTTGCGATAACACCTGCCACTTTGGTTCTGTATTCGATAGTCCCGCGTTTATCATCAATGGGCGAACATGCATTGCTGATGGCTTGTTGTAAATTGTCTAATGCAACTTCATCGATGGTTGTCCCAATCAACGTGTTTGCTGCTGTTTCAACTAATAAAGCACGGGGAGCAACTGCACCTAAACCTATTCGGGCATGAGTGCATTTACCTGACTGATCTAAAGTGACATTAACACCAACGCCGACAACCGCAATATCCATTTCGGTTCGAGGTGTCATTCGTAAATAAGCATCTCCTGATAGAGGTTGTCGATGGGGGAATTCAAAATTCACAATAAATTCTCCTGCGCTTAAACAGTTTTTCCCAGGTCCAGTATTAATATTCTCAACGGATATTTTTTTCTCGCCATCAGGGCCGGCAATGTGAGCAATAACACCAGCCGCAATTAGCGAAGGAACAGAATCGGCAGCGGGCGATGCATTACAAAGATTACCGCCTAACGAAGCACGCCCTTGTACTTGAGTCGATCCAATTAAATCAAAAGCCTCGGCAACACCGGGCCAAAGTGCTTTTAGCTTTTTATTCTCATTAAATTCAGCACCACTTATCGCGGCACCAACAATGACGCCATCATTGGTAAAAGAAATTGTTCTTGTTTCTGGAATTTTTTTGATATCAATAATCGAAGCGGGGGAAATCATTCCTGAGCGAAGTTGAACCAATAAATCGGTTCCGCCCGCAAGAATCTGTGTTGGCGTTTCTTGAGTATTAGAAGCTAATAGTTCGATGGCTGCAGAAATGGAAGTGGGCGCGTGGTACTGCATATCACATGTCCTAACATTTTTATTATTTGGGAGGCGAATGAATGTGTGCTTTTTACTATCGTAGGGAAGTAGGTATAACTCTTGATTATAAACCTTTTCAAACATAATAGAGAATCAATAATTTGGTAAGCATAGCGATGAGAATCTATAGCCATTAGATCGACGATAAAGATGCAGAATAATAACTGAGGTTTATGATTGAAAAATATTTGGTTTATATTAGTAACGGCGTAATTGAAAAGGATGGTCTACAGTTAATAGTAGAGAAAATTAGACGAAACAAAATTTACACGTCTGCAAATAGCGTTATAAAAGCTTCCCTCAATCATCAATAGGGAACAAGTAATGTTTGAGTGTTTTGAGGATGGTCCCTCAATGAAAATGGCAGCAAATATATGACAACATCTGTTAGTAGTTTTCGTCCGATATGGATTTGGACGGTTGTATTAATATGTTTTGTGGTTGTCATGGGGGCATCTATAAGTACGTTTATTTCCCCTTCGTTAATTCAATTATTAAACTCTCAGGGAGTCAGTATATTAATTGATTGGAGCACTCTTCTAGTTGCTTCTATCACTGTATTCATAGCTCTTTTTCATTTTAGTATCTATCGCAATAGCGCCGTATTGATAATTGGAGCTGCGGTATTGTGTGTTTCACTCATGGAAACTTACTTGCACGTTAATATTTTTCATGAGCGAGTTGTTGATTATAAGAATGAAAATAGTAATAAATCCAGTTCTGAAATAATCAACTTTTCATGGTCGATGATGAGATTTTGCTCATCCTCTTTGATGGGTGTTGCAACAGTCGCATTACTATGGGGGCCGAGATCAGCCCGACTTAATCAAGACGAAGTCATTCCAAACAAATCCTATCACATCATTAACACCTTTATTATTCTAACGATACTATCACTAATAACTATTGTATTTATAAAGTTAATACAGTTTATAGATGAAATATATGTTAAGTATCTTGAGACTCAAAGCCTCACTAGTGAGTACAACTCAATAACCTCGGTATATTTGATTTTAGGCTCTCTGCTTTTTTTGAGTATGGGAGGATTTTTTTCTTTTGTGTGGTATCGCTCAGATAAAAGAGCAATAAACTTTGGACTGTTGCTCAGCTTCATCCCGCAAGTGTGTGCGCAATTGTATTTTTTGCTAAGTAGCGGAGCTTCTAATGAAGTACATTATTTAGGGATGCAGTGTTTGTTATGTGTTTCTTACGCAATTATTGCTATTTCGATAGTTAACGATAAAAGTGTTCCTGTTGAATTAAATCAATACGCTATCAAAGATGAAACTAACAAAGAAGAAGACAGAGAAATTTTATCACCATCTAGTAGCGAAATTATTAAAACATTTGATGTTGGAAATGCAAAAAGACCATTAGGAATTCAAATACCAATTGCAGCATTTATGTTGGCTACATCAATAGCCGCTATTGTTGGATACGGTTTTTATACGCAGAGCGCAAAAGTTGAAGAAAATAGAGAGGTTGAAGACTTAAGAGTTAAAAGCAAGCTAGTTGAGTATTTGGCGATTCACTTATTCAAAGAAGCAGAAAACGATATTCAATTTTTGGAAGGCACGCCGCCGATACAAGGAATAATAACAGCGATTAAGAATAATGATGAGGTGAATTATAAGCTCTGGGTCGATAGATTAAACCAAATTTTTCTCCAAATGATTAAAAATAAAAAAAATTATTTGAAGATTGAATATATAGAAACAAATAATTTCCTACAGAATATTGTTAGCGTGTCTAGAGATCCCAATGATTTAAAAACACTGAATAGTGACGTCAAAGATCTACATGGCAATGACAACGACGATAATTTAAATCAGCGTTTGGATTCGATCTTGGGATTTGAAAAAAACGATGGGCAACAAGTGTTTTTTTCGTCAGTAGAATTTAAAGATAACTCGTATAGTACTAGGCCAACATTTGAGGTTTCTGTTCAAGTTAAAGACACTGAAATCAAGAATGTTTTTGGTCTTATTATCATACATGTAGACTTCGAAAAATTTATTGATCAGTTAATAAAAGACGATGTGGTTGGAGTTAATATTTATGCGGCAAATGAAAAGGGCGCAGTTTTACATTGGGGAAATAGAGAAGATAAAAATAATTTAAGTGACGAAAATATAAAAATTAAAGATTTGTTCCCGGAGTACAACGAGGAGCCGTCACAGGGCATGTTTCTGAGATCTGTGAGGCATAGATCTCAAAGGGAAAAGACACCGGAAAATAATACTGAAAAAAATAAAATCCGCTATATAACTGAGGATGTATCAGATAACAAATCAATTATTTATTATCGGAGTGTTCTTTTAAATGGGTTAAGTAATGATGCAAAAATAATATTGTTCATGCATCACCAGCGGAGCATAATCGATCAACACCTAATAAATTTTAGAAACCGAAGCATATTAATAGGCTTGGTGTTGGCTCTTGTCGCGCTGCTATTAGCTGTATTTGCGTCCTTTAAAATCTCTTTGCCATTGCGGCAAATGTCTCAAGCTGTACAGGCATACCACCGTAATGGCGTCATGCAAGATTTACCTGTCGATTCAAAAGATGAAATTGGAGTGTTGGCGAGAAGCTTTAAGAATTTAATCGTTAGTATGGATGATATTAGTGAATCCCAAAAATATTCATCAAGAGAAGCAAAAGAATCATCCGATAAATTACAAGCGATTGTTGATTCTGCGGCAGACGCAATTATTACGATTAACGAAATTGGTGTTATTCAGTCATTTAATTTAGCAGCAGAAAAAATGTTCTGTTATCAGGAATCAGAGGTAATCGGAAAATCCATCAATATTTTAATGCCGGCTTCATTTGCAGAAAGGCATGATGGTTTTTTAAAGCAATATCTTTTGACTGGTGTGTCTGGAATTATTGGTGTCGGAAGAGAATTAAAGGGCGTAAAAAAAGACGGAGTTGAATTTCCGATGCATCTCGCAATCTCGGAAGTGTTTACGAATAGTGGTCGTTTTTTTACTGGCATAGTAAGGGACATTAGTATCCAAAAAAATGCTGAGGTAGAACGAACGGAATCCTTAGCCCTTTTGGAGGCAACGTTAGAATCAACAGAAAATGCAATTATGGTGGCTGATCACAAGGGAAATTTATTGCGAGTTAACAGTCGTTTTACAGAGTTATGGGAAATACCTGAAGAATTTTATGAGGAGGGAAATGAAAGAAAATTATTAAATCACGCGATACATTTAGTAAAGGATCCAATGAAACTTGTTCGAGTCATAAAAGGTATTGTTGACGATCCAGAAAAAGAAACGAGTGACATCATAGAATTTAAAGATGAAAGAGTGATTGAAAGGGTGTCTCGAAAAATGAACTTGGCCGATAACAAGTATGGAAGGGTTTGGAGTTTTCGTGATATCACTATGAAGAAAAAGGCTGAAACGGCATTGATAGAAGCGAAAACTGAAGCTGAAAATGCAGCGAGATACAAATCAGAATTTCTTGCCAGCATGAGTCATGAAATAAGAACACCAATGAACGGTGTTCTAGGTATGCTGAGTTTAATGTTAAAAGGAAATCTTAAAGGAGAGCAGAGAAATTATGCGGAGTTGGCAAAATCTAGTGCCGAATCTTTACTGGGTATCGTAAATGATATTTTAGATTTTTCTAAGGTGGAAGCGGGTAGATTAGACCTAGAGATTTTAGAATTTAATCTTGTCGATGTCTTGGAAGATTTCACCGGGGCTATGGCTTATCGTGCACAAGAAAAAAATATCGCGTTAATATTAGACACGAGTGACATTAAGTCAGAAGTAGTTATGGGTGATCCTGGACGAATTCGACAAATACTAACGAATTTGGTTGGCAATGCCATTAAATTTACTCAGCGTGGTGAGGTAATTATCACGGCTTCTCTTGAGGATGTAGGTAATAACCAGAAAAAGTTTATGTGTTCTGTTAGTGATACAGGTGTTGGTATTGCTCAAGAAAAAATTAACACAATATTCGATTCATTTACTCAAGTGGATGCCTCAACCACCAGAGTTTATGGTGGAACAGGATTAGGCCTCGCCATCGCAAAACAATTGTGTGAGCTAATGGGCGGAGATATTTCAGCTGAAAGCATTATGGGAATGGGGAGCCGATTTGATTTTAGTGTGTTGATGGGATATGCCAGTGCGCCAATAACCAAAGAAGAAAAATTAGGCATCGATAATAAAGAAACCGCTATGCTGAATGGGGCAAATATAATTCTCGTAGAAAAAAATAGAGCGACTAGCCATCTAATGAGTAAACAGCTGTCACTGTGGGGTGCGGGATGTACTGAAATTTCGAATATTGAGGATATGAAAAGTGTTTTGGAATTTAATATTGAAAATGATTTTAATGAAAATATAGATGCGATTTTTGTCGATGAAAATTGCTTAGCTGAAAATAGTTTAGCGGAAGATGGTTTAGAAGACGATGCGTTAGATAATGAAGTCACTTTTTCTCAACGTGTTCGACTATTTAAAGGTTGTCACACAACAAAAATATTTTTGCTCTCAAAAATACATAAAGATTCAGATAAAGAGTCCAGAATCCACAATCACAGGCTAAATAATTTCAATGCAGAGCTTAAAAAGCCAATAACTAAAAAAGATTATGCTTTTTGTAGCGATATTATTGTTAATGGTAGTTTTAGACATTTTTATGATCAAGAATCTTATCTTTCAACAGGTGTGTTAGGCGCTTCGAAAAGTACGTCTGACGAGGATAAACAGGATCGGTCTCAAGGTGAAATAAAAAAACAGTTGGCGAAAAAACGATTACTTTTGGTTGAAGATAATTATGTTAATCAGCATGTGGCTGCGGGAATGCTAGAAGATATTGGTATCAGTTGTGATATAGCTGGAAATGGCATGGAAGCGATAACAGCGCTCACCGATTCACCAAAAAACGCATCTTATGATTTAATTCTTATGGATTGTCAGATGCCTGAAATGGATGGCTTTGATGCAACAACCAATATTAGAAAAGGGCTTTGCGGAGAGCGTTATATTGAGATTCCTATAGTGGCTATGACAGCCAATGCAATGAAAGGTGATAGGGAGAGATGTTTGGCGACAGGGATGACGGATTATATATCTAAGCCTATTGATTACTCGCGACTTGAAGAAATGATTGTAAAAGTGGCGCTTGGTGACTCATTCATTTCAAACGCTACATCAAATTCAAGTTCAGTAGAAAAACAACAAAGTGTCGATAGTTTTATTAAAAATACTGACCTTCATATTTGGGATCAAGAGTCTGCTCTTAAAAGAGTGAGGGGAAAAAAAGAAAGATTAATTAAATTGATTCATATGTTTCATGACGATATGCCGGAAAGGTTAAAGAATTTAAAAACACATATGAATAACGATCAATTTATCGAGGCTAGCGATGTCGCTCACACGATAAAAGGAGTTGCTGGAAATCTAGGTGCTGAAAAGTTAATGGATCTGGCAAGCCGTATTGAATTACAAAGTAAAACTGAAAATGGAAAAGATATTGACCAACTGTTAACTAGCTTGAGTCAACAATATGACGATGTTAGCCAGAAATTTTTTGATTTTATTGACATAAATACACACTTGCAATGATATTTTTCTTTTTTATTAAAAGTTAACTTTAGATGAAAAAACAAAATTCAGACATAAAATCGCAGGAAAATATTTTAAACATTCTACACGGCGGGTGGATGGGTTGGTTGATACTGGCAATATCTTTGACTTTAACAGTTGTGGCATATTTTGTTGCTAAAAATTTAACGTATGTTCAGGAACAGAAGCGTTTTGAATCTCGCTCGTTAGAAATACAGAATGCTATAACAGAGCGAATGCGTGTTTACGAACAAGCACTTTATGCTGCATCGGCAATGATCGATACACACGACGGACAAGTTAGCCGAAAAGATTGGACTCAATTTGTGACAGCGATGCGTCTTGATGACAATTGGCCTGGTATTCAAGGCTTAGGGCTGTCGGTACCGGTAGATAAAGGCGAGAAAGAATTGTTTGAACAGCGTATTCGTGATGAAGGTTTTCTTGATTTTAAAATTTCTCCAGAGGGTGATCGGAGCGAATATACCTCAATTATTTATCTGGAACCGTTTGACTGGAGAAACCAAAGAGCATTTGGTTACGATATGTGGTCGAATGACATGCGTAGACAAGCAATGAAGCGCGCTAAGGAAGAGAACGTTGCAGCAACGTCTGGCATTATCACATTAGTTCAAGAAACCGCGACGGATGTACAAAAAGGTTTTCTTATGTATTTACCTGTTTATCAAGAAGAATACGATAAATTTTTAGGGTGGGTATACTCTGCATTTAGAGCAAATGACTTAATGAAAGGGATTTTAGGGGGGTACGATCCCAGTATTGAGTTTGAAATTTATGATGGAAAAGGGATTCATCAAGATAGTTTGTTATTTGATACCAATACTATTTTCTCGCAGGGTGAAATGAAATTCTCCCCCGTATTTTCTTCTGAAAAATATATTGAGTTGCAAGGAAGACCTTGGACAATATATTTTAGTACGCCAATTAATTATAAAATTGATGATGAAAATCGTTCTTCACAATATGTACTGATTGCAGGCATTATCATCGATATACTTCTTTTTTATTTGATTTATTCTCTGTTTTCATTAAATAAAAAAGCGCAGAAAATTGCTCATGAGATGACCGATGAATATCGACTTGCATCAGAACGTGAAGAGCAGGCAAATCGTGCAAAATCACAGTTCCTTGCCAATATGTCACACGAATTAAGAACGCCATTAAATTCTATTATTGGTTTTTCACACCGATTAATCCGTCGAATATCAGATCAAATAGAAGATCGAGAAGCTGAGGGATTGCGAGCAATTTATCGAAATGGGCAAAACTTATTGTCCTTGATTAACGATATCCTTGATTTGTCAAAAGTGGAAGCGGGACAAATGGAGGTTGAACATCAACAGTTTGATGTCAATGAAGTTGTTTCTGAGTCACTCTCTGAGTGGCAAGATCTGGCAAAAGAAAAAAATCTTGCATTTGTTTTTGAAAAGTCTGAGATGCCGATTATCGTTTTCTCTGATTTTAGAAAAATCCAACAAATTATCCGTAATCTACTTTCTAATGCGTTTAAATATACTCATGAAGGCAGTATTGTATTAGCCATACGTCGAGCTCAAACAGAGCAATCGTCAAATGTTTTTGAGATAACGGTAACCGATACCGGCATAGGAATGTCTAAAGAGGATTTAGATCAATTATTTGATAGCTATTTTCGAGCGAAAGAAGTGAGAACCCAAGCAATTCAAGGAACAGGCTTGGGCCTGGTCATTACTTCCCAGTTTGTCGAGCTGTTGGGCGGTGAGATTAACGTGGTCAGTAAAATTGATAGAGGCAGTTGTTTTTCAATCATAATCCCTATTGGCTCAGTGTAATGGAATTTATCTTTGTCGGGCCATTGTTGCTGATGTTAATCCTAAGCTGTGCTGCATCACATGAAAAATATAGTGTTGTTCGTGGGTCTTGTGAAATAAGTGTGACCAAGGACCTATAGCATAAATGGCAACATCTTCTCCGGCATGTGATTCGCTCAACATGGGAACAAGAGACTCCTGTCGGAAGTTTTTTTCTTGAGTATTTTTTTTAGATAAATCTTTTCTGCCGTTGCCATCATGGCCTGGACCATTCCTGTAGCCCAGTGTGGTATAGGGCATTTTGTCGGCAGCTAATTGGTCAATTGTTTGCGGGTTCCCTTTTGAGTCGTTGCTTATCGCTTTGCCTAAAATTGGATTTCCACGCGTGGGATAGCCAGCAATCGTTAGAGTGTGGCTATGGTCAGCGGTGACAATCATTAAAGTATCATTTGTGTCGACCATATCGATTGCTGATTGTACAGCCCTTGAAAACTCTTGTGTGTCAGTCAGTGCTCTCAATGCATTGCCCGCATGATGGCCGTGATCAATTCTTCCGGATTCCACCATTAAAAAAAATCCTTTTTTGTTTTTTTGTAATAGTTGAATCGCTTTACGTGTCATCTCTGTTAAAGAGGGTTCTTCGCTGTTAGCTCTATCGGCTTCATAGTGCATGTGAGACGGATTAAATAATCCCAACAGCGTTTGAGTATTTTCAAGGTCAATGGCATCAAGCTCTTTTTTATTTGCTGCGTAACGTCCGTTAGGGTTTTTGTCTAGCCATTCTTGGATGAGATTTTTGCCATCTTTTCTGACACCCAGTTGCTTAGCCGACGAGTTGTCCTCTTTTCTTGGTAAAAAGCTGCGGCGTCCTCCTCCTAAGATAATGTCGATGCCATGGTTGATTTGAGTTTGAGTGTTGTCACTTGATTTACTAGAAGGCACTGAAAAGTCAATTAATTGAGTGGCGATATCCTGACAGCCTGCTTGAACTTCAGAGTCAGGCATATCGGCATCACTTTCCCAGTCTCGCTCTGGGGAATGGGAATAAGTGGCCGCTGGTGTCGCGTGAGTAATACGCGCTGTCGTTACAATACCAGTGGACATACCCGCTTGTTTTGCTTGATCGAGTATCGTAGACAATTTTGCGGATTGTGCACTTTTGCAGTTACCGCGTTCTGCAGTTTGGTCAACGCCAATAAAGCCAGCTTTGGATTTTATACCGCTCATCATGGCGGTCATTGTGCCAGCCGAATCCGGAGTTTGTTGATTGGTGTTATAGGTTTTGGATAGAGCAACATGTGGAAAATGTTCAAAGCTGAGTAAATGTTCTTCACCAGCGAGTCCTTTTGATTGTCCATCAAAAATTCTGCTTGCGGTAACTGTTGATACACCCATTCCATCGCCGATAAATAAAATAATATTTTTTGTTTTATTCGTGTTTATCTGCTGAGCTGCTATGGCATTGTTGAGTTCAAGTTGCCCCGAGTGGTACCAGCTTTCTGGCGTTTCATTCATTGTTTTTGTATCTCCACAAACCATACTTGAGCATAGATAGAGATACAGTCCTGCCACAGATATTTTTTTCATCGTTCAACTCTTTATGTTGTTATTCTTAGTTTTGGTTATCATCGCTAACGATATGGCTTTTGATAATATTAGCCCAATGAATCGTTTAGAGATTCAATGAGCAGTTCATTTATGGGTATTTAAATTATGGGCGTATAAGTTAAAGGTGCTCATGTTGATTTATTGATAGCGTAGATCAAGTGTATAAGGGTGGTCGGGATGGGGTACCTCATTATCAATAGATAAGTTTCCTTGCGAGTGATCTAAAGAAGAAAACCGTGCGACTCGTCTTGCTTCGGCCTCGTTTGCATTCACGGGGAATGTGTCATAATTTCTACCGCCAGGGTGGGCAACATAATAGGTGCATCCTGCAATAGATTTATTATTACTCGTATCAACAATATCAATGACTAATGGTGTATGCACTGGAATAGTGGGATGTAAAGCAGACCACGGAGCCCAAGCTTTGTATCTAACGCCGGCAACAAATTGCCCCGCGGTATTCGTTTTTAAAAGCGGAACACGACGTTGATTGCATGTCACAACAAAACGAGCATTATCAATTCCGCGCGTTTTAATTTGAAATCGTTCGACAGAAGAGTCAACATAACGCGAAGTGCCTTGAGTAGACGATTCTTCACCGAGCACATGCCAAGGTTCTATGGCACTGTGAACATCCAGTTGCATATCACGAGTGACAATGGTTCCGTAATGAGGAAAGCGAAATTCTTGAAAGGGCGCCAGCCATTGTTGATCAAAAGAAAAACCAGCGTCATTTAAATCTTTCACCACGTTGGCAATGTCTTGCCAGACAAAATGTGGCAGCATAAATCGATCATGCAACTCTGTTCCCCAACGAATAAGAGAATGTTTGTAAGGTTTTTCCCAGAACCATGCGAGTAGACTTCGGATTAATAAAATTTGCACGGCACTCATTTGAGCATGCGGAGGCATTTCTAAATTTCTAAATTCAACAATACCTAATCTTCCAGTGGAGCTATCGGGAGAAAAAAGTTTGTCGATGCAAAATTCTGACCGGTGTGTGTTACCTGTTAAATCGACTAAAAAATTTCTGAGAATGCGATCGACAAGCCAAGGTTGTTGGGATTCACCCGACGGTAATTGTTGGAAAGCAATTTCTAGTTCGTGTAAATGATCGTTGCGTGCTTCATCAACCCGGGGAGCTTGGCTTGTTGGGCCAATGAACATGCCAGAAAATAAATACGATAAACTGGGGTGATGCTGCCAATAGCTAATAAAACTTTGAAGTAAGTCGGGTCGTCGTAAAAACGGGCTGTCTTCGGGAGATGCTGCGCCCAGCGTCACGTGATTGCCGCCTCCCGTTCCGGTGTGTCGCCCATCCAGCATAAATTTTTCTGTACCAAGGCGGCATTGTTTCGCGTCTTCATATAATCCCTGAGTGGTCTCTACAATCTCTTTCCAGCTTTTGGCTGGATGAATATTCACTTCTATAACGCCAGGGTCTGGAGTGACAGCCAATTTGATTAAGCGTTTGTCTCTAGGGGGTTCATAGCCTTCGACAATAATAGGCATCGATAAATTCTCACAACACTGCTCCAGGGCATTTAATAATTCTGTATAGTGTTGTAAGTCTGTCAGTGGAGGCATAAAAACATAGAGCCGTCCTTCACGTTCTTGAACACACAATGCGGTGTGAATAATTTCATCACTGGTTTCTGGTTCAAGTGTTTGAGAGCGCACTGATTTTTTTGCAAGGTCCGATTCTTCTTCTCTTGTTGAAAAAGCAAAAGTTTCAAGAGGCCCTGGATTGTCAAACGGATCTTTAGGTGGGTCTATATCTTTATCTTTTGGGTTACTCCAAGGCAAGCTGTCTAACGGTAAGCGCAAACCCATAGGCGAATCTCCAGGTAAGAGATACATATGTTCGCGGCGGAATTCCCAGTGGCTGGTCAGCCAGCGGCGAGATTTTTTCTTAGCGTTTTCGGCCGGCTTTAAAGGTAAAACATAACCGACGGGTTTATCTAAACCTTGCTTAAAGACTTTTTGTAATCGCTTTCGTTCTAGTGGGTCCGATAATTTGTTGTCTTCAGGATTCAAGTTAACCGGAAGTGAACCTTCTTTCATTAAGTAAAAAAGATTGTCTTCGTAACCCGCTTCAATGGAGTTTCCCGACAAGTTGAGTAGCTTAGAAAATTCAGTGATGAATTTTTTTGCATTTTCTGAGGTGAAAGAATACGTTTTGTTTTCGTCGGCAAGCCATTGTTTATTTTTCCACAGTGGTTTTTTATCGTCTCGCCAAAAAATAGAAAGAGCCCAGCGCGGAAGTGGTTCTCCGGGATACCATTTGCCTTGGCCGTAATGCAAAAAACCATCAGGCGCAAAACGTTGTTTAAGTTTAAGTAATAAGTTTCCAGAAAGTTCTCGTTTTGTGTCCCCTAGTGCATTGTGGTTCCATTCGCTACCCTCCATATCATCGATAGAAACAAACGTTGGTTCGCCTCCCATCGTTAAGCGAACATCATTTTTATCTAACACGTCGTCAACATTATCGCCAAGTATTAGAATTTTTTTCCATTCATCTTCTGTGTAGGGTTTGGTGACGCGCGGATCTTCATGGATGCGAGTCACGCTATTGTCAAACTTAAATTCAACTTTACAAGGCCCAGTAGCGCCATCGATGGCAGCCGCTGTTTTGGGATCAGGAGTACAAGCAAGAGGAATATGTCCCTCGGCCGCGAATAATCCTGACGTCGGATCCAGTCCTACCCATCCCGCTCCAGGAATATACACTTCTGTCCAAGCGTGAAGATCGGTGAAATCTTTTTCTGGCCCAGATGGACCATCGAGGGATTTTTCATCGGCTGCCAACTGCACAAGGTATCCACTGACAAAACGCGAAGCTAAACCAAGATGACGTAAAATTTGGACGAGTAACCATGCTGAGTCTCGACAAGACCCTTTGGCTAGATCCAATGTTTGTTCGCAAGTTTGTACACCAGGCTCCATACGAACCACGTAGCCAATATCATTTTGGAGTCGATCGTTAACGGCCACTAAAAAGTCAACGGTGGCTTTGGGTTTGTTTCCAATGTGCTGTTTAAATTCATCGACCCATTTCGATAGAGCCTTTCCGTTTTCTTTGATTTCTAGATAGGGAGCTAGATCTTTTTTATCATCTTCATCATAAGAAAAAGGAAATTGTTGAGCGCTATCTTCTAGGAAAAAGTCAAATGGATTAATAACAGTCATGTCTGCTATTAACTCGACATCGACCACGAGAGACTTGGCTTTTTCTGGGAAAACAAATCGACCAATATAATTGGCAAAAGGGTCTTGTTGCCAGTTAGTAAAGTGATCATCAGGTTGAACTTTTAAAGAATAAGATAAGATAGGCGTTCTACAATGAGGGGCTGGCCTTAAGCGAATAAGATGAGGGTGAATCTCTGTTGGTTTATCAAAGTGATATTCAGTTTTATGATGGATTGCTATTTGTATAGTCATTGAGTCGATTCTTGTAAAGTCAGTAACGAGTGTTTAACCAATAAAATTCGGTAGCCGCCTATTTCGATTGCAGTCTATATTGATAAAGCAGATGCTAAGCTCCTGCAAAGTCAGAAGCTTCAATAAGACCTAAGAGAGTGAGTATCCAATCAGTGTATCAAATATGACAAACCAGTTGTCAGTAAGGTATCTATGCCACTACTATAAAGCAATGCTTATATTTTATTTTGATTTTTAAATGGATTTGTTCTGCACCCATTTGTTCTCAATTGACTCATAATAAGTTCACTCATTAGAAGTCAACCCAGTAAGTTGGCTCGTTAATTGACTGTTAGTTTCAATTGTTCAATATTAGCGTTGTTCTAGCAACGACAATAACCCAATAATGTATTCAAAATATTAAGATACCTTTTCTGAAAAGAGCGTAATGACATTTTATGGCAATAGATTGGAAAAACTATCATTCAGGTGAATTTTACGATGAACTGATGACTGCTGGCGGGCGTCCACGTAAGCCTGCCAGGGAGCTGGTTAAATATCTTAAGTCATTATCCTCGGATGAACTACAAGAGCGAAAAGCGTCCGCAGATCTCGCCATCAAAACCATGGGTATTACGTTTACCGTGTATAGCGAAGGTGAAAATATTGATCGGGAATGGCCTTTTGATATTTTCCCTCGAGTGATTCCACAAAAGGAGTGGAATCATACTGAAGAGGGCTTAAAGCAACGTCTTACCGCTTTAAATATGTTTATTGATGATGTCTATAACGAACAAAAAATCTTTAAAGATAAACTTATTCCTTCTGAGCTATTAAGAAAGTCAAAAAACTTTCGACCGCAATGTGTTGGTATGAAGCCCGCTTATGGTACATGGGCACATATTTGCGGCACCGATTTAGTGCGCGGAGCCGACGGAGAGTTTTATGTTCTCGAAGATAATCTCAGAGTTCCTTCCGGCGTTTCTTATATGATGGAGAATCGAGTTGTTACAAAACGAGTATTTCCTGAATTATTTGAACATAATACGATTTTACCGATTACGGATTACACGACTAACTTGTTTGATACCTTAGCTGCGATTTCTCCCCGTCCTTTGGATTACCCTGAAGTCGTTGTCTTAACGCCCGGTATTTATAATTCGGCTTACTTTGAACACTCTTATCTTGCTCAACGAATGGGAGCAGAATTAGTGGAGGGTGGAGATCTTGTGGTTGAAGATGATTGCGTCTTTATGAAAACAATCAACGGGCTATCTCGAGTGGATGTGATTTATCGACGTGTTGATGATTTGTTTATTGATCCTGAAGTTTTTAATCCTGATTCAATGTTAGGGGTTAAAGGGTTAATGCGTGCTTGGTTAAAAGGGAATGTTGCACTGGCCAATGCGCCGGGTGCGGGAGTCGCTGATGATAAAGTGATGTATACCTATGTGCCCAAAATGATTAAATATTATTTGGATCAAGACCCAATTTTACCTAATGTAGAAAGTTATTTATGCATGGATCCGAAAGAGTGTGAACATGTATTAGCTAACCTCGATAAATTGGTTGTTAAACCTGCGAATGAATCGGGTGGGTACGGTATGTTAATGGGGCCTCAGTCTACAAAAAAAGAAAGAGAAGAATTTGCCAAATTAATTAAAGCTGATCCTAGAAATTATATGGCACAACCGGTTATTCAATTATCAACAGCGCCTATATTGACGGCCAATGGTCCAGAGCCTCGTCATTTGGATCTTCGTCCTTTTGTACTGCAAGGAAAAAATAGCCACGTAACAGCGGGTGGATTAACGCGAGTTGCTTTAAACAAGGGATCATATATTGTCAATTCATCTCAAGGTGGTGGCAGTAAAGATACCTGGATTATCGCGGAGGATAATTAATTATGTTGTCACGCGTCGCAGAAAGAGTGTATTGGCTAGGCCGCTATATAGAAAGAATGGAAAGTGCCGCTCGGCTTATTAATGTGAATTCAAATTTATTATTAGACCTGCCAAAAGGTGTGCATCTTGGTTGGGGGTCTTTAATCAATATTATGGGCTGTAATAAAGAGTTTGACGAAAAAGGTTTGAAAGAAGAAGAGTTATCAGTCGTACGATTCCTCATCGCAGATTTAAGTAACCCCGCTTCAATTTTTACTTCGTTAAAGTTGGCAAGAGAAAATGCAAGAACCACCCGAGAGATAATACCAACAGAAGCGTGGGAATTAATTAATGACTTGTATTTTCATGTTAAAGACAATGTAGGTCGTTCGGCATCACGATCACAACGACAAATATTCTTACGCCATATCGTTCAGAACTGCCAACAATTTGTTGGGATGCTAGCAGGCACCATGTCTCATACTAATGCGTATGATTTTATTCGCTTAGGTAGAAATTTGGAAAGAGCGGACATGACAACGCGTATAGTAGATGTTGGAACAGTCAATTTAATTTCAAATTATAAAGTCAAACAGAGCCAAGGCGACACATTAGAACCCTTCATCAATATTTTATGGATGAGTGTTTTACAGTCGATGAGTGCTTATCAGATGTACCGGCAGCATGTGTTGGATCGTGTCAATGGTGATGACGTTGTTATGTTTATGCTACAAGACGAAGATTTTCCTCGTTCGGTTCTCAGTTGTTTAAGTGCTTTAGTTTCTTGTTTAAATAAATTGCCTGAAGGGGATGAAGTACTGAAAGCTGTCGCGGCTGCACAGCGCCATGTCAAAATGATAGATGTTGAAAAAGTGTTGGCAGAAGACCGACTTCATGAATTTATTGATACTATTCAACTAGATATTGCCTCTATCAATAATGAAGTGGCTAAGAAATGGTTTTTACCCGTGGAAATATATGAAGAAGCCTAACTCTGTTTTGGGTAAAGATCCGTCATGAAAAATTTTGAGTGTAGTTGCGGGCAACGTGTTTTTTTTGAAAACACGATGTGTTTGAGCTGTCATCGTAATCTGGCTTACGACGCGTTATCGTCTACGATGATGGATTTTTCTAAAGAGGGTAGCGTTTGGGTCAATCAAAATGGCTACCGTTATCGCCCGTGTAAAAATCACATTCAATATGGTGTGTGTAATTGGGTGATCGCTGAGAATTCTGATCATCAGTATTGTTTGTCTTGTTCGCTAAATAAAATGGTTCCCGCAATCACAGCGCCTAAAAAAAGGCAGTGGTGGCTCAATATGGAAACTGCAAAAAGGCGATTGATAGTAACACTGCTGAAATTAAATCTCCCGATAGAAAGTAAACATAATGATGATGACGGTTTGGCTTTTGCTTTTCTTGAAGACAAGCGAATGAACCCAGCGGTAAAAGAAGAATTTGTTGCGACCGGTCATAAAGAGGGTTTGATAACGGTTAACTTGGCAGAAGCCGATGATGCACGTCGTGAACGAACCCGTGTTGAAATGGGTGAGTTATATCGAACCTTATTGGGACATTTTCGTCATGAGAGTGGGCATTATTATTTTGAACGTTTGCTCAGAAAAAGCCCGCTACTGGAAACTTTTAGAGAATTATTTGGTGATGAAAGGGAGGATTATAATTCGGCGCTGAAGAAATATTATCAAGAGTCCTCTTCTTTTACTTCAAGCTCTGATTACATCAGTGATTATGCGCAGTCGCATCCCTTTGAAGATTGGGCAGAGTGCTGGGCTCATTACTTACATATGGTGGATACGTTAGAAACAGCTTCTTGGGCAGGAATTATTGATCATGATATGGATATGGCCAAGCATGATATCGATCAGTGGTTAAATGATTGGTCGTTGGTGACTATCAAACTTAACTCACTGAATCGAAGTATGGGATTAAAAGATGCTTACCCGTTTGTGTTGTCTGACAAAACGCTCACTAAGATCCGTTTTGTTCATCAGGTTGTGAATCCCACGTAAGAGACCAATTAAGCGGAGGCAGTTGTCGAAAGGCTTCAACTAATCGTAAGTCCCACGCGCGATGTAATTCTCTGTAATATTCACTGTCCTCTCCGAGATTGTAATAACGCTTCATCTCAAAAGAATCTTTTTCGTAAATTTGTAATTCGATGGGTGGTCCCACTGTCAGATTACTTCGCATAGTAGAATCCATCGAAACAAGGCTGCATAAGCTAGCAGTTTCCAATGTTGTATCCATCGTCAGAATCCGATCTAAAATGGGTTTGCCGTATTTGCTTTCACCGATTTGTAAATACGGTGTTTGTTTCGATGAGCTGATGTGATTTCCCTGAGGATAAATCATGGATATCGCATGCTTTCCATTTTTGATCTGGCCACCAAGGATAAAACTGGCTTCGTAGTTGGTGGGGCCCCCAGTAAATTTTTCTTGCTGAGCAACACTGATCTCACCAATATAATCAGCCGCTTCGTCAATGCTGCCAACATTCATAAGGCTTTGTGGCGCTTCATCCTTGATGTCTTTCTTTATTTTCGCGATAACACCTTGGGTCGTCGCGAGGTTTCCCGCGCTTAGCAACACCAATTGTCGAAGCCCTGGTAGGCCAAACTTATACATTTTTGAGTAGGTACTTACCTGGTCAATACCGGCGTTGGTTCTGGAATCAGAACAAAACACTATTCCCGCATCAACTTTTATAGCTAAACAATACGTCATTCAAATACAGCCTTGAAAGAAAAGATAATAAAAACAGGGTGTTATCAGGTTTTTTGAGAGTGAAACATGAGGTTGGTCATCAAAAAAGGTTCGGTGATCATATCAGGTTTAGGGTATCTCGCCATATCTTTGATAAGACTTTTTACAGACCTAAAAATGCATGTCCAACAACTGCCACAACAACTGTCATCAAACCGTCATTAAATGCCTAAACAATAGTCTAACTTATTGTGAAATGCTCATTTAGTGGAAGACTGCTAATGGTATTGGCAGAGACCACAGGTGTGGGAGCGGGTTATGCGTCTGATTCAAAATGCGTCGAACTATGATCACAGGATTTTTAGTTGGTGTCAGCAACGAAGACACAAAGAGCTATTAATCTTTCTCAGTCGATATATCTCTAAATCAGCTGATGGCTATTTTTATGTGCTCATCGGTTTATGCGCTTTCTTGCAGAACCAAATAGACTTACTCAAGCTCGGTGTTTTATGTTTTTTGATTGAACGCATCACTTACTGTTTGATCAAAAAAAATGTGAAACGCGATCGTCCTCCTGAAGCTATTCCAGGATTTAAAAGTATCATTCAAGCATCGGACAAATTTAGCTTTCCTTCTGGTCATACATCAGCGGCTTTTCTTATGTCGACATTGATGGCGGCCTTCTTTCCTTGGACTGCAATTTTATTTTTTCCTTGGGCCTTTTGTGTGGCTGCTTCCCGTGTTCTTTTAGGCGTACACTTTCCTGGCGATACGTTGGCGGGAGCCGTTATGGGTAGCTCAATCACATTATTGTGTATTCATGCGATTGTTTAAGAGCCAGCTTATCGAGTCAAACAATATTTAATATCAAAAAAAATTCTTTAAAAAAATATCTAGGAGCAAACTTGAAAATACTTTATGGCGTGCAAGGAACAGGAAATGGCCATCTGTCTCGTGCGCGAGCGATGTGTGAGCAATTTACTAAACTTGGCGTGGATGTCGATTATATATTTTCAGGAAGACCGCGTGAACAGTATTTTGATATGGAAAAGTTTGGCGACTGGCAGTCACTGAGCGGTTTAACTTTTTCTGTAGAGAAGGGAAAAGTCAAACCACTATCGACAGTAAAAAATAGCCGTCCGATACAATTAATTAAAGATATTAACAGTGTTCCAGTGGAAAATTATGATTTTGTCATCACAGACTTCGAACCTGTTGTAGCTTGGGCAGCACACAAGAAAAAAGTGCAGTGTTTAGGCATCGGCCATCAGTATGCTTTTCAATATCCTATCCCCAAAAAAGATGAAAACCCTTTAACGCGAGCCATTATGAATAAGTTCGCGCCGACAACACACAGTATAGGCTTGCACTGGTATCATTTTAATCAGCCCATCTTGCCACCCATAGTTGATAACCTAGAAGAACAAATAGCTGTTGAGAAAGATAAGATTATTGTTTATCTCCCTTTTGAAGATCCAAAACAAGTGTGTCGATGGATAGAAAATATTCCAGATTACCAATTTCTTTATTACGGCGCTTTTCCAGAAAAGAAAACAGTCGGTAATATTCATTTTAATCCAATTTCGCGCGTCGGTTTTCAGCGCGACTTAGGACGAAGTGCGGGTGTTATTTCTAATGCCGGTTTTGAATTGGCCAGTGAATCATTGAGTTTGGGCAAAAAAATATTGGCGAAACCACTTCATGGGCAGATGGAACAAGCGTCCAATGCTTTAGCGCTGGATCAGCTTAAATTAGGTGTGGCCACTCAACAGTTGTCAGAGGCGATCATTAAAGAATGGCTAAATAATTTTGAAGCCAAAAAAATTGATTACCCTGATGTAGCAAAACATATAGCACAATGGATTATGGCGGGTGACTTATCAAGTCAAGATGCATTGATTGAAAATTTATGGGCACAAACCAATAGCTATGGTCTTAAAGGTTTTGATTCCTATGCGGCTTCACTCGATAAGCCGCAAATGTTAAGTAAAGCCTAGTAATCGGGTTCTTTGTTTCTATCTTCACGTCTCTCTTCTATTGAGATCTTAAGAGCTTCATTGATTGAAGCTCTTTTTTTTATACGTTTCATTGTCTTTTTAGTCTATCCTTAATGCTGCAGTGGTTGAATGCCGCTGACTACATTGTGGCAAGACAATTGCACATCAAATATATCGTTCATATATACCTAAAGGATTCATAAGACATGTATCATCTTGGATGATGTCAGAATAATTTCGATTTGAGTTTCAGTTCTAACAGATCGTTCTATTGGGAGTAAATTATGATTTGCGACATCATGGTGATCGGTGGTGATGGTGACTTAGCCTATCGAAAATTGTATACGGCGTTGTATCACCTCGATTTAGCCCGTTGTTTACCTGACTGTTTAACGATTGTAGGCGTTGCGCGAACACCAGTAGATCAAGATACTTTTGTCAGTAAAGTCAGAGAAAAATTTGATTTGATGTCAGATATTGATGTTGATCCGATCATTTGGGAGCGCTTTTCTAAGCGCTTGCGATACGTGGCCGCGGATGCCACGGCAGAAAAAGATTTAAAGCCATTGCGTGAAAAATTATTTAAAGACCCAGCGCGCGATCTCATTGTTTATTTAGCAACACCTCCCTCCATATTTTCACCGGTCTGCCAATCCTTATGGGCTGTCGGTCTCGTCAGAAAAAATACCCGTATCGTTGTTGAAAAACCTTTAGGTGAAAGCTTAGAAACATTTCTGGAAATAAATGGTAGTTTGACGTCGATTTTTGATGAGGAACAAGTCTATCGAATTGATCATTATCTTGGAAAAGAAACGGTACAAAATCTTTTAGCGATGCGTTTTGCGAATGCATTGTTTGAACCTTTATGGAATAACAATTATGTCGATCATGTACAAATTACCGTTGCAGAAACTGTCGGAGTTGAAGGGCGCTGGGGATTTTACGATGAGGCAGGTGCGCTACGAGATATGGTTCAAAATCATTTATTGCAATTGCTTTGTTTGGTTGCCATGGAGCCACCAAGTCAATTAGATGCTCGAGCAGTGCATGATGAAAAATTGAAAGTGTTGCGAAGCTTAAAGCCTATGACACGATCTGAAGTGAGAGAAAATACAGTACGAGGGCAATATCAAAGTGGTGCGGTAGATGGAAAAGCAGTACCTGGGTATGTCAGTGAAGAAGGTGCAAATACAAGTTCGACAACTGAAACTTTTGTCGCCATAAAAGCAGAAATTAATAATTGGCGTTGGGCTGGCGTTCCATTCTATTTGCGTACCGGAAAGCGGATGGTAAAACGCTATTCAGAAATTGTTATACAGTTTAAAGATGTACCTCATGCAATTTTTGGAGAGCAAGTGGCTGGCGCTTCACCCAATAGTTTAGTGATTCGTTTGCAACCTGATGAGGGTATCGAATTAAAATTACTAAACAAAGTCCCAGGCTTGGATGATCCTATGCCACTAGAACCTGTTTCACTTAATCTTTCAATGTCAGAAGTGTTTACAAATCGTCGGATGCCGAGTGCTTATGAGCGATTATTGTTTGATGTGATGCGAAGTAATTCAACACTGTTTATGCGGGCCGAACAAGTCGAGGCGGCTTGGAAGTGGGTTGATGGAATAGTTGAAGGCTGGACAGCCATGTCTAAAAAAATTGAAGGTTATCCAGCGGGTAGTTGGGGACCTTCCAATAGTATTGCTCTCGTTGCCAAAGATGGAAGAAGTTGGGATGAAGGGTAAGGGGAATTATAAATAAGGAATTGTATCAATAGGAAAGTTTATGAGTTGGACAATAAAATCTTTTGAAAAAAGTACAATGTTAGTGGATGAGTTAGCGCCAAAGATTACGACAGCGCTTGTCGGTGCGATTAACAAAAAAGGTAAAGCCTCTTTGGTGGTGTCTGGAGGAAGCACACCAAAAAAATTATTTGTTGCTCTTTCAGAGTCGAAATTGCCATGGGAAAAAGTAACCATTACTTTGGTAGATGAAAGATGGGTGGGCGAGGATCATGAGGATTCTAATGCTCGTCTCGTCAAAGAATTTTTATTAACGAATCATGCTAAAAAAGCTAAATTCTTGGGCTTAACAGACATTGGTGATAGTGCTGGTGGTGACAATATATCATCGCCTTTTGCATCCGAAAAAAAAATTGAAAAAAGAATCCTAGCGATAGAGCAGCCCTATACGGTTGTTATTTTAGGTATGGGCAGTGACGGTCATACGGCGTCTTTTTTTCCTGGATCAGCGACACTGGAAAAGGCAATGTATCCCGAAAATAATGAGTTGTGTGTTGCTGTCAGCCCACCATCTGCCCCTCATGATCGAATGACACTCACTTTGCCGACCTTATTGAATTGTGAGCATTTAATATTACAGCTCCATGGAGTGGATAAGTGGCAAGTGTTACAAAAAGCAATACAACCAGGAGCAGCATCAGAGCTGCCTATTCGAGCTGTGTTGTATCAATATAAAAAAATTCTAGAAATATTTTATGCTGCAAAATAAATTTTTCCGCATAAACCGTCAATACAAAAGGTAGAAAAACGCAATGACACTTCATTCTGTGATAAGCCAGGTAACAGAAAGAGTTCAAGAGAGAAGTAAAGCATCAAGAGCGGATTACGAGCGACGTCTGCAACGGATGCGTGATGAAGATCCACCAAAACAACGGTTATCGTGCGGAAATTTAGCGCATGGTTACGCTGCTTGTAATGAAAGTGACAAGCAAACAATTCGTTTAATGCAAAGTGCAAATTTAGGCATTATCAATTCATATAACGATGTTTTGTCAGCCCATCAACCGCTTGCGGAATACCCTGAAATGATTAAACGCGTTGCTAATGATTTAGGTTCAACCGCTCAGGTAGCGGGAGGCGTACCGGCGATGTGTGATGGGGTGACTCAGGGGCAGGCGGGAATGGAATTGAGTCTGTTTAGTCGTGATGTTATCGCCATGTCTACAGCTATCAGCTTAAGCCATAATTTATTTGATGGCGCACTGTGTTTGGGCGTATGCGACAAGATAGTGCCGGGAATGTTGATTGGGGCACTTCAATTCGGCCATATTCCCGTTGGATTTATTCCCGCCGGCCCGATGCGTTCTGGGATATCAAATAAAGAAAAAGCCAGCGTAAGACAACGGTATGCTCAAGGTAAAGCAACAAAAGAAGAACTGTTAGCGGCAGAGTCGGCTTCTTATCACAGTGCGGGTACTTGTACTTTTTATGGAACGGCAAATACCAACCAAGTCCTAATGGAAGCAATGGGTATTCAGCTACCGGGCGCCTCGTTTATTAATCCGGATGACCCATTACGAAAAGCATTGGTGAGCGAAACAGTTAGGCGTGTCATTACTGCTGCCGATACAAGTACTTCAACCTCTGCAAAGAAAGACGCTGTGGGCTTGGGCGATATGATAAACGTCCCAGCCGTAATGAATGCTTTGGTGGCATTGTTATCTACAGGTGGTTCGACTAATCACACATTGCATTTGGTGGCGATAGCGCGAGCGGCAGGGATCCATTTAACGTGGCAAGATTTTTCGGAAGTGTCAAAAGTTGTTCCATTATTAGTGCGTGTTTATCCCAACGGTGAGGAAGATGTGAATGGTTTTCAGCGAGCAGGCGGTACGGCATTTTTATTTAAAGAATTAAGAAGATCGGGACTATTGAGTGATGATGTTCAAACATTGATGGGGCAAGGGATGGAAGCTTTTGAATTTGAGCCTCGCCTAAATTCAAATAATGTTGAATGGAAAAACAAAGTCGATGTGACTAAATGGGATGAAGTTCTTAGGCCTATAGAAAAGCCATTTGATCAAGAAGGTGGCATGAAAGTGTTAGAAGGGAATCTCGGTGAAGGTGTCATAAAAATTTCAGCAGTAAAGAAAGAGCACCGAAAAATAAAAGCCCCTTGCGAAATATTCCATGATCAAAAAAGTTTAAAAGATGCTTTTGATCGAGGTGATTTAGAAAAAGATTTTGTCGCAGTTATTCGCTTTCAAGGGCCACAAGCCAATGGCATGCCCGAACTGCATCAATTAACGCCTTATCTCGGTACCCTGCAAGACCGTGGATTTAACGTTGCGTTGGTGACTGACGGAAGAATGTCTGGTGCTTCAGGAAAAATACCGGCGGCAATTCACTTGTCACCAGAAGCGTTAGCAGGTGGGCCGATTGGTAAATTAAAGACGGGTGATGTGATTGAACTGGATGCAGAAAAAGGTGAGCTAACCGTATTGGTTGATGAAAAAGAATTTGTATCCCGGTCGCCAGCAACGCACACACCAGATCACGAGTTACTGGGTCGAAATCTGTTTGATGTATTTAGAGCTTCCGTTGATATCGGTAGTCACGGTGCATCAGTCTTTAAATTTTAAAGCATATTTTTTTTAGGAAGCAAAACAGTGATTAATTTACCTGATCTTTTGCAATCCATAAAGATTGTACCTGTGTTAACAATAGAATCCCTTGAAGATGCCATACCTATTTGTCAGGCATTGTCACGAGGAGGTATTAATGCGGCGGAAATCACGTTGCGTACCTCCGTTGCATTGGAAGCCATAAAGTTAGTGAAAGAAGAAATGCCAGATTTTATTGTCGGTGCAGGAACCATAAAAAAACCAAAAGATATTGAAGCGCTTGCTAAAATATGTGTTTCGTTTGGAGTAAGTCCGGGTTTCACACAATTGTTATCAGACTGCGCATTTGAAAACGAATTATTATTCTTACCAGGTATTGCAACGCCATCCGAATTGTTAACAGGAATAGAAGCAGGGCGCTCGTGTTTTAAACTATTCCCTGCCGAAGCTGTCGGAGGAATTCCTCTTCTAAAGTCAATGGCTCCCGTTTTTGATGATATTACATTCTGCCCCACAGGTGGCGTGAATCCAAAAAATTATCAAGAATATTTGAGTCTGCCAAATGTTGTTTGCGTTGGTGGATCTTGGATGGTATCACCTACGTTGATTGCAGAAAAAAAATGGAGTGAGATTGAAATTTTGACTCGTCAGGCAATTGATTGTGTTATTGATTGAATGCGAAGCTCATTAGCGTTGATTACGCTTTAACGGTTCCAGGATTTTCTCTAATCCATTGGCTTTAATCTCGTACATCAAAGCCAATTGTTCACCCAGTTTTCCCTTCGGAAATCCTTCTTGATGAAACCAAACCAAATAAGGTTCTGGTAATTCAATTAATTTTCTTCCAGCGTATTTTCCAAATGGCATTACTTGATTAACCGCGTCAGTTAAATCTTCAGGATCCATAAATAATGATGAGCCGTTGTTGGTTTGATAGATTGGGTGAGGTTTGCAATGATGTCGTTGGATAATTATTTCGGTATAGTTTGTATCAGCCTGTCGAACTGAGTTTGTTGATTATATTCGACAAAAGCATACATTTATATTATTTGCATCAAAGTTAAGATGTTATTTTTGGCTCATCGTAGGATATATATGAAAACAGCAGAATATTTTAATAAAATGGGTAGCGAAAATTTACCGGCTCACTTGGGTATTGAAATTATAGGGGCTGATGATAAAACGGTTTCAGCAGAACTGCCGGTAAAGACATTTTTAATGGCCCCCAATGGCTTTTTACATGCCGGTAGCGTCGTGACATTGGCCGATACGTGTTGTGGATATGGCTGTGTCGCAAATTTACCCGAGGGTGCATCTGGATTTACTACGGTTGAATTAAAATCAAATCACCTAGGTACTGCCAGAGAAGGGGTCGTCGAGTGCACAGCCACGATGGTTCATGGTGGCAGAACAACACAAGTATGGGATGCGGTGGTAAAACATAAGGATACCGGCAAAACGATGGCTATGTTTCGTTGTACGCAAATGATCTTGTACCCAAGATAATAGTGTTACGATGATAAAATGGGTTGAATACTAGGCCTTCTCTGGGTTTGTCGGTAAAATCCCCGTTTAGAGATTTTGCGCTCTGGCGTAATCGAGAATAACAATAGGAAAAGTAATGGGTAGAGCATATCAAAACCGAAAAGAGTCCATGGCGAAAACTTCGGATGCGAAAGCGAAGTTGTACAGTAAGTATGGCCGTGAGATTTATGTTGTAGCAAAGGCGGGCGGTGTAGAGCCAGATGGCAACTTATCACTTCGCAATATGATTGATCGCGCAAAAAAAGATCAAGTGCCTTCCCATGTTATCGACAAGGCGATTGAAAAAGCCAAAGGCGGTGGTGGAGAAGATTTTTCTGTCGCTCGCTATGAAGGATTTGGCCCTGGCGGTTGCATGGTGATTGTGGAGTGCCTCACTGACAACCCGAACCGAACGTTTGGTGATGTTCGTCAATGCTTTACTAAAACCAAAAGTAAAATTGGAACCCAAGGTAGCGTGAGTCATATGTTTGATCACAGCGCTATTTTTGTATTCAAAGGTGAGGATGAAGAAGCCGTGTTAGAAGCGTTAATGATGGCTGATGTTGACGTGACAGACATTGAACAAGACGGTGAAAATATTACCGTTTTTACACCTCAAACTGAATTTAACAAAGCACGCTTAGCCATCACAGAAGCATTCGGAGATGTTGATTTTGAAGTTGATGCGATTCAATTCCTTCCTCAAAATACAGCACCGGTTACTGGCGATGATGTGGCTATGTTTGACACTTTTTTGGATATGCTAAATGATTTAGATGACGTCCAAAATATTTATCATAATGCAGATATTTAATTTATCGGATCAACACGTTTCCCGACGTAAAGCCAGTTACCTTCCACCCGTTTAAATTCCGACACCTCATGTATAATGTCTATTTTATTTTTATCATTAATAAAATAGGCATTAAATTCAACCGTTCCTTCGTCGCCACTTTGGCTCTTGTTCAGCACTTCCAATTTTGTCCATTGAATTAAGGGTAACGATAGCTCTTCGATAGACAAGCCTTGAGCCGTCGCCGGAAACCAAGAATCTAATAAATATTGGCCATAACCTCCGAGTGCATAAGCAGTAAAACGAGATCTCATCAATTGGACCGGCGTTTTTGGTTTTTTATGGGTTGTTAAGTATTGTCCGCAACATAATAAAAATTTTTTACCGCTGCAACAAGAGCAATCAATGGAAGGTGTTGTCATGAGTAATGTCTTCTGAGTGTTCTTCGTTATCTTGCATGATGTGAGGTTCTAATTCTAAATGGGATAGTTGTGAACCGACATAAGAAATACTGCCAGTATAGCGTCGCTCACCGGTTGAGGTGAACTCAAATAAAAAACGTTGGGTTATATTGATGACACCCTGCTTGTTGCGCGCGAGCCCATAACCATTGGGGCTAACACTTCCATCCAAGAATTGAACATTCATTTTTTGACAGTGCTGTTTTGCCGCATGCAGTGCACGTTCCCGAATATAAATAACATGCCAAGCCAGCGCAGCTATAACCATGATAATAAGAATAACAATGATTTCATTCATTTTTTAACTCAGGTGAACGTGATGATATTAGATGGTAGGGGTAAAACAGAGAAAAAGATATTTTTACTCTCGAACTAAACTTTGGCATTATGCGCGCATAACATAAATCCATCATTTTAATAATAACGAGAATCACTGGGAAACAAAATGACTAATCTTCCTAATTGCCCTAAATGCAACTCAGAATTTACTTATGAGGATGGATTGTTACTCGTTTGTCCCGAGTGTGCTCATGAATGGTCAAAAGAAGCTGTCGTAGAGTCTAGTGAAGATGAAAAATTAATAAAAGATTCCAACGGGAATGTACTTCAAGATGGCGATACCGTTACGGTCATAAAAGATTTAAAAATTAAAGGGTCATCTTTAGTTGTTAAAGTAGGAACAAAAGTTAAAAATATTCGGTTAGTCGATGGCGACCATGATATTGATTGTAAAATTGATGGTATCGGTGCAATGAAGTTAAAATCACAATTCGTAAAAAAAGCGTGATAACACGCTTTTAAAATTAATCGTTAACAATTTAAACTTAGGTGGGTAGCAACGTTAAAATGAACGAGCAGCAGTGCTGAAATTAACGAGTAGCAGCGCTGAAATTAATTGTTGGGAACGCTGAATATTTATCGTTTAGTGAGTGCCTCACCTTTAAATTGAATACCTAACCATCCATCTAAAATAAAATTGCGAATATTGGCATGGTCATCACCATCAGGATTGCCGAGTACATCTTCGCGATAAAATTTTCCAAACAGCCCTAGCGTTTCCATTTCGCTCAACGCATTTAATTGCGCAAAAGAAAAAATTTTACAAGAGCCTTCATTAGCCCCTACTTTATTAACAATATCGCCATTAGAAAATTCAGTCGGCGTGTATTCGTAGTTATCCTCAATGACTTGCATGACATCAGCAAACTCAATGCTTTTAGATTGTGCTCTTGCAGCACTTAATAACTCAGTAATATTCATTTATTCTCTTTTTTAATCATGTCGTCAGTGATTATTTTATGGTGTCCTGTGTGCGCGCCAATGGATTGAAGCTTAGCTTCTTCCATTGATTGCTTAACCATTTCCTCTGTGATTGGCACTTCCTCACCTTTCTCATTGAGAACAAACCCAAGTGGATTGGATGGTTTTGAAGAACTCTTATCGTCCGTTGTCATTATTACCCCCGTCGTTAGCCTGTTTATCTCAGCCCTCAACCGTAACTATCCATAATAATAATTTCAAGAGGGAGTTGACGTTTTTATACATAAACCACCTAACTGCACATATTGTCTATGCGGGCGGCTGACTAAAAGAGCCATTACGAGTCACTATCAACACTGTGTATAAAGACAGTGTAATTCAAGCCGTTAAAAGAACCAGTCGCGCTATTCTCTCGACATTAACCCGCCACGACGGCGTGAGTGGGGTTATTTATAGTGGGACTGTTTATCGAAGCAGAAAGAGCTGGATTATGGATAAGATTAGCGGACACCTGCGAACCAGATGTAACCGTTAGTGTTATGAAGAAGTATGAACATAACCGATGTTGTTACAACTATTGTTGCTTCAGGTATGGTTATAGAGTCAGGGCAAGAAATCACATGGTAGTTAAATTTTTTTAGCGAATGAACAATTTGGGTGAACATTGTGAAATTAATAAAATATTTTGCTGGGTCGTTAATTATCAGTCTTGGAATTTTGATTGTGATGGCGATCTTTACAAGAGCTATTGGTGTGACGGTTCCAGAGGAGTATTCCCGTTATTTTATAGTTGTGTGGGTTTTGTTGGCGTTACTTATCTTGCCTTGGGCAAGAAAAATTATTCGGGTGTAGAATAAATCAAATGAGTAGCGTTAATTAAAGCCAGCTTGAATCGCTAATACAATGGGCTGGTGATTTTAAGTATAGGGTAAATATTAGTTCTCATTGATCGGTTTTTTTGTGTTCTTCTTCATTAAAGACTTGTCGGGATCTATTTTAGATGATTTTGATACTGTCTTTCTATTCGATGAAAATTGTGTCTTTATTTTGTCTTTCTTCTTGTGTTTTTTCCCTGCGGCCTTGCCAGATTTTTTTAATTTCTTTGGCCCTTTGTAATTTGCTTTTAAGCCTTGAACACCGGTTCTTTCAAAGCGAATTTTTAGATAGCGTTCGATGCTGGACATTAAATTCCATTCACTTGCTTCAACAAGCGTGAGCGCTTTCCCGCTTTGTCCTGCTCGTCCTGTTCTTCCTACTCTGTGAACGTGTTCATCACCGGAGTGAGCAACATTGAAGTTGATCACGAGATCAACATCAGGAATATCGAGACCTCTAGCGGCTACATCGGTGGCGACTAATATTTGAAGTTTGTTGTCTCGGTATTGATTGAGCACTTGTTTGCGATTACTTTGAGATAATTCACCGTGAATGTAACCAGTTCGTAATTTTTTTGACCGTAGCAGATTACTGAGTTGTTGGCTTTGTGCGCGTGTATTTGAAAAAACAATAATTTTTTTTGCGGTATCTTCTTCACACAATGCGATGAGTAATTTTTCTTTGTGTTTTGTGTCATCTGATAGAATGATTTCTTGTTTGATTAGCTCGTGGCCTGTCTGCTGATTATCTATTTCGATTCGTGTTGGTTTTCTTAAGATTCCATCAATACGGGTCATTCCCGTATGTTGAAGCGTGGCGGAGAACAATAAATTTTGACGGTTAGGGTTGCAGGCATTCGCTATCGCGTTCATGTCTATAGCGAAACCCATGTCAAGCATGCGATCGGCTTCATCTAGCACAAGAATTTCAAGGTCTTTAAAATCGGGAGTGCCTTTGTTGATGTGCTCCACTAATCGACCTGGCGTGGCGATCAAGACTTCTGGATTTTTTCGAATGGCGGCAATTTGATATTTAAAGGCTTCGCCGCCAATGATGAGGCTTGATTTTATGTGTGTGAAAGCAGCTAGTTGTTTAAAGACTTTTTGGATTTGTAATGCCAGTTCACGAGTGGGTAATAGGATTAATGCTCTTGTCCCCGTATTGGGTGAATCGGTTTCTAGTAATTTTTGTAGGATGGGGAGTATGAAAGCTGCCGTTTTTCCCGTGCCTGTATTAGCCGATATCATCAAATCTTCACCTGCTAAGGCTTTGGGAATGGTTTTGGCTTGAACGTCAGTCGCATTTTCAAAACCAAGCTTGTGAATAGCTTTTAATAGATTGCCCTGTAATGGGAGTTCTGTAAATAAAGTCAAAGTAGTCTGTCCATCAGATCGATAATTTTCTATTATGCCTGTTATTAATCAATCGATCTAATTGTTAAGTGATCTATGAGGTGATATGCGAATCAAGTTATTTGTTACCACGATATTGCTATGTGTGCCCATTGCATCTTTTGCAGAAAAAATTACGGTTGCTGTCGCGTCGAATTTTATGAATACGATTAAGCCAATAGCAAAGAAATTTGAAGGCGAGACGGGTCATACTGTGACATTGGTTTTTGGTTCATCAGGTAAGATGTTTTCTCAAATTAGGCATGGTGCTCCTTTTGATGTATTTTTGTCTGCTGATCAAGAAAAGCCTGAGAGACTCATCGCTTCCGGCCATGCGGTGAAAGGTTCTCAATTCACCTATGCACAAGGCAAGCTGGTGTTATGGGTGTCGAAGGCAGATCAATATGGCATTATGGGCAACACGCCAGAGGAATTAACATCTCCTATATTTCAGTCAATTATTGAAACGGAAGATTATCAGTTTTTAGCGATGGCTAATCCAAAATTAGCGCCGTATGGTGTGGCCGCACTTGAGGTGATCGAAAATTTATCAAAACAAACAATGAATACGGAAAAAATTGTTCAAGGCGAAAATATTTCGCAAACTTTTCAATTTATTTTCAGTGGTAATGCAGACCTTGGTTTTGTCGCTTTATCGCAGATCATCGATAACAATAAAGTTCAATTGGGTTCAACATGGATTGTGCCGGAAACGCTTTATTCGCCTATTAAGCAAGATGCCGTTTTGGTTAAGGGTAAAAAACCAAACAAAATAGCACAGCAATTTCTAGAATATCTTGCTAATGATTCGTCAAAAAAGATGATAAAGAATGCTGGTTACTCCCTAATACATTAAAAACTGGATAAGCAGTGGAATTTTCACAACAAGATTTGTCAGCGGTTTGGTTGACGTTACGCTTAGCAACAACTGTGACTATTTTGTTGTTGCTGATCGGCACTCCTATTGCGTGGTGGCTGACGCGTACGAATTCATGGTTAAAAGCGCCTGTCTCGGCGGTTGTATCTTTACCGCTTGTGTTGCCGCCTACCGTGTTAGGTTTTTATTTATTAATTGTCATGGGAGTGGATGGGCCAATAGGAAAGCTTACGGAATCTCTAGGGCTGGGATTGTTGCCGTTTACCTTTTGGGGTTTGGTCGTTGCCTCATTATTTTATTCTTTACCTTTTGTTGTGCAACCTATTCAAAATTCGATGAGTGCGATTGGTGAGCGACCTTTAGAAATTGCAAAAATGATGAGGGCAAATGCATGGGATCGTTTTTTCAGTGTGGTTGTGCCCTTAGCAAAACCTGGTTTTATTACCGCTTCTATACTGGGATTTGCACATACAGTGGGTGAGTTTGGTATTGTTTTAATGATCGGTGGAAATATTCCAGAAGAAACTCGTGTTGTGTCTGTACAAATTTATGATCATGTTGAGGCATTAGAATATACGCAGGCTCATTGGTTATCTGCTGCGATGTTGTTGTTTTCATTTGTTGTTTTGGTTTGTTTGTATATTTTTAATCACGGTCATCAGCAATCGATGATTGTTGGTGGGCGATAGACATGCCTAAAGCTCTTCAAATAAAATTTTTGTTAGTGTATTCAAATAATAAAAAGGCAGCCCCTAATTCTGACAATTTGTTTTCTCTTGATGTTGATATTGATATCCCGGCCACAGGGATTACTGCTATTTTTGGGCATTCCGGATCGGGAAAAACGACGCTGCTTCGCGCGATGGCGGGGTTGGATGTTGTAGAGCATGGACGCATGATGATTGGGAATGATGTGTGGCAAGATAGTGAAAAGCAGATTTGGGTTGCTCCTCATCAACGTTCTATTGGTTATGTCTTTCAAGAAGCCAGTTTATTACCGCACTTATCAGCGCGTCGTAATTTAGAATACGCAGTTAAACGATCTAAAAAAATAATTGAAAGCGGTATTGATAATAACGCTTTGCCGATTGATTTTGATTACGTTGTGAGACTCTTAGGTCTTGAAGCTATTTTGGATCGAAAACCTAATCAGTTGTCAGGCGGAGAGCGTCAACGTGTTGCCATTGCACAGGCGTTATTGATTCAACCTAAATTATTGCTGATGGATGAGCCTTTAGCATCTTTGGATAGCGCACGTAAAAAAGAAATAATTCCCTATATTGAAAAATTAAAAACAGAATTGCAGATACCGATTATTTTTGTCAGTCATTCACCGGATGAGGTTGCGAGGTTGGCTGATCATCTTGTTGTGCTTGAGCAAGGCAAAGTTATTACATCCGGCGATTTAAAAGATACGCTAGCCAGAGTTGATTTGCCTATAAAGCTGGGAGATGAAACGGGTGTTGTTGTGGATGTATCAATAGATGCTAAAGACTTGAAATGGAAGTTAATGAGTGCGGCATTTTCGGGTGGAAAGATTTGGGTTAAGGATCAAGGCGAAAAAATTGGAGATTTCGCTCGTCTAAGAATTTTAGCGAAAGATGTCAGCTTGAGTTTAACTCAGCATACGGATAGTAGTATTGCTAATATTTTATCAGTTAGTATTTGCGATATTAAAAGAAGTGACGACGATGGAACCGCATTGGTTAAAGTTATGGCAAGCGATACGGTGATTTTATCGAGGATAACGTTACGATCTTTGGATCATTTAAATTTAAAAGTAGGTGATACTGTTTGGGCGCAAGTGAAATCTGTAGCGTTAATTTCTTAACATTTTTTAAAACTTAGCTGGCTTTCTGGATTAATTTTTTAAAGGCTCTTGGCGCGTTTAAGCTTTGAGTAATCAATTTGGATCGAAGAGAATTATTATTGTTCATGCGGATCGCGTATAAATTTTCTGTTTTATTACTAAAAGCTTGTTTGAATTGGTTGCCTCCCCAGCCTGTATCGATCAAATGACATCCATACTTTTTTCTTTCTTCTGTGAATGCGTGAAACCATAATACTCTTGCAGCTTTGAAGTGTTTGTATTTATCATCGAATGCAGTGATATGAGCATATGTCCAATCGCCTTCATGAAAGCATAATAGAAACGCAATAACTTGGTGGTCAATTTCCAAAGTATATAAACGAAGCGCTTTTTTCTGGCTGGCAATTTTAATTTCCTTTTCTATAGTTTTACTTTCCAGTGGATGATTAAAAAAACTGTTCCTTTCGGCACCTTGTTGATTGGCTGAAAACTGTCGTTTAGTGTGAAGGTCAACTATTTGTGAATATTTATCATTTGAAATATCTGTGAAGCAATTGAGACTGACACTTGAGTATTTTTCCTTTAACTTCTCTAGTCCTTTTTTAATTTTTCTTTTACTTTCACCTCGAATGATATCTTCGATATGACTTGGTGCAGAAAAGTAATAGGTGGCATCGCTTGACGATTCCGTTTTCATGCTTTGATCAAGCGTTAATAGCCGTTTAAGAGTTGTATTTGCGTCTTTTATTCGGTGAAGAAATAATTCGTCCCATTGCGATTTTAAATCGGTATTTAAATAGGTAAGCAGCTGTGACAATACGTTATCGACGACGTTTTTGTCTTTGATCAAAATAGTCGGCTGTGTGTTATGAACGTAATGATTATTATCTCCCCAAATTCTGAGGCGGCGTAATCCAAGTCGTGAGACGTTGAGTGATTCTTTTTGGAAAGGAGCAACAGCAATAATGTTGTTGTTATCCCAAAATATTATCCAGAATAATTCTACGCCGTGTTGGGTGTACAACGGATAGTGCGTCATAACCCAATCCAAACAATAGGTAAATTTTTCCGAGGCAGGTAAATACGAACAAAATTTTTCGTATTCTGCTTTATGGCTTTCGAGCATCGAAAGCGAAGTGATGAGTTCCAGTCGATAAGTAATGCCGTCCATGATCATAACCCGGTAAATTGGTTGGTTTGCTTATTATCTTGTTTGCCTGCAGGCGCGTTGTCAATAATTGCCATCGCAATTAAAAAAAATCAAAATGCATATTACACTACGAAAACTTTGCGAAAAGGTTACAAGAATTTACATTTTTTTCGAAGTAGCGTTTTCGAATAATGGGTATTAAAAAATCAATATAGGTATAAGGCATTACTTAGCGTTTATTTTTGTAGGTGTTTCTATGTTGTTTGTAAGTGATTTTAATGATTATTAGTGATAGTGGTCGTGGGCTTCTGCTGAGATATTAACAAATGATGTCAGTTTTTAATAAATCGAAGAATAAACAGAGGAGTAAAACAGTTAAGGAAGAGAATTAAGAAAATGAATCGTGTCGTTGAAGGAAGAAGAGACATCCCTAAATAAAGTTGACGCAGAAACGAGAGTGTTTGAATGGCTGTCTTCTTTGTAATACTTCTCGATGACGTCTACATTCAGTGAGCGAAGTTTCTTGGCCATATTCTGAGAGTTTTTGATTAAGACGCGGGTATCTTCTTCACCATGAGTCAGCAGTGCAGGGGGTGTGGAAGGGGTGACAAAGTGGATCGGTTGGGTCAGCGATAAATTGTTAGTGCTACTAAAAACTCGTTTTACTCTTCCGCTAGTCAGAGGAAGAAAATCGTAAGGCCCCGACCATCCTATCCAGGCTTTTATTTTACTCGGGCTAACTTGGGCTGCAGTGAGGTATTTTGAGTCTGTGGCCAATAGTGACGCGATATGAGCTCCTGCCGAATGGCCGATGAGTATGAATTCTTGATCGGGATAGAGAGAGGCGATTTTTTTCACTGCTAAGGCTGAGTCTTCAACGAAATTTGGGAATTGTACTTCGGGGTATAGGCGGTAATCGGGAATCACAACTCGATAGCCTTCAAGAGAAAAAGCGCGACCTACAAATCGATAAAGTTCTTTCTTACCAGAATCCCAAGCTCCGCCGTAGAAAAATATCAAAGTAATATTTTTGCTGTAAGCTGAGGCGTTATTAGTATTGCTTTTCTGAGAGTCATGGGGTTCATAAATATCAAGAGTATGTCTTGGATTTACAGTCTTTGTTGTGGTTTCTACATATCGAATATCTTCCATTCTCGTGTAGCCTGAGGAGGGAGTGGCGATATTGAGCAATTGCAGGGCACAACCTTGCAATGATAGGAGGCTAATCATAAAAAAGGTAAATACGAATACTTTTGTTGGGGGTAAGGTCATTTTTCTGTTAAAGAATTATAAAAAGATAATATTGCTTTCTATCGTATTAAGCGCTTAGGATCGCTTGTCGCCGTATTGATATCACTGTCAATATTCATTAACAGTTATGTACGAATCAACACTCATAACAGATCAAATATTTTTTTATGCTTTTCATATTATTTTTGAGTTCTTTTCTCGCTGCTACCCTATTGCCCTTATATTCTGAGGTCGTACTGGTGACGCTGCTTAATCAAGGTGAACATTCTCATCTGGTGATAGGTTTGGTGGCGACGCTGGGTAATACCCTTGGAGCCGTATTTAATTGGGGGCTAGGGCGATACCTTCTGCATTTCCAGCAAAAAAAATGGTTTCCCTTTTCTCAGGAAAAGCTCGTATCCTCTCAAGTTTGGTTTCAACGTTACGGTCAGTGGAGTTTGTTGTTTTCTTGGCTGCCTATGGTGGGTGATGCGTTTACCTTTATTGCGGGCACTATGCGCGTCAAGTTAATCACTCTTATTGTTCTTTGCGGAATAGGGAAGGGCTTACGTTATGCTGTGCTTATTATGTTCGCAGATCGATACTTATCGCAACTTTCTTGATGTTATTCATGTCTCACCAAGGCAACGTCAACATTTACAGTTCTACTGTTATTAAATTCTAAAGTTATAAAGTTCTACAGCTATAAAGTACTTCTCTCATAAATATAGGATATAGGATGAACCAGATCATTCAAATTAGCGTATTCCGGTATGTGAATAGATTATTTATCTCGGGTGTTTTTATTGTATTCTTTCCTATTCTCGGGTGTGCTGATTCTTCAATGACAGAAAAACTGGAGAAAAATACAGAAAGGGTATTAGCAAAAGGGGTGCAAAAGAAAAATGAGCCAAAGGCTAGACTACATGGCAAGTCAGTTGGCATAAGGGTTATCATTCATTTTTCTAGCGCTATAACCGATTCAGAAAAAAATGATATCAAACAATTCTTTCAAAGCTATCAGGTAGAAGAAATACACTTGGCATCGCCCAGCCATGACAAGCGTTGGGTCGTGATACTGCCTGACACTTTTATGGTTGATGCTCTTCCTAGTATGTGCGACAGTTTGTCAAAGAAACCATATGTGTTAGCGGCTGAGCCTGATAGGCTCATGAAAAAAAATAACGGGAGATAGAGTCTCTTTCGATTATTTTTGATGCTTTTCTTTTAATCTACTCTCTTCAACCACCTCCCTTCAACTCATTTTCTTCAATACTTTTATTCTTTATTCCTTTTAGGGTTGACATGATTTTAATTTCAATTGAGATATGCATCACAATATTATCTTTGAATTTTGGGTGAGTTTAGAAAGAATCCGTCCAAGTTGTGAGTTTTCTTCACATTTATTTCGCTTGGGGGCGGGTTATGGTTTTTAAAAAAATTTGTACGTGTGTGATTGGAAAATTATTGATACTGCTATCTTTAGTTGGTCTCAGTAGTTTTGTGTTTGCTCAACCTTCCATTAATACGCAATCTGCCATTGATACACAATCTAATCGCGGCTTAACAAATCGAATTATTGTGAAGTATAAAAATAGTTCTCCCATGTTATTAAGTAATGGGCTGTCTACTTCTTCACTGAATCGCATCTCTTCTCAAGCCTCTGTTCGGCTCAGATTTGTTCGTCGTACCTTAAGAGGCGCCTATGTTCTTAAGCTTGATAGGTTCAGAAGCGAATCAGAAGTTGTGGCGATGGCGAAACGCTTAAAGTTAGATTCAAACGTTGAGTACGCTGAACCAGATAGGATTTTAAAACCTATGTTTGTGCCTGATGATCCTGGATATGTTAATCAATGGCATTACTTTGAATCTGTTGCTGGATTAAATTTGCCGGATGCTTGGGATATCAGCACGGGAGAAGGTGCTGTAGTGGCTGTTCTTGATACGGGAATCTTACCCCATGCCGATCTACTTGCTAATACATTGCCTGGCTATGACATGATTTCTGACACTTTTATTTCACAAGATGGCGATGGACGTGATGATGATCCTTTTGATAATGGAGATCATGTAGATAGAGGCGAGTGTGGCACTGATCCTATTACTGGAGAGCCCATCCCACTGAGTGATCAAAATAGTAGTTGGCACGGGACACATGTTGCAGGAACCGTGGCGGCAGTGACAGATAATGGCGTGGGTGTTGCTGGCGTTGCTTTTAATTCACAAGTACTCCCAGTTCGTGTTTTAGGTAAGTGTGGTGGTTACACCTCAGATATTGCTGATGGCATGGTTTGGGCGGCAGGTGGCAATGTCAGTGGTGTTCCTACAAACCCTAATCCTGCTCAAGTCATTAATTTAAGCTTGGGAGGAAGTGGAGCTTGCGATTTTACTTCTCAGAATGCCATTAACACCGCTAGAAATTTAGGTGCAACGGTCGTGATTGCTGCGGGAAATGAAAACATGAACGCCAGTCATTCATCACCGGCAAACTGCAATGGTGTCGTGGCTGTAGCAGCTGTTGGGCGCTCAGGTGGGCGAGCGTTTTATTCAAACTATGGCAGTGTTGTGGATGTTGCAGCTCCGGGAGGAGATCTGCGAACCGGAAGTGCAGGTGGAATATTGTCGACACTTAATGAGGGACTTGAAGGGTCGGCGAATGAGACCTATGCGTACTCTCAGGGAACAAGCATGGCGGCTCCTCATGTTGCGGGAGCACTAGCATTGTTATATGCGGCAGATCCTACAACGACTCCTGATTCAGCAGAAGCTGCTTTAAAATCTACAGCTAGAAATTTTCCTAGCTCTTGCAGTCAATGTGGGTCCGGTATTGTTGATGCGGCTGCACTTTTGGCTGGTGTTAGTGGTGGTGGACCTGTTGCTGAAAGTGGTGAGTTAATCAATGGTGTAGCCAAAATAAACTTGGCGGCCTCAACAGGAGGGACAGACTTTTTTACGATCGATGTTCCAGAAGGTGCGACAAACTTAACGTTTGCGATGAGCGGAGGAGCTTCCAGTCGTGACGATGCGGATTTGTATGTACGGTTTGGAAATGCACCTACTCAATCGCTTTATGAGTGTAGGCCTTATAAGAGTGGAAATAATGAAGTCTGTACTTTTGCCGCACCTTCGGCGGGTATCTATCATGTCATGATTCGTGGTTATTCTTCTTATTCTAATGTTTCTTTGTTAGCGACATTTGATGAGCCGTCAGCGACGGGTGGTGTTGGTGGATTTACGGAAGAAAATCTTTCTGGCGGTCGTAATGCATTTACTTATTACGAAATAGAAGTTCCTGCGGGAACAGCAAATCTGTCCGTTGAAATTTCGGGGGGAAGTGGCGATGCAGATTTGTATGTTCGACAGGGATCTAGGCCTACAACCGGAAGTTATTATTGCCGACCTTATAAAGATGGAAATACTGAATCTTGTTCTATTGACAATCCAACTGCATCGACATGGCACATTGGTATTCGAGGTTACCGAGCTTACTCAAATGTAAATTTGGATGTTAGTTTTCATGATTAAAGCGTTATTGGTTTAAACCGGAAGGCTGTCTGTAATATCTTGATATAGCATTCCGGTTACTCCATCGATGGCTAGTGGAATTATCTTTAAATATATCATTAGGGTCACCACTCGACCTTTTTATCTCTCTGCCTCTTTTTTAAAAATTTCTAGGTTTTGAAAGATCTATAGGTTTTAAGAGTTCTGTCTTTTTAGAAAAGTATGACAAAAGTACTTTTTCTTTTTCAAATGTCAAATCATTGTAAATTCCTAGATTGGGCGGCTAAGTTCTGTTGTCAACTATGCCCAAATAAGTAGAATTCGACAGGATAAATGAGCACACTTTTACCTGTTAATGGAATAAAAATGAGAAATTTTCTACTGGCAATCGCGATCATTATCTTGATGGGATGGATTTTTTATTGCACAAACACTGACGGCCCTAGAATTGAAAAAAGTTTAACTGAAAAAGTGTCAGAAGTGTTAAAGAACGCACCTGAAGACTTTTCAGGTATTCAGGTGACAGCTGATATTCGGCATATCACCTTACATGGAAATGTTGATGCTAGAGAAGATATTGAAGTCGCTGTTAGTTTGGCTGAAGAAATTTATGGCGTAAAGACCGTGAATCAACAGTTAACCGTTTTAGAAAAACCGGTTGTTAAAATAGATTATCAAACAGGTCTTCAACTTGATGAGCATCGTATTGTGCTGAATGGAATGGTACCGAGCGAAGATGCTAAGCGTAATCTATTGATCGCTGTAAAAAATTTCTACCCCGATCATGGCCTTGTTGATCGTTTAATTATTCAAAACAATGCGCCAGATCAATGGCTTTTTGTAATGAAAAGTCTACTCAATAACATGCAAACTTTTACAAGAGGCAACGCTGTTCTCTTAAATCATTCGATAGCTGTGTCGGGTGAAGTGGATACACAAGAGAAATCTGATTTGGCTGTATCTTCTCTTAAGAAAGCATTGGGTGAAGATTTTCAACTTAACCCAATAATCAAAGTCATACGATCTCGCTTAATCTCTGAAGCTGAAAAAGTGCAGCAACAAGCTATCAATTGCCAAAAAGAATTCGAAGATATTTTAAGTTCTGGTGAGATTAAATTTAAAACGAATAGCGATGACATTCAAATTGAAAGTTTTTCGCTGTTGGACACTTTGGTTGATGTCGCAGAAAAATGTCCAGAAGCATTAGTGGAGGTTGCTGGTCATACTGATTCGCAAGGCGCTGAAATTTATAATCAACAGCTGAGTGAGAGACGAGCAAGGTCTGTTGCCGATTATTTAGTGGCAAAAGGTATTGAATCAAAAAGATTATCAAGTGCGGGATATGGGGAGTTGCAACCGATAGCTGATAATATGACAGCTGATGGAAGAGCAAAAAACAGAAGAATTGAACTCACAGTGATGGAGAAATAATCATGCGCTATTTACTATCTGAACTATTCGTGTGCTTGATCATTGCGGCTGTCATTGGTGGAATCATTGGTTGGTTATTGCATAGATTTTTTTGGTGCAAAGGGAAAGGTCATGTTGAAGTGTCTGAGTTGGAAAAAAGCCAGCAACTTGTCACCCAATTAAAAGCTGAAAACGATCGAAATATTCATTTGTTACATGAGGCTCGCAAACCAAAAGCAATTGATATTCAGTTATTAGAGGTTGAACAAATTGAAGGTATTGGTAAAGGCTATGGAAAGCGTTTGCGCGAGATGGGAATTTCTACCGTTGAAGAGATGCTAGAGAGAGGCCTGACTTTTGAAGGAAGAGCGAACATTACTGAAACGACTAAGCTCAGTGCTGTTGCCGTAGAGTCTTGGGTTTCTATTGCGGATTTGATGCGTATACCTGGAGCGGGTAAACAATTTTCTGAGTTGTTGGAGGCATCCGGTGTCAAAAGTGTTGAATCATTACGTTCGCAAAACCCAAAAACATTGGCTGATAAAATGAAAATGGTCAATGATGCTCAGAGAATAACGACAGAAGAATTGCCTCAAGCAGATCAACTGACAGAATGGATTGTGTTGTCGAAAGAGATGGATGTTCGCCTTAAAGCTTAACGGATGACTATTGGCTAAGCGCATTTGTTTTAACGCAATATTCTCAACGTTCCGGTTTTAACACACATTGGTCTTAACACATAAAAAAAGAGAGCAGTTACGCTCTCTTTTTTTATGTGTGTACTATTAATTTTAAAGTTAGAGGATTTTTTCTATGGCCTCTGTCATTTCAATTGATTCAGGCTTCACTTGGCTACTAAATTGCTCAACGACGACTCCGTTTTTATCAACCAAATATTTGTTGAAGTTCCAACTGGGTTTAGACTGTTGGCTGGCAAGGTGTTGAAAAATAGGATGAGCGTCATCGCCTTTGACGGGGATTTCTTGCGTCATTAAAAAGGTTACGCCATAGTTTTTGTAGCAGACATCAGCGGTTTCAGCAGAATCTTTTGCTTCTTGGTGAAAAGCATTGGATGGAAAACCAATAATCACTAGGTCTTGATCTTTGTAACGTTGATGCAGTTTTTCGAGCCCGCCAAATTGATAAGTGAATCCACAATGGCTGGCTGTATTGACAAGTAATACGGGTTTGTTAGCTGTCGCTTCACACACATTGATCATTTCAGAGCTGTGAAGTTTTTTCATTTTATGGTTCAGCCAGCTAGGACAAGCTGACTCTTCAGCGGTGGCATATCGAGATGTCACTGACGATATTGTGATTATTCCTATGACACTCAGTGTGGCGAGTAAGAGAGTTTTGTTCACAGTAGTCTCCATGTTTTCTGTCTACAGCAGGTTCAAATCCAAAGTGCATAGCTTGAAGCATTTATTGATAGGTTTGGTCAATAAAATAGGTGTCAAACTATTTATGTATTAATAAAGAGTGCTTATCAATAAACGCAGATATCGATAATCTTTAGTTGCCTGTATTGATACGGATGAATTATTTATTTGGATCTACCTAGACGTCCGGGTTCTAGGTGATCAAGGAAAAGCATGTTGATGTCATGGCAAGTATTGTGAGCTATCGATTGTTTTATCACTAAGACTTACGTCACACTTAGACGGATATTGGGAAGTTTTTATTGGGTTAGCCGTTTTATGGCATTGAAGAAATAGAAAAAATCACGAAGCTGTCTAATGATTTTGTTTTAGATTTTGTGAGGGGTGGAGGGTAAGCGGGCACAGGTTGAGGGGCGCGCCTAAAATGGCTGGCAATCAATGCGCTGATTACTGCGGATTGTTATATGAAAATAGCTAATAACGGAATGAGTAAACAGCTTATTAGTAAGCAACGCATTGATGTATAAAAAATGTATTACTGCATTCTAAGTTCAACCACATCGTGTTTGGTTGGGTCAGTTGCTTCTCTTACTTCCATTACCTGCTCTGAAGAAACATCACTGGCTGAATGCCCCCATGCATTTCTCATATAGCTGATGACGTCTGCAATTTGTTCATCATTGAGTAGCCCACTAAAATAGGGCATGTCGAATGTATCAGGCTCGCCATCAACCACGACTCGGAGAGATCCATTAAGCGTCAGGTTAATGAGTGAAGAAGGGTCTGGGTCCATGATAACGGGGTTACCTGCGAGTGAAGGCATGGCTTTGTTATGACCACTACCGTCATACATGTGGCAAGAAACACAATATTCAAAGTACACCTGAGCACCACGATCAGTGAAGTCAAAATGGGCTAACTTTTTCGTGCTTGTATCATCGTATTTATAAGCGGCTTCTTTTTCTGAGGCTGGTAGTGACTTTAAATACGTAGCCATTGCTAGAGCGTCTTCATCTGTCATGTATTGCGTGCTGTTATTGATCACTTCAACCATCGTGCCGAATGCTGTTCCGAAACGATTTTTTCCTGTCTTTAAAAACTCTGCTGTGTCTTCTACACTCCAACGGCCTATACCAGTATTGATGTTTCCGTTAATGGGAGAGGCTGACCAATGATCGAGCACAGCCCCGGTGAGAAAAGCGGAATCGGTTTCATCCAAGCCTTTTTCTTGCATGAGAATCCCTCGTGGCGTGTGGCAAGCTCCACAGTGTCCAAGTCCTTGGGTTAAATAGGCGCCGCGATTCCAAAGAACGCCCTGATCAGGATTAGCTTCGTATCGGTCATCATCTAGCGTTAGAAAATTCCAAATGCCCAGTGGCCATCGCATTTGCAAATGCTTGGGAATTTCGTTCTCGGGATGCGCTTTTTTGACGGGTTTGACCTCATTCATGAAATAATCGTAAAGGTCTTTCATATCTTCTTTGGTAATTTTTGCGTAAGAGGGATAAGGCATTGCCGGATATAATCGATGGCCATCTTTAGCGATACCTAAACGCATAGAGTTATCAAAATCTTCAAAGGTATAATGACCAATCCCTGTTTCAATATCGGGTGTAATGTTAGTTGTGTAGATGACACCTAGTTTAGGAACGGCCATTCTTAAACCGCCAGCATAGGGCTCCCCGTCTTCAACAGTATGACAGGCGACACAGTTGCCGAGTCGAGCAATATACTCACCTTTCGACATAGATTCGTTAGCCGTAGAAAGTGTTGAGAATAAGCTGCTGGCTAGCAGGGCAGGTATAGCATACTTCATTGTACGAGGCAGGCGAGAAAAAAGGCCCTGTTCAATTTCTTTATGCTCGGAATGCCCAAGAATTGCGAGGCTAAATGAAAATTGCATTATATTCTCCCTTGTTTTTATTATTGGTTGTGAATAAAACGGAAATATTCAATGGTTTCGACATTAAGCAACAGAGTTTAAATAAGATCAGAAAAAGATGCTACGACTAAGAAGTCAAATTAGTTGGGCGAAGCGTAAAGATATATTGAGCGGATGAAGTAATGCATTTAATAACTCACTGAATCGATAAACAAAAATGCTGATATTCATGTGTTTATAATAGAAAATAAATAAATAGCGTGCAGACAGAGGGGGAATATCTGCAATCTTAGCATTAACATGAGAAACTGTATTTTTACCAAACAGCGCCCGCTTTCGTAAAGGCAATCGTTTGCGAAAAGACAATAACACCCTAGAGATTATACTTTGTCATCAAAAGATCAATTTACCTATCAATTACCTCAATCATTTTTAATGTGTCCCGTCTGCCAATCCGCATTAGTTCAAGATGGGCGCGTATTTCAGTGCGAAAACCGTCATAGCTTTGATCAAGCAAAAGAGGGGTATATTAATCTGCTTCTCGCGAATCAGAAGTCGAGCAAATCTCCTGGCGATAATCCCGATATGCTAATGGCTAGGCGAGCGTTTTTAGATGCTGGCTATTATCAGCCAGTGGTAGACGGCATTGCAGGATGCATTAATGATTGGCAAAAGAATGAAAGGCAACATCGACTTTTAGATTGTGGATGTGGAGAGGGATACTATGTTAATGAGTTGCAAAAAAAATTAAATGGCCAATGGTTCACCAGTGGATTAGATATTGCAAAAGAAGGTGTCAGGTTAGCTGCAAAGCGTTATAAACATTCAGAATGGATATGTGCAAGTGGTGAACATTTACCGGTATCAACTAATAGCATTGATGTATTATTGCGTGTTTTTGCACCGGGAAATAATGCGGAAGTTTATCGAGTGCTCAATGACACCGGCATGTTTATTAACGTATCGCCGAGTGAAAACCATCTCGTAGAAATTAAACGAGAATTGTATGATGACATAAAACCTTACGCGATCCCAAAACCTCCCGATCATTTTTTTTCTTTTGAGACTAAAAAAATAACATACACGCTCGATCTGAAAGATAATCAATCAGTGAAAAGTTTGCTGTCTATGACACCTTTTTTATGGAAGGGAAAGCGGGAAGGGCGAGAAACGTTAAAAAAGAAAGATAGTCTCAATGTGACCGTTGATATGAATATTCATTGTTTTAAAAAAATAGACCGATGATAAAAAAGCGCCTTGAAAGAAGGCGCTTTTGAGTTAATATGTTTTTTCTATTTTTGAATTGCTCTAAGCATCCAAGCTGTTTTTTCGTGTATTCTCATTCGGTCAGAAATTAATGCCGCAGAAGATTCATCGTTGGCATCTTGAGCAACACTTAATACCTTTCGGCAGGTCTTAACAACTTGTTCATGGCCTTGGTTTAATAGCTCAACCATTGTTTCTGCCGAAGGAACGCCCTCTACTTCTTCAATGCTGCTAAGTTCAGAGAACGTTTTATAAGTGCCTGGCGCAGCAATACCTAATGTTCTAATTCGTTCCGCAATATCATCCACCGCTATTGCAAGCTCTGTATAGTGTTCTTCAAACATTAAATGTAACTCACGAAATTGCGGGCCTGTGACATTCCAGTGAAAGTTATGTGTTTGTAGGTAAAGCGTATAAGAATCTGCTAATAAATGTTTAAGACCTTCTGCGATGTTAATTCTATCCGTTTCGTTTATGCCGATATCAATCATGTTTAGCTCCTCGTTATTTATTCTGCTTCTTCAGTTTAATTCAATTCAGTTCAGTTGATTTACCAATCCGTCTTATGTACGACTTTATAGGGATGAGTTGTAGCTAGAATACCGATTTAGCGTCTATAAATTAAATTAATTCTATAGATCGTGTTGATTGCTAAATCTAATCATTTGATGTGGAGTAAAAAGTCATGAACAACAGCGCATGGAGAACAAGAGTAAAAAACACAACGTATAGTAGCTGCAATCTTATTGCTGTCTGAAAAATTACATAGACGGAGTGTTTATTCGATTCAGTAATTCTTGGGCTGTTTCTTTACGTTCCGAATATCGCTCAACTAAATATTCTTTTTTGTCTCGTAAGAGTAAAGTGAATTTGATCAACTCTTCCATGACATCAACCACTCGATCATAAAAAGCGGAGGGTTTCATCCGATCATTGTCGTCAAATTCTAACCATGCTTTAGCGACTGATGACTGATTGGGAATAGTGAACATTCTCATCCAGCGCCCTAAAACACGCATTTGATTGACTGCATTAAATGACTGTGAGCCGCCATTGACTTGCATAACCGCTAAGGTTTTTCCTTGCGTTGGCCTGACGGCTCCTATAGATAGGGGGATCCAATCAATTTGTGATTTTAAAATACCTGTCATAGCGCCATGACGCTCAGGCGAGCACCATACCATCCCTTCGGACCATTCAGCTAACTCGCGGAGTTCGGTCACTTTTGGATGAGAGTCTTCTGCACCATCAGGAAGCGGCAAATCTTTGGGGTTAAAAATTTTTACCTCGGCGCCAAAAAGCTCCAGGATACGAGCCGCCTCTTCAGTGAGTAATCGGCTGAAAGCTCTTTCTCTTAACGAACCATACAATAATAAAATTCTTGGGCGATGAGAGTCGTTATTAAATTGCGCTAACTGGTTTGTATCAATTGGATTTAGAGACTCTTGATTGATATTGGGTAGATCTGTTGCATTTAAAGTTTCTGTCATTCTGAACGTCCAAATTTCATAGGATAAATAGAAAAATATTTCACCCAATAGTAAAGCAATTATTTAAAGCAATTATTTAAAGCAATTATTTAAAGCAATTATTTAAAGCAATTATTTAAACCAGTGTTGCGTTTTGTTTGCAAAAGCCACCAATGACAGCATCACAGGCACCTCAACTAACACGCCAACAACAGTTGCCAAAGCCGCTCCTGAATGTAAACCAAACAACGAAATGGCGACTGCAACAGCAAGTTCAAAAAAATTTGATGTGCCGATCATGCAAGCGGGTGCCGCGACATTAAAAGGTAATCGTAAAAATTTTGCCGTACCATAAGCAATAAAAAAAATACTGTAAGTTTGTATGAGTAGAGGAATGGCAATGAGTAAAATAGCCAGAGGGTTATTGATAATAGAATGAGATTGAAAACCAAATAATAGGATAACCGTTGACAGTAGACCGACAACTGACCAAGGTTTTAACGTATGAATAAGCGTTTCAATTGACGAATTATTTTTATTTAAATAATGTCTTGTCGCGACACCGGCCGCCAAAGGGATAATGACGTATAACACAACAGAAAGAATCAGTGTATTCCATGGGACTTCTATGTTGGAAACGCCTAGAAGAAATGCTGTTAACGGAGCAAATGCGAACACCATAATGATATCGTTAACAGAAACTTGGACGAGCGTGTAGTTTGGATCACCTTTGGTGAGTTGACTCCAGACAAATACCATCGCTGTACAAGGCGCCACGCCTAAAAGAATCATCCCCGCGATATATTCGGTGGCTGTATTAGGGTCGACTAGATCTGCAAAAAACACCCGAAAAAAAAGCCATCCCAATGCAGCCATGGTAAATGGCTTAATTAGCCAGTTGATGATGAGTGTCAGTGCTAAAGCTTTTGGTTTTTTATGGATTTTTTTGATAGCTGAAAAATCAATTTGAACCATCATTGGATAAATCATAATCCAAATAAGCACGGCAATTGGAAAATTGACATGTGCATACTCTAGAGAAGAAAACCAAGTGAATAGTTGAGGAAAAATATTTCCTAAGAAAACACCAGCGATAATGCACAAACCAACCCAGATTGATAAATAACGTTCAAATAATCCCATCGTGTTATCGAACCTCTTCAGCTATTTCTGTCAACCGAGTTTTCAAATCCTGTTCGCTAATGGAACTAAAATCAATTGAGAGCATTTTTTTAGCGCGTTTTTCAAATACACTGATCGTGTGATTAAAAGCCTCTATTATTTTTTCTTCACTACCTTCTATTTTGGAGGGGTCAGACAACCCCCAGTGCACCTTTAATGAATTGCCAATCCATAACGGACATTGTTCTTGTGCAGCGCTGTCACAAACGGTGATAACAACATCAAAGTTGTCCTTTTCAAATTCATCCCAAGACTGGCTTTGTAAAGTTGATGTATCAAGGCCTTTTTCAGCTAAATATTTTAAGGATAATGGGTGAACCTTGCCGGCTGGCTGGCTTCCAGCACTTTTTGCCTCTATAACACCTTTTCCCACATGGTTAGTCATGGCTTCAGCTAAAATGCTTCGGCAGCGATTATGCGTGCAAATAAATAATATTTTCATAATCAATCTCTGATATGCGGTGAAGTTAACAGCAGTTAATATTTACTGTGTGATGATTCAATTTTTTGTTAAGTGTTGAAAAGCTAGGCGTATCAGCTTTTTGAATTTGCTTTAAAATATTTTTTGTCCATCGAGATAATTTTGGATTTATTGAGTAATAAACCCATTTTTCTTTTCTGGTATCAACAAGAAGTCCGCAATGGCGTAGTTGTGCCAAGTGTCGGGAAATTTTCGGTTGGCTTTCGTCTAGAATTTCAGCGAGGTCACAAACGCATATCTCTCCAGCTTGGTAAATTAAATAAGTACAATGAAGCCGTGTCGGATCTGATAAACACTTAAATAGCTGTAAAGGCTCCATCAATATTTTCCTAAAGCGGTTCAAGTTGCAGTTTTGAGTTGGAAGCTTAGATATTATCATATACGTATATCCATATATGTCAATTTATATTTTATTCATCCATTGAAAAAATCTCCTGGTAGATGGGTGGGCCATTATGCAGTAAACACAAAGGCCCAGAGGAGAAATGTGAATTAGTTTGTAGGTTAGTTTAGCTCCAAATTGAATCCGGCACTTATGGTGTAATTTTCAAATGTTTCATGGCCACTCACAATCTCACCAGACAAAAATGCTGATAATCCATTGCGAAATACAAATACCGAATTGATGTCCCATCGATAAAAGAGATTGTCAGTTTCATCAGCCTTTAATTCAAAACTATTTAACGTACTGGTTGAGTTAACCAGTTGGAAAGCAATAGGTTCTTCACTTAGGTCAGATTCGTTGACAAGCGATAGCCGTATGCTTGGAGTCATCACGCCCCAAGAAAAACTGGTGGCATAATTTACATCTAAACCGATACTAGAATTCAATAATTCTGAACTCTGTTCTTCTTTCGATGTTATCCATACCGAGTCGCCAGTTTCAGTGTAGGCATCAATTGTACTGTTAAAGTAATCTAATCGTAAAAAAGCACTGACTCGAAACGCATTAATTTGCCATGCCCATTCTGTCTGCGCACTTAGATTTATTTGATTACTGTCATAACTACTGTCAGCGAAAGATTGTGCTGGGAAAGTAAATAAACGTTGTGCATCTGTATCACCTACAGAATAACCGGCGATTAAATCAATGCTCAATGGACCTTGGAACCATGAAAAGAAACCATTAATACTTATGATATCTGATGTGAGCTCACCGCCATCATCGTGATATTCGGCATCAAAGTTCTTCCAGTCTATAACGGCGCCAATGTTCATGTTGCTATTGAGTTGGTAGTCAAGCCCTAGCATGATTCCAGCTGTGTCATAATCATAACCCGCTTCATTTTCTGTTAGCCCGTGTTCAAAGCTTTCATACTGGAATGATGACAATAAGCTCCAAGGAGAGTTTGTTGTGTCCCCAGCGGCACCACCTGTAAAAGGTATTCGGCTACCATTAATAGTAATAGATGGCGATTTATTGGCTTCACGTAGCTGTGATATCTCTCGATGCAAGTCAGAAGATGTTGAACGAAAACTTTCGATTAGCAACCTTCGTTGTATCAGTGCTTCGTCAGGTGCAATTTGATTAATAGTTTTGTTAATGTCAGTTTCTGAAGAGGAAAGCTGGTTACAGATATCGAGCACTTCATTTGGAGAAAGCTTAGATAAGCCAGAGGGTTGAATTGTTGGTGTTTCTGCACAGAGATTATCCAGTGCCTCACCCACTGAATTATTGCGAGCACCTTTTGCGAGTAGGACAAAATCGTTAACCTTTTCACCCTCTCCTGTTTCAGTATTTTCTGCCACGGTAATGGTGACTGTCGCCGACCCGCCATAGCCACTTTGGTCCGCAGCCGTATATGTAAAAGTGTCCGTTCCAAAAAAATCATCATTGGGAGGCGTATAGGCTAGCGTGTCATTTTCGGTGAGAACAATCGATCCGTAGCTCGCAGATGAGCTGTCGAAAGACTGAATAAAGATATCGGTTGGGCCCTCAAGGTTAGAGGCATCATTTGCCAGAACATCAATGACAATAGTCCCGTTACCTTGTTGCATACTGGCGGAGTCGGGATTGGCGGTTACAAATGCAAGAACGCTGGGTGAGGCGGCAGATAGGAATAACAATGGAATGGCTTTGTGTATTTGCTTCATGCAAAAAATCTCCGTTTTAAAAAGGGGTATGAGTCACGAGTTTATATTCTTGATTCGCGCAGGAAGGATAATCTTGTGGATCGTTCGCAATGAGATGATAGTAATATCAGCACCCGGTGATCACTAGATTTGTTAATATAGTGAGTGTGATAATTGCAGTCAATTAGCGACGGATGATGGCGAACTAATGACAAATACAAAAAGTGGGCACACGATCCTTTGCACCTGGGAAATCGGATCGGAATTGGGCCATATTTCTAGACTTTCTGCAATAGTAAGAAAGTTGGAATCTCAAAACTATAACGTGGTTGTAGTACTAAAGGACTTGTCTCGAGCGTATCCGTTTTTTTCTGATACTGATGTGATACTGATGCAAGCGCCAGTATGGTTACCACAAATCAGTATGCAAAGACCGATTGCTTGTCTTGCTGATAGTTTGTTGTTATTGGGATATTTAGAAACTGACGCTCTGCACAGTTTAGTGAGGGCTTGGGAATCGATCATTGATTTAGTGAAGCCAGATTTAATGCTTTTTGATTATTCTCCAACTGCCATGTTGGCGTCACAAAATTTTTCAGCTCCTAAACTATTAGTGGGAAATGGTTTCGCTGATCCGGCTCCCGGTTACCCCATCGCAGATTGGCGTCCGTATTCTAGTAATGATCAATTGATTCAACGCCAAGAAGAGAGGGTTTTAGTGCAAATAAATAACGTACTTTCGCGTAAAAATATTTCACCATTGACAAGGCTGAGTGATTTGTTTTCTGTTGATAAGACGTTGATCTCGACATTTTCTGAATTGGATTTGTACAAAGGATTACGAAAGCAAGCTGAATATTGTGTAGGCTCTTCATCCGTTCTCGTCGATAAAAAAATACAATTTCCTGACTCTAAAAAATTAAAAATTGTTGCGTATTTAAAATCTGCCTATCCACAATTGCCTCTGTTAATAGAAGCGTTATCAAAATGTGATGGCAGTATTTTTATTGGCTGCCCTCAGGGAGATCCACAACAGTTTCAACAATATGTTTGTGAAGATTTTCAATTCAGCACGGACTTAGTCGATTTAGAGTGTGCGATGACTGAAGCAGATTTGTTTGTTGGTCATGGGAATGCGGCAACAGTGAAGGAGAGTTTGGTAGCAGGAACCCCCGTATTGGTTTTACCCATCCAGTTAGAGCAACTACTCAGTGGAAAATTAGTGCAAGAAAATGGCTATGGCCGACTTGTGGAAAAGATAGAAAGCGTCGACGACTTGGTTGTGGTGTTAAATGAAATGTTAAAAGGTAAAGATGAATACGCAAATCAGCTTTCAGAATTATTATCTCGACACCCAGAGTCGGGGAGGGTATCTATTTCCGATTCTGTAGCTACCCAAGTGCAGTTACTTTTATTGGACGATAAAAAAATCTAATTTAATCAAATAGTTAGATCTCTTTGAGATCGATGTACTCCTAATTTTTCAACCCTTAAAACATAAAAATAAATAACCGGCAGCCCCAAAAAAAGATAGGGGAGAGCAGTTCTTGAATCTTCAAGAACAGGTAAGCTACGAAAAATAATATTGCAATTGATAATCATTATCATTAAGATTCGCATTTTTCTCTGGAGGGAAATGCAATGCTGAATCCTATTGTTCGATTATTTGTTCTACCGTCAACTTTATTCGTGTCGCTCTTTGCATCACTTCACGTTTTTGCCCATACGCCTTATTACGTCCCCAATACCTTTGAAGTCTCTAAGAATGGTTTGGTGGCTCTCGACGCTTCCTTTGCCGAAATTTTTTTTGTTCCCGAAGTCGCTTTTAACAATGGCGACTTCAAAATTATTACGCCTGATGGAAAGGAAATTCAACCCGATCTAGTTTCAGAATTAAAAACGAGAGTTGTTGTTGAGCATGTCTTGAAAACAGATGGCACTTATCGTTTTAGTACAGGTAAAAGGATAGGAGCGGTGTTTACCGTGTATGAAGAAAGCGGGGAAAGAAAAACAGCGCGCGGGGCAGAAAGCGACATTCCTAAAGATTCAAAAATACTAGAAAGGTATCAATCAATCACTATGGCAGAAACTTATATTAGCAAAGGAGCACCCAGTAATACGGCATTAGCGGCAAAAAATATTGGCTTAGAAATTATTCCACAAGCAAACCCAAATGATTTGTTTGTGGGTGATCAATTTTCAGGAGCCTTATTGTTTGATGGAAAACGGTTAAAAAATGCAGAGGTAAATATATACCTCGCGAAAAATCAATTCAGTTCTGAGAAGCCTGAGATAAGCGTTCAAAGCGATGATCAAGGTCTTGTCTCAATCCCTTTCACAAAAGAAGGTGTCTATCTCTTACGTGTTAGACACAGGGCGTTAGCGTCTGAGGCAAACAGTGCTAAAGATTTAGCGAACGTTGATTCTTTCAGCCATACCTACACATTAGTTATAGAAATATATAACTGAGTCTTCAATCTTACTTCCCGTGTCGTTAATAAAATAATGACAACGGTTCAGTGAATCTTCAATGAATGGGTGATTTATGCAAATAAAATGTTATTTGATCGGTTTAGTACTCGCAAGTTTTTGTTCGATCAATGTTTTTTCCGATGTGAACCATATGTTAGAAAAAACAGATGCACAAAAAAAACTGATTTATATTAATGATTATGATTCAAATAATGATTTAGCCGTTTCAGAAAAAGAGCGAGAAGTTATAGTAAGCATGGTGTTCTCATTTATAGATAAAAATAAAAATAAAAAAATAGAAAGCGATGAGTATAGTGATTTTAAAGTTGCTAGGTTAGAGGACAAGCTTTTTATGGAGAGCAGTTCTCATGTAAAGCAATCCGTCATTCGGTTTGATTCATTAGATGATAATAGTGATGAAAAAATAACTTTTTCTGAGTTTTCAAAATCAAGCCTAAGAATATTTAGTCTGTTTGATAAGAATAAAGACAATATCCTTGATGAAAAGGATAGGAGTTTTAAAGAGAAGGACAATATCGCGAAAGAAAAAAACAATTTAATTGATGATAGAAGTGATGAGGCGCTAAAAATAATCAAACGAAAAATATCATCGGCGCAGTATTTGTTGTCTATGCCGAGCACTCATAATTGGGATGGCGTGTTTGTTCAATATGATAAAGATAAAAAGGGCGTAATAACGAAAGATAGTTTTGATAAGCAGAGAAGACATGTTTTTGACCGTGCGGATATGAATTCTGATGGTTGGTTAAGCGATGGTGAATATATCGGAGAATACAAAGAGCGAGTTGAAAACCGATTGCTGCAAGCGAGAACCTATTTTTTAGGACAGATAAAGAATGAATTTCGGCAGCAAGATACAAATAACAATGGAAGTTTGTCGGAAGAGGAGTACTTAAAGAATAGCAAAGAAAGGTTTAATCGCTTTGATGTCGATAATGATGGGTTTGTATCGCTCGACGATGAAATAACACAACGTAAATCTGTTGCCAAATATTAATAGGGGTGAATAAAGTGAAGCATCATAGCGATATAAAAAACCGTCATTTTACGAAGTTAACAATTTTTTCGGCTATAGCATTATTTTCGGTAAGCGTTTTTTCTCAAGAAAAGGCAGAAAACTCTGATGTTAAAAAGAAACGAAAATCAGTGGAAGAGATGGTCGTGGTAGGTTATCGATATCCGACTAGCCTCCAAAATGTCGCGGGTTCTGTAACACTGATTGACTCAGAAGAAATTGAATCTATACAGGCAAGCAATATAGCCGATATTTTAGAAAATCAACCCGGCGTTGAAGTGGAAAGTGATGCTAGATTTGGGATCAGAAGTATTAATGTAAGAGGACTTTCCGGTAACTATGTAAAAATAAAGGTGGATAACGTAGATCAGCCGGCAGAGTTTGATGGCGGAACTTTTATTGGTTCATCGAGAATTGATTTGGATGTGGATTTGTTAAAGATGATCGAGGTGGTCAAGGGGCCTGCGTCGAGTACACAAGGAAGCGAAGCAATAGGCGGATCGGTTTTGTTTTCAACTATTGATCCTGTCGATATGTTAGGTCAAAAAGGTGATGGAATAACTGGTTGGTTAAAATCGAGTGTTCATTCCGTTGATGATGGAAAAAGTCTTTCGTTAGCCATTGCAAATCGTCAAGGAGATATAGAGTCGATGCTAGCGTATACAAAAAGAACGGGAGATAAAATAGATTCTTTTGGTGATGTACCTGATCGTGAATCAGATGCAGATAATGTTTTAGGTAAAGTGGTTTATCATTTAACGGAATCACAACAAATAAAATTATCGGCGGAGTTAGCTCAAGCAGATTCTGATGGCGAACCGAATAATCCAGGGAGCTATGACGATTTTTATTATACCGAGGATACGAGCAAAAGAACTCGTTTAGGTTTGTCGCATCAATGGGAATCTAATAATGTTATGTTTGATGATTCGAATATTCAATTGGATTGGCAAAAAAAACAACAAGACAGTAACACGTTTAGAAAGCAGCTGGTGGGCAATGCGGAAAATAAAGAATATGGGTATGAGGAAGAAGGTGTTCAGCTTGATATTCAATTTACCAAAACAACGTTTCCGCTTAGCAAAACTGGGGTTACTCCTCAAAGAAGAATTTATCCTCAGCCAGTCGAGCATAATTTTGCGTACGGTTTAACCTTAAAACAGGCTGACTATGAAAATATTAATTTGACTTGGTACGATGATAATGGCGATGGCGTTATCAATGATCGTTCAAGGCAGTATTTTTATATTCCTTCCGCTAAGTCAACAGCAACAGGAGTTTATTTTCAAGACGAAATTGTTTTAGCTCAAGGAAGATTACGCATTACACCGGGTATCCGGTTCGATCAATTCACTGTGGATCCCCAATCGCTGGAATTAGATTTGGGAATGGAGCTCACCGGTTACTCCTCAACGAACACTTATGAAAAATATGAAGACGAAGAATTTACGGGTCGTCTTGGCGTTGTTTACGCCATCAATAATGAAGTTCGTATCTTTTCTCAATATAGCCAAGGATTTAAATCCCCTGATTTTAGACAGCTTTATTATTCTTGGAGTAATGACATGTTTGGTTACAAGTCTGAACCAAATCCTGATTTAACATCAGAGTATAGTGATTCTATTGAGTTGGGGTTACGTGGTAATTCAGAATTTTCTGATTGGGAAGTTGTCGTATTTAAAAGTGAATATAACGATTTTATTGAACAGCGTTCAGAATACACAGATCCCAACTACCCCTACGGTGTAACAAGATTCGAAAACATTCGAGAAGCGGGGATAAAAGGCATTGAATTGAGTTCGCAAATATATCTTGGTCCTCTCAATGTTATTGACGGTGCGTCAATTCGTTTTTCTGCTGCCTATGCAGATGGTGAAACAGGTGACGGAGAACCTTTAGAAAGTGTGAATCCATTCTCTGCGCATTTAAGATTAGGCTATGATGCACCAAGTTCTCTGTGGGGGCTTGCATTAAAAATAAATTATGCGGATGCAGTTGATAGAAATGATGTGATAGACCCATCAACACAATATTTGCCAGATAGTTACATGTCGATGGATTTAAATGCTTATTGGGAACCCGTTAAAAATTTAACGCTTAGAGCAGGTGTTAATAACATTGCTGATAAGCAATATGAAAGATGGTCAAGTGTGAGAGGCTTGTCGGCAGATAATTTCGAAGATCGCTATTCCCAGCCAGGAAGACATTGGGCGCTAACAGTAAAATATCAACTGTAGTATTGGTTTAAGGAAATATTAAATTAACTTCTAGGTCAGCCTCGCTTAATGGAATGAGTGACGCTTAAATTTTATATAAAGCAGTTAAAATATTTAGAAGTTAATTTTTTAAGACTATTTTTATTTTTCGTACTCTTGGTGTTCTTATATTCTCCAAATATTTATGTTTTCCAGTATCTGTTATTTTGGCAGCACCTTGTAATTTATTGGCATCTTACTCTACTTTAACGATTGTTCCCTGAGCTGCAGCCACAAGTTTTTCTTCATCGTTCGACACAGCATACACTTTGCATTCACACACCGCTTGGCTCTTTCCTGAAGACAAAACCGTTGCGCGAGCAATTAATTTTTCACCAATTGCCGGCCGCAAATAATTAATTTTATATTCTGACGTTAGGCAATTTTTTAAAATTGACCCGCCTGCATAAGTCAAGCAATTGTCAGCAAGATAGCTTACAACTCCTCCATGAGCAAACCCGTGCTGTTGTTTATGCTCATCTTTGATGACGAGTTGTAGTTCAGCTTTGTTTTTTTCGAAGTGGGTGAGTTCGGCGCCTAACAATTTGCTAAAAGGTTGTGAGTCGAGGACTTGTTTTCCGAAATCCAATAACTTGTCTGACATAACTTTACCTTTTCGGTCTATTTTCCGTTTGATTTTGCTAGTTTCATTCTGGCGTCTATTGTAAATTAGTTTTCGACTCGGTTGCGATAACTCAGTAATTTTAAAGTGACTCACTGTTCAATAATAAGCTAGAAATAAAGAGGGCAATATGAACGTCAATATGAAAAGTTTATGCTTAACCAGTTTGCAATCGTTTAAAAGCCTAATTTTTATTTTTTGCATATTAACGGTAAGCGTATCAGTCAAGGCCGATCAGTTGGCGTTGGCATTTACTGATACTGTTTGGACGAGCAAAGGCATTCCAGAAGGTCAGCAGTGTCATCGTTTTAAGGGTGTGAACCCTCAATCGCCAGAGCTGATTGTCAAAAATATTCCAGCAGAAGCGACGGCTATTATATTGGAATTTAGCGATCGAAGTTTTGCCAATATGGATAAAGGTGGGCATGGCAAAGTTGGCTATAAGATTGAAAAGGGAGTGAAGGAAATGACTATACCTCGTATTCCTGGCCATACAGATGTGCTTCCGGAAAACTTTTTTATCGTTGCTCATCATAAAGCTCCGGGATGGGATACTGCAGGAGCTTACTTGCCGCCTTGTTCGGGCGGACGCGGCAATCAATATTTTATCGATGCCAAAGCAGTGATTCTTTCTGGGGAAGATGTTTCAAATGTCATTTCCCAAGCCAGTATTCAAATGGCTACTTACTAAATAGATGTCGAATGTTGAAAAGTTTAATCACTGATTAAACTTTTGGTTGAGGGTGTCAAGACAAAAACTTTGGAGACGATGATGATTGGATACACAACGCTAGGAACTAATGATCTGGAAAAAGCGGTCGCTTTTTATAACACTTTGCTGTCTTTGCTAGGCGCGAAACAAGCGATCTCAACTGAGACGATGACGCTGTGGGGAACTGGCCCGGACAAACCAATGTTTGCTGTGGCAAAACCGTACGATGGTCAAGCTGCAACTGTCGGCAATGGATCTATGGTCGCGTTAGTGTTGCCGGATAAACCATCAGTGGATGCTTTTTACAAAAAGGGCCTTGAGCTTGGAGGGCGTGATGAAGGTGAGCCGGGTATGAGAACAGATAATTTTTATGGTGCTTATATCCGAGATCTTGATGGCAATAAGCTCTGTGCTTTTTGTATGGTGTGAGCTCAAAAGCGCTAAATAAAGGATAGGTAGGCACTTTCTAGTGGTATGCGCACCTATCTTTTGATTGTTTTTTAATCTATTTGAAGCTTTTCATAAGAATCTCCTGTATACTCCCGCCCCCATTTCACACGATTGGATCGAATCCAGTTGTGACACTTTTCCATTTTCTATGCGTGAAAGCGCCGCTCTATTCTAGGTTCTAGGTAAAAATATGACAGATACACCATCCGCCACAGACTTCGCTGGTCTAGGGTTGCCCCCTCTATTGTTGGAAGCCATCACTAAAGTTGGCTATGAGACGCCATCGCCTATTCAAGCTGAAAGTATCCCCATCTTGCTAGAAGGCAAAGACCTACTGGGTCAAGCTCAAACGGGTACTGGTAAAACGGCTGCCTTTGCATTGCCAGCGTTGTCTCGATTGGATGTAAAAAATAAAAATACACAAGTCCTTGTGCTGGCCCCAACTCGTGAGTTAGCAATTCAAGTCGCTGAAGCTTGTCAAAGTTATGCGAAAGGAATGCGTGGCTTTCAGGTTGTCCCAATTTATGGTGGAGCAGGTTACGCCAATCAATTAAAGCAGTTGCGTTCAGGAGCGCAGTTGGTTGTGGGTACGCCAGGTCGTGTGATGGATCATATTCGCAAAAAAACGTTAAAGCTCGATAACTTGCAGACGTTAGTGTTAGACGAAGCTGATGAAATGTTGCGAATGGGTTTTATTGATGATGTCGAATGGATTCTTGATCACACACCACCAACGAGACAAGTAGCATTGTTCTCGGCAACGATGCCAAAAGAAATTCAGCATGTGGCTAATCGTTATTTAAATGAGCCGCACATTATTAAAATTGCGAGTAAGACGTCTACGGCTCCTTCTATTACTCAGCGCTATTGGGCGGTGGGTGGTGGCACCCATAAAATGGATGCGTTAACTCGAATTTTAGAAGTGGAAGAAATTGATGCCGCGATTATTTTCGTACGTACAAAAATAGCAACAACAGAAATTGCAGAAAAATTGCAAGCAAGGGGTTTTTCCGCTGAAGCATTGAATGGTGATATTGCTCAAGCACAACGAGAAAAAACCGTAGAAAAGATGCGAAGAGGGAAGCTTGATATTATTGTGGCTACGGATGTTGCGGCACGGGGTATTGATATTCCACGAATTTCCCATGTCATTAATTATGATATTCCTTTTGATACAGAAGCCTATGTGCATCGAATTGGAAGAACAGGGCGAGCTGGTCGAACGGGTGAAGCTATTCTGTTTGTCGCAAATCGCGAGCGTCGAATGTTGAAAGCGATTGAGCGAGCCACTAAGCAGACGATAGAAGTGATGAACCTGCCGAGTGAGAAAGATATCAACGCTCAGCGAGTTGAGAAGTTCAAACAAAAAATTGATGCTGTCATGGAGTCGGATGACCTAAGTTTTTTCCGTGAGTTATTAAAGGAATATCAAGCTGGAAACCAAACACCGTTTGAAGAAATTGCAGCAGCTCTTGCGAAAATGGCACAAGGCGATGTGCCTTTGTTGTTACCAGAGAGAACTCGTTTTGAGAGAACGGAAAGGCATGAACGCGAAGGCCGAAAAGGTCGGGATCGGAGTGACAGAAGTCGCAATGAGAGAGGTCGTGATGAAAGACGTTCAAGAAATAAGCGCCAAAGCCCGGGTGACACAAAAGCGCAGCCACTAAAAGATTTTCCAGATGTAGAAATGAAGCGTTTTCGCTTAGAAGTGGGCTATAACAATGACGTTCGACCAGGACATATTGTAGGCGCGATTGCGAATGAGGCTGAAATCGAAAGCAGTTACATTGGACATATCGAAATCTTTGATGATTTTTCAACAGTGGATTTACCGGCAGAAATGCCAAAAGAAACATTTAATCATTTGAAAAAAGTCTGGGTGTGCCAGCAACAATTGAATATATCTGTCGCTGGGGATTCACCTGCTGGCAATAAGAAGAAAGCGGAAGGCAAGAATCAAAAACGGCGTGGCAATCAGTCAAACGATTCCAGAGGCGGCAACAAAAAAAGTACCGGTAAAAAAGATTCAGGAAAAAAAGAGTTTGCTAAAAAAGAGAGTCGAGCAAAAAAATCTCGTTCATCTGAAGCGAATATTGGTCCTAGCGAAAGTGCGAGACGGCAAGGAAAGTTGAGCCTGAATCGCGATAATTAAGCGTGTAAATGTTTTGTATAAATAAAATTGATACAAAACTCTAGATTTGACAACGAGTATACTTTTACCGTGTAGCCAATAACGTAGCGTGTAATCAAGTTCTTTATTAAAATAGCCGGCTCTTATGGTATCAGGGTCGGCGACTTTTCTTTCTTCCTTCTTAATTTTTCTTAATGACTTCTCGTCGCCTTCAATACATTTGAGGCGTATACTGAGCTAAATCTTATCTCGCCCAATATAAAATCCTAACGGGTTTTGTATTTTTTTGTGCCCTACTGTATTTGGTTTTAATTTATACAATCCTAGATTTTCTTTAAGGAACCTATGTCTGATTCTCGTGTTTTTTATGGCTGGGTAATTGTTGCCGTTGCTTTTATCGTCGATTTTATTGCTGTCGGATTTTTCTTTTACAGTTATGGCGTATTTTTCTTGCCGATTTCTGAAGAGCTGGGTGGCGGATCTCGTTTTGGTGTGAATATGGGAATTGCCTTGGTGAATGGCGTTGGCGCTATTATTGCGCCATGGGTCGGTAATGCGCTAGACCGTTATTCTATAAAGCGCATTATGGCGATAGGTGTTTGCGTCAGTACGATTGGGTTTGCTTGTTTATCGTTGGTTGAAAGCATGGGGCAATTTTATATTGTACTCGTTTGTTTAACAGCAATTGGAACGGCAACAATGGGACAGCTTGCGACGGGTAAATTAGTGGCCAATTGGTTCGTTGCAAAGCGTGGTACAGCGCTAGGAATTGCAACGATGGGGGTGTCATTATCCGGCGTTATCATGCCGGGAGTGACAACATGGTTAATCGATCAGTTTGGTTGGAGAGGCAGTTTAGAAATTTTTAGTGTGGCAACTTTTGTTATTGTGATGCCGATAGTTCTCTTGTATGTGGTGAATAATCCAGAGGATAAAGATCAAGAGCCAGATGGCCGTGCGCGATTGCCTTTATCGGAGGTTCCTCTGGCGGCCAATCAAATATCACTAGGATGGAAAGATATCCTAAAAATGCGTTCTTTTTGGGGGGCAACGATTACCTTTGGTTTGATCTTTTGCGGTATGGGCGCAACGCTAACCAATATGATTCCATTGGCAATTGATTTGGGTATTGATAAATATCATGCTGCCAATGTCTTAGCGGTTGGTGCGCTAACAGGGGTGGTTGGGAAAATATTTTTTGGAATTTTATCTGACCGAGCAAATATCAGAAGTGCAGTATTGTGGGCAATTGGTACGCAGTGGATAGGTATTGCGATGATTTCTCATGTTGAGAATTTTTGGCCATTTGTCATTGCTTCTGCTATTTTTGGTTTTGGTATGGGGGGCGTTGTTCCGCTTCATGCGGCAGTTGTTGGTTCTCTTTTTGGGCGTCGAGGTTTTGGTAAGGTGATGGGGTTGATGCGTCCAATGATGTTACCTTTACAGGTTCTTGGCTTGCCTTTGGCTGGATGGGTCTATGATACAAATGGCAGTTATAATTTGGCTTTTTACAGCTTTCTATTTTTGTTAATTGTGTCGGCTTTAACAACTATTTATCTCATTCCTAAAGAGCGCTTGGCGGAGTAGTAATTGTTAGAATAAATGTAGTGAAAGATAATCAAAATAAAAAATGATAAAGGAGTTTTTATGCTTTCCGTTTCTGAATTTAACCTAAAAATATCGAATGCGAAAATGATGATTCCGCTGATGATGGGTCTGTTGTTTTTTGCGGTAACCGGTTGCACTCAAAAAGAAACCGGCGAGAAAGAATTGATGTCTCAAACTACTTTGGAAGAAAACAAAATAACCTCAGCTGATCCGCTTGAAAAAATAATTAATAGCGGAAGAATAAAAGGGGTTAGCCAAAAAAATGGTAGTTATTCATGGTTAGGTATTCCTTATGCCAAGCCGCCCGTAGGAGAACTCCGCTGGAAGTTGCCACAACCTGTCGAGCCATGGGAAGGAACCTTTGTTGCCGATAATCCAAATCACCCATGCCCTCAGTTTGCTTCAACGGTGAGTCGTTGGCTCAGTGATGATGATGGTGACGGTCTATTAGGTGAGGAAGATTGTTTGTATTTAAGTGTTTATGCTCCGTCATCTATTAAAGATTCAAATAAAAAATTACCCGTTATGTATTGGATTTTTGGTGGCGGAAATAATAGTGGTTATTCTGGAAGCTATAACGGCAGTATTCTTGCTGAAGATCAGCAAGTTATAGTGGTTGCTATTGATTATCGCTTAGGGACATTAGGTTGGTTAATTCATCCCGCTATTTTAGATGAAGGTGCTTCTGGTGCGGCGGCAAGTGGGAACTGGAGTACTGTTGATACCATTCATGGACTAAAGTGGGTGCAAGAAAACATAGAAGTGTTTGGTGGAGATAAAAATAACGTCACGATATTTGGTGAATCAGCGGGTGGCGCTAATGTGATGAGCCTTGTTACTTCTCCAATTGCGAAAGGTTTATTTCACAGAGCTATTGTCGAAAGTGGCGGAGTCAGTACAACCAGTATCGCTCAGGGTCAAAATTTTATTGACGATGAAGCTAAAGGGCATAGGAATAGTTCTCGTGAAATTATTAATAAAATATTAATTCGTGATGGTAAAGCTAGCAATCGAGATGATGCTAAAGCGATACAGTTGGCAATGAGTAATAACGAGATTAAAGAGCTTCTTTATCGTCAGTCAGCGACATCGTTTTTGAGACTGTATAATCCTTCTGGTGCAAGAAATTATCCCGCACCGAAAAAATTTGCAGATGGTACTGTATTCGTAAAAGAGCCGCCATTAAAACAATTGGCGAGTGGTCAATATAATCAAGTCCCCATGATATTGGGAACTAATCGTGATGAAAGAAGGATTTATTTGTTTAGAGATCCTAAGTGGACTCAGGTGATAAAAGAAAATCCTGGTGATTATATTCGAGCAGCAAAATACCCTAGTGATTTATGGAAGTTGCGGGCAGTGGATGGGTTGGCAAGAATTATGGCGCCTGTGCAAGATGATCAGATATTTACTTATCGGTTCGATTGGGACGAAGAGGCCGTCACTGAGGGTTCGGATTTGGCGACAGCCATCGGTGCTGGTCACTCAGTTGAAATGGCGTTTGTTTTTGGTGATTGGGATGTGGGGTTTGTTCCGGCCGATGTAATGTATGACCCAAAAAATCTTGATTCTCGAATAAAATTATCTAAGAGCATGATGGCCTATTGGGGAAGCTTTGCTTATACCGGTAAGCCAGGAAAAGGAACATTGGACGATCAGGTGGAATGGCAGGCTTGGGAGAATGGTGAAGGTAAACCCAAAATGATTATTTTAGACACCGATGCCGATGGCGGTATTCGTATGTCGGAAGAAGAAATGACGAAAGAGACGGTAAAAGCAGAATTTTTATCTGAAGATTTTTCTGATCAAAAACTGCAATGCGACATCTATAAATCAACATTTACAGTGTTGGGTAATTTTGATGAAGCAGAATATCAATCTTTGGGTGATGGTAGTTGTCTATAATATTTTAGAAGCATACCAATAGAAAACGGTTGATCGTTTAATCTCGTATCCCTTATCGGTTATTATCGCTTCTAAAGTAGCAAGACGACTTTTAATGTCCTCTAACTCAATTTTTAAACCGCTTGAAAATTCTTTTTCTGATTTAAGTTTCATTTCAAATATCTTTGTTTTGTGCTGTATGTAGCGACTTCCAATGATTGAGCCAAATACGACAATAAGAATGAATAAAGTTTTCAATATTGGGTCCATTGCTCCTCCTTGTTATCTTTCTTTTTGTGTTGTGTACGAGTTGCTAATTATTCTTATGGATTAAGTTGCCATTCGTTTTATTTCGTTATGAAGACGAAATTTCTTTGACGTGATGGTAGCTTCGAGTTTTTGTAATTTAATTTCTAAATCGGTAAAGGTTTTATCGCATTCGGCGATGTCGCGTTTGTTAATATACGGGCGTGATGAAAAACTATTATGGTTAGAGTGCTGCCTTCTTCTATGTTTTCTTTCCTCGCCATTTTCGTGTTCTGACGTTTTTTCTTGTTTCGAATTGCTGTGTGTTCTGCTTTTAGAGGAATTTTTTTTTACGCTATAACCGTAATTCTCGTAGAGACTGTCTGATGTGTTATAGGGTGCTTCGTCCATGATAATTGCTGCAACAATATAACCAAATATAGCAAACGGGCCGAAAAATAAAGAAAGAACACAGGCTAAACGTATAAATAGTGGGCTAGTTTCAAAATAGTCAGCAAGCCCTGAACAAACACCGGATATTTTTTTGTCGCTGGTGTTTTTGTAAATTCGTTTTTTGTAATCGATATTTTTAAAATGTTGCCCAATGCCGCTATTGCCTATTTTACTATTGTTAAATTGATTGCTCATTTCTTCAATATTTGGTTTTTTCTTACTCATAATGAAATACATAACAATATAAGCAACAATGGTAAGCGACCATGTCAGAGTGGCTACTACGGCTATTATTCGGACAATAAAGGGTTCTATTTCAAAATAATCGGCTAACCCTGCACAAACACCACCAAGCCAACCTTTTTCTGAGTTGAGGTGTAGCTTATCCATTGGTTTACTCATGATCATCTCTCCAGTCTGGGACTTCGTTATCTAATATAGATTCTAGAGCATCGATTCGCTCGGACATTGCCTCTGCGGCGGCAGTTAAATTCTCTAGCTTATCAATTTCACTGCTGGAAATGTTAGATTGCTGAGCACGGTATCTCGACTTTAAAACTCCAGCCCAGATAGCGCTGATTGGAATTCCAAATATCATAATGACTGCAACGAGTCCGGTGATATCTCCAGTATCCATTTTAATGCCCTTGTTAGTGATACATATCGATTAAAAATTATAAATATAAATTATTAGGTGTTAACTCGTCATCGCTTTTTCAATCAATAAGTATGATCCAGGTGTGGTAATTGCGATGGTAACAGAAACCATAATGATAGAAAGTATTCCGGAGGCGGTGATTTCAAAATATTGACGTACTTTTGCTTGTTGAGTTTGACTAATTAATTTCACGAGAGTCTCCTTTGCTTGTTGTTTGAAGGTTGTTCTATCCCTGTTCGATAGTTTTTGTGTGATTGCTTGGTTGATTTTTTGTGTTGTATTGATGATGTATAAATGACCTGTTGTCTATATTTGGTATTTATATGGAGCCTGACTTGCAACGAATCCAGATAAAACTGTTATTTAATAAGTTGATTTGAATCCTATTTTCGTTTTTTGGGTTTGTAGAACAAAGAGAGTTGTTCTCTTCTTTGCCTCTGCTAACGGTTGTATTTTCAAACTTATCCGATGTGTTGGGTCCTGTGTAAGTCGTTACTTGTAATGCTAGCATCGCCCCTAATAAAACAGTGGTGAATAAGATGGGCGTGCAGTGTGATGGCCTATGCATTGTATTTCCTTGATGAAAATAGGACTGCGTTTGTTGAAAAATATTCAAAACTTATAGGGTTAAACGCCTAATAATATTTAATGTCAGCGTTAAGATGTCGATGAGTCACCGTCAGCATTGCTTTTTTTAGTGTTAGTGCCTTTTACTTTTGTTTTTAATGCAGCTAACTCTTGATCAATTTTATCTTGTATTTCAAGTTCTTCGAACTCACTCTGTAAGCCTGATTGGCCAATGCTGTCAGCTTCTATTTGGCCTTCCATTTGTTCTATTTTCTTTTCAAAGTAATCAAGTTTATTGAGAGCGCTATCAATATTTCCACTGTTCATTCGCTGGCTAACCGATACCCGTGATTGAGTTGCGCGCGTTCTCATGAGAATAACTTTTTGGCGAGCTTTGGCATCGTTTAACTTGAGTTGTAGTTGCTCAATCTCATCAGTTAATCGATTGAGTGTTTCGTCGAGCTTGTCGAGGTCTTGCTCAATCACATCGATCACACCATTCACCGTTGCCTTTTCAACGAGTGCGGCTTTGGCCAAATCTTCACGGTCTTTGCTCAAAGCAAGTTCCGCTTTTTGTTGCCAGTCATCTGATTGCTTAATTAAGCGTTCATTGCGTCGGACAAGTTCTTTCTTTTCAGCCAAAATTTTTGCAGAGTTCGTGCGAACTTCAATTAATGTTTCTTCCATTTCTTGAATCACTAAGCGGATCATTTTTTCTGGATTCTCAGCGGAATCTAACAAAGAGTTCATATTCGCGTTAATGATGTCGCTTATTCTTGAAAAAATACCCATGGATCACCTCTGGTTTTTTGTCATGTTTGGGGATGTCAAAAACGGTATCTATTGATACACATTTCCGTTAGGCCCGCTTATGAGTGGGTTTCGCTTATAACTTAAAAGAGCTATGAGCTTAATTGCTCCTGTATCGCTATATCGGAAGGTATAGCGAAGGTCGTGCCAAGTTTGAATTTGCTTCTAACTTACTGATATCAAAGAAAAAATAAAACTCATAGGCTTTGAGGGTAAAATATGTAATGGCTATTTTTAATAATTATTGGTAGTTTTTGCCTATAAATGGTTAATATAGCCACTTTAGTATTGCTCCGTTATAGGAAAGATAACGAAGAAGATCACGGAGAAAATACCGAACAAGAGATTGAAGAAGAGAGTACGGTGATTAAAGAAAGAACAGATAGGATGATCGGTGAGTCGTCTAGCTTCTTAGAGGTTCAGGAGAAAGTATCCTTGCTGGCGCCTTTAAATAAGCCAGTCTTGATTATTGGAGAAAGAGGAACAGGTAAAGAGCTGGTGGCGGCGCGTGTTCATTATCTTTCTGAGCGATGGGGGCAACCGTTTTTAAAAGTTAATTGTGCCGCCATTAGTGAAAGTTTGTTGGATTCTGAACTGTTTGGGCATGAAGCGGGGTCGTTTAGTGGTGCAACGAAACAGCATAAAGGCGTTTTTGAGCGAGCCGATGGTGGAACGTTGTTTTTAGATGAGTTAGCCACAACGTCCCAACAAGTGCAGGAAAAAATTCTTCGGGTTATCGAGTACGGTGAGTTCTCCCGCTTAGGTGGCGATAAAACTCTATCGGTTGATGTGAGGTTGGTTGCCGCTACTAATGGCGATCTGCCTTCAATGGCAAAGAATAATAAATTCAGAAGTGATTTATTAGATCGCTTAGCATTTGATGTGATTACGCTGCCGCCACTGCGTGCTCGCCAAGAAGATATATTGTTACTGGCTGAGTTTTTTGCGATGGGAATGATTAAGGAATTGGATAGAGAATATTTCCCTGGGTTTTCTCGCAAAGCACAGCACGAATTACTGTCGTTTGATTGGCCGGGTAATATTCGTGAGCTTAAAAATGTGGTGGAGCGAGCCATATATCGAAGCGAGGATCCGGATGACCTGATTGACGAAATTGTTTTTGATCCGTTTAAATCTCCCTACAGGCCTGTTGATCAATCATTAAAAAAGCCTGTTGGCGAAAATAACTCGCAGCCAGATTCTCTATCAAATGTTCATGACTGTCATGATGTTACTAGTGATGATGTTACGAGTCATTATGTTAATACGCTGCACTCTAAAAAAAGAGGAGAAGAGCAAAAAAGTATTGGCGTCGATCAGCCGTCCTCGAAAAGTTTTAAAGAAAAGATTCAGAGTGTTGAGGTCGCGTTAATACAAGCTGCATATAAAGAATGTCAATTTAACCAGAGAAAAACGGCTGAAGTATTAGGCCTTACTTATGATCAGTTGCGAGGGTATTTAAAAAAATATCATTTGACTTCGCGGCGATAGAAAGTAAATACACTGCGTATGCAGGTATTAAATGTTTAGTTTGAGAAATCCTTTCCACGTATCATCCATAGTTAATTTCCATTTTCTTAAAACAGGCGATTCAGCCTTCTCGGGTGCTATGCCTTTTTCTTGCGTTAAATACTGAAACATAAAAGCCGACACGCGAGCATTGACGACGCAGTGTACCCACGTTTTATTAAATCCAGATTTCTCTAAACTCTTGAGGAGCTCACAGAAGAGCTGCAAATGATTTTCGGTTGGCGCATCAAAAGGAACTGGGATGTGGAAATAATTCATGCCGAGCTGGGTCACGAGTTGGCTTTCGTTTTGTATCGCATCATCAGAATCGGGCATCGCGAGATTAATGACGGATTGGTATTTATTTTTTTGAATGAGAATGAATTGCTCTTCAGTGGGTTGTCCCGATGTACCGATGCAATCTGTTATTTGATAGAAATTGGTAATATTTTTCATGAATGATACCTTGAATGAATTATTCCTTTCACTGCTTATTCTTTCTGATGTGCTTGGTTAGCGTATTGGCTCAACGTGTTTACATTGAGTTGGCCGTTTGTGGTTAAAGCGACAGCTCTATTTTTTTCGATTACGATTTATAAAAAACGTTAAGTTATCTTAAGCTTTTTTTTGGGGGTGAAGCTTTTCGTTAGGAGGGTGCGACAATTTGTCGCATCCCAATGGCGACCGATAAATAATAAAATAAATGCTATATCTGATCATAAGAATTTCAGTATAACAATAGGCCTCTCAATGTGCTATCAGCAAACCTTTAAGAATCTTCAAAAAAATCAATGTGAGACCCAAAGCGATAAGCGTGCCAGTGCTAAAAGCCGAGTTTCAATCATCATGCTATCTGGAGTTTTTCTCGGTGGGCTAAACAGTATTGGCTATGCAGATCATGATGTCGATGAAATAGTAATTGTGGGTGAATCACAATTGATAGAGAGAAGTATCACTATTGAAGGTGATGCTTTGAGGGTTGCCAATACAGCAGATTTTTTAAAAGCTGTTCCAGGCGCTAATCTAAATCGCAACGGTCCGCTGACGGCGTTACCGCAATACAGGGGTGCTACGGGAGATCGTGTCAGCGTGATTGTCGATGGTTTACCTATGGTTTCAAGCGGACCAAATGCTATGGATGCTCCTGTCTCGTCTGTACCGGGGGCAAATTTAAAAAGTTTATCAGTGAGTCGCGGAATTGCTTCCGTTAGTGCAGGACAGCAAACGTTGGGCGGCCATGTGGTTGTTACCAGTCGTCATGGGGAATACTCTTCAGATAATTCTTTTGATGTGCATGCACGAGTGAGTGGGTTGTACAATGATAATAATGATGGTTTTCATGGCAATGTGTTGACATATATTTCAAACAATCAGCATAAGTTGGGAGCAGCATTTAGTTACCAGGATGGAGAGAATGCCGAGTTTTCAAAAAATGCTTCAGGCTTAACGAATAATAATGAAATTCCAAATACGTTTTTTGATCGTAAACGTGTCAATATTTTTTATGGGTTTCAATCAGAAAGCTATGGATTAGATCTAAATGCCGTCCGTATTAATACGAATGATACGGGTACAGCTGCGTTGCCGATGGATATCATTTATATCGATGGCGAGTCTTTTTCTGCGGATGCGTTGATTAAAATAAGTGATTGGCAGATTGATTTTCAGTTGGGAAGTCATAAAGTCGAACATCTAATGAATAATTATGATCACCGGACACCACCAAGCATGATGATGGGAATGATGTCTATGCCGATGAACCGATATAATTTAGCGGAGGGTGATCATCAAAATGCAAAATTGATGTTGACCGGACCATTCATCAATGGCGAGATTGCAGCCGGGGTTGATTACTCGGGTTCTGTTTACGATGCCAATATCAGTGATCCAACAAATGCAGCATTTTTTTTAAAAAACTTTAATAATGTTGAAAAAAATATGACAGGATTTTTTGCTGAGTGGGTCAGTGTGTCGGAGTCGATGTCTTGGGAGCTAGGTGCGCGTATTAATCAAGTTGAATCTTCAGCCGATTCTGTAGGCGCTGGCGGTGCCCCTATGATGGTAGCAATGAACGTAATGCCCTTAGTAATGAGTTTTAATCAAAGTGACAGAGACTTTGATGAAAACAATACGGATGTCGTTGCGAAAATGGCTTTTCCCATTTTTGAATCGAATAACAGTGAAACGCATATCACAGCCGCACTCGCAAGAAAAACAAGAGCGCCGAGTTACCAGGCGTTGTACCTATGGGTGCCTTTGCAATCTACGGGAGGGTTGGCAGATGGAAAAAATTATGTGGGCAATTTACATCTAAAAAGTGAAGTCGCCAATGAAGTCAATATAGGAGTGGATTATTCCTTTGCTTCCAGTGATAGCGCTTCGGCAATTTCTTTTCAAATGTTTTATCGCGAAGTCGATGATTATATTCAAGGAACTACTGAAATAAACTCACCATTAATAGTGCAGATGAACATGGTGTCTAATATGATGGGCGGATCGAATGCGCTTCAATATAATAATGTTGATGCGACGTTGTATGGAGCTGATGTTGGTTACAATGGCTCTCACGGCGATTGGTATTATCGTGGGAATTTAAGTTATGTTCGCGGTGAAAGAGATGATGTTAGTGATAATCTTTATCGAATAGCGCCTTTAAATCATTCCTTAACCATTGGAAAAAATACAGGTAATTTTGATGTGAGTTTGTCGTCAGAATTGGTCGCTGCTCAGAGAAGAGTCTCCGAATATAATAGTGAACAAGAAACAGCGGGTTATGGTTTGTTGCATGTTAATCTCCGCTGGCAAGCGACGCCACAGCTGCAGGCCGTTTTTGGTATCGATAATCTGCTAGACAAAAATTATGAAGCACATTTGAATGGTTACAACCGAGTGGCTGATGCTGACATAGCAAGAGGACAACGATTAAAGGGTATGGGTCGTAATATACGGGCTGGTGTGAGTTTTGCCTTTTAAGCGCTGTACACAAACTCGCTTGAAAAGTACTTAAAGCAGTTTACACTGCGTTCATGAAATCTAATCTTCTTGGAATAGCCGCACCACAACAAAATTTGTTGCGGCTAGTCATTATTCGCTGGCTTCTGCTTGGTTTTATTTTGGCAGGATTGACCGTTTCTGTTTTCGTCTTTCAGATAGACCTGCCTTATGTCGCTTTGATTGCAGCTGTTGCATGTATTGCGATTGTTAATGTGGTCAGTAGCTTGCGGTTAAGGCAATCTTGGCCTGTAACAACAGAAGAATTTTCAATTCAAATATTGGGCGATATTTTAGGTGTGACCGTTTTATTCTATTTCTGTGGCGGCGCAAGCAATCCATTCGTTTCTTATTATTTGGTACCGCTCAGTATTGCGAGTGCTACATTGCCGTGGCGATACACCAGTGGTTTAATGTTGCTGTCGGTGGGTTGTTATACATTATTGTTATTTTACTATGTGCCCGTATCTGCATTAGAGCCAACATTGTCATCAGGTGAGCAAGTGGCAGTGCATGTTCATGATGCTACTCAAAAAATCAATCCTCATATTCTAGGTATGTGGTTTAACTTTATTATGAGTGCCGGATTGATTACTTTTTTTGTTGTCAGAATGTCGCAAGCATTAAAACAACAGCAGCAAAAATTAAATGATTATAGAGAAGAAAATTTACGGGATGAACAGGTATTGGCTGTTGCTACTTTAGCAGCAGGCACAGCTCATGAATTAGGCAGTCCTTTGACAACCATTAAATTGTTGTTGGAAGAAATGATTCATGATGTTGGGTCAGAAAAATCGTTGCATTCAAAAAACAATAATGGTTTAAAAAGTGATTTGCAGTTATTGAATGATCAAGTGGACTTATGCAGTAATACGCTCAAAGATTTAGTGCGGCGTGCAGAATATGGTCAGGATAATACGGTCGAAGAAGTAACGGTTTTTGATTATTGTCATCATTTGGTGGATCGTTGGATGTTGTTGCGTCCAGATGCGAAAGCAAAAATCACAATTCAAGATAATCATCGCGATCAAAATATTAGGTTTCACTCAACCGTTGAGCAGGCTATTTTAAATTTACTCAATAATGCGGTAGATGCATGTCGGATTGAAGTGGTTGTTAAAATGACATGGACACCTGATTCTTTAACAATTGTGATAATAGATGATGGCGCGGGCATTCCTCCTGAAAAGAAACAACAGATTGGACAGCCGTATACTAGCGATAAGAAAAAAGGTCTGGGCATAGGTATGTTTTTGTCTAATGCTACCATCAGCCGTCATGGTGGAACGTTGCGAGTGGTTGATGTGGTGCCCACAGGGACTCGTTTAGAAATTGTTTTACCTTTTAATTAGTTTTGATAACGATAAATACTAGTTGCGATGAAAGAGAATGAAATAAAAGCAGAGCACTCATTACTGCTTGTTGATGATGATGAAGTGTTGATGGAGGTGTTGGCTCGTGCGCTGACAAGGCGAGGATATGCCGTTGAAAAGGCTTGCAATGTGGCGCTGGCTCTTGAGGCAAGCAAAAGCAATCAGTTTAGCAAGGCCGTGGTAGATTTAAAGATCGCGGAAGAATCAGGACTGCAGTTGATTCCTGCATTAATCGACATAAACCCATCAATACATATTGTTATGCTGACAGGCTACTCGAGTATTGCAACGGCTGTGGAAGCGATGAAGAGAGGTGCAAAGAATTATTTGTGCAAGCCTGCGAATGTAGATCAGATCCTGCAGGCGTTTGAATCAGCAGAAGGTGCTGTGGCTCAGAGAGCTGAACATGATGCTATGATTAATCCGCCATCAGTTGAGCGTTTAGAGTGGGAGCATATTCAAAAAACGATGCAGGAAAACGATAATAATATCTCAGCAACCGCTCGTGCACTGGGAATGCATCGGCGTACTCTTCAAAGAAAACTTCAAAAGCGACCAGTCAAAAAATAAGACTCAGTGGCTCATTCTTTTCTTTTTTAATGCATACATTTTCTCATCTCCATCAGCCATTAAGGCCTCAACTCCGTGATGATGCAATGGGTTGTAATCGACGATTCCATAAGAAAAGGAAATGTCATAGCTTTCTTGGCTGGTTTTATTATATTTTTCTAATAGTAATATAGATTTTGTAATAACATCTTCAGCTTGCTTTTTTGTTGTGTTTGTAAAAAGAACGACAAACTCATCTCCACCAACACGAGCGAATAGATCTGACTCTCTGAGATTATTTTTAATATAATCTGAAAATATTATTAAGGCCTTGTCACCTTCGGCGTGTCCATAGTCATCGTTGATTTGTTTAAATTTATTTAAATCAAAGAATACAAGTGATGCGGGAATCTTTTGTCTAATGCATAAGTTAAGTCCATGTTCTGCTAGCATCATAAAACCGCGTCGGTTTGATATTTGAGTTAACTCATCAATCGTTGCTAATTGAACAGCTGCGATTTCTCGTTCGGCCATAGCTGCAAAATCTTTTAACGTTTCTAGTTCCTCTTGAGATAGAGTTCTCGGTTTGTTATCTATTATGCAGAGAGTTCCTAGTTGTTCGCCATTTGCAGCTTGCAGTGGGCAGCCAGCATAAAAACGAATATTCGGATCACCTGTTACTAAAGGATTGTCGTGAAAACGGGAGTCGAGAGTAGCGTTTTCGATCATAAAGATTTCTTGGCCGAGTATTGCGTGTCCACAAAAAGAGACATCGCGAGAGGTTTCTGTCACATCGAGTCCGATACAGGATTTAAACCACTGTCTGTTTTCGTCAATTAAGCTAACGATGGCGATAGGTACATCAAAAATCCGTTTTACCATACGAGTTAAACGATCAAATCGCTCTTCATTCGGGGTATCTAATATATTCTGAGCCCTAAGCGTTTCTAATCGGCTTTTCTCGTTCGCTGGGATATCGGGTGTTTTCAATGTGGATTCCTCATAGACAGATAATCTTCACTATTCTTGAGATAAGTGTAGCAGTTGATATTAATTTTAATGAGGTAGGTGGAGTGCAAACAGATAAAAAAGGTTCAACCGGCGAAGCGTGCCCCATTGAAAATGCGCCGATTGATAGACATTACATGGCGAGTCAATAAATTATTGTGGATGAATCATGTTGGCAGGATCGGTTACGACATTGAAATCTTTCTCTTTCATTAATTTAAGATGTACCACCGCATGTTTGAGTGTCGTGCCATTTTCATAGGCGTATTTCGCTGCATCAGCGGCATTGTCATATCCGATATGAGGCGTTAATGCGGTGACTAGCATCAATGTTCGCGAAACGTTACTTTGTAACTGAGCTTGATTAACAGAAATTCCTGCAATGCAATTGTCAGTAAAGCTACTAATAACATCGCTGAGCAGCGCGACGGACTCTAAAATATTATGGATGATGAGAGGCTTGTAGACGTTGAGTTCGAATTGTCCTTGGCTATTTGCCGTGCTTACGGTAACGTCATTTCCCATGACCTGAAGAGCAACCATTGTTAATGCTTCAATTTGTGTAGGGTTTATTTTCCCTGGCATGATAGAGCTGCCCGGTTCGTTATCCGGTAATTTTATTTCGTTAAGGCCGCAACGTGGACCACTTGCCATTAAACGTAGATCATTCGCTATTTTAAATAAATTTGTTGCTAGCAACTTTAGGCTAGCGTGTATATTTGTGAGTGCGTCGTGGGATGCTAACTCCATAAATTTATTGTCAGCAGTTACAAAGGGTAATCCGGTTTCTTGTGCAATTTTCTCGGCCACTGTATGCGCCCATTGCGGGTGTGTGTTTAGTCCAGTGCCAACCGCGCTACCACCTAATGCAATCGGGTAGAGCGTTTCTAAATTAGATTCTATTTGCTTTTTGGTGAAAGATAATTGAGCGACATAGCCACTGAATTCCTGTCCTAGCGTGATGGGAGTTGCGTCCATCATATGAGTTCGTGCCGTTTTGAAAATATCTTCAAAGTCTTTTTGCTTTTTTTCTAATGCTTTAATTAAAGTGCTAACGATGGGAAGTAAACCATAAAAAACTGCTTGCGCTGTTGTGACGTGCATCGCCGTTGGAAAACTATCGTTAGACGACTGTGACAGGTTAACGTGATCGTTAGGGTGTATAGGCGACATGCTGCCGCGTAATTTACCATCGATTTCATTTGCACGATTGGCAATGACTTCATTGAGATTCATGTTGGTTTGAGTTCCACTGCCGGTTTGCCAGACGACGAGAGGGAATTGTTTGTCATGTTCACCAGCAATGATTTCATCACAAGCAGCGACAATTAATTTTGCATGAGAGGTTTGTAGTTTTCCTAGTTGTTCATTTGCCAGAGCTGAAGCTTTTTTTATTTGGGCGTAGGCGAGAATAAATTCTTGGCTAAAGCGTTGTCGACCGATTCTAAAATTTTCTATCGACCGTTGTGTTTGAGCTCCCCATAATGCCTCATTATTAACAGGAATTTCTCCCAGTGAATCTTTTTCTAATCGTGTATCCATAGTGCTTAGTATCTCAATGTTCTAATGTTTAAATGCCACAGCTAGCGACTATGGGATTTTTTTAGTAGTTAAAGTTAAGTATTTAAAGTTAAGTGGTTACAGTTACATTTGTGTTAATTGACGGTCAGTTGATTCAGTACGTATTGCAAAATACCTCCGCTCCTAAAATAGTGCATTTCATCATCTGTATCGATACGGCTTACCAGTTTTCCTGTCTCTAGCGTGCCGTCGGCCCTTTGTATGTGCATTGTCATGATGGCGTTAGGTTCTTTTTGTTGTATGCCTTCAATGTTGATTATTTCGTTTCCGGTTAGATTAAAAAACTGTCTGTTTTTGCCGTCGGGAAATTGTAGTGGCAAAACGCCCATGCCAATTAAGTTTGATCGATGAATTCGCTCGTAACTCTCGGCGATAACTGCTCTTACTCCTAAAAGGCGAGTGCCTTTGGCAGCCCAGTCGCGACTGGATCCGGTGCCATATTCTTTTCCGGCAAAGATGACGAGCGCTGTTCCGGATTGCTGATAAGCCATTGCCGCATCATAAATTGAGAGTTGTTCATCGGTGGGAATATGGTGTGTGTAGCCACCTTCAACATCTTTACACATTTCGTTTTTAATTCTGATGTTGGCAAAAGTGCCTCGCATCATGACTTCATGGTTACCCCGTCGTGAGCCATAAGAGTTAAAATCTTTTTTTGCTACACCATTAGCGGATAAGTATTGCCCAGCTGGGCTATTTGGTGCGATTGATCCTGCTGGTGAGATATGGTCAGTTGTGATGGAGTCGCCGAGTATTGCTAGTATTCTTGCATTGTTGATATCTAGTGTTTGATTTGTATTGTCATTCCTGAAAAAGGGAGGGTTGCGAATATAGGTTGATTTTTCATTCCATGGATAGGTGTTACTTTTTTCGGTTTGGATTTTTTTCCACGCGTCATCACCAGAAAAAACATCAGCATATTCTTTGCTAAACATTTCTGCGTTGACTAATGAGACGGCATCGCCGATTTCTTTTGCGCTTGGCCAAATGTCTTTAAGATATATTTTTTCTCCTGCTGTTGTTTGGCCTACAGGATCTGTTTCAAAATTTATTTTTGTTGTGCCGGCTAATGCAAATGCAACGACTAACGGAGGAGAGGCTAACCAATTGGCCTTTACATTTTGATGAATGCGTCCTTCAAAGTTTCTATTGCCTGACAGCACCGAACAAACGGTTAAGTTGCCATGTGTAATGGCTGCATCAATGTCTTCGGGTAGTGGCCCTGAATTGCCAATGCAGGTAGTGCAACCGTATCCCACAAGATTGAAACCGAGTTGATTGAGATATGTCTGAAATCCACTTTTTGACAAATAATCGGTAACCACTTTGGATCCGGGAGCTAGTGAGGTTTTAACCCACGGTTGTCGAGAAAGTCCTTTTTCGACCGCTTTTTTGGCGACTAATCCCGCTGCCATCATGACGGCGGGGTTTGATGTATTCGTGCAAGAGGTAATGGCCGCAATAACGATATCGCCATCGGATAATTCATAATTGGTATGGCTAACAGGAACTGATGATCCGGTTTTGTGTCCGTTAAGTTCAATAATGTCATTGATGGTTCTTTTTATGTCTGTCAAAGCAACACGATCTTGAGGGCGTTTTGGTCCAGCTAGGCTGGGAACTACTTTGCTCATATCTAACACAAGTTCGCTGGAGTAATGCGTCTCTACTGTTTCGTCTCGCCATAGGCCTTGAGTTTTTGCATAGGTCTCAACCAGTTTTACCGTATCGCTATCACGCCCAGTAAGTTGTAAGTAGCGAATAGTTTCTTGATCGACAGGGAAAAACCCGCAAGTAGCGCCGTATTCAGGAGCCATGTTTGCAATAGTTGCTCGGTCGGAAAGGGGTAGATGATCAAGGCCATCACCAAAAAATTCTACAAACTTTCCAACGACGCCATGTTTCCTGAGCATCTCAACAATGGTCAATACTAAATCCGTTGCTGTGACGCCTCCGCGTAGTTGGCCTTTTAATTGGAAGCCGACGACTTCAGGTATTAGCATTGATACGGGTTGGCCAAGCATGGCAGCTTCCGCTTCAATTCCGCCAACGCCCCATCCCAAAACGCTTAGCGCATTGATCATGGTAGTGTGGCTGTCAGTGCCAACGAGTGTGTCTGGGTAGACTAGCGTGTCGTTGTCATTTTCTTTTTGCCAAACAACTTTAGCGAGGTATTCCAGATTAACTTGGTGACAAATTCCTGTTCCTGGCGGCACTACACGAAAATTATCAAAAGCCGATTGCCCCCAGTGAAGAAATTCATAGCGCTCATTATTTCGTTCCATTTCTAATGATACGTTTTGCTCGAATGCTTCTGGCGTCGCAAATTTATCGACCATAACAGAGTGATCTATTACCAGATCAACAGGGCTTAGTGGATTAATGAGAGATGGATCATTGCCGTCGTGTGCTATTGCATCTCGCATGGCTGCTAAGTCAACGACAGCAGGTACACCTGTAAAATCTTGCATTAAAACGCGTGCAGGCCTGAAGGCTATTTCTGTATCGGGTTGTTGTTGGCCAGAGTGAATAAGCGCCAGAATATCCTCTTTTGTCACGCTACTGTTGTCTTCGGCGCGAAGTAGGTTTTCCAATAGAATTTTCATGGAATAGGGGAGGTTGTGAATTTGGGGATATTTTTTTGCGACAGATGGAAGGCTAAAGTATTGGTACGTTTTATTGTCTACTGAAATCTTTTGGAATGAATCAAATGAATTTTTGCTGTGTGTAGCCATAGTCATCTACCCCTCAATGATAATCAGTGTGTCATCATTAGTGTTGTGGTGTAAGTGTCGCTCGACACTAAATGCCCCTAATTATGGACTGATTTATTTAATAAAACACTACTAAACATGTCACTATGAGAATGAATGACAAGTCTTAAGATGTTGCTGTTATGTCAGGATTAGCAGTTTATACTTGGCCGTCTTATTGGCACCATCAATGTCATTTACTGTTTGTTGATAAAAGCTTCTGGAAAAGCCCAATGAAAAAACTGTCAGGTAATGTCGAAGAAAATTACTCACAATTTATCGAGGTTGCGATCGACTGTGGTTGTATTTGGGGTTTGGAAGGAGAGGGTGGATGGGCTCTGTGCCCATCTGAGAAATATCCAGATACGGATGTGATGCCATTTTGGTCAGATCCTGAGTTTGCTGAAGTGCATTGTCAGGAGGAGTGGGCAGAATACAAAGTCATTCCCGTTTCAATTGAGGAGTTTTTGGATGAGTGGTTACCTGGAATGCACGACGATGTGTATTTGGTCGGCATTAATTGGGATGACAATATGGAAGGTATTGAAGTTGAGCCGCTCGACCTTTTGAAAGAATTTGAAGATGGATTATCTGCAGACTAGGGAGTTGTTGAGAGAAGCTTATGAATGGCTGCGTAAACATCGCTCGGCTTTTCTCCTTTGTTTCTTTTGTAAATAATTTTTTTGTTCTCATCAATCACGAACAAGCCAGGTGTTCCGTTGACCTTATAGCGTTTGGCCACCTTGTCAGCATTGAGCATTAGCGCGAAGTTGTACTGGTTTTCCTTTAAGAACCCTACTGGATCGCCATCTTCCCAGATATTCAGCGCGTAAAACTTAAGTGTTGGGTCATTGATCTCGGTTCGCAACCTTTCTAACTCGGGCATTAGTGCTTTGCAGTAAGGGCACCAAGTTGCCCAGAATAAAATCACGGACTTGCTATTTGGGGTATCACGATAGAAAGATGTGCTTTCATTTTGGCTATTCGATAAAATCCAGTCAGGTGCTGTATCGCCTACCTTTATAGGTTTTCCTGCAAAACTTACCTCACTTGCCATCAGGCCAGCAGCTAGAAATATAACGGCTAATATTCTATGACTTAGGTTTAATGCAGAACCTTGGCAATATGCCGTGCTGAGTTTTAATCGATTTGACATAGATTTCTTTTGCCGTAGAGATAAGGAATATGAGTTGACGGTATGGATCAAGTTGTCTCTTTGCTGTTGGCCTTTTGAGGTCATCAAGTCTAGGTTCCCTCTAAGATCAATATTCTATCGGATTGTTCCCTGCACACTCTACTCATTTGAAAAACTCATTTGAAAAAATTGCGTGTTAACGAATCTGACTCATTTTGAGATGATGGTTTTTAAGGCTAAGATGCTTAAAGCTCATCGATATCACATTTCACTTCAGGGGGTTCATAAAGGGCATCTTGAAGAATATCTAATATATTGTCGTTGGTGAAAGCCTCTAGCTCTTTAAGAGAGGGTTTTGTGGGGGTGATTGCAGGAGCCTCAGACGTTAAGTATTGGTGACTAACGACTAGAAACGCGGGCTGACTGACTTCATCAAGTTCAAGAATTCGATAGTCGAAATCAACAGAAAGCCTTGTAAGTTGAGGGTATTGCTCTGAATCTGTGCTGAGGAATTTAACCTCTGTCCCAGTCACGATGTCGCCATCTAGGGATATAACTGCCATACTTGCCACTTTTTATAATTCTTATTGTCTTTCTTTAGTTTTATGAGGGTCATAGACAGAGCCATTGACAGCATCGCTATCGCTGATTTGGTGTCGCCTCGAGTGTTAATTTAAAGCTATCTAAAGGCAAACCCTGCCAAAAAAGAGGGGATAGTTTGCGGTACCCAAAATAATTGTGCAAGGCGTCTTAATCATTAAGAAAAAACAGCGCCTTCATGAGTATATTGGAAACAAAACAGTGCAAGTTTTCTGTTACCGAGATGATCTCCTTGGTTAAATTTAATCCGAATTGTTTAAAACATCTTATTTTTTATTCGGCAGGGCGCTAAAAATTCAGTAGGCGAATATTGAGATACTGTTATATTTTTTTAGTTTTCAAAAATGATTAAGGTTGTAATATGCTGCTAGCCGCCACTGTTATTTTTAGTCTTCAGCCTTATGGTGGATTGACTGATGGGAAGTTGGATTGGAATATTGCATCAGATTTAGATACTAGTGTTACTCCAAACGTGGTTTCTGAGTTGGAATTTTCAGCAGAAGCGTATCATCTGGGTTTAAAAGCAAAGTTAGAGTCTGATGTGTATTGGGGGGATTCCCAATTGTTATTAGAGGTGGATTCAAATTATGGCGCGGTCATCGGTGGAGAGTCGATAGATTCAGATTATTTTGGCGATAATCGCACAGGACTTTATTCTCGCTCAGAAGCGGAATTGGAAGGCGATAGCCTTAATTTCTTAGAGGGCGGTATTGGTTTTCAAACCAAAATTTTTTCTGTGATGACCTTTTCAATAGCTTATGGCGGATATCGCTCTGAACAAAATTTGAATTTTCAAAAAGGGTCTCAGGTTTATGCAGATCCGCTCGTTTTCTTTCCGTTCACACTCGAAGATCTTACCGATAATTTACAGCAAAATTTAGATTCAGATTATATGACAGAATGGACGGGACAATGGTTATCCATCAAAACAGTGCTGACCATGGGTAGCTGGGAGTTTTTTATCCAGTCAAAGATGACTGATGGAAACTATTACGGAGAAGGTCGGTGGAATTTGAGGGCTACCGGCGTAGATGCTTTTCAACAGCCTAAAAGTTTTACTCATGAAGCTAAAAGTGACGGTGAAGAATGGAGTATTGGTCTCTCGTATCAGCTAACGAAGTCGCTTTCATTCTCTGTTAATTATGTTGAAAGTGAGCAAACAACAGATGCTGGTTTAAGCGTGACGTACTTTTCGAATGGCACTTTTAATCGCTCTGTATTTAATGGCGCTTCTTGGGAGTCCTCAAGAAAAACCATCGGGATTGAATACAAATTTTAATTCAATCCCTGCTTCACCAATCTAACAACAGGGATTATCGTGCCGTATAAGTTTCTAATTTGTCGCGGCAATCGATGAGTCGTGAAGTTGTCGTAATTGGATGGCATCTACACCGGTTCCACTAATAATATCTGAAACAACGACAACTTTATCGTTTTCAGAATAGCCTTCTCGTTCTCGTAAAATATGAAACGCGTTGTTTAGCGTTTTTTCTGGAAGCTTTGAAAATTCAATTCGATAAGAGCGAACATTACGATTTATTGCCATTTGTCGTCGAGTTCGACTGTCGTTGGTAAAGGCTATTATTGGCGCATTAGGATGGCAATTGGTGAGATAGTTTGCCATTAAGCCTCTTCTTGTAATGACAACGATGCCTATAGCATCTAAAGAGTCAGCAAGTTCTACTGCCGCTGCAGCGATGTGTTGTTTGTCGGTATCACGCTCTAAATTTTTTTCAAAACATAAACCTTGGTTTTTTTCTGAAGTACGCGCAATTTTATCGAGATATTCAACGCATTTAACAGGATATTTTCCAACAGAGGTCTCACCAGAAAGCATAATGGCATCGGCACCCTCATAAACAGCGTTGGCCACATCGGTAACTTCAGCGCGCGTAGGAATTGGGTTTTCTATCATCGATTCTAAAAGATGAGTGGCGACGATAACGCGTTTTCCTAATTCATTACAGCGTTTGACAATATGTCTTTGAATGTTGGGTAGGTCTTGAATTAACACTTCAACCCCTAAATCACCACGAGCGACCATAATTCCATCTGCTTCGCGAATAATATCTTCAATATTTCGAACGCCCTCTTGGTCTTCAATTTTAGCGATGATTTTTATTTTATTCGCTTTTGCACCTAAGAATTCTCTGAGCTCTCGAATGTCGGATGCTTCGCGTACAAATGATAGCGCAATAAAATCAACTTCTTGTTCGATGGCAAACGTTAAATCTTCACGATCTTTGTCGGTAATGGCTGGCAAGTTAACACGGATGCCAGGAAGATTGACATGGCGTTTGCTTTTTAAAATTCCACCATCGATTACTCTGCATCGCATTATGCGTTCTTCTTTGCTGAGCACTTCTAAGTTGATAAGACCATTGTCGACGGTAATTCTATCTCCGACACCTACGTCGTTGATGAGGTCGTCATAATTAATAGGGATTGATGTTTCTTCAACATTTTCAACACCACGTGCAACAATCGATATTTCATCGCCTGCTTTCAAGTTTAAGTCATTGCTTAAATTACCCGTTCTAATTTCTGGGCCTTGTGTGTCTAATAAAATAGGGACCGGATTGGAAACTTTTTTGTTGAGTGTGCGAATAGCTTTAATTGCTCTAAGATGGGATTCGTGATCGCCATGAGACATGTTAAGTCGAACAACATTAAGTCCAGCATTATGTAACTCTTCTAATTTATCGAAGCTTTCTGTTGCTGGGCCGATAGTGCAAATGATTTTTGTTTTTCGCATTGATGATTACCAAGGATGTTGAAATAAAATTCTAAAACAAGGGTGTGAATCTTAGACAATATAATTAAGTATGGAGAAAGTAAACTGCTTAGCTCATTTCTTTTAATTAAAATGGAATTGATTTTAATTGTTATTGATCTTATTTGTATTGGAGTAGGATGTATCTATATTGGCGGGCCACTTAATTGGCGGAGTAATTTAATTGGTAGAGCAACTTAATTGTTAGAATAGCATAATTATTAGAGTGGATTAGGTGCTATCTATTCAGTGCTATGTATTTTTGCGAGTAGTGCGCTTCCTGATTTAACCGAGTAGGTTTTGTTCAGAGAATCACAAATGGACTTCCCAGCAGTCACTAACTTCTCCAAATTAATCCCATGCTCTATCCCTAAACCATCCAGTAAATAAATGACATCTTCAGTCGCGACATTTCCACTAGCACCCTTTGCATAAGGACAGCCACCTAATCCAGCGATTGAGCTATCAAAAATAGAAATCCCCATTTCCAAGCCAGCTGACACATTAGCGATGGCTTGACCGTAAGTGTCATGGAGATGTAATGCTAATTGATGCGTTGAAATGGATTGAGTGACGACGCTAATCAGTTTATGAATATCATTGATGGTTGCGACTCCAATCGTATCTCCAAGAGAAATTTCATAGCAGCCCATCTCAATGAGTTTCTCGCTGAGTGATTGAACGGTACGGAAATCAACTTTTCCTTCATAGGGGCATCCCACAACGCAAGAAATGTAGCCGCGCACTTTAAGGTCATGTTCAAGCGCTATTTGAGTGGCATCGTGGAAGCGATGCAAGCTTTCATTGATTGAGCAGTTGATGTTTTTTTTCGAGAAACTCTCAGTAGCTGATGCGAAAACTGCAATTTCCTTAACGCCTGAGGCAATGGCTCTTTCCACGCCTTTTATGTTCGGGGTCAGAGCGGTAAAGTGGATGGCGCTATTGGCATGGTATTTTTTGCTGATTGCAGATAATAGTTCGTCACTGCCAGCCATTTGTGGAACCCAGTTAGAATTTACAAAACTACCTGCTTCTATATTGTTAACCCCTGCCGAAATAAGATTATCGATGAGTAATAATTTTGTCTGTACATCTATTGTATTTTTTTCATTCTGCAAGCCGTCTCTTGGGCCGACTTCGACAATTTTTACTGATCGAGGATATTTTTTCATAGCGTCAGTTTCAGGATGAATAAACCATTTGTTAGTAATTTTGAAGTTGGGCTAGTTGCTTTTCGAGTAAGGATGAATAGGGTTCTTTTATTTGTTGGATAATCGCTGTACTGCTACTCGGTGTGTCTTCTAACGAAAATTCAACTCGTGTGGCGAGGCAGGGCGAGTGTGTGTCAGCTAATAATTCGTTTTCTATTAAAATATCACTGTCATCTGACTCATTTAAAATGTCTGATTCCGTATCTTGTTTAAAAAGATTAAAGGCTAAATGTTTGAGAGTGGATGTATCAGGATCGCGTTTGACGATCAAGCAACTTAGTGCCAAATGAATACCTTCTTGTTGTTTGTTGAGTGTTGTGACGAGGTGTGCACTACAAATGGCATTAAATGCCGCTTCTGTGAGTGTATTATTTCGAAAAGTGATTCGCGCATTATCAGCGTTAATGAGCGTTAGTTCGCCAGAATATAATGCCATTAGATCTCTTAGCTGGATTTCAATGCGCTGAATAATGGACCGAAAAGATCTGTGGTTAAGCTGTCCATATAAAGTGCGTAAATTTTGAAACTGAATAATAAGTTCGATGCGTGGATTTTTTTTATCAAGCTCAATGTGTGTTGGTGTTTCTTCAGGAAGTGATTCCTCTTCTGTCTGTGGAAGTTGAGTGACAATGGGTAGGGTATTGATAGAAGGCTTTGTAGATGACTCGCTGTTCCGTGATGATAGCTGCCCGCTAACGAGAAATTTTTGTAGGACAAGGTTGATAGCTATAAGCCCAATCGCAAGAATAGAAAATATCCCGTAGAGTGTTTTGTGTGAATTAGCCGAGCTGAAATCAATACTAACTGTTACATAACCGGTAATGCTGTCATGAACATTGATTGGTGCTGTGAAGTTAGTTTGTCTTGAGATAGTTTGGCGACGATTTTTTTGAGCGCTGCTAGTCGCTTGTACTAATAAATTATTTTCAACATCGTGAATAGTAGCGTTAGTGACGGATGGATTTTCAACAATTTCTTGTAAGATTACTTGTAGGCTGACTAGATCTAAATTTAACGTGGACTGTATTGCTCTTCTGGCTGCAACATTGGCTAATGCTTGTCCGTACTGTTGATCTTTTTGATCAATTTTCTTGTTCAGCATTGAGGACGTCGTCAGTGCTGCAATAGTACAAAAAAGTACAACAAGAATAGCGCTGGCCCATAGTGTATTTGAAAACAATGGATGCAGTGAGTGAAGATTGGTGGAGTTTGTATTATTAGAAATCATTAGAGGTTATAGAGCTGCTTGGTTATTTGTACGATTATTGATTGGTACGGTTATTGTTTCTTGGTCTTCAATACTTGATTGTTCGTACTCAATGTAGAATATCGAGTTAGCTGTTAATTATGTTGGGTGGTTTAAGTGATTTAGGTTATGTGAATCAGAGCCTGCTGCATTATAGAGTGAAAACCTCTCTTTCGTAAAAATCTAATTGTAAAAGTATGTGTGGTTTCTTTTTGTTTATAGTCTGGTGGTTAATGTCACGAGATTCTTGTTTTGGGGTTAATGTTCTGGGTTAATGTTTCGAGGTTAATGCCTCGGGGATATTGTCTTGAGATATAGTCTCGTGGTTATAGAACGTTGTGGATATAGTCACTAGTCAAGATATTATAATGAATTGTATCTGTGGTAATCTCTACATCCTTTTTAATCGGGTCCTGTGATTTGTTCTTTATATACCAACTCAGTACGAGTTGTCGGCTATGGCGCTCGTAAATAGGCTTTTTTTCTCCCATTACATGTTAAATACGGATTTATATCGTTGTGAATGAACCTTTACTAATCACCCTGTCAGGGGATGATCGACCTGGTGTTACTTCTGCGGTGACCAGCATTTTAGCGACTTACAATACCAATATTCTAGATATAGGGCAGGCTGTCATTCATGATACGTTGACCTTAGGGATTTTGGTAGAAATTCCCAAGGAATGTGAATCTTCTCCGGTGCTGAAGGATATTTTACTGAGAGGGCACGAATTGAATATGCAAGTCAGATTTCAGCCCATTTCTGAATCAAGTTACGATGAATGGGTTAGTCATCAAGGTAAGGCGCGTCATATCATTACATTATTATCACGGAAGCTAACGGCTGAACAAATTTCGGAAGTGACATCAATAACCGTTAGGCACAACTTAAATATCGATAATATCAGTCGGTTATCAGGCCGCATTCCATTAAATGAAGTGCAAAGTGCCGTCCAAAAAAATTCAAAAGCTTGTGTTGAATTCTCTGCGCGGGGAAAGCCAAAAGACCTGTCAAAATTGCGTAGTGATTTTGTCGAGTTGTCGACACGCCTAGATGTCGATATTGCCTTTCAAGAAGATAATGTTTATCGAAGAAATCGTCGTCTTGTTTGCTTTGATATGGATTCTACATTAATCGAAGCAGAAGTCATTGACGAGCTAGCAAAGTATGCTGATGTAGGGGAGCAGGTTTCTGAAATTACTGAAAGAGCTATGTCAGGCGAGCTTGATTTTAAAGCGAGTTTTACTCAGCGAATGGCGCTGTTAGAGGGTTTGGATGAGAGCGTGTTAGCTCAGATTGCAGAAAAGCTACCAGTGACGGAAGGAGCAGAAAAATTAATTTCTACGTTACGTGCGCTTGGTTATAAAACAGCGATTCTTTCAGGTGGGTTTACCTATTTTGGGAAATATCTCCAAAAAAAACTGGGTATAGATTATGTGTATGCCAACGAACTAGAAATTATTAATGGAAAAGTAACGGGTCGAGTTGTTGGGGATATTGTTGACGGCCAAAGAAAAGCTGAACTGTTAAAGGCGTTGGCTAAAAAAGAAAACATTTCCCTGCAGCAAGTTATTGCTGTCGGTGATGGAGCAAATGATCTACCGATGTTAAGCATAGCGGGTTTGGGAATTGCGTTTCGAGCCAAGCCATTAGTGAAAGCCTCAGCCGATCATTCGATTTCAAATTTAGGGCTTGATGCTATTTTGTATTTGTTAGGTTTTCGTGACAGGGATAGTTCAGAGGTGGTCTAGTGGTTGGTTCTGTTGCTTTGCGTAATGATCAATAGGAAATACAGAATCAACAATACGTATTAATTGTCCATACTGAAATCGTAATTCATATCTGCACTAGGCCCTTGCAAATAATGGCCTTGAATATAGTGAACACCCGCTTGCCAAAGCGTTGAAAGCACGTTGGCATTTTCTACGAATGGCACAACGGTGACTTTATCAGCAGCGTGTAATTCTTTGAGTAAGTTAGTCAGTGTTTCTGGGCTTTCGTTGTTATTTTGAATATCCAAGGTAAAAGACCCATCGACTTTTATGCAATTCGTTGATACATGTTTTAATGTGTTAAAAGGATTTAATGAGCATCCAAAGTTACTCATTGATGTATTGCATCCCAGTTTTTCAACGCCTTCATAAAGTGCTTTGGCAGCTGTCATGTGATTCGTGACATCTGTTTCACTGATCTGAATGACCATCGAATCTGCATTCAATCCTGCGGCTTTAAATGCAACGCCCAACCAAGGAACGAGAGAATCATCAAGAATCGATTGCTTGCTTAAGTTGATGATCAGTTTAGTTTTATTGCCTTTCTTGTAGTGTTCGGCCAACATTTTGATCGATTCTAAAATCACCCATCGGTCGATTTTTGCACTGGCGTTAATTTCTGCAGCAGCTTCTAAGAATTGATAAGGCGAGACTTCCTCACCTTCATCAGTGACCATACGAAGGAGTACTTCGTAATGCTCCTCTTCAGATCCACGAAGGCTGATAATTGGCTGGAATAATAATTTAAATTGATCTTTTTCAAGAGCGGCCTTAACAACTGAGGCCATGTTTTCAGGGTTATCTTTCGAAACTTTGGGTTCAAAAAGTTTAGCGCCATTACCTGCGCCGTCTTCAGTTCGTACCTCGGCAAGTGCTTGTAGGCTTTGCTCAACCACTGCTTCTGGGTTAATGGAAGTTTCATTGATAAGAGCAATACCAATACTGACTGTGGTCTGAACAGTCCGACCGTCCACTTCAATAATATGGTCTTCAATTTTTTTACAGATCGCTTCACCTATTCCAACCGCTTTTTCTGCAGTCGTGTTTGGAATTAAAATGGAAAAAGCATGATCGCTAAAGCGAGCGACGGAACACTCTGGGTCGCAGTTTTTCTTTAGTATTGCTGCAATATCACTTAACACAACGTCTGATCCAGCCATGCCCACAACGGATCGCACTTTCGTTGAGAAGTCATCTATTTCTATGGTTAAAAATGCGCTAGCTGATTTAGCGTCTTCCGTTCCATCAACGCATTGCTGTAAACGCTCAGACATGTAATGACGATTAAATAGCCCTGTTGTGATGTCCTGATGTTTTATTTCATTAAGCTGTGCTTTTAGAGCGCTGTCATCAACATCACCAGCCTTCTTCGCGTGGACGACAAATTGAATGCACGGTTCTTCATCGTAAATAGCATTTGAAACTTGAACGGTGACAAGCTTGGTCCCACCATCATTTTTGATGGCATTAAAAGCTAAGAAGGAAGTTTCACCTTCTTCACCTTTGATGACGAAATCTTTCATAAAGCTTTTCGCTTTATCTTGGTCTTTGTCTTCAATCATATCGATAACGGGCATACACTCGATATCATCTCTATCTTCGTACCCAAATAATTCGGCAAAAGATTCATTGGCATATAAGTACATGCCATCTTGAATGTAGGCGATTGAATCTCGTGAACTATCGAGAAGTTGTTGACCTCGTCGTTCGGTTTCTTTTTGTTTTCGATCGGCTCGTCGTCGAAGCTGTCGTTGCTCATGATTGTCGAGCTCTCTTTGAATGACGAGTAGTAAGTGCTGATCTTCATCGAGACGAACAACATCTACTGCTCCCATCTTCATTCCCTCAACAATGGGCTGAGAACCTTCGTCATCAGTCATTAAGATGACAGGAACATCTTTATTTAATCTTTTAATGTGTTTGAGAGCGTCGGAGGGCGTGATGTTTTCCGTTGTACTATGGCCTATGAGTAAGTCCCATGCTTGTTCTTGAAGAAGCTTTGTTAGGACTTCTTCGTTTTCAACATGTTGTGCGCGTGTTGGCTTACCAGCATTGTTGAGCATGCTAATCAGTCTCTCAGCTTCTTGGCGAGAGTCATTCAAAATCAATAAGCGGATAGTATCGTTGGGATTCATGAGCCAATTACGCTGAGTGGTAGTTCGTATACATTGTTTCTTTGTTACCAGAGGAAGATACACACTGGTTTGAATAAGCACTATTGAATGATGATAGATTCAAAATGGCATAAATAACAATAGTTTAGTCGAGATAGTTTACAGTATTCCTAACCCGCTCAATAGACCAATTATACTGCATATATGCATTTGGTCATTCTTGCTGTTTTAATCTTCCCAAGCTGAATCATAATCTTCATCTCCCTTAAAGCCTTGGGAGTCCTTAGCTTCAGGGGCTGTGGTTTCATTTTGATGTGGGTCAGTATGATCTCCACTTGATGTGCTTGATTCAACTCTGAAGCAAAATTGACTAATCGCTCCAGTAGAAAAAACACGCCTCGTCAACTCTATCATTTGAGTCTCGCCGTTATTATTGAGCTTAACTCTTTGCCGCTCTAAAAAAGGGGCGAAAGGAGTGATGAGTGTTGCGGGTTGGTTGGCTGCTTTTAACTCCGGTAGCATGAGAATTCTCAAGTAATCGCCAAAATCTCCGGTGAAATGTTCAATTGCGCCGCCATAAGGCGTTGTCTTTGGTGAAAGTAGCTGTATTCCTAATCGAGTGCAATTATTGAGCTGCTGAACCCATCGAATAATACCTAATCCCCACCGGTGACGACCTTTTTCTTTTAATCCGATAGTTTCCCCGGCTCGTACCTGCGCGGGAATATCTTTTCGCCATTCTAAACAGTAGCCTCCAGGGCTGGTATCGACAATATGAATGGTGTGGATTCGGTTGTCAGATAAATCTTCGTTGTCATCAGAGCTTTTTGACCAAGGATCGGTGCCAAAAGAGCCAAAATCAATTTCTTCAATCTCATCATCCACAACCTCACCTAAAAATTCAGGGAATGAAGCTCCATTAATCATTTGGTGATGCAAATGACTTAAGCCTACGCATGCATCAATAGTGGAGTTGTTTTCAGTAGGCTGGCGTTCAAATGCCCGCTGTTTTTTTATGCTCCAAGCTTCTTCTAAGTGATCAATTAGTGTTTCTGCCACAATGCTTGGGATTTCTAGGGCTTGAAGGCTTTCGTTATCTGAGCTTTTTTGTTGCTGAATGGCTCGGATAAGATCTTTAATATCAAGTTCGCGAATAATGTCTTTGGTGTCCCCGCTGAATCGAGCTTTATATAGCGGAGCCATGTCGGAGGAAAGATTAATAACGAAAAGGTTGTCTAGCTGTTGGTAATCAACGGGCTGAATTTTAGCGAGGTGTGACCACCACTCGAGCATTTCATACGTAGAAGATACTTCACTTTGGCGCATTTGGTTGGGGCGAGCGCAGGCGAGGAGCAAAATTCGGAGATAGGCTTGTTGGATTGTATTTGATTTTCCATGCCTGAGAAATTGATCCTCAATAGCAGTTTCTAAAATATCGTATTTTTCAGTAATTTGATAAATGGTATGGAGCTCTAGCCATAGGTTGTTTGGTATTTGGCGATAGAGTTGGTAGCCACGTAATAAAAGCAAGCCCAGACTGGTAATGGCTCGGTGGCAGGTAAGCGCTAAATTTTTATCGGATGGTTTTTCTTTTGCGCCAGCGCCGGCAAGAATATCTCGCAAAACAAGCTCATAACCTATCGTCATGTTTTTTTGTAGCGCCTGCGCTACAACAGCTGTTTTCATTGGCCCTTCTGGGAGGATTAGTGGTTGGTTTAAAAAACCTTTGGCTAAGCCTTGTATGCAATGTTGAACATAAGGGCGAACGATTTCCAACATGGCTAATCGGTTATCTGCAGGCGTCACCAATTTACAAATCTCGGGGAGTGCTTTGTAGAGAAGCACGCTGACATGAGTAATTCGAGTGGCGGGGAGTTGTTCTGCCCAAGCTTTCACCGCGGAAGCTCGGTTCGTACTAGAAAAGCTCAATGCTCCCAAATCTTGTTTTGGGAGCTTAAGGCGTTCGATAAATTGATCAGTTGTTGTTTCTATACTCATTTCAATAGCTTAGCGCATCTTCCTTGCTTTTTGTTAATCAAAATTATTGGCTGCCGACGAACTGGCGTTATCCAAGGACGACTTTATAAGGTTTGCCTGGTATTTCTTGGGATAACTTGGGGGTGAGATACCCTGGCAATCGAGATTTAACCGTCTCGTGGATGGCTAGCGCCTTATCAGCCGTTAAATCAAAGTGATGTGTTCCCTTCACTTTGTCTAGAACATGGAGATAGTACGGTAAAACTCCCGAGGAAAATAGCGAATAACTGAGATCGCATAAAGCGTCTGCTGAGTCGTTAACCCCTTTAAGCAGAACAGATTGGTTAAGAAGTAACACATTGGCTTTTTGTAGTCGTTGCAGCGCAGACTGGACATCAGTATTAATTTCGTTTGAATGATTACTGTGAATAACCATCACAACCTTAAGGCGGGATTGGTTTAGCCAGTTCAAACAAGCATCATCTATCCTATCGGGTATGACGATTGGCAGCCTAGTGTGAATCCGAAGTGTTTTTACATGGGCTATTTGTGCAACCTGCTCGGTAAGCCATTGAAGATGGGAGTCTGATGCGGCTAACGGGTCTCCACCACTGTATATGACTTCTTTGATGGTTGGATCTTTTACAATTGAATCTAAGGCAGTGAGCCATTCAGATTTACTTTGACGATGGTCTTCATAAGGGAAATGACGACGAAAACAATATCGGCAATGAATAGCACAAGCACTGGCCACCATAATGAGCGCTCTTCCGTGATATTTCTGGATAATCCCAGTTGCCTTGTGAGAGTCCTCTTCTTCTAGTGGGTCAGTATTGTAGCCATCCACAGACACTAATTCTTCAGCCTGAGGTAATACTTGTAATAACAAGGGATCAAACATATCCCCTTTTTTCATTCTTTGAATAAAGCTATGAGGTACTCTTAAGGGGAAGTCTGTAGTCGATGTTTGGTATTCTTCTGTATTTTGTTGACTATTGAGGGCGGCCAAATGAGCGTTAAGGAAGTCAGGTAGATCTAAATCTAACATGTCGCAAAGCTGTTTGGGTTCTCGTACTACATTGATTAGTTGTTCTTGCCACGTTTGGCTCTGCCATACTGGAACGGTAAGAGGTATCATAGGCGCCTTTAAAATGTCATGGCTGATGCAAACCAGCTGGTGTTGATATAATCAAATAACTGTTCGGTTTTCTGTGTGCTATACCACGCGCACAAATTAAAGATTTTGAAAGCGTGTGAACAGTTGAAACAGAGTCAGAGTTAAGAGGGTATATGGCTAACTATTCTACCAACGAATTTCGCAGCGGTCTTAAAGTAATGCTAGATGGAGATCCTTGCTCCATTCTAGACAATGAGCTTGTAAAGCCAGGTAAGGGACAAGCATTTAACCGAGTAAAATTGCGTAATTTACGATCGGGTCGGGTGTGGGAGCGAACATTTAAGTCAGGGGAGAGCATTGAAGGTGCTGATGTGACGGATCAAGATATGGAGTACTCCTATAATGATGGCGAATTTTATTATTTTATGGATCCCATTTCTTTTGAGCAGCATCAGGCAGATAAATCTGCTGTCGGTGAAGCGGCAAACTGGCTTAAAGAGCAAGAATCGTACGTCGTGACTCTGTACAACGGCTCCCCACTTGCTGTGACACCCCCAAATCATATTGAATTAGAGATTGCTCAGACGGATCCTGGGATAAAAGGTGACACCGCTCAAGGGGGAACAAAACCTGCGACGTTACTCACTGGTGCCGTTATTAAAGTGCCTTTATTCTTGTCAGCCGGTGAAGTGGTTCGAGTCGATACTCGAACAGGTGAATATCTCAGTCGTGCAAAAGATTCGTGATTTTTTAATCTGAAATTTTAAATGGCTTAATATGACTTGAAACCAAGATGTCGTAGAAGTTGCTAAGTGTAGATGTGTATTTGTGTAGTTGAATAAAATTGATAACTCGTATGTCTGATTCTTGGCGTCCAACTGCAAACTTATCGAGGATAAAGGCCCGAGATGAGCTGTACAAAAAAATTCGTTCTTTTTTTTCTGAAAAAAAATATCTAGAAGTTGACGTGCCACTACTGGGTAGTGGCGGAACAACAGATCGCTTCATCCAATCTTTTTACACTCAATCAGAGAATAAACGCTTTTATTTGCAAACATCGCCAGAGTTTGCCATGAAGCGTTTATTGGCTGCGGGTTCTGGTCCGATTTATTCATTATCTAAAGCATTTCGTCAGGAAGAGATCGGGCGATTTCATAATTCTGAATTTACAATGCTAGAGTGGTACCGCCCCGGTTTTGATGACCACCAGCTAATGGATGAAGTGTTGGAATTGATGAACTGTTTTTTTGATGTCGATATGTCAAAAATAAGTTATCAAAGAATTTTTGAAAAGTTTCTATTCATTGACCCGCATCGAGATTCAATTGACAAAATAAAATCTAAAATCACCGAGCTGTTAGATGTTAACGATATAGGAGATGAAACGGATAAAGATGTTTTGTTGGATATTTTATTTAGCCATTTGATTCAGCCTAAATTGAAAGGAAAATTATTTTTTATTTATGATTATCCTGAAACCCAATCAGCTCTTGCTCGCATAAAAAATAACAATGAAGGGGTTTCAATTGCAAGGCGATTTGAGTTGTTTGTTGATGGCATTGAGCTGGCTAATGGTTATTGGGAGCTAGCTAATTCTACGGAATTGCGCCAAAGATTTGAGGATGACAACAGTAAAAGAGAAACGTTAGGTTTGGAGGTTATGAATTATGATGAACATCTTATACAAGCGATGGACAGTGGCTTACCAGATTGTGCAGGGGTAGCGCTTGGGGTAGATCGGTTGTTGATGCTAATCGAGGGAGCAGAAAAAATTGAAGAGGTGATCGTTTTTCCATTTGATCGATCGTAATGTGTTTTTTGAGTTTTATTTTTCGATTGAATCTAATAAAAAAGGCAGCCTAGGCTGCCTTTTTTATTGTAATTCTCCCTTTAAGAATAATAAGGAGATCTTCTTTTTGCTTTAGCGGGCATAAAAATATTATGGGCAGCTTGCGTAATCGTATTCAGAAACGTCACGGCTGCTTCCATAGTTTTCGTTGCTGCATAAGAATTGGTTGAAGCGAGTGTCACCATTAATGTAGCGATGCATCCAAGCGATGCCTGGCTTGCCAAGTAATGCCTCGTTGTAACCAGAGTTTGCACAGTAATGACTTCCACCATTAACTTCGATTTTCATTTTAGGGCCTGAGGCGTCGCGATAAAAATCGTTCACGTGAGAGCCTGTTGGTGCAATAGCGTCATTTTCACAAGCGATCATGAATGCAGGAGTATTCATGCGACCATAGCTTCCGCTATACCAAGGAGCTTGAGGGATGATAGCTTTTACATTGCTATTATCGGTAGCTAATTTAAGCGAACCGCCGCCACCCATTGACCAGCCAATTGCACCTAGACGATTAGGGTCAACCATATCACCTGTATTGCTATCTCCCATTATGTGGTCAAGCGCTGCGTCTAACTGTCTTGCACGGCTGTTAGGTTGATCGTAGATAGAATTAGTGTCGATAGTGATAACCACAAATCCCCAAGATGCTAAACGATCTCCCCACCACTCGATGGAAGACTCATAAGAAAAATAACCAGGAACGACAGCGATACCGCCTATACGACCACAACCACCAGCATTGGTTGGGTAGTGAATAGTGCCGCCACCAAAACCGCTAGCTGAAAAACTGGATACATTTTTTGTGCGTACAGAAAAAGGACCGCTAGCACCAGTACGTGAAAGTGCAGAAGAAGTGATGTCGCTATCAGAAATACATCCCGATGGAGCAGGGCCAGGACCAGGGCCTGGATCAGGATCAGGATCCGGATCAGTTGAGCCGGCCATTACATTAAAAGAAAGAAGTAGAGCACTAGCCGTTACAGTCAATGTAGAAAGAAAAGATTTCTTTTTACTATTGAAAAAATTTTTATTATTCATATGGGCAACCTTTTAAATAAAATTGTTTTTATTGTGAAATTATTTTTCATCACAATGTCGATGTAATAAAAAATAAAAGGTAGTGTTTATCGATGCTCGACTATCACCAGCGAATAAAAATACTTGCTAACGAAAAATTGAGGTCTTTATAGTCATTTGAAAAGATATGATTTCTATAGCTTTCGGCGGACTTATTATTGAAATACTACCTAGAAGCTAATCTAGCATTGGGTAATTGTGCCTGCTTTCACGTATCGGCACACTTTAGAGCGTTGGAGTGTAAAGATGGCTGTCGATATAATTTGTCAGCATAAAAAAATGAAAGATAGTGTGATTCGAATCTAATTTACCGAAAGTGATTCATCAAAAATTATTTTCGAGAAAAGTGACTCAGTAGTTCAACGTGAGGAGTGTGAGGTGATTGATCTAAAGGTTGGAGTGTTGAAAGCGCATAATCGTTGTCTAAAAAATAACGGGCATCTCGGCAAAAGGTAGCGAGGTCACAAGAGATGTAAAAAATATGATTAAAATAATGTTTCTTGGATATTAAGTCAGTATGATTTTTTAACCCATCTCTTGGGGGGTCAAGGATGAGTATGTTGAAATGCCCATGTTTTTTATATAAATCTGAAAAGATATCTTTCTGAAAAAGATTCATACTAGCAGTTGTTATATTTTTGTTCTTTTTCTGTAGTGTTTCTATCGCGTCACCTGCGCCATCTATTGCTGTTATGTCTGCGAAGCCGTTCTCAGTAATCACTTCTGTAAAATTTCCTGACCCACAAAACAATTCAAGCACACGATCATTTTTATCGAGAAGAGATAATTTGTCATTTAGCCAATGACGCATGTATTGGTTTTGTTTGCTATTGCTTTGTTGAAAGGGGAGTCGAGAATTTATTTGGATGTCGTCAGCAGAAACACTTTCATTAATATTTAATGTCGTCCATTGATCGTGTCTTTTTGGTTTCCATATTTTATTCGGTAATTCCTCTATTAAAGAGGATAGCGTCTTTTGATTGTGTGAAGTAAGAATAGGGCAATGGGTTATAGGTACTATCGAGTTACTTGATTTTGCCACGTAACCAATTTTTTCTCCGTCGGTCTTCAGTTGTGCTCGATTACGATAGCCCTCTGTGTTTGGTGCGGGTTTAATATCGCTGACGATACATGAACTAAAACGAGTAATGGCTTTTTCGATTCTTAATTGTTTTGCGTGTAACTGGCTGTTGTAATCCATAAATTGCCAAGAGCATCCGCCGCAAAGCTTTTCTGAAAATCCGTGATGAGAGCAGAGAGGGGTGACGCGATGAGGGGATGGTTTTTCCAATTCGATGAGTTCGCCGAAACCAATAGTTTTTTGCTTTTTTGTGACTCGAAATTTTCCTTCTTCGCCAAGCCAAACACCAGGTACAAAGACAGTCAACCCTTCTGGGTCAGAGACAACTCCTTGACCATCACTGGTTAAGTCGCGAACAGAAGCAGTGAAAATAGGCCCTTTGTTAAAAGGGGGTGTAGATGGTTTATTTTTTTTTGAAAAAGAACGCCGATGACGCCCTTTAGACATGTTTTTTTTCAATTAAATATACTGCATTTTAAAATGATTTAAGTGACGGGCTGTTAATAAAGCTACGGCTGTTTTTCGCCTTCATCACAATCCATATCGCAATTAAGTTGATGGTTCATATCAAGTGCGGGTTGTGAGGTTTGCGGCTTACCAATTTGAACTGCAGGAACTCCCGCAACAGTTGTGCAAGGGGAGACATCTTTTAGTACAACACTGCCAGCGCCAATTTTTGCGCCAGCGCCAATGTCAATATTACCAAGTACTTTTGCACCGGCACTTATGAGTACCCCCTCACGAACTTTTGGATGCCTATCGCCGCCTTCTTTTCCTGTCCCGCCAAGGGTGACAGATTGCATGAGAGAAACATTATCTTCAACTACCGCTGTTTCGCCAATCACGATACCCGTGGCGTGGTCGAGCATAATGCCTTTGCCAATTTTCGCGGCAGGGTGAATGTCGACACCAAAAACGACGGAGATTTGATTTTGAAAAAACAATGCAAGCGCTTGACGATCATTTTGCCACAACCAATGAGCGACTCTATAAGCCTGTAATGCATGGAACCCTTTGTAAAATAAAAAGGGAACACTGAGAGAAGTTACGGTCGGGTCGCGAGTTTTCATAGCTAATAAATCACAGCGAACTGCGCAGGCGATATCACGGTTATTTTCTAGCGCCTCTTGAACAACTTCGCGAACCAGCATAGCTGAGACAGTTGCGCTATCAAGTTTATTGGCAAGGTGGAAACTTAAGGCGAGCTCTAAACTTTCGTGGTTGAGGATAGTGGCATGGAGAAAGCTAGCAAGGATAGGCTCTTTATCAGCATGAGCTTTCGTCTCGCTTCGAATCGTTTGCCAAATGATATCGGCATCTGTGGTATTTGATGTCTCTTTAACTGTTCTTCTGGCGTCCATAGTGTTATCACGCGTTGGTCATATCGTTGCACATGTTAACAGCTATGTGGTTTTTTTGTGAAGCCGATAAACGTGTAAACAATAGATAACGTTTTGAGTGCTGAGGTCGATATTGCCTCTTTTGTAAAAGCTAGTAGAAAGTCACTTTATAAGTTCAGTAGAGGGTCACTTTATCAGCTCAAGAGATGGTTCTTCTATGACGGCTAATTGTTCTCGTAACTCCAAAATATGATCAGACCAATATCGCGTAGTATTAAACCAAGGAAAATTACGAGGAAAAGCAGGATCTGCCCACCGCCTAGCAAGCCAAGCGGCATATTGCATAATTCTAAGAGAACGGAGACTTTCAATCAGATTGAGTTCAGCGGGATCGAAGTCATGAAATTGTGTATAACCTTCCATAATTTTTGATATTTGATTGGTTTGATGGGACCGGCTTCCGGATAAGAGCATCCACAAATCCTGAATGGCGGGGCCATTTCTAGCGTCATCAAAATCGACAAAATGCGGTCGATCTTCACGCCATAAAATATTGCTGGGATGGCAATCGCCATGCAATCTGATGGTTCGGTAAGCAATGGCATCGAAACGTTCTTGAATTCGATCCAGTAAATCTTCCGTCAAACTACGATAAGAGTCGCGTAGTTCTGGAGGGATAAAGTCTTCGGTGGGTCTTGCTGTGTCTATTTGCTCTGTAAATTGGTCGTCTTGATTGTTTTCGCTTTCTATTTGATTGAAGCGATTGTTATTGTCTGAGTCGTCAAAAAAGCTATTCCCAATATTATCGTTTAATGTTTCTTGGTCAGAACTCGCAACTGTATTGCCGAAATTGTCATCGTCTATGGATCGAGCGCTACCGTAGGAATTGCCAGACGTGCCTTTGTTGTTCGGGGTGTTATTAAAGGCGTTGTTAAGATTGTCGTTGAGATGATAGTTGGAATCATTTGGGATTCCGCCCGATAAAAAATTAACACTATCAATTCCGTAGCTTTGAATATCGACAGTAGGGCGATGGGTAAATAAAGATTGGCTACCAGCAGCATGGATACGCCCGAGGAATCTTCCAAGAACAACGAGGTTCTCTAGGTTGTCCAGCTCTGGAGTATGCCCACCTTGCCTTGAATAAAGAGAAAATCGAAAGCCACTATATTCCATGAGAGTTTGCGATTGATCGTTGACTAGCGGAGGGACGACGGGAATTTCAAGTGCGGCAAGCTCTAGAGTAAATCGATGTTCTTCTCTTATTTGTTCGTCAGTCCAGCGATTGGGCCGGTAAAATTTTGCAATTAGAGGTGATTGCTCTTCTATGCCGACTTGATAGACGCGGTTTTCGTAGCTGTTTAGAGCGAGAATCCGAGCATCACTGCGATACCCCTGACTTTCCACAGCCGAAATTATGCAGTCAGGTGTTAGTTGCTCGTAAGGATGATTGTTATTTGAATGTATTTGAGCATCTGGATCTGTTGGTGATTGGTGTTCCATAGGGATTCGCACTGCTCAGCTCAAATAGGGCGGACATTATCCCTCTGTGCGCCATGAAGTGCCAGTGAGTGAGGTATTCTTTGTTTAAATGCCGAATTATAAGGGAGTATGGATATGAGATGTACGGTATAAGGTAACGACTTTAGCAGCTTTAGTTCCAGACATTTAATCGATTAGTCTTGGATTAGCGTCGATACAGCAATGGTGTAAATGCTTGATGGGGAGCCATGGTCACTTATGGATTTCAAATTAATACTATTTTGTAAGCTGAATAAAAAGTGATTGCGGCTATAATACAACAGCCAACCATAAACAATTTACGCCTAAGTGGCACATAATTAGATCCTGTATGTATTACTGCATGTCCAATACGACTTAAAACGAAGGCCCACGCTGCAACATATACATAAAAATTAATGCCTCCAATACCCCACAAAATACCAATGAGAACATAGAACAATACCGGAACTTCAAATTGGTTTCGGATACAATTGTTGATCTGTAAAACACTATTTGGCCATGCATCATCATGGAGAGCTCTACGCTCTTCATTTACCTCACCTAATCTCACGGCTCGTGATTTCGCAATTGCTAAGTGAATATAGAGCCACAATGTAAGTGCCACCTGAATTACAACAGGAATAAAAATGTAATTATTTTCCATTTAAAAATACTGACCTAGCTAGTAATGCATGACGCTCCGCTAAATTGCGCCGTTTTTTTGTGTCAATTTTGAGCGGTTTGTTATAAATATTTTTCGTTCTCTTTGCCATGCCAAATTCTTAAAATATAGATGACTTCATCAGTGACTAAATAGCGAACAGTAGGTTGGTTTATGTAGAGATCGCGAATTTTCTCTGGGTCAAAAGCTTTTGAAACTGGTAAGCCAATTAGATGAAATTCTTTAAGCTTTTGGACACCTTCTTGGAGATCAATAGCAACTCTACGGGCTGCATATGGATTCTTATTTTCTATGAACTCGACAACCCGTTGAAGGTCTTCGATTGATTCAGGTGAATATCTAACTTTCATATTTAGGCGGGGATGTTCTGGCGCCTGTTCCCCAGCTATTGAGCCAGGCATTAGCATCTGCTTCGTCAAGGGACTTGCCCGCCTTAATGGACTCAAGTGCCTCAAGGGTATCTTTCCACCTAGAATCTTCTAGAGACTGCTTTGCCAAAAGATCTTTAACTGCTTGATTTATAAGATAGTTTTTACTTCTGTCGAGCTTTTTGGCCAAAGCCTCTAGAGGCTTATCAATATTGTCAGCAAGCCGGATACTTGTAATACTCATGAAGTCACCCCTAAGTGTAGTGATTTGTATTACATGTTAGTATACCAAGAGAGAAAGGGCGAGGAGAATTTATAACAGTTTATTCAAGAGCCTATGGCCTTATATCACTTTGGCCCCCTATTTGGGGTGGTTTGCCAGTGGATCGCAGATTGTCAATACTGTATTAAAAATACAGTTAAGGTGTACTCATGGATGATAAGAGCATGAGTTAAAATTTTACCCGCTGCCGCGTTTTGGCGTTCGACTAATACACCAAACATCCACACGTTTTGCGCCTGCTTTTTTAAGGGCGGTACTAAGAGAGTCGGCGGTAGCTCCGGTGGTGACTACATCATCGACAATGGCAAGGTGTTTGTCTTTGACTTTTGTTGAATCAACTTGAAAAGTATTCTTAAGATTACACAGTCGTTGGCTTCGGGTTAATTGTTGTTGCTTGGGTGTGCAAATTTTTCGTTTAGTTGAGCTGCACAGTGGAATGCCGGAAAGTCGGCTGAGTTGTTGAGCAATAAAAGCGGATTGATTAAAGCTTCTGGTTAGCTGCCTTCGCCAATGAAGGGGTACGGGTGTGATGATGTCGGGATACTCTGAATGATCAGTGTGTTTGGATATTTGATCCCAAAGAAAAGCAGAAAGCGCATGTCCAGCAGTCAGGTCGCGATGATTTTTAAATTTAGAGATCAGGTTGTCGATGGGAGTGTCATATATAAAGGCGGGGATGCATCGATGATAGCTGGGCGGGCTTTTCAGGCAGTTGCCACAAATGTCGGCACTCTCGTTTAAGTCGTGTTTCTGAGAGAGGGGTATTCCACAGCTATAGCAAGCGTTCACTACCCACGGAAGATCAATAGAGCAGGGAATACAGCATATAGATTTACATCTCTGTAGGCACAAAAAGCACTGTGAGGGTAGAAGGTATTGCAAAAGTGATCGAACAAGGTGATTTATCATGTTAACCAAAAATCCTTTTTGGGTTGACAGTGTGGTCGAGAGGCTTATTATTGCACAAATCTATAGGTAAGCTTACTCGAATTCAGCTTCTCGATATTTAGTTCTTACAATTTAATTCAAAGAGCTTTTCGAAGGCATATTTTCAGTTAATGGATCTCAACATGACAAGTACATCACGCGGCGCTCAATCTGTTTCTCATCTGCATCCTCAAAATAATCCTCGTCATGATTGGACGAGAAAAGAAATTTTAGATTTATTTTCCATGCCATTTAATGATCTCATTTTTCTTGCGCAATCTATTCATCGGCAAACCTTCGATCCAAATCAACTTCAAGTGAGTACTTTGTGTTCCATTAAAACAGGGGCCTGCCCAGAAGACTGCAAGTACTGTCCTCAAAGTGGACACTACAACACGGGTCTAGAAAAAGAGAAATTGATGGAAGTTGAAAAGGTGCTCGCAGAAGCAAAAGAAGCAAAAGAAAACGGCGCGAGCCGCTTTTGCATGGGCGCTGCTTGGCGCTCACCGGTTGAAAAAGATATGCCATATGTTGCTGCAATGGTGGAAGGCGTCAAATCGCTAGGGCTAGAAACATGCATGACTTTAGGAATGCTAACGCAAGAGCAAGCTGACACATTAGCGAATGCCGGATTAGATTATTACAATCACAACCTAGATACCTCGCCAGAATATTATGGCGAAATTATTACTACTAGGACGTATCAAGATCGTTTAGATACCTTATCGAATGTTCGTACTGCTGGGATGAAAGTCTGTAGTGGCGGTATTGTGGGAATGGGAGAGGGAGAGGCTGACCGAGCAGGATTGTTACAACAATTATCAGCGATGCAGCCACACCCAGAATCAGTTCCCATTAATATGTTGGTTCGTGTACAAGGAGTTCCATTAGATACCGCAGAAGATGTGGATCCAATAGAGTTTGTTAGGACGATAGCTGTTGCCAGAATAATTATGCCTAAATCATATGTTCGGTTGTCTGCTGGCCGAGAAAATATGAGCGATGAAACTCAAGCGTTAGCATTTTTGGCGGGAGCGAATTCAATTTTTTATGGTGAGAAATTGTTAACAACGTCGAACCCTGGTGCCAATAAAGATGTTCAGCTCTTTAAAAAATTAGGAATGCAGCCAGAACAAATTGAAGTATCCGAAGGCGATCAGCCTGTATCCGAAAATGCTTTGTTAGCAGCACTTGGAAACGGCGATAAAGAAAATAAAAATTTATTTTATGATGCTGTAGTGTGTTAAATATAATATATTTTATACTTGTTAAATTGATTTCTAAAGGGGCCTATTCAGGCCCCTTTTTTTATGGTGTTGTTTTATATTGCCATGTTTTTATATTGAGTTGTTTTCACGTTATTGCTTAATGATTATAAGCCCTAAGTTTTAATGCAATAAAAGACAGTGATAGAAGAATAGGTGTTGTTCATTTCAGTTTTTAAGAAAAAATATTCTTGCTGTTGGTCACTTGCGTCTCGCTTTCAGGTTTTTGATGCTCGTTTTTTGTTAGAATGTTCATGCAGGAAATTTATTTTTTGTCGAGCAGTCTGCCACTTTTGGTTTGTACTTTTTAAGTTTTTGTGAGATTTTTATGTCGATTAACTCAGTGATGAATACTGGCATACAAGGTATGCAGACAAGCTATAGTGCTATTGAAAAAGCGGCTGATAAAATATCTAAGGCTGGATTACACAATGAGGATCTTTCTCTAAATAATGCAGGTCTTGATAATACAGCGCGTAATGCACCGGTGAGTGTTAACCAAAACGAGACTGTCAATCCTTATGCTGCCAACACTGACCAACAAACGATAGCGGTGACTGATACACAAAAAAATATTATTGATCCATTAATCGATATGAAAATTCAGCAACATGTTTTTGATGCGTCAGCAAAAGTTGTTAAGTCGGCGGATGAGATGCTGGGGACTATTATGGACATAAAAGCATGAGTGCGAGTGTTGAGTAATGAGTGTTATTTTTCGTGGAATTACTTTTCTGTTGTTGAGCCAAGTATTTTCTATTGCATTTTATTGTAAGCGTAGATTTTTATCTGTTGATAGTTTAATTGTGTGCAAAGGTCATCGGTGAATTGCCATGAATATTTCGGGAATGCAAACAAATTTTGCCAATGCCATATCTCCGTTTAGCCCTCTCGGAAAGCAGGCTGTGGGACAAGAAGAAACGGATTCGAAAGAAAGTACTTTAAAACCTATTGAACAGCCTGCAGATATTTTTCGTGGCGAACAACAAAAAGAGAAGAAAGATCTTGTTGAAGATGTGGATGGCAAAAATAATTTTGAATCTCAAGATGAAAAAGAAGAGGAGAAGTTATCGTCTACAAACTCAGATGGGGTAGAGTCTGAAAAAAAAGCGCAAGAGCAAGAGATAGAAAAGCAGCAACAAGAAGACGATCAGAAAATGATTCAAGAATTGTCTGCTCGTGATAGAGAGGTTAGGGCTCATGAGAGAGCGCATGCGGCGGTCGGCGGTCAGCATGCGGGAGCGCCCACTTATACCTATCAGCGAGGTCCCGATGGGGTTAGCTATGCGGTGGGTGGCGAGGTTTCAATTAGTACCAGTAAAGTTGCGGGTAACCCACAAGCTACTATCGAAAAAGCACAGCAAGTTCGCCGTGCAGCGTTGGCGCCAGCGGAGCCTTCGCCGCAAGATCGGCGAGTAGCCGCGTCGGCAACGCAAATGGAATCAGAGGCTAGGCAAGAACTCATCGTGTTACAACAGAAGCAGGCGCAGGAAGCAAAGGTTGCGGACGAAAGTTCAGATAAAGAGGCCGTCTCTTTTGATGGGGTTCATCGAACTTCCGGTTCAGGTCCAATTCATGCCGATAGATTTGCTGGTAGTTTTATCAACATTAACGCTTAAATAATAAGTGCCCAAAACATTCTTAGTGTTTTGTGCCAATAAAATTTAATATTTCACTATTCATTGAATCGCCTTTCCGTTTATCTTTCTGGCTAACCAGTCGTGCTATCATGTTGAAATAGCATAAGTTTTAATTACTAAAAACTATAACGTGACTCTTTGTTCGATTTTGTTTCTATTTTATAGTGGGGTAATTGCACAAAATGACTGAATTAGCATTTTTCGTGTCAAAATAATGTTTTCATTGTTTTATCTTTTGAGTGTCTACTTTAAAGATGGCGTGTACTAAGCTGGTGTATTGAGGAATTACATTTAGCCATTTTTACTGATTACTTAATTATTTATATTGAATTGAAAAGCTCCTAGAGGATTAGAGGTTTATATGACTGACTTTAAAGCACCAACAAGGGATATTCGTTTTGTTCGTAATGAAGTTTTAGGTTATCACGAGCTATGGTCAAAGTTGCCAGGTTGTGAAGATGCCACTCCGGATATGATTGACGCCATTATGGAGGAGCTTGGTAAGTTTTGTGAAAACGAAGTTGCTCCTACTAATCAGGCAGGTGATGAAGGGTGTCGGTTAGAGGGAACTGAAGTTATTACGCCGAAAGGTTTTAAAGAAGCGTATCAGTTATTTATAGAAGCTGGGTGGTCAGGTTTGGCGACTTCGGCTGAGTTTGGTGGTCAAGGCCTGCCTGTTTCTCTAGGAATGGTTCTCAATGAAATGCTGGGAACAGCAAACTGGTCTTGGTCTATGTATGCATTATTGAGTCATGGTGCGAGAGCAAGCTTAGAAAAACATGGTAGTCCCGAGTTAAAGTCGCAATATCTTCCTAAGCTTACTGAGGGCCGCTGGACAGGTACGATGTGTTTGACGGAGCCTCATTGTGGTACAGATTTAGGGTTGTTGAGAACAAAGTCTGAGCCTCAATCCGATGGGACTTATCGCGTTACGGGAACAAAAATCTTTATTTCTTCTGGTGAGCACGATATGGCAGAGAATATTGTCCATCTTGTGATTGCGAGAACGCCTGATGCGCCCGCAGGCACCAAAGGTATTTCATTGTTTGTCGTGCCTAAGTTCACATTAGACGCGGACGGAAACCCTGGCGAAAGAAATGCGGTAACTTGTGGAGCCCTAGAACACAAAATGGGAATTCATGGCAATTCAACCTGTGTGATGAATTTTGATGGCGCTACAGGGTATTTGGTGGGTGAGCTGAATAAAGGCTTGAGTTACATGTTCACTATGATGAACTCAGCTCGTCTTGGTGTTGCCTTGCAAGGGTTGGCTCACATGGAATTAGGTCTTCAGAATGCGACAAAGTACGCGCGTGAGCGATTGCAATCGCGATCATTGTCCGGGGTAAAGAACCCTGATGGCGCTGCTGATCCCATTATTGTTCATCCAGATATCCGTCGAATGCTTATGACAGTGAAATCTTTGGCGGAAGGCAGCCGGATGCTGGGCCATTACTGTGCTCAGTTATTGGATGTTCATGAGTACGCTGAAGATGAAACGGAAAGAAAAGATGCTGATGAGCTTCTTGCATTGTTAACGCCGATCGCTAAAGGATTTATTACAGAGGTGGGTTTTGAAGGCGCGAATTTATCAATGCAAGTGTTTGGTGGGCATGGTTATATTGCTGAATGGGGTATGGAGCAAAATGTTCGTGATGCCCGTATCGCCATGATTTATGAAGGTACAAATGGCATTCAAGCGTTAGATTTGTTGGGTCGAAAAGTATTAAGTAATCAAGGGCAGACACTTCGTGTGTTTACTAAAAAAATTCACAAATACTGCGAGTCACAGTCATCGAATGATGAAATGAAAAAATTTATTGAACCGCTTGATAAGCTGAATCAAGAATGGGGCGAGTTGACCATGCATATTGGTGGTCGAGCGATGCAAAATATGGATGAATTGGGTGGAGCAAGTTTTGACTACCTTATGTATTCCGGTTATGTGACTCTAGCTTACTTTTGGGCGCAAGCTGCCGAAATTGCTTTAAAAGAATTAAGTGCAGGTACATCAGAAAAAGAATTTTATCAGGCTAAACTGCAAACAGCTGAATTCTATTTTCGCCGAGTGCTGCCAAGAACTTTAAGTTTGTCAGCTACTATCAAAGACGGTGTTGATTCACTGATGGCTATCGATGAGGCGCAAATTTCATTGCTTGATTAATGCTTTGTGATTTGCATGATTTAACGGGTGTCTCGTTAAATTATCTAAACCGCTTTTTGTCTGGCATCGTCATATCGTTGCCTAGATGAAAAGCGGTTTTGTCTTTATACTGCCAAGAAAAGCATTTAGATTTTCATTTGCCATTCTAACTAAGAAGTTATTGATTCTTTTTTCATTGATAGGGTTTATAAGTTATGTCAGACAACGAACAAGCGGAAACAAAGCTCTACCCCGAGGATCAGGAGAAGGTCGATGCTTATAATAAACGAGGCTATAACGATATAGAGCGAAGGCCCTTTAGGCCGTTCTTGCTGTTGTTTATTTTGTTTTTGATTGTATCTGGATTGGGCCTGATAAGTCTTGCAATCGGTAAATGGTATGGTGTCATTTAGTTTTTGATGGGTTAAGAGAGCAAACAGGGGAAATCGTCGTGGATGAAAAAGTAATACAGCACATGGCTATGCTGATGTCAGTGAATTGTGTGCGTAAAACAGTGCTAGATGATTACCTAATGGATGGGAAGTTGTCAGAAGTAGAAGTGGCCACTCTTATGTCAGAAGCAACGGATAAGCTATTTACTTTTTTGACGTATTTGCTCGATAAATCTGAACTAGACAAGCAAACTTTTTTGGAAATTATGAACAGATCTTACCCCAGTGAATGGCCTCAACCAAATTTGTCTCGCGTGTTTGAAGAAGCTGTCTCTCTGCAAAAAGCTTCTCAGAATTAATACCAAGTCTTTATTTCGATTATTTGTCTGTCCAGCTCCAGCGTAATGGCTCGCCAAAATCGTCTGTAATTAATACTTTTTTTGGGCGCTTAGCCCTAGTCTTATCTGTATTTTTGGGGTTTTTAGACTTGCGAGCTTCTATCGCTTTAACTTCATCGGTCAGCAATGTGCGGTTTTCTCTTGGTTCGTTAAGATTAACAGGTGTCAGTTTATAGGCACCAATATCTCGTCCGCTGATGCCTGATTCAATGGCATCAACCTTTCCGCCATGCTTTATAAACTCTTCCATTTGCTGTTGAAGTTCTCGGCGCTCTTGTGCTTTTGATTTAGCAGGTTTCACTTCGAGATATCTCTGATCGTGTTAGGAGGCAAGTTATTGTCTATTGAGGTAGAGAATATATGTGCAAAATAAAAATAAGAGGCACGTAATCAGAGTCTAGCAGGTGTTGCGCGTCTGTTAAAAGGGTCGAAATAGAAACCAAGATTTCATTAATGTCTCGATCGGCCAATTAATTTGATGATAAGTGCTGCTTTTGGAGTTAGCAGGAAGGAATCACCTTGACCGCCTTATATCGCATCCCTATAATGCTCGCCCTTAGTTGGGGTAACCCCGCTAAGTTTTGAGTGCGGGGTGGAGCAGCCTGGTAGCTCGTCGGGCTCATAACCCGAAGGTCGTTGGTTCAAATCCAGCCCCCGCTACCAATTCTATCTTGGAAGGCTTCAAGGTTATTGTCGTTAACTGGCAGTAGCTGGAGCCGTTCTAAGATACTTGTCTTAGTACCATTCTTTTTCTCAAGACTCATATTTAAGATGCCAGCTAAATCGCCATGCAGATCAATGCGTAGGCCTTTGCCGTCCTCTTTTGGTGTCAGTACTACTTTTTCAATCAGTCCGCGCAAAGTCTCAGATGCCTCACTGCGTGAATTTTCTGCATTGAGACATGCCCTCAAATCCTTCACGGCTAAAAAATAGCGCGATGCCATGGCGGGATGGAGCAGGGGTTTGATGTCCTTTCGCTCGGATAATGATTTGTCGATATCTTCAATGCGGGCTGTTATCCGCTCCAGATCATCTTTGACCAGCGCCGCAGAAATCCCGTCCTTGATGGCCTGAACGAGGTTGTCCTTTTCCTTATTGGCCTTTTCTCTCTCGGTCTGTAGATTTTTTCTCTTGGCGTTATGTTGCGTATGAAGCACATTAATCTGCTTGGTATATTCAAAACAAAAGATCTCAATCAGCTCTTCGCGCATCAAGCGACTTTGGATGGCTTCAAGTACATGGCTTTCTAAAATCTCACGCTTGATGGTGCGGCGATTATCACAAATTGCTTCGCCCTTATTCTTGGAGGCTGAACAGCCATAATGGGTAGAGTTGATCTTGGCAAAACCGCCCCCGCATTTGCCGCATTTTGTTAGTCCCGAGAGTAGATATTGAGGGCGGTTACTTTGCCACAGAGCAGGGGATTTCCTATCGAGCATCGCTTGACGAGCTTTCACTGCTTCCCATAGCTCTTGGCTTACGATGCGAAGCTCCGGCACGTCCTGAACAACCCACTCACTTTCGTCATTTATCCGCGAGACGCGCTTGCCGCTAGTTGGGTCTTTGACCATGCGCAGGCGGTTCCAGACCAGCCTGCCAATGTAAATTTCGTTATTGAGAATCCCTGTCCCGCGCTTGCGATTGCCATTAATGGTCGATTGCCCCCAAGCTTTTCCCGAGGGGCAAGGGATGCCTTCATCATTTAGCTTGGACGCAATCGCCTTGGGAGATTTATTTGCCAGCGCATATTCTTCAAAAATGCGCCGGATGATATCGGCTTGGCTATCATTGATTTCACGCTCGCCTTTGATCAGCTCGCCGTTTGAGGCAAATTTCTTCACCACGTTATAGCCGTAAGCAATCCCGCCGCCGGATTTTCCCTTCTCGACCTTGCCACGTAAACCTCTTCGCGTTTTATCGGCTAAATCTTTTAGAAACATCGCATTCATTGTTCCCTTCAATCCGATATGGAGCGTAGAGATTTCACCTTCGGTCAGGGTGATGATTTTAACGCCCGAAAACTCCATGCGTTTGAAGATGCCTGCAATATCTTCCTGATCTCGTGAGAGGCGATCCAGTGCTTCGGTGAGGAGATAGTCAAACTCACCATTCATGGCAGCTTGAAGTAGGGACTGAATACCGGGGCGCATGAGAGACGCACCAGAGATGGCCGCATCGCTATAACAGTTCCCTATCTCCCAGCCTTCGCTATTTGCTTTCTCGCTACAAAGGCGTAATTGGTCTTCAATAGAGGCCTTGCTTTGCAGGTCGCTGCTATATCTGGCATAGATACAAACACGCTGTTTCATGAGCTTACCTAACCTAATTTTTGTTTGAGGCTTCAATGGCATCGAGATAAAGTTGGAAGTCCTTTTGGGCTTCAATACGCGCTAAAAGCTTAACAAGCGCGATCAATTTCTCATCCGTAGAAACCACATTATGACTCTGTCTTGCATGAGTCTTCAAACCTATTTGAGCTTTATTTCGCTCTTTTTTGTTGCGGGATTTCATCGTGTTTCCCGTGATATAAAAACAGCGAGTGACAATAAAATTGCCCTCACTGTTTTCAAAGAATTGGACGATTCATTGTGATGCTTGAGAGCATTCATGCCTATGGGTGATAGAGGCATGCACTTAAAATGAAACGCACAATAAAAAAGAGCTGAAAAGGAAACGCGCATTTCCTTAATAGCTCTCATACTATTAAGTATGTGGCCTAAAGTATTAATATTTGGTAAATAACCCAGCCAAAAGGCGCGGTTTTCTACCGTATATTGGGCAACAACTATAAATTGTTTAATGATTCCCATAGTTTAAGCCTTAAATGTTTTTTAGCGCTAAACGTAAAATAAAATAAGAAAAAGCAAGTGATCCTATGCTCCAGCCAATATGAGGCACGGAAAATAACTTCATAATGGCTGCCAATGAGAGAATAAAAAAAGCGCAGCAAATATATTCGAGCATATGAGGTCTGGTTTTGATTTTCTCTTGCGTATATCCGCCGCGTGATAAAATTGGTTCTATTTTTCTTTTATCTAAAATACTCCGCCACACATAACATTGGTGCCAAGATTTGAGTGAACCGATAAACAAAATCCAAGGTGATATCCAAAGCGCAGAATAAACAAACCAGTCCTGATTAAATTGAGGAAGCGTATTATTTAAAACGCGAAGCGATCCATAAGCGCTCGCACAAAGAAGAATGATGATGGTTAACACAACTCTATTCATAGCTCACGCATCTCCATCAAATATCCCGCCCAATATTTTGCCAATATCAAGGCCAGCCTTTGTAAAATCCATGGCGAGTGATAAAGGCTTATCGGCGTGCTTGGGATGAATAGAAAAAAGGGGCTTTCCTTTTTTATCGCGGTAGCGGCTATCTAGGAAGAAGGCCGTTTTAAAACACACAACCGGATAACAATGTGGAAAGATCAGAATTTGTGTGGCCGGATGCATAATCGTAACCTCATCGGGCGTGATGAGAGGCCGCGCGCTTATACTATCTTCGCGCGTGAGAAAGTTTGGATCAGCAAAAAAGGAGGCGCGTATTTTCGCAGTTTCTTCACTCAAAGATTCAAGTGTGGTTGTGCCACAAAGCCGTGATATGAACTCGCGCGTCATCGGATCAAGCGTTCCAAAAAATTGCAATACGCCGCTATTGGCAATAAAGGTTTGCCATTGATCTCCATAGAGGAAAACGAGCTGATTTAAGTCCTGCAATATAAGATGAATTTGCAAACCATATCCGGCCATTAAGCCAAAGGCCGTTGCCAGTATGCCAAGCCGCCCCAAAATCGCGGCTTCTTCAATCATGAAATAAACTGGGTTTTTCGGCTTTGTTTCAAAGCCCATGACGGCGTTCAAACCAATTGAGGTATGAAGCCTTAAGAATCTTGAAAATTTGTGAACACGCTTGGCTGGCAGCACGATATAAATATCAGTTTCGCCTTGTTCCAGTTCCGAGTAAGAAAAATCAGACGTGCCTAATGAATCCTGAATGCTTGGGCTTTCAAGCCAGTGGGTATTGCGATGCGCGGTTGATAAGATACCGGAGAATTCTTTTTTCTCTTTATTTAAAATACGCCCTGCTGATGCGCTGACAAACTCATTAGCGCTTTGCAGCATGCCGGGCCGCACAAGTTTAAGATTGCCGTCTGTATCCTCTTCATATTTTCCTTCCAAAAGCGCACGAAAGTCTTCCGGCGGTAAATTCAACAATCGCCTGACCTGCGGTAAATCACAGGATTTCTTTTCCGTGGGGTAGAATATTTTTGGCGTGGCCTTGACATACATCGCCAGCCCCGCGATCAGCACAAGTGCTTCTTCATCCCAATGCGGCTCTTTACTCGCGCTTTCCGTTACCGTGCTTTCTGCAATGATAAGTGCGTTTTCAAAAAAATCTTCACTGGCCTCATCCAGTAAATCCAGCACATTAAAGCGTGATGGCTTAATCCCTAACTTTGACGCGGCGCAGTCCCACGGATCAATGAGTTCAACTTTATGTCTCAGTACATCTCTTCTGTAAATCACTGTTGTAAGAGCCAGCTCACCATCTTTTAAATCAAGAACAAAAAGCGGCCCCTTATGATCCATGCAGCGCGGCGCGCTCGATGTGACAAGCTTGCCGCTACGCGTAGGAGCAACAGTAATAAGATGTTTTTCTGTATTAGTAGTAATAGGCAGAGCGCGGCCATTTTTTGTCTCTGCCATGGCGTAGCCAAGAAAAATACGCCCCTCATCGATCTTCCCCTTTTCTTTTAAATAAGCACGACTAGCCCAGCGGCTTGATCCATGCAGAAAATGATCACGGCTATAAATACGTGAGGCGTTGCTTTGAGGGGCGAAAAGGTAAGACATTTACTTATGCCCACACGCTTTCACGCGCAATATTTTTTGGCTTGTATAGGCTTGGCCAATCGCACCAAAATACTGTGTGAGCGATTGTTTGACATCGCTATTCTTGGCAAAGAAATGATCGGTAAGACCGATAAGATCATCCTTTTTGTCCCCGCCAATAAAATAAACGAAAGTCAGCGTTTCATTTTTCTTTGTAAGAAGCGCCTGTTTTTTCTTTGCATCACTTAATGTATAACCATCAGTCACGATAATGACGGCTTTTTGGAAACCATCGAAGCCTTTTTGCGCCATATTTTCATATGCACCGCTCAAGGCGTTGTAAATATCTGTGCCGCCGCTACTTGTGATATTCTCAAATCCAAACCCGCCGCCACCGCAAGCTTGATAGTTTTTATGCGCGTAAAAAAAATCCGAATTAAAACTCGCCACGGCGCATGCGGCATTTTTAGGAAGAAGTTTAAGGAAATTTTGAGCGGTGCTTTTAACTTCCTCAATATTGCCGGACATAGAACCTGAACGATCAAGTAAAAGCGTCATGGCGATCTTCGGGTCTTTGTTAATGGTCTTGTAATCAAAGCAAAGCTTTTCACCGCCCAGTGTATAAAGCGCAACACTGTCTGACGGTGGATTGATGAAGTTACCGCCTTCATCTTTAAAGCTTGCAATAATTTCAAGAGCTTTCGGATCACCAGCGACTTTGATGATTTCCGTCGTGCCGCCGCTAAAGCCAACAATCAGATTATTATCCAGATCAATATCAAAACCCGATGTGATTGTAATGCCTTTCGCATCGACCATGCCGAACTTGGACACTGTTCTGATCAAAGCTTTGCTCGGGCCAAGAGCCGGATCAGTTTTAAGTCTTAAAGAAATCGAGCGCTCGAAATTATATCTTGAAGCAATAATAATAACGGGCGCTTTGTTTCCACTGACGGAATTGATTTTGATATCTTGCTCCTCCTGTCCATAAAGGAGAGGGGCGTTTAACAGTAAGCAAAGTGGGATGGCTTTAAGAAAAATCTTCATTATTCATTCCTCCCCTTACAGTAGTGAGCCAAGATGAGATTTAGTTTGAGCATCACCCATCAATGTAAAATCAAGATCGCCTTTTTTGGCTTTAGCCAATAATCCTAGTGATCCCAGATAGGCTTGGAAAATTTGATCCTGATCGGGGTGGACGCGGTAAATCTTGAGCGCACTTAAACGATTTGAGAAATTAGACAGAGCAAGATTAGTGGGAACCTCCTGCGGCACTTCCACATTGATCTGCGCATCTGTTTCTTGAAACGGAACATGAATTGTTGTCCCGACCCAATATAAGCGCACATGATCAGGCTGGGTGAGATTGATCGTGGTTTCGATTTGATCAAAGGCCATCACCAGATCAGAAAAAGATTTTTTAAAAACGATTAAATCCTTCACCTGTCCGGCTTGTTCCATTAATTGGTTTGCGCTACCAGACCACGCAATGCGGTTGGGTAGGGCGCTTAAGACAATATGGATTTGGCTGTTTCGTGTGGCCTTTCTTCGCCCCAGTGTGGTGAGTTGTTGAAGCAAATTAAGCGATGTATCGAGCGCATCCTCATAATTTTCTTCGTTTATTGTGCCGCCATTTTCAATCAAGACAAAAATGTCTTCACTTGTTTGTGGGGTTGATGGTGTTTGCTCTTGCGAGCAGGCTGAAACGACGAGTGCTAAAGCTAAGATTAAAAGTCTCATAATATTATTCCTCTGATGCTTTCAAAGATGAAAGGGCGCGTGTGGTAAACAGCGCCAATATGATGTTGATCACGGAAATGACGATAGACACGCCAATGGCCAAACCTTTGTTCTGTGCCAAAAATGCCATTACACTGTCTTGGCTTTGGGTCACAAAACCCGAGGGCATAGACTCTCTGGCAACCAGTGTGTAGAGATTGACCACCTCTAAACCAATCACCATGGCCAGCACCAGAAAGGCAATGAGTGAGACAATCTGATTTTGCGGATGGGAAAACCATTCTTTGGGATCATCAAGAATATTTTGGCGAAAGGTTTCTGCCCAGATGAAGATCGGCGTAGCAACCGAAAACACGGCGAGTAATATTGAGATGATGTGCGAGGCATTGGCATCCGGATCAATGCCGGAAAAGAGAGTGCCTATGACAGGCAGCTCAGAAAGGTAGGTTTCATTCATTAGCCCCACGGTTTCCGTATAGACGGCGTAGAACATGACGAACATGGAAGCTTCAAGGGCAATACAAAACACAATGGTTGTAATGGCCGAAAAACTTGGCGGCGTTGTCCCAGCAAAGGGATTACTCATTGATGGTTTCATTTGTTTTTCTCCATAGAGAGTTTTTGAAAATAAGCGCGGCATCCAAAATGGAAACACCGCGCGTCGTTACAGGAATAAAAGCGGTTACAGGTGAAATGCCTTTTTTTTCTGGAAGAGGCTTCCGTCAAAGAGGTGTCGGCTAAAGCATGATGATTAGTTGGAGATGGATTAGGTTTATTCATTTGCCACCCCGAAAATCAAGGGTTTTAAGTAGCGACTCAACTAAGTAGCAAATGAAAAACAATGTCCATAAATAGCGACCTTCTGCATTGGTGATGCCTAAAAGGATTCCAACGACGAGAAGTGCCACCAAGAAGGTTTTTAAATAAGTTTTGAGATTCATGGTTTTCGCCCTCACTTTTATTTGTGCGACGAAAACCTATTCTTCACATGCGCTCACAGAATGCGTCAGAAAACATTCTGGGTTACTCAGAAACGGTCAGAAAATATCAATTAACTTGTTGATTTATAAAAATTATTAAATTTTTTAGTGGCGATCAAGATGCCCCTTAAAGACCAATCAATTTTATAAAATTGACGATTTGATCCGTAACATGATATTTGTAAATGAATGGAAATATTTGTACTCAAGGAAAAGAAAGCATTTATGAATGACAGTAGATGAAGAAGCGAACAAGCAGGATTGGATAGTGCGCCCAGATTTGGAGACACAAGACGTATTATTTGAGGGCATCCCAAGTAGAGAATTATATCTCTTGGAAGAATTAGCCCAACGTCTTTATTCAAGAGATAAGGAGGACTTCCAAAGACAGTATTCTGAAAAAGAAAGATGGGAGATAAGAGTTGAGGCATTAGCGGGGGCTATCTTTGATTCTGCTGAACAACATCTAAGTGAGGCAGAACTTCACAATGCATTGGACAGGTATCGGAAAGAGAAGGAATTTCTTAAAGCAAAGCAAAATCCACAATCCGAGCTGGAACCAATTACTCCGGACATATAGATTTTATGAAACTTAAACCCTTATAATCAAATTTCAATTTAAGTTACTGCCAGAGCACTAGAATGTTCTGGCATTTTTGTTGACCAAAGAGGGAGTAGTTTTGTCTTTAAATAAACAAGATTACGAAATTGCCTTTCGCTCCGGCACTGACGATTATATAAAATATGAAAATATTAAATCTTCCATGGCAGGAGCAGATAATAAGAAAAAGGCAAAAGAATTAGCCGATCTGCACTCCAAGGATATTAAGGTATTATGGGAAGCGTATCACCTCACTAGTTATCTAAAAGCTCTTACCGATCAGGATAGTAAATTCGAAAACTCATTAGATGCAAAGCTTGAACGAACAAGAGTGAATTGTTTGTCAAAGCTTATGAAAATGCCTAGTGACAAGGGCATAACGAAAGAAAATTCAGAAGTCGTGTTTATAAAACTCGCCGAACTTGAGCAATGTTCTAAATTGGAGGTATTTGTTCGTTTTCTAGAATTTAATCAAGATAAACCTTTTATATTATCCGGTTTTAAAGAGGATAGATCAGATTTGCGTGAATGGATTCGTGATCTCAAAAAATATATTGAGGAGGAAAAACACAAGCCAACCATAGCTAATTTAAAATCTGGGGAATACGAAAGCTCAGATAGCGCTCCCAAATTACCCCTTCAAGATACTTTGGCAATCTCAAAAGAACTTAAAAGGATTAAAGAAGATATTGGAGTCTATCCTTACGATAAAGATAAATTTGGCACAATAGATAATGCTAAATACAGAACGGCTTTAGAAGACATTAAAAATCTGCTTGTAGTTTTTCCAGAAAATGTTGACTTAATGTCTCTGCAGATAAGAGTACTATCGTTCCTGCGAAAATATGAAGACGCTCTGCCTTTGGCGGAGAAATTATACAAACAATACCCGTTAAGTATTGATGTGGTTATCTCGTACATATTAGTTTTGAAGAACATAGGAAGATTCGAAGAAGTCTTACAAATATCGGAAGAATATAGATCCATTAAAGATGTTGATAATCCGCTCTTCCATTTACATGTCGGTCTGACACTTAATAGACTAGAAAGATATGAAGAAGCTGTTGAGGAATTTGAAAGCGCTATACGGATCGATCCCAGCTTTATTGTATCTTATAGTAGCCTATCTAAAATTTACGTAACTATTAAGCAATATACCGATAGCGAAATCGTTTTGAGAAATGCATTAGAAATATTTCCTGATGATGAAACTTTAGGCTGGCAGTTAGTAAGCGTTTTAGAGAACCAGTTGAGTCAGGAAGAATCAGAAGAGCTTGCTATCAAGCTTTTTAAAAAAGCATCCTCATCTAATGCATTGGCTAAAACCATGCTAAAAGCATTCAAGTTGATGCGAAAAGAGGAATATTCTAAGGCACACGACATTTTAAAAGATTTCGCGTATCAACGCTCTAGAAACGCGCTGATTGAAAATTCCTCTAAATCGAGAATTTTCGGGGTGCTCGCTAATTCTTACGAAGTGGTTTGGGATAAACAAGGTCAAAAGAATAAATATTTGAATTATGCGATAGAATGTCGTGAAATATCTCTTGATTATAACCCTCAAAATATAGATTCGCTTGAAAATTTAGCCTTACTTAAATTTGTAAATAATGCGCATGATCAGTCCAAAAAACTAATCATAAAAGCGGCTGAAATAGTTGAGAATACTTTAGATGAACAAATACAGCCATTAGATGTATTTGTGAAGTTCATATCTAAATTAAAATATATGAAGGGTATTGCATTAGATGATTGGCTAAAGCCTTTATTGTGGTACAACGAAAAATATGATGATAGTCCATTTGGCTATTTAGGATTGGCCAGCGTAAGTTTATCAAAAAATGATTTCTTAAGCGCAAGATCAAATATCGATCAAGCTTTAAAAAGAGCGAAATGTTTTCTAGCGAAACAGAAAACAAGTATGCTTGAGACCATAATTTTGAACGGTATCTCAGGTATTTTAAAAAAAATTATTATTGAAGATAATGGATATGATCAGTATTTCAAAACGATTAATTCTATCCTTGAAAAATGTAAATCAGAGCAAGTAAAAAAACTAAGTTTTCATTATTGGATGAGTAGTGTTGTTACAACTGCGGAACTCTACCACAAACTAGGGGTTGATAAAAATAATTTAGATTTTTTGAAAATATCAATTCATGCATATGAAATTGTTCTTGCAGAAAGAATTAGGCATAGCGATACATTGCTTTGGCTGCAAACAAACCTAGATATGTCGAGTGTGTATTTGAATCTTTCAGAAATTACCAAAAACCCGATAGATATTGAAAAATCTATTTCTTATTTAAGTTATATGCTTGAAGAAATAGACCCTGAAGAGCATGCAAATGATTACATTATTACAAATAAAAATATTGTCAAAAAATACGAACTACTTTGGGATAACTTTGATTTTAATATTAAATACGTCAAAGAGGGTGTCCAATATTTAGAAAATCTATGTAATGTAACACGCGTTGAGGAGGACAGTGATTATTGGTTAGAAATACAATTCCATCTAGCTTATTGCTTCTCTCAGATCGGCAATGAGTCACACAGCACAGAATGCCTTGTCAAATCCCTTGACGTATACAAAAATAGACATGCTTATCTGCTAAGATCGCGTAACGAAGAACTCTTAATTGAATCCCACTTTTTCTTAGGGATGGCAAATAAAGCGCTATATGACGTCGGAAACGATGAAAATGTTATTAAAGATGCAATCAGTAATTTCAATTCTGTCATTGAGAAGTCTGAAGGCATGTATCTTTCTGATGCATGGATATTCCTTGCAAGCATTTTTAAACAAGACGGCTTAAATAGAAACAACAAAGGCATGCTTACAAAATCTGTAAAGGCTTGTAGCTCAGCCCTTGAATTAGAAATGGGCGCCACTCCTAAGAGAGCTAATGCTCTTAAATCCCTCGGCCAGACATACTGTGGTTTGGGATGCATAGAAAAAGAGCCATCATTTTATCGAAAAGAAATACTTTTGTATAAAGAAGCAATAGAAATATATGAAGACCTTGGCGTGCAAGGAAATAAAAGTGATTATTTCTATTGTCTGCATTATTTAGCAATGGCTTTGATAAACATCGCCAAATACCGTGATAACTATGATTTAGATGAGCTAGAGCACGCCATTAGCTTATTCGATAGCGTAGTAGATAATATGGATATAGAAAGCGAAAGAAAGCTTATTGCGGAGGCTGTAGAATTTCGTGGCGTTGCAAAATATTTTCTTTATAAGGCACATGAAAATAAAAAATGGCTGGAAGAAGCTAAAGTCGATTTTACTAGATCGCAAGATATCTACACGAAGAGTATGTTTCCAATGGAGTATGCTAGGGTAGAAAAGTCCCTTGAAAAAATATCATAAAATCAATTTTAGATATTTGTTGTTTTCAATAGTTCAGTTCTCTCTCACGACTGAAAAGGGGTTTAAAAACTGTCTCTTCCATAGAAGATTTTTATCGACCTCACTGAGTTCTGCTTCTTCACAGACTAAGTTCCAGTTTTGTTCGATAACTGATATATAATGATCAAATATAGTATGAGCCTCTTTTTCTGAAATTTGAAAATTATGCGCGGTTTCAAGGCAGGTTTTAAGTTGGCTTAACTTATTTTGCTCTGCAATGAGCATGGCTTGCGTTGCCTCGTTACCCGTTCGGCCTTGTGGGCATATGTCATAAGCCGGTGTTAGGCTTAGTTCTTTCCCATTCCAAAATGCGGCATGGTTGCGAGCATGATCATCTGTATTGCCGCACAAAATATTAAATACCAAACGAGAAAACAGTTCATGCAGTGTTTTTTTGGGTTCTATAAATCTGCGGCGAATAATTTCTGCTAAATCCTCATAGCTTGCATATCGCGCCATCATGTCATCAAGCCCTAGTATGGTCAGCGCTGAAACCATAGGCTTACGAAGCCATGTGTCGCCTTTTGAAATACGGTCAAATCTTTCAATCAGTAAAACATCTTTATTCGCCGCATTCACAAGTTTAACGGGAGCGACGTTTAACCCGACTATGGCGGCAAGCCTCATCGCAATAAATTCTGCTTTGACGACACTATAGAGGTCGGTGCTAGATGAAAATTTTGCGACGTATTTTTTGCCTTGATCCTTTATCAAAGCTTTTGGCCTTGCGCCCCCTATAGAGCTACCATGGAATAATGCATGATCGAGTTCTGGCGTAAGCGGTATTCCTTTTTCAACCCGCTCGGAAGACTCTATTAATTCTTCTAGACTTACATTGTTGGCAGAGCGGGGGACATACTCGCTCGGAGATTTCTGAAAATCGAGCGCACCGATTCGATCTGAACCTGATTCCAATAGATAAGTAAGTTCGTCCAATTCTGCCGTATCGGTATGTTGTCCTTTAAGCCCTAATTTTTTATTCAGTATGACACGGCGACCCCAAGCATCCGGCGCGGCATCTCTGATGCAACCGGGCATAGTAAGCCCTTGTGTTAAAGATAGTGCGCCAGTTTTAAGCGGTAGCTCAGGCTCGTAAATTGAAATGACAGGTTTTTCCTGTTCGATCCGCTCAAGGTAGCTTTTACCGTAGTTGAATAAGATAGTATTCTGATCTACTTCCAAACGCCCAGCCACAACTGGCTCGGTTTCATGCTGCAACCATATCCAGACAAATGCCTCACTCACTTTGTTAGAAGTCATCGTAGACCTCTTTAGATTTTTTGCGCACAGACTTTGGTAGCAAGGCAAGCTTGTCTTCGTTCTGGCGAAGATGCTTCGTTAAAGTGGTTTCCTCGGCATCAAATAACGTAACTCCGATGACGGTGGCCGCTTCAAAAACAGCGCCAATCTCGCATTTAGTATCGCCTTTTTCGATGCGTTGTATTAAGCCTCTGGAAACACCTACTCGGTCGGCCAACTCTTGTAGAGTTAGCGCTTTCTCCTTGCGAGCGGCACGGATCAACCCACCAAGGAGCGTTGTTGCTTCTCGGGTGTAGCGTGAATATGATCGAGCAGTTGTTTTTGGCATTTTCCAACCTTTAGTCCATACATAGATCATGAGGGTGTCTAATGATCTTTATATAGACCAAAATAGAGGATTTAGAGGACTGTGTCAATACAAAAATGATCTATACATGGATCGCAAGTAGTTCTTATGGTCTATGTATAAACCATTTTGGTTGTCTGAGTGTCGTAGGCTAAAGGAGTCCGGACTCTCTTACGCGCTCCCTTAGCGTTTCTAAATTGGGTATATCCGCAGGAGATTTGCATGTCACGATCTGATCCAAAACGAACTCCCAAACCTTAGCCGCTCGTTGCTTCTCGAAATCATAAGAATATTGAACGTAAACCTCTCCAGTAACATCGCGTTCGCCATCACTGTGATTAAGCATGAGCCGCGCATAGAGCTTTGGTAGTCCGACCGCCGTAATCCATGTTGCACCTGTGCGTCGTAAATCATGAGGGCAGAAATCATCAATTTCCAGTGTCTCCCTGCTTCTTCTGATTGCTTGTGGAAAAGCCGATTTACCCATTGGTGATAAACCTGAAGCAGGGGCTTTTGGTGGTGACAGCATGCGTGTTGCTCCGAACACGTAGTCAGAAGCACTTGTATAAGGTTTTACTTCATCGATGAGCATACACGCATAGCGGTTCAAAGGGACACGGTGCATTGTCCGGCTCTTGGTTTCATGAGTTTCCATTTGCCAGACATTTTCATCCAGCTTCAAAGCACGATAGCGCATGTTGCGCACTTCAATACTGCGTTGCATGGTGATCAATGCAAATTTCAAAGCTTTTGCGGTGACTGGCGGCATGCCCAGTAACTCAATCCGGTTCCAAAATGTCCATATTTCTTCAAAGTTCAATATGCGATTACGTTTGCCTGTAATACCTAGAGGTTCGATATCTCTAACTGGGTTGTGTTCTATATAGCCTCTTTTAATGGCCAGATTGAAAAGCCGCCGTGTACAGGCAATAGCATGCTTGGTTGCAACCTTGCCGTTTCGGGTCGCTCTCCGTCTGGTCTTCGCGCGTTTAAGTATTCGGTGCTGAATCATTTCAATGTCGTTGACAGATACTTCGTCCAGCAACTTCTCACCAATTACAGGCCAAATATCCTTTCTGAAATAACGCTCTTCTTCGTCTATGAATGCTTTGCCTTTTAGGCGGCCAAGCTCGATATAGGTATCGGTAAATTCTCTGACTGATATTTTGCCTTCTTGTGCAACCTTGAGCGCTTTCGCTTCCTCAATGGGATCGCGTCCATAGTCATAAACTTGTTCGTAAAGCTCGTCATATTCATGCCGTGCACGACGAATCGTCAATGCAGGATACTTTCCTATAGATATCCAGCGGCTCTTGTTCTTCAAAGGGCCACCCATATATTTAAAGATAAATACTTTTGATCCACTTGGGTTTACACGCAGTCCAAATCCGGGGCATCCGGGGCACCAATAAGTTTGTCGGGTATCCTTTGGTTGGATATTTCTTATCACGGAGTCTATAAATTTTATCGTTTTCGGCATTTATGCCCTTTCTGGCTACTTAGCTCTTTTTGTTTTGAGCCTCACAGCCGCCTCTGGCTACTTGGCTGGCTACTTGAGGGATGTTTCCAGAATGGTCACGATGAGCAAATATGTGCAACAATTATTATTTGTATCCCTTACTCACCAAGGCTTTTGCTGGATAAAAGCTAACCCAAAATAAAAATTGTTTAATTGTGCTATTTCAATAGCCTATAACCATTACTCACTATACGTTACAGCCCTTAAAATAGAGTTAAAGCTACTGGCTTCTAAGCAGGGGGTTGCAGGTTCGAGTCCTGCCGGGATCGCCAGTTTTTAATAAGCTTTTACAGCGGCTTAAGCAAACAATTAAAAAAATCAGAATTTAAAGAAAAAGGGCTAGCTACTTGGCTGGCTACTTGAGGAAAAGTTCTGAATTAAGATAAAAAACCCTAAAAATCAAAAATGTGGATAATTATTGATTAATCGGATTGTAAATAACTTTTCGGGTTTTTGATCCAATTAAGTAAATCTTGGATGTGAAATGCTTTTCGAATTGAATTTTCACGTTTCGAGAGTTTGTGTGGTTTTGGAAATGTGCCACGTGAAATTCGGCGATTTATTTCCTGCCTTGAAATTCCACACATCTTTGACGCTAGCTTAATGGGAACGAAAGCGTTACTTTGTATCATTAAGGCTGCTGTGAGTTGCGCTTCAAAGTTGGGCTTATCTATTTCGTCGTTTTTTATCGCCTCATCCATGGTGTACACCTCTCATACCTTGCGGTATTGAAAATATTCACCCATGGTTTTGAAATTGGCTATTTGCGCTCTCAAAGATAAATAGCTCTATTCTTCAGGATACATGAAATTCTTTAATGAATTATTAACCACTTGGGTTGGTGCGTTAGTGAAATATCCTATTGCTTAATTCTTCTCCTGCGCTGTCGTGATGTAAATTATTTTTCATGGCGTTCATGAGGATGGGGCGTAAGGCGTTCGATTTATTGTCATTGATGCAATCAAGTGGTGTTCTTCCACCAAGCTCAGCGCTTTTGTATGTTTTTAGAAAATCGAGGCTGCTGGCGGCGAATAGGCCATAGATGATTTTGGCGAGCTGAATATCATCCTTGAGCAGGTGCAGTAATTCACCGCCGATGGTCTCAGGTAATCGCTCGCGTTTGAAAAGTGAGGAAAATTCCTGCCAATCAAGATCGCTTACAAGTATCGTTTTTTGCATGGCTAAATTTTGAAGCTCTCTAGGGGGTGAGGCTGTTGGCGAAATTTTTTGTTCTGTATCACGCGCAAAACTGGCGGGATTTTTCTTTGAGGAGGTTTTGCCGTGCAGCCGACCTTATCAGAAAAATATAGCGTGCCGTTTTGTGGGTCTTGGCGGAGTTCTTCAAGTAGAAAGGTAATGTAATATCCGGCTCTGTGGTTGGGATAACGCCGCGCAAAATCGTAGAATTCGCATTTACGCTCTAGAAATTCCGCGTCATTCGCACAGGCTTGCAGCGTGGATAAAATAAACCACTGGAAAAAATGCCGCGCATCGTTGGGCAGCTCATTCATTCTAAATTTAGCTCCAAATAAAAAGGGAGCAGCCTCTCACTTTATTCAATGAGAGACTGCGATAGGATCGTTAATTTGGCCGCGTGCTTATCGCCCCGGATTCATAAAAACCTGCACCGAGCCATTACCGTTTTCAACATTAGGAATCTCTAATGCGCTTTCAGCCAGCGCAATATCAGGCAGTGCATTATTATCAAAATCCGCGATCACCATATCGTAAGGATTGATCCCAACATCCAGCGGGATAATCAGGACATTATCGGGACTAGTGCTTTCCTCGCCAAATGTTCCATCACCAAAGCCGTAGGATATATGTAGCGTATGGCTATCTTGATTGAGCGTCACCAAATCAAGCATGCTGTCGCCGTTAAAATCAGCCGTAGCAATGTGGAGCGGAAGACGGCCTACAGTGATTTGACCTTGATCGCTAAAGCCGCCCAAACCATCACCTAATAATATGTTTACAAACTCTGCGCCGTGAGAAATCGCAATATCGATATGACCATCCGCATTGAAATCTCCAGAGGTTAAATCGCGAAACTCCTCGTTTATCGTAAACGCCGCATCGATGTCATTGACGGGCGTGGCACTTGTCGGCAGATTAAATCCACCTGCTGCTTGGGCAGTAAATACCGCAACATGTAGCGGCTCATTAAGTGGCAAGCCTCTGGTGCCGCCCATTGTAATTAGATCATCAATCATATCGCCATTGACATCACCAACAACGAAATTCTCCGCGCTGTAGATTTGCCCCAGTGAGGCTTCGATATCGTTGAGTATTGCAAAGCTCTGAATGGTGCCAAAATTATTGGCTCCGTCATTGAGGAAATATTCGAAATTCGGCTCGACGACGGGGCTACCTTGGCCATCACCTAAATCAAAAATGTCGGGCAAGCCATCGGCGTTAAAATCGAGGCTGCGAAAGTAGTTTGATCCGGTTTGGAAAAAGCCAGACGTAAAGATATTGTCCGGCTGAGCGCTTCCGGCAAAAACTTTGATGCCTGTGTTATCACCGCCCGAACACACCACATCATCAAACCCGTCTCCATTAAAATCTTCGCCGAGCATGGTGTAGCCGCGCTTTAATTGAACGTCGCAATCGGTGGCGGCATCGAAGGCATTGGCAAAACTCCCAGCGCCATTGCCAAACGCAAAGCGCACAAAATTGAGATCAGCGCCGCTTGGGTGGCCATCTAGCGTGCGCAACTGAAACGCCAAATCATCATTGCCATCACCGTTAAAATCACCGGAGGCGAGAGCGCCGAGAATGGCGGTGTTGCTATATTGCAGGAGGCTCATAGCGCTGATCTGTTCACAGGTCACAATGATGTTGGTGATGCCTGCGCCCGCAATGGTGCCGCTACCATTTTGCAAGGTGCAGCTCTCATTCGCACCAGCGGTGATGAGCAAAACCTCATAAGCCGCGCCGTTATCCAGCTCACTGGTAAAGGTGAAAGCGCCACTGACAAAGCTTTGCGCATTGCCGTTGAGCGATAAAGCCACAGCTTCCACATTCCCGCTAATCGTTCCACCAACTGAAAAGCTACCGGGCGTTGGATCGGGGTCTGGATCAGGGTTTGGTGTGGGCGCAGGATTGCTTGATCCGCCGCCACCGCAAGCTGTTAAGCAAAGAGATAAAAAAACGCTATTTAAAACACAAGAATATAGTTTCATGAGGTCAGGTCTCGGTCGAAAATTAAATTGTGGTGATGAGTTTTTGTCTTGATCAGGATGGCTTGGTCGTGCCATACAAAAAGGAACGTTTTTGTTAGGATTCAATAGGCGGTTATTAGATTTTTATGGAATCAAAGATTTCCTAAAAGGAATCAAAGGTTTAATAGAATTTCTTTTTAAAGGAATGTGAGCGCCGCTTTACGCGGACTAAAACGTTCCTTTTTGTCTAATCTCTTATGGAAAGTTTTTGAAAGGATTTGATCGTGGCAAGATTAGGCTATATCCGTACCTCGACAGAAGAGCAGCATTATGATCGTCAGATCATGCAGCTTGAGGAATTATGCGATGAAGTTTTTATCGAAGATGGAGTCTCGGCGGTCTCAAAATCACGCCCCGTTTATGAGGCGGTTATTGCGGCGCTAAAATCCGGAGATATCTTTGTTGTGTGTTCGCTGGATCGCGCTTTCAGATCGGCGCTCGACGCGCTTTCGGAATTGGAGCGTTTGGAAAAGCGCGGTGTGCAGTTTTTATCGTTGTCGCAGAATTTTGACACCACCACGCCGGATGGAAAATTCCTTTACACATTGGCCGCCGCGCTTGCCACATGGGAGCGCGAAATCCTGAGCAAGCGCACCAAAGAAGGCCTCGCCGCTGCCCGTAAAAATGGTAAAAAACTAGGCCGTCCAAAAAAACTCTCTGATGCCCAAATCCGCACGGCCAAAGCCCAACTCAACGCCAAAAACCACCCCTCAATCACCGACCTCGCACAACACTTCCACGTGCATGAAATCACGCTGAGACGGGCGCTATTGGAATAAGGCTGGAATTAATCGGGTTAAATGATAAAAACAATAAAAGAAAAGGACAAGGCATGGACGTCAGTCAGAAAAAACAAAAGCCAAAGCGCAGTGTATTTGATTACTTTATCAATTTTATATGTGTTGCCATTTTGTTTTATTTTGTCGTCAATGAGTTTAATCATCTCTATAGATCACTTGATACGATTAGAAAAAACTCTGAGCTTTTTGAACGGCATTACATTTTATCTTCCAGCTTTCCGTTTGTCGGAAGCTATTTTCTGATGGCGCCGGAAAACTATGATCCAAAATACAAATATCCCCTCGTCATTTCCCTTCATGGTGTAAGTAAACACGCTTATTCAGCAGCAGCTTTGGCCTCTCCGGGATTCAGGAGGCGCTATCCGTTTTTTGTGATGGTTCCCATGGCTCCGCCCAGAGCCTTTTGGCTTTCACCAAAAGACAAGAATTACCGTATGCCAAGTCTCATTCCTTTTCCCGATCATATGCCTGTTGTGATGTCGGGGATTAAAGACATTATGAATTCCTATGAGATTGACGAGAACAAAATCATCATGACTGGGCACTCTATGGGCGCCTCAGGGGTGATAGGGGCTATGCAGAAATACCCTGATTTCTTTGCCGCAGGTATTGCTTCATCGGGTGTTTGGTCTCCCAATGAAATTACTAATATCAAAAAACCACTCTTTGTATTTCATGGAACAAAAGATAAAGCCATCCCTGTGAGTTTTTCGCAAGAGCTGGAACGCGCCGCCCGCAACCAGAACTTGCCGATCAAGGTTTCATATATCCAAGGCAAAGGTCATGGCATTGGCCCGTATATTTACGAGAATGAAATGGTTTGGGATGCGGTGGTGAGAGCGCTGAGATAATATTTTATTTAAGAATAGTCTCACGAAGATATTTAATTCTTTGGTTTTTATTACCCCAAGCTAGAAGGGTTTCTGTTCTTATTTTTCTCAAGACTTACTTCAGAAGGTCGGAGCAACTCTTTTTCTTGTATCGGTTCTAATTTTTGTGCTAGTGATTTTACAGCTATGAGGGGAAGTCATGATTGCTGAATTGTTTTATCCAAGAGAATTGAAAATAGTTATTGCTGAACTGAAAGAAAAAGGTGATCTCAATGAAAAAGCACTGAAGACATTATATAGCACACCGTATGTGTTCGTTTTCATTTGGCTTGTAGGCACAATAATATTTTGGGTGATTTTGAGCAACGAATTTGAGTTAGGAACAATGTCAATTTTGTTTGTATCTTTTGGACTGTCTATCATTTTATTTTTTGTAATGTGGTTAGATATTCGTCGGGTAGCGAGAATGATGCTTGTATATCAAAACGGCAAATATAGAAATGGGATTGTTCAAAAAATACTTTATAAGGCAAGGTCTCCAGTCGCCAAAATTGTAATTAAAGACGTCGAATCAAAAGAGAGTGTTCCTATTGGGTATTTCAGTGAGTGGTACTCTAAAAAGCAATGTCCAAATAAGAATGATGAAGTTTACTACTTTTCAGTTGGAGATGGATGTCGAGAAAATATGCCTGATCGTATGGAAATAAAAATGAATTATTGTTTATCAATTAAGATTATAAAAGGAGAAAGACATGCCTAGTTCCCCACAATATTATGTAAGTGATCGTGAAATTCTGGAAGATCAAAACTGGTTAGATTCTTTGTCGAGCGTGATAGCTCAATCAGTTAGTGAAATAGGTGGTGTTGCGGGACAAACAAAGCTGATTGAATTTGTTGTTGGTGCTGCCGTATCGGGCGCTACTGATTATGCTACAACATCAGTTGCTATTGAACTTGAAGTTATTAGCGCTGAAGAAATAAGGGTCGGGGATGAAATTTATTTAACATCCGAGTTGCAATTAGTAGATGGTATCTTGGACGCTTCTATCACAACAGCGGCTACTTTGTTTATGCAAAGTGCAGTTGTTGCGGCATTTTCATTAGTAGGTATTGCGTTGACCCCAGCCGCAATTGCTGCGGTTGGTATCGTAGCGGCTGGGGGCATTGCTTATGGATATAGTAAAGTTTTCGGATCAGATATTGAATTGATTTTGGATACTCTTGCTGGAACAGTAGACGTAAACCTACAGCTTAAGGACGAGAGTGGAAACATCATAGGAGGAGTACTTTATAAAGATGGGCTTACCACCACTGAAGCTGACGCAATGGCTTTTCTATTTGACAAAGCTATCAACGAGGGCATGGCCACATCGCTTGAGGCTGGAATGGAAATAGAAGTTGTCTTTGGAACCGGCACACCCGGAAATGTATATACAACATATTCAGATGATTTGTTGTCGGATATAGCGACAATTCAAAATGGATTACAAATCAATAATTTTAATCAGAGTCAATTCGTTCAAAATTATGGAGATGATGTTTATTTTAGAGAAAACGATGGGTTGCTTGTTGGTCGGCAAGATGGAGGCTTTACAATAAGGGGTGAGTTTTTCCTGATAGAGCATATCTTGACGGGTGCAGGTCAGCTTTATGGAAGCCCAGGTTCTTCAGATAAAAACCTGATAGTTGGTACAGATGGTGATGATAATCAACTTGCAGGAAATGGAGGTAACGACACGATTTATGGGTGGCACGGCGGCGATAAATTATTTGGTGGGAATGGCCATGATACACTTTATGGAGATGAATTCGAGAATTATGCACCAGCGATTTCACATCAAAGTAGTGGTAATGATAATTTATTTGGCGGTGATGGCAATGACGTCCTATGGGGTGGCGCATGGCACGATCATTTAGCTGGAGACGGTGGCAATGATATTTTGCATGGTGGTACGGAAAACGACCGTCTCTATGGAAATACTGGTGATGATGAACTTTTTGGTGATGATGGCGATGACCTTTTTATTGCCAGTTCAGGAGATGATACGTTTGACGGTGGAAGTAACTCAACCTATTCGACATCTGAATTAGGCAGTAAAAATATAAAAATTGATGTGGGTTATGCAGAATTCAAAGGCGATACAATCGACTATTCATTAATTGATCGAAGTGGAGGCGCTGAGTGGTTATTTGTTGAGTTGGATATTGGTAATGCATTTATGACAGAAGATTTAAGTACTTCTGTTTTTGGTAGTTTTGATCATACCCTGATTAATATTGAGAATGTAATCGGGTCATCAGAGCGAGATTACATAATTGGAAGCGACCAGACAAACATATTCCGTACAATTGGTGGGAGCGATCATATAGAAGGAAAAGGAGGTGAGGACGTTTTCTATGTTCATGAGCCACAAGCGGGAGACACAATAACGATTGATGGTGGAGACGATGAAGATTTTGTTTTTATAGATGGGAATCCGTCTGATTATTTCGATCCCAAAGAGATTACTCCGGGTGTTTGGCATTATCAACATAAGCAAACTTTAGGTATCGTCGAGGTTACAAATGTATTGCGTGGTAACATAAATATTGGCGGTACAGTTTTTATCCCTCCAAACGAAAATGATGACATAACGATTAATGGCTCAACCACCAATCATTTACAGCTTGAATCCTCCAGTATGTATTCCGGTGGCTCTGCCAATACTGGAAACTTGTCTGCATCAAATGTCCAGCAAAATAGTGCGACGGGTGAAACAACAATGGATGTCACGACGCCCGACGGCAATTTGATTCATATCACTATCGGTGGAGGGATCATTATGGGGACTGCAATAGCTCCAGATGGAACTCTTTATCCAGTTTGGTACGATCAAAACGGCAACGAAATAGACCCGAATAATCCTTCCTTCAATCCAGGCACTACAATTTGGTGGGATGGGCGTCCGGATATTTATGTGGATGCACAAGGCGAGGTACATTACGTTCCCGATCTTGGTGGTTTGCCAAACTATATTTCGGCATCTTCTTCCGATGTGATTTTTGGTGGGGATGGAGATGACGTTTTGATCGGTGGAGGTAGCCCAGCGATCTATAACGATGATCCTGATGATATCTTTGATTTTCTGAATGACCCTGCGATTATTACATCGCCCGCTATCGAAGGTGTATATGCGGCTTTCGGTGATGCAGAAAATACAGGCTCTCCGCTTGTCCTTGATTTAGACGGGGATGGAATCGAGTTGAGTTCATTGTTAGAAAGCAAAGTATTTTGGGATATTGATGAAGATGGTTTTGCTGAAAATACGGGATGGGTTGATGCAGACGATGGATTGCTTGCTATAGATTTAGATAGTGATGGTAGTATTTCTTATCACACCGAGTTATTTGGATCACTTACGGAAGATGGCTTTACTGATCTAGCAACGCTCGATAGTAATTTGGATGGTGTAATTGATGCAAACGATGCACAATTTTCCGATCTACTTGTTTGGAAAGATATTAATCAAAACGCGATAAGTGGCTCGGATGAACTTTTTTCTCTTACCGAATTAAACATTACCGAAATTGATCTTTATGCATCTCAACAATTTAATGTGTTTAATGAAGGCCATACGGTTTCTCATATCAGTAGTTACACAATGGATGATGGCGTTAACGGCCCGATAACCCGAGAAATATCAGATATTTGGTTTGAGTACGACAATATTAATACGATTTTCAAACAAAGCTTTGCATTTGATGAAACAACATTAGGGCTTCCTGATCAGCGGGGTTATGGAGAAATACCAAATCTTTATATTGCTGCTTCTACTGATAATGATTTGACCGATCCCGAGAGCCTTATAAGCCTTCTTTATCAATTTATTGGTCAAGATTTAGAAAATTATTTTACCGACGATCACAGTGTTATGGATGATGTTGAAACGATATTGTTCCGGTGGGCAGGCGTGGACGCAATTGATCCGACCAGCCGGGGCCAATATGTTGATGCCAGAAAAGTTGAATTTTTAGAAAAGCTTTTCGGTGAGGATTATACCCAAGGCTCACTCCCCAATCCGGGAACATTGGCGTCAATGGCCGTGAACCGAGCATTCGAGATGGCACTTTATACGTTTACTGGCCGTTTTATTGCTCAAACAATTGAAAATGATCTGTTCGAAGGAAGTCTTACATATAATTATGCCACCGATATTCTTGAGGGTGTAACAGGCTTTAATCAAGATGGGCTTAATGCGTTGCTTGCTAAATCGCTTGATGGATCGCAGGTTCAGGACAAAATGTCATTTTGGGTTAATGTTGTAAATTCCATAGATCATTCTGTTGGTCTGGCGAATATTTCCACAGCAGAAATAACGGCATTGGAAAACACGATTATTGCTAGCGATTCAACAATTACTATTCAACAGCTCCTCGATAAGAGAGATAAGAATATCGAAGACGAGCTTTCATGGACGCCTGATGGTGACAGTATTTCTGGAACGACAGGAGATGATGTTTACTTGGGTAGTGTTGGTGATGATGTATATCTAGGGAATTACGGGAATGACACACTTTCTGGTGGATTAGGAAATGACATTTTCTATGGATCGGCAGGTGATGATATTCTGGATGGTCAACTTGGTGATGATAGCCTCGTAGGGCAAGGCGGTGCCGATACATACAAATACACAATTGGTCATGGCGATGATTTCATTCAAGAGCAATATCTGGATGTTGACAAAATTGTATTTTCTGCGGGATTAACGTCGAACGATATTCTTGTTTCACGCATTGCCGGATCAGATTTATTCTTACAAGTTGATCCAAATGTTGGTGCAGGAAGCATAACAATAAATGGTTATGTTGAGCTTATGGAGTTTTCCGACAGCACGGTGATTGATATTCGCACTTTGGATTTAGTTACCCACGGCACGTCTGGCGATGATACTTTATATGGCGCAAAAACAGCAAAAGGCGGCAGTGGCGTTGATACGATTTATGGTTATGATGGCGATGATACACTTCATGCCTTTGCGCCAAATGAAGTTGAATATAATGACAATTATTTAGATGGCGGCACTGGAGATGACAAACTCTACGGTGGGCGGGGTGATGATTTTTATTATATGGGATCAGGCAATGATCTCGCTGTTGACACAGTGAGTGGTGATGACGTTTTCGTTTATACTGGCGGTCTTGATCATCTCTATACAAAAAATGGAAATGATACTCTCGTCCTTGATATCGATAAAACCATAAACGAAATTTCAATCAGTACGACAGGTAATTATGATGCCACTCTTGTTGTTGACGCTGGTGTTAATGAGTTGTTTTTGCAGTATCAGCAACACAATAGTTACAAGATAGAAAATATTGAATTCCAAGACGGATTCTATACAGATTTAGGCAACTTCCAATCTTGGCAGTATGGCACGTCTTTGGCGGAGATAATTAACGGGACATCTTCTGAGGATACGCTTATTGGAATGTCAGGTGATGACATTCTTTATGGTTTTTCTGGTGAAGATGATCTTCACGGCGGCACCTATAGTGACATGCTTTATGGTGGGGATGGCCTAGATAAACTTTGGGGTGGAATTGGAGCAGATTCCTTCATTTTTGAAAGCGCTTCTGCATTTAACGATGTTGATATTATCGGAGACTTTGACACAACTGAAGGCGATGCCATTGATATTATCGATCTCTTGAGTGGCTATGATCCTCTCTCGGACGCTATCACAGATTTTGTTCAGATCACCGATAATGGTACAGATAGCACAATTTCTGTCGATGCTGATGGTGGCGCTGATAACTTTATCCAGATCGCTACATTGCTAAATGTAACAGGCATCACCGATGAAGATGCCCTTGAGACAAATGGTAATCTGATAGCAGCATAAATTTATATTTCCGACCCTCGCGGCGTATAAGTGCGAGGGTTTTTAATCCATTCATGCAAATCTTTTACATAGAAAGCCAAGCGTTCACTTTTTTCACGCAACCTTGGCAGTGGTGCAGGCTTTGGAAATAATCCCATTTCTATGCGCCGCAGAATTTCCTTTCTTGAAATACCGCATAATCTGACAGCCATACTGATCGGGATAAGCGCATTGCATTTAATCATAAGTGCTGCTGCAACTTCGGCTTCAAAATCCCTTTTAATGCTTCGTGGTTTTGACAGTAAATCCATGAGTGATCCTTTCTTTAAAGATGAAAAGCCTTAGTGCTTTTCGCTCACCCATGTCTTGGAAATAAATACGATAAATCGCCTTTGATGATATCTGCAACTTTGCGAATATCCGTAGCTCTTCTCTTATAAGCATAAACCTTAAAATATTAATAATTTCTTAACGTCACCATGAAACCCCTTGCTCACCATGCGTTTAGATTTTTGTTCGAGTAGGGGGCTTGTAGTGTCATAAGCCATATTTTCCTTCCCCCGCGCCGAAGAAAACAATTCCCGACCTTTAATGTGAACGCTATCCGCCAGCGCTCGCGCATCAAATCATTTTTCCCGCAAGTTCATCTATGCAAGCAAAGCTTCCAGATTCACTAAGCGGTCCCCCACAAAATGATCTGACCCGCTCACTGGTGCTGGCGGAGTTGTCGCCTTCACAAGGTCGAAAATTCATTCGGCCCTCGTAAAAGAAGGAAAACATTATGACCACGCAAAATACCCAAACAAAAACAAATACGCGTCCTACGCATTCTTTGTGCAAGAAGATCGGAGATGGCGAGACGGCAAAATTCATAGCCATAGGTGTCGCTTGGGCAAGAGAAGGCCACGGCCTGTATTGCAAGATGAACGGCAAGCAAATCATCGAAGGTGGTTTTTATGCCTTTCCAAGAAGCAAAGAAAACCAAGGCGATCAAGCGGGGCAATAAGCCCCGTTTTTTCTTTGATAGAAAGGATGAAAACAATGATTACTAAAACACTTGTACAAGAAAAAGATCGTTTGGAATTTCTGCCAAAATATATCGGCAACAGGTTCTTTAAATTTGAAATGCTGGTTTATGCCTTCACGGATAAATTCTGCAAAGACTATAGCGGTGGGTATTGGGAGTTCTGGATGCTCGAAAATGGCGGCATCCTCATGACGCTGGATAGCGATGAAGTTTTCCAAGTATGCAATGATATGAATTACTTTGAAGATACTATGAGCGCAGAAAGTATCAGCATCGCGGTCAATATGTTCGCACTTAACGCTCTTATGGATGGGGGCTGTGATAAGCGCATTATTGATTACTATTACGCGCTTGGTGATTATGCCTCCGAGCAGAAGGAGGCTTCTAAGATAATTCGTTTAATTGATTAGCTTAACCAAAGCCGTCCTCTCTAAAGGGCGGCTTTTTAATCCACCGTATTCATGAGCATATTAAATCTACGCTCTTCAATTCTGGCTCGATCTTCCAAGCCACAAGCGCGACAAAGATCAGGAGAAAACACTCTGTTTTCTGGCTTGTCTTTCAAAGCGCTATCGATCTTCTCCAAAATCTCCTCCGGTTTCATATCGGCAGGCGCAACAATCCGCCCTGTAACAACGTGCTTTTCCTCGTTCTCTCTATGTTCGTGATCAATTTCTTCATTGCGCCAGCAAGTCGAACATAGAACTGAAAAGCTTTCAGTGTGCGAATACACCACAGCATCTTTATCTAAATGCTTACTGATATCACCAAGTTCGCCTTTGTTTTCTTGAGTGCCAGTAAAATCAAAGAACTGATAATTATTCTTTCTAAGTGTTGCAAGGTGAGGGAAGACAGCAATTTGCTGATCTCCGTATTTGTGATACGTGACAGGCGCACCATCAAATAAGATCACATCACCAAAATCCACGCCTAAATCCTGATACAAAACACTGCGGATAATACCGTGACAAGGGCTTAATCGTTCGATCCAGATTGTCTCTTCCAGTCCGGGGTTGTCATGCTCGCCATCTCGTTCAGCGAGCGGCCTTTCAGCAAGCCGAACCTTGCAGGAAGGGTAATTACCTTCGGGAAGGTCATATCTTCCCATCTCAATCTTACTGCCAATCTCTTTCCAGATATTAAGCGCAATCTCGCCTTGTCTAGATCCGGTGGCACAAATCCCTAAATTCCATTGATAGCTTTCACTCGGCTCATCTGTCAGTTCGATCGCCTTTTGATTAGCCTTTACGCCTTCTGCAAAATGGCCTCTTGTCTTAAAAAATAGGCCTTGGTTGTAATGCGCCCAAGAGGTATTTGGTAGTAGTTCTACTAAACGTGCATAGCTCTTTCTGGCAAGGTCATCGTATTGGCGACCCATAAGCCTTGCAGTGGAAGATAACCCCTCAATAATCTGCGCTTCTTTTTTCTTCTCATTGATTGCTAAAGCCATCTCCGAAAGTCGTTTAATGACTTTCCCAAAGAGAGGGTGATCTGGTGGAGGGTCATTCAGAAAGTCCAAATCTCGACCCGCTTCCATAGCACAACCCATTAGAATGAGGATATCTTCATTCTCTTTATGTGTTTCATATATCTGGTCTAGCAAATCCAGTGATTGCTCGATATTGAGATGCCCATCGTGAACGATATCAATCAAGGCATCTGCTGCGACATCGTTCGAGCTTTGGGCTTTTATGAGCGGCGCTAAAATCTTCCATGCTTCATCATAATCAGAAGCCTCGATAGCTAAGTCATGGATTTTTTTTATTTTCTCATCGGTGAGTTTACGTCCGAACATCTGCACTAAAGCCCTTTATATTCTTCACTCTTGTTTAATGGAAACGCATTCCATTTTCCAGCCCCGCGATGGAGAATAGCGGGAAGGGAAGTATCGCATATATAAGACTCAAGCTTCTGGCGCTTGCGGCAGTCCTCAGTGACACCGTCGTCGTATAGCAAATAACGCTATCAAAAATATCTGAATATGTTGCTTTGTCACATAGTTCCGCTATTGGAATGGCTTTGCGACGACCGCAAGATGTGTGCGTGTAGTACAAAATAGGACCATGTCCCTATTTTCTCCTCCCCGCACCATCATGAAAAGGACGTTTCCCCGTCCGTTTTATCCTCAGGAAGCGCACTAAGTCTCGTCCCTTAACCAAGTGCTTATATGGCGCATTACCAACATCGAGTTGGATGCTGCACCAGCGAACGCGTGGCCGTTCGATCACCAGTCAGGGCGCGTTCCTGCTCCCCGACACCCCATGACCAAAGAGCATTTCCATGCCCCTTGGAACCCTAGGATCAGAAAGGAGAATTTACCTCTCCCCTCTGAACTCCCCATGAAGCAAAGAGGGATGTTAGCTCCCCCTTATGCAATCCCCTCAACCAACCCTGCGCAGATTGGATGCCGCCACTGTTTCGCCAGTGGATAACGACCAAGGGAGCGCCCTTGGATGCGTGATTGGCATGTAATTCACCCCTAATTGCGTATTAAGGAAAAGATCTTTACATTAAACCCGAAGTAGAACAATGTAATTTCTGGTGTGTGCCCATAGCGGACGTTTTATATTAATCAGATGTATCACGATAAAAGGGGTTAGGGATTGATTGTATGGAGAGAGTATGACTGACGGACAAACCAAAAATGCAGCTTTAACAACCGCCTTAGCTTTTCATTATCAAGTGCTGATCGGCTTAGATAAGTGTTTTTTGCTTGAAGACGGTCAGTCAGTTTGGTTTGAAAAAGATGGTGATGTTAGTTTGGTTTCGCCAAACAATTCGGAGTCAACACAAACTGAAGTAAAAGATTATGCGGCACCATTGACTGATCACCATGAAAACCTTTGGAAAACTCTGAAAAATTGGCTTGCTCCAGAGTTTGGTCACTCCCAATATGGTGTTTTGGTGCTTCATACCACACAAGCGTTTGGTGCTACTACTCGCCTAAAAGACTGGAACGCACAAAGTACAGATCAACGATTGCAAATATTAAAGGATATTTTTTCTGAACGAACCAAAGAGCAACTGAATGCCGAAAAACCTTCAGAAGTTATAAAATTGCAAAAAACAGTAATGGCTGCTGAAGAGTTATTGCTCAAGAGTGTACTAGATAAGGTAACCTTATATACGGAAGCTGATGACAGGCAAGATCTGGAAAACCGGATATATTCCAGACCTGTAGGCATTCCGAAAAGTAATTTAAAAAGCTACTTACATGGGCTTATTGGCTTTGTGTATGCGCAGGCAACGCAGCAATCTTGGAGCATTAAACATAAGGGTTTTGCCGCTAAGTGCGAGGAACTGACCGCTCTTCTTTGTAAAAAGGAGTTCACCTTTCCGGTCTTTTCTGGCTACGAAGCCTCCGAACAACAAGTTGAATTACACCAAGACAGGCCCTTTGTACAAAAAATCGTTGATATTGAGCATTATGAGATGATTTCTGATGCTGTCGGTAATTGGCTTGAATTGCAAAACTCACTGTTTGAACAGTTAGATGAATATCCTCTCTATAAAGACAAGACAATTTCCTACCAAAATAAATTGGTTAAAAAATACAAACTTGCTTATTCAAGCGCTCAACTCGAAGCGACAGACTCAATCAAAAGTTCCAAATTGCTTTATAACAAAACCATAAGCGAACAACCGCTTAACATGGGCAACGATATCCCACCTCTTGAATACAAAAATGGTCTGATGCATGACGCTATGGATGATGAAGACCGTGACTTAAGATGGAGGGTTGAACCATGAGCAGTATCGTCGATGCCCTGTACGAATTGAAGTACAACCCATTTGACTATGGAGCGTTTCTGGCCTCGTTTTATACGGCCTTAGGCAAATTAGACAATAATATTTTACTCGCTCCTTTGGTGATCCCTCTTAGTAACCATCCCATCTTTGGCCAGAAATTGTTCAACTCTAACGTGAGGAGCACTATCTGGTCGATTTTTGATGATCGAACCAAACTATATGATCTACAAGAACGAATAGATGAATTTCAAGAGCTAACCGAGCAATGTATTCAATACTGTTTAGCCAATGATTGGCTGTCTGTCGATGAACAGAGTTTGGCGCTAAGCGCATGTGATGAATATGATTCAATCTTTACCAATAAAAAAAGTGCAGAGAAGTTGGGAAAGCTATTCAGCGGTCATTCAGTGGTCGAGATTTATGCGTTTTTAGGAGTGAAACCGCGATGAAAACATTAATTCACGAAGTTGGAGTGATAGACAAACAAGGGAAAAAGCATCCTGTTAACTTCAAAAAAGGATTGAACGTTGTGACAGGCAAGTCGTCAACTGGAAAAAGTGCCTTGATCGAAATTTTTGATTATTGCTTTGGTAGTAGCGAAAACACTATTCCAAAAGGGGTAATTACTAATAATGCCGCCATTTATTACGTTGCGCTTTCGGTTAACGAACAAGATATGGTGATTGCTCGTGACCCTGAATTACCTACTAAGGCGTTTTTTCGTCGTACAGAGGGGGTCGATTCGGCTAGTATTCAACGAGATTACTTTGAAAATAGCTACTTCATTGCAATAAAAGCATTTAGAAAACACCTTCGAGATTTTTTTATAGATATTGATGATGTCGATGGATCGTTGTTCGCAAAGGAAAATAGAAGAAACAAAGCAAAGTCACCAACGCCATCAATAAGGAGCTTTACCTCCTTCATCCTTCAACATCAAAACCTTGTCGCTAATAAACATGCGCTATTTTACCGTTTTGATGAAAAGGAAAAACGTGATCAGGCTATTGAACACACCAAGATATTTTTGGGCTTGGTTGACCAAAAGTATTTTCATCTTTCTCAGGAATATGAACGAATTACTGGTGAAATGAATCGCTTGAAACGACAGAAAGACTCGAATAAGCGAGTATCAGACTCCTACAAACAAGGTATTGAGCCAGTATTAAGCCAGCTTTACGCTATGATGGGCTTTCAAGATGAGCCATTAGCATTACAAGCAGTGCTACGCAATCCTCAAGACGCGAAAAATCAGCTTGATAAAATCATTGTACCAGAAAATATCAATCACAACTCTGATTCTGTTACTCAAAGATACAACCAATTAAAGCTAGAGCGCACTCAAAAGACAGCCGAGCTCAGAAAACTGCAACGACAAGCCACGTCAATAAATAAACACATACAGGAAGAAGAGCGCTTTGTAGAAAATATGAGGCAGTTTAGCTCTCCAAAGAATGTTCATATTTCTTCTTCAGTTTGCCCATTTTGTCATACAGAACAAAACAGTTTGCAAAAAAGCGCTGAAAAATTACAGAATGCCATCACTAAAGTATCGGGAAATCTTGCACAAGCACGCCCCATGAAAGCGAAGTTTGAGTCATCATTGATTGATGTAAAACGCAACATTGAAGCATCTGACAATGAATTAACAGCCTTAAATCACCAAATCACAGAAATTGAGGAAACAGAAAAGCAGTTGTCAGAGCAGAAGAGCCTGTATGAGAGCATTTTGGTGCAAAAGGCTAAGCTATTTATGCTACTCGATACTCTCAACATGGCTGATGATACTGAGCTTGAACAGAAAATCATGGATTTAAATAAACAGCTCAGAGATATTAATAAAGGCCTAAAACAGTATGATGTGAAAATCGGCCTAGAAAATTCCTCACTAAAAGTTAACCAGTATATGGCGGAAATTGGCAGGCACTTTGATTTTGAAAAGAGTTATCAACCCATAAATCTTCACTTCTCTTTTGAGACATTTGACCTATACCACTTGCAAGGCGATGAAAAAATTTATCTAAGATCAATGGGGAGCGGAGCTAATTGGCTCTACAGCCACGTAACACTTTTCTTGGCTTTGCATAAATACTTCACCGAACTAGGCGATAAGTGTGCGATACCGTCAATAATATTTTTCGACCAGCCCACACAGGTGTATTTCCCAAATTTTAGTAGAGACAATTCAGCGACTTTCGAGGAGCAAACGAACCAAGAGGTAGAACAGCGTAAAAAGTCTGACGTGCAACAAGATATAGATGAAGATATTAAGGCCGTAGAAAATATATTCAGTCGCCTTGCTATTTATTGTGATGAACTTGAAGAAAAAAATGGTTTCTGCCCACAGATAATCGTTACAGATCACGCAGATGATCTCACCTTATCTAATGGTATGTCTTTTGAGTCTCTTGTAAATGGCAACAGATGGAGGAAACGAGGCTTAATTGATCCTGCTCCTAGGCTGGACTAACAGTTCAGTTGAATAGGCGGTAAATGACCGCTTATGGCCGTTAGCACAAAAACTAACAGATAAAATATGAGTAAATATGAACAATAAGATATGGGATGTTATGTGTGCAGATGTCGTTCAGAAAATGTTCGAGCATGTTATGCCGTTTACCACACCTATTTCTAAGGTTTTAGAAAAAGATTATGGAGAACATCTAGGTAGCGCTTCTTTTTTTTCTATCAATGATAAAAGGTATTTAATTACAAATGAGCATGTGGCTAATAAGTTAAAATACTCTTCCTTAGCTCACCAGTTTTATAAGTCAGACTGTGTTGTAAGGTTAGTAAATCCAATGTGTGTGAAGGAATATCCTTGCGATGTTGCCGTATCAAAAATTGCTGAAAAGGCTTGGAAAACTTGTGAGCATAAATCACAAGCCATCCCCATCGAAAGATTTTTAGATAAGCATGAACCAGTAGATGGAGAGTTATTATTTATGATTGGATATAGTGGTGATCGTGCCGCGTTTCATTTTGGCACTTTAGTCTCTCCTGCCACACCATATCTAACACAAGAAGTGGATTTTCCTACAAATATTGGAAATTTTGATTGTCACTTTGCTATAAACTACAAACCAGATTTGGCAACAAGTGTTGATGGAAATACTAGAGGGCTTCCTAAGCCGCATGGAATCAGCGGCTCTCTCGTATGGAATACTAAGTTTGTGGAGTGTCAACAACAACAGAAAGAGTGGTATCCAGAATATGCGAAGGTCACTGGGATTATATGGGGATGGCCTTCTTCAGACGCATGCCTACTAGCAACGCGGATTGAGCATATGAACATACATGAGCTTGCACAGTCAGCAAGTTCGGTAGCGGAATAAAGTATCAACACTCGACTATCTAAATGGGCGGGCGTTGACGCACTGCAAAGGATTTTAGTTGAAAATAGAAACCCATTTTTTGACGGCTTCTTCCGAAGCTTCTATTTCGATAAGTCGTTCATATACTAGTTTTGGAATTATCTTTAATCCCTCTAGGTGAGGAACTTCGCTCCAAAACACCACTTGATTGATAAAATCATGCCAGCCCAAATAGAACGTTATTGTTACATTACGTTCTTTTGCCCAAGTTTTTATATCATTGATATTGAGTTTATCCTGAGAAGCATGTGCTGAGATCACGGCAGCTTCTGATACATTATTTTCAGTTGCTTTTTGTACAAACAAATAAACATCTTCAGATGATACAGATTTATCGCGCACCTCAAATACTTTCTCCCATTCCTCGGGATTGTCTTTTTTTCTAATACCCACATCTCCGGGCAAGTGTCTATCTGGATCATTTATTCTCCCAGAAAGAACACGATCAGGACCTGCATAAAGATCAAGTAGTCCAGCAACAACTGCTTGCGCACGTTTACCGCCTTCAGAGTTTTCGCTCACAAACTGACTTACAGCTCCTATAAGTTCGTCGAGTGTAATTGTCGGGGCGTTATCATCAAGTGCTGCGTAAGAGGGAGAGTATTGTCGTCGTATATGGATAAATGCTCGTAGCGCATTTCGGGCATCTTCTTGAGACGATATCGTATTAATTATTTCTAATAAATCGATAAGAGAGTCGATTGCGATTTGTGCATTTCCGCGCACAGGAACGTCGCGCGTGATACGTTTAATTCTAAAATAAGGCTGGTTATTTAACGGCTCTCGTCCTGTAACACCAAGATTAATATTCAGGCGGGGCGCTTGGGGAACGAGAACACCATGCGCTAGTCCACGAGCGGAATAAGCACCGTCACTATCATCACCCGCCTTTACAGAATAAGCATCAATAGCCAAGTTGACGCATTTAGCAAGCAAGGCCGTACCAAGAAAGGCTATATGGGTTTTGGAGGTTTCTTCGCAAGTGCGGGAGAAGGCATCAATCCTGTCACGCCATGCCTGATCAATGGGAAGGTTTTTTTCATTTTCGGCTTCTTGGAGGAGGATGTCCTTTGCCTCATGGCTACTAATTTTCACAAGAATCCTTCTTTTCTTCGGAATCCGAAATATATTCAAGTAAGTCTTGAGGGGTTGTGCGCAATGTTTGGCACAATATGTCGATGACCTTTAAACTGGCATTATATTGTGAGCGAGAAGCTATAGATTCAATGGTCGCCTTTGAAAGCCCGGTCTCCTTTGCTAACTGTTCATAAGTTACGCGTTCCCCGGTTTCTTGCTTTAGCTGATCGATTGCTTCCTTTAATCTTATCTTTATCATATAATCTTGTATTGACAGTACAATATCTGGCTGTTAGAGTCTTTAATACCATGCACCTTAATGTAAGAATCGTTGCGAGTGTAGCGAAGATTTATATCGGATAAAAATAATATGCCCAAGGCGATAAGTTTATATACAGGAATTGGCGGCTTGGACTTTGGTTTCGAGGCCGCTGGTTTTGAAACGGCTATCGCAATTGAATTGGATAGGGCGGCGTGCCATACCATGCGGCTCAACAGAAAATGGCCTGTTGTTGAGCGCGATATTCATGCTGTTTCATCTAAAGAAATCATGAAAATTGCCAAAGTTCGTGTGGGAGAAGCCGATGTTTTGATCGGCGGGCCACCATGTCAGCCATTTTCTAAATCATCATATTGGTCAGGCGGGGATTCTTTGCGTTTGGATGATCCGCGTTCTGATACATTAACCGCGTATTTACGTGTCCTTCGGGATCTACAGCCCAAAGCCTTCCTGCTCGAAAATGTTCATGGCATTGCCTTCAAAGGCAAAGATGAAGGGTTGCAGTATTTGTTAAATGGTATTGATCAGATCAATCGAGAAACTGGAACGCATTATTCTGTCCATTGGCAAAAGCTTAATGCGGCGGATTATGGCGTTCCGCAAATGCGTGATCGCGTGTTTTTGGTTGGAAGTCGTGATGGGAAAACTTTCAATTTTCCTAAACCAACGCACGGCGCACAAAGTGATGTAGATTTATTTGATAGCACGCCTCTACTGCCCTATAAAACAGCGTGGGATGCATTGGGTGATTTACCGCAGAAAATTGTAGATCCGTCATTAAAAGTTGGCGGAAAGTGGGGCGATTTATTGCCGAGTATTCCAGAAGGTGAAAACTATCTTTGGCATACAAATCGAGGTGGTGGTATGCCGCTCTTTGGCTGGCGAACCCGCTATTGGAGTTTCATGTTAAAGCTCGCAAAGAATAGACCGTCTTGGACTATTCAAGCGCAGCCCGGCTCTTCTGTTGGCCCTTTTCATTGGACAAGCAGAAAGCTCACGCCACAAGAGATGTGTCGTATCCAAACATTTCCTGATGGATTGAAGTTTGAATCAAGTCGTACAGATATACAAAAAATGCTTGGGAATGCCGTGCCATCCTTGCTTGCTGAGGTGTTAGCAAAAGAAATCCGGAAACAGCTTTTGGGCCATGTGCGCATTAGAAATAGTTTAAAACTACTTCCTCCTGCGCGCGAAGATATGCCGCGTTCCGAACGTGTTAAGCCTGTTGATTCAAAATACCATTCGCATATTGGTGAGCATGCAGATCATCCGGGAGAGGGAAAAGGCCGAAAAGCAAAAGAGCGCAACAAACAAAGCTCAGCGCAAAGTGCTTTCGCTTAAGGGAAAAGTGCTGCCATCCAGCGAATCTACGCGTCGTCCCTGACTGCTAGCTGGAAACTGTGACCAGCATTGTCGGTATTGGATGGCAGCAACACTATAGTAGTTTCACATGCCTTTCCTGTCTGTCATTTATCTCGATAATCTTTGTAAGAAATTTCCTACAGCTCTATAGGAAATTTCCATTGCACCTTAGAAACCTGTAGTGCGATATCCGCCTTTTCAAAGTGATAGATTTCGGTGAGCCTCTTTTTTGAAACTATTACGGTTTCTTCTAGCGATTTTATACCTGTCTGAAATATATTATGGGGGATTTGATCGATTTCTGGATCAGGATGCTCTGGCTCGCAAAATATGATTTCAATGCACCAATAACTTTTCGTTTCGCCGATTTTAATAGTCAGCTCATTATCAAGTTCATCCGTAATTTTAAATTGCCATTGTCCATCTGGTCTTTTCTTGAAGATTACTTCATCCATTCTTGCAAAATAAAAGAATTTTACTGGAGAAATCAAACACTAATTATTCTTGTGTGCAGAGAAAATTGCTTCTTAAGGGCTAAGCGCCCTTGAAGCAAATTCATTTTGAATATTTTCGATTGATGCGAGTGCATTTATGCGACTGTGCGTATGGAAATCGCTTCTGGCAAGTTCGTTAAACGCATGTCTAAGAAGTGCATAAAGCTCTTCTTCATTTTTTACTGCTAATTCAAATCTGGTTACGAGTTTCATTTTTACCTCCTTAAGTTTGGAGGCCGCTACACCAGCGACCCTTTCGGGCCGTTCATGTGGGTTGCTGATTTAGTGTTCTTACAAAAAGGAGGTGCTTTGTTTGAAACGAGGAAAGATGAATTGGTTAGTAAGTAGAAGGAGGGGCGTTGCACCCCCTCGAACTACAAGAAAAATGACGGTTTCCATTTGGCGCTTCGCTGAATAGACCCTCCGCAATTTATTCTTGATTTCTTCACCCCAGCCGTTTCGCCAACGTCGGCAGAGGTTCAGATGTGAACCCCTTAACCGATTTAGGAGATTAGAAAATGTGTGAAGAGATCAGAATTTATGTGGCGTGTTTAGCCAGTTACAACAACGGAATTTTATACGGAGCTTGGATTGATGCGGCGCAAGAGCTGGAAGATATTCAAGACTCGGTAAGCGAGATGCTTTCAAAAAGCCCCGTAGAGAATTCGGAAGAATACGCGATCCATGATTATGAAGGATTTTGTGGCTACTATATAAACGAATATGAAGGACTGGCTTCTGTTTGTGAAATTGCTTCATTTATTGAAGATCAACAATCCCTTGGCGCTGAATTATTGAGTATGTTTGGCGGGAATGTTGAGGAAGCAAAACAAGCTATTGATGAACATTATGTTGGGCATTTTAAGTCGCTTGCCGATTACGCGCAGGAACTCACCGAAGAGACAGCGCAAATCCCCGAGCATCTTAAATTCTATATCGATTATGAGAAGATGGCGCGTGACATGGAAATGAACGGCGATGTTTATACCATCACAACGGGCTTTCATGATGTTTATGTTTTTTGGTCGCATTAAGGGGAGTGCCGAGAGATGGAATACACGGATGTTTTTACTTTGGAATGGAGAGACTTTGAAATTGAAGTAAGCTTCATAAAAAGTTATTTACCCTCTTATGAAGAAATTGATGGTTATTGTATGTCGCATATTGAAATCAGAACAATTTCTCCGCCAAAGGCCGCGCTACCTATTACAGAAACAGGGTATCGCTCTATCTTCATGGCCTTGCCGCAAATTGAAGCGCAAGGTGGGGTTAAAACCCTTGTCTTAAACGAATTAAACAGAGCCGCAGAAAAGTCAGAATGGAAGCAAAAGGAAATCAACGCAAGACAATATGAGCTATTCTAAATAGCCCATAAGGTTTTAATAAAATAATATGTCTGGCATGAGATGCTTCTCCAGAATATTGATGATTTTCTGCGGCAAATAGGCAGTAGGATCGTCATAGCCAATCCTGAATGAAGGATTGCCAAGTGGCATAAATTCCACGCCGTCTTTTTTGATGGAGTAAATAATTGTGTTATGCGGCGACCAGCGGGAATATTTCACCGCGTAGCCAGCATCTTCTAGAATACTGGCTACGAATTTTGTTTGAACATCGCCATCACCGTCTTCATAGCCAAATTTACTAAACGCGTGATGCCAGTGAAAAATATTCCCGCAAGCCTTGCAACGATATTTCTCCATGATTAAAGCTCCGGCTCTATATCAAAATCAGGACCGTCAAAACCAAATTCATTTTGACGCTCTTTCCGCTTCTCTTTTTCTTTTGTCTTAATCCGCGCAATAGTTTGCTCGTCATAATTATGCATGGCGCTTAAATGCTTAATGAGCGTACGGCGCTCATATTCTTGCGCTTTGCTCAATTCATCAATACGCGCTTCCAACTCAAGCTTTTCCGCCATTTGTTTAAAGAATAATTCTTCTAGCTGATCGCGATCACGAACGCGGCATTTACGGGTTTGTACTTCATTGAATTTACGTACCTTCCAGTAGCGCCCATTGATCTTATCCCAAAGCCCTTTAAAGCCTTTGCGGATATTTTTATTTCGTTCCAGTTCTTCGCGTTGCCAGCGCTTGTGAATATAAACGCGTAACTTTTGACGTTGCTTCTCATGCTTGCTTTTTAATTCCGTCTTTTCATCCTTAAGAGGTTTTATTTGCTTTTTATGATTTTCATAGAGTTCATTCGTATAGGATTTAAATAGCGCAGTTATTTTTTCATTGATCTGCTTTTTAACTGTTTCAATATCATCTAGTTTTTCTGGATCACCGAGCTTTGCGGCTATTTCTTTTTTAACCTTGCCAATCTTTTTCTTATTTAACGGGTATATTTCGCCGTATATGTCGATAACAACAAAGCCGCCGCGATCACCACGCGCCAGATAATAGCCGCGCTCTTCCAAAGCATTTTCAAAGGTTTTTTTGGTGTCAGAAATCGCCCAGCATTCTTGAAGTTCTCGCTTGATATCAGAAGCCTTGCGGCCAATGCGCTTGGCTTGTTCCCATTCTTCGCGGGTAAAGTTCAAAGGGTTTTTCTTGGACTTATCTAAAAACCCTTCCGGTAATTTCCAGCCATGTTCCAGATAGAGCGATTTCGACAGGCTATTTAATTTGCGCCTGTCATTGCTCATATTTACAGCCTTCATTTCTTCCGTATCAATCCGGCTCCAAACACAATGGGCATGTCGCCGCCCGTTCTTTTCATGGAAAACAACAACACGCGCCTGACCATCAAGGCCAAGCTCTTTTTCTATTTTCTCAATCGCGGCTTCAAAGGTTTCAATCCCGACTTTTTCTTCCCTTGGAGGATTGAGGGAAAGGCTATACATGAACTGCTTGCACTTGGTTCCTTTGGATAGGGCGTAGGCTTCATTGAGTGCGCCGAGAACATCACTGGCAATAAAGCCCCGCACTTCATGGATACTCACATGCTCGTTATCCATCCCGTTTAAAAGATGCAAGGCCATCTGGCGACCGCCACCACGCTGATTACCTTTCAGAAGCATCGCTATCCTCCTCGGTTTGGCGCTGGGGTTTCAGGCCAAGGGCTTTGATCAGCTTATGCCTCATCCAATGAACGGACTCCACGGCCTCATTCAGGGAATGAAGGACATCATGATTAACAGGCAGGCTTCCAGAATTGGCGGCTTTGGCGAGTTGATTGATGTTGCTCGCAATGCGCGATTGCCCCAGCGCGCCTAAAAGCTTGGCGATTTCCTTGTGATCGGGGCTGGCCGCTTCGCCGCGCGTTCGCTTCTTCGGCATTTTCGGCATAGTTTCTGGCATCTCTTCCTTGAAAATTAGCCAGCGTATATAGGCCGCTAAAGGTCTTCCGGCGGCGGCAAGTTCGAGGGCTTTGCGCTCTTCTTTTGTAAAGCGCATGGAAAAAGGCGGCGGATAATCTGGTTTTCCCTTGTTTTTTGTATGATATTTAGACGTTTTATTCAATGTAACCCCCTGATCTTGCGGGTGTTACGCTAGGGCTGTTATACTCCGCGCCCTGTAAGGTGTGGGCTCCCTCTAAGCAAGATAGTAACGCTCTTACAGTTGGTGGCTTAGAGGTGATATCGAGGGCTTGAATTAGCAATCTAGAGAGCGTTGGCATCCAGCCCCCGCTACCAATTTATTCAAAGTAGGTTTTTTGATCCCAGGTCAAAAGCTTTCAAATTAAGCTTGCATATGCAGGCTTTTTTTATGCTTCTGTAAAAATTATCTTAGTTATTCATTTCTTCTTTCATTTCACTGAGGGGAATTCTCATCGGCCACTTTTGAGGTGAGCTGAGTATTTGGTGTCTGAGGTTGTCGTTTTTAACGTTAGTGCTTAATGATAGTGTCAATGGAATTCTAGAGCAGGCGACTGATGTTCGTATTAACGCATTAAATCAATACGCGAAGACTCTCGCGAAGACTCTAAAGCTCATAGGCATATATTTTTTATAGATTTAAACCCTTTGATTGATGTGAAGGGGTAGTTGCGGGTATAATCCGCGCCCAGTAATGCGTGGGCTCCCTCTTGCTAGATGTAACCGCAGTGTAACAGTAGATAGTAACGCGCTTTATCATTATAAGATTTGGGCATTCAATGCTAAATCTGATAACCGATTTTAACGAATTGAGGCATGGTACTGTGTAGATTAACTACTATCCGACACGTCGGATTCCTTATTAAGTAGATCCATATCCAAATAGTGGATAGATGTAGGGGTCATTAGTGAGAGCAGTGTGTACCTAATCTAGACGTTGAACCTAACGTTGACGAAAAAGCCCCTATTTATAGGGGCTTTTTCGTATGTTTCCAGATGTGGACTTAGAGAGATGGTCGATAGCTCTATCGCTATTGTTTATTTCGGCGGACGTCTTTCTGTCCGCATTGATATTTGTGTTGCTGGCTAAAAATAATTAGCCATTGGTGGTAATGAAATGAGTGCCGGTAGTTCAAAGCTTTTAACCGAATTGCTCGAGCCTGTGGTTGTGTCACTCGGTTGCGAGTTATGGGGTTTGGAGTTTCATTCCAGCGGTCGTGGTCGTAGTACGCTGAGAATATATATAGAAAAGAAAGACGGCGTAGGCTTATCTGATTGCGAAAAAGTCAGCCGGCAGGTGAGTAGTGTCATGGATGTTGAGGACCCTATTCCAGGTGAATATACCCTTGAGGTTTCTTCCCCTGGGCTTGCCAGGCCTCTCTACACATTAGAACAATATCAACAGTATGTCGGTGAGCACGTAAAATTAAAATTACGTGCTCCCTTTGAAGGAAGAAAAATCTTCACTGGTTTGTTAACCGGTTTAGAAGAAGATGAAGTAAAGGTTTTGGTAGATGAGCACGAATACGTTCTACCAATTGAATCAATCGATAAAGCGAATGTTGCCCCACGGTTTGAAGATTCTCAATCAGAGAGTCAAACAAAAGGCAAAGAACGAGGTTAAGGCATGAACAAAGAAATTTTGCTGGTCGCCGATGCTGTGTCTCACGAGAAAGGTGTCGATCGGGAATTAATTTTCGAGGCTATAGAGTTGGCATTGGCTACGGCGACGAAAAAGCGGTATGACGAAGATTCTGACATTCGTGTCGTCATCGATCGCGAATCGGGTGATTATGAAACCTTTCGTCGTTGGTTGGTTCGAGATAATGACACCATGGCGGCGCTTGGCACTGAATTTACGCTAGAAGAAGCTCACGAGAAAGATGAAAGCCTAGTGGCTGATGATATCTTTGAAGAGCAAGTTGACAATGTAGGTTTTGGCCGTATTGCTGCTCAAACAGCAAAACAAGTGATTGTCCAAAAAGTTCGTGAAGCCGAAAGAGCTCAAATTGTAGAAGAGTATGAAGGCCGGATGGGTGAGCTAATTGGCGGTACAGTCAAGAAAGTGACACGAGATAATATTATCGTCGATCTAGGCAATAACGCCGAGGGCTTATTGCCACGAGATCAGCTCGTCGGACGAGAAATTTTCAGAATGGGTGATCGTATTCGCGCAATCTTATTAGAAGTGCGAACAGAAGTCCGCGGCCCGCAATTATATTTGAGTCGTTCATGTCCTCAAATGTTGATTGAATTATTCAAAATTGAAGTGCCAGAAATTGCCGAAGAAATTATCGAGTTAAAAGCGGCAGCAAGAGATCCAGGTCTTCGTGCAAAAATTGCTGTAACCACGAATGATGGACGTATTGACCCAGTGGGCGCTTGTGTAGGAATGCGTGGTTCACGCGTTCAGGCGGTTTCAAATGAATTAGGTAATGAACGTATCGATATTATTCTTTGGGATGATAACCCTGCGCAATTTGTTATTAGTGCGATGGCACCTGCGGAAATAGAGTCAATCGTTGTTGATGAAGATAGCAACACAATGGATGTCGCTGTTGGTGAAGATAATTTAGCTATGGCTATTGGCCGTGCAGGACAAAATGTACGCTTAGCTTCTGAGCTAACAGGCTGGAATATCAATGTGATGAGCATTGAAGAGTGGGAATCTAAACAGCAAGAAGAAACAGGTAGTACGGTCGAAACCTTCATGAATGCGTTAGATATTGATGATGATGTCGCCACTGTTCTTGTTGAAGAAGGATTTACAACATTAGAAGAGGTTGCTTATGTTCCTCTGGAAGAAATGTTGTCGATCGAAGGTTTTGATGAAGAGATATCAGAAGAGCTTCGAGCGCGCGCTAAAGATGCCTTGTTAACTCAGGCGCTAGCATCGGAAGAGAAATTAGATAAAGAGCCCGCGGAAGATTTGCTTACGATGGAAGGCATGGATAAACAAACTGCGTTTAAGCTCGCAAGCATTGGTATCGTGACGATGGAAGACCTCGCTGAACAATCAGTTGATGAATTACTTGATGTTGACGGTATCGACGAGGAGCGTGCCAGCTCACTGATTCTTACAGCGCGCGAGCCTTGGTTTGCCGAAGCAGAGGCGAATGATGCCTAATTCGAGTAGCAGTGATCCAAAGAGAAAGCCTACTATTTAAGTTTTCAGTGTAATTGTATTACGGGAAAATTTTTAACGGTTCTCGTAATGATGATTAGACAGAAAAATAGAACTAATTTAAGACTGAGGAAAAAGAATGGCAGAAGTAACAGTTAGCGAACTCGCCAAGTCGGTCGGCGCCTCGGTTGAGAGGCTGCTTAGCCAGATGAAAGAAGCAGGTCTCGATCATAACTCTGCAGATCAAAGTGTGTCTGATGCAGAAAAGCAAAAGTTACTTTCTTTTCTGAAAGATAGCCATGGTGAAAGCGATACAGTTGCACCGAAAAAAATCACTTTGCGTCGAAAAACGACAACGACACTAAAGACGGGAAGTGGCGCTGCGCGTAAAACGGTGAATGTTGAAGTAAGAAAAAAACGAACATACGTAAAACGTGATGCAGCAACAGAAGAGGTTGCTGAAACTCTGGAGTCATTACCGACGGAAGCGCCAGTCGAAGAGCCTGTTGTTGAAGCGGTAACTGAGGCTGAGGTTGTGGCTGCTCCTCCCGTGCCTGAAGTGAAACCTTCCGGTGCCGTTGATGATATTGAAATGAAACGCCAAGCTGCGATTAAGGCTCGTCGTGAAGAAGAAGCGGCAGTAGTAAAAGCTGCTGAAGAAAAAGCTGAAAAAAATAAAGCAGCAGAGAAAGTTAAAAAAGACGTTGCTAAGAAAAGCGATACACCTGCCGCTAAAGAAGAAGATTCGAGAACGTTACACACAAAACGCAAAGAGCGTCATCTCGATGATGAAGAAGAAAACGATGAGCCAAAGCATAAGAAAACAAAACGTGCTGGCGCTTCTGGGCCGAAAAAAGCAAATCGAATCGATGTTCTTGTCGATGAGGCTCTTGCAGATGATGATATTGACGAAGGTACAACAGCTGCTGATCTTATTGCAGCTGAACCTAAGAAGCGCAAAAAGCCAAAAATGCCAATTAAGTTGGTTAATAAACATAAGTTTAAAAAGCCAACTGCAAAAGTAGTTCACGAAGTTGAAATTCCGTTAAATATAACGGTGTCTGATTTGGCACAACGTATGTCAATTAAAGGCGCTGTTGTGATGAAGCAGTTAATCAAAATGGGGGTGATGGTTACAATTAATCAACCTATTGATCAAGAAACTGCTCAGCTAGTCGTTGAAGAACTTGGGCACAATTATAAGCTATTAACCGGTAATGAAGTTGAAGATGCTCTTGAAGAAACAATTGCTGTAGAAGGTGAGCTTGTTTCTAGGGCGCCAGTGGTAACTGTGATGGGCCATGTCGATCATGGTAAAACATCACTTTTGGATTATATTCGTGAAGCAAAAGTCGCTTCTGGTGAGGCCGGCGGTATTACTCAACACATCGGTGCTTATCGCGTTCACACTAATCACGGTGACATTACCTTCTTAGACACACCAGGGCATGCTGCATTTACTTCTATGCGTGCTCGCGGAGCGCAATGTACGGATGTTGTGATTCTCGTTGTCGCCGCTGATGATGGTGTGATGCCGCAAACGGAAGAAGCTGTTAAGCATGCGAAAGCAGCCGGCGTTCCTATGGTTGTTGCGATTAACAAGTGCGACAAAGAAGCCGCTGACCCTGAACGTGTTAAAAATGAATTATCAGCCAAAGAAGTGATTCCAGAAGATTGGGGCGGTGATACGCAATTCATTCAAGTGTCCGCTAAGACGGGTGAAGGTATTGATCAGTTGCTTGATGCCGTTTCACTTCAAGCAGAAATGCAAGAATTAACTGCGGTAAAAGATACGGCGGCTCGCGGTGTTGTTGTTGAGTCACGAGTTGATGTCGGACGTGGTGTTGTCGCTACATTGCTTGTACAACAAGGTACTTTGAAAACGGGTGATATCGTTTTAGCCGGCCAAAGCTTTGGTCGTGTACGAGCTATGATTAATGAATTTTCTGAACAAGTGGCAGAAGCAGGACCATCTACTCCAGTAGAAATTTTGGGTTTAGATTCTGCGCCTGCTGCTGGCGACGAATGTGTTGTTGTTCCTGATGAAAGAAAAGCGCGAGAAGTCGCTCTTCATCGAACTGAAAAAGAAAAACAAGAAAGATTGCAGCGTAATCAAGCGGCAAAGCTTGAGAATATGTTTTCTTCCATGGAATCGGGCGAGAAAAAGATTTTATCCGTTGTACTAAAAACAGATGTTAGAGGTTCGCTAGAAGCGATTCAGGCCTCATTGTTAGAAATGGGTAATGAAGAAGTTCAGGTTAATATCATTAACTCGGGTGTTGGTGGTATTACTGAAAATGACGTCAATTTAGCGATTACCTCCGGTGCAATTATTATTGGTTTTAATGTAAGAGCGGAAAATTCAGCTAGAAAAATTGCTGAGATTGAATCTGTAGAAATTCGTTATTACAGCATTATTTATCAATTGATTGATGAAGTGAAAAGCGCACTTTCAGGCATGTTGGCTCCTGAGCGTGTTGAAGAAATAGTCGGTATTGCTGATGTTCGTGACACATTTAAATCACCTAAGTTTGGACAGGTTGCCGGTTGTATGGTGATCGAAGGTACGGTGCATCGTAACAAACCAATTCGTGTTCTTCGCGACAATGTCGTGATCTATGAAGGCGAGCTAGAATCGTTACGTCGCTTTAAAGATGATGTGAATGAAGTCCGAAACGGAACAGAATGTGGTATCGGTGTAAAAGATTACGATGTAAAAGTTGGCGATCAAATCGAAGTTTATGATGTTAAAGAAGTGGCTCGTTCACTTTAAGTCGTTAAGACTTTTATACTAGGTAAGAAAATGCCAAAAGACTTTAGTCGTAGTGTCAGGGTTGCTGATCAGATTCAAAAAAGCTTAGCGCAACTGATACAAACAGAAATATCTGACCCACGTATTGGGCTCGTGAACATTAATGAAGTCAATGTGAGCCCTGATTATGCGAATGCAAAAGTGTTCGTCACTTTTATTCAATCGGATGATGCGAATCAAGCTGAGGAATCCATTGCTTTATTAAATAAAGCCTCTGGTTTTTTACGGAGTAAGTTAGCAAAAACATTGAATAGTCGAACAACACCTAGACTTCGTTTTGAGTTTGATAAAACATCGGTTAGTGGCCAAAAGCTAACCCGCTTGATTGATCAAGCAGTTTTAAAAGACCAGTCTAACAATCTTGATGGTAATGATTAGGATGTTTTTTTGTTTGCTAAGCAGACAGTAAAAGCCGTATCAGAAAAAATATTCATTTAATAGGTAAAAAATTGGCCAAACGCCCTAAAGGACGCCAACTAAATGGTGTCCTTTTGCTAAACAAATCGGCAGGAATGACATCTAATTCTGCACTGCAACAAGCGAGACGCTTATTTGATGCAGCAAAAGCAGGTCATACGGGTAGTTTGGATCCGTTAGCTACCGGCATATTGCCAATTTGTTTTGGAGAATCGACAAAATTTTCTCAGTATCTGTTGGATGCGGATAAACGATATCAAAGTGAGTTCTGCTTAGGTGTGAGGACGACCACCAGTGATGCAGAAGGTGATGAGCTAGAACGAAAAGACGCTAGCGGCATTACACTAGAGAAGGTGAAAGAAGCTTTAGTCAATTTTCGCGGAGAGATAGAGCAAATACCCTCGATGTTTTCCGCGTTAAAACATCAAGGTCAGCCCTTATATAAATTGGCTCGCGAAGGGATAACAATTGATAGGCCCTCTCGCAAAGTGTTTATTCATAGTATTGATGTGTTGGATTTTGAAGAGGGAAATCCAGCAAAGTTAACGCTCGACGTTCATTGCACTAAAGGAACATACATTCGTTCTATAGCAGAAGATCTTGGGCAAGCGTTAGGATGTGGTGGTCACGTTGTGACCTTGCATCGATCTTTGACCGGAGATTTTATTGACGGAAACGCTGTGACTCTTGATCAGTTAAGAGAAGAGCTTGCAGCTCTGGATACGAATGAAACAGTTACAAAGGCATCTGATGGTCAATTAGATCATCATCTTTTGCCCGTAGATACGCCTATTAAGCATTTGCCTTCAATTCAATTAGTGGAGCAGAGTGTTATTGATTTTCGCTTTGGTCGAAATGTAGTCAATGCCCAGGCCTACCGGATTGCTGGAGAAGGTGGTATTGTTCGCGTCTTCTCTCAATCTGGCGATTTTCTAGGCGTTGGAGAGCTTGTCACGGATAGTCAGATAGCGCCTAAAAGACTGATTGCAGAGACTTCTCGCCCGATTTCGATGTAGTTTATTTGAGTTCTAGATAAGCTGCCTGTACCCAAGAAGGTTGGGTATTGTATTAAATATTATTGTGCAGAGCTGTATTTTAGCGTTCTGAACAATCACAGAATTTACTCGTGTAGAGTAGATAGCATGTTTTAGTTTATGGCTAATTTTCGTCATTGATACAAACATGGTTAGCCGTCCTGTAAATGTGCATGGGCCGGCTGTACAGATGAACACGGACTATTTAGTTGAATGTGTTCTTAATTTGCATATTAAAAGAGGAAGACGTTATGTCACTTAATGCAGAAGAAAAAGCAAAAATCGTTCAAGAGCATCAACAAGCCGCTGGCGACACTGGTTCTCCAGAAGTCCAAATTGCTTTGTTGACAGCTAACATCAATAAGTTACAAGGCCACTTTGCTAGCCATAAGCACGATCATCACTCTCGTAGAGGGTTGATCAGGATGGTAAATCAGCGTCGTAAATTACTTGATTACTTGAAAGGTAAAGATCTAAAACGCTACGCAGATTTAATCCAAAAATTAGGATTGCGTCGCTAGAAAAAACCAAGGGGTTCGTAATGCGAGCCCCTTTGTTTATCTGTCTTTTGGTTAGATGTAAAGATGAATTGTTTTTTGATGGAATCAATAAATTTCGTCTTAAAATGAAGCACAAGAAACAAGTATAAAACTCATTTGTAGAAATTATTGTGATTGGAAATAGGATTCGCTAAGAGTAGGTTTTGCGAATAGCGTTTATTTTATTTCCAATACTTACCACAACAACGCATTGTTATATAAACAATTAAGCTGTTTTGAGCATTAATAATTTATCTGCTGGTAGAAAAATAAAATTCTGATCGGCAAAAAATGCAAGACAGAGAAGAAATAAACAAAAATGAAAAGGATAAAATTGTGAACCCCGTAATTAAAAAATTTCAATACGGTGATCAAGCCGTCACCATCGAAACTGGACGTATAGCGCGTCAAGCAACTGGATCAGCATTAGTTACTGTCGGAGAAACGTCAGTACTGTGTACCGTTGTGGGTGCTAAAGAATCTAGACCAGGGCAAGACTTTTTCCCTTTATCTGTTCATTACCAAGAAAAAGCCTATGCAGCAGGAAAAATCCCGGGCGGGTTCTTTAAGCGTGAAGGCCGTCCTACAGAAAAAGAGACTTTAACTTCTCGATTAATTGACCGCCCAATTCGTCCATTATTCCCCAATGGCTTTATGAATGAAGTACAAGTTGTTTGTACTGTTATGTCGACATCTAAAACTATCGATCCCGACATTCCTGCCATGATTGGTACTTCTGCGGCGTTAGCTGTTTCAGGTATTCCATTTAATGGTCCAATCGGTGCTGCGCGAGTAGGTTTTACATCGGAAAATGGCTATGTATTAAACCCTTCCTATAAAGCGCTAGAAACTAGCGAGCTGGATATGGTTGTAGCGGGTACACAAGACGCCGTCTTAATGGTTGAATCTGAAGCGAATGAATTACCAGAAGATATTATGTTGGGTGCTGTTTTATACGCGCATCAAGAAATGCAGGTTGTTGTCAAAGCCTGTGAAGAACTTGCTCGAGACGCTGGAAAACCACGTTGGGACTGGCAAGCTGAAGCAGAAAAAACGGCATTAGTGGAAGCAATTAAACAGCAGTTCGAAGGTGGGATTGGTGAAGCCTATCGAATTACTGATAAGCAAGAACGTTATACGCGTTTAGGCGAACTTCGATCGCAAGCCATTGAGCAGATTGCCACAGAAGAAAGCGAATTTTCTGCTGACGATGTGAAAAAAGTCTTCGCTTCTATTGAAAAGAAATTAGTTCGTGCTCGCGCTGTTGCTGGCGAGCCAAGAATTGATGGACGTGATTCAAAAACAGTTCGAGGCATTGATGTTGAAGTGGGTGTGCTTCCAAAAACTCATGGCTCTTCATTGTTCACTCGTGGTGAAACTCAAGCAATCGTTGTTGCTACATTAGGTTCTGCACGTGACGCTCAAATTATTGATGCGTTAGAAGGTGAAAAGAAAGATAACTTTATGTTGCATTATAACTTCCCGCCTTATTCAGTGGGTGAAGCTGGCCGTATGGGTGGAACAGGTCGTCGAGAAGTTGGCCATGGCCGTTTGGCACGTCGTGGTGTGGCTGCAGTTATGCCTTCAGTTGAAGATTTCCCTTACACAATTCGTGTTGTCAGTGAAATCACAGAATCAAACGGTTCAAGCTCAATGGCTTCTGTGTGTGGTTCTAGTTTGGCGATGATGGATGCGGGCGTTCCTTTAAAAGCGCCTGTTGCTGGTATTGCTATGGGGCTAGTTAAAGAAGATAACGGCTTTGCCGTATTGACAGATATTTTAGGTGATGAAGATCATCTTGGTGATATGGATTTTAAAGTAGCGGGTACAACCAACGGTATAACTGCTTTGCAAATGGATATCAAAATCGAAGGTATCACTGAAGAGATTATGGAAGTGGCGTTAGAACAAGCACTTCATGCGAGACTGCACATTCTTGGTGAGATGAATAAAGTGCTATCAACAGCTCGTACTCAAGTCAATGATAATGCTCCTCGATTTGAAACTTTGAAAATTGATACCGATAAAATCAGAGATATTATCGGTAAAGGTGGAGCAACGATTCGTGCGCTAACGGAAGAAACCGGTGCAACGATTGATATTACCGATGATGGTGTTGTTAAAGTTTATTCTGACAATTCCGAATCGCTGAATGCGGCACTTAATAAAATTGGTGAAATTACTGCAGAAGCAGAAATCGGAACCATTTATGAAGGAACTGTTGTACGTATTGTCGATTTTGGTGCGTTTGTTAATTTCTTACCTGGTAAAGATGGGCTTGTTCATATTTCTCAGATTGCAGATGAGCGAGTAAACACCGTGTCTGATTATCTTTCTGAGGGACAAGTGGTTCGGGTTAAATGTTTAGATGTTGATAATCGTGGTCGAATTAAGTTATCGATTAAAGAAGCTAAGCGCGATGAAGAGGGCGGTTCTGAATCAGCTGATCCAGTTGCAGAGACCCCTGTTGCTGAATAATGTCTTTTGATTCAATGCGTTAATAAATAAAAAAACCCGCTAAAAAGCGGGTTTTTTTATTCTGATAATTAAAGAAAGTTATTTCTTTAAAAGATCCTTCGCAGCGTCTTCTGCTTTTGCAGCTGCTTCTTTGCCTTCATCCATCATTTCTTCACCGGCATCTTTTGCTTTATTCATCGCATCTGATCCCATTTCTTTTGCGCCTTCAACTGCTTCGGAACCTTTTTCTTTAGCGCTTTCTAATGCATCAGCACCCGCTTCCTTAGCATCTTCAACCGCGTCGCCAGCAGAATCCAAAGCTGACTCAGCAGTTTCTTTTACGCTGTTTGCCATATCACCCGCTTTGTCAGTCATTGAGCCTGCTGCATCTTTTGTTGATTCAACGGCGTTGTCTAGCATTTCCCCAGCTGTTTTTTCATCACTGTCACTGCAGCCAGTAATAGCGAGTAAAGCAGTTAACGCAATAGCACTAGTTGATAAAATTTTCATTGTTGTTTGCTCCCATGGTGTTTTTAAGTGGTCTATTTAAAATATTATATTTCTAATCGTCAACAATTAATTGGCTTCTGAACTTGTTTTGCAATTTTATAATTGATGAGTGTATTGTTTTACCTGTATAAGCATAAGGTTAAGATTGTAAATCATCGTAAAATACCCATCTGTGAGCCACTGCACAGTGAATTACTTCCTGTGATTTTGAGTTAGTATCATTATTCTAACAATGTCAGTATGGCTTGAGCCGTATGTTTGGATAGGCATACGAATCGACATATTAGCATGGCATGAAATCTTTAAGTGATTTTAACTGTAAGAACTGAATAAAATTAAATGACTACAGTGTCATTTTTTACTTATGCTGATGTAGTATATTTTAATCAGACTGACTAATTTTGAGAGGAAAGCTGGATGAGATTGTATGTGAAACTGAGTGTAATACTTTTGACGTTAATTATGATGGGGTGTGAAAGCGCCTATTACAACACGATGGAAAATTTTGGGGTTCATAAGCGAGATATTTTGGTGGATCGTGTTGTTGATGCAAGAGACTCCCAACAGGAGGCACAAGAACAATTTAAATCTGCTTTAGAAGAGTTTAAAGCAGTGGTAAATGTCGATGGTGGTAAGCTAGAGCGAGCGTACAATCGACTAAATAAAGAATATGAAGGAAGTGAAGAATCTGCCGAGTTGATACGAGAACGCATTGCGTCAATTGAATCCGTTGCGGGAGCATTATTTAAAGAATGGGAGGCCGAACTAAAGCAGTATTCTAGTGCGAGTTTAAAACGAGAAAGCCAAACTCAACTTTCAGCAACACGCAGCAAGTACCGCCAGCTGTTAGCTGTGATGCGGAATGCTGAAAGTCGGTTAACACCAGTCTTAAATTCAATGCGTGACCAAGTGCTATATTTAAAACATAACTTAAATGCTAGAGCAATTCAGTCGTTAAAAGGGGAAGTAGTGACAATTAATAGAGATGTTGATCACTTGCTCGCTGCGATGGAAAAGGCAATTGCTGAGGCAGATGATTTTATTCGAGAAATGAAAGTAGATTAGTTGTGTATGGATTGAATTGATAAATCCAATAAAAAAGCAGCGCAGGCTGCTTTTTTATTGAGAAAAACTGCGTTGAATTAATAATATTCTCTTCCAATAATTCTAAATATCACCAATGAAAAATAAGCCCCAACCATTGCCGATAAAAGACTTCCCATGTTGATAGCTAAATAATCAAAAGGCGCGGTGTAATCTAATAAACCCATCCATCCTCCAATCATTGCCCCAGAGACACCAATAATAATAGCGGAAGATATCCCGCCAATATTTTTACCTGGCATTAGTTTATTAGTAATCGATCCTGTAGCTACCCCAATTAAAACCCACATAACAATGCTCATTTTTCATCTCGACTATTTTAAATGGTAAAAAGTATAAAGACAGAAAATTGTCTTCATTGCATGTAAATATGATGACAAGAATAAGCTTGAGGTGCGATGCTTTAGGTGTAAAACATTGTCAAACTAGGCGGCGGATATATAAAGGAAGCCCCCCTCTGCTACAGAAAGAGGCTGTTTGGATTCCAAATTTAGACGTCTTTTTGTAAGTGAATATCCATTTGAGGGAAGGGTATTTCTATTCCTAATTCGTCGAAGCGATTCTTAATTTTTTCGTTTAGTTCAAATTGAGTTGGCCAATAATCAGCACTTTTTACCCAAGGTCTAAAAACAAAATTAATTGATGAGTCGGCCAATTCAGCCAAGCCAATCGTAACGTCTCTAGTCGTTAATATACGAGGGTCGCTTTCTGATATCGCTTTTAGTTCATCTTTAACTTGCTGAATATTTGAGCCGTAGCCAACACCAATTATCAAATCGATACGTCTTTCTTCCTGAGTAGAGTAATTAATGATATTGCTATTCATTAAGGCGGTATTTGAAACGGTGATTGTTTTATTGTCACCAGTCAATATGGTCGTCGCGATAATTGAAATGTCGGAGACCGTACCTATCGCTCCGGCAGCTTCGATAAAATCCCCGACCTTACAGGGACGGAAAAGAATTAACATGACCCCTGAAGCAAAGTTTGAAAGAGAACCTTGGAGGGCTAAGCCAATGGCTAAGCCAGCAGCGCCGACAATAGCAACGAAAGAGGCAGTTTGTACTCCGAGCTGGCCAAGTGCTGCAATGATGACAATAACTAATAGAATATAATACGTGAGATTTCGGACAAATAGGGTGATAGTTTGATCCACTGAACGGCTATTGAGCCCTTTTTCTAATAGCTTTGTAATGAGTCGTGCAATCCACTTCCCTATAATATAAATGGCAATTGCGAAGGCGATTTTTGCTCCATAGGAAATAACTAATTCAGGAGCCTGTTTCAAAAGGGCGTCTACATCAAAATTCATAAATCAAAACCTCATTAACTACTGGTGAAAGTTAGAATTAGGGGGTTAAATTTTTAAACACTTATATCGTATAACAAAAAAGCCGAGACAGCATATCGCTGTCTCGGCTTTTATTTTTTCACGATCTTGTTGAGAGCTAAATTTTGAAAGTTCCTACAAGTTCGTACTTGATGCCTATTGAAGAATTACTTTGCAATAGTCTCTACAGTTGCGCTGATAACGCCAACTACTCGACGGTTTGCGAATCGGCCGTCAGCAGTATCGTTAGAAGCAATCGGAGACATTTCGCCTTTGCCTACTGAAGATACTTTAGATGATGGGATACCAAAGTCAGAAATAAGTTTGTCAGCGACTGCTTTTGCGCGTCTTTCTGATAGGTTCTGGTTATATTCTGCTGCACCACGATCATCAGTATGCCCTTCAACGACAACTTGAGTTTGAGGATACTCTCTCATGAAGTCAGCAACTCGAGCGATTTCACTACGATAAGAATCAGCAATGTCAGCAGAGTTGGTAGGGAAGTTGATGGCTAAGCGAATTTCTTTTGTTTCAGAAAGCATGATGTAACAGCCTTTCGCATCAACTTTTGCGCCAGCTGATGTGTCAGGGCATTGATCAATATTATCCGCAACGCCATCGCCATCACTATCTAGCGTACAACCGTTTGCATCAACGGGGGTTCCTGCCGGTGTATTTGGGCAGCGATCACGGTTATCTAAAACGCCATCACCGTCTGCATCACCAATTGGGGCGGGAGCTGCTGCAGGAGCTGCGATTGCTTTAGGAGAGGAGGCTGATTTTTTGCCAAGTAAATAGTTTAAGCCTAGTGTTACAGCAAAATCCTTTGTTTCAGTATCTAAGCCAACAAACGTACGGGCGTCAGCACGAAGCGATAACCCTTTGGTTAAGTAGTATTTAACACCGCCGCCTAAGTTTAAAAGTGTCTCGTCAGCATCATCGGCACCTTTAACTTGAAAGTTTGTGTCACCGATACCGCCAGCGATATAAGGCTGTAGGCCTTGCTGATCACCAAAATGGTAAAGACCATCAAGGCGATATTGATCAAAATCAACTTCAGGCGTGCCAGAAGGAGCGTTATGAATATCGGCGTCACCTGTTAGGTAGTTCAATTCAGCTCCCCAAGGACTATCGAATTGATAACCGAGGCCTAAACCGGCAAAACTGTCATTATCAAGATTTCTTTTTTTATCAAAAAAGTAGTACCCAACTTGAGGGTTAATGGTAAAACCGACATAGTTTTCCGCTTGTGCAACAGAAATAGATCCGGCAAGGAAAGCAGCAGTACAGCCTAATAGTATTTTGTTAGAAGTGATTGTCATTTTTTGTATTCCTCTCTGTTTTTATAATGAACATCTAGGTTCATTTTTTCTCAAGCATTATGCCTGAGTGTAGCGGTGTGGATTGTAAAACAATGTGAAAAAGAAAGCTTGTGAAATGGCCGACATTTATGACAACTTGTAAAAAAGTAAATCTTATTTCTATATGGAATATATGAAGATTAGGTTTATGGCAATCGATAGAAATAAGAAAAGGGCTAGTTTAGTTGTGGTAGCGAGACGTTAAATTTGGAGCCAAGTGAGGGCTCGCTTGTCACTGTCACTTCCCCGCCGTGTCGTTCACAAACCACCTTGACGAAATATAATCCTAAACCGACTCCTTGAGAATTGTTCTTGGAGGAGCTAGAAAAGCGGTTAAAAAGAAGCGGAAGTTTTTCTTGCGGAATTCCTATGCCGTTGTCAGATATGCTCACTGTCAGCATTTTTGCCGCATCATCGTTTTGATTCGCTGTGTCGTCAAAATCTACAGAGATATCGATGGTGATTTCTTCTCCCGACGGGCTGAATTTTATGGCGTTACCCAGCAAATTAATAAACATACGTTCTAGTAATTGTCCGTCACCTAAGATGTCGAGTTGTTGGCCATCGGGTAAAGAGAGGTCTAAGTATTTTTTTACCAAGGTAATGTCTTTGGCAAGTGCAGTCGGAAAGACTTCTTCAATAGCGTTATCGATAATTTCGATAATGTCGCAGAGATAAAAGTCTTTTGTTTGTACTTCTTCAGCTTTAGCTAACTGCAAAAATTGCTGAGAATAGGCAAGATTAGTATGAACATGATGTTCAATCTTATCTAAAAGGGTTGTATCGAATGTATCTTGATGCTTGGCGTGTTGTACAAGAGCTAACACTGAATTCATGGGTGCGCGTAGGTCGTGGGATAAAAAGTGAAGGGTTTCTAATCTGGCCTGCTCACTGGCACGTAAAGCCGTTATTTCATTGAAAGAAAAAAGCATGATTCCTGGATTGTGACGATCAATTTCCATTTTTTGACCTTGGCAGATAAAGATTCTCTGCGATTCTGAGTGCTTTAGTTCGACACTAAAAGATTGGGAATAAAAAGCGAGAGAGGATAATTTTTTTTCCCAGTCAAAGCCTGACACTTTATTAAAAATAGTGGTGTATTGAATAAAATTTTCGAGAGATGAATCTGATGTCCATAATTGTTTGGCTTGGATATTTGTTTGTAAAATATGCCCAAATAAATTAGTCATGATGACAGCTTCGGGCAAATTCTTAATACTGCTGTCGATAAGATTTTGATTGTATTCGGCCACTTTGTTCGCGCGCTTTAATTCAAGAAGTGTTTTATCAACGACTTCTACTCGATAAGGGTTATCCTCTTCATTTTTTTTGCTGACGACTTCTAATTCATTAACGACTAAATCAAAGAGTGTCCTATCAATGCCAGACCAGCTAATGGCCGCGTTATATTTTTTGTTGGCGTTGATAAAGTCAAAAGATTGAACGCTGAATAAATTATCTTCTAAATTACTTTTTTCAATGTGAGCGGGATGTCCTTTGTCTGTTTTTATTCTGGAGTCTAAAAGAGTGCTTTGCATGCTTTTGCTTGAAGAAACAACTTTTTTCTCCGCATCATAGATGGACCAGCTTTGGATTAACTGAATTGAGTGCAAATAATCAAGTGATTTTTCAAAGTAATGAATTTTTGAGGCCCCCTCTATTTTTGATTTTTGCAAAGAGGGTTCTAATTTAATAAGTGCAACTTTTAAATATTGGAGCATTTTTTCTAGCCGCTGCCAATTCCAAAAAGGATAAAATATGAGTATTGAGCATATTAAAGAACCCGGTGCATACCATTGTCTTGTGCTAATTAATATTAAAAAGCTGATTGTTGGGAGTAGAAAGACTGAAGTTATTGTTGTGATTAAAAAAAATCGAGGTGATGTCAAACTTAATAAAGCAACCAGTAGTAAAGCAGCAAACCCGGTGAACGCTGTCTGTTTAATAGGGCTCATAGGCGTTATTAATAGATTGTTTCTAAGAGAATGAAAAATATTGGCGTTGAGCTCAACGCCAGGCATCGTACCTACGGGGGTCACCAAAATGTCATTTGTACCATTCGCGACCCTGCCCACAAAAATAATTTTATCTTTAAATATCGACTTAGGTAGCGCGCCATTTAAAACGTCGATATAAGAAACCATTGGGAACGATCCCGCTTTTCCTACAAAAGAGATTAGATTGTAATAATCTCGAGCAATTAACATTGATGTATTGCTTGTAGATTCTGAATTTGATGATTCTGAACTACGCACGCCAGATAACATTGTGGGGAGTTCGTCGATGCTTTCTAATATTGCCAGAGTGAGATGTGGCCAATACGCCGAAGAAACACCTTCGCGTAAAAAAACGGAACGGCAGACGCCATCTTCATCTTGTTCTATGTGAACATGCCCCAATTTTTTTGCGGCGCGGGCTAGCTCATCAAAAGGTAAACGTTCCAGTATTTGCCCACCAAATTGTATTTGTTCTAAAGCCATAGGAAGAACAACAGACGGTGTATTTTTTACGGCGTTAACAAACGCCTGATCCTGCTGAGGATTAAAAGAATCTTTGTCGGGAAAAATAACGTCGAACGCAATTGCTTTGGCATTTGCATCATTCAAAATTTTTATTAAATTTGCGTGATATTGGCGAGGCCAAGGCCATCGGCCAAGGTTTTGGATGCTCTGATCATCAATAGCAACAATGAGAATGTCCGAAGGTTTTTCAACGGATTGTAACCCGATAGAGCGGTCGAAGAGCCAGCGATCTATCGGCAGAGTCCATTGGTAATATGCAGCGAGAAGGGCAAAAATAGAGACAATGAAAACTGAAGCGATATGCCGAATGTGTATCCACATATTTTTGTCGAACCGTTGTTGTTTTTTTAAAAAATTATCGTGATCAAGATAATTTTTTAATTGGATAATTTTATTGTTATAGCACGATTAACAAAAGAATAATTCCAGCTGCGCCAATGCCGATATATTTGTCCCAAAAAGTAGGGGACCAATGAGCGGTTAGACTGGTTGGTGACGAAAGACCTGAAGCGTTTTCTGCTGTAACACGAATAAAATATTCTAATTCCGTATCAATAGAAATTTGAGCAGAATTGGTTGTTGTTGTGATGGTTTTAGCATCTTTAAAATCGTTTGATAGCGAATACTCGACTTTATAGCTGGAAGCATTTTCAATATTTATCCATGTTGCTTCCAAAGTTGTTTTATTTTTCTTTTTAACCTTATTTATTTGTACTTGAGCGAGTGTGGCTTCAGTACATATATTAAGGTGTGCAGGCATTCCGATTAATTTGTTTTCATCGATAGCGCTGACTTCGGCTGAATAGCAACTTACAGATAAATTAGGCCATAGCACTGAAGCCTCATTTGTTTCGCTAACGAATAAAATTTCTTTCTCATTATTCGTATTGCTTAATAATGTTGTACGATATTTCTTTGCATTGGGTACTTCTTGCCATTCAATGCTAATCTTTTCAAATTGCGGTTGATTGGTTGTGATAAAAACGGGTGGAGGTAATAGCTTAATAGGTTCCGACGGTGCGGTTCCTTTTTCTGCAGTTAGTCCAAATCCTTGATTTACATCTTGTCCGGAAACCGAGGTGTCGACACCGACTAAGCCTTCAAGAACTTCCGCTCTAGAGAGATTAACATCTTCTTTATCTGTTGATACTCGAAATTCAGTTCCTCTTACAGCCGCCACTGCGGATGGTGTTTCAATGCTAAATCGAATGCGATTTCTTCTTTGGGGCACTTGAGTCGTTGCAGCCCCTCGATTTAATCGGACACGCGAATCAACCATGCCTGTGTCACCATTTGCAGATAACGCATTTAGATGGAGTTCGCTATTGGCTTCTAACAGCATTACTGTGCCGTCAGCAAATTTTAATGTCGCGTTACTGTCTTCACCAACCGTAATGATTGTTCCAATTGCCAAGTTATCACCAACACTGGCAGCAGAAAGCTCAGAATTCGAATCAGAAAAATTGACGTTTCCTCGGACATAATTAATGGTGACTGGTTTTGGAATGGTTTTTAGCCAAGAGATCGGAAATTTAATCACAGTACCCGGTGGGATTTGCCGAGGAAAGTCGACGCCATTTTCTTGACCAATAGTTTGCCAGCAGTTAGGCCGAGTTGTAAATTGTCGACAAATAGACCACAGGGTATCCCCAGGTCGAAATGCGTATAGCCAATGTTCAGCTGAAGCCTGAGAGCTAAAGCAAACAAGAATAGGTTGGATAATAAAAAAAAGTAAAAAAAATTTTAAACGCAACACTGTGTCCTCTTGCGGAAAAAAATAACAGGTGTATCAACTCGGTATATAAAAGCTAATTAAATTTTCTCGAATCGATACCCATGCTGGTAAATAGTTTTAATGCGATAACCCATTTCAGGATTGATTTTTAAAATTCGTCTCACTTTACTGATATGGCTGTCTACTGTTCTTGTGTTGATAGCGGCACTGATTCCCCAAATCAAGCTCAATAGATATTCCCGAGAAAATAGTCTGCCCTCATGCTGGAGGAGTAAGCAGGCAAGTTGGTGCTCTTTATCGGTTAATTTAACGGGTTTTCCATCCACTGTGGCTTCACCCGAACCTCGATTGAGACGAATAGTACCGACTTCGACGATCTCGTCATCAGCGGGTAAAGCACTTCTTCGTCCCAAAGCAGCGACTCGTGCTGACAGTTCTCCTTGGCGTAGAGGTTTTATCAGGTAGTCATCGGCGCCATTTTGCAATGCCGAAACTATGTCATTTTCATCATCTCGTTGAGTTGTAAACAAGATCGGGATATTCTTATCGTATTGTTGCCGTACTACTTCAAGCACCTCGATACCTGTCGTATCAGGCAGATGCCAATCAAAGATCATGAGATCAAAAGAGTCTTTTGCTAAGGCACTTAGAAGCTCTGCACCAGTAGGGAAGGCGTGGACATCGTGCTTTTTTTCACCTAGCCAAAGACAAACTAGGTCAGATTGGGCAGAATCATCTTCTAATAATGCGATTTTCATAGTGATCCAAATAGTGATAATAGATAGACGGTACTTTTAATCAGCAATCGGAAGCGGTTAAGTTTAGGGCTCTTCGCTTCTTTGTTGGTATTGTAGCGTTTCAAGATTATACCAGTGCAGAGCTGTTTTGTTGCATATTCTGGTAGTGAAGCCTAAAGTTCCGCTCAAAAAAAGTGACTAATTAGTTTTGTGGTTAATGGTTGGATTTGGGCCAAGTTCAGACAAAATAAGCTATTGGCACTTTTTACGTCATCTCAGTGATGCATTGGTGGATAATAAATAGTTCTTAATATATCAATGAATAGCAATAAAAGGCGCAAGGTGAATTTATGATGAAAGGATTGTACAGCATGCTTGAAACCATGGCGGTTATTAAAGCATCTGATTTGTATTTAAATGTCGGGGCGCCGCCGACATTTAAAGTCAACGGGCAGTTACGTCGAGTCAATGATGTGGCGATGGAGTCGAGTGATATTCGTGATCTTATTATGGACGCTCTCGATGATGAGCAGAAACAAAAGTTTGAAAAACACCTTGAGCTGGATATTAGTCTACAAATTGAAAATGGTGGTCGGTTTAGATTAAACCTGTACCGACAAAAAGGTGCAGTGGCTCTGGTTGCTCGGCACATACAAAATGTCATTCCTTCCATTGATGAATTAGCATTGCCGCAACAACTAAAAGCCTTTGCGATGGTAGAGCAAGGTCTGGTGTTGGTGGTAGGTGCAACTGGTGTTGGTAAATCTTCAACATTGGCGTCGATGATTGACTACCGAAATGAAAACTCCCAAGGGCATATTTTAACGATCGAGGATCCCATTGAGTTTGTGCATTATCATAAGCAGTCGTTGATTAGTCAGCGCGAGGTGGGTGTTGATACCGATAGCTATAGAGATGCGCTCAAGTACGCGTTAAGAGAATCGCCTAATGTTATCGTCATTGGTGAAATTCGTGATCAAGAGACTGCACAGCAAGCGTTACGTTTTGCGGAAACAGGACATCTTTGTATTGCGACGCTTCACGCGTCTTCTGCAAATTTGGCAATTGATCGTTTAGTGAATTTCTTTCCACAAGATTCTCATCACAGAATCTATCGTGATGTGGCGTCACATTTGGTTGCCATCATTGCTCAGCGTCTAGCGAAAGGTATTGCCCAACCAAAGGTTCCAGTTGTTGAAATACTACACAATAGTATGCATGTAAAATCTTTAATAGAGCGCAATGATTTGTCCGAATTAAAAGAAGCAATGGAGAGCAGTGAAAATTGCCAGACCTTTCAGGATTCGTTATTTAATTTGGTTATGGAAAAAAAGATCACAAAAGAAGAAGCTGTGCGCTTAGCGGATTCGGAAGTTGATTTGTTATTACGCTTTAGAATGGATCATGCGATTTAGTCAAAGGTAAAAACTTACACATATTATAAAAATAGAAAAACGAAAATAAAATGGCGACTATTTTTCATTTTAATAGGGTCAAGCATCGTGTTTATTCGTGCCAATGATAAAAAATTTAAAATTATTATTCGAAAATCACTTAAGCAATATCATCGCTTACCTGATCGCTAGCGGATATTCTTTCCTCTTCACTTTTAGCAGTGTCATCAATACTTGTTTTGCCTTTTGAGTTAGCTGCCACGATTTAAAAAACCATTTTGATGACAAATAATTGGTAATAACCAAAATGGTTTTAGGTGTTAGCGCTAATGGATAGTGCCGTAAATAAACTTAAATAATCGCTTCAATTAATTGAGGGCCTTCGGCTTGCAGAGCGCGTTGCAATTGCATATTAAATTCTTCTGCTGTTGTGGCGCGAGTAGCATTGACGCCCATTCCTTGAGCAATTTGTTGGAAGTTCAGATCAGGATTTGAAATGTCTAGCATATCAAGCGTTTTTTGAGTTGGACTGTCAGCTCCAACTCGCATAAGTTCAACTTGTAAAATTTGGTATTTTCGATTGGCGAAAATAATGTTGATGACATTTAAATTTTCACGAGCTTGGGTCCACAATGATTGAATGGTGTACATCGCACCACCGTCGCCGTGTAAGCAAATAACTTTTCTATCGGGGCAAGCGATCGCAGCACCGGTGGCAACTGGTAATCCAAAGCCAATGCTGCCCCCCGTTAACTGCAGCCAGTCATGGCTAGGTATACCTTCTGTTAATCCTGTTGCAGGTGCTCCTGAAGTGGCAGCCTCATCAACGATAATCGTATTCTCGGGAAGCAAATTCCCTAAAGAAAATCCAATAGATTTTATGTTGAGCTCGCCTGTCATTAAATCGGGTCTTACAATTTCTTGAATTCGAGGAGCTAATTTATTTGCCCCAACAGCGATAGCTAAGTCTTCGGCGGCAGTAATGACGTCTTCATCAATTGTTGCAAGAATATCGGTCGGGCAACCGTCTGGAAGAGGAGTGCTCGGTCGGTCAGGATAAGCAAAAAATGCAACAGGTGACTTTGCTCCAATAGTGATGACATGTTGGCAATCTTTAAATTGTGCTTGTGCCATTTCAACAAAATACGCGACACGATCGAATTTAACATGGCCTGCACCACGAGTGATTCGTCCATTAAACGTTTCGTAGAGAACAGTGGCTCCCGTGGCTTGAGAGATTTTATCCAGAGCGGTTATTGATGCATTATCATTTGCAGGGCCGCCAACGACAATGATGACATTTGATGTCTCTTTTAAAATTTTTGCAATACTATCAATGCGATTGCTGTCGACTTTCGGTGGTGGAATCAATGGTAATGGATCGGCACCGCAATTTGTCTCATTCCATGCGCAATTGGCAGGCACAATCAAACTGGCAATTTTCCCCGCACCTTTCATAGACTCCTGTACTGCCGTAGCACCGTCATTCGCTAAGTCATCGGCCGTTGTTGTTGATTTTGTCCAGTCAGAAAAAGAGTTGGCTAATCCGTTGACATCCGACGCGAGAGGAGCATCGTACTCAAGATGATAGGTTGCGTGATCTCCAATTAAATTCACCATGGGAGAATGAGCACGCCGAGCATTATGGATGTTGGCAGTGCCGTTGGCTAAGCCTGGTCCTAGATGAAGTAACGTTGCAGCTGGTTTGCCGGCCATGCGCGCATATCCATCGGCGGCTCCGGTACATACGCCTTCAAATAAGCCTAAAACAGAACGCATCTTGGGTTCATTTCCGATTGCTCTTACAAAATGCATTTCGGATGTTCCTGGATTGGTAAAGCAGGTATCTACGCCAGCTTTAACTAATGTTTGAATAATACTTTCTGCACCGTTCATAACTTGCTCTCGCTTTGGTCAATAGAGTGATTCATAAATAGGTTTAATCATAGGTTCAAAAAATAAAGAGGTGTTTAGTTATTTTTGTTGTTTCACCGCTTGTAAGCGATAGATGACTCTTTATTGTTTGATTGTATGGTGGTATCTCAATGAATACTTGCCACTAACTGACAGTCTTTAATGTTAAGGACGACAGTGTAAGACAGAATGGGTTGTGTTTCGAGGCTTCAGGAGTGAAAGTTTGCATGATGTTCAGATAGAAATGTAAGGACATGTAATGGGGTATGGATATAAAAGGTTTATCATTGGATTTTTTAATTTATTATTTTACTACATAGATGAAAACTCTGATCATGGTCAATAGATAACGATACATTTATAGGATAAAAAGTGTTTTAATAAATAAAATTATTATTTATTTGAAGCAATAAAAAACAAGAAATACAACAGCATATATGAATGACTTGGAGCTTTTTCGGGGGATTGAGAGTAAGAACAAGATACGGCTTTAAAGAAAAAAATCGTGAAGGTAATTCCGATGACTACAAAACCTAAAAAAACCGCTAAGTTATTTTAGTGGTTTTTTTTAAGCTCAAATATGGTCTAGTATTTTAGAATTTAAAAAACACGCCCAGGACTTAAAATACAATGAGGATCTAGTGCTGCTTTCATTGTTTTCATTAATGCTATTTCGGCTGGTGATCGACTATAAGATAAATATTCTTTTTTAGTCACTCCAATACCATGTTCTGCTGACACAGCACCATTTAATTCGCGAATCAATGTATAAATAATATTATCTACAGTATGGTGCATCTCTCGGTTATTCTCGCCTGTGCGAACCAAGACATGAAGATTTCCGTCGCCGACGTGTCCAAAAATAGCAATGATTGCTTCCGGCCATTCATGGCGTAATCTTTTTTCTACTTCCTCGCCGAAATAGGCCATATCGTTGATTGACATACTAACATCATAACTGTGTGTTAAGCCTACACCTCGTGAAATATCGGCAGCTGAATCACGAATCGCCCAAATTCCAGTCATCTCTTTTTCTGATTGAGATAACACCGCGTCAACAATAAGCTCATTATTAATCGCAGCTTCTAGAGCATTTTCAAATAATTCTTTGTCGGACTCTTCTGAGGTTCCCATGCTTTCAACCAATACATAAAAATTATGTTCGCTCGGCATGGGGAGCTGAACATAATCTATATGCTCTTCTATCAATTTGTAGGTATTGTTCCAAAGCACTTCAAACGCTGTTAAATTTCCACCGAGTGAAGCTTGCATGTGCACTAACAATTTTGACACATGTGTAAAATCAGTGACGGCACAAAATGCGACAGTTTGTGTGCTAGGTTTTGGGAAAAGTTTTAATGTGGCGCGAGTAATAATACCAAGGGTTCCTTCGGAGCCTATAAATAATTGTTTTAATTCATAACCCGAATTATTTTTTCGTAATTTATGAAGTTCATTGATGATAGTTCCATCAGCAAGAACAGCTTCAACGCCAATCACTAACTCGCGAGCCATGCCATAGCGGATCACTCTATTACCGCCTGCATTAGTCGACAAATTTCCCCCAATAGTACAACTTCCTCTTGCACCTAAATCGAGAGGAAAAAGTAATTGGTGATCATCAGCGGTTTCTTGAATAGTTTGTAGTAAAACGCCTGCTTCGACAGTCATTGTGGAGCTATAGGGGTCGATTTCAATAATATTATTCATGCGTTCAAGGGTGATAGCAATTTCTTGATCCATGGGCGCAGCAGCGGAGACCAATCCGGTCATTCCGCCCTGTGGTGTAATAGGAAGCTTATTTTCATTACAATAGGCCAAAATTTGAGAAACTTGCTCCGTCGTCGTTGGTCGCAACAAAATTCGCGGACGTATTTTTCTCGCGCCCATAATATCTTTATAATTCTTCTCATCGATATGATCGCCTTCACGGTAACCTTTATTGCCTACAATAGATTTTAGCGGTGCTAAGATATCTTCATTCATGATTGAGTCTTTTAATCCGTTTGTTTGTTGTGAAAGTTTCACATCATAGATGACTGTTGCTGAAACAGTATAAATAATAAGTTGCCGTGAATTCTATACGAAGTCTTTATTATCTCACAAACGTTAAAGTCAGTTTATGACTTTAATTTAATAATCTTTGTTGAATGTCGTATATGGTTGTTAAACTGTGCGAGTATTTATGTGAAAGTAAAGAAATTACAGCGGTTAGAAAAGAAAAAGAGAGACGGTGATGATAGATAATACAATCTGGGTCGAAAAAGATAGTTATCATACCGCGATTATTGTTTCTCGGTCGCAGATTGAAGCTTATTGTCCTCAATTTTTTCCAAACGTTTTAACTTCGTTTTCGGATAAATCTTATATTCGCTTTGGTTGGGGTGATAGAGATTATTACGGGGCAAGCAAGAAAAATTTTTATAAGTTATTCAAAGCCTTAATTTTACCGACTCGAGCGGTGATGGAGGTGTCAGGGTTTTCATCAGTTGAAGAGGCTGGGGATTGGATCGTTTCTATTAATGGAAACGAAATTGATCATTCAAAGTTACTAAGTAGTATACAAAAATATTTTTATACAAATAAAAAATTTGATGTGGAGTTGTTGAGAAAGGAGAGTGATGGCTGTTGGTATTATCGAGCAAAAGGAATTTATTTTATATTTTCAAATTGCAACAATTGGACAGCAAAGATACTGAAGAGATCGGGATTGTCTGTCCATTATTGGTATGCTTTTTTGTCGCCGCTAGTGATGCGGCAATTAGTTTCCAAAAAATAAATTGCTATTCCTGTATTTATTCTTAAATGTTTACATCAATTTTTTTCCTTCGTTGTCTGTAACAGAAACATCTACATTTATTCCGCTTCGAACACTTTGAGTGACCACGCAAAAATCTTCGAATTGATTCAGTGCTTTTTCTATATTGGGAAGCCGGTCAACATTGTCGTCTAATTGCAACTTCACGCTAATATTAGTAATGCGTAATCGTTTATTAACTCGTTCAACGGATCCTTCAATAGTTGCACTGATTTCTCCCGGATCATCACCGTATTTTCTTGAAGCAAAAAGTAAGCTGGCGGCAAGGCAATTACCGACAGAGGCAGCAAGCATTTGAGAAGGATTTGGCCCTTCTCCGCCGCCTAATGGCTCAGGTTCATCAGTCATAAAGTTTCCAAATTCACCGAAGTCGATTTGAAATAAATAATTCTCTAACAATTTTATATTGAGGCTAAACTTTTCATTTTTCATAGCTATATAACCCAGTAGTAATAAGATGCGATCTCTAATTGTGGTTTAGCTCCATTGATTTTACAATGATCTACATCATCCAAATAGAAGCTATCGTATACAGACACATAAGACTTAGTATAGTTGCCATGAAAAATCTAAATGATCCGTTGTGAAGTCGATTGCGTAGTTTTGATCCAGAAAAAGTCCAGATAGATATACAGATGATATTGACGAAGCAAAAAACCGTGCAGAAAATTAATAGCGACCTACCAAAAGAAATGTTTTCCATTGAATCAGGAATGAACAATGACACGCCCACAATCGCCATAAGCCAAGCTTTTGGATTAGAGAATTGAAAGCTTGTCGATTGTAAAAAGCTCATTGGCTTGCTGTTATAATATTTGTTATTAGAGTCGCTGTAAGAATTATGTTCCTCAATAGATTGATTGCTTCTAAAAACTGCTGTATTCAAATTCCAAGTTAAATATATTAGATAAGTAGAGCCTGTTATATTTAATAATAAACGGGCATACGGAATAGAGAGGAGCCATTGGCCGACCCCTAATGCACACAAAATTAATATAATAGTAAATCCAGTTGGAACTCCCAGCATGTGAGGGATTGTTCGCTTAAATCCGAAACTTAAGCCAGAAGTGGCTAACAATAAGTTGTTGGGTCCTGGAGTTATGGATGACACAAAAGAAAAGGCTGATAATGCAATGATGCTATCAAGTAAGGAGTTGTATACAGTAAGACTGTTCATTACAGGCTCTTTAATATAAGAGGTTAACGTTACATCCGTATTTTTCCTTTGGAGAAAATAACAGACTTTCCTTTAAGTTCTATCCGGCCATTTTCCTTAACTGTTAAATTTAAAATACCCTCTCTTGAAGAGCACTGTTTAGCGGTTAATATTTTTTTATTAAGTTTCTTTGACCAATAAGGCGCAAGAGCGCAATGTATTGATCCTGTGACTGGGTCTTCCGGGATTCCAGCATTGGGGGCGAAGTAGCGTGATACAAAATCTATCGAGTTATTTTTGTTGGTTGAGCGAGCAGTGATAACAATACCGTTTGTTTTTAGCGATGATATTTTTTCATAATTAGGGGAAAAATTTATGATGGCTGATTCGTTTTCTAACTCTGCAAAAATATTTCGTTCGTTTGCCATGCAATTCTCAAGTTTCTCCCCAAGAACATTTTCTACTAGCGAAAAATTTTCGAATGGCTTTAAATCTATAGCTGGGAAATCTAATGTGATGTCATCTTCTGATATCGTAGCCAGCAGTTCTCCGCTCTTCGTATGGAAAATAAATTCTTGAGAATCTGTATCAATAAATTCGTGAAGTGTTCTTGCAGAAGCTAGTGTGGCATGTCCACATAAATTGACTTCAACTGTTGGAGTAAACCATCTCAGCGCCCATTGATTATTTTTTTTGTGATTTAAGAAGGCGGTTTCTGACAAGTTAAATTCGGCAGCTATTTTTTGCATCCAGATTGCTGTTTTTTCTTCTTTTAAAATAACAACAGCTGCTGGGTTTCCTTTAAAGGGTTCATTTGTAAATGCGTCGACGATATAAAAGTCCATAAAGAATTCCCGTTTGTAAAATCAGTGAGCTGCTGGTTTGAAAAATGGTTGAATTTGCATACTCAATTTCAAAGTTTATCGATATATGAATAGGTTGATGACAGTTGCTCTCACTCTATGTATATTTCTTGGGAAGTACAGATTCAGAATATTTAAATTGAATAGGTGCAGATGTGATGGATATCTATCTGTATTGGTTTCTATCCATATATCTGTATTTGTTTGATCAATATGAGCTCAATTCAATGAGTGAAAAAATGGAAATTTCCCAGAAATGAAACAGTATCGATATAAAGAGTTGGCCGAATCCTTTATTTCTTCAATTAATGAAGGTGTTTTTCAAACGGGTGACAAACTCCCCGGAATTAGAAGTGTGTGTCGCCAAGAAGATGTCAGTGCCGCAACCGCGGTTGCGGCTTATAGCTTGTTGGAAGAGGGTGGTTATGTCGAAGCGCGGCCAAGATCGGGATTTTATGTCAGTGCTCGTACAGAAAGCCATTTGATTGAACCTGATGTGTCCGATCCTGTATTACAGCCCAACTTAGTTCGAGGGCAGGATTTGGTGTTGCGACTCATTCAATCACTGCGTCATCCCGATGTCGTTCAATTGGGAGCTGCAATACCGGCTGACGAGTACTTACCTTTACGACAGGTTCAGCAGCTTATCTCGGAGTTAACGTTACAGTCGGGAAAATCAATAACCAGTGTCCCTGTTGATGATTTAGAAGGCAATTTATTAAGCGGCAATAACTCCTCCCAGCGAAGTTATCTCAGTCAATATACGTTACCGGGTTTACCGGTACTGCGCCAACAGTTAGCAAAACACATGAGAAATGCTGGTTGCGAAATTAAAGCAGACGATGTTGTTGTCACGGCGGGTTGTCAGGAAGCAATTTACTTGACGCTTAAAACATTAACAAACCCCGGAGATATTATTGCGGTTGAGTCCCCGACTTTTTATGGTTTTCTTCAGGCAATAGAATCGTTAGGTTTGAAGGTATTAGAAATACCGACTCATCCAAAAACAGGAATCAGTCTTGATGCGTTACAGTTGGCGGTTGAGCAATGGCCAATTAAAGTGTGTTTGGTAATGCCAACGTTTGGTAATCCAGTCGGCAGCTGCATGCCTGAAGAAAATAAAATTAAACTTGTGGGGCTGGCGACTGAACATGACTTCCATGTTATTGAAGATGACATTTATGGTGATTTTAGTTTCGATCAACGTCGCCCTAAATCATTAAAGGCGTTTGATGATTCTGAACGCGTCATTTATTGCTCATCATTTTCAAAATCAATTTCACCAGGGCTTAGATTGGGTTGGGTTGTATCGGCTCAATTTAAAAAAGAGCTTGTCTATCAAAAGTTTATTAGTAGTTGTGCTACTTCTAGTTTGTCTCAAGTTGTTATCGAAAAATTTTTGTCGGGTGGCCATTATAAAAAACACATGCGTTCGATGCGAATGCTAATAGAAAACTCAGTAAAAAAAATGATTAACGCCGTCGAAGATTATTTTCCTATGGATACTAAAATTACTCAGCCGAATGGGGGTTTTGTGTTGTGGGTTGAACTACCGAAAACAATTAATACGCTTGAGTTAGCTAATCAAGCAATAGCTCATAATATTAGTATTGCACCAGGAAAACTTTTTTCAGCGACGAAAAAATACGACCATTGCCTAAGATTATCTTGTGCCGTAGTTTGGTCTAAAAAAATTGAGAACTCAGTAAAAACCGTTGGGAAGTTGCTTAGCCAATCATCGCAATCCAACCAAAGCACTTCTGATTAAAATAACTGTGGTTTTAATAAAAAACAAATTTAACAGTCCATTTGTATGGTTTATTGTATTTTTAATTCCTATTTCTGATAAAACTGTGAGCGTTATTTCGATTTTATTTTTAAGCGCCATGTGCCATAAAATATTTAGTGTTTCTGATGTTTTTTTAAATGTGTTATTAGGAGGGGAGGCAAACTAGTATGATCCGTTCACTTCTAAAAAAGGTGTGTTGGTCACAAGTTAAAAAAACAAAAGTGAACGAGCGCACATTGTGGTCATTATCTGATTGATAGTTCTTTATAAAGGTTTAGTTTTGTAATCGTACTTGTTCAGCAAACTATCTTGATTAGGAATTGATTATGTCAGAAATTATTTTTTCACAACGCAGTATTTTTCACCTGAGCCAATTATCAAATGCGGTTTCTAAACAAACATCAAGAAGATTTCGTCTGACAGATAATGGTGGCGTAGAGGAATTACTGCATTATGCTGCTCGCCTAAATGATAAACACGTGATGACTCATTGCAAAAATTTTATGAGTACTCTTGAAGAAACGCAGAGAGCACGATTGGTTCAAGCATGCCAATCACCGATACCTTTTTTTGCACAAGCGAGTTAAATTATTGGGCTAAATGAATAGTTGATGGATCGTCGATTATCTTAGAGATAAAGAGTTTCTTTTCCGTAGCTGATTTCTAAGGCTTGGCGATCTTGACGTGTGAGGCCTTTAACGACAAGGCCGTATGAGCGATCGATCATACGTTCAATTTCGAATTGAGGAATTGAGCCATTCAGTATTACCGTGTTCCAATGTTTTTTATTCATATGGTAGCCAGGTATAACAGCTGGAAAAATATCGCGCAGTGCAAGGGCTTCGTCAGGGTCACATTTTAAGTTGATCCTGTCATACCCATCGGAATGACCTATTAGAGCAAACATTTTGTTTTTGATTTTAAAAACAGCAGCGTCAGGACCAAAAGGATAACCTAATTGGGCTTCTGGCTTAGATGAAATGTAGTCTTTTGCTGTTTTATAGTCCATTGTTAGATCAATCTAATTCGGTTAAAAAATCGCAATTCAATCCGTATAGCTTCATAAATTGTTCTGCATTGTCTGGTGCTTCTCGATTGACGTCAACGCAACCGGTAAAATTTCCATGTAATGTGTTTGCTTCTTTGTTGTCATAAGTCCAATCAACAATTTGTCCACGCACAAAACTAACGATTTCTCCTTTAAATACACTGTCGATTATTTTGGGTTGATTATTTATTCTGGCTGAAAATCCTTCTTCAGTTTCTTCAAACGGGTATACCCAGAAGAATTCTGTATGCTCACCTTGAGTGATTCCTATTTTTAATGAGTAACCTTGTGTTCCTTCTGGTTGTGTCTTGGCGATATTGAAAAAGTCGTTGAGAGTTTTTCTTGCACGATTAAATGCCTTTTGCATATCTTTATCTTTGCCTGCATCAATGATTTGTGAGTCGCTGGCTGTATGATCTTTTAGTGAGTCTCCATCGGGTTTAATTGAAAAGTGGACAATAGTCAGCCCTATTAGAACTAATATCATTCCGAACAATAATGTTTTATGTTTCATTTTTTATTGACTCAATTTTGTTGTGGATCAGTTTAGAAGTAACGTGTTATTTCGATAGACGTTTGTTTGACCTGATCCAGTCACTGATAGTTTGATTGTCTAGCGCTTTCTCTTGTGCATCATCAATAATTGATGAGATATCAGAGACGGCAGAATTTTCCTTGGCTTCTGATGTAGGGTTTTCTGTTGCTCGAAGGGCGTTCATCACGTTGATCATTAAAATCTTATCTAATGGTTTAGCGGGAATTAATTGGTCAGCATCGTCGCCGGCTATTAATAAAATATCATTTTTGATGAGTTTATTTCGAATTCTTTCGATCGCTTGTCCGTTCATTGCGAGAGATGATTCAACTTCGGAAACCTTTAGACCGCCACCCTGTTGGTCAAAATGATTGGCTACGCGATAAACCATTGCTAATCCAGTATGCTCATCATCAATAGCGCTAGGGAGATAAATACGAGAACGAGTAATTTGATTGGTATGCTGAGCATAAAAAGAGATAGACGCGCCAACTAATAAAATCAGCCAAGAAATATAAAGCCACCATAAAGAAATAAAACCGACAGCAAAGCCGGAATAAATGGCAGCATAGCTACCAGAGCTCGCGGAGGCGGCAAAGAATTTTGCGAAGGCTACGCCTGTTGTCTGCCAAAGAATTCCACCGACTATTGCGCCTAAAAAAGCATAGCGAATTTTTATTTTTGTGTTCGGGATAAAAGCATATAAAAAAGTAAATAAGCCAATGATCATAAAATAAGGAACAATTTTGCTGGCAAGTGAATACAGCCAGCCAAAAGGTTTGATGGTGAGGATAGAGCTGACAACGTCAGAGCCTATGACTGTAGCTGTGACCCCTAGTGCTGAAAAAACTAACACAGGTCCGATAATAATGACGCTTAAGTAGTTGCTAAATCGTTGACCGATGGAGCGGAGTTGGCTAACTCTCCAAATCTCATTAAATGATTGCTCAACTTTTTGTACCAGTGATATGACGGTATAAATCAAAAGTCCTAGGCCAACAGAGCTTAGAACGCCGACATTAAAGTTATCAACAAATTGAACGACGTTGTCGACAAGTTCAGTTCCTTGGTCGCCAAGAGGTTCGCTCCAAGTTTGCAAGATAGGCTCCAGTTGATTATGGACTCCCAAGCCTTTTAAAACGGAAAAGCTGAGTGCTAAAAAAGGTACAATCGATAACAATGTTTTGTAGACAAGGCCCATTGCATGAAGGGTAATGTTTCCAGCAAACACATCCCTTACAACGGCAAAAAGAATTCGGGTGATATGCCAAAGTGTTTTATGAGGCGCACTATCACGAGAATTTTCAGCCTCCCACATCCAAGTATCTAAACGAGAAAGCCAGTGATCGATTTTACTTTTCTTGGGCATAATTCTTGTGTTGTCTTTTAAATGGTCGTCAGCGATGTCATGAAAAAATGTATTGAAATTTCAATGAGCTTGGCTCTAACCAAACGTATGTTCTTCGCTGGGGAAGAGGCCTTTTTTAACGTCGTCAGCGTACTTTAATAGGGCATTTGGGATGTCGCCAGCTTCAACTAAAAAGTTTTTTGAAAATTTAGGAGGTTGTGGTGTGAGTCCTAAAATATCGTTGATGACAAGCACCTGAGCGTCAGTATCTTTACCAGCTCCTATGCCTATTGTTGGCATACTAACGGCTCCGGTAATTGCTTTGCCGAGCGCGATAGGGACGCACTCTAAAACTAAAAGATCTGCTCCAGCTTCATCTAAAATTTTTGCATCGTTTAAAATTTTATTTGCTTGCTCTTCACTACGGCCCTGTACTCTAAACCCGCCAAAAATATTAACGGATTGCGGTGTGAGACCTAAATGCGCACAGACTGGAATCCCGCGTTCTGTTAACATGCGAACTGTTTCGGCTAACCATTCCCCACCCTCAATTTTCACCATATTGGCGCCTGCTCTCATGATCCTTGCGGCATTTTCGAGGGCTTGTTCTGGAGTGGCGTAAGTCATGAAAGGTAAGTCACCCATGATTAATGATTTATCATTCCCGCGCTTGACGGCTTCTACATGATAAATCATTTGCTCCATGGTCACAGGGATGGTGCTGTCATAACCTAGGACCGTCATGCCGAGGCTGTCGCCAACCAATAATACTTGAACACCGGTTTGTTTTGCCATTGCAGCCATAGGTGCATCATATAAAGCGACAGTGACAAATTTTTCTCCCGTCTCTTTCATTTTACGCAGTGTCAAAATGCTAACTGGTTTAGCGAGCGCTGATTCGGCGGTAATTTTTCCGTAAGGCATAAGAATAATTCCTAGAATAAAAAGCAGAATAGAAAGATTAAAAAATGTTAAAGAGCGGAGGGGTTGTAATAATGCCGGCCCGTTTTTGTTTGCAACAAATAATCCACAAACTGTTTGTAATGCTCGGCGTTGTTGACTAAATCAATTTCGGTAGCGTTCACGATTAATAAAGGGGAGTCATTGTAATAATGAAAAAATTTTGTGTAAGCATCGTTTAGTAGCGTTAAGTAATTGTGATCAATGTGTTTCTCAGATGCTTTGCCGCGTTTGCGTATACGTTCTAATAGGATATCAATAGGGGCTTGCAAATAAATAACAATGTCAGGTGCCGTGACGTCAATGGTGAGTTTTTCGTAGACTTGTTGATAAAGTCGGTATTCATCATCGTCTAGGGTGACTTGAGCAAACAATTGATCCTTTGCCATCAGAAAATCTGCAATACGAACAGGTTCAAACATGTCAGTTTGTTTGAGAGCCTCTAATTGTTTGGCGCGCTGAAATAAGAAGTGAAGCTGTGTGGGTAATGCCGTTGATTTTTGGTCGATATAAAAACGCTCTAAAAAGGGATTATTTTCCGGCTGCTCTAATAATGTGTCGTATCCAAAAGTCTTAGCAAGGTTTTTAGCGAGAGTTGTTTTTCCAACGCCAATAGGCCCTTCGACGGCAATATACCTAGGAACGTTGGCTGGATCGTATTCCATTTGTAAGTTCAGCGCTGTACTCACGTATTTACTCCTGCATATTGCCTCTTACAGCATGTAATTAGAGGCATCTAATGGCTTCAACTGTTCTGAATGCTGGTTTGCAGCGGATCAACGATACTCTTTGTTGTCGTCATTTTCACTAATCCTTCTGTTGATGTTGAGGCTAATAATGACTGAATAGTGGTGCCGTTGGGAAGTATGAGGTCTGACGCTATATCAGACAACGGATACAGTACAAAATTGCGCTCTGATAAGCGAGGGTGAGGAACCTTCAATCTATCAGATTCGATTTCTTGGTTATCAAAAAGCAATATATCTAAATCGAGGGTTCTTGCCGTCCATCGTAGATGTCGCTCCCTGCCTTGTGCAGACTCAATTTTCTGCAGCTCATCTAATAGTGCTATGGGCGAGAGACCTGTCTCAACAGCGATAACACCATTAATGTAATCTGGCTGATCTCCTGGACCTATCGCCAATGAATGGTACCAAGGAGAGTGGGCAGTGATATGTGTGCTTTGTAGTTTCTCAATTGCTTTAACCGCAGTTGTCACTTGGTCGATTGGGGAATCTAAATTACTGCCGAGAGCAATATAAGCAATTGCTTTATGGTGACCGTTTTTCTGTGTCATTTTCTTAGGACTCAGAAGTAGGTTTCTTGCGTCGTGGCCGACGGCGTTTTTTGGGGCGATGAGTTGAGTCTTCAATTTGACTGATCATGGTTTGCTGTAATTCTTCGTTAGCTTCTTGAAACTCAGTCCACCAGTGACCCAGCCCATCAAAGTTCTGACCAGCTTGTTCTCGTAGTAACAGAAAATCGTAGGCGGCTCGAAACTTGGGGTGTGATAGTGTGCGATAAGCTTGGTTACCGTGACGTTTCGGGAGACGAATTTGTAATTCCCAAATGTCTCGAATAGTTAGGGTGAAACGTTTAGGAATAGCGATTCTCTGTACTTGTCGAGAGAGAACCCATTGGGCTGCTTGATGCATTGCCGGAATTGCAGGGACTCCATTGGAGGTAATCAGTTTGAATTGATCTTCAACTGCTGGCCAGAGGATGACAGCAAAAATAAAAGCGGGAGTAACACGCTGGTTATTTTCAATTCTTTTATCCGTATTGATGGCTGCTTGATGGATTAATGAGTGAACAAATTCTTCATTATGAGTGAAGCATTCTTCAGTTGCTGGAAACAAGAATTGAAACAACGCGTATTGCCGAAGTTCTTGATAAGTGGCGGATGCATACCCGCCCATAAATAATTTAAGAGACTCATCGAACAGTCGTGCAGGGGGAATATTAGCCAGCAAGTGACCGTTATTGCGTATTCCTTCGGCAGTTTCTTTTTCAATATCAAAGTTGAGCTTTGCAGCTAATCTAACCGCTCGAAGTGTTCGCACCGGATCTTCTTTATAGCGGGTATCAGGGTCGCCAATCATTCGGACAAGTTTTTGTTCTATATCGTCGACGCCGTTAGTAAAGTCTGTAATAGCTTCTTGGCTAGGGGAATAGTACAACGCGTTCATTGTGAAATCGCGTCTTAACGCGTCGGAATGAATATCGCCATACACATTATCGCGTATTAGCATTCCCTTCTCGGAACTTGCCGCTTGTTTATTGTTTCCTTCCTCGTGATGTGCGCGAAAAGTTGTCACTTCGATAATTTCTCTGCCCATACGAACATGAACGATGCGGAAGCGCTTGCCGATGATTCGGGCATTTCTGAATAGTTTTTTGACTTGCTCGGGAGTGGCGTTTGTCGCGATATCAAAATCTTTTGGATTTCCGCCAACCAGCAGGTCTCTTACTCCACCACCCACGAGATAAGCTTCGTGACCTCCTTTTTCAAGGATATCAATAACATTCAGGGCGCCACGACTGATATCTTGATGGTCAATAGGGTGTTCATTCGCTTTAAGCGTGATCGCTTGAAGTGTTGAAGTGCTTTTCTTTCGGGGGAACAACTTTTTGAGCATAGGTTGTGTACAGAAGTGATGATCAGATCGGGTTGGGTGATGGTCGATATTTCTACCAGTGTTTAGGATAAGCAGACTATTCTAGCACGTGCGGTCGTGAATCCTAAGGCAATTAGCGTTTACTACGATTTTACATGGGGAAAGAGGAGAGAATTAGGATATGCCAGAAAGCAAAACGGGAAAGCCTAAGCTTTCCCGTTAATCGTAACTTCACATCTAACTGTTTTTATATTTTTGTTATATAGAAGAGATAACCCCTTCTTAAATCATACGTCTCTTTATTCTTATTTTTTGTTGTTATTATTATGTTCTGTTTTTGCTTTTTAATTATTATTTGTTGTTTTTATTATACAAATACATATTGCACTGCTTGTGCCATGTTTGCTAAAGCTAATAAAATCAATAGGTTGGGGGAAATTATAGTATTTTTTAAAGTCGGGAACTAATTCTACCGTTACCGTTTATCCCAAAAGTTGTTACGCTGGCTTGAATTTGGTAACAGTTCATCGAAAACAGCGACCGTTGAGTGCTAAAAAGAACAGAGTTCCAAGGAACTTTTTTTAAATGGTCTATAAGCGACGATAAAAAAGCCACTTTGTATGTGAAGTGACCAAGTATGGGCGGAAAAGATAGCTGGCTAGCTGTTAGCGGCTGATGAAGAGGCTTTTTTACGAGGTATCCCTAAGCGCTGTCGGCGCTCCCATAAGCATTTTCGGCTTACTCCCAACTTTCTGGCTAATTCTGTCTCACTCATTGAATCTTGGTGCTCAAGAACAAATCGCTGGAAATAGTCTTCAAGGGACAGGTCTTCAGATGAGTCTAAGCTGTATCGCGTGCTAGTGTGTTTTGTAGGGATCTGAGTGAAGGGATTGTTGGCTTCTTCATCTTCCAGATTAACAAGATCTAAATCGATAGACAGCAAGTCGTGAGTAATTTCGCCATCATCTTCACAAAGAATGACGGCTCTTTGAATCGCATTCTCCATTTCTCTAACATTTCCAGGCCAAGTGTATGTTGTCATGGCTTGGACAGCTTCAGGAGATAAGGATAATAACGGCTTATTAAATTTCTCACAGTACTTAGCGAGTTGGAGCTCGGCGAGGGCAAGGATATCTTTACCTCTTTCTCGAAGAGGCGGTAGGTTCAACTGAACCACATTAATTCTATAAAACAAATCTTCTCGAAAGTTACCTTCTCTGGATAAGGCGGCGAGATCTCTATGCGTAGCGGCAACGAGCCGAACATCGACTTTTCGGGATTCAACTGAGCCAATTGGTCTGACCTCACTTTCTTGCAGTACTCGCAACAAGCGAGCTTGAGCTTCTAGTGGCAGTTCGCCGATTTCATCAAGAAATAATGTGCCGCCATCAGCGGCTGCGATGAGTCCTTCTCGGGTTGTTGCAGCACCTGTAAAAGCGCCTTTTTCGTGCCCAAATAATTCAGATTCAATTAATGTATCTGGAATGGCAGCACAGTTGACAGAAATCATGGGGCTGTTTGATCGTGGGCTTTCCGCATGGATTGCTCTTGCCACTAACTCTTTACCTGTACCGGTTTCACCATGAACAAGGACTGTGGCTGGTGTTGGTGCTACTTTGTGAATGCGGTTGTATATGTCCTTCATGACATTACTTGAGCCAATCATCCCGTTGACAGCGGCACTCGATGTTTTGGAGGTTCTACGCTGTTTGGCTTGCTCGGTAGCCTTGCCAAGCGCTTGCTTGACAGCAGCGATCATTTTTTCGTGATCGAAAGGCTTTGCAATATAGTCGACAGCTCCCATTCGCATGGAGTCAACAGCAGAGCGGAGACTGGCGTAGCTCGTCATAATGAGTACAGGCACTTCACCTGCTAGCTTAATGAGATCTGTACCGGGTGCACCGGGTAGTCTGAGATCGCTGATGATGAGATCAAATTGAGTGAGGTTGTATTTCGCAATGGCTTCTTTTACTGAGGCTGCATCAGAAATTGTATATTTATTCCGCTCCAGCAGTTTTCGTAATGCAGTTCGGATAATCGCTTCGTCTTCAACAACAAGAATTTTACTCATAATCTAGTCAGAACAGGCTCGCTAGTCAGTTTCTTCAGGTAACACTCGATGTGCTTTGGTAACAGGTGACCGCTATCCTAGGCTATTTTGCTCTGGAATCAAACTATTGGTAACAATATACGGATGAAAGTCTCTAACTCATGCAGGAGTTGACTCGGTTTTTTGTTCAGATAGTGTTTTATGTTGTTGGAGAGTAGTTTTAACGTGGTTTTGATGCGGTTTTGATTTATTGAGAGCTACTTTGGAGTGTAAGAATGTTAAAGAAGGTCTATAGCAGGCTAAATCGTGGAAAGTGGAGTGTAAAACAAGAACCCCGTCCAGATGACTCATTGAGAGGGCTCTTGATGTCAATTTGGCCATGGTGATCAGACACGATGTTGTATACAACAGATAACCCAAGTCCGGTCCCGTCGCCAGGCTCTTTGGTGGTGTAGAAAGGATCCAATATTCTGCCGATATCAGCAGGTGCAATCCCACAGCCATAATCAGTTACTTGGATAATAATCCAGTCATCATTTTGGATGTTAGAGATAATAACATTGTCATTTTTATTACTTGCGTCCCTCGCGTTTGATAATAAATTGACAAATACTTGAATGATGCGTTGAGAGTTGCCGTTTAGCATTAATTTATCATCAACTTGATTCATAAAATTAACGTGATTTTTTTCTTTTTGTAATAACAATAATGTTATCGCTTCAGAGATACAGTCTTTTACATCCACAGAATCAAATTGATCTGAGGTTTCGCTGCCCGCATGTGAAAAGCTAACAAGTGATTGAACAATTTGAGTGATTCGATTGGTTTGCGATAAAATTTGTTTGGATGTCTCTAACACTTCTTCGTTTTTACTTTCATATTGAATATTCTGAGCAAGACAGGCAATACCCGTGACAGGGTTACCTATTTCATGGGCAACGCCGGCTGCAAGGCGGCCAATTGATGCGAGGCGCTCGCTGTGCAACAACTCTTTTTCAAGTTGCTGAACCTCGGTGACATCTTCAATCATAATCACTTGTCCATCGGCGCTCGTTTCAACGGGCCCTTCGATAGATGCTTTGTGGAGGCTAAACCAATAGTTAGTATCCTTGATAACTAATGAATGATTGTGAGAGTGATTATTTTTTTCTTGAGTGAAATTGGAAATGAGAGACTGCCAGGGTTCTTGCAAATTATTCAGATGCGAGCCAGTGATATCTTCACTATTAATATGAGTGAGATTTTCCATTGCTTTATTCCACATTAAAATCTCTAAGTCCGCTCCTAGCGAACATATAGCCATAGGCAGTTCTTGTAATGTTTTTCGGTGGTACAGGCGCAAATTATTTAATTCAGCGGCAATGCCAGTTAATTTGTGTTTGTTGCCGGCAAATAAATTTTCAATGAGCGTAATATCTGCATTTCCACTTTTTTTCGGGATTTTATAGGGAATGTATTCGTCAATAATTTCATTTGCAACACTAACTCCAACAAGTCCAGAGAGATTGGCTTCAAGTTTACTGCGCAATCTTCTTAACGCGTATGGTCTACGTTCATTATGATTTAAATGTAATTCTTTTAACGCTTTGTTGACTTCATTCTCTGCGATTGTTTCGCCTAGTTTACTGCCAAGTCTATTTTTAAACTCTTGAATTGAGCTGATATCTAAAGAGTTTCTAAACGGATGGCTTATTTCATCTGCAGAGCAAAGTTCGGCGCTGTATTTTTCTTCAATGTTAGCGGTAGTTAAAAGAGAGACGCTTATAAAAATAATGACGTTAATTGTTAGTGCAAAAATAGTGATGTAGTGCCAAACAGAAAAGCCAACAGGAATTGAAGCAAAGGGTTCAAATAATAAGATTTCATCGATTCCAAGTATTGCGGGGAGGAAGAGGCCGGCCAACCAGACAATAGTTCCTGCACCGAGGCCTGCAATAAAGCCGCGACTGTTAGCTTTACTCCAATAAGCGATTGATATTATTCCTGGAAGAAATTGTAGGCCTTCAATAAATGCGAGTAGTGCTAAATTGGTCAGGCTATATTGGTTATGTACTAGTAAAAAAAATAAATACCCTCCGATAAAAATCGCTAAAATTAACGCTCTTCGAAGCCATAATAATTGGCGATAAATATTTTTATGCGTGTTTAGTTTTAATGCTGGTAGCAACCAATGATTTAAAATCATTGTCGACAAAGCAAGTGCAATGGCGACTTGAACACCGGTTGCTGCAGATAACCCACCCACAAATGCAACGATGGTTAGTGTTGGAGAGTTCGCGTGCATAGGAATGCCAAGTGTAAAATATTGTGTTGAAAACGGTATTTTCAATTCGTTTCCGGCCCATAAAATAGGAAATATTGGCAGAGCGATAATTAATAAAAACAAAGGAAATGCCCAGCTCAACATGGATAATCTATTCCTTGAAGAGTTCTCGACGATACTCATATGAAAAATATGTGGCATAGCGACGGCTGCAGAAATAAAAACTAATAGCAATGTGTGTGATGCGGGTTCGCCAACTGGCGAATAAAGTTGAGATAGTTTCTGAGGGTTATTGTTAAGCCAATTATCTAACCCCTCTAGTCCTCCAAAGACCCCAAACAAAGAAAATAACCCAATTGCAAAAAGAGCCATGATCTTTATCAGTGATTCAAAAGCCATCGCGGTGACTAAGCCTCGATGTTTTTCTCTGCTTGATCCAAATAAAATAGTGAATGCAGCAAGGATGAGTGAATAAATAAAGGCAATGGCTTCGCGAGGTGTTAAGCCGGATTTCTCGAGAGTAAGGGATTTTAGTTGGCTAGCATTTTTTGTGTTTTCCGGATTGTTTATAGTGAGCAAGCTTAAAGTGTCTGCAATTGCCTGAAGTTGTAATGCTAGCAATGGGACAACTGCGAGACACATACAGAATGTCGCTAAAGTACCAATAGAATGGCTGTGATAACGAAAAACAAATAAGTCAGCGAGAGAATTAATTTGGTAGCGACGAGCAATTTCAGTCAGGGGGGTTAGAGCGACTGGGGCAAATAAAAATAGAGCTCCCATTCCTAAATAGTAGGCAAGAGCACCATAGCCAAAGTGATAAGCAAGGTCGACAATACCATAAAATTCCCAAGCGCTAAAAAAAACGCCTAACGATAAAACATAGGTGATAGGGTGACGGACAATAGACTCAGGGATCCATCCTTTTTCGGTGATGTAGGCAATGCCAAACAAAACCAACATGTAGGCAATGCATAAGACTGTTAAGTGTGTGAGGTCAAAATTCATCGTGTTTTATTGGTTTTTGATTGAAGAACAAAAGCAATAACGATAACAACGGCCCAAATAATAAAAGGGCGATACCATGAACCATTAGGGTTGATCATCCATGTATAGAATGTAGGAGAAAAGATATAAAGCCCTAAAAATAAAAACACTAATGAGCGGGTTTTCATTTGTGGTTACCCTAGGTGTTAAGTTTAATCATGTATACCCATGACATATAGCGCCTCATTGTTTTTTTGGTCACTATCTTTAAGTGAACTTTAAGTGAACTATCAATGAGACTGTTCTTAGAAGCGAAATTTTTCTTATAAACGAGATTCTTGCAGTCCTTTGGTTTTTGGAATTGCTATTCGGCGCCAGTGCCTGATGGCCCATTGAATAATGACATCAGGGGATTCTTTTTCCAATTCTGTTGGGGGAGCTTGTTGTAAAAAAACGAGCGCTCTAAAAATATTTTTTGAAGGATTTTTTTCGTCCAGCCGTTTTGCTGAATCTTTCTTACTTAATTTATTCCCTTCAGGATTCAGAACAACAGGAAAATGACCGTACTGCGGCTCTATTTTATAGCACTTTTTATTGAGCTCTTTGTCTAGTAAGCGGTATAGAAATATTTGTTGAGCTGTCGAACTTAGCAGATCGCTACCCCGAATGACATGAGTGATTTTTTGATAGATGTCATCAACAACGACGGCTAATTGATAGGCAAACAGGCCATCTTTTCGATGAATAATGTAATCGCCAACCGAAGAAGAAATATTTTCATTCTGAATACCCATAAAAATGTCGTTAAATGATATGACATTTGGCACATTTTTAAAGGTTGTAGGCAGATCATAAACTTTTAATCGTGTTGCCGTGAGAACTTCTGAGCGATGTTTTATGTTTCGACAGTGTCCACTGTATATGCCAGATGGTGTGGGAGCCGTTTTTCGTGAGCAAGAGCACTCGAATGTCAATTGATGGTTAGATAAATACGAGAGGGTTTCTTGATAGGCATTAACCCGAGTACTTTGATAGAGAATAGAATCATCCCAGAGAAGATGATGGTTTTCTAACGATTCCAGAATGGCGTTTGAGGAGCCGCGGACTTCTCTTGGTGGATCGAGATCTTCTATGCGAACAAGCCATCGACCACCCATAGCGCGAGCATCTAAAAAACTGGCTAGAGCACCAACTAAAGAGCCGAAATGAAGATTGCCAGTCGGTGAAGGGGCAAAGCGGCCAATGTAGGGAGATGAGTGTATAGGTGTTTGGGGGTGTTGAGGTTGAGTAGCCATTTAGAGTCCAAAAGAACAATCCAGAATGGCTACGTAAGATATATTCTGCTAGTGCTGGCCACAGTTTAAATGTGCAAATACAAAACCACGGACACAGAGGTCGAGGCTTTATTTGAGTCATAAAAAGCACGAGCAAGCGTGAATACAGCTTTATATTAGCCGCCGATTTGTTTTTCTTTTATTTCGTCCAATGTCTTGCAGTCAACACAAAGCGTTGCAGTAGGTCTGGCTTCAAGTCGTCGAATGCCTATCTCAACACCACAAGCTGTACAGTATCCATAATCTTCGTTGTCAATAAGCTCGATTGTGCTGTCAATTTTCTTAATGAGCTTACGCTCTCTATCTCGAGTCCGAAGCTCGAGACTAAAGGCTTCTTCTTGGCTTGCTCTATCAGCGGGGTCAGGAGGATTTGACGCTTCATCTTTCATGTGACTCATGGTTCTATCAACCTCTTCCATGAGCTCTTTTTTCCAAGCAAGTAATAAGCCCCGAAAATGTTCGGATTGCTTATCATTCATATATTCTTCACCCTTTTTTTCTTTATAGGGTGTAAAACCATGCATACTGAAGCTTTCAGTTTTTGGTGATGATTTGGGCATGGGCTTGGCCTCTTTCTTTGTACATTAAAACAAGAAATGATCTCATATCAATTTTGAGTCAATAATCCATTATCCGAAGACAAGTTTAGAATATAGACAACATTTGCAAAATAGTGAGAGTCTTTTGTTCCTACCTTTAGAGAATAAAAGCTAGCTAGATGCTTAATCTTGCTGGCTCGAGCACTAAATTTTGAACGGTGCAACCTACCAGAACTTTGCTCCTATCGCCAGTATTTTTTCGCTTGAGATTATCATTTCGTGACAGTGTAAAATAAAACGAATCGTATAGTTACTATCGTCACTTTTTAGTAGAGATAGTAACTTGATTGCCATGCAAGGCTTAGCGCTTGAATATTAAATTAACGACGCCCCACAAAGACGCAAATAATGAAAATAACTCCACCATTACAAAAGGCAACATTCCTACGGCGTTACAAACGCTTTTTAGCTGATGTGGTTTTAGATGACGGTAGTGAAATGACAGTTCATTGCCCTAATACAGGGTCTATGAAAAATTGTTTGGTAGCCAACAGCCCATGTTGGATATCTGATTCAAATAACCCTAAGCGTAAATATCGCTATAGCTGGGAAATTGCGACAACACCCGGAAGAAAAAAAGCTGGGATCAACACCACCCGATCCAATGCTTTAGTTGTTGAGGCGATCAACAATGGTATTGTTAAGGAGCTTCAAGGTTACGAGAAATTACAAACCGAGGTTGCTTATGGCAAAGAAAAAAGCCGTATTGATATTTTATTATCTGAAAATAAGTCCACCAAAAATCAACTGTGTTTTGTTGAAGTCAAAAACGTCACCTTAGCTGAGAAAAACGGGCTTGGTTTATTTCCTGATGCTGTCAGTGAACGTGGGCTGAAGCATTTGCGGGAATTGATGCACTGTGTAGAGAAGGGAGATCGGGCGGTATTGTTTTATTGTGTGCAACATTCGGGTATTGATCGGGTTACTTGCGCAGATGAAATAGACCCTGCTTATTCAAACATGTTGAGACAAGCTGTTTCGGCCGGAGTTGAAGTTCTTGCGTATCAAGCCAAGCTTAGTGCAAGAGAAATAGTTTTGTTTAAAAAAATTCCATTTGATTGTTGATTGTTGAAGCGAGTTATTGAAAAAATGCTATTTTTTGTAGAGCGTTATAATGGCTTCTAGAGAGCAGCGTTATCAATAATACTCTCAGCAATTAAAATTTTTCCATTTTCTATTTCAAAAGGAATTTGTTTAAGAGATCGTCCTGTACAAGGGCCTGCAACACATTTCCCTGTTTCGATTTTAAATAATGCACCATGACTGGTACACAAAATAAGCATTCCATCATGATCTAAAAACTTATTTTCTTGCCAGTTTAATGGTAAGCCAACATGGGGACACTTGTTAAGGTATATAAAAGTAGTATGGTTTTTTTTTACGGCAAAAAATTGTTTTCTGTTAATTTCGAAGCCTTTACTTTCTCCATTTTTTAATTCATGGTCGTAGCATAAAAAATGCATGAATGTATTCCTAATGCGAATCTTGAGCGAGTGAAACCTGTTTATTTAATTGATTTATTTTATCAGCCATTTCTTCTAATAAGTCTAAGCAAATTTTAGGGTTATGTGCAATTAATTCGAGAAACTCTTCTTTCTTTACGGTCAGAACTGTGCAATCACTCGATGCAGTTACGGTGGCATTGCGAGGTTGTTGCGTGAAAACCGACATGGCACCAAAAATTTCTCCTGCATTAATTTCTCCGACTTTTATACCATCGTGTAATGCGTCGGCATTACCCTCTAACAGTGTAAAAACGCAATCAGGTGAGTCGTCTTGAAGAATGATGTTATCGCCTTTTTCAAAGTAGAGAAAACCTGTGGAAGGTTTAAAATCAAACATTGTTTTTTCTTTTAGGGCTTCACTAAAAAAACTAGAAAGGCTCAACAAATATAATGTCCAGTTCTTTTGCAATTCTTCAGAGCTATTAATGCTCTTCATCAATGCGTCTCTTTGAAATGGAATAAGCGCTACAGGGGAGTCGGTTGTATAAGCGCCTTCGGGTAATTTGAGGGATCGTGCGAGGCCAATTAAATCTCCCGCTTCGGCTATGTGTGTTAGTTTGTTGTCACTAATACAGTTTAAACTGCCAGATTTTATTAAAAACAATCGGGTAGCAGGTTGATTGTTGAGTAAATCAGAGGCGCTATCGAAACTGATAATGTCTCCATCGGGCTCAAGTTTTTCGGTCATTTTTTTAGAGAGACCTGATAGTCTTTGAGCCGCATCCATAAGTGTTTGATTGTTCTTGTCAGGAATGTACATATATCAATACTTCTTACTGGAGTGAATAACTGATCAAAAGTGTACCTCAGTTACAGTGTTTGATAAGGCTTTATAGTTAAAGTTAGGCTTATCGGTATACTGTAAGATTCTACGCGCCCGAATGAGTTGGGGTATGCTTAAAACCGATAATAGGTAATTGAGGGGGGACTTGCGGTTAAGGCCAAGAGAGTTTCAGACAGTATTAAAATAGACATTCTTAGCGGTTAAAAACAAGAGATTAATAGGCTTATAAACAAGTCAATTAGAATGTGAAAGTAGTGTAGAGATAGGTAATGAGAAGTAGCTAGTGAGAAGCAATAGAGCAAGATGAATGCTCATTATCAATGCGGGAAGGTGATAGGTGTTTCAAAGCCGCCCCCAGATCTTGATAGGCAAGTAGGGGGAATGCTGAGAAGAATAGATTTATGCGTTAGATTTGTCTTTAGGATTTTCTGATAACTCAACTAAGCGAGCTTTAGCGTTGGGTGGAAGGTCTTTCCAGTGCACATCAATAAGGGCACCTTCAAGCGCATAAAGCATGACTTTTGAAACATTTATCCCGCGCGCTTTTATGCGTCGATATGCCTCAACGGAACCAATGTCTTTAAGTTCTGAATAACTACTAACACCAATGGCTCGCAATATGTTGACAGAAGCAACGCCAAGGTTTTTTCGTTGGAGTAAATCACTTTCGTTTTCAGCCAAGACTTCGAGTCTCCACAACAATTGAGGTTATTTTTTATTTTCTTTGCGTCGCTTTGTTTACGTCGCCACAAGCGATAAATTTGACTAAAGGATAAGTCCTAAAGGCCTAATCTAAGCGCGAGTACTGCTTTTATAAAAAAGAAACTCAGGTTTTTACTCAGAGGCTGTATATAGCCAGCGGTTATAATACCAAGTTAAATCCTAACTGCAATTGGTATTGATAATTTTTTTTAATTTTTTTGTGAAGTTAGAAAGTGGGAGAAATAAGATTAAAAGAATGATTAAAACTAGAAAAAAATATGATCGGTAGGTTTCATAAATCAATTAGAAAGATGTATAAGTTAGTTTGCTTAATCATCTTCTCGTTAAATACGAAGAAAAATAAATTAAAAAGACTTTAACATTGTTCATGTGAGGTTATGCAGAAGTCGTGTGCATTTTTATCTAAAATTTGATGGTTTTTTATAATTTTTATCTAAATAGTGAATAAAAAGCGTGAGTTAACCTGAATGTATTTGGTTTGTTGCCAATAGAGGGGGTCGTATTCAATACACAAAAAAAGAATTACAGGTGATTGGGCTAGATGAAGGTCAATTAATTTGTAATAAGGACTCGGAAAACAAACTATTGCACCAAGATGTCTTACCTCAATACTTACTCTTAAAAGAGGATGCTAAAAAAGCGGGTTTTGAGCTTGCTATTGCGAGTAGCTACAGAGACTTCCATCGCCAATGTCTTATCTGGAATGAAAAAGCCAGTGGTATACGAGCAATAATGAATGACAGTGACGAGAAGATGAATACGGATTCCTTGACTGATTGGGAGTTGGTTCAGGCAATCTTGCGTTGGTCAGCTCTTCCCGGAGCATCGCGCCATCATTGGGGAACCGATATTGATGTGTTTGATAAATCTCAAATAAAAGATGGCTACGAATTGCAACTTTCTCATACAGAAACCAGTGAAACAGGAATTTTTTCTGAGTTTCACCTGTGGTTGAGTGAGAGAATAAACTGTGATCTAGCGCATGGTTTTTATCGTCCATATGATAAAGATTATGGTGGTATTGGTTGTGAGCCTTGGCATTTAAGTTATAGGCCCAAAGCGGATGAATTTTCCAAACTGCTATCATTGGATTTGGTGCGTTCTGTCGTAACAAGTTCTCAGATAAATTTAAGTAAAACCGTTTTGGAAAATATCGAAGACATCTACAGAAGATATATTTGTTTGCATTGCTAACAATGTAAAGCGTTGGTCTTAAAGCTCGTAGGGTATTCGAAAAATAAATTGTTGTATAAGGCTAAAGTTTCGGCACCCTCGAATATTTCAATTTAGCCCTTTAATTTTTTAACGAAATAAAAAAAATATGTTTTCTGTAAAAAATCTACCCCTGATAATTTTTGATTGTGATGGCGTTTTAGTTGATAGTGAAGCAATTGCAAATCAAGTTCTAGTTAAACACATACAGCAACTAGGTATGAACACTTCCGAAGATAAAGCTCAGTTCTTATATAGGGGTTTATCTATGGCGACGATACTCAAAAAAATAAAGAAAGATTTTGACGGGCCTCTCCCTGAAAATTTTTTAGAAGATATTCAGCGAGAAACTTTTTCTTGTTTCCGAAAAAATTTAACAGCGATCAAAGATGTAGAAAAAAATATCATTGAGTTGTTAAAAAAAGGGTTTAAAATTTGTGTAGCCTCAAGTGGTAGCTACGAAAAAATACATCTAACGTTATCTATTACGGGTCTTTATTCTTATTTTGCGCCTGACATATTCAGCGCTTCAGAGGTTAGAAATGGAAAACCGTCTCCAGATTTGTTTCTGTTTGCAGCCGAGAAAATGGGTTTTTCTGCAAATCAGTGTATTGTCATTGAGGACTCTATTCCCGGAATACAGGCAGCCAACCGAGCAGGAATGAAAGCCCTTGCTTATTGTGCTCAAGAATCCCAAGGCGTACCTTCCCAATTCTTAGAGTCAAATGCTGTTATTTTCCAGCATATGAACGCTCTTCCCACGCTAATTAGCAAAGCCATCAATACTGATTAAGAAATGTTATCTCTGCTGACAGGGTGCTAGACGAGGTGTAGACTTTTTTAATCATAAGCTTTCCTTATTATAAGCTTAGGTTTTGTTGCTCTATAAGTGTTATGTATAAGTGATTTGGCTCGGTTGTTTCCTTGTGAGGTGTAAAGAAAATGGTCATTTTTGATGAATCCAGTGTGGGATTTTTAATTACTGATGTATCAAGATTATTGAGACGGGCATTCCAAAGAAGAATGGCTGATGGAGAGCTGACATTGGCTCAATCCAGAGCATTGGTCTATATCGCGAGGCATCCCGGCATCAGGCAAGTTGAGTTAGCTGATCTCCTAGAGGTTCAGCCAATCACTCTAGCTCGTTTGGTTGATCAGTTGGAGCTACTGGAATTGGTTGAGCGTCGAGCTGATCCCCGCGATCGCCGAGCCTATCAGTTATTTATTTTAGAGAAAGCTAAAAATTATCTTGATCACATTGAAAAAGTGATCTGTGAGATGAGAGAAGAAGCTTTTAAAGGGATGAGTGAAGAAGAAAAAAATGTCATGTGTCGAGCGTTAGAAAAAGCGCGGAATAATTTGTCGAGTAAAGGCCGATAGATAATGACGGATTCAAAAAACTTTGGGAAAGCTCGTTTTGTTTTGTTGGTTATTATACCGATCTTTCTTTTGTTTGTTTCACTTATTGTTTATTTGCAAAGTGGTCGTTATGTTGAGACGGATAATGCCTATATTCAATCAGACATTGTACCTATAAGTTCTGAGGTGTCTGGAATTGTTGAAAAGGTTCATGTTGTTGAGAATCAATGGGTTGAAAAAGGTCAAGTTTTATTTGAATTAGAGCCGGAGCCATTCCTACTCGAGATAGAAAAATCAGAAGCAAAACTACAAGAAGCTAAAGCTGATCTGAGCGCTTTAAAAGTTAGTTATGCGGAAAAAAAAGCCAGCATTGATTTGGCAAGATCAAATGCCATTTTTGCAAAAAAAGAACTGGAGCGCCAACAAGATTTAAAAGGAAAAAATTTTGTGTCGGCTTCAACGTTTGATGATTTAGAGCATGCGGTCGATATCTCTGAGCAACAATTAAAAATTTTAATGCTGGATTTAAAAAAAATTGAGGCGAGTTTGGGCGGTGATGCCACATTATCTGTCACCGCTCATCCACGGTATATTGGTGCGGTAGCGACTGTTCGAAGTGCTGAGCTAAACTTAAAAAAAACTAAAATTCTTTCACCAAGTACTGGCTACGTTAGCCAACTAGTAAAGCAAGGTTCCTACGCTAAAGCAGGAAATATGTTATCAGCGCTGGTGGAGAATGAGTCTATTTGGGTTGATGCTAATTATCCTGAAACCGATTTGACCTATGTGCGAGAAGGTCAGTCAGTTGCTGTACACATTGACACCTATCCTGAACATACGTGGGAGGGGAGAGTAGAAAGTATAAGCCCTGCTACCGGAGCCGAGTTTGCTATTTTGCCACCGCAAAATGCGACGGGTAACTGGGTTAAAATTGCGCAAAGAATACCGGTAAGAATTTCATTAAATACCTCTTCTAATGATATGCCTCTGCGAACAGGAATGAGTGCCGTTGTAGAAATAGATACAAAACATAAAAAAAATATTTTTAAGTTTTTAGCGAAAAAATAATGATGCGAGCTTTCGGGTATATTAAATGTCGTCTGAAGCAGAGTTTGATAAAAATGTTGTACACGATAAAAAGAAACGCGCATTAATTACAGCGGCGGTTATGCTTGCAACCATTATGCAGGCTATTGATACTACGATTGCTAACGTCGCACTACCGCACATGCAAGGAAGCATGGGAGTGTTTCAAGATCAGATCTCGTGGGTATTAACTTCCTATATTTTAGCCGCAGCTATCTTCATACCCCTTACGGGATATTTAGTTTCTCGTCTTGGTCGAAAACGTTTATTTCTAATGAGTGTTGCTGGTTTTACAGTGACCTCAATGATGTGCGGCGCGGCACAAGATATTTATCAGATCGTTATTTTTCGCTTTCTCCAAGGCGTGTTTGGCGCGCCTCTGGTTCCTCTTTCTCAGGCAATTATGCTAGATAGTTATCCTCGCAAACAACATGGCTCTGCCATGGCAATGTGGGGTATGGGTGTGATGTTAGGACCTATTATCGGTCCTACTCTGGGTGGGTGGTTGACAGAGTATTACAGTTGGCGGGCGGTATTTTATATAAACTTACCGCTAGGTGTGGTGACTTGGTTTGGATTGGCAGCGTTTTTAAAAGAGACGCCAGTCGACCTAAGGCGTCGTTTTGATTTAATGGGTTTTGCATTTTTAAGTATTAGCATTGCCGGATTACAGATGATGCTAGATCGTGGTGAATCTCTAGATTGGTTTTCTAGTGTTGAGATAATCATCGAGGCGTTCACTGCGGTTATATTTTTGTACTTTTTTATCGTTCATATTTTTACAATTAAAGATCCTTTTATTGATCCGAAAATTTTTAAGGATAGAAATTTTTCCGCAGGCATGCTGTTTATGTTCCTGATTGGAATTGTTTTGTTAGCTGTGTTGGCATTGCTTCCGCCATTTATGCAAGGTTTAATGGGGTATCCAATAATTGATATTGGCAACCTCTTAGCGCCGAGAGGTGCAGGTACCATGTTAAGCATGATGATCGTCGGTAGGCTCGTCGAAAAAACTGATCCTCGAGGTTTTGTTTTTGTGGGTTTGCTTTTAATTGCTTATTCGTTACGTGAAATGTCATTTTTTACAAATGAAGTGAGCGGAAAAGTGATTGTCCTCTCGGGGTTTATACAAGGTGTGGGTTTGGGTTGTATTTTTGTGCCATTATCAACATTAACTTTTGCAACCCTTGGGCCTGCAATGAGAATGGAAGCAACTCCTTTATATAATTTGATTCGAAATCTAGGTAGTAGCCTAGGCGTTTCAATTGTAATCACAATGCTGTCGCAAAATTCTCAAGTGAATCACGAAGGGTTGTCTAGCTTTATTGAACCGAATAATTTAGGAATAAGATTGCTAGAAGAAAAAGGTTCGATTGATTTAGGCAGTGAAGCAGGGCTTGCGTTAATGAATGAATTAGTGACACAGCAAGCGGTATTAATTGCCTACTTACAAGATTTTCGTTTTATGATGTGGTTGACGTTATGTTCGATTCCATTATTATTTTTATTGAAGGTTCCTGATCGAGAGAAGGTTTTAAGCTAGCGTCTTACATTCACTGGGTGTTCTTTGAGTGCTACTTGAATATTATTTAAAGGCGAGTAGTTTAAAGTTGAGTATTGAATATTAAATGGGTGACTGAATTGTCAAAAAATACAAAGCTAAAGGATCGGGTATGGGGAAGTATTCGACAAGAAGCTGAAGAGGTCGTTAGTACTGAACCTGCATTGGCGAGTTATTACTACGCTTCTATTTTAAAGCATGATTCTTTGCGAGAAGCAATTAGCTTTGAGTTGGCGAATAAGTTGAACAGCGATGCAGTTCCAGCCATGCTGTTACGAGAATTAATTGAGAGAATTCTAGATGATAGAGATGGCGTTTTTGATGCCATGGTACAAGATATTTGCGCGCATAAAGAAAGAGATCCTGCATGTGACAAATATTCAACTCCATTGCTTTACTTTAAGGGCTTCAATGCGTTGGCTGCCTATCGTATTGCTCATGAGCTATGGCAAGAGGGGCGTGAATATTTAGCATTCTATTTGCAAAATAAAATCTCCGAATGCTTCGGAGTGGATATTCATCCAGGGGCAATATTTGGGGCTGGGATTATGATAGATCATGCGACAGGCTTGGTGGTCGGGGAAACGTCTGTGTTGGGAAATAATATTTCAATTTTTCATTCTGTTACGTTGGGTGGAATAGGTTGTGAAAGCGGAGAGCGTCACCCGAAAATTGAAGATGACGTTCTCATTAGTGTGGGAGCGAAAATTTTAGGAAATGTTTCGATTGGGCGGGGAGCGAAAATTGCAGCTGGTAGTGTTGTGTTATCTGACATTCCCGCAAACGCCACGGTTGCCGGTGTTCCTGCAAAAGCTGTTGGCCAGCTATCAGGGCTGGCTCTTTCAGAAGCGCCAGAATTTTTATGGGAAAAAATGAATTGTGATTAATATCCCCATGAAACAAAAAATATTTCTGATTGTCCATAGCTAGTGTTTATAATTAAGGTTCATAGTAGTGCTCAAGAGTAATGTTCGGTAGCTAGGCTTGAAAAGTAGAAAAACTGCTCAACATTACAATACTCTTATGCCTGAAATGAAGGTGTGAGAAATAGCAAGAAGATATGAGATATGAAGAGCCGTTATTTATGAATGGCTAACATAGTGTGATGACAGAGAGAAACTTAAATGTTAAGAATAGGATTGTTTTTATTAACCAATATAGCGGTGCTGGCTGTTGCGAGTATCACATTAAATCTTTTAGGTGTGGGTAGTTACCTTGATAGCACGGGGACAAATCTAGATCTTAGATCTTTATTAATTTTTTGTGCAGTCTTTGGTATGGCTGGATCGATTGTTTCTTTGTTTATCTCTAAGTGGATGGCAAAGAAAAGTACTCGAACTCAAATAATTACAACCCCTGCAAATGCTCAGGAGAGATGGTTATTCGATACGGTGGCTGAGCTTGCCGGGAAGGCGGGAATAGGAATGCCAGAAGTCGGTGTTTTTCCTTCTCAGCAATCGAATGCGTTTGCAACTGGTTGGAATAAAAATAAATCATTAGTTGCTGTGAGCACGGGTTTGTTATCTCGATTTGATAAGGAAGAAGTGCGTGCTGTACTCGGTCATGAGATTGGGCATGTAGCAAATGGTGACATGATAACACTGGCGTTAATACAGGGTGTTGTGAATACATTTGTGATGTTCTTTGCTCGTATCATTGGTCATACCGTTGATCGGGTCATTTTCAAAACGGAACGAGGCCACGGTTTTGGTTATTATATTGCAACATTTATTTCAGAAATGGTTTTGGCTTTTTTAGCATCGATGATTGTCGCTTGGTTTTCTCGGAGAAGAGAATTTCGGGCAGATATTGCCGGTGCAGATTTGGCGGGACGAAATGCAATGATTGGCGCATTGCAGCGTTTGCAGCAAGAAACAGCTTCAGCGACTGAAATGCCAAGCACGTTAAAAGCGTTTGCAATCTCTTCGAATTTTTCAAAAATGGGTGCTGCTTTTTCTACCCATCCTCCGCTAGAGGTGAGAATCGCGGCATTGAGAGAGGCGGTATAGAGTGGGCAGAAAAATCTTAATGGTTAATCGCGTTCTTGATTGAGAGACCCGTCTCTTGTTCAAAGAAGTTTTCTGATGCGTTGTTGGCAGATAGCCATGCAAGCACATTTTCTCGGCTAGAAAGCATATCGCTATAAATTTTTAACACCGTTTGATTTGGGGTTTTTTGATTGTTTAAATATTTCAATTTGTCTTCAAGAAAGGCGATGTCTGCAGCTACTTTTTTCACCATTTGTGTGATGTCAGAATTATCGTTGCCTTGAGATTCTTCTGAGCCTTTCTGGTTGATCATCTGACGTTACCTATCTATCTTAGTGAAGCTGTTATTGGTCTGACTAAGACATGTCACCTTTATTGTTCTTAGCCTTGTATCTGCATCTATTACTCGTTTTCTTATATTAACGATAGCAGAGCTAGCCAATATAGAAAGAATGTGATGCTATAACTAAAGTCGTTTTCAATATCGAAATGAAATTATTGAAACGATGGGTCGAACTCTTTTTTATTGAAAGCCGCTAAATTGCTTGACTGCTTTTATACCGTCAAGGTTAGAGTTGTGAGCGATTATCGATAAACCTTCGGTGGTATTCGCGGATATTACTTGGATAAGGTAGGATTAATGGCAAATAAATCCAAAAGGGATCGTTCAAGCTGATTCAGAAAAGTTCATTTTGGCTTGTTGAATGATATTGAAAAGATCTACGCTTGCCTTGTTTTTTCGTAGTTCTACTTATTTTGGGGCGCGCTTTCTTTGTCGATATTGGTTTAGTGTTGATGATAGTAAAACGGAATAAATATTATTATGGCTGAGTCTAAATACGACATTATATTTCGAGGTGATGTGGTTGCTGGTGCCAATATTGTTGATGTAAAGCAGCGCCTAGCCCAGCTTTTTAAGATCGACTTGGCTAAAGTTGACGCCTTGTTTACTGGTCGAGCAGTTCCGCTAAAGCGCAATGTTGACTTACAGACTGCTGAAAAATATAAGACCATTTTATTAAAGGCTGGAGCGCAAGTATCCGTTAAAGATATCTCGAAAGCCGAGTCAGTAAAAGCCCCAAAGAATCCCAATGTGCCTATCTCTCAAGAATCAGATAACGCCATTACTTCTAGTTCTGGACAAAATAGTACTGGGCAAAATAGTACTGGGCTAAATAGTACTAGACATCAAAAACCTCAAACAACTGCTGAAAAGAAACCGCTGACTCTTAAGGAAAGGCTAGCGAAAGCGGCAGAAGAAGAGGAGATGCTTGCTAAGAAGAAGCAACAGGATGCTGAAGCTAAAAAAAAGCAAGAGGCTAGGCATGATTCGGCGCAAGAAGGATTTGTTCTGGCACCTGTCGGTTCGATATTGGGTGATGCCGAACAAAGAGGCTTGGCAGAAGCTGCAGAGGTTGATGTCAGTCATTTGTCGGCCAGTCCGCCGGACGGAGATTTACTCTCTCCTGATGAAAAAAAGCCAGATGTTGTTGTCGATATAGACGTTAGTGATATGGATATTGCGGAAATTGGTGCCGATCTTATTGCAGCATCAGAACGAATGAGTATGGATGCTAAGCCGATCACTGTTGGTGATTATGGCGTAGCTGATGTTGGGGCTGATCTATTATCTGAGACAGAAAAACCTCCCGCCCCAAAAGCTCCCATTTCCGATGTTGAATTTGATTTGGCGCCGGTTGGCAGCGATATTGGTCAGATAAAAAAGCCAGCACCACCATCGCCTCCCGATACGAGCTCCCTCTCACTTTCTGAACCATGATACTTCTCCATTTCGAGTGATAGGCGAGTCGTTCTCATTTCCTAGCGTTATTCTTCCCCCTCTTATTTTTCAATTTATGGTCTTGGATTCCATGATTGCTGGATTCCTTCGACAGCTTTAATTCCAGAATTCTTCGAATTTACTGCCATATTAAGGTGTGGTGGCACAAAAGTTGTAATGTCGTAGAGGTAATCATTCTCTAAAAGCGGCTATTTTCATTTTTTCGCACCAATATAACCCTAAAATAGCTTTTTAAAGTGCGAATAAAAATCAAACCGCTTTTTATGCGCCTTCTATGGGTGCAAAAAATATCAAAAAGGAACCAAAATAATGCTTTTTGGCCGTCAAGATAAGAACAAAATCAAAATTCTCGATAAAAAAGTCGAGGAATGGAAATACACAACGTGTGGATATTGCTCAACAGGATGCTCGATTGAAGTTGGCCTAGATAAGGAAGGGAGGGCCGTTGCCACTCGTGGAAAGGCGGATGCCGACGTCAACAGAGGCAAGTTGTGTATTAAAGGTATTTTTGAGCACGAGCTGTTCGAGTCGTCAGGAAGGGGATCTGTGCCTCTGATGAGATCGAAGCATTGGGAGCCGTGGCAGCAAACGAACTGGGATACAGCGCTCGATAAAACAGCCAATGAGATAAAAAGAATCCAAGATACTTACGGAAAAGATTCTTTCGCTGTCGTGTCGACTGGTCAGATCATGACTGAGGAATTTTATACCCTTGGAAAACTCGTCCGAGGGTGTATTGGCACGAATAATTATTGCGGAAATACGACGCTATGCATGGCCTCGGCTGTGTCAGGCTATAAACGATCGTTTGGTTCTGACGGCCCTCCGGGTTGTTACGAGGATTTTGAACACACGAATTGTTTGATCGCTTGGGGATCAAATTTACCCGAACAGCACCCCATTATTTATTGGCGTCTAAAAGAAGCGCTCGAAAAAAGAAAATTTCCTCTCATCGTCGTTGATCCTCGAGTCACTATGTTCGCGCAATTTGCGGATATTCATTTACCCATCACGCCTGGCACTGATGTTGTGTTACAAAATGCATTGATGCATGTGATTTTGGCGGAAGGATTAGAAGACCGAGAATATATTGAAGCGCATACCAATGGTATCGAGGAAGTTACCGCTTGCGTTAAAGATTACGATCCGACGACCGCAGCAAGAATTTGTGGGATTGATGAAGATACGATTAGAAATGTAGCACGTCTTTATGCGAAAGCCGATGCGGCAATGAGTATCTGGACAATGGGGATCAATCAAAGCACGCATGGGTCTGACGGTGTTGTCGGCATTAACGATTTAAATTTAATTACCGGTAATGTGGGTAAACCTGGCGGGACAAGTTTATCGATAACGGGTCAATGTAATGCGATGGGAACACGAGAATGGTCTTCCTGTTCAGGCTTACCAGGTTATCGTTATTTAGAAAATGAAGAAGACAGGGAAGAAATTGCAAATTTTTGGGGAGTAGAAAAAGAATTTTTTCCCACGCAACGTGGTTTAGCAATGACAGATATTTTTCCTGCCATTGAAACGGGACAGATAAAAGGGTTGTGGTTAGTGGCAACGAATCCTATGACATCAATGCCAAACACGCCTCGTATTCGTAAAACGTTAGAGAAGTTGGATTTTCTTGTTGTTCAAGATGCCTACCAAGATTGTGAATCTAATGAATACGCGAACATGTATTTTCCTGCCTCGGTTTGGGCAGAAAAAACCGGCTGTTTTACGAATACAGAAAGACGTGTGAATTTAATTCGTCCTGTTGTTAAACCTCACGGCGAATCAAAACCAGATTTTTGGATATTCTCTGAATTAGCAAAGCGATTTCCGAATGGAGAAAAAATTAAATTTCCAGAAACACCAGAAGGCGCTTTTGATGAAATGAAAATGTTGTCAAAAGGAGACGGGCGAACTCTCGATATTTCTGGGATGAGCCATGATCTCATTGAAAAACAAAGCGGAATTCAGTGGCCTTATCGAGAAGGTAGTGACAATGAAAAAGGCGACCAACGTTTATACACGGATGGAAAATTTCAAACAAAAAATGGAAAAGCGAATTTAATTCCACTGCCATTTATCGATAACAATGAACGGCCCTGCGACGATTATCCTTTTTGGCTCAATAGCGGTCGAGTTGTTGAGCATTTTCATACCAGAACGCGAACGGGAAAATTGGGGAATTGTAATAAATTTAGTCCCACGCCTTATATGGAAATGAATCCAGATTCCGCAGCTGAGTTAGGGATAAAACATCAAAGCTATGTGCGCTTAGTGTCTAGAAGAGGGGATGCAGTAGTGATGGTTCAGCTAACTCAGCGTGTGGCTCATGATATGGTGTTTATTCCTTTTCATTTTTATGATTGTGTTAATCGATTGTCTTTAGGTTTATTAGATCCCCATTCAAGACAGCCTGCCTTTAAGCAATGTTCTGTTCGCGTTGAACATGTTGATCAAAAACAAGCAGCAAAACTAAATGCGCAGCGTCGAGCGTATTAATTTATCTAAAATAGTCGTAGTTAATAATTGAGGAATAATGATGTTAAGTTTACTGCGAAATGTACGTGATAAATTAGATGCTATTGGCGAAGAGCCTGATCCAATTTATACGGAAGCTAAAAAAACATGGGAGATTCGCGATAATGAACCGGAATACGCGAAGTTAGATGGTTCGAATGTTCCTGAATCCAACTGTTATGGCCAACCTATTAATTTAATCGATTTAACTGAAAATACATTACCAACAGATGAATCCTTATTTATAAACGCGAATCCAGCTGTGGGTGAAAACCCGAATCGTTACAAGCAGCATGGGTTTTATTTTAATGCTGATAATTGTATTGGTTGTCATGCTTGCGAAGCGGCATGTAGTGAAAAAAATGGCAATCCTGCACACATTAGTTTCCGATCCGTCGGTTATGTTGAAGGCGGAACTTACCCCGATTTTAAACGTATGAATATTTCAATGGCCTGTAACCATTGTGATGATCCCGTTTGTTTGAAAGGTTGTCCTACACGCGCTTATACAAAACATTTGGAATATGGTGCTGTTTTACAAGATCCCGATACCTGCTTTGGTTGTGGCTATTGTACGTGGGTTTGTCCCTATAATGCTCCACAGCTTGATCCAGTAGAAGGGCAAGTTTCAAAATGCAACATGTGTGTCGATCGATTAGAGGAAGGATTAAAACCTGCCTGTGCGTCCGCTTGCTTAGGGAATGCTTTGGATTTTGGTGTGGTAGAAGAACTTCCTAAAAACCGCGAACAAAATCTAACGCATCTACCTGGATTTCCTGATCCTGATATTACTCATCCTAATATTCGTTTTCAGCAAACAAAAACAATGCCGAATGAAGTGTCTCGTACCGATTCAATGCCGTTGAAATATGCGAAAGATGATCAAGGTCAATTCCGTTCAGTCGTTGATGAAAAATCGGGAAAAGAAACACATTGGAATTTAAACCGCTTAAGCTCGCGAGAAAATCCACTCGTGATTTTTACACTGCTAACACAGGGTGTTATTGGAGCCTTTGCAATGTTGTTGATTGCACCTTGGTTTGGTTTGAAGGGTTTTGCTCAATTTGAAATGTCAGTGCTTTATATTCCTTTTTTAATGTTGTTGGTCGCATTACAAGTGGGAGGGTTAGTTCTATCAACCATTCATTTAGGAAAGCCGCTTCGTTTTTATCGCGGTTTTAATAATTTACGTCACTCTCCACTTAGTCGAGAAGCATTAGGCGTTGCGGTCTTTTTAGCCGCGTTAAGTGGATTTGTGTTTTTCAAATTGGTAAACATTTGGTTGCAAATGCCAATTATAGAAATGATCGCTCAAGGTTTCGGGGTAACTGCTTTGGCGGCAGCTGTGATTGGCTTATGGTTTATGCATAAGATATATCGCATAAGAGCTAGGCCATTTTGGAATCATTGGCAGGTCATTACATCATTCTTTGGAACAACATTGAGTCTTGGTGGGATTTTATTAGGCGTAGTGATGTTGCCAACATTGTGGCTGATGAATGACGGATTGTTTGTTGATCAAAATGTTTTCATACAATCCGTATCAATGATCAGCGGATTGATTGCAATTGGATTTTTGTTGGAAGTTGTGGGATTAATTGCACATTCTCGTTACTTAAATAGAGAAGCAGGAGAAGGTGCCGCTGCTCATTATGTTCAATTAACCACTTTCGGAAAAACATATTGGCTTAGAAATGTATTCATTGGTAGCAGTATTGTTGTGGGCTTTGGTTTGGTGATGTTTGATGTGAGCCCGGTTGTGGAATTGATACTCTTTATGCTGATGTGTGGCTTAGGATTAACGGCGTTACTCATCGGCCGTGCGTTGTTTTATGTCTTGGTTATACCGACCACAATGCCTGGCGCTTTCTTTTGGAAGAATAAAGGTTTTGAAGAACATGCGCGGGATATTGGTTTGGCGAACATGCCGCAAGTTGGTGTTGTGCCCAATTTACATTAAATGCTTGTATGTAAATTTCGAGAAGCCATGTGTTTTGCATCTTATCAATTAAGAGGCTGTGGCTGGAAATATAGCAAAGTCTTGGAGAGTTTTATCTTCTGTATAGCTTTGCAATAATTTTTCCAGTTTTTCGACTTCGATAGGTTTTGTGAGGTAGGCATTCATACCGGCATCTTGGCATGAATGCATTTGGCTTTGTACGGCATGTGCTGTTAATGCGACGATCGTCAGTGACTCTAATGACGTTGTTTTTGCGTCATGAGTATTGATCTCCGCTTCACTTTTGCGAATGAGTTTGGTTGCGGTAATACCATCCATTCTTTCCATCTCGCAGTCCATGAGAACAATATCAAAAACTTTTTTCTTGGAAATAATTAATTCTACGGCATCTTCACCATCATTGACGATGGTGGGTTTAATACCAAGACGATCAAGAATACCTTTGATGACAAGCTGATTAACGGCATTGTCTTCTACAACGAGAATTTTCAACTGGCTAATGGCGACATTATGTTTTTCTTGTTGGAAAATTTCTTTCGCAAACTTTTGATCTCGTGATTGAGTTGCCAATAGTTCTTTGTAGGTTTGTAATAAATCTGCAGGTAGGGTCGGTTTTTCCATGACGCGATTAACACCAGCATCCCGTAAATTTTCTTTCGAGGGCATGTTTGTTGCAGAGGTGAGTAATAACCTTGGTATATGATTAAATCTTTCATCTTTTTGAATGCGCTGGCTGGCTTCCATACCATCAAGTATTGGCATAAATAAATCCAGAGAGATTAAATCAAACGTTATTCCAGATTCCCGGCAGGAATGTAAGATGTTAATTGCTTCAGCACCATTTCTTGCAATTATTGCTTCCATGCCCCATGCGGCAGCTTGCGCTTGGAGTAAATCTGCAAAGGTATAATTATCTTCAACGATCAATAGGCGTAAGCCTTTTAAACTTATATCCGTAGTGTCTACGACAGATTGTAAATTGTCACTCGTTGGGAATGACGCGGTAATCCAAAAAGTTGAACCTTTCCCTGGGCTACTTTCAACGCCAATGTTGCCACCCATTAATAATGCAAGTTGTTTGCAAATCGAGAGCCCTAGACCTGTCCCACCGTGCTTTCTGGATGTACTTGTATTCGCTTGAGAAAAGACTTCAAATAATTTTTCTTGTTCTTCTTTTGCAATTCCTTCACCTGTGTCTGTCACGGAAATTTTAAATTTCGACTCAGTTTTATCTTCATAATTTATTTTTAAAACTATTTGTCCTGATTTTGTAAATTTAATGGCATTACTTAAAAAGTTAAGAATGACTTGTTTTAGCCGAGTAGGGTCTCCTATGATTTGTTCTGGGATTGCTAAATCAATATCTGCAATAAGCTCAACATCATTTTCTGCAGCTTTTGTTTTAAATAAATCTAGGCAGTCTACGGCCAGATGCTGAATATTAAATGGAATTTTTTCTAACTCCATTTTTCCGGAAGTGAATTTTGAATAATCTAAAATGTCATTAATGATAGTGAGGAGTGAAGAGCCAGAAGATCTAATTATGTTGTTGTAATGAATATCCGTTTTGTCTTGTAAGCGGCTTGCGAGTAGTTCTGACATGCCGAGAACACCACTTAATGGTGTGCGAATCTCGTGGCTCATTCGTGCTAAAAATTCGCTTTTTGCTTTGTTGTCAGATTCAGCTTCAATTTTATCTTTTCGTAATGATCTAATTCTATGTGCAAGCGCAAGAGCGAGCAAAATAATTTGTCCATCGAAAAATATTTGCATTATGAAAAAACTGTTTTCTGATAGAAATGACGGAAGCCCCATCCTGAATAAAAGCCAATTGATAAGTGCTAGACAGTAAAGGGTCCATGCGATAAGAAAAAATCTAGCATATATAACGCCGCGTTTAAGCGCATAAATACCCGCAATCACAAAAGAAATAAAGACGATGAGGATAACGTAAGCACGATACATTTCAGAAAAGTCTTGATCAAATAATCGTATTAACGATAAAGCTAATACGGTACTGAATGCAGCGTAGAAAAAATAGGTAAACTTTTTAGAGAGTGTTCTGAGTTGTAAAAAACTAACGGTGAAAATAATTCCTGTTAACGTGGGAAGGGCTATAAAGACCCTGGATAAATTTGTTTCTATCCAAGGAGTGTTTGGCCAAAAAAGTTGATAGCCGAATCCTGAACCAAAAATTTCAAAAATTAAGTTTGCTGCAAGGTAAGCGGAATAAATAAGGTAGGTCTTATCGAAAGTGGCTCCGGCTAGGATTAAATGGTAAAGCATTAATGCAAGAACAAGCCCCATTTGTATGCCGATAGTCCAAGCTTGGGTTTGAGCAGAAATAAAAAAATCACGTTCTGGAATTAATTTGAGAGTGTATAAGTAGTCTCGTGATTGCTCGGTTTTTAAAATAAGAGTCGTATTCGTATTCGTATTTGAATTTAAGTGTATTGGAAAAAGAATATCCCTGTGATCGTATACTCTTGAATCATAAGATTGATAACTGTCTATTGGTGTTTCTAAGATCAGTTTATCGTTTTCAATGACGTATAGCGTCATTGTTCCACCAAAAGAACTGCCTATATCAAGTAGCCAATATTCTCTTGATAGCTGATTCGTTGTGAGGTCGATCCTTGCCCAAGATATCTCATTGGGCCTAATTAGAAAGGATTTTGCGTTATTTACTTTTTCATCGCCCAGGTTTTTATCATATATATTTTGCCAGGATAAATCGTCACCATAAAATAGGTAGGTATTTTTTCCTAAGTCTAAGCCATTTTTTTCTGTTCCTGTCACGAGTAATGAATTGGAATAAGTGTTGGTTGAAAAAAAAATACAGAGTAAAGTTAAAAAATTAAGGGTGAAGTAAGCTTTGAAAATTCTTTTGGCAAAGGTGTGCTGTCTAGCAGAGCGTGTGCTGGCTTGTATGTTTGTCAAACTTTGATTTTGATGCTGGTCCGAAAGTATTGTCATGGTTCTGCTTCTTCTTTTCCGTGAATAAAGCATAGCAGAGATATTTGAGGGTGAAGGGCTCGATAGTGTGGAGATATTAAGCTTAGGCTGCCTTAGTTAATTGTTTTGTAGTTTATATATTGGCTCATAAGGTTGAATTTTTTATAGACACTGAAAGCAGTCAATTTAGTCGTCGATAGGATATGAGGTTAAGCGTAAATCATCAGGACTAGAGCCAAAGCAAATAAAAAGCCGATGAATACCGGCTTTAGAGGAAAATAGTTGATCAGGCTATAAAAAATTATTTGGTTTCGTTGTATCGTTTAACCGAATCCATAATTTCTTCTCGAGCTGTCACAGGGCCATCCCAGCCTTCGATTTTGACCCATTTTCCTTCTTCGAGATCTTTATAGTGTTCAAAAAAGTGAGCAATTTGATTCAAGGTGATCTCAGGAAGCTGACGAACGCTATCGATACCGCGATAAAGTTTGGTCACTTTTTCAACCGGTACCGCTACGATTTTGGCATCTTCGCCTGATTCGTCAGTCATCTTCAAAACACCGATGGGTCGGCAGCGAATAACAGAGCCAGGGATTAAGGCTAAAGGCATGATGACTAGCACATCTACTGGGTCGCCATCACCACACAATGTGTGGGGAACGTAACCATAATTGCAAGGGTAGTGCATAGACGTACCCAGCATACGATCAACGAAAATTGCGCCGCTGTCTTTATCGACTTCATATTTAATGGGGTCGCCATTTAAAGGAATCTCAATGATAACGTTGATGTCTTCGGGCAGGTTCTTACCAGCAGGTACTAGATCTAAACTCATGATGTCGTCTCGTTGCTTGGTCCTAGATGGGTGCCTTTTTTATGAAAAAGCGCCAAGTCAGGATTGTCCTATTGATTGAAATAAATCTCTTTAGATTGCTAATGAGGATAAAAAGGGCGGCCATTCTACCATAGGAATTTGTTTTTTCGAGCCATGTGATTGAATAGCCATTATTGGGATTGTTGAGTTAACGCTTCTTTAAATTGTTCTTTTTCTTCCTGAGTCAACTCGGCAAATGGCTTTTGCCTAAGTTGTGCAAGAGTCTGTTTGGCTTTTTCTTTATTCAGTTGCTTATATAAGCGTTCTAACGAATCAATGAATTCTCGGCTTGGGTCGTAACTAGGCGTTTGGCGTGCGCTTTTAATCAATTTACCTTGTTGTTCGGCCAGCTCGTTGAGAGGCTGAGCTCCGCTATCTCCATGAGTACCTTGTATATAGCCGATGATTTGTCCAGTGGTAAATTGTGGTCGTTGGTGGAGCAGTTCAACCAGTTCAATGAAAAGGTTGAGCTCAGGCTTGCCTGATTCTTTGAGCGGTTCAATGTCGGTCACTTGTTGTGCTAGCTCGGGATGATGAAACAGCAACAGCGCTAGTAATTTATGGGGCGGCAATTTAATGTGCGCTTCAGAATGAACCGCCATTTTACTGGTGTTTATAGGGCTAGACGTACTGCCTTCGCTCGCTTCTGAAGAGTGTAAATACTCACTTGGTATTGCTTGTCCAATGTGTTCAAACTCGCTATCAGATGTATTGCTATCCGCCGCGCTCTGACCTTGAAAATAATCTTCGACATCGTTTGTAGGGGTGATTGCTGCTGCGTCAGAGGACGTCTCCTCGGTTGTTTCTTTTGGCGAGAGTGGTTTGATTGGGTTGGTTTCAATCAGCTCTAATAAAGTATGTTTTTCTAAGCCGGTTCGCTTTGCGAGCTGGTTAAACATAAGTTCACGGTAAACGCCACTAGGTAATTGATTGAGTTGAGGTGCCGCTAATTTACTCAGCCTTGCTCGCCCTTCTAAGGATCTCGCATCCAGGTCTTCTGTTAGTACATCAAAAAAGAATTCCTCTAAAGGCAGTGCATGTTCGATGAGGTGAGTAAATTTTTCAGCGCCAATTTGTCTTATTAAGGTATCGGGGTCTTCTCCTTCTGGTAAAAATAAAAATTTCACTTGTCGTCCATCCGTCATCACAGGAAGCGATGCCTCTAATGCTCTTCTCGCAGCCATTCTTCCCGCGTTATCACCGTCAAAGCAAAACACGATTTCTTGTGTATATTTGAACGCTTTTATTAAGTGATCTGCACGGCAAGCTGTTCCCAGAGTGGCCACTGCGTAATCAATGCCAAATTGAGCAAGCGCAACAACATCCATATAGCCTTCAACAATAAGCAAACGTTTGAGTGATGAATTTTGCTCCCTCGCCTCATAAAGGCCGTAAAGTTCTTCACCTTTGTGAAAAACAGGAGACTCAGGGGAGTTTAAATATTTTGGTTTGTCGTCCCCCAGCACTCTTCCGCCAAATCCAATTATTCGCCCGCGGACATCGCGAATAGGGAAAATGATTCGGTCTCGAAAGCGGTCATAAATCTTATTGCTATCATCTGGGCTGACGAGCATTCCGCTTTCGATGAGAAGTCGTTGATCTTCTTTGTCGCTACCGATGGCTTTCAGTAAATTATCCCAACCGGGAGGAGCGTAACCGATGCCGAAATCTCTCGCGATTTCCCCGCTCAAGCCTCGATTTTGTAAATAGCTGACGGGCTTCTGTTTGCTGGGGTGAATGCGCAATTGATGTTTGTAGAAGTTTCCGGCTGCCTCTAATAGGTTATAGATAGATTTCCGGTCTTTTTCTTTTGCAATTTGTTCGGGGGAGGATCGTCTTTCTTCTTTGGGAATTTCTAGACCGCATTGTTTTGCAAGCTGTTCAACGGCTTCAGGAAAATTCAATCGGTCGTAACTCATTAAGAAGCCGATGGCATTTCCGCTAGCTCCACAACCAAAACAGTAATAGAACTGTTTGTCTTGAGTCACAGTAAAGGAGGGTGTCTTTTCTTCATGGAAAGGACAGCAGGCAGAATAATTTTTGCCGCTTTTTTTAAGCTTCACTCGTGCATCGATCATTTCAACGATATCGATACGATCAAGAAGATCGTCGATAAAAGGTTGAGGGATAAGTGATGACACGATTGAAAAGGCTCCGAAGCTGTGTGGTTAAGTCGCTAGGATAACTGAGGATAAAAAAAAAGAGTATGAGAACATACTCTTTTCGGTGGGTAATGACGGGCTTGCCGGCTTTGATTTGAGTTGCCAACAACAGTAGCGGCTTAGAGGGTTATCCGAGCGCTTCTTTCACCAGCTTACTGATGGCTCCTACGTCAGCTCGGCCTTGAATCTGAGGCTTTAAAATCGCCATGACTTTACCCATATCTTTGATAGAGCTAGCACCAGAATCAGCGATAGCTTGGCTTAAAAGCTTGGCAAGATCGTCTTCTGTTAATGCTTCTGGAAGAAATTCTTTAATCACAGTGATTTCATACGCTTCTTGATCGGCGAGCTCTTGTCGCTCGGCCGCTTCGTATTGTTTGATAGAATCACGGCGTTGTTTGGTCATTTTGTCAAGAATGCTGATAATACGCTCGTCACTCAGCTCGATTCTTTCATCGACTTCAATGCGCTTGCACTCGGAGAGGATCAGTCTAATAACGCCAAGTCGTTCTTTGTCTTTTGCTTTCATGGCTGTTTTCATTTCACTGGTTAGTTGTTCTTTTAGTGCTGCCATGTTCAACCCTCGTGTCTTGTGAATTAAAGAAGTTTTATGGTGATTCAGATTTAGCCCGTTGTAAATGCTGAACGAACAAAGCCCGATCGATTTCGCGATCAGGCTATATTTAGTCAGGGGAACTAAAATTAAGAGCTAATAAAAGAGAGTGTTCGAGGTAAAAGCAAATGCTTTTATAGCGTTGAAGTGGATATCAACGTAGATGCGACAAACTCTTAATAAAGTCTTTGGAACTTGCGAGACTCGCGTTGTACCTTTTTAGCATGACGCTTTACCGCAGCAGCAGCTTTACGCTTACGTACTGATGTTGGCTTTTCGTAATGCTCGCGACGACGAACTTCAGCGAGGACACCTGCTTTTTCGCAAGAGCGTTTGAAGCGACGTAGGGCGATATCAAAAGGTTCGTTCTCTTTCAGTTTTACTGAAGGCATGCTTTATCCTGTATTAGTCATTTACGTGAGGGCCATTTTCTAACAAATCTCATCGTTAGTTTGGACGGTCCTCCCCTAAGGGGCGCAAATAGTAAACACTTCTTTCTTCAAGTTCAACTATATATGAACAGCAAGGGTGGAATTAGGGGTGAACAATCACTGTATTCAAGGCTCGGTCATATTAGTTGCATCAGGCCTAGCCTTGGTAGTCTTCAGTCATTATCATGTCTTTCTTCTTATTTTTCCTGCCTCACGAGGTGTTCAATGCGGGTTTTGGGTATTGAGAGCTCCTGCGATGAGACTGGAGTCGCCATATACGATAGTGATAAAGGCCTATTAGGTCACAGGCTCTTTAGTCAGATCGCTGTTCATGCCGAGTACGGTGGTGTTGTGCCAGAGCTGGCTTCTCGGGACCATATTCGTAAAACTCTTCCCCTGATTGATGATCTTCTTAAATCCACCAACCTTGCATCAAAGAGTATTGATGGAATTGCGTTCACCAAAGGCCCTGGTTTAGTGGGTGCTTTGATGGTGGGCTCCTGTATTGGTCGATCATTGGCATTTGCATGGGACGTTCCTGCGATAGGGGTTCATCATATGGAAGGGCATTTGTTAGCGCCGATGCTGGAAGACTCTCCTCCTGAGTTTCCCTTTGTCGCGCTCTTAGTTTCCGGAGGCCATACACAATTAATGCGAGTGGATGGCATTGGTCAATATCAATTGCTGGGTGAATCTCTCGATGATGCGGCGGGTGAAGCGTTTGATAAAGCCGCAAAAATGCTAGACCTTGATTACCCTGGTGGCCCTGCCATAGCGGCACTTGCAGAATCGGGAGTGGCTGGTCGATTTGTTTTTCCTCGGCCCATGACGGATAGACCTGGGCTCGATTTTAGTTTTAGTGGATTAAAAACATTTACATTAAATACCGTTGCAAAACATGCCAAAGACGATGGTTTGCCGGATGATCAGACCATGGCTGATATTGCTCGTGCTTTTCAAACAGCAGTTGTTGAAACATTGCTAATAAAATGTCGGCGAGCGTTAGAGCAAACAGGTTTGAAAACATTGGTGATGGCCGGCGGTGTTTCGGCCAATCGCGAGCTTCGCGAAAAATTACAAACAGCTCTGAGTAAAAAACAAGTCAATGTTTATTACCCCCGTTCTGAATTCTGTGTCGATAATGGAGCCATGATAGCGTATGCCGGATGCCAGAGGCTGTTAGCTGGGCAGAGTGATGAATTAGGTATTCAAGTGAAAGCACGATGGTCACTAGAATCATTGCCAGCCATTACTTAACGATAAAAAAGATTGATTAAATCGTTACATAAAATGTTAGCGATAAAATATAGAGAAGGTTAAAAAGAAACATCATGGATATTTTATTTATTGAAGAGTTGAGGCTCGATACAGAAATTGGCGTATATGAGTGGGAACACAATATTAAACAACCAATCAGTGTTGATATCGAAGTGAATACGACGATTGGTCAAGCAGCAAAAACAGATGACTTACAGTATGCGCTAGATTACCAAATCATTACTGAAGAGGTGACGGCATTAATTACCAGCAAGCATTTTAAATTAGTTGAGTCAGTTGCAGAAAGTGTTGCTGAATTATTGCAAACAAAGTTTGGAGTGACATGGTGCAGAGTGAAAGTATCTAAACTTAGTGCAATAAAAACAACGAAAGCTGTTGGTGTTTTAATAGAGAGGGGAGAGCGCACTTAGTGGTACAGGTTTTCCTTGGCTTAGGGAGTAATGTAAATCGAAAAGAAAATATTCGATTAGCGCTGAACGCTCTAGAAGAAAAATTTGGGTCGTTGCAGCGTGCTTCTTTTTACGAATCGAACGCAATTGATCAAAAAGGAGAAAGTTATTACAACACGGCGGTGGGATTAGAGACAGATATACCGTTGAATGAATTTGTCGAAGCAATAAAAGGAATCGAAATAAATCAAGGACGAGATCGTAGCAAACCTGAATTGGTGCCCATAGATATTGATTTATTATTGTTTGGCGGCATAGTGTCTCTGACCGAAAAACAAAAAATTCCTCATCCTGACATCCTTGCTTACACACATGTACTTATTCCTTTAGCTGAAATTGCTGGAGACTTTACCCATCCTATTACTGGGGAGGCGATAAAAAAAATGTGTGGCTCAAATTTAGATCGGGCAGACCTAAATAAAATAGAAAGACTTTAATCATAAGGAGATAACGAACTTGAATTGAGAGCGCTCAAAAAAACCTTAAAGATAAGTTTATCTATTTTTAGCACTAAAGAGAAAGACTAACAAAGATCAACAAAAACAAAAAATTAAAAACTAATAAAGGTGAAGCATGGAATTAGCATCAAATAAAACACAACAGTATCCATTTGAATTTACGGGAAAGACGGGCGAGTATTTTAAAATTTGGATAGTCAATATATTGCTAACGATCGTGACGCTAGGGATATATGCGGCTTGGGCTAAGGTGAGAAACCATAAATATTTTTATGGTAATACGTATGTCGATGGCTCTTCATTTAATTATACCGCTAATCCGGTGAAGATCTTAAAAGGTCGTTTAATAGCGGTTCTGTTAGTCATTATCTATCAAGCGTCACTGTATTTCTTTCCATCAAATTCAGGGTTTGTCATTATTGCTTTAGGTTTCGTTATTCCAGCTATCATAGTGATGAGCATGGCATTTAGAATGCGATACTCTTCTTGGCGAGGAATCAATTTTAGTTTTGAGCGAGATTACAAAAGCGCCTATTTATTGTTTTTGCCTGTGATTATTTATTTTATTGTGTTTGGGCTCTTTCAAATGTTTTTTGGGGCCGATATGCAAACCATACAGACTGATCCTGAATCTATGGATCAAGAAACGGCAAAATCTATAGCAATTGGTACAGCTGCTTTCGGTTTTTTTGTGATTGCTTGTTTTCTGTTGTTTCCTTGGTGGCAAAATAAATATTATGACTTTGTTGGAAATAGAGTTAATTTTGGGCAATCGGGAATGTCATATAGTGGTAGCGCAAAAAGCTTTTATGCAATGTACCTCATAGCGGTCGCTATTCCTCTTGTGTTTCTTGTGATAATGAGTGCGTTTATAGGGGCGCTCAATCTGGGACAAATATTTTCAAGTGGAGACATGCCCTCTGCTGAGACAATCATAGGACTCGTCTTTTTAGGGATAATAGGAATGTTCTTTTTACAGATGATGCCCGCAGCATTTGTACAAACTCGCCGTACAAATTTAGTTTATGGTGCACTGGTTGTAGATGATGTGGTTGTCGTTAGTGAACTTAAATTTGGAAAAATGTTTTATTTGTATTGCACAAACACGCTGGCAATTTTATTTTCGCTAGGTTTGGCTATTCCTTGGGCTAAAATACGAATGGCGAGGTATCGAGCAGAGACAATGTATTTACTCGCACCCAATTTAGAAGAGTTTGTATCGGATTCAACCGTTGATGCTAGCGCGCAAGGTGATGCAATTTCTGATGTATTTGATTTGGATATTGGATTGTAATGAAACAATTCGAAGCAACACTTTATGGCGATGAAAGCTCGTCGCGGCAAATCATCATCGTTAGTGTGAATGATGAAGGACAATTGCTTAATCCAGTTTTTTCTGGATTAAGCTTTAGCGATTTTAGCGTTAGCCCTCGTGTTGGAAATAGCGCACGTCATCTCACCTTGCCTGATGGTCGTGCACTGGAGTCAATAGATAACGATATTATTGATGACTTATGCCATGACTATCGCCCCCAAAAAGATGGCTTCTTGCATGTGCTTGAAGCTAATCTTTTGCTCGCCCTCGTTGCTTCAGTTCTTTTGGTTATTGGTGGCGGTGTTTTTGTTAAGTATGGAATTCCCGCTTTAAGTAAACCAATAGCTAAAATGATGCCTGTTTCATTGGATGAAAAAATGGCAGAGCAAGCGTTGATTCAAATGGACAAAGTATTCTTTGAACCTTCTGAATTGGATGTCGAGAGAAAAGAAGAGTTACACGCATTGTTCGATTCCTTAATACCAAAAAGCCAACATACATTTAATCTGGTGTTTCGCAACAGTCAAATGATGGGTGCAAATGCGTTTGCTTTACCTGATGGAACGATTATTTTTACGGATCAAATTATCGCGTTAGCTGATAATGATCAAATGATAGCGGCTGTCATGCTTCATGAAATTGGTCATGTCGAAGAGCGTCATGCAATGGAATCTATTGTCCAGCAGGCAGGTTTGTCTGCCATTATCCTTTTAGTCTCCGGTGACGTAAATACAGCGAGTTCATTGGTTTTTTTATTGCCGACTATACTTTTGCAATCCAGTTACTCTCAGGAAAAAGAATGGAGTGCCGATACGTTTGCTTTAGATGCGATGGCTTCGCACGGTATAGATCCAAACCACTTTGCGGATATGATGGAGGCTTTGTCTGAGAGTCATCGGTTTGATGATTCTGGTTTTGCAGAAAAAAATGATTCAGATACTCATGTTACGGAGGAGGCCGAATCAGAAATTAAAACTGAAACTGAAATGAGTACTGAGCAGATAAATGAAGAGTATGAATCAGACACGGATGAGCAATCTATCTTTGATTACTTCTCAACACATCCACCAACACAAAAAAGAATTGATCGTTTTCGTGAGGCGGCTAATTGATTGAAGCTCTAATAGGGCAGGCTTTAGAACTTTTTAGAGCTTTAAACGTTTAGAGCTTCAACCATAAACATTTTAATTGTGCATAATCATGATTGATCCCATAGGCGAGTTGATGACACAGGATGTGATTCTAGCAGCTATCGTAGTTTTTTTTGGTGGTTTCGTTCAAACCAGTATAGGCTTTGGATTGGCTGTGGTTTCAGCGCCGTTACTTTTTATTATTAATCCCTCTTATGTTCCTGCACCTATTACAATAGCGACGACAGTCAACTGTGTCTTTGTGTTCTCTTATTTTCGTCAAAGCTTATCCATAAAAGAACTGGTCCCAGCGTTTATTTGGCGTGTACCTGGAAGTGTGTGTGGTGCAATATTGTTATGGGCTCTAAATGAAAAATTATTGGCTTTGATGATTGCGTTATTAATCGGTGTGGGGGTGCTAGTTAATTATTTTCGTATTAATATCGCACTTTCAAAAAGAAATTTAGGGTTGGCCGGCTTTTTTTCTGGCGTAACGGGGACGTCAACATCGATTGGTGGACCTCCTATGGCGATACTACTGCAAGGCCTGCCTCCCAATAAAATACGATCTCAATTATCTGCTTTTTTTCTTTTCAGCTGTTTTATTTCACTTATGGTTTTGGCTGTCACAGATCATTTAAATAAAGCCGAATGGTTACTCGGCTTATATTTAATGCCTAGTACGTTACTGGGTAGTTGGGTGGGAGCTTTAGTTAGCCAGAAAATCAAACCTGAACCAATGCGTATAGCGACTCTACTATTGTGTGTGATATCGGTCGCTGTAATGTTGAGACAGTACCTCGTTGGTTGATGTTGACTAGGTTATATATCGTTGGTTGATCGGACTTTACATTACATAACCGTAAAAATGGCTAATCGATTATTTTGTCGGTGTGTAAATTAGACTGATTATTTCTTGATTTCCATTTTTTTATTCTTTTCAACACCTTTTTTAATTACTCCACAATCTATTTCTTTTGATGGTGCTTAGGTTTGGTTTTGTTTGGTGCCAGACAACGCTGCTTGAGTGCCGCTTGTCGTATAGATATTATTTTGCAAAACCGGTCATCCTTTTTTGGTCAGTAAGTCATCTTGGCAGACCACTAATAATTGTTATTATGTGATCAAGTTCAAATTAAGACGAATTAAAAAAATAGCGATCATTCGAAGAGGTAAAGAATATGAGAATAAATTTATTACCAGAAATGCAGAACGTGAAGCTAGCAGATCGAGAGCATAACACTTTTTATATGTCAGTTGAGTTGCGTAAGTTGGATGGCAAAACCTATGTTTTCATGTCGGATGGAAATCCTGTAGGCGCTTCTGTATTGGCAAAGGATGCAGTGTTTTATTTGGAAAAGATATCGCAGAGATTAGGCCTTGATACCAAAACGACTGTTTTCTATCGACATATTTTCCAAGAGCAAATGGGTAGTTTATTCGGGCGCTTTAATGTTGATTGGGAAAATAGCGAATCGTTAAGTTATCAATTTAAAATGTTAACGAATATCGATGATCTAGATAACATCAAAGAAATTATCAATAGTTCTGAAAAGGTGTGTTTATCGTCGTTTGTATCGACGGAGAAAAATGCGGCCTAATTGAATTTTTGTATCGAATAAGATTATGGGTTACTTTTTTTGCGACCTTTGATAATACAGATTGAAATCAATAATAAGCAAAGAAAAACGATGGGCTCACTGCCCGTTAACATAAAAATAGTTTGACCCTTTTTAAGTTGTATTTCGGAGTTAATAGATTCTTGTACAAATTGTTTTGAGCGTACAAGAATCTTTCCTTTCTCGTTAACAATTGCGCTGACGCCATTGTTGGTAGAGCGAATCATGTAACGCCCTGTTTCAAGTGCTCGCATCTGTGCAATTTGCATATGCTGTAATGGCCCTAACGAACTTCCAAACCATGCATCATTACTGACAGTGATCAGTGCATTTCCATCTTTCGCTCCATGGGCAACTAGATCTGGATAAGCTATTTCATAACAGATTGCTGGAGTCAGGATTACCCCTCCGATTTGTATGCCTCGTTGATTTTTAGGGCCCAATTCTAATATCGAATGCGGTAAATTAAATAATTTTAATAAAGGGCCGAGCCAATCGCTTAATGGAACGTAGTCACCAAAGGGAGCAAGTCGTTGTTTATGGTAAATGCCTGATGCTGTACCAAAGCCGACAAGGCTGTTGTAAAACTTTGCGTCGGAAGGGGATAGGTATAAAATTCCTGTGATAAAAGCTGTATTGCTTTCAAGAGAAAGCCTTTCTATTTTATTTAATGCAGGGGCTAATTGGTCGTAGTCAGGTCCGTAATTCATGATCAAAGGAATTGCCGCTTCAGGCCAAATAACCCAATCGTTTCTCCACAATGATTCGCTCAAAGAAAAATATCGGTCGAGTGTGGGTTGTACGAAATCATCATCCCATTTTTTTTCTTGGGGTATATTTCCCTGTGCAATACCGACACTAATTGGTTGCTGGTAATTCTTTGTCCATTCAATCTTCGATGAAACAAAACCAACTCCCCATAAGAAAATAATTAACCCTGAGGCTATTATTGGCCGTAATATTTTATTTTTTTCAATCCAGCTATAAGCGATGAGTCCGCCAGTGATTGCAGTCACAAAACTAATGCCAATAACGCCGGTAAGCGGAGCCCACCCTGCTAGCCAGGTATCAATATGTGCGTAACCTAAAAATAACCAAGGGAATCCCGTAAATAACCAAGTGCGTATCCATTCGCCGATACACCATAGCGATGCCACTGAGAGTGAGAGGTAAAGCGGATGCCTAGAACACCATTTGCCAAGCGCAAGAAAAGGCAGTGCAAAAACTAAAGCAATAAAAGCAACGAAAACGGCTGTTAATAAGCCTGCGAAAATAATTGGTGCTTTTCCAAAGACATGGATGCTGACAAAAACCCAACTAATGCCCGTGCCAAACATTCCTAATCCAAACCAAAAAGCTCTCCAAAAAGCACTGTGTCCGTTTGTTTGAAAAAGGCTATAAGTAAAAACTGATAGGGAGATTATGGCTATGGGCCAGAAATTAAAGGGCGCATACGACAGTGGTATGAGCGCGCCTATTAGCAAGATAATAATGGGCCAATATTTCGGAGATAAATTGATCACTGAGCTTGTAGGTATTTTTGTTGAGGTTGTCACATTCTGATCGCTTTTCTTTAGCAGGCTTTTACATTATTAATATTGTGTTTTTATTTTTTGTCAAAGAAGAATCGGTCTTATTGATCAGTTTCATTTCGAGTGACGCGTAATAAATGAATTTGTCGATTATCGGCATAGAGTACTCTAAACTCGAAGCCATCAATCATGATCGTTTCATTGCGCAACGGTAAATGGCCGAAGGCCTTAATGACAATGCCGCCAATGGTATCAAACTCTTCATCATTAAAAGATGAATCAAAATGATTGTTGAAGTCTTCAATTGTCGTCAGTGCTTTTACGACAAATTCATTATCAGAAACGGTTCGTATAAAAGAATCGTCATTATTGTCATCGGTTTCATCCTCAATTTCACCGACGATTTCTTCTAGGATGTCTTCGATGGTAACCAGCCCAGAAATGCCCCCGTATTCATCAATAACCATCGCCATGTGATAGCGATTTTCGCGGAACTCGCGTAAAAGAATATTCAGGCGTTTGCTTTCTGGGATGATATTGGCTGAGCGAATAATATTACTGAGTGTAAAATCCTCAGTGCCGTTTACAATTAACGATAATAAATCCTTAGCCAATAAAATACCTTTTACATCATCAACAGATTCGCCAATAACGGGAAAGCGAGAATGACCCGATTCAATGACAAGTGGTAAGAACTCACTAGGCTGTTGGTCAATTTTGACAAAGACCATTTGCGAACGAGGAATCATGATTTCTCTTACTTGCTGATCTGCAACATCCAATGCACCTTCGATGATATTCAGTGCTTCTTGATCAAGCAATTTATTTTCGGCGGCTTCTTTAATGATATCTAAAAGCTCTTCACGAGATTTTGGTTCGGCAGAAAAACCATCCATTAATTTGGTAAGCCATGATTTTTCTGCTTTGAGTTCTGGTGTAGGGCTTTTATTTTGAGGCTCTTCACTGCTCATTTTTTATTGTGCTCCGCTTGTATTTTGCAGTTTTTGATCGTCGTATTGATAAGGGTTTGGGATATTCATTGTTGATAAAATATCAATTTCTAACGTTTCCATTATCTCGGCTTGGGCATCTTCCACATGATCAAAACCAACCAAATGCAATGTGCCATGAATTAACATGTGCGCCCAATGGTTTTGGAGTTTTTTTTGTTGATCTATTGATTCTTGTTTAACGACAGGCGCGCAGACAACTAAATCACCTAAGTGCAGAAAGGGTAAGCCTTCAGGTAAGTCAGATGGAAATGAAAGAATATTGGTAGGTTTGTTTTTACCGCGATACTGCTGATTAAGATTTTGGCTTTCATCGCGATCAACAATACGAAGACTTAATTCGATATTTTTTTCTAGTGTTACACATTGTTGAGGTAGAAGTGATACAACGCTTGGGTGTTCAAGCGCCGATTGAATCCATGAGTGTATCGGCTCAGGCTCCGGAGAGTCATCGCTCTTTGTCGCGACTTGAATGTCTACAGTGATATTCATAAGGATGGTTTGTTGTCTTTATCAATGATGCTTTTTTTAAATTCATTTGCGGTATCGGTTGAAGCGATTCCTTCCGAACGATCATAGGCCTCAACAATGCGTTGCACTAATGGATGGCGAACAACATCTTTCGCTAAGAAATAAGTAAAAGAAATTCCTTCGACACCATCAAGTACTCCGCACACGTGAGCAAGACCCGATTTTATCCCTTTCGGTAAATCTATTTGTGTGGGATCTCCGTTAATGACGGCAGTACTACCAAAGCCTATGCGTGTTAAAAACATTTTCATTTGCTCGCGTGTTGTGTTTTGGCTTTCATCTAAAATCACGTAAGAATTATTTAATGTTCTACCGCGCATGTAAGCGAGTGGAGCAATTTCGATAACATTTCGTTCAATTAATTTTTCAACAGTTTCAAATCCGAGCATTTCAAAAAGGGCGTCGTACAATGGTCGAAGATAAGGATCGACTTTTTGAGCAAGATCACCGGGTAAAAATCCCAGTTTCTCGCCTGCTTCAACAGCAGGACGTACTAACAAGATACGTTCGACTTCGTTATTTAATAGCGCTTCAACAGCGCAGGCGACAGCGAGAAATGTTTTTCCTGTTCCCGCAGGGCCAATACCAAAATTAATATCGTTGGTTTGAATCGCTCTAACGTATTTTTGTTGGTTTTTACCACGGGCTTTAATCGTACATTTTTTGGTGCGGATTAGCGTCAGATCCTCAACATTGTTTTTCTTTGAAGAAGATTCACCAGAAGCACTAGAGGAAGAATTTGGTTTTGAATTTGATGAGCGATCGTAAATAGCTGGTGACTGAGTTTCTTTTTCCATTAAAGCTTCTATCCCCGATTGTTGTAGCGCTAAGTGAATTTTATCTGGTGTTAGCTCGCTGTCAGTGTTTGTTGCTGCGTATAAATCTTTCAGTAACTCAGCTCCAGCTCGAGTTGCGTAATTATCCCCGCTCAGGACAAAAAGGTTCCCTCGATTTCGAATTTCAACATTCAATCGTGTTTCGATTTGGCGAAGGTGCTGATTATATTGCCCGCAGAGGTTAGCTAGGCGGCGGGCGTTACTGGGTTCGAGAGAAACCCTGAAGGAATCAGAAGCGGTTGAGGCGGTAGTGTTGTTACCGATAGTTAGACTGTCCAAATTGAGAAAGGGTTTCCTTCAAATAATGATTGGCTAAGCGTACTCCAAACCCTGTTATCTGAAAAGCCCTGATCCGTGAGATAGTCTAGATAAATGGTACTTAGCTGGCTTAGGTTTATAGCAAACGCTTCTGTTGATACATTCTTCTGATGCATTGTATATCAAAAGCATGTCTATGTTGTGACAGGCTGGAGGAGCCTGAGCGGGGTTGAGAGCAGAGGTTATACCGTCTAGCCATCAAGCTCTGAGCGAATGAGTGTGCCTCTTAGGCTGTTGGGTAGTCCCTCTTCAATTAAAACGGTGGCGAATTTACCGATAAGATCGGGGTTGTCGCATCGAAAATTGACGACACGGTTATTTTCAGTCCGACCAGATAACTGTCCTGGGTCTCTTTTAGAGTATCCAGTGACTAAAACAGACTCTTCATTTCCAACCATTTTACGGCTGATATCCGCAACGTTTTGTAATATGCGTGTTTGGAGGATTTTAAGTCGTCGCTTTTTCACTTCCTCTGGTGTGTCATCGGCCAAGTCAGCAGCTGGTGTGCCAGGGCGAGCACTAAAGACAAAGCTGAATGACATATCAAAACCAATATCTTCGATAAGTTTCATTGTCGCAGCAAAGTCGGCTTCAGTTTCACCCGGAAAGCCAATGATAAAGTCCGAAGAGAAACAAATATCAGGGCGAATTGCTTTCAATCGACGCAGTTTTGATTTGTATTCTAGAGCGGTGTGTCCACGCTTCATGGCTGCTAGAATCCGATCAGAGCCACTTTGCACCGGTAAATGTACGTGGCTCACTAGCTCGGGGATTTTTTCATAGGCTTCAATCAAGCTATCTGAGAACTCTACGGGATGAGAGGTCGTAAACCGAATACGGTCAATCCCATCGATGTCAGCGGTATAAGCAATAAGCTCAGCTAGATCAACTAGATGGCCATCTTTGTCTTCAGCGCGATAAGCATTGACGTTTTGGCCGAGTAAATTGACTTCTCGAACGCCTTGAGCGGCTAGATGAACAATCTCCGAAAGTACGTCTTCTGGAGGACGACTGACTTCTTCACCTCGAGTGTAGGGCACGACACAGAAAGTGCAGTATTTAGAGCAACCCTCCATAATAGAAACGAAAGCGGTGGCTCCCTCGACTTCTGGTTGAGGGAGATTGTCGAATTTCTCTATTTCCGGAAAACTGATATCCACGACCACCGCGCCATTATCGCGTGGCGTTTCTAACATTTCGGGTAGCCGGTGTAATGTTTGAGGTCCAAAAATGAGGTCGACATAGGGTGCTCTATCAGCAATAGCATCACCTTCTTGGCTGGCAACACAGCCGCCGACACCAATAATCAAGTTGGGATTTTTTTCTTTGTATTTTTTCCAGCGCCCAAGTTGATGAAAAAGCTTTTCTTGGGCCTTTTCTCTTATAGAACAGGTGTTTACCAGCAAGACATCGGCATCTTCTGGCGAATCTGTCGGTATCATCTGGTGGGAATCCCCTAGTAAATCACGCATGCGCGCAGAGTCGTACTCGTTCATCTGGCAGCCGTGAGTTTTGATATACAGTTTTTTGACAGCTTTTTCAGCAGTCATGGGAATATCCTGTTTTGAATCTAAAGTAAGAGTGTTGATACAGAGACGTGTCGGTATCAGCGAGGCGCGATTATAGCGGGCAAGCGCTATAATTCCTATAAGCGTCTATCGCTAGACCCTCGTTTTCGGGCTGGCGAACTTATAGGGCGAAGTGATAGAGAGGCATAGAGAAGTAAAGAGAAGTACCGAAGTTAAGAGCAGACATTCGACGACTTGTATTTATGGGCTTTGACCCCATTATGCTATGCTGTTCCACCTTATTTGTAGGGGTGTGAGAGAGTCAGTAAGAAAACTATTGATATTGATTTTGGTACTAAGAATCTGAAACTAAGATTGGTATCAAAGATAGGGAAACACAATTTTTATTCCTGAGTGAGATGTATGGCAAATCCGATTTATAAAGTTATTTTTTACAATCAAGGCCAAGTGTTTGAAGTCTATGCTAGAGCTATTTATCAAAGCGAAATGTATGGCTTTATTGAAGTTGAAGAATATGTATTTGGTGAGCGATCGCAAATGATCGTCGACCCCGGTGAAGAAAAATTAAAAAATGAATTTGCCAACGTCAATCGCTCTTACATTCCTATGCATTCTATTGTCCGTATCGATGAAGTTGAAAAAGAAGGGACTTGCAAAGTCTCGGATATTCAATCTAGCGATAAAGTGGCGCATTTTCCTTTTCCTAAAGGTGCCGCGCCTAAGCCTACAAGTGAATAGATGTCTGTTTTTTTTTGATTTAAACAAGATTGAAAAGAAGTTGTATAAACATCTTTTTTTTAAATGTCGTAAAAAATTTTGATTAATCTTTTTTAGTACTCCCCTCATGAAATTATTTTTTGAAAAAGTGGGTAACGGTGAGCCACTCATTTTGCTGCATGGCATGTTTGGTTCATTTGAAAATCTAGGCGCGATCGCTAGAGTTTTGCAAAACCATTACACCTTATACCGTGTTGATCTTCGAAATCATGGCCGGTCTCCGCATGCTGATACAATGTCATTTAGAGAAATGGCTGATGACGTTCGAGAGTTAATGGATGACCAAAAAATTGAAAGCAGTTATGTGGTCGGCCATTCACTAGGTGGTAAAGTGGCGATGCAATTAGCTTTCGATCACCCTGGAAAAATAAAAAAAATTGCAGTTCTTGATATTGCCCCAGTGACCTATCCTTCGCATCACAATGCCATATTAGATGCACTGAAAAATATTAACCCTCAAAGTGCAAAGTCCCGTAAAGAAGTCGATGAAAAACTAAAAAATTATGTTGAAGAGCTGGGTGTCCGCCAGTTTATTTTAAAAAATTTAGAAAGAACTGAGACTGGCGAGTTTTTTTGGAGACTGAACGTTGATGCCGTGATAAATTGTTACGACAGTTTACGCGATAGTATTGAAAGCAGCGATGCGTCATCAGGATCTTCATCTAAGATCGAAGTATTATTTTTAAAAGGTGAAAAATCTAATTATATCCATAAAAGAAACCATGAAGAGATATTTAAAAAATTTCCAAATGCAAAAATTGAAGTCATTGCGGGCGCAAGTCATTGGCTACACGCTGAAGATCCCAAAAGTGTTTCAAGTAAAATCATTGATTTTTTAGAAAGTGAAAAAAATTAAATTTATCGAAAATTATAAGCAGGATTAATATGAGTAACGACGTATTGTTTAAACCATTTAACCATCCCAAATTAACGTTGAAAAACAAAATAGCAATGGCGCCTATGACGCGTGGTTTTTCTCCAGATGGAATTCCGGGAGAAAATGTGGCTGAGTATTACCGAAAACGTGCAGAAGGTGGAACAGGATTAATTATTACGGAAGGTACTTTAATTGATTATCCTGCCGCAACGGACAGTACAACGTATCCCTCTTTTTACGGTGAAAAAGCCCTAGCCGGATGGAAGAATGTTGTCGAAACAGTTCATGCCGCAGGTGGGAAAATTATGCCGCAAATTTGGCATGTTGGAGCGACACGTCGGCCAGGTACCGGTCCTCATCCTGATGCTCCAACTGCTTCACCCTCTGGATTAGTTTCACCTGGAAAAAAATTATTCGAGCCATTAACTATTTCAGAAATTGAAACCTTGGTGAAATCCTATGCGCAAGCCGCATTAGATGCGAAAAATTTGGGTTTTGATGGCGTTGAAATTCATGGTGCTCATGGATATTTGATCGATCAGTTCTTCTGGGAAGGTACTAATGTTCGTGATGATAAATATGGCGGCAGCTTGACGGCGCGAACAGAATTTGCGGTCGAAATTTTAAAAGAAACGCGTCGTTTAGTTGGAGATGATTTTCCAATCGTTTTACGCTGGTCACAATGGAAGCAGCAGGATTATACTCAGAAGCTTGCACAAAACCCTGATGAATTGGCAGAATTTTTAGCGCCGTTGAATGCCGCAGGTGTTGATATCTTTCATTGCAGTCAACGCCGTTTTTGGGAGCCAGAATTTGAAGGTTCTGATTTAAATCTAGCCGGATGGACAAAACAAATAACCGGTAAACCAACGATTAGTGTGGGTAGTGTAGGTCTTGATCAAGAATTTACATCTGCATTTAAAGGTGAAGGTGCTAGCGTAGCAAGTATCGATAATCTGATAAAGCGAATGGAAAATGATGAGTTTGATATGATTGCGATTGGCCGCGCTTTGTTATCAAATCCGGACTGGGCTAATAAAGTTCAAGCAGGTCATTTTGATGAGTTAAAGCCTTTCTCTCAAGACGATATTAAAAACTTAAATTAAGATAAGTAGTTAAACTAAAAAGCCCGAACTGTGAAAACAGTTCGGGCTTTTTAGTTCTTTGTGTTTTTACTAACCGGTGTTTTGATTAACAAGTGTTTTGAATGCGAAGTGCGTCAAATATTTTATTTCAGTGATGTAATGCTATTAAGATATATTTTTGATCCGTTGTTTTACCGACGCTAGTTTTACACAAACAATAAATACATCCATAGCCTTGGAAATTTCATCAACGGATGGAACCGATGGGGCGATACGAATATTTTTATCTTCAGGATCATTACCGTAGGGAAAAGTAGCTCCAGCTGGGGTTAATTTAACACCGGCTTCAGCGGCTAATTTTACAATGGCTTTCGCACAATGCTTGTGTGCATCAAAGGAAATAAAATAACCGCCTTGCGGTGACTCAAAGTAGCCAAGATCAGTATTGTTGAATGCGGCTGATAGTTTGGTTAACACCATGTCAAATCGCGGCTGTAAAAGCGCAGCGTGTTTCTTCATTAGTTTTCGAATGGCATTGGCATCGGGTAATAGATGACTATGACGTAGTTGATTAACTTTATCCGGACCAATGGTGCTCATGGCTAGTATTTTCTTAAACGCGTTTAGATTTTTTTCTGAAGCAGCCATGAAAGAAATGCCAGCACCGGCATGGGTAATTTTAGACGTTGATGCAAATTGTAAAATATTATCTATAGTCTCATGCTTCTTACAATATTCATTGATATTGGCGAGAGTAGGTGCGTTATCAGAGAGTGTGTGAACAGAATAGGCGTTATCCCAAAAGACTCGGAAATCTGGATGGGCAATTTGTCCTAGTTTTGCAATCCGCTCAACAGTTTCGTCAGAATACACAACACCAGTCGGGTTTGAAAAACGAGGAACACACCACATGCCTCGTATAGTGTCATCTGATTTTATCAGCGACTCGATGGCATCCATGTCAGGGCCGGTTGCAGTCATGGGAACCGTGACCATATTGATCCCTAGTGTTTCCGTCACGCTAAAATGACGATCATAACCAGGAACAGGGCAGAGGAATGACACTTTTTTGTTGTTGTTCCAAGCAGAGCTGGTATCGCTAAGTTCTTTTTCAAAACCAAAATGATGAGCGGTCATAGCGGCTTGAAACATCAGCGTTAAGCTGCTGTTACCACCTACTAAGATGTTCTTAGTTTCAACACCCAGCAATTCAGCGCCAAGGCATTTTGTTTCTGGTAATCCATCAAGGCCTCCATAGTTACGAGTATCCGTGCCATCAGAAGCGAGATAATGACCCTTTAATATCCCATCTAATGAATCAGATAGAGAGAGCTGCTCACTCGAAGGTTTACCTCGAGTGATATCCAAATTAAGCTGTTGGCTTTTTAGTGCTTCGTATTGCGATGTGAGTTCAGATTCCCACTGCTGGCATTGCGCTAAATCTGCAGTTTCTAGGTGCAACTTGATTTCCTCAAAGAAAAAATTGTAATGGTAGTAGAAGTAGAGAATTGCTAAATGTGGTTGGCGGTTAAAAACCTAAGTATCAATTCTAAAATTCAGAGGCTAGAATCGCCCCAGTTCAGTGTGTAATTATACTCAATCAAGATAAATTGCCTATAGGAATTAGCGCTTAAAATAGAGAGTATTTTTTGATAACCCTTAAAGCCCTCAACTTTTTCATAGAATAGGTACCGTTATGGATTTAAAAGTGATCACGATGGTTTTTGTCACTGTCTTTGTTGCGGAGCTCGGGGATAAAACTCAGTTAGCGACCATGTTATTTGCGAGCGAAAAAGAGGTAAGCAAGTGGGCTGTTTTTGCGGGTTCCAGTCTTGCACTGATAGTAGCTTCTGGAATGGGGGTGCTAGCAGGTAGTTTAGTTTCAGAGTATGTCTCGTCGAAGGCATTGTCAGCGATTGCTGGCGCTGGATTTATTATCATTGGTGTTTGGACGTTACTGCGAGCGTAATAGAGAAGAGAACCTATTACATTGTTCATTGCCGATCTGTGACCGGTTAACAAATCAAACCAATAGGCATAACACAGCACAACATAAACGAAAACAAAATCATTCATACCTATTGGTATTGATTGACGGTTGAGCCAGGTTGAATATTTCTAATCGCCTTCTGTCTCATAATTCAAACATTGTAGAGATTTTTAGAATAGAGATTTTTTAGATAATGCAATTACCTCTTTTTTCTTCAGCCAATCAAAGGCCTAAACCTCCGGCTGAAAAAGGCGTTACAGTATTAGATGTATTTGATGAGTTGGGTTTTGATCTCGTTATAAAGCGATCCAATCGTCGACGTACGATTGAAATCATAATACGCACAGGTCAAGTGCAACTTATGCTCCCCCAGTTTGTTCCAACAGAAGAAGGGTTGGAATTTGTTCGCTCTAAGCAGTCATGGATTTTAAAAACGTTACAGCGTCATTCGGAAAAAATTGAGAATGTCGAGGAAAAACGGTATGAAGAAGGGGCGTTGTTTGTTTTTTTAGGTCGTGAGTATCCTCTCAAAATATATTTTTCAAAAAAACCACAAGTTCAACTCGCCAACAATGCTTTAATGGTGGGTATTCGGCAATCAAAAGAAAATAGGGCCGATGAAATTAAAAAAACACTATGGAAGTGGTATCAACAGGAAGCTTATTCAATATTATCTAAAAAAACGTTTACGTTGGCAGAAAAAATCAATCGGTCTGTTGTTGAAATTAAATTACGAAAAACAAAAACGAAATGGGGACATTGTACAACAGAAGGGACTATTCAATATAATTGGCAAATTATAGCCGCACCTGAAGAAGTTGTGGATTATTTGGTCGCTCATGAAGTGAGTCATTTAGTGCATCATAATCACGGCGTTCGTTTCTGGCGGCATGTCGAGAGGCTCTATCCTGAGTATAAAAAACATCAACTATGGTTAAAGCAAAATGGACATACATTGTCATTTTAGACACACGTTTTTCTTTATTATGTTTGCTGTATTATTTTCAAGTAATGTTTTATCTCAAAATCAAACGAGCGAAAATTTTGCCTTGCAATTAGTGCAAGCAGGAATAGATAGAACCCAACAAACGATTCGTTATGACGGTTCATATTTTAGTATTGGCTATCCCAATGGAGATGTACCAAGCCATCTTGGTGTTTGTACGGATGTCATCATTCGCTCTTATCGAGCAATAGGTATTGATTTGCAGCAACGGGTTCATGACGATATGGCGGCCAATTTTGATCAATACCCTTCTCATCGTATTTGGGGGTTAAAGCGAACCGACAAAAATATTGATCATCGCCGTGTTCCGAATCTTCAGGTATTTTTTTCTCGGCAAGGTGAGAAATTAAACAGATCAATGAATCAGGTAGATTACTTACCAGGAGATTTGGTCACTTGGTTGTTGCCGGGAAACCTTCCTCATATTGGAATGGTTGCTAATCAGAAGGATAAAGAGAGTAAAAACCCACTCATTATTCATAATATCGGATCTGGACCAGAATTAAGCGACATACTTTTTAACTATAAAATAACAGGCCATTACCGTTATTTCCCTGAATAATTCATCGTTTTACACGCTTATCCACAATTCATCCAGAAAACCCTTTATAATCTCGCCCTCATCTTTTTCGGCTCAGGCTTAGCTTTTTTATATGCTTATTCATGGATCGCTTAATCCGAGAATCTCATAAAAAACACCAACACAGGAACAATCATGGCTACTGATTTAACAACCACAGAAGAGCATGCATCTTACGGCATTGGCATGCAAATGGGACAGCAATTGCGAGGCGCTTTTGAAAACGTATCGTTATCGGCAGCGTTGTCTGGTATACAGGATTCTTTTGAAGGAAAAGATCCTAAAATCAGTCCTGAAGATATCAATGCAGCTTTTCAAATTATTCAAGAGCAATTAAAAGCAGAAGAAGCTGGAAAAGCAGAAAAATTTTCGGCAGAAGGCGAAGCGTTTTTAGCAGAGAATGCAAAGCGTGATGAGGTGACGGTAACAAGTTCTGGATTGCAATATGAAATCATAGAAGCTGGCGATGGCGATAAGCCAACGGCCCAGAGTACTGTGCGAACGCATTACTGCGGAACATTAATTGATGGTACAGAGTTTGATAGCTCTTATCGTCGAAATGATCCTGCGGAATTTCCAGTTAGCGGAGTCATTGCAGGCTGGACTGAAGCGTTACAATTAATGCCTGTCGGTTCAAAGTGGAAATTATTTATTCCTTATCAGTTGGCATACGGAGAAAATGGTGCAGGTGGTGCGATTGGCCCTTATCAAGCGTTAGTTTTTGATATTGAGTTATTAGCCATCCTTTAAATATCTTTAACGTAAATTATTTTATGTAAGGTAAAACGGCTTCTCATTGTATTCGATTCGTTGTCTTAGGGTCGCAGTATGAAACTCGTAACATTAGACTCGAGTTGTAGAGTCATAGTGCTAGATGCTTGATACAATAGTACTAGATATAAAGAAGCCGTTTTTATTGGTCTGGATTTCAATTAATATTAACTCGCTGATTTTTTTTCAAAAAAAGGAGTCGTTTTTCCCACGTTTATTTTATTCGCTTTTCTCTTTGCGTATTTGTTCATCGTGGCTCTAAGTTCTTCAAGCGAGAGAGGTTTGGCCAAGTGATCGTCCATTCCTGAATCAAAAGATTTTTCTTTTAAGCTATCTATAGCATGTGCAGTTAAGGCAACTATCGGCATGGCTGCAAAATTATTTTCTTTTTCAAAGCGTCGTATCTCTTCGGTCGCTTCGTACCCTGTCATAATTGGCATGTCGCAATCCATAAGAATGAGATCATACTGATCGTGTTGTTGCATAATTTTGGAGACGGCTAGACTACCATTTTCAACAAATTCACAATAATGCCCAAGGTTTTTCAGCATGTTTTGAACAACAATTTGATTAACCTTGTTGTCTTCTGCGACAAGTATGTTCATTTTGTTGGCTTGCCGGAGTTGTGTCATATCCCCCTGTACAGTGTCGTCACAATCTGGATTAATAGCGGGTTCAGCTGACTCGATAAGAGGTAGGTCGACCCAAAAACAAGAGCCTTCGTTTGCTTCGCTTGAAAAACCAATTGAGCCACCTAATAATTCGGCCAATTGTTTACAAATTGCTAATCCCAAACCAGTACCGCCGTATCGACGATGAACATCTGATCGTGTTTGTTCAAATGATTTAAACAGTTTTGATTGTTGTTCTTTACTGATCCCAATACCGGTGTCTGTTATGGCAATTCGGTATACATTTTCTTGATCTAATTTTTTAATAGAAATAGTGATTGTCCCTTGTTCGGTAAACTTTTGAGCATTACCTACAAGGTTAACGATGATTTGCTGTAAACGAGCGGGGTCGGTTTCTACTGCTGATGGAAGAGCTGGATCTATCTGTGTAAGTAAAGTAACGCGTGAATTTTTTGCCGTTAGTAAAAAGACGTCATTGCAGGTATCTACAATTTTTCTGATATCACAGGGGATTTTTTCTATTGTTAGTTTGCCGGCTTCTATTTTCGAGTAATCGAGGATGTCATTGACTATATTGAGAAGATTTTTTCCCGAAGAGTCAATGATGTTAACCCAGTTTTTTTGCTCGGCTTTCAAATTGCTTTTTTGCAATAACTGAATCATACCGAGAACACCGTTAAGAGGCGTTCTGATTTCATGGCTCATGTTGGCTAAAAAATCGCTTTTAGTCTGATCTTTAGCCTTAGCTGTTTGCGCTTCCAGTTGCGCTTGTTGCTCACTTTTGCTGAGCTCTTCTAATTTTGCGGAAATACTGAAAGCAAAGATCACAAAAGAGGCTGAATATCCCAATGCACTTAATATGGCAATATTAAAACTGCCGGGAATTAGATTTAATAAGCTGAGGTTTGACCATAAAACGGAAATTAAAGTAACTAGCGAGCCATAAAAATAAATTTTTGCCGGTCGATAATTTCTTCGGAGCCAAGGTATTGTTGAGGCACACAGTACAACGGGCAAGAATACTTGTAATGGTGCAACAACAAAAAATGCGATTGGGTTTATCAATACAGCATAGTTGATCCCTAAAAGTATTAAAGCCGCATAACCTAAAATGAAATAGAAAGACTTTAGTGAGTGCTTTCGTAAATTTAAAAATTCAGCATGAAACCATAATGCTCCTGCGGCAGCTAAACCGCCACAGTACGCTGGACCAGCTAAGTTCCAAGCAGTGTTTTCAGGAAAGAGTAACTGGGCTGTGCCGCTAAAATACAGATCGTAAAATAGGCGTCCAATTGTACTTGCGCTAAATGCTAAATAGACAAGTTCTCGGTTATCTAAATAGACCATTAAATGATAAAAGAAAAAGCCAATATAGAGACCAAAAATACAAAAGATAATGATGTCTGTAGCATTTTTTTGGTTGAAAAAATGCTTTTGGGAAAACAGCCTTATAGGTAGGAGCAATAACCCTCTGCTGCTAATTTTAAAGTATACGTCTCCCGATGAGTTAGGATTAAGCTCAATAGGGAGTACGATCGAACGACTTTTAAACAGTCTATTATCGAGAGAGGATGCAACGCCTTCGTGATATTCTGATACGTATGTATTATCGGCAAAATGATACATCGAGATGTTGTCGATTATTGAGTAATCGATGTCGAAATAAAAATCTTTTTGATTTTTTTGAATATTTTGAATGGATGTTTTTAGCCAAATTGTTGAAGAGGTAAATCCAAAGCTAATAACTTTTGATTTGTCGTCAAAAGATGAAAATATTTCAGCATTATTCGATTCCAGTTGGCGTATATTCTGAATCGTTAAAGAATTGTTAGGATCGACAAGAAATTGAGTATATGGCTTTATGTTAGCTCTAACTTCGTCAGAATCTATTACTAAAGGCTCTAAGCCTAGCGTGTTGAGGCTACATAGAGAAAATATAATGAATAATAACTGCCGCATCCGTAGCCTCAAAATTGACCTTGAAGGAAAACCTGTCATTTCATTCAAGTACATTCAGTATAGTCAGGCCGAGTAAGGATTGTGCAATTAATGTAGATGAACGGTTCGTTACTCTAGTTATCAGTCGTGACCTTTGGTTCGTTGTTTATTAGTGCTTGAATGGAGTCAACGTTTATTGAATGATAAAGAGAAAATACTAAATAACTGGTTATATGTGTCTGCATAAACGCTTAAAATTTTATCGAAGAGTGTCTTGAGAGGCGAACAACTTAATAGTTATGGATACTTATGAAAACAAAGATTATAGAGCGATGTTTAAGGATTATTTTGATTTAAAACAATAAGAATAAAAAGAATAAGGAAGAACTTAATGGTCAAAAAATATTTCGATGTCATTGTTGTTGGGGCCGGCTTGTCTGGAATTGGCGCAGCTTATCATTTAAAAAAATTATGTTCGACTAAAAGTTTTGCCATTTTCGAGGCTAGAGAATCCTTGGGTGGGACTTGGGATTTATTTCGATATCCGGGTATTCGATCTGATAGTGATATGCATACGCTAGGTTATCGTTTTAAACCATGGCGTGAGGCTAAATCGATCGCAGATGGGCCTTCTATTCTTGAATATATTAAACAGACTGCAGAAGAGAATGAACTTCATCGGCATATTATTTATGGAACAAAAGTGATTTCTGCGCATTGGTCTAGCGAGGAAAGTCAATGGAGAGTGTCTGTTCTCGATACGAGCCGAAACCAAGTCGAAGAATATTTTTGCAACTTCTTGCAGCTGAGTTCCGGGTATTATAATTACGATGGGGGCTATACGCCTGCGTATTCTGGTCTTGAGAATTTTCAAGGGAGTTTTATTCACCCTCAACAATGGCCTGAAAATTTTCAGTGCAAAAATAAAAAGATAATTGTTATCGGTTCAGGGGCAACAGCCGTAACGCTCGTTCCTTCTTTGGCAAAAACGGCTTTAAAAGTAACAATGCTTCAACGTTCACCCACGTATATTGTGTCGAGGCCTGACAAAGATTTTGTCGCAAACACGTTAAGAAAAATTCTTCCTGAAACTTGGGCATATAACATTGTTAGGTGGAAAAATATTGCTTTTCAGCAGTATTTTTATCGGCGTGCTCGAAAGAATCCAGAGAAAATTAAACAAATACTTTTGAAAAAAGTCCGTCAAGAGTTAGGCGATGGCTATGATATAGGGAAAAATTTTACACCTAACTATAAGCCTTGGGATCAAAGAATATGCCTAGTGCCTAATGCTGATTTGTTTGCGTCAATTCGTTCAGGAAAGGCAGAAGTTGTCACGAATACGATCACTCGTTTTGTTGAGAATGGAATTGAGTTAAAAAATGGCGAAGTGCTTGAAGCTGATGTGGTGGTGAGTGCAACAGGACTCGATATGGTTGTCTTGGGCGGGGCAGAATTCTTTGTTGACGGAAAACAGGTGGATTTTTCAAAAACATTTACCTACAAGGGGATGATGTTTTCTGGGGTGCCGAATGTAATGTCTACTTTTGGATACATCAATGCCTCTTGGACTTTACGAGCAGACCTCAATAATGAATACCTTTGTCGGTTACTTCGCTATATGGATGACAATAAGGTGAAAACGTGTGTACCAGAGCTTCGAGAGAATGAAAAAGACATGACGGCGCGACCCTGGATAGATGATTTTTCTCCCGGATATTTTCAGCGAGTACTGGACGCTTTGCCAAAGCAGGGTGGCCATGAGCCGTGGTTAAATACACAAAATTACCCTGCGGATAAAAAGTTATTGCTGAAAGCTAAGATAGATGATGGTGTTATGACGTTTACCTAGATGACTTAGCTTTGTTCTCTGCTACAGAATCGACATGTCAGGGTATTCAGTGGGCACGACAGAATAAGGTAGTTGATGAGTAAAAGTGTCTAGAAAGACAATCTATATTCAAAAGATTCAAAGAGAAGCAATAAGATAATAGACAAGCAATAAAGAGAAACAAAATGGTAGCAAGAGCGAGACTTGAACTCGCGACCCCAGCATTATGAATGCTGTGCTCTAACCAGCTGAGCTACCTTGCCACTTTGTTTCTCTCTCGCTAACCCTATTTGGTGATTAGCTAAGGAATATCGCGCATACCGCTATGAATGATAGCGGTAAACGAGGGCGGGTATTCTATAAGTTGCCTGTTTTTTGTCAAGATCTTTGAATCGAGGCAGTGACTTTAATGCTGATTTGTCATGAGAATATGGGGCCAGAGACGATAGCTTGGGCTAATTTCCCGTCGGGCATTGAGAATCGAGCAGTTCTTTCATCATCTCTTCAGCGGCAATGGTTGCAATATCCATAATAGTTGGCCGATCAGTATTGTCTCCTACTTCGTAGCTGATCGACGGGACACTGTATCCTGTATTAAACCATTGCTTAAAGGTCGGATTACTATGACTGGTTCTTCCTGATCGTTTGAATTCAAAGTCGGGTCTTTTCTTGGAAATATGCCGGATCCAATTGGAGGTGAATGCGTTGGGGCATAATTCATCCGTGTCTTTTTGAGTATAAAAATAATTTTTTCCAGTTGAATGAAAATCTAAACCCAAATAAAACGTGTGTTCTTGCGATAAGGAATCGATATATCGCTTTATTGCTATCGTTTCAGGTTGAGTAAATAGTCCCCAGTCACGGTTGGTATCCACGCCGTTAGCATTGTGTCGCCAGTGACCCAATGTTACGCCATCAGGATTGGCGTTAGGAATGATGACGGTTTGAAAACGCTGGCGAAATTGGGTAGCTATTGCCGAATCGGAGAGTAAGGCGTCGACAAACGAAAAGAGGGCAAGCGCACCAGTGACTTCTGGAGGGTGCTGGCGTCCGATGATAATCACGATATCTTTATTTTCTTTGTTCAGCGTTAACGCTGTAATCGGTTGCTTGTTAACAGAGTATCCAATCGTTTCAATTTCGACGTATTCATTAGGCGAAATTGATGTCTCCCAGTCCTTATAAGTTTCTCCGGAAATAATTTCTTGCCCTGCGAGCCAGATAATTTCTTTTTCTAAAGATAATGAAAAGTGAATGCTATTTTCTGATCTCGCATAAGGAATTGCCTGCCAATCCGTTTTGTCATCACTTCTTTTGGGCGGGTAGCGAGGAGTTCCGTTGATGAATTGCAGTGTGATGTCTATCTCTTGTTTCTTAGCGCTATTTATTTTGAAGGCATACCACGGGCTGTCATTTATGGGGCTGCTTTCCGGGGTAATTGTGAATAGGTAGTGCTTGTCATCCAGTTTAGAACATGTGTTCAGGCGAGCGTTTGGGAAGTTTTTTTCAAATTTAATATCATCAAAACGACAGTGATTGTTTGAAGCCGTCATGTTTTGGTCTTCTATCTCTCGAGTGTGATCGGTAGAGCTGCAAGATGTTATGCCGACAGACAAGCAAGTAATTAAAGCGATTAAAAGAGCGTTCAAGTTGTTAAGTAATGTCGTCATATTTTTATCTTCAGTCATGGAAATAAATGAGAGTAAAGCGGTTGTTGACGGTGAATTAGGCGAGAAAATAATTCGGTTGCTCTACTGAAAGAATACCTTATTATATGTATCTAGATATAACTCTGTGCAGTGTGGTCGAATGTCTGCTTTTAATGTCAAATTTTTTTCTAGTCCTTTCGTATTACCCAGTTTCAGTGTGAAGAACTTTTGGATCAGTCGTATTCATTTTTAATTTGGGGTTAATGTTATGTCAAAGATCTTTCTAAAAGGTGTAGTTGCAACATTATTTTTTCAGTCGGGTTTTCTCGCGGCACAGGAAGAGGTACCTGAAGGTAAGATTGATGAAATCATTGTGGTCGGAACTCAAATTAAAGGTGCTCAGATATCAGAAGCTTTACCGATTACCGTAATGACTGACATTGATATTGAGGCGCTCGGCGTGAATTCTGGCGATGAGTTGTTGGAGTTCATGGCAGAACAAGGCCAGAATTTCTTTAGCGAAGCGGAGAATGTCAGTGGCGGCGTTAACTCTGCACGGGGTGATATCGGCGCCATTAATTTACGAAACTTAGGAACTGGGAATACATTGGTACTGTTAAATGGGCGGCGAATGGTCAATTCAGCGGCTTATCAGACAGAAGAAGTCGGGGGAAGCTTTGTACCCGTAAACACCGTAAATGTTCAATCTTTGCCGGTGACGGGCTTGCAACGAGTAGAGGTTTTAAAAGATGGAGCTTCTGCAATTTACGGCGCTGACGCGGTTGCAGGTGTTCTAAATTATGTACTAAAAAATGACTTTGAAGGGCTTCGTATCGGTGTCCGAGCAGATACCTATGAAAGCTTACCCAGAGATGATCAACGCTTTACTGTTGAATGGGGCGGCTTGTTTAACGATGGACGAACAAGTGTTGGTGCTTTTTTAAATCATTATCGACGGGATAGGGTTAATTCACAGGATGACCCTCGCTGGGCAAATTCAGATTTTCGTTACCGTGCACCTGAACCTTATAATCAGGATTCAAATACGCGATTTAGAAATGACAGTATTAACTCCAATTATGGTCAATACGATATTGTCAGTAGTGTCGGTGGTACTGGGTTAACGGGTGTCATTACTGATAGCAGTGGAGAGTTTGAAACGTTTCCTGCTGGAGATCCTCGCTGTGAATATGTGATCAACAGTGAGGTGTGTGGTGCTGTGGATGGAAATGGGGCTTACCGTTATAACCTCAATGAGAATAGAGATTTGTATGCTGAATTAAAACGGACCAATGTGTATTCGTATGTTGAGCATGAAATGAGTGAGTCGTTAGAATTTTTTGGTGAGCTTACTTGGTACAACTCAAGCACAAACAATGTTCGGGATCCTGCAACACAATTAAGTGCAGTCGCAAAACTTCGAATCGCTGAAGATGCTTATTACAATCCACTCGGACCAGTTGGCTCTCCAAACCGTTTGCCTGATAGCGTGATTGGTGCCAGTGTTCCTGCCACGGGTTTGGCCATGGCGTTAGACAATTATCGGTTTGTACAGGCGCCTAGAAATATCGATGTCGACGGTGATACGTACAGGATAGTGACAGGCCTTCGAGGGACTTTAGCCGATGAGTGGGATTGGGAAGGAGCGTTGAGTTGGTCAAAGTCTGAGCGCGAAGATGTTACCCGTGGAAGAATTTCAAATACTTTAATGCAGGAAGCACTTAATGATACCACGGCCGCGGGTTTTAACCCTTTTGCTCCAGTGGCAAATAGCAATATCGAACGTACATTGGTAGACGTGTACAGAAAAAATGAACAAGAACTGGCAATGGTCGATTTTAAAATATCGAATCCGAGTTTATTTGAGTTGCCAGCGGGCTCACTCGGCTTTTTAGCAGGTTTAGCATATCGCGATGAATCATTTTATGATGACCGCGATCCTCGTTTAGATGGACAGATAACTTTCGTTGATAATTCAGGAACAACTTACCCATTTATTTCGGACGTGGTTGGTTCTAGTCCGACTGCTGATAGTCGCGGTGATCGTCAGGTCACTTCTCTGTTCAGTGAATTACAAATTCCCGTTTTGGAAAATCTCGATATACAACTCGCATTACGTTATGAAGATTTTTCAGATGTTGGCAATACGACAGTGGGTAAATTTGCATTCGGATATCGCTTCATAGAACCGATCTTGTTTCGTGGTTCAATTTCTCAAGCGTTTCGTGCGCCAAACTTAGTCACAATCAATGAGTCAACTGTTGCGCGTTCCAATACCTCGAATGACTTTACTTGTTTTTTTGTGGATCCGAATGAAGATGATCTGGATTGCAGATACGGCATTCAAAGAACGGCACAAGGAAGCCAAAATTTAAAACCAGAGGAGTCAATCAATAGCTCGCTTGGTTTTGTGGTCGATGCCAGCAAATATTTAACTGTCACTGTCGATTTCTGGAGAATCAGAAAAGAAGATACGATCGGTTTGTTTGGTGAAGAAAACCACATCGCTCTAGATTTATTGATGCGTTTAGAAGCCGGCAATAGTAACTGTGCAGCTTTTGTTGGAAACCCAGCTGTTGTCCGTGATGACTCATCTATTGATGCAACTGCACAGGCACTTTATGACGCGCAAGGCATTTGTGCTGCTGGAGAAGTTGTTCGTGTTGATGATCAATATGCAAACCTAGATACGAGGACAGTGAAAGGCCATGACATCGGTTTTTATTCTGATTTTGAAACTGACTATGGTGCTTTTAATATTAAATACCTTACTTCTCGACTCAGCGAATACGAACAAAAGGCTGGAGGCCAAGCCGCTTTACTTGTTGCGGCAAAAGCGACAAATTCAGCTTTTGATGGTGTGCCTGTTGTTGGTTTTACTGATTTAGTTGGAAGGAATGGCAATCCAAGAAGAAAGGATACATTTAGAGTGCGCTGGGATATGAATGCCTTTGGCGCATCGGTTGCCGCGGTTCGTTATGATGATTTTATACAAGTGCTGTCAAACGATGATGAATTTCCTATTTCTTCATTCACAACGTTTAATGTCAGTTTTGATTATGATTTTCAAATTTTTAATGACCTAGAAACCAGTGTTTACTTGGGTATCAATAACGTTGCAGACAAGCGTGCTCCGATAGCTGATGATTCATTTGGCTATTTTGCAGATCAGCATACTGATCTTGGACGGTATTATTATACGGGGGCAAAATTTGATCTGTTTTAATGAATTGCGAACTTCAATATAACGTTAATAAAAAAAGGGAACTTGCCGTTCCCTTTTTTTATATTGGTTCGTTAGGTTTTAAAGATAACATTAATCGACTTCTTTTGATTGCGAGTCAAATCCTGAGCGAAAATATAAATCTCTCTGCGGGAAAGGAATTTCTATCTTATAGCGCCTGAATGCATCATCTATCGCCCACAAGTATTCAGACATCATATGGCTTGGTCTTTTTACCGCGTCAGAATTTACCCAAACTGCTAAAACGAATTCTAAGCTACTGTCTCCAAAGCCGGTCATCCATACTGTTGGCGCTTTATGTTTATCATCAAGGGTTAATGGCACTGCATTGGCTGCCTCAATAGCCGCTTTTTTAACGGTGTTTTTATCACTTCCGTAGGCGACAGAAAAAGGGATACGAAAACGACGTATATTATCTTCGAGCGTCCAATTCGTAACACGAGACCCGACAAACTCTGAGTTGGGAATTAGAATGTCGACATTGTCGTTAGTACGAACCACTGTTGAACGGATATTAATTCGCATTACCTCGCCCACGAGTCCATCGGACAGCTCAATAAAGTCTCCGACTTTTAATGACTTATCGAGCATGATGATTAAGCCGGAGAAAAAATTATTAACAATACCTTGTAACCCCAAGCCAATTCCAATGCCTAACGCACCGCCAACAATGGCGAGTTTGGTTAAATCAATTCCTAGTGCAGTAGCGGCTAGAATGATACCAATCGAAAGTATTAAGTAATGAATGATGCGGTTAATGGTATAGACTTGTGAAGGACTTATTGCAGTTCTTAAGTTAGCAAGACGTGAAATTCCCCGCCTTGCAATTTTAGAAATAATGATAGCGGCGCTGAAAAGAAGGGTAGAAAAAATCAATTCACCAACAGTTAGTGTGTAACTGCCAAGAGTAAAAAATTCAAAATTTAACCAATGATTTTCCATAGCGTTACTTTAAATCCAACGTTTTATTTTAAAAATAGTTAAAGCACTGATGCTAATAATGCCCATCGTACCAAGCAAATAAAAATATCCATTTTCATTGTGTAATTCGGGAATGTTATCAAAATTCATTCCATAAATGCCGGCTAGAAATCCTAAAGGAACAAAAATGGTAGTTACTACCGTGAGTATTTGCATTGTGCGATTTAATTGATGGGATGTTATTGAAAGATAGCCTTCAATGAGATCACCGCAAATTTCATAATACATATTTAATAAGCTGGAAATTCTATCCGTTCTATCATGCAGGTCTTGAATATCATGGTGAATCTTTTGGTAGTTTTCATCATGATGCTCTTTCACAAAACCAAGTAGGTTTTCAACACTGCGTGTGTGGTAATTAAAGGTTCTGCGTAATTTTCTCAGGCGAGTTTTATAAGCTAATAAATCTCTAAGGTCTTCATCATTCGGAGAATTCTGCATCGCTTCTTCTTTCTCCGACAAGCTCTGTTCAAAGTCTAAAATAGCTTCGAGGTAGCGTCCAAAAGAAGTGTGTATGATTTTACTCGCCAGTAATAGCGGGTGAGTTAGCTCTTTGGGTAGAGATGTTTTTTTCCACCATTCTTCAATAGCAAATGATTTTTCTCTGTGGCGCGTGATAAGCAGGTTGTCTGTAGAGAAAATGGCTACTTGAAGTTGTTCGAAAACCAAATCTGTTTCTGTACTCGTGATGCCTCGGTAGAGAATGAAAATGCTGTTGTCGAAAATCTCTAATTTGGGAGGGTGTCGTAAACGTTGTGCATCGAGAATGGCTAAAGGGTGGCAGTCTAATTTATTCAGTAATTTTTTCTCATTTTCTGGTTTTTCGTCAACGATATCAATCCAGCAAAACGCTTTCGGATTATCAGCTATTTTGTTCCAGGTGTCTGATAAATCAGAGTCAGCTTGCGAAAAGCTACCGTCCGGTAGTAATAAAGTAGTTCGTATCATTTTCCACTCATTATTTTTTTGAGCTAAGGTGGTTTTTATACTTAGCTATGGATCGTTTATCAAGAAATAAGTTTTTATAGGCTGTGTTGACACTTTGTATCAGCATCAACTGAAACAAGACGATTAATTGAGTTTTGATTGTGACGGAGGTTAATCGATTAAGTCGATAGGTCGAGTAGTTGTTATTGGTGACGATTTAAGCGGTTAGATAGGCTGTCATAAAAAACGACAATGGCCGATAAATAGCTTGGCCATTGTGGATTGAGAGAAAAAATATGGAAAAAAATGATTAAACGTTAAATCGAAAATGGATGACATCGCCATCTTTAACGATATATTCTTTGCCTTCTAAGCGCCATTTTCCTGCATCTTTTGCGCCGGCTTCACCATTGTTAGCAATATAATCGTCATAGCTGATAATTTCAGCTCGAATAAAACCTTTTTCGAAATCGGTGTGAATTTTACCGGCAGCTTGCGGCGCTGTGGCGCCTTTTGGAATAGTCCAAGCACGTACTTCTTTCACGCCGGCGGTAAAGTAAGTGTGAAGCCCAAGTAGCTCATAACCGGCACGAATAACTCGATTAAGGCCTGCTTCTTCCATACCTAAGTCGGCTAAAAATTCTGTTTTTTCTTCATCGTCTAATTCGGCAATTTCAGCTTCAAGTTTGTTGCAAATGGGTACCACCACAGCATTTTCTTTTTCTGCGACAGCTTTCACAGCGTCGAGATGAGGGTTGTTTGTAAAACCTTCTTCATCGACGTTGGCGATATACATGGTTGGCTTTAATGTCAGTAACGACAACTCTTTTAAATTTTTTATCTCGTCTTCGTTTAATTCCATCGCTCTCAATGGGAGAGCTTCATTTAAATGCGGTAGGATTTTTTCTGCCAATTCTTTCATGATAATTGCGTGCTTATCTTTACCTTTTGCTGCTTTTGTAAAGCGCTGTAATGCTTTTTCGACGGTTTCTAAATCAGATAGAGCAAGCTCTGTATTAATGACATCAATGTCAGAGACAGGATTTATTTTTCCTTCGACATGAATAACATTCTCATCATCAAAACAACGGACAACGTGAGCAATGGCTTCTGTCTCACGAATGTTTGCCAAGAATTGATTCCCTAGCCCTTCACCTTTTGATGCGCCGGCAACGAGTCCTGCAATGTCGACAAATTCCATCGAGGTTGGAATAATCTTCTCTGGTTTTACAATATCAGAGATCTTATCTTGTCTCGGATCAGGAATGGGAACGATGCCTGTGTTTGGCTCAATGGTACAAAAAGGAAAGTTTTCGGCATCAATGCCGGCTTTGGTAAGCGCATTAAAAAGCGTAGATTTTCCAACGTTGGGTAAACCAACAATTCCGCAATTAAATCCCATGAAAATATTCTCGATTGAAGATGAAATAGAGTGTTAACAATAAAACCGTTATTTTGTCGCTTTCTTTGTATGTAATTCTTGCATTGCTTTTTCCCATTCACCCGTAATGACCATGGGTAAAATTGCTAGCGCATTATCAACACTTTCTTCAATAAGGCGTTGCTCCGTAGCAGGGGGCTTTTTTAAAACGTAACTGGCAACTTGGGGAGCCGAACCTGGATGCCCAACACCAATTCTTAATCGTTTAAATTTGTTGTTATTTCCCAAGCTGCTAATAATATCCTTTAGACCATTATTGCCACCAGCTCCACCACCCTCTTTTAGCCGAACGACACCCGGGGGAAGATCTATTTCATCATGTACGACTAAAATTTCAGATGGTTGAATTTTAAAAAAATTCGCCATGGGCGCAACGGCTTGACCGCTTAGGTTCATATAAGTCGTGGGAAATAATAATCGGATATCTTTCCCGTCAACTGTACAGCGAGCTGTCAGGCCAGAAAATTTAGTTTCAGGAGTAAGGGTAACATTGTGTTGACGAGCAAACTCTTCTAATAGAATTGCTCCGGCATTGTGCCGAGTGTCTTGATATTCGGGGCCTGGATTGCCCAGGCCCACGATCAGTTTAATGCTCAATGGCATCACCCGATGGCGGCACTTGTTGTAACGTGCCTGACGTTAAAATTAATCTTCGCTTTCGTCTTCAGCAGCGTCTTCGGCTGGAGCGTCGTCGCTGTCTTCTTTAACGGCTTTAGGTTTGCTGATAGAAGCAACCGGTAAATCATGGTCTTCACCGTGAGAAAGCTCAACAGATTCAACACCTTTAGGCAGTTTGATGTCTGAAATATGAACAGTGTGTCCAATCTCAATATCCATTAAGTCTACTTCAATATACTCAGGAAGATCACCAGGTAGACATGAAATGTCTAACTCAGTGATTGTATGTGACACCACGCCGCCTTGAGTTTTAACGCCAACAGATTTTTCTTCGTTGATGAAGTGAAGCGGTACTTTGGTTTGAAGTTTTTTGGTTTTTGAGACACGCATGAAGTCGGCATGAATAATTAATTGTTTAGCCGGATGACGTTGTAAATCTTTAAGGATAACGTCTTGGCTGTCATTACCTTGCTTGATGGTAATGATGTGCGAATAAAACGCCTCATTTTCTAGTTGCTTGATAAAATCTTTATGTAACAGGCTAATATTTTCAGGTTTTTTCTTCCCGCCATAGATAATAGCTGGAACTAAATTGTTCTCGCGACGTAGGCGGCGGCTCGCACCTTTCCCTATGTTTTCGCGAGGTTGGGCGATCAATGTAAAAGCATCTGACATTGCCTTAAATCCTCTAATAAAAGTTCTAAGCTGTATTACGTGATTGGGTTAATTGGTTAACACGTAATTGACTAAGAACATCACGATAGTCTGCGACCAACATATCGTGTGTTTTTGTAATCACTCTCTTAGTGTCTTAGCGACATTCTTTGAGTGGGTTTTATCATGAGGCTATCTAATTATAATCTAGTAATCATTAGACATTAGCTAAACATAGCACTCAGTGATTCTTCATTGCTGATGCGACGCATCGCCTCAGCTAACATTGTGCTTAACGTTAAAACACGAATTCGTGAACACGTTATAGCATTTTCTTGTAGCGGGATAGAGTCGGTAACGACGAGTTCATCCAGCTCTGATTTGTTTAAGTTGTTAATGGCGTTCCCAGATAAAACGGCATGAGTACAATAAGCGACGACTTTTTTCGCGCCTCGAGCTTTTAGTGCTCCAGCAGCATTGCAAAGAGTACCTGCTGTATCAACCATGTCGTCAACTAGCAAACACGTTCTTCCTTCAACCTCACCAATAAGGTTCATGACTTCTGCCACATTGGCAGTCGGGCGACGTTTGTCGATAATGGCTAAATCAATATCCAGTTGTTTGGCAACGGCTCTAGCTCGAACAACACCGCCCACATCTGGGGAAACTACAATAGGATTATCAAAGCTCTGAGATTCAATATCTGACAGTAATACAGGTGATCCATAAACATTGTCGACAGGAACATCGAAAAACCCTTGAATCTGCTCAGCGTGGAGATCAACAGTTAATACGCGATCAACACCGACACTGACCATCATATCGGCAACAACTTTGGCGCTGATAGGTACTCGAGCTGATCTCACTCGTCGATCTTGTCTCGCATAACCGAAATAAGGAACCACAGCCGTGATACGACTAGCAGATGCTCGTCTAAGGGCGTCAACGATAACGACAAGTTCCATGATATTGTCATTGGTCGGAGCGCATGTGGGTTGCATGACAAACACGTCTCGCCCGCGAACATTTTCGTTTAGCTCAACTGTGATTTCGCCATCAGAGAACTTATCGACAGTCGCATCACCCATTGGTATCCCTAGTTTGGACACTACCTTTTCTGCAAGCGCTCTATTGGCGTTGCCGGTAAAGACCATTAAGTCAGCCATGTCGATAACCTTTTGCGTGGTTGAGTTGTAAGTTGAGCTGTTAAATGTGTTGATACTTGTTATCCGCCATCATAATCAGAAATTGAATATTGATGGTGAGTTAACACCTAAAGCACCATCAAGGTGAAACGGATAAATTGGTGTTGATCAGTTTTGTGGATTGAGAAGCGATGTATACCAAGAGCCATGCTTGACAAAGACACTGATTGGATCAGCACAAATAGAATTTTGTTTGATGAGAAATGGCTGGGGTGGGAGGATTCGAACCTCCGCATGACGGGATCAAAACCCGCTGCCTTACCGCTTGGCTACACCCCATTAGAGGGCCGCTCATCATTTCACTTTTCTTGCGTTTACCTTATTTTTCAATAGATTAAGGCAAGATAGCTGACGAGAGCAGACTATGAACAGAAGAGCGATTAACTCCTCTAGCGACAAACCCTTTCCAAGGACTGTCAGCAAGGACCGTGGCTGCCGTTGATTGGTCGTCAAAGGCTGCAAAAACACTAGCACCTGTTCCCGTCATTCGAGCAGATCCTGATGCGTTTGCTGGGTGATTTTTCAACCAATTCACACTCTCAGCGACGCTTGGAAATAGCTTTTCTACCAAGGGCTGACAATCGTTCCGGGCACCCTGCTCAAAGAAGGCCGCTACTGTAATGGGGGGCGTGTCTCTTGTCAATTCTGAGTGACCAAAAATCTGTGCCGTTGATATTTCACAATCTGGCGTCAGTACTATGTACCATTTAGAAGGGATATCAATCGGTTGGAGTTTTTCACCGATACCTTCTGCCCAAGCAGTGTGACCTTGAATGAAAACAGGAATGTCGGCGCCATATTGCTTACCGATATCGCATAGTTGTTCAATGCTCAACTTACACCCCCATAATTGATTGAGGGCTAGCAAGGTTGTTGCTGCATCTGAGCTTCCCCCTCCTATCCCTCCACCCATCGGAAGTATTTTGTCTAGGTGGATATGCACCCCTTCCGAACAGTGGCTGGCAGTTTGTAATGCCTTGGCGACTTGCATAATGAGATTGTCATTATTAGCTAAAACTGGATTGGTTGTGGTTAAGCGTAGATTGCTGTGAGCAGAAAAAGTCAGGGTGTCGCCATAATCAAGTAATTGGAATAGCGTTTGAAGTTCGTGATAGCCGTCAGCTCGTTTACCCAATACGTGGAGAAATAAATTTATCTTGGCGGGGGCAGGAAGAGAGATTGAAGGCATGATAAGGCGAGCACTTGTCTGCTGTTTGAAAAATAACAGTTTATTGAAAAAAGGATATGTTATGAGATTGCAACGCTAAATTGTTTGAATCAATAGTCCACTTGCTGACGGATAATTCTAATTCAATGTCTTCTCGAATGGCAGTCATTTTAGAGGGCAGATTCCATTCGCCATTCACGGAAAAGCTCTCATAATTTAAAATCCATCCTGCTTGGATCAGTTGTTTGATCATCCCGTTATCGTCGTAACGAATGTGATCAATTTTAATCTCCGTAGTCGGTAGCCCTCTTACCCAAAAATGTAAATGACTAATAGGGATATCTCGGCCGAGTTGATCAAGTACTAATTGTTCGGGAGAGCTTGCTTCAACGGGCGCTTTTCCATTTTGTTCAAGGCGAACACTTTTTTTGTCGCCTTTGATATAAGTGGTTCCCATTCCCAAAGCGCCACTCAGTCGAATTTTGTAAGCGTCTTCAGAATTGCGCCACATAAATTTAGCTTTGTCTGACTCACCTCTCGATCGAACGACAATTTTTCCACGAAGTTGCCAGTCACTGATAGCCAGTAATCGTAATTGATAATCTGATAAGTTATCGATTAAATGTAACGGTGGTTGCGAAGCGCAAGCAACTAAAAAAATAATACAGAAATAGACAATTTTCTTTTGCATTAGTTGACAACCTGTAGGCGTTTCATAGTGTTTGGGATAATAGTGCCTTCAGGATTTAATTTGATGCCTTCTTGCCAAATTGATTTTGCCTCTTTTTTGCTGCCTGTCACCCAAAGTACTTCGCCTAAATGTGAGGCGACTTCATGATCTGGAAACGCTTTAAATGCTTCATGTAAGCGTAATAATGCCTCTTCGTAATTTCCTAAACGGAATTGAACCCAGCCCATGCTATCTATAATGGCAGGGTCATCAGGGCGAATGTTGAGTGCTTGTGTGATGAGTTTTAATGCTTCTTCTAAATTTTTGTTTCTGTTGGCCAGCCCGTAGCCAAGTGCGTTTAAAGCACTTGCGTTGTTGGGCTGATGTTTGATAACTAAGCGAAAATCTAGTTCAGCTGCATCGTGAAGGCCGCGCTGTTCTTTAATCATGGCACGAGTAAAGAGTAAGTTTGCATTTTCAGGTGAGCTCTTGATTGCGGAATTTAAAATATTTTCGGCCGGCTCTAAGTGATTGTGGCGAGCGAGAGCTTGCGCTTCAATTAAATAAAGTCGCTCTTGTTGTGATGGAAGTTTTTGACGGTAGTTATCCATCAGTGCCGAAATGTTTTCTAATTGGTTTTTGGCAGCAAAGATACTCACTGTACGATTGATTGCTGGAAGTAATTCTCTGCCTTTGACCACTTGTTGATAATGATGAATAGCGCTGTCAGCATTATTTTTCAGTTCTTCTATTTGTCCCAGATAATAATGAGCTGAATTATTTTGCTGGTCTATTCGCAATAAATGCGAAAAACTTTTTTCAGCCGTTGCAAGATCTTCTCTTTCAAATGCGACTAATCCTAAAGAGAATAAAATATCGGGGTCATTCGGAGATTGTTCTGATAAGAGCTGAAATTGTTGTTGAGCTCCCTCCATATCATCATTGGCAAGCAGTCTTGCATATTGGAGTCGCAATCGCTGGTTATCTGGATATTGTCGGAGGAGAGTTGTAAGCGTGTTTAATGCTGTCTCTGGACGGTCTAGTTGGTAAAGCAGCCTGGCTTCTTGAATTGCGGCTTGGATATCATCATTTTTAATCGTGAGGGCTTGTCTAGTAACGACTAACGCTTGTTCTGGCTTTTGTTGTTGTTCGAGCAGCATTCCCTTGCCAACAAGCAGTTGTAAGTCCGTTGGTTGTTCGACAAGCAAGGCATTGAATTGATCGAGTAATTGCTCTCTTTGTATGTCGGTGACTTTTGCTGCGTCGGCAGCAATATTTAAGAATAGAGGCCGTGTGCCTAGCTTTTGTAATCGAGCCGATAAATCAAACGCCTCGGAAGTGCGGCCACTTTGAGATAACCCAGTGGTTGCCATAAAAAGAGCTTCTGGGTTATTGGGTTCCACCTCTGACCAGAGAAGTGCCATTTTGACGCTTGCTTGATCGGCATCTAAAAAACGAGCAATCCTTGCCGCTCTGGCGGTGACACCGGGATCGCGGGTACGTTCAGCCTCTTGCATGTAATTGCCGAGCGAAATGTCGTAGCGCTGACGATTACCGGCGATTTCAGCAACCAAAAGAGCATAGAGTGTTTCGATCTCAAAAGGTTTGCTGGGAGGGGGTACTTCTTTTGGTGTCGGCTCGTCTACCTTTGGTGGCAGAAGTGTTGTGTCGACGGGATTAGAGTCATCTGAGGATGTTTTTTTCTGAGTCGCGCAGCCATTAGTGAGCAAGATGGCACTGATTACGGTCGACATTATTAAAGCGGGGATGTGGGTTGTGGGTTTTGTCATCGTCATTTATCTATTTTTAATCTGCTATGATCTGATCGTGTATGCCGGTTGTATGTGCTGATTCTATCTACTTGAGTTCTATCTATCTGTTGTAGCTATTGCTGTACCTAACTACCTGCTGTACCTGTCTGTTATGTACACCTAGTGTGTGATTATGAGACAGACAGATTAGACCATAGTTTTACTTTAAACGCGTTGTTAATCATATCTATAAGAAACTTTAATAACCCTGATAAACACCAATACAGTAAATTGAGGCATTTAGCGGTATAATGCTGCCATTTTTCCTTACCTGAATATTTAGGATGACGATAAGTCAAAGAGCTGTGCTCTTTAATAAAGCTTCTATGGCGGTTAGTCACATCATAGCAAGAGCAGATCAGACACAATCAACAAACAGATAGAGTTCCATCATTTCATGACAAGCCAATCGCTATCTTTCAAAAAAGCGGCATTTTTTACTATCGCTCTGTTTAGTGGCTTTTGTAGTAACTATTGTAGTAACTACTGTAGTTACTTTCGTTAGCGGCGATCATCTCCTATGGCTTTTTTTACTTTGGGTATTAATCACTCCACAGCACCTCTAAATATTCGAGAGCAAGTTGCGTTTTCGCCTGACGTCATGGTGGATGCTTTGCAGAGTGCTATTCAGTCGCTAGACATACAGGAAGCCGCGATTCTTTCGACCTGTAATAGGACAGAACTGTATGTCTATGGAGAATCAACTTCTGGCGATTCCGCATCAGAGAATATTTTACATTGGTTAGCGCAATTCCATCGGTTGGCGTTTGAAGAATTGAAGCCATGTCATTATGTCTACGAAGATGAAGAAGCTGTCCGTCATATTATGAAAGTCGCTTGTGGATTGGATTCGCTTATTTTAGGTGAGCCGCAAATTTTAGGGCAGATGAAATCAGCTTATGTGGTTGCGAAAGACGCAGGTACGGTTGCGAGTCGGCTACACAGTACATTTCAGCAAGTATTTTCCGTAGCAAAACGCGTGAGAACAGAAACAGCAATTGGTGAAAACCCTGTATCAGTTGCCTTTGCAGCTGTATCTCTGGCACAACAAATTTTTTCGAATTTAAAAGAAGATACCGCTTTACTGATAGGCGCTGGAGAAACAATTGAGCTAGTCGCTCGACATTTGTTTGATCAAGGGATCAAAAATATTATTGTTGCGAATCGCACGCTCGGCCGAGCAAAAGAACTTGCGCAACAATTTAATGCACAAGCCATTTTATTGTCGGAAATTCCTCACGAGTTACACCGAGCCGATATCGTTATTTCTTCTACTGCAAGTCAACTGCCTTTATTAGGTAAGGGCGCAGTTGAATCCGCGTTAAAAAAACGAAAGCACAAACCTATGTTTATGGTTGATATTGCGGTGCCAAGAGATATTGAAGAAGAGGTGGGAGATTTAGCCGATGTTTATTTGTATACCGTCGATGATTTACGGCAAGTTATCGATGAAAGTAAACGGTCTAGAGAAGAAGCCGCAGAAAAAGCACAGCTAATTGTTGATGAAGGTGTTGGGCTTTATCAAAATGAATTGCGAGCGCTAAACGCTGTTGGGCTGATTAAAGCCTACAGAAAAAAAGCACAAAAAGTTAGTGATGAAGAAGTTGAAAAAGCGATGAAGGCGTTGGCGAATGACATGCCAAGCGAGAAAGTGATTGAGCAACTAGCGCGCGCACTTGTCAATAAATTAACACATACACCCACAACAAAATTAAAAGAGGCTGGCGCAGCTGGTCGACAAGAAATTATTTCGTTAACCCAAGAATTGTTCGATCTTACAGAGCAAGATCTTAAAGACAGTGATAATGAATGAAAGAATCAATTTTAGAGAAGTTACAGAATTTATCAGAGCGCTATGACGAAGTCGGTGCTTTGCTTGGCGACCCTGGCGTTATAGGAGATCAAAATAAATTCAGAGAGCTTTCAAAAGAATATGCTGAATTAGAGCCTGTTGTTCAAACGTATGGTCAATACAGAATCTTGCTTGATAATGTGGAAGAAGCAAAGGCATTAATGGACGATGGCGATGCAGAAATGCGAGCGATGGCTCAAGAAGAAATAGAGGCGAGCGAATCGGCAAAAGAACCATTAGAAGTTGAGCTACAAAAATTATTATTACCCAAAGATCCTAACGATGAAAAAAATGTTTTTTTAGAAATCCGTGCGGGTACTGGGGGTGATGAAGCGGCAATTTTTTCTGGCAACCTTTTTCGTATGTACTCTAAGTATGTTGAATCGAGGCGTTGGAAGTTAGAGGTGTTGAGTGAGAATGCAGGTGAACATGGCGGTTATAAAGAAATTATAACTCGAATTGAAGGCAAGGGCGTATATTCTCAATTGAAATTTGAATCGGGCGCACACCGAGTTCAGCGAGTTCCAGATACTGAATCGCAAGGCCGTATTCATACTTCGGCATGTACCGTTGCCATCATGCCTGAGGCTGATGAAATAGAAACTATTGATATTAATAAAGCGGACCTTCGCGTTGACACTTATAGAGCGAGTGGAGCTGGTGGTCAGCATGTGAATAAAACTGATTCAGCAATTCGTTTAACGCATATTCCCACGGGAATTGTTGTTGAGTGCCAAGATGAAAGATCGCAACATAAAAATCGTGCACGAGCGATGTCTTTGTTAGCGGCTAGGCTACAAGATGGTCAGAGAGAAAAAGCGGATAAAGAGCTATCTGACGAGCGAAAAAGTCTTGTCGGTAGCGGTGATCGTTCAGAGCGGATTCGTACTTATAATTATCCGCAAGGCCGTGTGACTGATCATCGAATTAATTTAACTTTATATAAATTAGATGAAGTTATGGAGGGTGATTTAGATCAAGTTATTCAGCCATTAGTGAATGAATACCAGGCTGATCAGCTAGCTTTATTATCTGGCGAATAACGTATTGAGAGTGAAATTAAAAAAAAGTAAATTCATTTTTAAGCCATAGATTAATCTTGATTATGCGAACGATTCGCGAAATGTTAGCAACAGCGGCAGAACTGAATTCAATCAGTGATAGTGCTCGTCTGGATGTTGAAATTTTATTGTGTGATGCCATGAATAAAGATCGCACTTATTTATATACATGGCCTGAGAAAAAGCTCACTCAAAATGAGCTGGATGAGTTTGCAAAAAACTTTTTACGCCGCCAAAAAGGCGAGCCTATCGCCTACATCATCGGTTCAAAAGAGTTTTGGTCGCTAACGCTAGAGTGCAACAAGTCGACACTCATTCCTCGCCCAGAAACTGAACTTTTAGTAGAGCTTGCGTTGAGTGCTTTTGATGATGAAAATCATAGCGATAAAAATGATACAAAAGAAAAAAAAGTTCTAGATTTGGGGACTGGAACCGGAGCTATTGCTTTGGCGATTGCTAAGGAAAAACCCCATTGGCAAGTTACAGCCATTGATTCGGAGTCGTCAGCAGTACAGTTAGCTATACATAATTGTAGAGCACTAGGTCTGCTTAATGTACAGATAGCGAAAAGTCATTGGTTTGAAAACTTGCCTCACCAGACGTTTGATTTAATTGTGTCTAACCCTCCCTATATAAAAGAAGATGATGTGCATTTGTCCCAGGGTGATGTCAGGTTTGAACCTCAATCAGCATTAATCAGTGGAAAATCTGGGCTGCAGGATATCGAAAAAATTATTTCAGGAGCACAATCTCATTTAAATAAGCACGGAGTATTGATGATTGAGCATGGTTATGATCAAGCCGAAGATGTTCGCTTATTGCTAAAAGGCAATCATTTTTTATCTCAGGAAAGTGTTAAAGATTTAGCGGGGCATGAGCGTGTAACCATTGGCGTTATGACATAAAGTTACAATGATCGTCAAAAAAACTGCAAGCAATTCTTAAAGGTTAATACAATGAACGATGAAGATCTCTTGCGTTATAGTCGTCAGATCATGCTGTCAGATATTGATATTGAAGGACAGGAGAGACTTCTAGAATCTTCGGTGTTAATTGTCGGGTTAGGTGGGTTGGGTAGCCCTGTGGCACTTTATCTTGCAGCTGCCGGTGTGGGTCATATACAACTAGCGGATTTTGACTCTGTAGATCTTAGCAATTTACAGCGACAAATTATTCATGAAACATCGGGCATCGGTTTATTAAAGGCAGCGTCTGCAGCAGACAAAATTTCTAAAATAAACCCAAACGTGCATGTAGTGACTCATACTGAATTATTAAAAGGTGATGAATTAAAAGCCGTCATAAAAACGGCTGATCTTGTTGTTGATTGCTCTGATAATTTTTCAACACGATTCGCAATCAACCAATGCTGTGTTAAAACAAAAACCCCTTTAGTGTCGGGTGCTGCCATCCGTTTTGAAGGACAGATGACGGTTTTTGATGCGAGAAAGAAAGACTCCCCTTGTTACCGATGTTTGTATGATGAGATTGATGATAGCAATTTAAGTTGCGCTGAGAATGGTGTGTTAGCTCCTCTTGTTGGTATTATCGGTAGCATGCAGGCGTTTGAAGCCATAAAAGTCTTGTGCGGTTTTGGTTCTTCTTTGGTGGGTCGGTTGCAAATTCTAGATGCAAAAGTGATGAGTTGGCGAGAGTTAACGTTAAAAAAAGATCCATCCTGCCCAGTTTGTTCACATTGACAATGCTCTGGTTGACATTTTATTTGTTTTTCAACATCTTTGTGTTATTTAAGCTAATAAAAAATAAACAACAGATGAAATAATTACCGTCCCCATTAAGTTTAATAAAAAACCTTCTTTCACCATTTCTTGGATTGTGATTTTTTCAGCACTGAAAACAATTACATTGGGTGGTGTAGCAACTGGTAACATAAAAGCACAACTCGCGCTGAGTGCAGCGGGTACCATTAATAGTTTAGGGTCGATTCCAGCCCCCGCTCCTGCAGCAGCGAGGACCGGCATTAACATCGTCGAGGTTGCTGTATTGCTAGTGACTTCTGTTAAAAATGTGACTGTTAAGCAAACAATGATAATCATAATGAAGGGGTGAAAAGACGAAAGCCCGCCAAGTGCATTACCTAAAGAGCTACTAATGCCTGTCGCTGTGAAAGCCGAAGCGAGGGCAAGCCCACCCGCAAACAAAATAAAAATCCCCCAAGGGATTGTTATGGCGTGTTCCCAATCGAGTAACTTTCCTTGTTTTTGTTCTGAACCAGCACTACCTGTAATGGTTTCTTTTTTTCCATCCGGAATTAAAAATAATAATAAAACACCTAAAAAAGCGACAGAGGCATCATTTGCATTTGGAACATCTAACAGCTTTTGCCAGCCGCCAAAAGGATTGCCGCGAGTCATCCAACCCAGTGCCGTGAACGCAAAAATAATGACGACTCTTTTTTGTGCGGTAGTCCATTTCCCCGGATCTGGAATTTCTATTTTACCACCGGTTTTTAAATTTCGTGTTAACCAAAACCCTGCCAGTGGGAGGAAAATTAAAACGACGGGGACTCCCCAGTACATCCAATCGATGAGGGTTAATGTTTCGCCAGTGAATTCTTGGTAGTTACTCATAAAAACAAGATTGGGCGGGCTACCGATGTGAGTGCCCATTCCTCCAATGCTTGCTCCATAAGCTACGCCTAGCAGTAGAGGAATTGCCAGTTTTTTGTCTTCTGCTTTTTCTAACACAGCTAATACGATGGGCAATAACATTAACGCGGTGGCAGTGTTCGAAATCCACATAGAAAGAAAAGCAGAGGCGATCATAAATCCAAAAACAATTCGCTGACTGCTATGTCCTCCAATGAGTTTTACAGTACCTAGAGCAAGCTGTTGATGCGTTCCTGTTTTCTCCATCGCTTTAGATAATAAGCTGCCACCTAGAAATAATAAAATCAAAGGGTGACCATAAGCTGCTGCGACTTGCGAACCGTTTAACACCCCTGTCAAAGGGAAAACACACAGCGGAATTAAAGACGTGGCTGGAATTGGAATGGGTTCGAATATCCACCAAACTGCGCATAAAGTTGCAACAGCTCCGGCCACACAACCCGGAAATTTCCACCCGTAATGTGAAAGGATAATCCCAACAAATGCGGCTAATAATGGACCAATCCAAATGGCTTGGCTTTTTATTGTCAAACTTATTCTGTGGAGTGGGTGTAATTCCATTTCGTATTCTCTTTGTATTATTTACAGTTAAGAGATAGGAGATTTTTATTATTCAAAATGCCGTGAATGTTTTTCAGGTCCCCGATAAAAGATCCAAAGCGATAGCGAGATAGCAACAATGGCTAAACCTAAGCTAAGGCTCCACCATAAAGCTTCAATGCCATAGCCTAGAGTTATCGTTGTCCAATAAGCAATGGGTAAACCGATCAGCCAAAATGCAACTAAATTGGCAATGGCAGACGGTAATGGTCTTCCCATTCCTCTTAATACACCAGCTCCGACAACTTGTATCCCATCAACAATTTGAAAGGCAGCTGCTACCGGTAAAATCGTAGCCGTAATTAAAATAACATCTTTATTGTCGGTATAAAGTAGAGGCAATGCAAACCGAAAAATCACAAAAATGAAGGCAGAAAAAGTCATTACCAGTCCGCCAAAAAAAATAGCCGTCCATGCGGCATGTTTAGCTTGTTTAAATTGATGGTCTCCTAATAAATTACCGACTCGTGTGACTGCGCCTTGTGATATTCCTAGTGGCATCATAAAAGCAAGGGCTGCAATATTAAGCGCGATAGTATGAGCAGCTAAAACAGTCTGACCCAACATACCAGCAATAAAAGTGCTACAGGAGAAGGCTAAAATTTCAAAACCAATTTGGAGGCCAACTGGCAGGCCGAGCTGAATAATAAGAACAAACTCTTTTAACTGATAGATTTTTTTTGAGTACGGAAACCAGTTACGAGGGATTACTTTAGACTTTAAGCCCCAAACAAGTAATGCAAAAAACATGAAGCACCGAGTGAAGGACGTTGCAATACCTGCGCCTTCAAGACCAAGCGCCGGAAAACCTAACTTCCCATAAATAAGAATATAATTGGCAAGAACATTAAATACGTTGGCTATTATCGAAACCCATAGCATGGGTTTTACAATTTCTCTCCCTTGGAGATATTGTCGTAACGCAACAAAAAATAAAAAAAATGGCACAGACCATAACTGCACTCTTAAATACTTTTGTGCCATAGAGGCGAGTTTAGGGTCTTGTTGAAATAGTAATAAAATTTCTTCAGCAAAGCTGATGCTGAGAATTAAAGGAATGCTGATGGCACAGCTCAATACGAGTCCGCGCTGCATTGCTATCAGAGCGTGATCTTGTCTCTTTGCTCCGTGGGCTTGCGTGATTAATGGATCAATACCCTGCACGATTCCCATTCCAAACCATAAAATGGCGAAGAGCCAAGCATTAGCGATTGAAGAGGCAGCAAGAGCTGAGCTATCCAGATCCAGTCGCCCAACCATCATAGTGTCGACGACGCCCATCAGCATCATGCCTAGCTGAGCACCCATGACGGGCAATGCTAATGTTAAAAGAGGAGGGAATTGTTGTTTAAGGATATTCACGTCGAATGTCAGCTTTAAAAAAGTGTTCGACAGTGTACGCAAGGGTGAGGGAGTTTTCTATTGAAAGGGTGAAATAACTTTTAGTGAAGGCCTCTTTGGTTAAGCTCTTTTATTGGGAATCGGAGATAAAAAAAGAGCCGCTTAAGCGACTCTTTTAACTTTTTCTGAGTCTATATTTTTATTCGAAAGAATATGTTCCTTCAATATAAAAAGTTCTACCAAGTGGATCTTGCAAACGTGTTTCTAAGCCTCCAGGAATTGGAAGAGCTTGAGCTTCGTCATCAAGAACGTTGTTCGAGCCAGCAGCAACTTCCAGTGCCCCACCCCAAAGTTGATCAAAGCGATATGAGTAACGCAAATCAACAATGGTCTGTGCTTCGATCTCTTTTGGGGCTACACCAGTAAATGCTTCTGGTCCAAATGTAGGCCCTGGCGTTTGATCAAACTTGACTGCACTTTGGTGCTTAAAGGTTAGCCCTACACTATGTCCACCATTAAACCACCCCAAACCTAATTGATGTTTCATTTTAGGTAGTGGAGGTACAAGATCGGTGTTACCACTTTGATTTCCCTCTGCATTAGTGTTTTTTCCAAACGCATTGACGTAGTCGTAATCAACATATCGAGTGGTTGACCAGTTGGCTGTGAAGTACCCCAAATTTTTGATATCAGCCCCATATTTTAGCCTGAAATCAATAACGCTAACTTCTACTGAAGCTACGTTAAATGGTGAGCGTATAACTTGAGTTGCACTTTCATCAAGAGAGTCTCTAGATATGCCAATATCATTTTCTCCTGAGGTGTACCATGCTGCACGTCTTGCCGCAGCATCTGCTATTTCAGCAGGCACTGTACTGTCGCGTAAGCTTTCATAAGCAGATTCAGAAAGTCCTGTGTAGTCTAAGAAATTTGCATAATCTAAAGCGACAACATCTGAACTACCTAGTGTTACGATACGATCAACATAATCAATTTCTTGATAATCGAGATTTAATTCCCAGTCATCATTTATTTGCCAGGTGACTCCAATATTCCATAGTTCCGAATCTTCAGGGTCAATCTGTGAGTTACCGTTATAGCAACTCAGTGTTCCGATTAAAGATCCTGAATTTAAGAACAAGTCATCACCTGTAAATAGTTCCCCACAAGCTAGAGTTGACTCTTCTGTTATTTGAAGCAGTGTTGGGCTTAAGAATCCTTTGCCCCATGATGCACGAATAGCAATAAAGTCAGTTGGTTGGTATCGAGCTGAAACTTTAGGTACAAAGGCGGAAAGATCGAGATCTTTAAAGTCTTCATAGCGACCAGCAACGACTACGCCGAAATTGTCTAGAACAGGAATATCTAGCTCAAAAAAAGCAGAAGCGACAGCATTTTCGCCAGATGATGTGCTACTTGAATCGCTACCAGGGTAAATAGAACTATCATAATCATCATTCACGTTTTGGAGAGCGCTGTTACCAGTCTCAAAACTTGATTCCCGATATTGAAGGCCTAAAGCTAATTGTGCCGCCCCCCCTGACATGTCGAAAATTTCTCCGGCAACGACTCCTTCGGTACTCCAATACTCGGTTCTTCTGTTTGTGAAATCGAAAGGAGAGTAGAGCCAGTCGACTAGCTGTTGGTCATTGGCGGTACATCCAGCCCCTGTTCCAGTCTCACACCCAACATAATTTGATGATAAAGGACTTGAAGTGCCAAATGAAATGGGTTGAACCACTGATTGCCATCAGGACCTCCGTTTCCTTGGAGTGCAGACCTTAGTCTACTTCTACTTAGTTCATATCCTTTAATATGATCTTCAGACGATGCCGATGTGTACCAAGCAGATCCTCCCCAACCGGTATTTCCTAGTTCAAACTTACTTCCAAGAGAGAGCATTTCTGTTTCATAGTAATATAGGTCGTTATTTGCACCACGGTCATCTAGAAAGCTTGGAGAGGTTGATCCATTATCGGTAAAAGGTCTCCAATTTCGAGGAGTTCTAGATGTTGTTTGAGCAAATGGCCAAGTAGGCCAGTTTGGATGGGCTGCGGAAATAGTTAGAGTGTCATTACTACTACGTTCGGCTGTAGAGGGCGATGTAATTAATAAGGATTCATATTTATCCAAAGAGTAAATTAACTCAAAGCTCAATGAGGAGCTGTAATCATAAACTGCAGTTATAAGGGTTTTGAAATCTTGATTTGGCCGTTTGAAATCTTGGTATTCTCCATATTCAAATGTGCAAATGAAGCCTCCAAATGCAGACGCTCCAGATGGGTAGCTGCCTGCTAGAGCGTCATTGGTATTGGTGCCGTTATAAGTGCCACATTCAGGATCGTTCCCCCAGTTTGCCCCCGTTGGACTACTAAAATTACCTGGGTTGCCGGAAATTGAAGAATCGTTGTCTGCGGCCAAATATTTTGGTCTGTCAGACCGATACAAGGCATCTTTACGCTCTGAATACTCTGCTGAGAAAACAACATGCAGTTTATCTGTCAGAGCTGATCCCCATTTAAATGCTGCTTTGGACTCAGGAACATCACCTTCTTCGTCTGTGGTATAAAACCCGCGGACTTTGAAACCTTCATAATCTTTATCGGGGATAAGGTTAACAACTCCTGCTACAGCGTCTGTACCATAGGTTGCGGCACCGCCATCTAAAATCACTTCGACTCTTTTGGTGGCAATATCTGGAAGGATGCTACCAACAGCACCTGAATTTAATACGCGGCGGCCATCAAACAACGTGAGTGTACTTGAGGTACCTAATCCGCGCAGATTAAACATGGCAGAATTAGAATCTTGCTGTCCATCACCCGTTGCAAGAACGTTAGCAACAGTATCGACATTAGCTGTGTATGTAAGGTCTCGTATGTAGGGACCAACATCGGTATAACCTGATGTTTGTATATCATCAGCACTAATCGTTTCCACAGGAGATGCCATATCAAACTTTTCTCGTTTGATAAATGAACCTGTAACTACCACTTCGTCTATGGTTTGTTTTGCTTCTTGTGAATAAGAAATTGCTGGTATTGCTAAGGAGCAGTACAGCATGCCCTGGTATAGCTTGTTAAGTTTAAATTTAGGTTGGTGCATAGTCTTACTTTCCTCTCTTCTATCGTTATTAGTATTTTATGTGGAGAATTTTCAGTTATTTCTTTGAGCCAACATATTTAGATCAAAACTGTTATGACAGTAAAAAAGCAATTAGTTTAAGTGTTTAATAAAGCCCTTTTACTGTTTACAAATGGCAAAAAATTTATCTTCATTTTTTTATAAATTGATAATTTTTGTGTTGGTGTTCCCTGTTTTTTATAGGCGAGAACAGCTAACAAAACTAAGTTAAGAAAGGTAGGTTTTGTTAATTTATGTTCGCTAAAAACATGTTTAATGAGTGTATCTTTAACAACAGTTATTTTTATTTTTGTATCTGCTTTTTGCAAGAGAGCAGGAGAACTAATTAAACGGAAATCTAGATTATTATTTGATTTTCCAAGATCTTAAACTGCATAGTCACGCGGGGTCAAGAAGAGATACTGATTTTTAGTGAAAGTTTTTTTTAGGGAGATAGTTTACTAGTTAAATCAATTACTAGGCGTGGTTAATTATCTCGAAAAGGTCATAAATGAAGAGTGGTCTCTAGTCATTTTGAGTGAGGAATATCATTTTAAGAAGAGAATAATACTTTTAGTTTACAGTCATCTGGTTGAGTCAAACGAGAATAAAATATTGAGCTAAATATCATTGAAATTGTGATGTTCTTAGAGGATTCGTTGCTGAGCATAAAGGGTGGTGTGTAGGGAGAGAATTAAGTAAATAGTAAAGAAAGCGTTGGAAATGACAAGAAGCTGAAGAACGAATGAAAGAATTGATTGAGAGTTCTTTGTGTCGTTAGCTAACCAGCTTCCAATCAGTAGTTTCGCTTAATATAAAATTAAACTCTTTTACCTGTCATGTCGGCAGAGCCAAACATGCCCAAACCTACTTTTCCTGACATTGTGTCGCCATCAGCAGTGACATCAAACTTAAGCGTCATAGGCATTGGCTTGCTAATGCTCATTTCCCATTTTGCATTATCACCGTCTACTGAACCGCTAATATCTTCTGATCCCATTGGGCTTTCGACTCGTCCTGTTAATGCGCCGGCTTCTTCTTTTAGAGTAAGCGTCGCTTTTTGGTCGCCCATCGGTGTAGACATGCTTACTTCCCAGTTTCCATCAATTGACATTTGTGTGCTCCTCAAAGTACTTGGTTAAATGTTTTGGTTAACAATTTACATTCTGTTGTGAAATAAAATTTCTTGAGAACGATGCTGACTATACCAAGCTTTAGAGTCAATACAACCGCGACGTTTGAGTCACTTTGAACTTAATGATTTTTCTGGTTTGACGCGTTATTAGCGAGATTAAATGTGATGATGGTATTTATTGTGGCAGTTTCTAGATTAGGGTTATTGTTATGGGTGTAATAACATGTTGATCACTTTATAAAATACACGTGTGGTAAGCTTAAAAATGTTAAGTGTTTGAGCGACGGTACAAAAAATGAAGCCAAGACTTTCTGTTTTAGATCAATCTCCGATTACATCTGGTAGTTATGCTGGTCAAGCTTTGCAGGAGACTATCGAGCTTGCAACATTATGTGATAACAAAAAATATTATCGTTATTGGGTTTCAGAACATCATGCTTCTGATGCGCTAGCGGGCTGCTCACCTGAAGTGTTAATGGCCCGGCTCGGGGCAGAAACAAAGCAAATTCGAATAGGTTCAGGTGGTGTGATGTTACCGCACTACAGCCCTTACAAAGTGGCAGAAAATTTTAAATTATTGCAAACATTATATCCAAACAGAATTGATTTGGGTGTTGGCCGTGCGCCGGGAACAGACCCTTTTACCGCTCGTGCAATTCGATACGGTTCACAGGTGGGGCCAGAACATTTTCCTAACATGATTGCTGATTTAAGTGCATTGCTGCTCGATAAAAATCCCATTACGCCGGGAATGGAAAATGCAAGAGCTTTTCCAAAAGTTGAAATCTCACCAGAATTATGGATGTTAGGTTCTAGTGAAGATAGCGCGGTACTCTCAGGTTTAGCGGGTCTTCCTTATAATTTTGCCTATTTTATTAATCCGAATATTGGCGAAGACATCTTCGATATTTATCGCCAGCGATTTAAGCCAAGTAAACATTGTTCTGAGCCCCATACCTGTTTGAGTGTTTTTGCAATTTGTGCTGATACTGAAGAAGAGGCAAAATTATTATCGCGAAGTCGGGATCTTTGGTTTGTTCGTTTGTTGCGAGGTAATCCTGGACAGTTTCCAACTGTAGAAGAGGCAATTAATTATCCTTATTCTGATTCCGAAATGGAGTTGATCGAAAGTAACCGGAACAAGCGTGCAGTAGGAACACCTTTGCAAGTAAAAGGAAAGCTGCTAAATATAGCGAAAAAATTTAACGTCGATGAGCTAATGATTGTAACAATCACGCATGATTTTGAAGCGAGAAAGCATTCGTATGAGTTATTAGCCGATGTTTGGAATTCGTAATTTTTTGTAACATAACAATAGTTATTTTGTCGTTGAAATTATTTGTCTTGCGCTAAATTTATTGTGGTGTAAATTGTAGCGCAAGAAAAAGTGTAGCGGATTATAACTTTTCGTTTTTTATTTTCTTAAAGGCGCAGTATGCAAATGTGCGCCACCGTCAACAATAATAGTCTCGCCTGTTGTCCAGTCCATACCAGTAACAATCCCTAAAGCAGTTTCTGCAATGCGTTCTGGGGTTGCAGTGTCACTTAAAGGAGCAATTCTTCGGAGCCCTCCCATCATCTTATCGTAATTGTCTTGCCCCATTCCATTAGCTAGCCACTCTCCTTGAACAAAGCCAGGACAAATTGCGTTGACTCGAATTTGTGGTCCAACGACTCGCGCTAATGACATGGTCATTGTGACCAAAGCTCCTTTTGATGCGGCGTAGGCGATTGAGCTTCCTACTCCAGCGATTCCTGCAATAGAGGCCATGTTGATGACATGAGAAATTTCCTGTCGTTGTAAAGCCTCTTTTGAAGCGCGAACCATTTGAAAAGCGCCGACCGTATTAACGGCATAAATATTTAAAAAATCGTCTTTATCAATACCATCCAAATTTGCATGATCACAAAACTTTGTTGTGCCAGCGTTGTTAATTAATACATCGAGTCGTCCAAATTTTTCTAATGTAGTGGCAACGAGCGATCGACAATCTCCATCTTCTGCAACGTTAGCTTTTTTCACTAAAGTTTGAACGCCGTAAGATTCGCACTCAGCGGCAATTTTTTTAGCGCCTTCATCGTTTCGACTATAGTTGATCGCAATGTGACAACCTTTCTGTGCAAATAAAATAGCAATTGCAGCTCCAATACCAGAAGATGAACCTGTCACAATAGCAACTTTGTTTTTTAGTTCCATAATACTTAACCGTTATGTTTTTTTCAGTTGATAAAAATGTAAAGAAGGACAATGTCTTCAGTGAGTTGATTTTGTTGATTAATTTAGTGTGTTAGTTAATAAAGAAACCGCCATCAATTAAAAATGAATCGCCTGTATGATATGAGCTAGCATCGCTGGCAAGATAAACGGCAATGCCGCCAAAGTCTTCAGGTTTTCCCCAGCGCCGTATCGGAAGTCGAGGCATGATGGCGTTAACAAATTTTTCATTTTGATAGATTTTGTCGGTCATACCGGTGTGAATGTGACCCGGTAAAATACTGTTGGCGGTAATGCCGTACCGGCCATACTCAACAGCCAAGCTTTGCATAATAGAGATAACAGCTCCCTTTGTTCCTGAATAATGTTCGGCCTTTGCCATTCCGCATAAAGCACCAAGCGAAGATGTGCCAATTAATCTACCGCCAGCGTCACCTTGTTTCGCACGATCGACCATATGTCTGCCTGCAGCTCGCAAAGTATAAAACAGTCCATCGAGATTCACATTTGTTACTCGCTTCCATTCTTCATCAGTAAAGTCTTGAAATGAAGCATTTCTGCCAGCCCCAACTCCAGCGTTAGCAATGCAAGTATCAATGCGTCCAAATACATCTATTGTTTTAGCAAACACTTTATCAACTTCGGATGAATTAGAAACGTCACACTTGAATGCCTCAACGTGAGAGCCTGATTTTTGAAGTTCTTCGAGGGCGGTTGTGTTTTTATTTTCATTTGTTCCCCAAATACACACCTTAGCTCCGGAATTTGCTAAGGCTTTAGCGAAACCTAGCCCTATACCTCCGTTACCGCCAGTCACTAAAGCTACTTTGTTGGTTAGGTTGAAAGGGGTTTCGAGGTTCATTATTGGCTCCATTGTTATTGAGTGGTTTCAAGACAGATTGGTTTTAGATTATAGCGATGTGGCTATAAAATATTTTGACGAATCATCATTGTTATTTGCGTAAAGATTTTTTTCTTTGAGTGTTATATTTGTTAAGGAATTTTAAATTTTTCTTAATTAAAAAATATGAATGAGCGTTAAGATATTAAGGAAAATTTAAAATATACCATAATTTCCATTAGTGTGGCGCTGGTTAAAGAAAGTTTTTAATCTCCTTTCTTTAACATTTAGGAAAGAGGTAAGTCGGTTTTTCTAATTTTGGGGTGTCTACAAAACTATATATTGCATGATTTAAGAAAAAAATTCTCAAGCTTAAAATGATAATCTCCCCCTTGTTGTGAGTACCTGTAATTTCTGAGAGTATCCAAGCTATGGCTTTTTAGTTTAGGTGGATGGTGTAATAAGTTCATAAAAATCAAGGCGTAACGGTATTTTTTTAGTCTTTTAAGGTCTGTGTGCGTTATTGTTTCTCTCGAAGAAATTTACTTTTACTATTTACTATACTTTCTCTTTATTTCTTTTTATTTCTCTTAATTATTCTTCCTGCTTGCCGATAAATAAATGCCAAAGGTGGCTGTTGCTTTGTTATTTTTCTTGTCCTATATTCGGGATAAGGATGGGTTGGATAAATATAAAAAATCAACCTGTTGTTTCTATATAAAATGATAAATTGTATAAGAATAAAAATTGTTTTAAGCGTTTCAGCTTCAAATTTTTCTGTTTGATGAAAATTAATAATTAAAAAATAGAAATAAAAAGTAGTCTATCTATACCCTCTGGAGGCGTAATGAAAAATAAACACATAAGTATGTTGATGTGTGCAAGTTCGACTTTGTTTTTTTCAATGGTTGGTCACTCACAAGAGAACGGACAAGCTCGTTCAATTTTAGAAGAAATTGTAGTCACGGCTGAGCGTCGTGCACAAAATCTTCAAGATGTTCCTTTATCAATTACCGCGTTTGGTAGTGAAACTCGAGATCGTGTCGGAATTTTAAGTATTCAAGACATGGCGGATTTTTCTCCGGGGTTGTCTTATACAACCGCAAATGACAGGCCTTCTATTCGTGGTATTGGTCGTCAGTCTAATTCATTCTCTATAGATAGCCCGGTGGCTAACTATTTTGATGGTGTTTATACAACGAGTGTTCAAGATGCCCAGCGGCGCCCCATTTTTATTGATCGAACAGAAATTTTAAGGGGGCCTCAAGGTGCTCTTTCTGGTCGTGGCTCTATTGCTGGGGCAATCAATACTTGGTCAAAACGCCCAGAAGAAGAATTTCAGGGAGAAGTTCGAGCTTTTGGTGGTAACTACGCGAGGTATGGTATTGAAGGAACTGTAACGGGGACAATTACTGACTGGTTAAGAGCTAGAGTGAACTTAGCAAGTTACCATCAGGATGATGGTTATTTTGATAATGTTGCGACAGGTAAAACGGAAGGCGATCAACCCAATAATCGGCAGATAGCAGATTACCTGTTTGAAGTTGACATTACAGAAAATGTTGATTTGTTCTTAGCCATTTCTTTTTCTGAATATGATGAGACGCGCCGATCGGGTGGGACGACCGCTCCATATGTCTCTGATGTGCAAGGTGCTCCAGCAAGCGTATTTGGTTATTTAGGAGAGCCTCTTACCCCTAATGCTTATTACGGGTATTTTGATCAAGCTAACTCAACTCAAGTTGGGTCTTTTACTGAGAACCCTGTGATTGTCACGGGCGACCAGCGCAAATTTAGTAATAATTTTCAAGCCAGACAAAAGTTAGATGATCACCATAAATATGTAGCGCATTTAAATTGGAGGACAGATTTATTTGATATTAAATGGATCGGTGGACATTCTAATTATCGATACCAACAGCAAACAGATGGCGACGGAACGGCGATAACTTCAATTAATGTTCCAATAGCTACTTCTGGTTTTTTTAGATCAGTGGATCCTAGTGCGATAAATACTTATACAGAAGAGCGTGAGTGGTACAGCAATGAAATTACTTTAACCTCAAACTCAGATAGCGATTTTCAATGGATCGTTGGTGTTTATCAGTCAAACGAAGAGTACGTACAGACCCCGTTTACTCTTACTTATGATGGATACGGTGAGTTAGCTAACCCTACTTATGGAGCTTCGACTCTAGCTTATCCTGGTGTGACTTCTATTCCCGCTCCTATTGCCAATGCCAATGGGAACGCATCAGTTTATGGAGAGTTGGCAGGAGATACTGTTTCTTCTGCATTCTTTGGTCAAATTGATTACCAGATGAATGATTCATTAAAGTTCACTTTGGGCGTGCGTCAAAACAGGGACGAGAAGTCTGTAACCGAGAAAACTCGTTATGTTGCCAATAATGTTGGATTTGGTCCATTTCTTGCCGGTTTGTCAGCTTCTACAGACGTGACTCCAGTTGGAAATCCTGATCCGAGCGTGGCTCTTCCAGTCGGTGTAGTGTATGACAATGTATACCCTTGGCTGGACCCTAACGGTTATAGAGTACGTGATTTAGAAGCAGATTGGACTGTAACTACAGGTAGTCTGGGGGTTGATTACACGCCTAATGACGATGCGTTAATATATGCACGCCTTGCAACGGGTTATCGTCCAGGCGGATTTAATGCAGGTTTCTTGGCTAAAATTCCTCAAGTAGATGAGGAAACAGTAAAATCTCTAGAGGTTGGCTATAAGGGTACGATTGCTGATCAACTACAGATAAGTACTTCACTTTTTTATTATCTGTTTGAAGACCAGCAGTTACCTTTACCTGCGTTTGGGCGTTGTACTGATCCGGCCATTTTGGATACCTGCACAGTTGTAAGTAATTTCTACAACATACCAGAATCTGAAAACAAGGGTTTAGAGGTAGAATTAAATTGGTCTCCAGCGGATAATTTAAGCTTTCTTTTCACTTATGGTTACCTCGATGCGAAAGTCACTGAGGGATTGTATAAAGGTGCCGGTTTCCAGAACCCGCTTGATCCTGCAGCCCTCCTAGCTAGTGCGAATAGGTATCGCCCATATAATCCATTGGGTACTGGCGTCCAGAATGATACTGGTTATACGAATTTGCCTCGATGGGAACAAGATATTTCAGGAAATAGTTTAGTGAACTCTCCAGAGCATAAGTTTGCATTTAACACTAGTTATGTCTTTGGCTTTAATACAGGTGATTTAACCTTATCAGCTAATTATGTTTGGCGCGATGAATCATACACCGATGTTTTTGAAACGGAGGCAGGTATTATTGACTCGTACGGGACTGTAGGTTTTAGAAGTATTTGGACAGATAGTGAAGATAGATACACAGTTATCTTGTCAGGAACTAACTTAACTGATGAAGATGCACAGGATGGGGGTGGTTTGACTCGCCAAGCTACAGTAGCTTCTGGAGCTGCTGGCCAAGCTTATTACCAAACTTACAACTTAATCCCACCACGTCAATACACGCTTGAGCTTCAATATCGCTTTGGTGGTTAATGAATTATTAAGATGTGAAAACGAAAAGCCGATTCATTTTTATGAATCGGCTTTTTTTGTTTATGACGAAAACAAAGATATGATTAAACGTTTCGAAGGGATCGTTAGTTATCTTTTAAAAACGATAATCAATATGTGTTTGTCGATGGCTAATATTTTTCTCGGCTGGGTGAGCCTCAACAATATAGCGTAAAGGGCCGCCAGCAGTCGCGCTGTCAAATGGGTAGCATGTGATTAATGAGAGTTGATTATCTTTTAGTGTAAAATATTCGACCTCTCTTAGATCTTGGACAAACATATTGTGAATGACATAAGTCATTTCTTTGCCGTTCATAGGTTCAATGAAAATGTTGTCGCCTTTTCTCAAATCTTTTAAAAATTCAAAGTGGCTATCTCTATGGCCGGCTAGAGTCATTGAAGACTCTTTTTTGATTAGCCCAGGCCCAAAGGCTAATGCTTCTCCATTGTGTCCCTCTAAAATAATTTGATGTATATCAAGACGAGGTATTCTGAGCGCCCCAACCGGATGGATATCTGCCCACATCCAAGGCTTAACCGGTCGTTTTATTTCTTTGCTTTTATGCCATGAGTGAATCAATAATTGCTGTGCGATAATTGCTTTCCCTTCAAGATAAAAAATTTTAGACAATAAAATTGTTCCTGCGATGAGCAATAAAATCGACACTATTGTTTTGGGATTTATTTTCATTGTAGTGAATGTGGTAATCATTTTATGGTTCATTTTCCTTCTCATTTTTTTAGTTTCAAGCGTCCTTTTTTAATGGCAGGTCATGTTAAATTATCAAAATAAAAGGCGGTTTTTTATTGTCTTAAAGTGCATGGCTATGACGCATGAAAGGCAAGAGATAAACATATACCAGAGTCCGAGGATTCCTAGGCCGCCGGAAGGCATTGCAATTGTTAGTGGATTGCTGACCGAATTGTTCATTGGGATAGATTGAGTGCTGCCTTCAGGCATGGCATTGGGAATTTTATTTTTCAATAACAATGCATTTTTAGGGCGAGAGACAATGTCTTCAATTGCAAGAAAGCTTGTGTATTTCGATAAAAGTTGATGCTGTATCGCCAGTTTCGTAATCTCTTGTTTAATGACTTCATTTTTGGCCGTATTTCTAGTGCCTACTTTTCTCTCGTCAAAGTATAAGTTTTTTAATTTACTTCTGGCCCAGAGTTTACTGATAGATTTTGATTCTTTATTGTTAGAAATTTGAATGTTTTGGTTAAATAAGGCGTTGTTTAGAGTTCCTTTAATGGTCACAGTTTTATTTGTGTTTGATTGACTTGGTATTTTTGCGCTGATAATTATAGGTTCGCCAGCATAGAGGTCGGGTGATTTTTTTGGAAAGATTTCGGCATTTGTATTCTGAAAATCTATGCTGATGTTGGTCATGATAGGATTTTTGAGTTTATAAAAAAGGTCTGATATAGCTCGTGCGATATCTGATTGGTTGTTGATATACGTAAAAGACCCTTGGCCTGATTCTGCGGCTCGTTCCATAAAATAACTGTTCGGTGCTGAGCCAATGCCAACGGTGTAAAGCCGGCTATTTTTTTTCTGGTTTTCGATTAGTTCGAACAGGGCACTTTCATTGCCGACGCTGCCATCCGTAATGAAAATGATTTGCCTAACGAACCCTTCTTTGCTTTTGTTAGAAAATGCTTCAGTCAGTGCCCCAGCCATTTCCGTGCCGCCGTTTGCCTTTAATCTTGAGATAAATGGCTTAGCTGAGTTGATGTTGTTTGAGTTTGCGTCGACAGGGTTTTTAAACAGTGAACGATGGTTACTGTTAAATTCAATGATGTTAAATCGATCAGTTGGATTGAGGTGATCAAGAGAGGTGATGAGCGCTTCTTTAGCTTGTGTTATTGATTTTCCCGCCATAGAGCCGGAAGTGTCTATAATAAAAATGGTTTCTTTGGGCAATATGGTTTCGTTTTTTATGTTTTGAGGAGGCATTACCATTAACAAAATATAATCTTCATTGTTAATACTTTCTTTAAAGCTTGCTGCAATCGGCGATTGTCCAATCTTAGGGACCCATTCAATAACCACATCTTTATTGGACGACGCTGTTGGCTCTATTGTGATGTTATAAATATTTCCAAATTGTTTTTGTTCGATCTTATGGTAAAGACTTTTTATCTCTTGTAGTTGAGTGCCTGAATGAATAGTTGCTGTTAATGTCAACGCACTAGCGTTAGAGCTTTCGGTCATTGGTGGTGTGATTTCATCAACGTCGTTAACATCGATTATTTTTTTAAGGTTTTCTATATCGTCTAGATTAATCTCATCAAAATTATTCATGTGAGAAAAAGCTTGGCCTGGAATGTAGCGGGGAGTAATGGTCGTCGGTACGCGTATGCTGAACCTTCCCTGGTCGTACAGTAATGTTTCAACATAGTGCAGCTCAACAGTGACTGATTCTCCTGGTGCAATGTTGGCGAGCTTGTTAGAGAAAAGGTTTGGTCGTTGCTGGGATACTAAGCTCGCTTTTTTTCCTGCTGATTTTGCTTGTTCGTAACGTTTTTTTGCGGTTTGTTTTTCTTTTATCGTTCCTACTATTTTTCTATCGCCTATTTTCATTGCCATATAGTCGACTGCGCTATTGGTTGGGAGTGGAAAGACATACTCCCCTTCAGACCAATGCTTGCTGTCATTTTTAAAATGTTGTTTAACGATAACGCGGGCAATAATTCCGTTAACATCGATCATCACATCTGTTTTTTCAAGAATGGCTGCTTCATGTTCTCCTTGGGTGTTTTCTGTGTCTTCCTGAGTAATTGGTTTTAATCTTAATTCACCATGACTCACTTCTTCGTTAGCACTCGCTTCCATGTTGTGTCCAATCAGTGTTAGCAAAACCACAAATACGTTAAGGGAAAAGCTACGAAACAGGGAGGAATGTTTAAGACGAGTTGAGACTATCAATGACATGAGATTTTTCCTTGAAAAGAATAAAAATAATTTTTCAAAAGTATCTCGGTTTATGTCGTCAATTTGGGGTCTTCCGGTGTCCGAGTCGTGATGAATTATGGTTTAAATGTGGCAGCGGAGTAAAAATAGCAGTATTTACATTAGATGCTTGACCTGTGTCTAACACACAGGTTTACAATGGCGGCATTATTGAACAATAGGGGTTTAACTGGAGCACACTATGCGAGTCAAACAGATTGCAGATGTCGCGGGCGTTACTTTAGATACGGTTCGTTATTACACAAAGGTGGGTTTGTTACAGCCGACCAAAGATGCAGAAAACGGTTATAAATACTATAACGAGCAAGATCTCACAGCATTGAAATTTGCAGTTCGTGCGAAACAGATTGGGTTTGTTTTAAGTGATATACATTCTATTTGTGATATGGCGAGAGAGGGCGAGTCTCCATGTCCAAAAGTACGTGAGATTATGATCGAAAACTTACAGCGAACAGAAAAAGCCTTTAGAGAGATGGAGCAGCTGAGAAATAGAATGCGAGAGGCCGTTAAACATTGGGATCACATGGAAGATAATTGTCCAACAGGAAATATGATCTGCAACCTCATAGAAGATTGGGAGAATTGTCCGGATGCCAAGTCGTGCGAGTAAAACTCAATACGTGATTTATTGTTTTTAATCATGCAAATAATCCATAGTCGGGATATTCAATATGTCATCGTGTTGCTCAGAAAAAGAAACAAACCCCGAAGAATCCAGTAAAGAAAATTGCTGTGATACGTCGCCTAGTTCAGTAAATTCTTGCTGCGAAAGCTCAGTTAATACTGATGAAGCTACAGGATGTTGCGATAATGAGCCTAATAAAATCGATTGGTTATTATGGGGATCGTTAAGCGCTGTCTTATTGTTGTATGCAGCACATTTTTATTTCGTACGTTTTATGAATACAGGCGAGCAGGCGCAATATGTTTGGTTGTCGACAATGACAGAGTCTGTCTTCGAATTGCTGAATACGATGTGGTGGGGCATTGTTATTGGCATCATTATGGTTGCGGTTATCGGACGTGTTCCTAGAGAGTTAGTGATGTCAGTTCTTGGAACCAAAACTGGTGTTGGTGGTATTTTTAGAGCAACTGCTGCAGGTGTTTTGTTAGATTTATGTAGCCATGGAATATTAATGGTTGGCGCAAAACTTTATGAAAGAGGCGCCAGTTCTGGTCAAGTTATCGCATTTCTTGTCGCGAGCCCCTGGAATTCATTTTCATTAACATTGATTCTTTTTGCGTTGATCGGTTTTTATTGGACGCTAGCTTTTATTGCGCTTTCAATGATTATTGCTATCATTGCAGGAATTCTATTTGACCATTTTGTGAGTAAAGGCGTACTTCCCAATAATAAAAATCAAATTGATTTACCAAAAGATTTTAAATTTTTGGAGTCAGCAAAACAAAGTTTTTACAGGACAAAGTTTTCCGGTGAATGGTTTTTAGAAACCGCGTGGGAAGGGTTAAAAGGTTCACGAATGGTTTTGCGTTGGATTTTATTTGGTGTGTTACTCGCCAGCGCGGTTAGAACATTTGTTTCAGTTGATGTTTTCTCAGATTATTTTGGCCCAACATTATTGGGGCTGGCTTTAACAATGATAGCGGCCACCATTATTGAAGTATGCTCCGAGGGATCAACGCCTATTGCGGCGGATCTAGTGACAAGAGCCAATTCACCTGGCAATGGTTTTGCGTTCTTAATGACGGGAGTCGCAACAGATTACACAGAAATAATGGTGCTTAAAGATACCACTCGCTCATGGAAGTTTGCATTATTTTTGCCTCTGACAACCTTGCCGCAAGTTTTGGTTGTGGCCTATTTCCTGAATACTTTTTCGCACTAAAAATTTTGTTTCAGCATAAAAGCACTTAAGCTGACAGAAACAGAGGTATAGCAGAACAATTTTAGAGAATGATTTTTAAAATTGTATTTAAGTTATTTAGGGTTTTGTTCTGAAACTCTGGCTCCAGACAAGATCCCTTCCATCCCAATATTCCCTTCGTGGCAAGCATATTCAAAAACAGCCCCTTTACTAGTATTAAAACTCATTTCGCCTGACCAAGTTTTTTCATAATAGTTAGGATCATTGATCGTGAATTGATAAAAAATTTGTTCACTAGAAATTCGTTTGAATCGTTCAGTGACTATTGCATTTTTTGAAAGATAAATAGGACGGCTGTGTAGTTGCTGTGGAGTCCAGTTGGTAGTTTCAACGACTAAAGCATCATTTTCCCACCAGCCTATAGAATTACCTAGCCATCTAGGAATAGATTTGTTGTTTTTAGCAGAGCTTTTTTCAATGGTTTGTTCGTCGACGATTGGAATAATTCTGACATCGTGAACCATTTCAACCAGTATCATTAAATAATCGTCTGTTTGTACAAATTGATATGTGTTGTTGTACAGCGTATTCAACATGGGTGGGCCACCGGATCCGCCAAAACTAATTAAACAACGCTCGCCCAGAGAGCGAGCTTCAGGGCCTTCAGCCGCACTTCTGTTGGCTTGAAGTATCTTGTTGTTACTTAGCCCTCTAGCAATGTTTTGTGGGGAATTGTTTCGATGATAGGGAATGTCTCCGCTTTTGGGTTCTGTTATCCAGCGAGATCTTCTGGTTCCATTCACAAGTCCATATTCCTTTCCCGGGTCAATCCAAAAGGCGTTATAGCCTCTTCCTCGCGATAAATCTGTTCCATCCAAAAGTTCGGATTCTTTATCGAGGTGGTCATCGGTTTTTTGACGAACGACTTGGGGGTGGGATTCAGTGAGTGAGTTGATGTCAGAATCAGGAATGATGAGACCTGAATAGGCATTCGACTTGGTCAGGCGAGTGATGGAGGCGTTGGTCCAGTTGCCTTGGAAGCTGGGTTTGCCGTTTTCGCTTCTTGGTATTGATGAAGTTTGAGCATGGGTGTATGAGCAAAGAGATGCAAAGCCTATGAAAGTGATAGCGGTCCATTTTGTGGTGCAATATGTTAAGAAATGCTTTAAACGAAGCGTGCTCATAAGGTAAGTGCTTTATTATTTGTTATTATTTGAGTTGTTGATACTCTAGTCAGCAGACTTTTTTTTCGCAACCAACATAAATGTTCTTTACTTTGAAGTGTTAATTATTGATGAATATACAAGTGTTTATCTTGTTGTATTTATCGTTCTAAGATATAGCTCTCAGATATAGATCAGAACTTTCTGCAGCGGTGGCGCTCGAATGTAGATAGATTGTGGAAAGATAGATTGTGAGCAGTTGCAGCAAAGTTGTCGAGATTAACATTGTGTGTTTTTATAATAATGATGGAGATAAAAATGAAGTCGTTTTTTGCCAGTAGATCGAAATATTTTCTCGGTGTTATACCGCTCGTTTTTATGTTGGCGTCTTGCACGCAGACCAATGAAGAGGTGTCTGGGTATTTACTATCGAAAAATAGGCAAGAAAAAGCACTATCGTCGACTTCAGTTGAAGGGATCTCGCTTGTAGAAAAAGTTGACGCAAGTCATGATCCAGAAAAGCCAGAAAAGATAGTCATTCCTTATACAAAATATCAATTAAAAAATGGACTTACAGTAATTTTACATCCCGATCAATCTGATCCATTGGTTCATGTTGACGTGACTTATCATGTGGGTTCAGCGCGTGAAGAAGCTAAGCGATCAGGTTTCGCGCATTTTTTCGAGCATATGATGTTTCAAGGATCTGAAAACGTTGGTGATGACGAACACTTCAAAATCGTTACCGAAGCAGGTGGTCGAATGAATGGTACGACCAACAATGATCGAACCAATTATTTTGAAACTGTACCGAGTAATAATCTCGAAACTATGTTGTGGCTTGAGTCAGACCGTATGGGTTTTTTGTTAGATGCCGTCACACAAGAAAAATTTGAAATTCAACGCGCGACTGTAAAAAATGAACGAGGTCAAAATTATGATAATCGGCCTTATGGTTTGTTTAATGAAATCAATAATGCCGCTTTGTACCCAGCGGATCATCCTTATGCGTGGCCTGTCATTGGTTATATCGACGATTTAAATGCAGCAACATTAGATGACCTGAAAAAATTTTTCCTAAGATGGTATGGGCCAAATAATGCTACATTAACAATAGGCGGAAACTTTGACGAAGTTGAAACGTTAAAACTGATTCAAAAGTATTTTGGAGAAATACCGGCCGGACCCGCAGTAGACAAAGATTATCGAGAGCCAGTGGTGTTAGATAGCGATCGTTATGTCTCATATGTTGATAAAAATATTCGATTCCCTGCATTATTATTTACTTTTCCAACAGTCCCTTCCGGTCACCCAGATGAACTTGCATTGCAATGCTTGGCTGACATCGTAGGACAAGGGAGAAAATCATTTTTATATAAACAATTTGTTTTATCTAAGAAAGCGATTGAAGCAAGCGCATTCAACAACACGATGGAGTTGGCTGGATCGATGACTTTTTTTGTCTTGCCGTTTCCCGGAACATCCCTAAGTCAGTTTGAAAAAGAAATGAGAGGGTTTCTTGATAGTTTCGATGAGAGCTCTATCACTGATGAAGATATTCAAATATTTAAGGCGTCAAGAGAGTCCGGCTTAATACAAAGCCTGGCAAGTGTTCAGGGAAAAGTCTCGAGATTAGCTTACTATGAGACGTTTTACTCCGAACCAAATACAATTCAAAAAGAAATCGCGGACATACAAAAACTCACCAAAGCGGATGTCCTAAGAGTGTTTAATCAATACATCAAAAATAAACATTCAGTTGTTCAAAGTGTTGTTCCAGAATCTAACCCTGAGGGGCAAGCAAAAGCTGATAATTTTAAATTGCCTGAAAGACCGGATCGCCAAGCTTCCTCTACTGCTAGTTTGCCTCCTCGTCCGGTCGTTAGCTCGTTTGATCGAAGCCAGAAACCTAAGGCCGGCCCAGTGCCTTTAGTCAGTGTGCCCGATTTTTGGAAGGACAAAATTTATGTCGAAGAAAACGGTCATCCTTTAACTGATGAGCCAATAGAAATTATTGGGTCTAGTACAGCAGAAATACCATTGATTAATATTCAGATGAATTTTTCTGGCGGGCATTTGGCTGAGCCAAAGCATTTGTATGGCCTAGCAAGTATAACGTCTCAGCTTATGAATGAAGGCACTAAAAATTTTTCAGCGGAAGCGTTTGAAATAGAACTTCAAAAGTTAGGCAGCAATATATCTGTTAGTTCTTCAGTCGATGGATTAAGTATTTCAGTTGTTTCATTGGTTAAATACTTAGACGCAACATTAGATTTATTAGAGGAGCGTTTGTACCTTTCTGATTTTCAACAATCCGATTTGGATCGTATTCGACAACAGCAAATCGAAGGGCTGGAAGCTAACAAAAAGCAACCGAATGCCATAGCAACAGATGTTTACAGAAAGCTACTTTATGGTGAAGATCATCCATTGTCAGTATCAAATAATGGAGAAAAAGAAACTTTGGAAAATATAGAATTGGAGGATGTGAGAGAATTTTCAACATTGCAGCTATCAGCTAAAGGACTACAGATAGTGGTGGTTGGAGATATAGAGCAATCTCGTATCATGAGTAAGCTTAAATTTTTAAAAAACCTTCCGCTAAATGGCTTTCACGAAAAAACATTGCCTGAAACGCCCAAGCTTGATGAAACGGTATTGTATTTTGTTGATAAACCAGGGGCAGCTCAAAGTGAAATTCGCATAGGCTATATGAGCGATTTAACCTATAACCCAACGGGTGAGTATTTTAAACGGTATTTAATGAATTATGTGTTAGGCGGTGCTTTTAGTAGTCGGATTAATTTAAATCTTCGGGAAGACAAGGGTTATACCTACGGCGCTAGAAGTGGTTTTTCTGCGAGCAAACGACCTGGGCCTTTTACGGCATCAGCCAGTGTGAAAAAAGACAGTACGGCAGACTCTGTTGTTCAGTTTATGGCAGAGATTGCTACTTATCGACAACATGGCATTACTGAAGAGGAGTTATCGTTTACTCAGTCAGCGATTGGTCAAAGTGATGCGTTAAGTTATGAAACGCCTCGGCAAAAGGCAGGTTTTCTAGCAGATATCATTGAGTATAATTTGCCAAATGACTTTGTTGATACTCAACTGTCAATTATTAATTCAATGACTAAGAATGACATTGACCAACTTGCTAAAAAATATTTACCAATCGAGAAAATGTTTATTTTGGTGGTAGGAGATAAAAAGGAAGTGCGAGAAAGCATTGGGCGACTCGGATACCCAGTGATTGAATTAACGACCGATGCTAAACCCATTCAATAAATGTTATTGTCGTATTAAACGGCCAAAAAAAAGCCCCGCAATGCGGGGCAAATCAGGATGAAACTTTTTATCTTTAAATCTATATCAATATTGTACTGTTGTTATTGACTTAGATTTGAACACCTAAGGCGCTGATGGTTTTCATGTTCAAGTATTTATCAACAGGCAGTTTCTCATCACGTTGGAATGCATTAACAGCTTCAATCGTCTGCGATCCAATCACGCCATCGATAGTACCAGGGTTGTAGCCTCGATCCTTAAGTGCACGCTGGATACCAGAAATAGTGCTCGCATTCATGTTCGTTTCACAGAGAATTGAACGCCATTGCATGAAGCCATCTTTTTCAATTTCTCGTCGAGTGACAGTTTTGTACTCAGCAGGAATTTCGATGACGCGTTGATCTGCTTTTGAAACAACTTTTTGTACTTTTACTGTTTTATATTCTGCAGGCACTTCGATTGAGCGAGTTTGTGCAGGCGTTTTAACAACAGTTCGTGTCACAGTTTCATAACGTGGCGCTTCTTCTGTTAAACAGATTTTGTTACCCGTACGAGACTCTTTTGACATTGTGTTGTCATGAAGGTCATGCCAAACAAATGATGGATCAGCCACTTTTTTGCGGATGCTCACATTTTTGTATTCAGCAGGAACCGTAGAGCGAACTTCTTTAGCAGCAGAAATTAACTCACGAACCTTGACTGTTTCATAGGCTGCAGGAATTTCAACCATGCGGGTCGATGCAGGAGAAACAAGGATTCGCTTAGATACGGTTTTATAGGTAGTTGGTACCTCAACTAAGCACATGATCTCACCCGTTGCTTCATTGATTTTTTGGATTGGGCCAGTACCTTTTTTCCACATAGTATGAGCAGGCACATCTACAACTTGTTCAGTCACCGTTTCATAAACAGCAGGTACTTCTTCTAAACGAGAAGATGCTTCGCTAACCAATACTTGTTTTTCTACCCATCGGTATTGCGCTTCATCAGCTGACACAACGTCATAAGCTTCTTTCACTAAAACTTGCTCGTTAATGTCTTCATACTGAGCGGCAACAAAGTGCTCGTGATAGCACATACCTGGTTCAGCACCATCTAGATTAATACCGTAGCTCGCAGCAGTGTCTAATAATTTTTGACTGGCAGGAGCCGCATTTTTAGCGAGATCAACTTTCCACGTGCGTCCACCCTCACTCACCAATTTACGCTCAGTGACGGTATCGTAAACGGCTGGAATTGTTTCTAATCGTGATGAAGCTTCCGACACTAGAACTCGTTCTTCAACGGTTTCATACGTTGCAGGAATGACTTCAATACGTGAGCTCGCTTCTTTCCCTAGTACTTGCTCGCTAATAGTGCGGTAAGTAGGATCTACCCAGACGCGTGCATAACACTCGCCTGGTTTGCCTTGAGGTGGCAATAGATCTGAACTGAAGGCGCCAGCATTTGATGCGCCACTTAGGTTTGCTTCGCGGCGAGCAAGAGCCGCTTCTCTTTCTGCAATCTCATCGTATTTTGCTTGAAGTTCGTTCGCATTATACGTTGAGCTAGAATTAGAAGACGTTGTAGACGATACCGAAGAAGTTTGCTCTTCAGTTGTTGAGCTACAACCAGTGACCACTGCTGCTAATACAGCAACAGATAAACTGGATATGATGGGTTTAATAATTTGCATGTGATGCATCCTCAGTGTTAAGTAGTTGTGTTGTCGTTTTGATTTAGTTAAGTACAGTTAATGATCTTGAAAGACGAGCACATTATGAGAGAACTTTTTAAACGTTCAATGGAGCTCGGGGATATTTGAAAGTATTTTACAAATGTGAATTTTTTATAATCAAACGCCTGAATTAGGCGGTCGATTTATCAATAATGTCGTGAATTCTTCATAATAAAAGCCGCCAAATACGCTAAAAATCGTGACTTGCTGGTGCTGATAACCAAGCTGGAACATAGTAAAGTCTCTATTTTCAAAGAAAATTGAAGAATTTAAGCCAAATCTCTTTCTAGCGACTGAGTTTCGGGGGCTAACTGGTTTTCTTGCAGTGCATTCTTCTACTATTAATCTATAAGGCCCAAGTGTTGAAAAATTATCGTATGCTGAGAAGTTTTTGTTTCGTGTTTTTTATATGTATCGGCGCCATCAATGGTTCTGCAGCTGATGAAACTGCGCAACGCTTATATGCTGATTATCAGTCATCGGTTTATCGAATTGAGGTCATAAAACCAGGGATGGAGAAAAAAGCGTCACTGGGAACAGGTTTTCTCATTGGGCGAGAAGATTTGTTGGCGTCAAATTTTCATGTTGTCGCTAACGCAGTCCATGAACCTGATCGATATAAATTAGAATGGGTGAATGTTGACGGTGAAAGAGGGCCTCTGTCTGTTGTCGCTGTTGATGTTGTTCATGATCTTTCGCTCCTGAAAGCTGAAAAAGCCTTGGGTAACGTGTTAACTACAACGGGTCTTCCTGAAAAGGGAACCGAGCTATACTCTCTGGGCCATCCACTGGCACTTGATCTCTCTATCGTTTCTGGAACCATGAACGGTTTGTTAGAGAAAAGTATTTACGAGAAAATTCATTTTAGCGGCAGTGTGAATCCGGGGATGAGTGGTGGGCCTACTCTAGATGCAGAAGGTCGAGTCGTGGGAGTGAATGTTGCATCCGCAGGAAATTCTGTTGGATTTTTAGTACCAGGGTTTTATTTGGATGCACTGTTACTGAAAACGTTAAACCGGATGGAGATCGAATTAAGGCAAAAACCGGATAGTTTTTCAGTGGATGCAAAGACAGAAGGTTATGAGCCGGAGGAAAAAAAACGTTTAAAAAAAATGTTTGTACCAGAAATAGGAGAACAACTACTTGCTAATCAAGATGCACTGATTAGCGAAATGCTGGATAACGATTGGCCATTGCAAACGGTAGGAAAGTTCCAAGTTCCAGGTGAAATATCAGATCGGTTAGACTGTTGGGCGGAAGAACGGCCAGAAGAAAATACGATTAAATATCGACAGATTGCTTCGAATTGTAATGGTCAAGATTCAATATTTTTATCACAACGACAAAGAGCGGGTACGGTTGATCATCAATATTTTTGGTTTGATACAACATCATTATCGACGCTTGCCTTTTATAATCTATATCAGAAAAGTCATTCAAGTCGCTTCATGGGGGGCGCAGATCAAACGGATGTAGGTGATTTTTCCTGTACCACTAAATTTGTTTCTATTTCATCACAAGATTTTAAAGTGAATGTCTGTGCGAGACCCTATTTACGGTATCCGGCATTAACAGATTTTATGGTGTTGATGGCGATGGTCGGTCACGATAAAGAAGGGTTTCTGTTTACATTGGATTTGTCCACGGTAACGCTAGATAACGGCATGAAACTATTTGAGAAATTTTTGGAGCACTTCACATGGATCGAATGATAGAGGACCTAGATCTAGAAAATAATGCTTCGGATTTTTTCAGTGATACCAATGAATTGCCGAAAGATGTAATGATTGAAATTTTGCCAACGTCTCGATCGCGCTCGCAATATGTACCTGTGACACATTTTCCTTTTACGGTAGGCAGAGCTTATGACAATGATTTAATTCTAAGTGATGAGACCATTTCTCCTTACCATTTGGTTATTGGTGAGAATGCATTAATGACCGTAAAAGATCTTGATTCTGATAATGGCACTTATGTATGTCATGAAGGGAAAAAAAATAAAAAAAGACAGAAAAGAAAAGAAAAGATTATAGGTGAGAAAATAATTGATTTACCGAGCACATTTACTCTGGGAAGAACAACTATACGCTTGATTCGTCGTTCGGCGGAAGTGCAACCGGCCAAGCCACTGGCTAGTTTGAGTAAAATGACCGAGCTTTGTTCTGATCTTCGGCTTTCATTGTGCTTGCTGACAATGTACTTACTTATCAATATCTATTATGCGATAGAGTCGCAAAGCTTATGGTTAGATTGGAATGCCGTCGTGGTCGGTCAATTTTTTGAGTTAATCTCCCCTTTATTCGTTGCCATGCTATTTAGTTTTATCTCTTATTTAATGACTCATCGGTGGCGATTTCCATTGCACTTATCGATTGCTTGTATTGCATTTATTCTTCAGCAATGTATTTCTGAAATGACAGAATTTTTAAGTTATTTGTTAACGAGTAATAGCATCGCTGATTGGGTGAGGACCTTGTTGGGAGTTATCGTCTTTTCATTATTGTTATCTTGGCAATTACGGGCGTTAAGCCATCTGTCAGTGAGGCGTAGTCATTGGACGAGTGTAGCGATTGTCATCCCCATTTATATGATCATTCTCGTACAAGCGATATTGCTTAAACCAGAATTTATTTGGCAACCAGAAATGCATACCGTGCTGCGCGCAAATGATTTGCGAATAGATAGAACTATTCCTTCGATTTCTGAATTAACATCTGAGATTCAGTTTGAGTTATCAAATGATGTTGAGCGAGCATTGGTAAAAGCACATAAGAATCTTAAAGATAACGATTGATAGCTGACGTTAGAAAGTCACTCAATAAAAAGGAGAGCCTAAACTCTCCTTTTTATTGAGTGAAGCCAGCGCATTAAAGCAGTGCTTCGATCCTATCCATTAATGAATTCATTCGCCTCATAACAGGCTCGTAAGCAGATCCTTTGGTCATATCTAGTCCAGCTTCATTCAGTAGAATGTTGTGAGGGTAATCTGATCCACCAGCACTTAGGACTCGAATAAAAGCATCGCGTACTTTTTCGTCTCCTGCCAAAAATTGTTCTGCAAACCATGCAGCTCCAGAAATTGAAGTAGCGTATTGAAAGACATAAAACTCTCGATAAAAATGCGGGATGTAAGCCCATTCAATGCTGTAAAGGTCGTCTATAGTCATGACTCCTTTATCATGACCGTGATAACGTTTCAACAAATTACCGTAAATTTCAGAGAGAAGAGGGCCAGTTAGTGGTTCTCCTTTTTCCGCACGTTGATGGATGGCTAATTCAAATTCGGCAAACATTGTTTGTCTGAATAGAGTGCCGCGAATACTTTCAAGTGCTTGGCCTAAATAAAAAAGTTTTTCTTCGTTTGTTTTTGCATTAGCGATCATGTGTTCTTCTAAAAGAATTTCATTAATGGTTGATGCCATTTCTGCAATGAACGTTGAATAATCGGCGGTTTCCCAAGGGTTATTTTTATTCGCGAGTAGGCTATGTACAGCGTGTCCCCATTCGTGCGCAAAAGTCGATAGGCCGTTGTAATCGTCATTATGATTAAGGAGTACATAAGGATGAACGTCGTAGGCAAAACCGCTCATGTAAGCACCCGAGCGTTTTCCTGGCTGAGGATGGCTATGCATCCAGTTTTGTGAGAGCCCCTCGGCAAGTAAGTTCAGATAAGTTTCGCCAAAAGGAGTGAGTGCTTCCATCGTAATTTTTTTTGAGCGGGTTAAGTTAAATTCACCCGTGTCGACTTCGATGAGTGGAGGGTAGATGTCGTAGTAACGTAAATTATCTATCCCTAAAATTTTCCCTCGGAGTTTTAGGTAGCGATGGAAAACTGGGAGAGCATCGTTTACCTGTGTGACCAATTCAGTGTAAATATTTGCCGGCAGGCCATCACTAAACAAATTTTTTGACAGAACATCGGTGTAACCGCGAGACTTTGCTTTAAACACATTGGATTGGACTTCTGCGGCGAGTGTGGCTCCCATGCCATCGTTGTATTGTTGCCAAGCTGACCAAAAAGTGTTGAATATCTTTTCTCTATCCTTTCTATTCTTTACTCCTCTGACCCGAGAATATCCAGCTTGAGTTAATTGTATCTCGCTTCCATCGCTGAGTGTGATCGTTGGCCATGGAATATCTGCATTTGCATAGTTCTCATAAATTTCTCCTGCTGATGATAAAACCAATCCTGCCTGGGCAAGTATTTCTTCGGTTTTTGGGTCAAGCGTGTAAGGCGCATCGCGTAAAACATCATTTAACATAAAAGTGAATTTTTCGAGAGCAGGTTCACGCTTCAAAAAGCGCTTGACTTTTTTCTCGCCAATACGAATGATTTCAGGATTAACCCAAGATGTCGATTTATCCCATTCGGAGAGTAGTTGTCTCGCTTTTCCATAGCGTGTTTGTGTTTCAGGATTTCGTTGATCTTCGTCGCGCATTAAGCTGGTGTATACATAAACTCTTCCGGCTTCTTTATAGCTATTTGATATTTCCGATAAAGATGCCGCCATTGTTTTTGCATTTTTGCTTAATGTATTTTTAAGATTAGGTAAGTTGCTGATGCGTTTACTTGAACTCTCATAAGCTTTTTCCCACTCCTCTGGTGTCTGGTACAAATCAGTAAGATCCCAAACATACTTTTCAGTTGTTTTTTCAGAGGATGGCGTGTCTTGTGAAACGGCACAGTGGCCAAAGGAAAATAAAACGATGAGACAGATAAGTCGGATGGTAGTTTTCATGTGCATAACCCTTTCCTATGTTTTAGGCTAATACGAAGGATAATAAATTAATCAGGAAGATCAACCAGTAAAGCTTTTAGGGTCTCTGATTTGAATTCACGTCGATACAATATAATGACGATTAACAGGGCTAAAAGCATAAAAATCCATGCATTAATAAACCAGCCCAGTACTGCCATACTGAAGTAGTATGTCCGCAAGCCGTTATTAAAGTTCCCTCCTGCTTTTGACGCCATCTTAGAAATGCTGTCAACTTGCTGAAGATATTTTTCTTCTGACATATCCGATTTGATGAGGGCTCCACCCAGCATAACGGCAACAAAGCCATATTGTCTTAAGCTCCATGTGAATTTGAAAAAAGCATAAACAAAAAGACAAACAAGTAATAAAATTTTGATTTCCCATTCGCCTGTATTACTTGGATCTGAGAAAGGCACATCGGCTAATAAGGCAGAAACCTTGTCTGATGAACCAAGAATGGTCATTAGGCCTGCGAGAATCAATAAGGTTGTTGAGGCGAAAAAAGAGACGTGACGTTGAAGCGTTGCAATTGTATTCGTATCGGCAATCCTGTTCTCACGGGTGAGTGCTTGTCGGATCCACTGGCGTCGATGTCTGTGCATGGCAAACGCGAGTGTAGGCTCGGTGCGGCTTTTCTTTTGTGTATAACGAAAATAACCGCGATAACAGATAAAAAACCAAACAATAGCGAGTATGTTGAAGCTATTAAGTTGTAAAAAATTTAAAGAATCTGAAATAGACATAAAAAGGCGCCAACTGAAAAACAGTAAGCGCCTAGTGTAGCGCAAAAAATATTTCTTTTGCGCGTTGTTTTATTCAGTTCGTATTTAAAATTAAATAACTATTGCTCTTTTTGCTTTATTTTAAACGCCAGCATCACGTTGCCAGGGACTTGTCCGAACATACCGTAGCCTGAATTCACAAAAAGATAACCGTTTGCTGCAACAATCGATGCGTTATCAATGGATCCGCCTTTAGCTTCGATTCCGTTAATGGATTCAAATACTTGAGCGGTATCAAACTGCCATAAAAGTTGACCTGTTGATCGATTGAATGCTCGCAGAAAGCCATCAAGGCTACCGGTGACAACCGCACCATCAATGATAGTCGGAGCACCAGAAAAGCCGATATTATTCTTGCAGCTTCTCATGCGTTCTTTTCTATCACCCGAACAATCGGGTTCAGCATTATAACTCCACGAAATTTCGCCAGTATCGATGTTGATAGCATTCATGCCAGGTTTAATACTTTTATCAATGTTAGCGCTAGGTCTAAAACCGTAAGGGCGATTAATGGGAGCAAAGACATGATTGTCTTTAAAAGCGATTCCCCAATGTATCCCTCCAAGCGGTGAGCCTTCTCCTATATCTTTTCTCCAGATGACTTTTCCGTTGTCGTCAGGGTCTAAAGCCCAGACTGTACCCGACTTTTGGCCGGCTAAGATGATGTCTTTTCCTTTTGAGTTCTTGGCTATGATCGGTTGCGCTCCAAAATCCACGTCACGAGCAACAGTTGTTCCTGGTTTTGGACAATTCGGGCCTCCACGTGTTGGTCCGCAGCCCATAACAAAAATATCGTTAGCTGTTGCTTGGAAGCTCCATTTAATCGACCCATCTTTTAAGTCAATCGCAAGAATGGCGTCTGTATTTTTATGAGCCGGTTCTGATGTGGCTTCTCCTGTACCGACATAAATTAAGCCACGTTTTTCATCGATAGCGGGTGATCCCCAGATTGGCGCTCCAGAAGGGCCCCAAATCATTTGGCCGTCTCCACGATCTCGAACAGGTTTGGCATCTGGCATAGTGTGGGCGGTCCACAACTTTTCTCCGGTCTCTACATCTAATGCAGTCACAGCACCATGCGACTTACAGCAGACATGTTTTGGGTTGGCTCCTAAAGAAATTTCATACTGAGAAACCGGAACAATGACTTTGTCTTGAAATATTACCGGTGTGCCAGTTGTAATTGAGAATTGAGATACAGCAACATTTTGAGTCCAAATGCCTTCACCGGTTGTTGCGTCTATTAGGTGTACGGTAGATGCCACATCAGAAGTAGCAATAACTTGACGGCCATTGGGTAATGTTCCGAAGGCAGCACTTGTTCGCAAGGGGGCTGGGCTGGTGTATACCCACTGTAAACAAGGTTCGCCTGCGATATCGATGGCAAACACTTTTGAAGTATCAGCCACTGGGAGGAATAATGTCGTACCAACAACGGCTGCTTGAGAACGCATTGTGGTTGCTTTGGGGAAAGCCATTGTCCAAGCAAGTTCTAAGTGAGGGAAGTCTGAGGTAGATAAACCTGCTTGCTCTTTCGAAAGCGCACGATGATTTTTATTATCAAAACCAAAATGTGCAACACTTGCTTTTTGGTGAGGTGTGCTAAGATCGAGCTCTCTCTCTTTTGGGCACATCATCGCGTTTGCCCAATCATCGCTTGTCGTATTGCGACCCACTAAAAAATCTACAAGTGCAAGTTTTTCTTGTGTCGATAATCCTGACGCTTGCGTTTGCATTTTTCCTTCAGTAATTGCATAGCTAATTGTCTGAACTCTCATCGCTTTTAATGTGTCAAAGTCAGGAGCTTTGGTTTCTTTAGGATTGTTATGACAGGCTGCGCATGCTTTATCGTAAACTGCTTTTCCTGCGTGCTCTGCTTCAGAGAAACTGAGTTGAGATACGCTCGATAAAGCAAATAAAGTCATTAGAGAAAATAAAATACGTTCTTTTCTTTTGTATCCAATAAAAATGTATCCAGTAAAAAATTTTGCTTGTGGAATGTGTGTTACCTTCGTCATAAATCGCCTCAGTTACAGTCAACTGTCTACATCAGTCTTGTTGTGTTTTTCTCGTTTTGTAGGAGTAAAGCCTATTCGATAGCCGATATTTTTCAGTCTTATTAGGACGACTAAACTTTACCATTTAACGTTTTAAAATGGGGTGCTTTTACAGGTCTTTACAAGCGATTATAAGTACAATTAAACCGAAGTGTGAGAATTGTAGGGTCTTAGCTGCTGAAAGGTTTTAAATGGCGAAGAAAGGTTAAGGATAAGAAATAGTTAGAAAATAAGCATTATTCGGAAACTTAAAAATAGGTACAGTTTTCATATTGACTAGAATAAGGTCGGTTGATGTGACTTTATTACATATTGAATTTATTGTGATAGGCAGATTAACATCGTTCGACTTTATTAAAGTCGAAAAAATTGTAATAAAAAAGGCCGAAGTCAATGAAGTGCTTCGGCCTTTGAATTGTTTACCAGGTTTCTTTGCCTTCTATGATTTATTCAATGGGAAGTAAAGTAATTTCTACGCGGCGGTTTTGCTCTCTTCCTCCCGCTGTAGAATTGTCAGCGATTGGGTGTGACTCACCAAAGCCGACGGTTTCGAATCTATCTGATAAAATTTTCTTTGATAGTAAATAATTTGTCACTGATTGAGCACGTAATTGTGAAAGGTTTTGGTTGTATGCGTTAGAACCTGTGTTGTCTGTGTGCCCTGAAACAACAACAATGGTTTTGTCGAATTCTGATAAGACAAGTGCGACGCTATCTAACACATTATAAAAATTATTATTAATGTTTGAACTATTGGTCGCAAATGTAATATTACCAGGCATAATTAAACTAATATTATTGCCATCTCGTTGGACGCTAACACCAGAGCCACGAAGTTGCTTTCGTAATTTCGCTTCCTGTGTATCCATGTAATATCCGACACCGCCACCAATTGCTGCTCCTCCTGCAGCGGATTTTAATATCCTTTCTCGTTTAACACTGCTGTCTTCATCCTTGTTGTTGAGGTAAGCAACAACAGCAGCAACACCAGCACCAATACTACTGCCAATGGCTGTTTTACTGGCTTCACTCTCTCCAGTGTATGGATCAAAAGTGGTACAAGCTTGTAGTGAAATAAACGATAAAGAGGCGGCGATAAATAATACTTTTTTCATGGGATGATTCCTAAGTATGGAGTAGTCAATAAAGTAGAGCAGATGTACAGATTAACCAAGTGTGTGATTAATATCTTACCTATATAGCAGATATTAAACCGGAAATGCTTGGCAGATAGTGAAATTTGCCACAATTTTACAATGTTAATCACTAAGAAAAGAGGCCATAATACATTTATATACGACATAATAGATCGTATGTGGTAATTAAAGTTCCAAATGTTTCGTGGTGATAAGAAGACAGCAGACAGATTTATTTTGTCAAAAAGATTATGGATATTCAGCTTGAAGCCGTCTTTTAGAATAAGAAATAATCTCAGTAAATATTGCTACATATCTGAATTGGCACTTTACGAATACAGCCGTGAAAAGAATCATTAAATCAACCCCCCCTTTAATTATAGTGACTCAATATGAATGCGAACTTAGATTCTTCTAACTCTCAAATGAAAGGCGTACTCGGTTGGATTGAGCGATCAGGCAATCGTCTACCTGACCCAGTATTTATTTTCTTTTGGTTAATTCTGGGTGTGTTTGTATTAAGTGGAATTGCTGCCTTTGCGGGTTGGTCTGCTCCTCATCCCACTAAATTTGATACGCAAGGACAACCGGAAGTTGTCAGTGCTTTAAGTTTATTATCTGCTGACAATATTCGAAGGCTTTGGGTCGAAATGCCAGCAACATTTGCTCATTTTCATCCGCTGGGTTATGTCTTAGTTGTCATGTTAGGAGCAGGTGTTGCAGAACGATCTGGGTTATTCGAAACAGCAATGAGGGCTGCTGTAAAAAAAGCCCCCACGTTTGTATTGACGCCTATGGTTGCTTTGGTAGCAATGATGGCAAATTTGGCAGCTGATGCTGCGTATGTTGTATTAATACCGTTAGCAGGCGTTTTGTACTTGGCTGCGGGTCGTCATCCTATTGCAGGAATTGCCGCCGCTTTTGCTGGGGTGTCTGGCGGTTTTTCTGCGAATTTATTGCCGGGACAATTGGATGCTTTATTGTTTGGTATAACGGAGCAGGCTGCCGAAACCATTGCGCCTGCATGGGATGCAAATATTGCGGGCAATTGGTATTTTATGGCCGCTATGACATTGTTGTTTGTCCCGGTTATTTGGTTCGTGACTGATAAAATTATTGAGCCAAAGTTAACGCCTTTAGATAACAACAAAATGGAATTTATTTCAGAAAATGAATTTCAATTAGAAGACGATGGTAAATTATCAGCTCTTGAGAGAAAGGGTCTAAATCATGCCGGTTTAGCAGCTCTTGGTGTCGTTGTACTTTGGTTGTTATTTACCATTGGACCAGGCACTCCTTTAATTGATGAAACGGCAAAACCCGAAGCGCAACTAACACCTTTATATAAATCATTAGTGGCTGGTTTTTTAGTTTTATTTTTAGCCACCGGTTGGGCTTACGGAGCAGTTTGCGGTTCGATAAAAAGTCATCGTGATGTCGTTCGAATGATGTCGGAATCCATGGCTGATCTTGCATACTATCTAGTGCTTGCTTTTGCCGCGGCACATTTTGTTGCAGTGTTTGCTTGGTCAAATTTAGGATTAATTTTTGCGATTAAAGGCGCGGGTGTGATTGAGAATTCCGGCTTACCCATGTCGATGTTACTTGGCTCCATTGTATTGTTTGCTGGAGTTGTTAATTTGTTTATCGGGTCAGCCAGTGCAAAATGGGCATTACTCGCCCCGGTGTTAGTTCCAATGATGATGTTGTTAGGTGTCAGTCCAGAAATGACAACTGCAGCATACCGTGTTGGTGATAGTGCTACCAATATAGTGACGCCACTCATGCCATACTTTCCATTAATTTTGACGTTCTGCCAACGCTGGCAAAAAGATTTTGGTTTAGGGAGCTTGGCGGCAACAATGATTCCATACTCAGTGATGATGTTAGTTGCCGGCTTAATTATGACGATTGTCTGGGTTGTTTTAGGGGCACCATTGGGCCCAGGGGCACATATGAACTTTCAACTGTAAGTTAATAAGCTCGGTTAGAAGTTTAACAATAAAGTATGAATATAAAATTTAATAAAAAGCGCTTTTAATATAGTTTGGTATTGGATTTTTTGAGGTCTATTGTTTTGCATCCCTCCATTTTTTAGACGTTTTTAGTTCTCGTGCTTTCCATTCAATTATTTGGTTGTATATCAAACTAACCGCATTTTATTTTCCATCCGTAGTAAACAATCTTGGGTGGTGGTAGCATTCACCACAATAATAAAAGTAACAGAGCACTTCGTAGATTATTTTTTACTATTTTTCTCGTTTATACAACTTGGCAACTTACTTTAGAAGTATGTTTGTGAAAAGTTATGCTAAGAAGTTGTTTAATTTTTTTGAAAATTGTTTTTGGAAATTGGAGGTATTGTTTTGTCAGCATTAGAAGAGTTTAGACAAAGTACAAGAGCGTGGCTGGAAGAAAATTGTCCTGAATCTATGCGTACACCAATCACGCCAGAAGAGGTAGTGTGGGGCGGCCGCAATCCGACATTTGTAAATCCGGATAGTAAAGTTTGGCTTGATTTGATGGCAAGCAAAGGGTGGACAACACCAACATGGCCTGAACAATATGGCGGTGGTGGCTTGACGAAGGAAGAAAACTTAATTCTTGGTGAAGAGATGGCTCGGATTAATGCACGCTCTCCGCTAGAAAGTTTTGGTATCAGCATGCTAGGGCCTGTCTTATTAGAATCGGGCACGGAAGAGCAAAAACAAGAACATATTCCAAAGATTATCCGTGGTGAGATTCGGTGGTGTCAGGGATACAGTGAACCAGGCGCGGGCTCTGACTTAGCCAGCCTTGGAACAAAAGCTATTCTTGACGGCGATACTTATACTATTAATGGTTCAAAAATATGGACGTCCTATGCAAATTATGCTGATTGGATTTTTTGTTTGGTGCGTACTGATTTTGAAGCGACTAAACATAACGGTATTAGCTTTATTCTTTTTGATATGGCATCGGAAGGGGTGTCCACTAAGCCAATCCAACTAATTAGTGGTAGCTCGCCTTTTTGCGAAACATTTTTTGATAATGTGAAAGTTCCGGCTAAAAATATTTTAGGTAAAGTCAACGATGGTTGGTCAATTGCAAAACGATTATTGCAACATGAGCGAACAATGATTTCAGGTTTTGGAATTAGCCGGAAAAAAGCCGAAGACAGTCAACTTCCTGAAACGTTAGAAGGAGTTGCAAAAAAATATCGTAACGATGTGGATAAATTATCTGATCACTCATTAAGAGATCGTATTGCACAGTTTAATATTGATGCAGAAGCCTTTTCGAAAACATCTCGAAGGTCTATGGAAGAGGCAAGACAAAATCAAGGGCCTAATGCGACATCTTCGATGTTGAAATATTATGGCACCGAACTCAATAAGCGCCGATTAGAATTAATGTTAGAGGCGATGGGCTCTCAAAGTTTAGGTTGGGAAGGGGAAGGCTTTATTTCTGAAGAGCTAGATGTAACCCGGCAATGGCTGAGATCTAAAGGTAATTCGATTGAAGGCGGAACGACAGAAGTTCAATTTAATGTGATTGCAAAACGTGTTCTTGGTCTTCCTGATATGACCAGCATGATAAAGAAATAGGGTGAGGAAATAATAATGTCTCTAGTATTAAATGAAGATCAACAAATGCTAAAAGATGCTGCTAAAGATTTTTGCAGTGAAAAATCGCCCATCGATGTTTTGCGAAAACTCCGTGACACCAAAGACGATAATGGATTTGATAAAAATCTCTGGTCGCAAATGGTTGAGTTGGGCTGGGCAGGCATGACATTTCCTGAAGCTTATGGCGGTTTTGATTTTGGCTACGGTGGTTTAAGTGTCATTTTGGAAGAAACGGGAAGAACCTTGGTGTCTTCACCATTGATTTCAACGGTTCTTCTTAGTGGGTCAGCCATTAATTTAGGGGGAACCGACGTTCAAAAATCAGAATTGCTTCCTCCCATTGTAACAGGTGATCTTTTGGTGTCATTTGCTTTGGAAGAAACTGCAGTTCATGCGCCGGCCAAAACAAATCTTCAGGCTAAGAAAAATGGAAATAGTTATTCTTTAAATGGGAAAAAAACATGTGTCCTCGATGGACATGTAGCTGATAAATTCATTGTTGTTTCTCGTACTTCTGGAAAGGCTGGTGATGAAAGTGGAATTTCGCTTTTTGTTGTTGATTCAAAAACAAAAGGAATTTCTATTGAGCGTAACTGGATGGTGGATAGTCGTAATTCTTCAACTATTTCATTTGAAAATGTTGAGGTCAGTGATTCTGATCTTTTAGGTAAAGTTGATGAAGGTTTTACTTTGCTCGATCAGGTGTTGGATATTGGTCGTATAGGATTGTCTGCTGAAATGTTAGGAAGTATTCAGCATGTTTTTGACATTACCATTCAGTATTTAAAAGATCGTAGCCAGTTTGGTGTGGTGATTGGTGCGTTTCAAGCCCTTCAACACCGTGCAGCATATATGTATAGTGAAATTGAATTATGTAAGTCCCTCGTTCGAAATGCGTTTAGTGAATTGGACGCAGGTTGTTCGCCAGAAGAACTTGCTAAAATAGCGAGTGCCACGAAAGCAAAATTATCAGAAGCTGTTCAAACAATTACTAATGAAGGTGTTCAAATGCACGGTGGTATTGGCGTGACGGATGAGTTTGAAATGGGCTTTTATTTAAAGCGTGGCCGAGTTGCACAGCAATCCTTAGGTGGCGAATCGTTTCATCGTGATCGTTATGCATCACTTAATGGTTTTTAAATTATAAAATTATTTACCTTTGTTGTTAGAAAACGCCATGTGAAAGCATGGCGTTTTTTTTAGCTATTTGTAATCAGAAATCCTTGGTCAATATGGTTGAGTGAATTGCAAAAAAATCCAGATACGGTATTCTGTGCCGATGGGCTAAATCCCCATGAAATTCCACTTAAATATGTAGTGGGCCTAATCCCACAAAGGGAATATCCCATAACGTTAAAAGAAAATAGTCAGTAAAAAGAAAGCATAGCGGTACTATTTCGTATTCCGGAGCTCTCGTGGCTAAAAATGTTTAGCGCTGAAAACTAACATTGTATAAGAACAGAATTTTAAAATACTAGAAGAACCTATAGGAATCATAAGGCCATGACTGTGTTTGGAAAGAATTCCCCATTAAGAAAGCGCCAAGTTATCCAACCAGATGACTTGGCTATCTCGTTCGAGTTCTTTCCTCCCAAAACAGAAAAAATGGAAGAGACTCTATGGAATTCAATACGCCGTTTAGAGCCTTTACAGCCGAAGTTTGTTTCGGTGACATACGGTGCCGGTGGATCCACTCGAGAAAGAACTCACAGTACGGTTGCACGAATCGTAAAAGAAACACAGTTAAAACCTGCAGCACATCTAACATGTGTAGGCGCAAGTAAAGAAGATATTAATCAAGTGATTCAAGATTATTGGGATGCTGGCGTTCGTCATATTGTCGCATTAAGAGGCGATCCACCTGAAGGCGTAGATGCCACATTTTCTGCGCATCCCGATGGATATCAAAGTAGTGTCGAGTTAATTAAAGGTATAAAAGATATTGGTGATTTTGAAATTTCTGTTTCGGCATATCCTGAAAAACACCCGAATGCAAAAAGTATTGATGAGGATATTGATTGGCTAAAAGAAAAAATCAATGCGGGTGCTACGCGTGCAATTACTCAATGTTTTTTTGACAATTCCTATTACTATGATTATTTGGAAAAAGTTCGCGCTAACGGTATTACCATACCTATAATCCCAGGCATTATTCCGATCAATAATTTTCAACAGATTAAAAAATTTGCGGATGCTTGTGACACAGTAATTCCCGACTGGATTGAGCAAAGATTTGAAGGCTTGGATGATGATCCTAGTACGTCAAGGTTAGTGACAGCGGCTGTTGCGGTAGAGCAGGTGATGGATTTAGTTGATCACGGTATTAAAGATTTCCATTTTTATACGTTGAACAGGGCTGATTTAGTCTATGCCATTTGTCACATGCTGGGTATGCGTCCTCGATAAAAGCTTTATCAGTAATCAGCATGACGAAACATATTACATGGCTGCACGAGAATGTAATTATCAGATGAATAAAATCGAGAAAGATCAGAAATGAATAGAGAAAAAAGAATTGCTGCATTAGAAGCGGCAGCTAAAGAGCGGATATTAATTCTTGATGGTGGTCATGGAACCAGTGTTCAACAATATGATTTATCTGAAGCAGATTATCGTGGTGAACGTTTCGCTGATTGGCATACCGATGTTAAAGGCAATAATGATTTATTAATTCTAACACGTCCCGATATTATCACTGAAATTAATAATGAGTTTTTAGAAGCTGGTGCAGATATCATCGAAACGGATACCTTTAGTGCGACTCAAATCGCTATGGCAGATTATGATATGGAGGAGTTTGCCTACGAACTTAATGTTCAAGGCGCGAAATTGGCAAGAGATATCGCTGATAAATGGACCGAAAAAACGCCAGAAAAACCTCGTTGGGTTGCAGGTTCTATCGGTCCGACTAACAGAACGGCTTCTATTTCACCTGATGTGAATAATCCAGGATTTCGAGCAGTCACTTTCGATGAGTTGGTTGAGGTTTATTCAGAGCAAACCAGAGGATTAATTGAGGGTGGTGCGGATATTATATTGATCGAAACTATTTTCGACACGCTTAATGCTAAAGCTGCAGGGTTTGCAGCGAAAAAAGTATTTGATGAAGTCGGTATTGTTTTGCCCATTATCTTGTCGGGAACGATTACTGATTTTTCAGGAAGAAATTTATCGGGACAGACCCCAGAAGCATTTTGGTATTCTTTGCGTCACCTAGAACCCTTTGCTGTTGGTTTTAATTGTTCTTTTGGTGCTGATCAATTGAGGCCAGCAATTCAAGATATAGAACAGGTGACAGATTCATTTATTAGTGTTTATCCGAATGCGGGTTTACCAAATGAAATGGGAGAATACGATCAAACACCTGAAGAAATGGCGAGTAAATTAGAACCTTGGGCGAAAGATGGTTTGATTAATATGGTAGGCGGGTGTTGCGGATCACGCCCCGCTCACATTGAAGCCATTGCCAATGCAGTCGCTGGATATGCTCCCCGAAAAATCCCTGAAGTCCCAGTTAAAACGCGGTTGTCAGGTATTGAGCCATTTGTCTTCGGTTAATTGTTGTTTTATTGATAGAACAAATTCATTTTGTCGTTAGAAAATTAGAGAATATTCATGTCTATAAGTGCAGCGCTAAGTTTTATTAATGTTGGTGAGCGAACGAATGTAACGGGATCAGCACGCTTTAGAAAATTAATTGAAGCCGATGACTATGTCGCCGCTATTGAAGTCGCTCGACAACAAGTTGAGAGCGGTGCACAAATAATTGATATTAATATGGATGAAGGGATGCTTGATAGCGAGCATGCCATGGTTAAGTTTTTAAATCTTTTGGCAGCGGAACCGGATATTTCTCGTGTGCCAATTATGATTGACTCGTCTAAATGGCATGTAATTGAAGCAGGTCTGAAGTGTGTGCAAGGTAAAACGATTGTCAATTCCATTTCGCTAAAAGAAGGTGAAGAGCAATTCTTAACGCAGGCAAAAATTATCCGTAATTATGGTGCAGCAGCTGTTGTCATGGCTTTCGATGAAACAGGTCAGGCGGACACAGAAGATAGAAAATATGAAATATGCGAACGCGCTTACAAGTTGTTAACTGAAAAAATTAATTTCCCTCCCGAAGATATTATTTTTGATCCCAACGTATTTGCGGTCGCGACAGGCATTCCTGAACATAACAATTATGCGATGGATTTCATTAATGCAACTCGTCGCATAAAAGAAAATTTACCCCACGCCCATATTTCTGGTGGTATATCGAATTTATCTTTTTCCTTTAGAGGGAATAATTACGTTCGAGAAGCCATGCATTCTGTATTTTTGTTTTATGCAATTAAAGCCGGAATGGATATGGGTATTGTCAATGCCGGTGCGTTATTGGTTTATGATGATATTGACCCCAAGCTACGTGACTTGGTTGAAGATGTTATTTTAAATCGAGACCAAGACGGTACGGAAAAATTATTAGAAGCCGCTGAAGAATATCGTTCTCAAGGCACAGAGAAAGTGGCTAAAGACTTGAAATGGCGTGAAGGAAGCGTGCAAGAGAGAATCACTCATGGGTTGGTTCATGGCATTGATCAGTTTATCGTTGATGATGCTGAGCAAGCAAGATTAGAAGCTGAAAGACCACTTCATGTCATTGAAGGTCCTTTGATGACAGGTATGAATGTTGTTGGAGATTTGTTTGGTGAAGGCAAAATGTTTTTGCCTCAAGTGGTGAAGTCAGCTCGTGTTATGAAGCAAGCTGTTGCCCATTTAATGCCGTATATGGAAGAGGAAAAAAGACGGTTGGGGTTAGAAGACGCGCCAGCCGCAGGAAAAATTATCATGGCAACAGTGAAAGGCGATGTTCATGATATTGGTAAAAATATTGTTGGTGTTGTATTGCAGTGCAATAATTATGAAGTGATTGATCTTGGGGTTATGGTGCCTGCTCAAAAAATATTGGAAGTCGCTAAAGACGAAAATGTAGATGTGATCGGTTTGTCTGGATTGATTACCCCTAGCTTAGATGAAATGGTGCATGTCGCAAAAGAAATGCAGCGTTTAGATTTTAAGATACCGTTATTAATTGGTGGTGCGACAACAAGTCAGATACATACTGCGGTAAAAATTAATGCGCATTACGAAAATGATCAGGCAATTTACGTGCGTGATGCCAGTCGAGCGGTAGGCGTTGTTTCTAAGTTATTATCAGAATCAGCAAAAAGTTTTAAAGATGAAACGCGAGAGACTTATATTGAATTGGCAAAAGAGCATGCTCTCAAACAGGGTGCTCGCGATAGTTTATCCCTGATTGAAGCTCAGAAAAATAAGTTTAAGATCGATTGGTCTCTGCATAATCCTTTGGTACCTAAAAAATTGGGTGTTCAAATATTTCGTGATTATGATTTACAAACTTTGGCAGACAATATTGATTGGGGCCCTTTTTTTGCGACTTGGGGCATTGCTGGTAAATTTCCAAAAATATTTGATGATCCTGCAAAGGGTGAAACAGCGAAATCGTTATACGATGATGCACAAGTGATGCTAAAAAAAATCATTAAAGAGAAATGGGTTCGAGCTAACGGCGTTATAGGCTTTTGGCCTGCCAATAGTGATGGCGATGATATTTTAGTGTATGAAAATGAAGACCGTTTGAAAGTAACCCATACTTTTTATACCTTGCGGCAACAAAATCGCCGGCCTAAAGGAAAAGCGAATTTTGCACTCGCTGATTTTATAGCGCCGAAAGAGAGTGGAAAAGCTGATTACATGGGAGGCTTTGCTGTTTCCACTGGTTTTGGTGAAGAGGAAAAAGCGGATTATTTTGAAAGTCAGAATGATGATTACAATAAAATAATGGTGAAAGCATTAGCTGACCGATTAGCTGAAGCGTTTGCGGAGCATCTTCATACTCGAGTGCGTAAAGAATTTTGGGGTTACTCACCAGCAGAAAGTTTCTCAACAAAAGAGCTCATAGCAGAAACTTATCAGGGAATTCGTCCGGCACCTGGCTATCCATCACAGCCCGATCATACTGAAAAATTAGCTTTGTTTGAATTGCTCGATGTTGAAAAAAACACGGGTATTCAATTAACTGAAAACCTTGCCATGTGGCCAGGGGCTGCTGTATCGGGTATGTATTTTTCTCACCCTGAGTCGCAATACTTTGGTCTCGGAAAAATCACAAAAGATCAGGTTATTGCTTATGCTAAGCGTAAAAACTGGGATATAGAAACAGCAGAAAAATGGCTCGGCCCCAATTTAGCTTATTAGTTGGGGAAGGCACGGATGCATAACTCTTTTTTTCTTAAAGGCAGCAATGCAATCTTCTTGTTTTGTGCGGCAGTCGTGGCGCTCAAATCCTTCTAAGGAATCCCCGTCTTTTTAGTGGCTCCTTCACTTTTATTTGAGTGCTCAGTTTTGGTGCTCAAACTGAATTTGCTGGTGCAGGGCTCCAAACTATGGGGGCTATCCTCTATATTGCTTTCAATTAAATCGTTCTTGATGTCCTAATCTGAGAAGAGCTATACACTTATTTGTATATACATAACTTTACAATCTCTGCTGACTGTATAGAAGTGGTGATTATTGGCTGCATTTTCGTTATTATTTCTTTACTCTTGATCGGGGAAAAATTAGCTTTTGATAAGAACTGATCTTACAGAGATACTTAGGTAGGGAGAATTGTGGCATTAGACGACAAGCTCTGTACCTTTTTCCAGGATGACCACGAAAGTGGAATAAAAATTAAAGATGGGTCTATTGCTATGTCTGATGTTTTGACACCCCAAGTAATGAACGATCCCGGCACGCATCACGTTGAACCTGCTAGGGCAGCTAGTTCTAAAGTCGATGATTTAGATTTAGGTATTCTGTCAGATATGGTGGGATATCAATTACGCCGAGCTCAACTTCGTATATTTAATAGTTTTTCGAAAACATTTGAGCACACTCAGGTGACACCTGCACAAATGGGACTTCTCATTAAGATTCGGCACAATGCGGGTATAAGTCAAACTGCCTTAGCAAAAGCAAACGGTGTTGAAAGGTCAACATTGGGTGAAATCATTGACCGGTTTGAAAAGAGAAACTTGGTCGAGAGAAGAAAGCATGCAACAGATCGAAGGGCTTATGCGTTACACCTTTCTACAGAGGGTGAGGCGTTGGTGGACGAAATACTACCCGAAGTTCTAAAACATGAAGAGAAGCTTTTTGATGATTGGTCTCGTGAAGAGCGCGATTTATTGTTAAAGATGCTAGATAGACTCGCTGGGTAATTCCTCTCAATCATTTACTTGTATAATACTCGCTTTCTTGGAGAGTTTAATGAATAAACTTTTCATTAGAGCGAGTGTTCCCGCTTGATATTTTTCTTAATAGTCTTCCTATTTTCATTTCTGACGATAAGCTTTTCGTGATAACGACGTTATTAAGCTTTAATTCTTGTATATCTAGTCTTTAGTCTGCTAATTTTGTCCTCCTTTGAATCAAAAGAAATGTAAATCGCATCAGCTAATAATGGGTGATTAGAGTATGAGTGCCATTGATTGGGGGCAAACAAGGGCGGCAATTTGGCGGTCACGAAAGGGTATATTAAGACCAGTGACACAAATAGACGAGATCAGATTAGATCAATTATTGGGCATTGATGATCAAAAACAGTCTTTGGTGATGAACACCGAACGTTTTCTTTCTTTGAAAAAAGCAAATAATGTATTGATGTGGGGAGCTAGGGGCACGGGTAAATCAAGTTTGGTAAAAGCACTTTTAAATGAATATTCTGATCAAGGGCTAAGAGTGATTGAGGTCGATAAAGATGACTTGATTGACCTTCCTGAAATTGTTGATGATATTCGAGATATAGAGCAGCGATTTATTGTGTTTTGTGATGATTTATCGTTCGGTGATGGTGAAAACAGTTACAAGCCGATGAAGAGTATTCTTGAGGGTTCCATAGAGAAACCACCGGAAAATATTATTATTTATGCGACGTCTAATCGTCGGCATTTGATACAAGAGTCTTCAAAAGATAATGCATTAACGAAAATTATCGAAGGAGAGTTGCATCATGGTGATGAGGTAGAAGAAAAGCTTTCGTTGGCAGATCGTTTTGGAATTTGGCTTTCTTTTTATCCGGCCAGCTGGCAAGAATATTTCGATTTGATAGACAGTTATTTTCCAGATTATGAGGGCGATAGAAAACAATTGCATGAGTCAGCAAGGCAGTTCGCGTTACTGCGTGCTAGCCATAGTGGGCGGACAGCAAAACAGTATTTTTTGAGTTGTCACGAGTAAGTGTTGATGCTAAACCCTATTAATTTCAATGAGTTGCAGCTTCTTGTTTTGAAGTTTGTATGAGGCGTTTTATTTTTTAGTGAATGGAAAGTTAGCATTAAAAGGTGAAAGCGGCCTTGAGTACGAAAAAAGTACTTATGCTATTTATTTAGTTGTGGAGGGAGTAAAGGTATAAAGTTGATGTGAGTTAAAAGACAAAAAAATTGATAGAGTGGTGAAGATAAAGATTGGATGTCGGTTAGACAATCATGTAATATTCAGCGTCATTATTTATTCGTTTTGTTTTTGTCTGCGTTGTTTCTTTAATTCAATTTATATCGAAATAACGCTGTACTTTAGTATTAGGTTGCTGAGATTGACTTCTATAGCAATTTAAAAAATATCATTGTTATGTAGTACCTCTAGTACAATGATGGGTGAATAAAAAATAATAACTATAAAAATTGTGTTACAGCGGTGCTTTGTATTTGAACTTAAGCAAAGCCCGACAGCATTCTCGAATTAAAAAGTGTGTTTAAGTTTTAAAACTGTGTCTACCTTGTTACAAGCCGTGTTCATTTTTCTTTAAAAGTATGTCGTTAGGCTAATTTTGAAAATGCAAACCGGTAAAAGGAAGTTGTAAAAAGTCACTTAATGGAGATTGTTGGCGCTTTTTTAAAAAGCGAATTAGCATAGCGCTAAGCAGTGTGGTACTTATCTATTATGCAGAATAATCTTGCTGCTGCTGAACTGATCAAAAAGTTTTACCAACTTTTTACAGATTTAGATCATAATCAGGTCATAGAGCGCTTAACGCGTTTAGTGATTGCTGACCCTGCTATTTCTAGAGTTGTTCTCCTTGCCCCTCAAGATGACCAAGTTCGAATAGAGTCTATTGCCGAAAGCCAATCAAATATTGTGTTGCCGCGAATTGGCTATGATCAAGTTCAAGATATACCTCATAAAGCGATAGCCAACAGTATTCAATCTGGACAACCCGTGTGTTTAGCAATTGGATACTCTCAAAATCTTCACGCAAATAATTTTAAAGCAGGCGCACGCGCGATATATCTCTATCCGATACTGGATCAAAGCCGAGTTATGGGCGTTTATTACTTAGAGTCAACACACACGTTAGATTACTTAGAGGCTAGTGTGCAAACGCTTGAGCCAGTATGGATGTTTTCTGGTTTTTTGATGCGTAACGTATTGGAATTGAGGCAATATCAACGTCAAACTGATGAATATAGAAAAGCCGAGCAGGCATTGTGGGCCAGTGATATTTATTTGAACTCTATATTGAATAATTCACCTGCACTTATCTCAATTAAAGATTTGAATGGTAATGTGATGCTGGCTAGCGAACATTACAGTCAGTTAGCCGAAGTTCATGAGAATGGCTCTTCCGATGCCCCTATTCTCGACACTTATCCCATCGAAGTTGCTCAGTCACTTTGGGACAGTGATTATGTCGAAAGTAAATCAACTCAAGTGGTTGAGTCTGAGTTAGAGGTGCGTCATAAAGATGGCGCGTTACATACTTATTTGATGTTGAAATTCCCTCTTCGTGATTTAGATGATGAAGTGTTTAGCGTGTGTAGTATCTGTATGGATATTACCGAAAGAAAATTAGCTGAAGAATCTATGCGAGATCAACAGTCTCGTTTAAATTTCATGGCGTTCCATGATGCCCTTACCGGATTGCCAAATCGTTCTCTCTTTTATGATCGTTTAAATCATGGGCTAGCGCGTGCTCATCGTCATCAAGCTAAGTTGGGGTTAATGATGATTGATGTTGATCGGCTGAAAAGTGTCAATGACACGTTGGGTCGTGATGCTGGTGATCAAATGTTAAAAATTCTGGCTAAAAGATTGGTCGACGAATTGAGGCAAATGGATACCGTTGCTCGATTGGAGAGTGATGAATTCATTGTTATTTTAGAAAATATCCATAGCGTCGGTGATGCACGAAGAGTTGCCGATAAGCTTCTTAATCGCCTTGCTGAATCGGTTGAGATAAGTGAATCGCAAATCGTCAAAAATTCAGTCAGCATCGGTATTAGTGTTTATCCTCAAGACGGTAATGCTGCGGATGAATTATTGAAACGCGCCGATATAGCGATGCATAAAGCTAAAGAAAACGGCAAAAATAATTATTTATATTTCACAGAGGGTATGGATTCAACGTCTGTGAAATTTATGGTGTTAGAAAAAGATCTTCGCACGGCGATCGATGAAGACCAGCTTAGATTGTATTATCAACCCCAAGTCGATTTGCAAACGGGGTCGCTAGTCGGTGTGGAGGCGCTCGTACGTTGGCAGCATCCAGAAAGAGGGCTTATTGCGCCAGCTCACTTTATTCCGTTAGCCGAAGAAACGGGATTAATAGTTCCTCTGGGTGAATGGCTTATTAGAAAGGCTAGTCAACAACAAAAAAAATGGATTGCTGCTGGCTTGTATGTTGGAAAAATTGCACTCAATTTGTCACCAAGGCAGCTTCGACAGCGAGATTTTGCTTCTCGGTTACAAGGTATCTTGGATGATACTCAGCTGCCAGCAAAATATTTAGAACTTGAGATTACAGAATCTTCTGCGATGGAGCATGCTGGAGAAACGGTTAGTATGTTAACGCAATTGAATCAAATGGGGTTGTCGTTAGCAATTGATGATTTTGGAACTGGATATTCTTCCCTCGCTTATTTGAAGCGATTTCCGATTCAGAAATTAAAAATTGATCGTAGTTTTATTAACGATATTCACACTGATCAAAATGATGCATCAATCGCGATGTCGATTATTGGTTTGGCACACAATATGTCCCTCAATGTGGTTGCTGAAGGTGTGGAGAATGAGCAGCAAGCCAGTTGGTTAAGAAAACGAGGTTGTGATCAAGCGCAAGGTTATCTTTACGCTCAACCTATTCCTGCAGAAAAATTAGAAAAATATTTTGAATCCGGGACGGCAACGTTTAATACAGAAGAGATAGAGTTAGAGCTCCCTTTTTAAGCGAATGCTTAGAGCTTTCGACGTTTTTATTAACGTTCAACAATGCTGATATAAATTTAACGAGAATGATAAAGAGCAGTTCTTTCGCTTTGCTTATTAAACGCATCAATCCCTGAAAGTGTCAGCACGATATCAACACATCCATCCCACGCATTTGCCGAATGCATTCCTTTTGCTGCTCGGTCAACTTGTCCGGCTTTGCGCAATAAAATTTGTAACTGCGGTTGTTTTAGTCGGTGCAATGCATTTTTGATTAAAGGCTGTCGGTTATCCCAGATGCCAAAACCTTTGGCTGCTGTTGCAAAATTTTTTCCATTGGCAAGTGCGTTAGTTAGTTCTAATAGGGTCCTAATTTCACGAGTCAGTGCCCATAAAATTTGCATGACTTCTGTTCCCTCACTCTTTAACCCGTTTAAGTTTGCCATAGCGCCTCGCGCATCGCCATGTAGAGCTTTATCTATTAACGTAAAGACATCATAGCGAGCACTATTAGCAACTGCATGTGCCATTAATGCCGCATCAATCTTTCCGTCATCAGTGAGTAATTTTAATTTTTCTATTTCTTGAGAGGCCGCTAGAAGATTGCCCTCAACGCGAGATGATAAAATATCGAGAGCTGTCGCGTCGATCGAGAGCCCCATTTTTTTCGCCCTTTGGTCAATCCATCGAGGAAGTTGGGTGCCATTAATGGGCCAGACCTGAATAAATTGACTGGCATTCTCAACGGATTTAAACCATTTGGCATTTTGGGTGCTGCGTTCAATTTTTGGGGAAATGATTAATAGTAAAATATCTGTTGATGGTGGGGCTGAGCAATATTCGACAAGCGCTTTCCGTCCAGCATCATTTAGTTTTCCTGTGAGCCTCAATTCAATCAGTTTTTGGTCGCCAAACAACGACAAACTTTGACCAGCATAGTGCAGTACATTCCAATCAAAGCTATTGTCGGCGTGATAAAGTTCTCGCTCTATAAAGCCAGCTGCTTTTCCAGCTGTTCGAATTTCATCCGAACATTCTTGTACAACCAAAGGTTCATCACCGCTGATCCAGTAGATAGGCGACAAGTGATTGGTCAGTGCTTTTGATAGTTGTTCCGGGCGAAGTTTTGCCACGTGGCTCGCTCTACTGTCTATTGGTCTGCATTATTTTCAGGAGGGCTGGCGTCAATGAATCGCAGTCGCCTCACTATTTGCTGAATTAAATCTCGTTGCATTTCACTTTGAATAAGTCGTTCTTCTTGTGCTTTGCCTACAATATCATTTTGATCAAACTCATAAACGCGTGTAGTTGTTGCCGTTTCGGTTGGGATTAAACTGTTTCCCAAATTATCTTCTACAGAAAACGGAATACTACTTTCAAGTTCGTATTCGGTCACGAGTGTGTTTCCGCCTGTTGAAACAACCCGCCGCCTTTCTTCAAGTGTTCCTGTGGTAATTGTCAGCTGAGATTCGCGTGGGCTGTCAACGGTTGTCACACCGTTAGCTTGAAGTAGTTGTGTTAAGTTACGCCCAAAACTACTGGATGGATCGCTTGTGGCGACGTGAACTAGATTGAGTCCGTCAGGAAGCGTTAATCCGCCACGCAAGCGCCAACCACAACCATTTAAAATACTTACGCTTGTAATTAGGAAGGTGACTGACAGCATATAAGAAAAATAGCGTTTTATTGTCATGATAATTGATTCTTTGTTTGCTAACAGATTCAACAATTGATGTTCAAGTTAAAAAAATTATTGTGGTTTTACCGCAATGTTGACTAGTTTTCCTGGGACAACAATGACTTTAACTATATCCATGCCATCAAGAAATTTTTGTACGCGCTCATCGGCAAGTGCAATTTTTTCTAACGTGGCTTTGTCAGCGTCAGCGGCGACGTCTATTTTTGCGCGAACTTTACCGTTCACTTGTACCACAATTTGAATCTCAGATCGCACTAATGCTGACTCATCGACTGTCGGCCATTGAGCATTGATTACAATGTTGTCGTGGCCCAGATGCTCCCAAAGCTTGTGCGCCATATGAGGAATAATGGGGGACAATAATAAAACGGCTGATTCTAGAGCTTCTCTTTCAACTGCTATATTCTCGGGCGTTGATTGATCAGCTAGTTTGCCTGCGTCATTTAATAATTCCATGACAGCCGCAATAGCGGTATTGAATGTTTGTCGTCTACCAAAATCGTCAGTCACTTTTGCAATGGTTTCGTGAGTTTTTCTACGAAGGTCTTTTTGCTGCGAATCTAATTTGATGGAGTGAAAAGCGTTTGCTGCAATATCAGTTGGAGTTCCAGCTTTTAAATGAGCATTGATCATTTTCCATAATTTTTTAACGAAACGAAAACTGCCCTCTACCGCGCTATCTGTCCATTCGAGTGATTGATCAGGAGGAGAGGTAAACATCGTATAAAGTCGAACGGTGTCTGCACCGTATTTGTCGACGATCACTTGCGGATCGATGCCGTTATTTTTCGACTTAGACATTTTAACGGTCCCGCCAATTTCAACGGGAGCGCCATCCATTTTTCTTTTCGCGCTTAGAGCTTTTCCTTTGCTATCGGTTTCGCATTCAACATCGCTCGGAGCAATCCATTCTTTTAAACCGTTTTCATTGGTTCGATAAAAAGAAGGCGCCAATACCATACCTTGGCAAAGTAATCGCTTGAATGGTTCGTCGCAAGACACTAAGCCTTCATCGCGCATTAATTTATGGAAAAAGCGCGCATACAATAAATGTAAAATGGCGTGTTCAATGCCGCCAACATATTGATCTACCGGAAGCCAGTAATCCGCAGCGGCTTTATCTAACATGCCGCCATCGAAGTTGGCAGAAGTGAATCGTGCGTAATACCAAGACGATTCCATAAAGGTATCAAATGTATCGGTTTCTTTTTCGGCAGGCAGGCCGTTATATTCGCTTTTGCGCCATCCTTCATCTTGCTTAATGGGAGAATGAACGCCATCCATTGTCACTTCTTCTGGTAATAGAACAGGAAGACGATCGGCCGGCACAGGAATTTCTTGTCCGTCATTTAAGTAAAGCATTGGGATCGGAGAGCCCCAGTATCGTTGGCGCGAAACACCCCAGTCGCGAAGACGATAATTGGTTGTTACGTTGCCGCATTTTTTTTCTTCTAATTTTTTTGCAATTGCGTCAAACGCATTTTCAAAATCCAAACCATTAAATTCGCCAGAATTAATAAGAATATTTTTTTCAATAATGGCGGCAGTGTTGAGATCGGTCTCATCGCTGGCTTCAATAACTTGTTTAATGGGTAGATCGTAATGAGTGGCAAATTCCCAGTCTCGTTGATCATGAGCGGGTACAGCCATCACAGCGCCAGATCCATATTCCATTAACACGTAGTTTGCAATCCAAACAGGGACTTCTTCTCCTGTTAAAGGATGGATTGCATTCAGTCCAGTTGCGATACCTTTCTTTTCCATCGACGCAATGTGGGCTTCAGCGACTGATTGTGTTTTGCAGTCTTTTACAAAGCTAGCGATATCGTCATTATCTTTTGCAAGCTCTAAAGAAAGAGGGTGCTCGGCAGCTAGGCACATATATGTCACGCCCATTAACGTATCAGGGCGAGTGGTGTAAATGGAAACATCTGTAATGCCAGCTGTCGGTGCGGCCAATGCGAATGTCATATTCACGCCACGACTTTTTCCAATCCAATTGCGCTGCATTGTTTTGACTTGTTCCGGCCAGCCTTCTAAATCGTCAAGAGAGCTGAGTAGCTCATCAGCGTATTCAGTGATTTTAATAAACCATTGAGGTATTTCTTTCTTCTCGACAAGAGAATCACACCGCCAGCAACAACCATCGACGACTTGCTCATTAGCTAAAACAGTTTGGTCTTTGGGGCACCAGTTAACGGCGGAGATTTTTTTGTACGCCAAACCTTTTTCATAAAGGCGAGTAAAAAACCATTGCTCCCATTTATAGTAGTCTGGCTTACACGTAGTGACTTCGCGATTCCAATCTAATCCAAAACCTAGTTCTTGTAATTGCTTTCGCATGTAATCGGTATTGGAATATGTCCATGACGCCGGAGCTAATTTATGTTGAATGGCAGCGTTTTCGGCGGGGAGGCCAAAAGCATCCCATCCCATGGGGTGGAGTACATTTTTGCCTTGCATGCGCTGATAGCGTGCGATCACGTCAGTAATGGTGTAATTACGAACATGGCCCATATGTAAGCGGCCGCTTGGGTAGGGAAACATCGCTAAACAGTAGAACTTCTCCTTATCAGGATCTTCTGTGACCTCAAAGCAGCGGTTATCTTTCCAATACTTTTGGGCTTCTGCATCTAGGGCGGCGGGATCGTAAAACTCTTCCATTCTGACTTAGGACCTTTTTTGACATCGTGAACTGATTCTAGAAATGCATTTTACTTGATCTTTTACTTGATCATTATCGTAGAATTAGTGCTTAAAACAGCGCATTATACCCCTAACTAGCGCAGTCTCTGTAGCCTTTATCTTCTCAAAAGGTAAACCAGACAACTTGGTAAGCTGCAAGGTCAAGTAAGTTGTCGAGACCAAAGCGAAGGTGCTTTGCTTGAGTAATATCAAATTAACTATTAGACCGTAGACTTCAAGTTCCAGTGCCCCGCAGGCTTGGACGCAGTACAGCGTTGCAAAGGCTGACATGATGGGCTTCGCACGCAGGAAGAAAAGTACGTGATCTCACCGAGCGAATGGGGCTGGACCTGGAAAACGACCTTCACAAGCCACAGCTTGTAACCAACGAGAATACTAAGAATGAACGTCTCCAAACTGACGATAGAAGACGGGGGTACACTGATCGGCGATGATAAGCTCAAGCAATACCGAGCTCAAGCAATACCGAGCCAACAGCGGCTTCCTCCGCAACCTGACAAAGGACCTCAACCTGCTGCGCGACTATCCGGAGGACCGTCTGGCCGTTTTGCTGGAATACGGTTCCACGTCTAATTTCGCGACTATTTGTCGGTCCTCGCGGACATGCGCAAGACGTAGCCTTCTCGACCATGCCCTATGATGTCTAATGCGGGCCAGACGATGGGAGCTCTGAAAGACAGAAGGAGAATCCTCTACGATACCTTCAAGGCGATGAAGGACGACTTCACTTTCTCCAAGCCATTCAGCGTGAAGTTTAGCCTAAAGACAGAAGGCTTCGAGATCTTGTTTGAGGACTCGACACGCGCCCACCTATCCGTTCATCGGGTAACTCGCGGGTATCTTGCTGGTCAGTTCGGTGCCTACAGCAATTTCGGCGTGTGGGGAGGTCCCACCATTGCATTGGTTCGCGAGCGCCTGCCAGATGCCTCTTCGCGCTTCCGGCAAGAGAAGATTGTCCAAGGCACATCATCGAGCGTCGTGCCCGAACACCCGGAGGACTACAAGTTCGTGGAGCCTGCCGACGCGGCTGAACTAGCAGCGGAGCTGATGAATGATATCCGCGCTGCACTCTCCCGCTCTTGCAGGCCTTCACGGATGACTACAGCGCGGCCATCGATGCGATTCTGGAAGGACTGCATCGGCCGCTTGAACGTCAGGAGCCCATTCGTGCTGACCTTGTCCTTGCTAAACCTCACTGGGCAGATGAACCGGGCAGGGCGGCTCAGTGATGTAGCTGCCGCGGATGAACGCTTTTACGACTACCACGAAGCCACGAATGAAGACCCTGAACTTCCTGCAAAGTTGATCAAGGCCTTTCTTTGAGATCCGTCCCGGGTACTCGGCCATTCGAGGGACACAGGTTCCGTTGGCATCGGTCGCTTGGCTGGTCGGAAAAAAGGTAAGCTAGACAGCTTGGTAATCTGCAAGGTCAAGTAAGTTGACGAGATCAAAGTGAAGTGAAGGTGCTTTACTTGAGTAATATCAAATTAACCCTTTTATTGTGTAGGATAATTATGACAGATCAAAAGACTGATGATGTAAAAGACCAAAGCGAGTTGAGCCCTCTGGATAAGTCGAAACCTCTAGACAAGTTAAACCCTTTGGAAAAATTACGAGAAACTTTTCGTGAAGAAGTTGATGAGTTGGTGCAGTTAGAGCTTGATGTAGAGGAGTTGGCCGAAAGAAAAGCGGGGCTGCTTAAAGCCTATTTAAAAGATGACATACATGGAGCAAAGCAATTTTGGTTGGATTTAAAAGCTGAGGCCAATACGCTTGAAGAATTTGTCGGAGATTGGTTATTGAAAGCGGCAAACCCTACGTCATTGGATTGGATGAAAATAAAACAATATATTGAAATTGATGAAGATCAACGGCTATCTGGCGAATTAGTTTCTGATTTAGAGTTAACTTGTGTCTGTTGCGGTAAGATCAGGCTCGTAGAAGAAGAAATAGAGCTTCCACCCTGTCGTGCTTGTGGTTATGAAATGTTTAAAATTCGTTAAATGTTGATATTGTTTGTTTCTAAAAATTTCGTCTAAAGTATCTTTAAGAATCGGGTGACAATATTACCTAGAATTTTTTCATCCTAATATTGTTGCTTTATCTTTTTTTCATTTTGATTGATTTTCTTCCTTTTGCCTATTTTCTTAGGTGCTTAACTTGATGAATTGCTAGTTTATAAACTGTTATACAGTTTATAACTTTTTAATACGATGTAATTTAACAGCGTTAAAAACAATATCGCTTCAAGCAATACAGCCTTAAAAAATAAAGTCCTAATGAATAAATTCTCGGCAACAAAATTCTAATTTAAGTTCTAATTTAAAAATATCATTGTTGCCTTTAGTTCTTCGTATAAAAATCTTTGAGGAATCTAGCTCTTTAATCGTCTTATACATCTACTTAACGATTTGAAGACAGATTAGGAACTCTATGTCATAGCAAGTTAAATAATCTTAAATGCGTATTGAAATATTAAATATTCTTTTTAGACCGTTTTAAAAATAACAATCAGAGGAAAGAACATGAAATTTGGCGACCCATGTGGAGAAAAATTGATATTCAAAAAAATGAGTGTACCTGTTGGTGCCTTGTTAGCAGCCATCATCGTTGCGATACCATTTTCAATCGTGAATGCTCAAACCAATACTGATCCCTCAGAAGTTATGGATGAAATCATTACAATAGGAACCCGAGTTGCAGGCAGAAGCAGTGCGGATCTACCCGTACCGGTAGATTCGCTATCAGAAGAGGTTTTAGAGTCAACAGGCCAAACGGAAGTCGGAAGAATGCTGCAAACGTTAGCGCCTTCGTTTAATTTTTCCAGTTCCACAATCAGTGATGGAACTGATGCACTTAGGCCCGCCACGTTACGAGGTCTTGGCCCAGACCAAACACTTGTATTAGTGAATGGAAAGAGGCGCCACACGGGAGCGCTCATACATGTCAATACATCTGTCGGAAGAGGCACAGCAGGTGTCGATTTAAATGCGATTCCTGCATCTTCTATAAAAAGAATTGAAGTTTTGCGTGATGGCGCAGCTGCACAATATGGATCCGATGCGATCGCTGGTGTGATTAATATCATTTTAAAAGATAATATCGACGAAACGACAATGTCTGCTGCCTATGGTGAGTATTCAGAAGGTGATGGAGAAACAACAACATTCAGTATTAATTCGGGTATTGAAATCGGTTCAACAGGCTACTTGAATGGAACATTAGATTATCGAGATAGAGGCGCGACTAACCGAGCGGGGTTATCAGGACAGTGTCAATATTTAGCGGGGTGTGCCGATTCAGATTCTGACGGTATTCCTAATGCACAAGATACACGCGAGGTAACTTTTGATCGACAAAACTTTCGGATTGGAGATGCCGATTCAGAGCAATTAAGTGTTGTATTAAATTCAGGTTTTGATGTGGGAGGTGGAGAAGTTTATGCCTATCTCACCTACTCCGACCGTGAAAGTGAGTCGGCCGGTTTCTATCGTCGTGCCAATCAAACAACGTCTAACCCAACTATTCCTGCCGACGGGGATGCGTTTTATCCCAATGGCTTTTTGCCTTTAATTAATACCGAAATTAATGATCTTTCTTTTGGCGGTGGATATCGTTTTGAATTTGAAAATGATTTAACAATGGATGTCTCTATCGCTAAAGGAGAAAATGATTTTGCATTTATTATTAATAATTCTGTGAATGCGTCGTTTGTTCAGGATGCCATTAATAATGGTGGTGGTGTTGAGCTGAGAAATTCTGTATCTCGTAGCGCTGATGCGGGTGAGCTTCACATGGGGTTAACAACTTTAAATGCAGACTTTGTAAAAATGTTGGATTCCATTGTGTTGGCTTTCGGTGCGGAATATCGAGTTGATGAATATGCAATTGATGCGGGCGAAGAATATTCTTACGTCGATTATGATGGCGCTGTATCAGGAACCGGTTCAGCAGGGATTCAAGTTTTTCCAGGCTTTCAGCCCGCAAATGAAGTCGACGAAGATCGAACTGTGATGTCAGCTTATGTAGATGCGGAATATGATGTTACTGATCGACTATTGCTGAGTGGTGCCGTTCGCTATGATGATTACAGTGATTTTGGTGATACGTTTAATTTAAAAGCGGCTATGCGATTTAATGTTGCTGATACCGTGACATTGCGTGGCGCAGTCAGTACTGGTTTCCGTGCACCTTCAATGCAGCAGCAATATTTTAATAATATCAGCACCCAATTTGTTGGTGGTGTTCCGCTGCAAGTCGGTACATTTAGAAATGACAGTGTGCTCGCACAACAAATTGGTATTCCAGAGCTAAAAGAGGAGGAGTCATTGAATTTAAGCGTTGGTATCGCGTTAGAACCTTTAGAGGGTTTGGATGTGACGCTCGACCTTTATAAAATTGATATTGAAGATCGCATTGTTATTAGTGGTCAATTGCAATCGGGTAACCCAGTACTGACAGCTGCACTTGCGGCTAATCAAATTTCATCAGCACAATTTTTCTTGAATGCTGCCGATACAGAAACACAAGGGGTAGATGTAGTCGCTTCTTATGATTTTGATATTGGTGATGGGGTTCTTGATTTAACTTTTGCTGCAAATTTTACTGATACAGAAATTACGGATGTGTTTGCACCGGATAGTTTACAAGGTGTTCCACTTAGTCAGGTATTTGGAGAGCAAGATCAGTCAATTATCGAAGAGTGGCAGCCGGAGCAGCGTCAAACGTTAACTGGACTTTATTCCTTAGGAAAGTGGACAAGCAATTTATCATTTAGTCGTTATGGTAAGTACACCGTGTTAGATGGTGGGCAAAGACAAACGTTTAGTCCAAAAGTGCTGACTGATTTACGCGTAGTATATAACTTTGATAACGGATTCAGTGTTAATCTTGGCGGCAATAATATTTTTGATGTTACACCGGATAAAAATGAAGTCGGACAAAGTCGGGCAGGAATCATAGAGGATGCAGCCGATAATGTTATTGTAAATACTCCTGGCGTGTTTACCTATTCTCGCCGATCAGCTCCTTTTGGTTTTAATGGCGCATATTATTATATTGGAATGAATTATAGCTTTTAATTTAACCTTAGAAACACATCTGTTCTCAATAAAAATGCCAGCTATCACATCATGATATGCTGGCATTTTTATTTTTTTAGGTGGTTCTATTTAAAGTTAATTTAGCTAATCAAATTTCTTCCGCCATCAACAGCGAGTATTTGCCCTGTGATATACGGTGCTTCTGTTAATAAAAATTTAATCGTTGTCGCTATGTCATCGGGTTCGCCGATGCGGTTTAAAGCTGTCCGATCCAAAATAATGTCTTTGGCTTCTTCGTTTAGCTCCGCTTCTGCTGTAGGCCATAGGATCGCGCCGGGAGCGACACCATTGACTCTGATTTCGGGTGCTAGTTCTTTGGCTAAAGATTTTGTGAGCATGATGTTTCCAGCTTTTGCAGTGCAGTAAACGGGGTATCCTGACAGTGGACGGTCGCCATGAATATCGGCAATATTAATGATGCAACCATTTTGCTTTTTTAGCGCATCAGCACATGCTTGGCTTAAAAAGAAAGGAGCTTTTAAGTTTGTTCCGATTAAATCATCAAATATTTCTTCGGAAATGTTGCCAATTTTTGTGGGGTAAAAGCTAGAAGCGTTGTTGATGAGAGCGTCTAGTCTACCCCAGTGTTGGATGGCTTGAAGCCCAAGAGACTTCACTTGATCGATGTTCAATAGATCGGCTTGGATAACAAACGCCGAGTTTTCTCTGAGATGATTTAGGCTCTGGGCTAGATGATTGGCTTCAGTGAGGGAGTGGTTGCAATGAAGGATAATATCAAAGTTCTCGGAATGTAATTTTTTTGCAATCGCTGAGCCTATGCGCTTAGCGGCGCCGGTTATTAAAACGACGGGTTTTTCTCTGTTTTTCATAACGCTATTTTTTCTTAGTTTGAGTTAATAAGTTTTCTTGTTTGTAGGCTTTGAGTGCGGAGATTCGTAAACGATGAATCTCTTCTCCAATTGCTTTACCTTGGTGTTTTGACCTGTCAACCTGAGCGGCAGTGATCTTTTCGCAAATATCCAATGCATTTTGAAAATACTCAGCTTGCGGATAGTCTCTATCTTCAAAACCAGTTCTGCCTTTGGCGTCGGCCTCACAACATAATAAAAAATCAGCAAAGCGATCCGGCCGTCGAAACGCATCGAGTGCATTCAGTGTTTCTAATATTTTCTTGGGCGTTAGTTCTTTAGCTCGATGACAGTGGGTGTGGTATTGAGCCGCCATTAAACCTAAATTTCGAAACTCATTGGGAACGGCTAAGCGTTCACAGAGTTGTTTGACTAAATCAATACTGCGATGTTCATGGCCAATGTGTTGAGGTAAAACATCAGCAGGTGTGGTTGCTTTGCCGAGGTCATGGACTAAGCTAGCAAAACGAACTTCACTTTTTTGACTGAGCAATGTCGCTTGTTGCAATACCATTAAAGAATGAATGCCACAATCTATCTCGGGATGGTGTTCCGGTCGTTGGGGTATCCCGAATAAATTATTGATTTCCGGCATTAGTCGAGCGAGAGCACCACATACTTTTAAAACCTCAAAAAATACGTCGGGATTTTTTTCGGCTAAAGCTCGCGACATTTCTTTCCATACACGCTCGGGCACTAAATAATCGACTTCACCGTTATCAACCATTGTTTTCATTAGTGCGTGAGTTTCACCGGCAATTGAAAAACCTAAGTGGTGATACCGTGCTGCGAATCGAGCAGTTCGCAAGATGCGAACGGGATCTTCACAAAAACTGTTTGATACATGTCGAAGAATGCGATTTTCAATGTCTGTTTGTCCATGGTAAGGATCAATGATATTTCCGTCAGCATCTTTTGCGATGGCATTGATTGTGAGGTCGCGTCGAATTAAATCTTCTTCTAGTGTCACATCAGGCGCTGCATGAAAAGAAAAGCCTGTATAACCACCCGACGTCTTTCGTTCGGTACGAGCAAGCGCATATTCTTCTTGCGTTTCAGGGTGAAGAAAAACAGGAAAGTCTTTGCCCACGGATTTAAATCCGTTTTCAGTCATTTCTTTTGGTGAAGAGCCAACGACAACCCAATCCCTTTCATGAAAAGGATGGCCTAACATTTCGTCTCTAACTGCACCGCCAACAAGATAGGTGTCCATAAAGCCCTTGATGAAAATAATCGTGTGTAATGTTTAATAGTATACAGTGAAAAATTATTGAAAGTGTAATAGAGAATCGTTGCTATATAGAGAAAAGTTCGTTGTCTTTAGTGAAAAGGTCTGTTTTAATCTTGCCTCTACTGTTTAAGGTATTTAGAGGTAAGCTGTTTTCAATTTTATAATTAAACAAACCTTTATAGATAAATAACTATTTATATTTATACTCTACAGCTACTCTACAGCTACTCTACAGCTACTCTATAGTTGCTTAATACCTACCTAATAGCCATACAATAGTTACTTTACAATCAGTCAATCATTATGAATATCACCACACTAACAAAAAAGACCGTTGATCGTTACCGCCTTGCCATGTGGCAAATGGTGACGTGCCTGCGTGCGTGTGATACTCCTGTGTTTGTTGTCACGCCAATTCGTCATGCTATTCATCCAGCAACAGTCGGCCTAAAAGGTAACAGGGTACAATGCGTTAGTTAATTTTCCATAACACATTCCAACACCGATTAGGCCGCAGCGTAAAAACTGCGGCCTTTTTCGTTTTACGACAAAAAGAAAAAAGGTTTTTAAGCATCATCAATGAGACAGAAAATAAATAACATAAGGATATTCTTGTGAATTTAATTCTAGGGTATTGGGTCGTTGTACTTATTTGGTCAACAACACCAATGGGTATGGTAATCAGTAATGAAAGTGTATCGTTTATGAGCGCGGCAGGTTTACGTTTGTTAATGGCGTTAACGCTGTTGCTCTTCATTGCGGCAGTTCGTAGAAAATCACTGGTTCCTCACCCTGATGCCATAAAGATGTATTTGATTGCGGCAGCTGGTATTTGTCCGCAAATGTCTCTCGTTTATTGGTCTGCTCAATATGTGCCATCAGGAGTGATGTCGATTGTTTTTGCACTAAGCCCTTGCTTTACTTATCTGGCCTCTCTGTTTTTGTTGCCTGAGTCGACCACGTTAAGTGTGAGAAAGATTGTATCCCTTATGATTGCTGTATTTGGAATGGCACTGATATTTATTGATCAGCTTAACTTGAGTTTTCAAGCTGCCATGGGGATATTGGCGTTATTAGCTTCATCGGTGTGTTTCGCGGTAAGCACAGTGTTGTTAAAGCGTTATAGTGACAATGTGAATTTGGATCCATTAAGTCAAACAACAGGGACGTTGTTATTTACCCTGCCGTTGTTTCTCTTGTGCTGGTGGTTTTTTGATGGCGTAGTTCCTAAAAATATTACGATAAGAAGTTTAACTGCGATCAGTTATCTGGCTTTTTTGGGTACGGTTGTTGGGTTCTCATTATATTTTTGGGTGTTTCAGCGTATGAATGTAGTTACGGTTTCATTGATAACTATGATTTCTCCATTATTTGCTATTACGCTCGGGACGGTATTTTTGAATGAGCAGTTTACCGTTCGAATTACCATAGGAGGGGTGCTGGTACTTTTGTCATTATTATATTTCGAAGGTATCACATTGAAGTATCTTGTGAGGTTTTGGCGGGATAAGTTCAGCTGAGTGTGAAGATGAAACAGTTGATCGCTGGCATCTTGAATCTGATGTGAATGTTCATGTAGGCTATGTTTTTATTGCATGTAGCTACATGTAAATGACAGGGCGATCAGCTTAACATTGAATAAGCTTCGAGCTCATAATCTCGATTCATCAATCATGATTTTATAATTCATTCAGCAAAAGGAAAGTCGTGTGTCGGATAGTTTGTCAAAAACAACATCAAATAAGGTCTTAGTCACAGGAGGTGTGGGTTACATTGGTAGCCATACTTGTGTTGAGTTAATTGCAGCTGGGTTTGAACCTATTGTTGTTGATAATCTGAGTAACAGTAAGCCCTTGTCATTGGAACGTGTTGCGCAAATCAGTGGGAAAGCAATGACTTTTTATGAAGCTGATGTAACTGATAGAGATGCGTTAAGAAAAATTTTTAAAGAACACGATATAGCTGCCGTCTTACATTTTGCGGGTTTAAAGGCTGTTGGGGAGTCGAACGAAATTCCTTTGCGTTATTATTATAATAATGTTGAGGGGACCGTTGCTTTAGCTGAAGTTATGGAGGAGTTTAATGTACTTCGATTAATTTTTAGTTCTTCGGCAACTGTTTATGGAGACCCCGCCAGTGTGCCTATTGTCGAGAGTTTTCCAACATCAGTCACTAACCCTTACGGCCGCAGTAAATTAATGGTCGAAGAAATAATGCGTGATGTGTGTAAAGCGCCAAACAATCAATGGAAAGTAACGCTGCTTCGATACTTTAATCCTATTGGCGCACATGAAAGTGGTTTGATTGGTGAAGATCCTCAAGGCATTCCTAATAACCTTCTACCTTATGTCGCACAAGTTGCTGTAGGAAAATTAAAGGAATTGGGTGTTTTTGGTGATGACTATGACACCGTAGACGGGACGGGTGTGCGAGATTACATTCATGTTGTTGATTTGGCGAAAGGTCATGTAAAAGCGCTAGAGCATTTATTAAAAGCAGATCCAAATTGTTACACATTTAATCTCGGTACGGGCCAAGGATACAGCGTGCTTGAAGTGGTTAAAGCATTTGAAGCCTCGAGTGGAAAAAAAGTTCCTTATAAAATTATGCCGCGTCGAGCCGGCGATATAGCTGAATGCTTTGCTGAGCCATCGTTAGCATTCAACGAATTGGGCTGGAAGGCCGAGTACGGGATCACCCGAATGGTAGAAGATGCATGGCGCTGGCAATCAGAGAATCCGACTGGATATGATGTTTGATTGAGAGTACAAGCATCAACATAGCGCAAAATAAAAGGCCGTTCTCTTTTACATTTACGGCCTTTTTATTGTGTGGGTGTTAGGAAATATATTAATCTTTGCATCTCACGCGGTACCATTTTCTTTTTTCTAAATGCAGCGCCGACAAATGGCCGCCCCAAACACACCCGGTATCAAGTGCATAAACTCTTTTGGTATTGGTTTGTCCTTCCAAACTGGCCCAATGTCCAAACACTAAATGCCCTTTTTTTGTTTTGCGTTTACGGTGGTCAAACCACGGTAAAAAACCTTTTGGCGGCGATTTAGGACCAAGTTTGCATTTTAAATCTAATCGGCCTTTCGCATTACAAAATCGCATTCGAGTAAAATAATTTGTAATGAGACGAAGTCTATCTGTACCCTCTAATGTTTCGCTCCAAGTGTCTGGCGTGTTTCCGTACATATTTTTTAAAAAGTTTTTAGGCTTTTCACTTCGCAAAACTGTTTCTACTTCCGCTGCATATTGAAGTGCTTGGTCAATGTTCCAAATGGGGGGGATGCCTGCATGAGACATTGTAAAATCTAAATTGGGATCGTGATGAACGAGCGGACAGTGACGGAGCCATGTGATGAGCTGTTCAGAATCTGGAGAATTTAAAATATCGTCGAAGGTATCTTTTTTTCCTGAATCATTATTGAGTAGTGCTGTTGCGACAAGGTGAAGGTCGTGATTACCTAGCACAGCTATCACGTTATCTCGAATGGAATACAAATAGCGCAGCGTGTCTAGTGAGCGAGGTCCGCGGTTAACCATGTCGCCTGCGATCCACAGGGTATCTTTAGATGGATCGAAATTAATTTTTTTTAGTAATGCTTTGAATGATTTGAAGCAACCTTGTATGTCGCCGATTGCATAGGTCGCCATGAAGATGTCCTAACCGAATGAAGTTGTTTGATGCTTTTTGACTAACATTAAGTGATGAAACAATGACGACTTTAATGAATAGCATGTGGGGGAGCTAGTACGAATGTTGCTATAGCTGCCTCATACATTTCACCATTGTCGGCTTTCATTTGGTAGCTGCCTTCCATTGTGCCAGTTTGTGTTTCTAAAATTGCGCCACTCGTATAAGTGTAGTCCATCCCTGGGCGCAATACGGGTTGCTTGCCAATAACCCCATCACCCTTGACCTCTTGTATTTTATTGAGAGCATCACGAATAATCCAGTGACGAGAAATTAATTGTGAATTATATTCGCCACAATTTTTAATCGTAATTGTGTAGGAATAAACGTATCTATTTTTTACCGGCCGAGATTGAGCTGGAATATAAGATGTCTTAACTGTCACTTTTATTGGTGGGTGTTCTTTTTTGTATTTCTGCGCTTTGGTGGTGCTGATTGAATCGTTCATAGTAATGCTTCCCTGTAATCGCGATGTAAACTATTGGCTAGGTTAACATATTCGATAACACTTAATGTTTCAGGACGCCGAGACATATCAATATAAAAATGATTGGGTGTGCTTTTATTTTGAGATGTTGTATCCAGTTTTTCAATGACTTCTTTAGGAATTAGGGCGCGTAGGTTATTTCGCAATGTTTTTCTTCTGTGTTGAAAACACGTGTTAACAAGTTTTTTCAAGAGCTCTACATTGTCTGCAGGGTGTGGAAATGTCTCATAAGGCTCTAATCGAACAATGGCTGAATCAACTTTCGGTCTTGGATTGAAACACTCCGGAGGTACTGGAAATAAATAGGTGACTTTACAAGCGTACTGCACCATTACCGAAAGGCGACCATAGGTTTTACTGCCTTCTTTTGCAGCCATCCGTTCCACCACTTCTTTTTGAAGCATGAAGTGCATGTCTTTGATGAGAGCACTGAAGGTGAGTAGGTGAAAGATAAGAGGGGTCGAAATGTTGTACGGTAAATTGCCTAGTACGCGAAGCGATTTCTTTTCTTCCGCGGAGGCCAGTAAAGAAAAATCAAAAGAGAGCGCATCACCTTGATGAATAGTTAAACCAGGTTTTTTTTCTTTCAAGATGTTGAGTCGGGCTACTAAGTCACGATCTAGTTCTACAACATTTAGTTGTGAGCAAAGCGCCAGTAGAGGAATGGTAATCGCCCCTTGACCTGGGCCAATCTCTACAAGATTGTCAGTTGGTTTTGGCGCAATAGAGCCAACGATTTTTTCTATGATGCCTGAGTCAGTTAAAAAATTCTGTCCAAACCGTTTTCTGGGTGTATGTTCTTCCATTTAAAAATTCTTATAGTCAGTTTTTTCTGTGAGACGTTGTAAAAGTGCATATATTGGAATGAGTAAAGGACTTTACATTAACACTCTACATATCAACACTCTTTACATCTAAATTATAACGACATGTTGGCGGCTGTATGAATTGCGGTTTCAAAGCTTCCGCTATCTGCTTGTCCAGTTCCCACTAAATCAAAAGCGGTACCGTGATCGACAGACGTTCGAATAATGGGGAGTCCTAACGTAATATTCACGGCTTTTCCAAAACCTTTAAATTTTAAAACGGGCAAACCTTGATCGTGATACATGGCTAAAACACTGTCGGCTCCATCTAATACTTTGGGAGTAAATAGTGTGTCGGCGGGGAGAGGTCCGATCAGGTTTTTACCTGTGATTCTCATTTCATCCAGTGTAGGTTCTATGACATCGATTTCTTCCCTGCCCATGTGTCCGCCTTCGCCAGCGTGAGGGTTAAGCCCGCACACTAATATCTTTGGATCGTCGATTCCAAAATTATTTCGAAGAGCGGCATGTAAAATTATAATGGTTTCGTGAAGGTTTTTTCGAGTAATTGTTTTTGACACGTCCACTAAAGGGAGATGTGTTGTGACCAGTGCAACTCGTAGACCTTCCGTCGCTAACATCATGACGACTCTTTTGGTGTTCGTTTTGTCAGCTAGATATTCTGTATGACCGCTAAAGGGAATGCCTGCTTCGTTGATAACGCCTTTATGAACGGGCGCTGTCATCATCGCATGTGCAATTTTTTTTTGACATAACTCGATCGCAATATCCAGTGTATTTAAAACATATTGTGCATTGTAAGAACTGGGTATGCCGGGTGAGCAAGGCGATAATAGCGGAACGGGGTAAATACAAATTTGTCCCGGTTCATGTTGTTTTGCTGGAGTATCTGGATTAAATTCACGAAGGGTGATGGGCAGGTTTAATAATGCAGCACGTTGCTTAATTAATTCGGGATCAGCAATAACAATGAGTTCGTGGTCACAGTGTTTTTGAGCAAAAGTGACAACGAGGTCTGGGCCTATTCCTGCGGGTTCTCCGGCAGTCACTGCAATTCGTAATGTCATAGGCCCGGTGTGCTATATTTGAATTTATAAAGTGATTAATTAACGCTGGTACGATCGAGTTCAAGATCTTTTAGTTTGATATCAACATAAGCATCGTCTCGAATTTCTTGTAACCAGATTGGAAGTTCCTCTTCAAATCGACGGCTTCTCAATAAATTAAATGCCTGATTTTTTATAACGCGGTCACTCATGTCTTCTTTTCGGCGATCTTCAACGTGTAAAATATGCCAGCCATGTTGGGTTTGAAAAGGAAAAGAAATGTCTCCTATTTCTGTCACAGCCATGACTTGTTCAAATTGAGGAACAAACATACCGGGAGTCGACCAACCTAAATCGCCTCCAGCTAACATAGAGCCAGGATCTTTTGAGTGTTCTTTTGCCATCTCACCGAAATCAGCACCGTTTAAAATATTGGTACGCACTTCAAGTAATTTTTTTCGTGCTTCTTCATCACTTAATATGACAGAGGTTTGCAGTAAAATGTGCCGAACTTTTGTTTGGTCGATTAGTTGTTCACTTCCACCTCCGCGTTGTTCATGAATTTTTAAAAGATGAAATCCTGCTCCGCTTCGGAAAGGGTTGGATATTTCACCAATTTTCATGCCGTTAAGGTTGACTGAAAATAATTCAGGTAGCTGCGCGGGTTTTCTCCAGCCAATGCTTCCGCCTTGTAAGGCGTTTTGCCCTGCAGAATAAGTGGTTGCTATGCGAGAAAAATCTGCACCATTTTCTAATTGTTGTTTTAAATCTTCAGCTTTATTTTTTGCAGCAGCGACTTCTTCAGTGCTGGCACTGTTTGAGAGGGGAATTAAAATATGGCCTAGGTTGTATTCTGGGGCTGTCCAGAATTTTCCTTCTTTAGAATTCAAAAAGCTGTCAACGTCATGTTCTGTAACATCTAAGCGGTTACCCAAAACACCCCGTTGTACACGGTTAATGGTGAGCTCGCGTCGCAAGTCTTCTCGTAAATCTTCAACAGTCAATCCTTCCGCTTGAAGTTGAGCAATAAATTGTTGCGGGGTCACTTTATTTCGTTGCTGCATTTCTGTCATAGCTTGATTGATCTCAGCATCTTCAATATTAACGCCAGCGCGTTTGGCCATTTGTAATTGTAATTGCTGGACGATTAAGTGCTCTAAGACTTGTGCTTTTAAAACTTCATCTGGAGGCGATTCAGCTCCTTGCGCCTTTAAGCGATTTTTAATCGCACTTAGCTGAGCGTTTAGCTCGCTTTCCATAACGACATCGTTATCGACAATAACGGCGACTCGATCAAGAACAATTGCTTCCGCTTGTGTGAGTTGTATCGCGCTGAATGATAACAAGGCGATAAGAAAACTGGTTTTTACAAAAGGTATTTTTTTCATTGTTTGATCACTAGTTTTTTGTGTTGTAAAAATAGGTGTTAAATAAGCACTTAAATATCGAGTGGATTATGCGAAGTTTTAAATTATGGTCTTAGACTTTTATACTTCAATAAAATCACGGTCCTAAAAAATCTTCTTCACGTCGATCATAATTCATAATGCCTTCACTGAGTGCATTACCGATACGATTGCCAATGTTTAATCCTAGACCTCGCAAATGAATTTCAAGGAATATGCCTTGGTCGTATTCTAAATCTTGGTTATCGACAACATTAATCAATTCGTTATCGAGCCACTTTCGACCCATAAGTCTGACGCGATAACAGCAGCTGGTGTATTCGATTCCAAGGATGCTGTCCAGTTCCCGATCATAGGTGAAATCATGGACGTTTCTAGCTATGACGCTCCAATTGCCAGCAATCGGCCAAACAAAAGAGGCTTCTAACTGGCTATCATCTAAATCAATGGGCCCTGATGGTGATGTGCCAAACGGTTTGCGAGTATAGCGGTAACCGAGATTAAATATACGAAATTTTTCATCGAGGTAGCGAACACTCAAGCTGCCTTTGTTGGCATGTCGCTCTGTCGGGTCATATAAAATATCGCTGGTGATTCGCCAGTCATCGGTCAGCTGAGCTGACACTTGTCCTGCAATCTCAGATTTACTTTGTACTTGATCTGAGTTTGCTAAAAGAGTCACTCGGCGATCTTCTTGGTAATAAATTTGACCGATGCTTAGGCGAAGTCGTTCAGCGCCTTTGTCACCAATAAAGCGAGAAGTTAAGCCAATAGAAAATTGATTGGCATCATCAATTCTATCCCCACCAGCAAAACGAGTATGGCGAAATAACTGACTGTAACTGAAGGTCAGCTCACTCGTATCAAAATCAACTCCTTGGTTAATGATATCGCTTTGATCTTCATAGCGACTGTAAAAATAAAATAGCTGGGGCTCAAATGTTTGTAAGTATTCTTTTCCGAACCAATTGCCGTCGCGTTCGAAAAATAAACCGAAATCTATGGAAGCTTGTGGAGCGATATAATTTGGCTTGTCATTTTCTGTTGCGGACAAAAATTTATCGTCGAGTTGATATGCCAGTGTTTTTAATAAAATGGTCGGTTTAAAAAACCCCCATAACCATTCTTTAGTCCAGTCAGCTTGGTAGTCGAGTCGTAAGCGTTCGCCGTTAATGTGGCTTGCATCATTTTCTCTGTGTTCGAAGCGGGTGATTTCATTGGTCATGTTCAGTGTGACATTATTCCATTGGTAATCGCCGGCAGCACTGAGTCGAGGTTTTTGTTTATAGGGTTCTTCGCTGTTTAACACAATGCTTTGATATTGTTCTACGCGTCCACTGATAAGCCAGTTCTCAAAGTTATATCCGACTTCGCCGCTCTGGCGTAAATGCGTGCCGCGGTTGATATCTAGATTTGCCGTATCAATATGATGAAAGTAAGCGTAATCGCTGACTTTGGTGTAATCGATTTTTGTAAACCAATGTTCACCCGTACCGCCTGTTTGTTGGATGCTGCCAAGCCAGCGGTCTTGGCCATCAAATAATATCGCTTCTTCTCGCGTTATACTGCCATCGTCGATGGCTTTCTGTTCGTTATCACTAATTTCATCTCGTGCATTACCTAGCCAAGCGCCAGCAAGGGTTGTTTCAAAACGTTGGTTAAGGTGACGAGTTTCTAATTCGTAACTGATTCCCCGCTCACTTAAATAACGAGGTGTAAAAGTGAGATCGTAATTGGGTGCAATACTCCAATACAGGGGTAGTGGGAAATCATCACTGGAAAAACTCGGGTATAGCAAACCCGATTTCGAGGTGTTGCCTGTGGGAAAAGAAATATAAGGAAAATAAAAAACAGGAACGCCGCCAAGTTCTAAGCGTATATTTTTTCCAGTTGCCGTTTCATCAAGTTGATCGATAGTGATATTGCTACCTTTGATTAACCAATGTTCCTGTCCCGGTTCGCACTGGGTAAATTCTCCGCCGGTCAATGTCATTGAGGTTTCGTCACCGCGTTCGATAGACATTGCACGACCTCGCAAGCCAGTTTCATAAAAAATAAATTGGCTGTTTTCAATATTGGCTTCACCGGTTTCTCGGTTTAGTCTAGCGCTATCACCAATAATAAGGCTGTTGCCTTCTCGAATTTGAATATTACCTTCCATCGAGGCTGTTTGTTCAATCTCGTTCATCTCCATTTTTTCTGCTTTTAACTGCCTTGATCCTTGGACGACAGTCACTCCGCCAGAAAAGCGTAGAATCGTTTCGGGGTTTCCATCCATCGAGCCTAGGGAGGTAATACGAGCGGGAGAATCTTCCGGTAACTTTGTGGCTTCACTGTCTTCACGAACGGGGGGCATGTAAACCCCACAACAACCAGTTTGGAGTCTTTTTAATTGGTCCGGTGCAATGAGGTGTTTTTTATCTAGGCTATCAGTCGAAGTATTTTTTTCTGATTCCTTGATCAGTGCAGGATCGATATGCTCAATAGGAATCCAATGTAACTGATTAGCCGTTGCTAACTCTTTATCGCTCTTTCCAGAGTTATTATGAGAGCCGTTACCTGATCGGGATTTAATCGGGCGAGTATAGGCCGGGCCTGGCACTGTTGCTTCTGAACATACCCATTCTTCCCCATTAGCCTTGCAGCTCCATTCTGTATGAGTCGGTTTTGGCGATTCTGTAGAAAAGGCGGACGAGCTTATGATGATCGAAAAAGCAGATAAAACGGTGATACTCAAGACATAAATAGACGATGCGGGCTTTTGCCGAGATGATAGAGGGGCACCGGACCGACGAAAACACTGTTTTTTGGGGAAGATCGACAAACTTGCGGCCTTAATTTGTATGAATATCTTTAGTGATCAAGTATTTAGCGTTATTGTTAGGCTTAATTTTACCTGTAACTCTATGTTCGACTCTATGCCCAACTCTGAGTGATCGTGTAACCAAACGTTCAATTCTACTGGAAACTGCTTGAACAGCCCAGCATCACCGCTGTATTTTCATTATCTGGATTAAAGAGTCCATTGATTGGTAACAGTTCTTTCTAGTGGATGTAGAGCTTGTGTAATGGCAAGAGTAGAATGATCAAAATCTACAATGATTGACTTGTTTATCACGACAATAAAATAAGAAGCAATAAAAACGAGAAGTACCATTAATGAGTTCAGATATATCAGTCACATTAGCCACATGGCTACAGGGTGTTATCCCAAATAATCAAAATCAACACATTAATCTTCAAGGTTTATCTGGCGATGCGGGTGCACGACAGTATTTCACCATTGATAATGCTCCGGAATATTTGGCTGTGTTTGCACCGAAAGAATCTGAAAATAGTGCTCTTTTCATCGAGTTTTCAGATTACTTAAGAGACCAAGGCATTCGAGCCCCCAAAGTACTATCGGCAGATTTAGACAAGGGTTTTTTATTGATAGAAAACTTGGGGGACAAATTATATCTCGGTGAATTAAATGAAAATACAGTAGAAGTTTTATATGGCGAAGCCATTCTTGCCTTGTTATGCATGCAGCAAGCGCCAAGAAGCTTGTCGTCTATTGAAGATTATTCTGCGAGTAAGTTACTGCAAGAAGTTGATCTCTTTCCCAAATGGTTTGTGACGGACTTACTGGGTTATCAATTAAATACTTCTGAGCAGATCATGATAAAAGATATGTTCGATGTGTTAGTTGAAAGCGCTAATGAACAACCTCAGTGTTTTGTGCATCGAGATTTTCATTCACGTAATTTAATTGCTTGCGACATTGGCCCGCCAGGAGTAATTGATTTTCAAGACGGCGTCTGGGGGCCATTCACTTACGATCTTGTGTCATTGTTACGAGATTGTTATGTCCGTTGGCCTGAAGAGCGGGTTCGTCATTGGTTGTTTACCTACGCAAATATGGCAGCCGAAGTTGGTATTATGCCAAAGGTGTCGGGCGAACAACTCATTAAGTGGTTTGATTTAATGGGGCTGCAACGGCATATCAAAGTGTTGGGAATTTTTGCTCGATTATATTTACGTGATAACAAAGCCTCGTACTTACAAGATTTGCCATTAGTGATTCGCTATACATTAGAGGTTGCACACAAATATCCGGAATGTAAAAAATTTGCACATTGGTTTGAAAAAAAATTAGTTCCACTTGCGCAACAACAGTCATGGTATTGCGATTATCAATCAGCGGGTTTTTGTCCCGTAGAATAAATGATTATCCACTCTTTAATTTGTTCCATAATATTTTTTAGGGCGTTTGAATAAATGAAAGCAATGATATTTGCCGCTGGCCGTGGTGAGCGTATGGGCGAGCTAACAAACAATATGCCTAAACCATTATTGCCAGTGAATGGAAAGCCGTTAATTGCTTATACATTAGAGAGCCTTAAAAAGGCCGGTATAAAAGATGTTGTTATCAATCTTGCCTATTTAGGAAAACAGATTGAGCAAGCGCTTGGAGAAGGGACTGAATACGGGGTCAATATAAAATATTCGTTTGAACCTTATCCTTTAGAGACGGCGGGTGCCATTGTTTTTGCTTCTCAGTTATTGGGTGGCGATCCTTTTTTATTGACCAATGCAGATGTGTGGACGGACTTCCCTTACCATAAATTAGTTGAAAAAAAATTACCTGAATCCGTACAGGGTCATTTAATTATGGTTGATAACCCTGGCCATAATGTTCATGGTGATTTTAGATTGGCTGATAATGGTTTTTTGTCATTAAAAGAAAACCCTAATGAAAATCAAGCGCTGACATTTAGTGGTATTAGCCTTATCAATCCTTCGTTGGTGTTGAATTATCACAATAGACAAGAAAAATTTCCACTTGTAGACGTTTTTAAAGACGCTATCGAAAAAGCAGAATTAACGGGTGAATGTTACCGAGGAGAATGGCTCGACATTGGTACGCCTGAGCGATTGTTCTCAATTCAAAAAAGACAATAATTTGTAAAATTTTTTAATTCACTGGCACTAGAAAATCTTTCAGGTTTATATAATCACAAAAGTAATTATATAAACCTAACACATTGATTGTAGATTGTAGATCTCAGAATTTTTTCCCTTATTTAATTGTCTTGAAGCGAAATTTTTTCTTGCTCATTGAGCTAGATTGGCGTTATTCTGCACCGCAAATTTATAGTAAGCAGTCGTTATTAATTGCTATCGCTATAGCTTGTTAACAGTTTAGTTGGATTTATATTTCTAACGGCTTCCCTGATATCTTTAAGTGCTTCCCATAAGTGCTTCCCATAAGTACTCCTCGTTACAAATTTAGTGCTGTTCGTTGCGCGCTAACATTAAACTCTCGTTGTAGGATTTTATATGACCCCAGTTTCATTCACTGAAAAAGAAAGAAAAATTACACTGTTTGCATTACTTGTCGTATTTTTATTAAGCGCACTGGACATGACGATTCTTTCTACAGCAATGCCTCGAATTATTGCTGAGTTAAATGGTATTGAGTTATATGCATGGGTGACAACCGCCTACATGTTAACGTCAACAGTACTGGTGCCTATTGCAGGAAAATTGGGTGACTTATACGGACGTAAAACAATTTTAGTGTGGGGAATTGCAATATTTTTGTTGGGTTCGGCGTTGTCAGGTTTGAGTGGAGAGTTTGGACCGATGCCGATCATCGGTGATGGCATTCACCAGCTTATTGTCTTTCGCGCTGTAAAGGGAGTGGGTGGCGCTGCTTTATTTACTTGTGTTATTGCCATTGTGGCGGATATGTATTCACCGCGCGAGCGCGCAAAATTTATGGGATTGTTTGGTGCGGTATTTGGAATATCCAGTGTGATTGGTCCAGCCGTTGGCGGGTTTTTAACAGATTTTGCGTCAATCACTTTATTTGGACACGATATTCCCGGATGGCGCTGGGTGTTTTATGTCAATTTACCATTGGGCTTTGTTTCTCTGTATTTAATTGTTAGAAAAACACCAAAAACAAATGTCGGTACTGGCGGCAATATTGATTACTTAGGCGCGATATTATTAATCGCTGCATTTATTCCGTTTCTGTTGGTGCTAACGTGGGGCGGACATAAATACGATTGGGACTCACAAGAAATAATAGGCATGTTAATGGGCTCTTTAGTAGCGTTAATAGCATTTATTTTTGTAGAAACGAAAGCTTCACATCCCATTATGCCGTTAAATCTTTTTGCCAACAAAGCTTTCACAATAACGAATCTATCGTCATTTGTTATTTCGATGGCGTTCTTGGGCATTATTATGTTCATGCCGTTATACATGCAAATAGTGCAAGGAGTGAGCGCAACTAAAAGTGGCGTTGCCATGTTCCCATTAATGTTTGGCATGATGTTCAGTAGTATCATCAGCGGCCGAATGGTGTCGCAATTGGGTGTTTATAAATCATTCATGGTGGGTGGTTGCTTCGTATTAATTGCGGGTGTTTATCTCTGTACACAAATAGGTCCCGATACAACAACACTTGATTTAGCATGGCGAATTGCCATGGTAGGTTTTGGTTTAGGACCCAGCCAAGGTCTAGCGAATTTAATTGTGCAAAGTGCTGTGTCGCCAAAAGATATTGGTGTGGCCACTAGTGCAGCGCAATTTTTTAGACAGATAGGTTCAACCATTGGTATCGCATTGTTCGGTACATTCTTAACCTATAACTTAACCATAGAGTTACCAAAACATCTACCGAAAATGCCGGGTGTTACATCCGAAAATGTGCAGCCGATGGATTTAAATCAAGCGCAATCGAATGCGATGAATCCTGAAAAAGTGCGGCAACAAATCAAAGACAGATTTGAAAAAATGTATTTGCAAGTTGATCTTGCCTATCATGGTGATGAGGCGGCGTTAAAAGCGGTGAGCGAAAGTCACTTTATCCCAGAAGGTCTAAAGAAAGCGATTTTAGACGTTCAAGGAAAACCAGAGCGAGAATTACAACCACAACTTGCAGCGCTTCGACAAATGATGACTCGGCAAGCTGAAGAATATTCAACGCAAATGTTGGACGGTTTTAAGAAAGCATTTTCAAATGCAATAACCGGTATGTTTTCAACGGCGCTTTGGATAGTTGTGGTAGGATTTATCATCACCTGTTTTATTCCTGTTATTTCGTTGCACACGCAAAATGTTCGAGTTCCTCAAACAGCTTCTAAAGAAGAGGGCGAGGACGATGAAAGTGATACTAAAAACAGTGATAATGACAAAGATAACGTAAGCGGTCATTCAAAGAATTAACTCAACATATGATTAATATTGAAAACACATTTGTCGACGCATTACCTGCGGATCAGGAAACTGGAAACCATCGTAGGCAAGTTAATGATGCCTGTTATTCATTGGTCTCACCTACACCTGTTCGCAATCCATCACTTGTATCAGTCTCTTCGGAGGTGGCTGAATTATTAAATTTCCCTCATGACTTTTTAGAGTCAGCATCCTTTCTAAATTTAGTTTCTGGCAATCAGCTATCAAAAGGTATGAAGCCGTATGCTATGTGTTATGGCGGGCATCAATTCGGAAATTGGGCCGGTCAGTTAGGTGATGGGCGCGCGATTAATTTAGGTGAAGTCGTTAACGTTAATAACGAAAGGTTATCGTTACAGTTAAAAGGCGCTGGCCCAACACCTTATTCTCGTAGTGCAGATGGTCTCGCAGTTTTACGTTCATCAGTGCGAGAATTTTTATGCAGCGAAGCGATGTTTCATCTTGGCGTCCCAACAACAAGAGCGTTGAGTTTGGTGAGTACTGGCGAGCAAGTTATGCGCGATATGTTTTATGATGGTCGAGCAGCTCACGAACCCGGTGCTGTTGTTTGTCGAGTTTCGCCATCATTTATTCGTTTTGGAAGTTTTGAGATTTTATCAGCCAGAAAAAATCTCATAACACTCAAGAAATTATTACAATATTGCATCAGTACGTATTTCCCTCATTTAATACCCGAAGCAACTTCGTCTAGATCGCCTTCAGAAAAGTTAGACGCTTGCAGTCCAGAACAAATAAAACGTATTTATATCGCATGGTTTAAAGAAGTTGCTAAAACGACGGTGGATATGGTCATTCATTGGATGCGAGTTGGTTTTGTTCATGGCGTGATGAATACCGATAATATGTCGATACACGGATTAACGATTGATTATGGCCCTTACGGTTGGCTGGAAGATTACGATCCACATTGGACACCGAACACAACCGATGCGCAAAATCGTCGTTATCGTTACGAAAATCAACCGGGTATTGCTCAATGGAATCTTTTACAGTTAGCTAATGCTATTTATCCATTAATAGAAGATTCAAAAGAGTTGGAAGAAACTATTCAACAATTCGCTACCGACTACACTATCGGCCATCAACAAATGATGATGAATAAATTAGGTTTGCATGTAGCAGACAAAAATAAAGGGAAAGAATTAAAAGAAGAAGATGTTGAACTGATTGATGACCTTTTAAAAATATTGGCCTCTACCGAAACAGACATGACATTATTTTATCGTGGCTTAGCAAATGTTCCAGCAGTAAGAGAAAGTCAAAGTAAAAATGAAACTCAAGTAAACGAAGATGAATTAATACATCTTATCGAAGACAGTTATTATCTTCCAAAAGAGCAACGAGAAACTGAAACGGCAGAAATGCTGTCATGGCTTAAGCGATATCAACATCGAGTTGGTGAACATAAAGCGACAAACGCTGATCGAAAAAAACAAATGGATGGAGTGAACCCAAAATACGTTTTACGAAATTATTTGGCGCAATTAGCCATCGATAAAGCAGAGCAGGGTGATAATTTGTTAGTCGATGAATTGTTAACTGTCTTACAAAACCCTTATGATGAACAATCTTCCAAAGAAGAGTTTGCACAAAAAAGGCCGGAGTGGGCTAGAAACCGGCCTGGTTGTTCTATGTTGTCGTGCAGTTCTTGATAAATGTTTTTCAAATATGATTCGTTTTTATTTTTAATTTAAAGAGCGCTTAAACAAACCTTCAAAAAACTGTTAGAAAAAGCGGTGAGATATTAAAACGTATTACATCCATCAAATGTGCCGTCACGCATTCCTCTCTTAAACCATTGCACGCGTTGCTCAGAAGTACCATGTGTAAACGATTCTGGTTGGATGCGACCCGTTGCTTGTTTTTGTAAACGATCATCACCAATCGCACTCGCGGCTGTTAACGCTTCCTCAATATCCCCTTGCTCTAACACTTGTTTCGCTCGTTGAGTGTGATTGGCCCAAACGCCCGCAAGGCAATCCGCTTGTAACTCTAATTTAACAGACAACGCATTGCCGTCAGTTTTGCTCATTCTTTGTCTTGCTTGAAAGACTTGATCTGAAATTCCCATCAGATTTTGAATGTGATGACCAACTTCGTGAGCAATCACATACGCTTGAGCAAAATCTCCCGGTGCATTATGGCGAGATTTCAAATCATTATAAAAACCCAGATCGATATACACCTTGCGATCTGTTGGGCAATAAAAAGGACCCATTGCAGAGCTCGCAGCTCCACAACCAGAATTCACAGCACCCGTAAACATCACCAGTTTTGGTTCTTGATAAGTGCCGCCCATCTGGCGAAACAGTGGATGCCACACATCTTCCGTATCGGCTAAAACAACCGCGGTAAATTGAGCTAATTCGTTTTCAGCAGCGGTGGGCGTATATTCCGTTGTCTGTTGTTGTCCGCTCGATAGACCGCCAGCAATTTGAGTGGCGATCTGCGGATCAATTCCAAAATACATCGCCACCAGCGCGATAACAATCGTTGCGAGACCGCCGCCTTTAGCGCCTCGCCCCATTTTAACGCGACGCCTATCTTCAACATTCGAGCTTGCTCTACGGTTTTTCCATTTCATCGCGGTACCTAATTTGCCTACATCGTGTGTCTATTTGTGAAAGTGAGATTGATTGTAGAGAGATCGCCCCAACCCTGCAATTGTGAAATGTTAAAAGTTGTGTTGTGGGGTATTGATTTCAATGATGAATATAAAGGCATTAGAATAAAGTATTGCTTTGTGGTATTGAACCGAGATTTTAAACTATGTACCTGATGAAGTGGTATTCGCTTAATTAAATAAGGCGAATTCGAAAAAATTACCAAGGCATAAATGATAGTTGGGCGTCATTACCTCGACTTCAAACATATCCTTATGGTTGAATGCACAAGTGCAATTTATGTTGCTAAAAATAGAAATGCCAGAACCAGAAGATAGATAATTATAATCACTACGAGTATGAAAATGTTTTCATAACTCGACGTTAAACCTTAGATATCAGGAGAACCCATTTGGATCAAATAATAAAAGATATACCCAAATCAAATCATTCTGATTTTTTGGAAGAGTTCCTATCTTATTATGTCGACAAGCAAGGTTTGGGGGGAATGTCTAAGCCAGACTTAGATGCGTTGATCATTTATTTGTACACAAAGTACAGTGACAATAAAAAATTTGATGCTTTCGAACTGGGTCAGAGGTTCATGATTAAAGAGTCGCGCGTTAAGTCTTTGTATGAAACAGGTTTGATTAAATACTCGGGTTTGACGGAAGGAAAAGCGTGGATAGATATACTCACCAAATTAAAATCGACAAAGTTTGAATTAGAGAGCAATGAAAAAGCGCAAGTTCGATTTAAATTTGAGAATCCTGCGCTATACAAGTTTTTCCAAAAGCGCATTAGGGTAATTGGTGGTACAGCGCCTTATTCTAGAACTTATGAAACTGTCACTATTTCACTGGAAGTCTTTTTTGAACTTTTGGAGCATGTGTACGATTCAAGTCAAACACAATTTTCAACGGCGGAAATGGATGTCATTCATACGCTTGTTGAGCCAGTGATAAAAAAACTGGGTAGCTCATTAGGTAAAAAGAAACTGCAAGAACTTCAAGGAAATGATGGGATAAAAAGCAAAGCTGGTAAATCACTTCAGTCCGCAGGAGCAATGTCTGGTATAGGTCGGTTTGTTTTAGCGTTGTTGTAATAGGGGTACAGAGCGAGTCTAAATAACTTGGTTTCAAGTAATATTAATTTTTGAATATACACTTAAATTTTTTTGAATTAGATGATTGCACTAAAAAGGATTGTTGTCAGAGTAAAATTAAATTTCAGGTTCAATAATCGATGTCATTGATGTTCCGTTAACTGAAATAAAAGGCCCCTGCAGAAATTCTGCAGGGGCCTTTTTATTGAATTAAAAAAATAATTTAATTGAATTTCGATGTGCTCAATGCGTTAAAAAGATATTATCGATTTCAAATCTACCATAAAACTCTCTATCGCCATTCGCGGTGCCAGACCCACTATTGGATGCGCTGAATACCAAGTTCACATCGCAACCTGCATATTGTGAAATATCGGTTGCTTCGCTGATTTCAGAGGTGGTTTGGTCGTCGCTCAACGTTAATGTACCAAGCTTGCGCTTAATTGATGTTGAACAATTTCCAGCGGGGGACAATGTAAGGTCTATCCTTCCCGTCAAATTTACATCCAAGGTGCTATATAGGTAGGACCAGTCCCAATGAATCAATAATGGATCATCGCCCAGTTCCGGCAGAGAAACGGTTCGACTGAGTGACTGGCTAGCATTGGACGCACCATCTCCAAGATCATTTTGGGGGTTCTCATAAAAAAAGTAATAGGTTGCAGTATTTCCCCAGTTTACCCATTTGCTACCTCTGTCGCCGGGCTGTCCATTGATATAAGACCAGGCATCAATACCCTGAGCAAAATCATCAATACTGGTTAACGTTGAGAAGGGCGCATTGGCGGGCAAATCCACAAACTCGATATTGTCAATGCTGAAGTGGCCACCCATTTCCCGATCCTGGCTGCTAATAATGGGGGATGCCTGATTACGAGCATTGAACACAAGATTCACATTGCAACCCGCATAGGCACTTACGTCTACATTAGCGTTCACTGTATCAACGTAAACGCCATCCACGAGAGTCAAAGTACCAAGATTGAGTAAGGTTTGATTGCTACATGCGCTGTCGGGTTGAAGATAACCTTGAATGCGACCAGTCAAGGTCATGTTGTCAACATGATAGGCATAGTTCCAATCCCACCGGAGCTGTAAATTTCCAGTAGTGGTGGTTGGAACTTGTATTTGTCGAGACAAAGTTCGAGTGCTGCTCCGCGTGCCTTCAGACCAACCATTTATATGCTCATAAAAGAAACTGTACCTTGCGACATTATCCCAGCCTTTCCAGTGGCTTCCTCGGTCACCCGGTTGTCCATTTTGGGAGTTCCAGTTCCCCAAACCCTGACTAAAATCATCCACCGTAATGGTGGTTGGAGAAATAAATACTGATCGGGTTTGACGATCGGTTTCAATGCCAAGTCGAATCAGGCGAGCAGTGAGCTGATCGGCGCCGGCAAGGTTTACCGGTACATTGACGTTAATAGATTCTGAAATACCGGGTGTAACAGTGAGGGTTTGAACTTGCAAACTGCTAGGATCATTGTTCAGCATTAACTCAATTTGTACCGTTTCTGTGCTGCAACTTTGGCTGTCAGATTGTACTGAGACAGAAGCGTTCAGGCTGTTACCCACAGCTGTAGTGATGGTTCCCGTCGGGTTTAAAGTCAAGTTCATGGGGCAAACCACAGCAACTGTCGTATTAACTCGAGCAATTTTGTTTAAAGGTAAAATTGCAGACACGGCACTGAAATTTAAATTATGGATCCCATAGGTGTTGTGTTGCAAGGTCAGTTCGAAAGCCTTGGTTGTATTGGGTTCAACATAATCACCTACTCCATCAGCGCCATCAAAGAAGCCACTACCGCTATCATTAACTGTTGTGTTTACAAACAGGGGGGGACAAATACTCGGTGCGTTGTAAGCCACATTGGCCTGGTAACTGACGGTATCGCCACTATTAATAGCTGCAAGGTGAGGGTCAATACTCATGGAGAGCAAAGTGTTGTCGGAACAATAGGCATACAAACTGGGAGTATTGTCGCTGACAGATACCAAAGCCATGCCAGAACGGCCACTGACAATCACTTCATTAGCACTATTTCCTTGCGCAAGATATTCGTAATTCCCACCCAGTCTCGTAATACCTGTTATTTCATGCGTAAGAGCATTTATTGTCCAAAGTTCGGTATTCTGTAGTTCGCTACTGTCTTGGGATAAGAATGATATACGCGAACCGTCGGGTGATTTTAGTATATTTAATACAAACCTACCTGAATCAACACTGGTGACCAGTGAGTAATCTGAACGGTTGCGAATATCGATTCCAGATCTTGTACCTTGGAACACATAAGTATCACTGTCATCAGCCAGCGCATAAAAAACATCATTAGAACCAACTGGATTTTCAGATAAAATTGTGTGGTAACTTGGACTGTTAGGGTCGATATCAACTTCCAAAACCCAGTGTGCGCCATTGGGACGACCGCCATGGATGGCATCGACGTAAGCGATGCGTTCATTGGCAGATAAAGTAATGTTTCCGAGAATCAAGCCGGTATTGATTGTTGCCAATTCAGTGCGCGTATTCATATCCATCGCCACAACACTTCTGCCACCGTGAGTGGCAATGTAGGCAACGTTTGCCGACGTAACGACGAGATGGAGAGGTTGGGACGGTAAGTCGGTAAGGGTGGCAACCTCCGACTCAAAGTTAGCACTATTAGGATCAAGATCAACCACATGCAAACTGCGGCCAATTTGATTGACCGCATAAAGTTCCGTGCCATCCGCCGACAATTCAATATCATTTGCTGCTATGTTGATTCTTTTTCTAATTGATCCCGAGACTGGGTCAATAACGAAGATTGGTCCATTAGGCTCTTTGGTAGCGTAAATGGTTGCACTCAAAGGGTGTTGTACAGGCTTATGCATAGCAGTTGTGGATAGGCGCGGATGCCCATAGCTGGTAATTGCTAGATTCTGATTAGCAAAATTTGCCCCTGCCGTCGCAGAATAGATTGCTCCCTCATTCAGGTATTCGTGTACAAAACTGTTGCCTCTAGACTCCGCCACAATGCGGTAGTTTCCTTCGGGGAGACCAACAAGAGTATAAGTGCCATCATCTTGTGTATTGGCTGTCACAATGCGTGGTTGATTTTGGCTGGGATCGTAGGCAACTACTCTTGCATTTAAAGGTTGCCCATTTGTATCAGTAACCTGCCCACTTATAGACGCTGTGGAATTTGCCAGTGGGTTTGAAGAAGTGGGATAGAGGGTGGCCAACCCAGCAATGTCATCCGCTGCCAGATCTAGGTTAATCGTACCGCCGAATACCGCCGAATCTCTGCCAGTAGAAGAATGGTCTAAGCCAAGAAAATGGAGCAGTTCGTGTAAGGCTAAGGCATATAATTTCACCAGTGGCGAATTTCCATGTGTGTCACCATTGAGCCCTATATCGGCAGACAAAATCGTCGAACCCGATACATTATAATTAAAGGCAATGCCAGCTCCGGGCACATACTCTCTACCACTGTCAATGTAGACTACATTCACATTATCCCTACTTGGTAATGCAGTGGTTTCACCCAAATATTCGAAATCAACTGCGATAAGTGGATGATCTTCAACTAATTGAAAAGCATTTTGGATACCTTGAATCATTTGGTCGCGATTTGCAGCATCACTGTAGGCGCCTAGGTTAATAAAATAGGGAATGGGCTGCGTGTTGTCGTGTTTCGCGCCGTTTGCGCGCAAGTAGTTAAATGCTGAAGCCTGAGTTGAAAATAAAACCAAAAGGACAAGAGAAGTAATTGCAGTGGCAAACTTGAGCAAATCAGTTCGAAAACAACTTGATAGTGCCAAAGATGAATATTTCATGACGTGACCTCGAAATATATTGTGATTAATGATTAGTTGTTTTGTGCAAACTTTTGATTGAGATTAAGTCTGCTTCGCAATCTTCCCGTCGTCTTTCAAATAAGTTGATATACCTTGGATTCAATTTCAAAATGAAAACGAATCGAAATCTCCGATTAGCCTCTTTTATAAAATTATAAAATTATAAAATTATAAAATTATAAAATTATAAAATTATTATTTTTAAATAATAGTATCTGTAATTTTTTGAATATTTGAATATTTGAATATTTGAATAGGAAGAAGAGTGCAGGTTACTTAGCTTTTATTGCAAAATTATTGAATAAAAATGTAAATAAGATGAAGCCTACAATTTATTAACAATTTTTAATATTTATCTGAATTCGATACCGTCTTGCAGTGTGACTGTTTGGGAAAGGGCTTTTTGTCTTAGCTTATGGCGCATGGTGCATAAAGGAAAGTGCGGTCTTCTGCTGAATGTAATAATCGGGTGCAGAGTAGAATGAAATGAAATTGACGAAAAATTTATTGTAAATTCAGTTTCAGTTTTAACTTTAGTTAAAGATTGGAAAAGTGAGTCATTATTTTTTGTGTTTAAAAATAGGGAGGCGAGAGCCTCCCTATCTTCTGTTATCTTCCTTTCTGTTTCTCTTCTATTCGAGGTTCTGATTTTTTCATTTTAATTGTTGATCGTCCTGGCTGTGGTAATTTTTGTACCGGTCGTGCTATGGGTTTTATCATGGTATTTTTAGCGCCCGATTTAATTTTACGATCAATTCTATTGAGTGGGATGACTGGTGTTGATGGTTGCACAGTAAGATTGCCACCGCCTTGTTGCAGTCCTGGCGTTACACTTGGCCACGAGCATGGAAAGATAAAATTCTTCTGGCCTGTTGTCGCCACAAGTTTATTACTGTCATCCATTATGCTCATTCCTTGGGTTAGCGTGACTTTGCGTAGCACCGGTGGTGTATTGCTGTTCGTTTGAAGACTACCTATTGTGCTTGGAAGGCTAACGGGTCGAACTGCCAGAAAATTTCTGGTTTGGCCAATATTCAAATCATAAGGAAAGTTATCTGATTGATAAGCAGATACGCCGCTTCCAATAAATACCGCGTTTCCTGAAATGGATGAACCCGCCGTTAGTTTTCCGTGGATCACGACATCTTTAGGACAGATTTGACCTTGAACTAATTGGGTTTCTCTCACATTCACTGTAAAAGTTAATTGAGGTGGTGTTTCGGTTTGAAGGTTGTTTGTCGCTGCGTCTTCACAACGCATAGTGTATGTTTTCCAGCTCGAATTAAAATTATGATTAACACCAATAATGCGAATACTGCCAGCCTCGTCATCATAAGGATTGTTATCAATATTATAAGTGTCTGAAAACATCGCTGTTTTTGCATGACTTGTTGTCACTGTTTTGAGATCACTTTTTCTACCATTGGTGTGTTCATAGCGGAATGTCACTTGGGTGTTGGGTAAATTGGTTTGTATGACACCGCTTAATGTGATTTTGCAAGACCCGCTAAAGCGACTGTATTGTTCCAAAATAGTGAGAGACGAACTTGTTATTCCTGTAGCCATTGAAACGCTCGAGGCGGCCGTTGGGAGCGGTTTTGTGTAGCCTGTCGGAAGGCATTTTACCCGTAATGGCAGTTTTGTGGTGGCCCGCGTTTCGTAGAAATTGATATTGGCAGGAGAAATTTTAAGGTTCGCAATATAAGGCGAATTATCTTTGGGGATTTCAAAATTGCGTGTTTTATTTAGCGCTTGGGTTTTAGTCAGGCCGTTAGCAATATCTGTCGATACTGCAGAATTACATTGATCAATATACGGTGATAAGTCGCCAAAATTGCCGCTACTGATCAGGTGGCTTACCCATCTATTTCCGTTGTTTCCTGTTAAATTGGCATGGTCGCCTGAAACCCCAATTTCATAATGCTCCAACGATGGCTCTTGTCCATATTCAATGCCCGCCATGTGAATGCGTTTATTCGCTGAGAATGCTGGCAACTTAAAACCACCACGGACCTCGACGGACCACCCGCCAGGCGCGACTTGGGTACTGCTGTAGCGGGTTTTATCGGCACTCGCTGAAACTGTTATGGTAGGAATAACGCCGTTTGGTTTTGGTTTGATTTCAAAATCAGCGACTGCGCTTACGTTGAGTAGCATTAAAAAACTGCCTAACACTTTATTTTTTGTCGATATAAAATACATGTTTCACCTATTCCTTTTTCATTTTGTTTTTTACGATAACTATGTGTCGTTGCGCGATCAGAAAGGTTCACTTCATTTGTTTTTGTGACCATATCGTATGATCTACGCTAAGATTTCTGTGAGTCTAAGGGTAGGTATTGACTTCTCAAGAATAAAACAGAAATTGCCTGTTATCGCTCGAAACTTCCTAGTGGTTGGCCGCCGTTTTGGGTTACCTCTTAAACTGGCCATGTAGATATTTATGCGATAGAAGAAAAAAGGTGATCAATTGGGGTAGCGGTTTTAAGCATTAAAGAGATAAGGGGGCGGTATTTAGATTTGTGATGAATAATAAAGGATTGGAAAAGATATAAAGAGAATATATTGGTATCGACTCTCTAATCTTACGAAGAAAAAATTCAATGCTCGAATAAAATAAATTATTCGAGCATTGGCTCAGTTAGTCGAGGCTCATGACGCCGATGAACGCACTTCTTAAACCATTGCCAAAAGTACTTGTGAAATATCCATCGTTGGGGAACAAACTAGATCCGGTTGTTCCTCCTACTACGGCTTTATTCTCGTTGACAGCAAAACTACGCCCTCGCTGAGATTCGTTATTGTTCATCGGGCCTCCAAGAAGCCCTGAATAAAGTTGGTTAACTAAGTCTTCAGAAAATATTGATATTGTTGCATATTGGCCCGACCCTTTACTGGTTGAAACATTATCGTTGCCTTGATCGGCACTTGGGATCATGATCGGAAAGTCATTACTCGTCGTTCCACCGGTTACAAACACTCTGTCGTTTGGACCTATTGCCACTCCATGTAATTCTTCTTCACTTGAACCACCAATATAGGTTCTGGCGATGAGTGATTTCAGATCGGGTGAGAAAATAGCCAGAGCGCCATCAAAACCACCATTGAATGTTGCATCAAGCCCCGGCACCAAAAGCTCCGGCACCAATGACCCGCTAAAAAGGTCATCTGAGTTCGTTATGATCGCAAGTATTGGCTCACCTTTACTATTGATGGCGATTCCTTGGTTATGAGAAACCTCATCAAACCCTGAGCCACCAATATATGTTCCGCTCATGATCGATGTGAGATCTTTATCAAGTCGAATAATAAATCCATCACCATTATCCCAAATGCTGGCGTTAGAACTTTGGTTAGAACTTCTGAATGTTTTTTGATGACCCAGAGCGTGACTGGGAATGAGGTTGGATGAATTGGTGACACCTGCAATATATACTGATCCGTCAATTGGATTTTGGACGATTCCGGATGCGGCATAATCACCACCAGATCCACCCACATAAGTCGATGCGATTAACGATGACCCGTCGATATCGAGAGCAAAAACAAATGCGTCTTGGCCTGCTGATGATTGGCCTTGATAGACGTCCTTTGTGGTTGGGAAATCATCGGCGCTTGTTACGCCAGAAACGTAAACTCTTCCTCTTTGTTCGTCAATGAGGATAGAGCCCCTGGGTGATTCTTCTTTTCCCTGTGAGCCACCAATCAAATTTGACCAGATTAATGTTTTTCCTTTCGGGTCAAGCTTTGCAACAAAGACATCGAGTAAAGCATTATTTGCGGGTTGTCCTTTCAGAGTATTGTTAGGAAAGCTACCGGCTGTTGGAAAATCTGGAGACCCTGTACTTCCTACGACATACACATTGCCTAGACTGTCAGTTTTAACGGCGTATAACGCATCTCTTCTAGAGCCACCAAAATAAGTTAACCATATAATTTGCTTGCCATCTTTGCTGAGTTTTGCAACGAAGCCTTCAGATTTTTCATAATCATTGGCATGCGTAGATTCGTTATTGGTTGGCTTTGTTTTTTGAAAGACATCTCCAACGGCAAGATTTTTTGAGCCTGTCTGGCCGGCGATAAAAATATAACCCTGGTTATCAATATAGGTTCCTTGAACGCGGTCTAAACCGTTTCCACCCAAGATTGCTGTAAATTCAAATCTTGGCGATGGTTGTTGGGGGGTAGGAGGAGCGGGAAGGGGAGTTGAGTTATCTATTACATTGTAAGCAATTGATTGGGAGTACTCATCCGTACTTGATTTTGCGTCAGTGAATTCGATCCACAGGTTGAAGCTACCCAAGTTCGAAGGTGTAAACGTATAAGTAATAATTCGTTGATCACTTATCAAGTTTTCCCAAAGACCATTTTGAGAACCGGAGCGATTATTAATCCAAAAATCGAAACTTGGAGTTCCGTCAAGCAGTTGAACTTGAACAGAAACTTCTTTATTGAGTTCTAAATCTGAGCCACTAACTAAGTTGCCGTCTTGAGATAGCTCCACAGATTTAAAAGTCGGAACTATATATGCATCTGATTCTGGTGGTTGTTTGTCATTTTCATCTTCTGATTCTTGAAGTTCTGTGTTTGGTTCGTCACTACTCTCGGTTGAATCATTTTCGCTCGAATCCGATTCGGGGGTATTCGAAGAATTATCTTCAGTGATTGATTCAGGAGGATCCTGAATGTCGTCATTAGCACTATTTGAATCCTCTATCACATCGGTAACGTTCACGTCCTCAGTAACTGGTTCGTCGTTGCTACTGGTTGAACCTTCTCCGCAACCGTACAGCGTAACCAGTAAACTCATGCATACTATAATTTTTTTCATTCTTCCCTCGAAATAAAAATGTCATGGTAAAGGCCCGTTATCGAAGTGACGCTATACCGATCTGAACGTGTGAATTACGAATCTGTTATTTAATAATATTAATACCCGAGTAAAAACACAGGCCTCGATATCAATCCACAGAAATTAGTATTCATTGATCATTCGCAAAAATGAATTGTGAATTGAGAGGTATCCTAGCATTTTATTTTTTTCAATTTTGAGACTATGTCGACGGTTTTAACAAGCACGTAAGTTAATCGTGTATATGAGCCTAGAAAATGCGACCCGTTATGGAAACTATTTTTTAGTTGTCGGTGATATTTATATATTTTTAGATAATTGTTAATTTTTCATCGAAAAATATATTAACAATTTATAAGAAAAGCATATTAACAATTGATAAGGGAAATATTTATTAATCCCTTTTTTTATCTGCGGAATATTGTGTGAGTTAGTTTGATTGGAATGCTATTGCCCATGTTTTATCGGTTGGAATAGTACTATTTTCTTTTTGAAATTAAGTCGCAATGCAGGAAAAAATGAAGGTACATAGCGGCACACCTTTGTCAGTAATGTCGTATTACTATGTGATTTCCATGGGCAGATGCAGGGTTTAGCCTGAGATCAAATAAAAATTTTCGACATTCAAATTTAAATAAATTTTTTCGGAAGAAAGCTGATTGAGTTTTTTAAACACGTGGAAGACCAGTTCCTTTGCCAGTAAGAAGAGCTTATTACTCATTTTTGAGTTCGAGGCTAGATGGTAGTTAATGAAAGCTATATTTGATGATCTAAGAGGGTATTCCGTGCAACTACGTCAACAAATAACAATAATTTCTATTTTTCTCTTAAGTTTAACGTCATTGGTCGGTTGTGAAGAAGAAGGCGATACCGTCGATGAGGCTATCGTTGTCGAGGAAAGCGATACAACCGTAGGTGATTCAGGGTCAGATCTTGATCGTTCTAAATGGTGTACTCGTTATATTTATGGTGGTGGTGAAACGCCGCAAATAGAAGACCCGGAATGCCAAAAAAACGATGGATCAGGTTCATTAGATTTCTTAAATGATGAGCGCCAACGCTATCGTGATTTCAATAGATCTGGTGAAGCAATGCATGTTGTAAACAATGGCGTGCTACAACTTCGAGCGACAAAAACTCGAACGGATGATGATTATGCTAATTTTGAATCAGCAATGATTCGCAGCAAAGAGTTGTTCAAGCCTAGCGATAACACCAGCTACTATTTAACTGCGCGATTGATGATGTCTAACGTTGTAGGAACGTGGCCAGCATTTTGGTTAAATTCAGATCGCGATGTTAACGGCAATACGACTTGGCCTCCAGAGATAGATATTATTGATGCTGCGCTTAATGGCGTTGATGACAGAGTAGACATGCTTCATCAATCAGCGATCAGTAAAGGCAAACAAACGGACAGTGGCAAGACTGAGTACACGTTTACGTCTCCAGAGTTCGACGAGCAATGGAAAAACTTTCATGCCAACAATGATGTTTCACTCCGAAATAAATGGGTTGAGGTCAGTGCAGAGTGGACAAAAAATGAAGTGTGCTATTTCGTCGATGGTTATAAGACCATGTGCGAAAAATATCGCTGGGTACTTGATGACGGTAATAGTGCTCCACCAGCACATGTGTTATTAAATCTTGCCATTGGCGGGCAATGGGCTGGACGTTACGGCGTTGGTGAAGAGTTTTTAGAAAATTATTCTGCTCAAGAAACACGTGAAATGGGTTTGAGTACCACATTCCCGACTCAACTAGGGATTGATTTTGTGCGGATATATTCTCGGACTAATAATTAACTCTCAATAATTAAGTTCAAGTACTTACTTAAAAAACACCCGCTATAGATTTTCTATAGAGGGTGTTTTTTTGTTCTAGCTCTCATTCGAAGAGCGGATTTGTTTCAGCTTTTATGTTTTATTTTTAAATGCTTTTGGCGTTATTCCGTAATGCTGTTGGAAGCACGGCTAAAATGTGACGGGTTAACAAAACCATTATCCATTGCAGCTTGCGTGACAGATAAACCATTTCTTAAATTTTCAGCAGCATTTTCTATTCGTTATCGGATTTGATATTCAGCCGGTGTATAGCCTATGGCTAATTTAAATTCGCGGAAAAATTTTGAGCGACTCATACAGGCCAGTTTGCTCAGCTGATCGATATCGATATGTTCATCTAAGTTTGTTTCAATGTGTGAAGTACATTATGTACAACCAACACTAATGAAAGGCATGAATAACATGCGAGTCTTTAATTACTTACGATATGAATTTTCTGGTAAAACTGAGGGGCTGCTCAATCCACAGTTATTATCTGGAAGTAGGATTAGCGCAACGATGTCTTATGAACAAACTATTAGCTTCGAAAGGTAAGAGGGAGGACGGTAGCTCTCCTTAGTTGAACAGCCAATACTTAGGGAGATGGATATTTATTTTCTTGCTTGGTCAATATAAAGCGTTTAGGTTTTCGCAGGTGTTTTTATGGTTTATTTTATTAGGTTTTCCGCGTTGATGGGTATGATCTCTCCCTTACTTTTCTTTGTGCTCGTATTATTAGCAATTTTTCCTGCTGCAATTTTAAGTGTTTTGTTTGCGAGCGATTCGCTCAAGGTGGGTTGGAATTCAGATCGTTATACTATTTACGCGGTACTTAATTTTTTTGTATATGTTTGGGTGTTGGCTTCTTATACGTTGTGTACCGCATATATCGTGCACCGTAGCTTTAGAGTTTTGGTGGGGCGAAAATGGTATCTTGAGATTGCTGAAAATAAGAAGAGATATTTACCTCCGCTCGGAAAGTATTTAACTGGAACGGTTATATATATTTTTTTAGTTACGGTATTTCTTTATTTTAAAGCATGAGAATTTAAAAAATATATACATTAAAATACTTTCGTTTTTCCAGATTGCAGCGTAGGACTTCCTTGTCGTTTACGCTGTAGTGTTTGCGTTAAAGCTTAGGCGAAATTCTAAGAATGCTGTTGTCTCCATCGGCGATGACATAAATGTTCCCTGATTGGCTCACCGTTACGCCCATTGATTGCGATCCCGCTGATTTGCTTAATCGTCCTACATTAATTTTTTCTGAGAGCACTATTTTTTTACCGGTCACAGGATTTACTTCTAGAATTTCTCCGGGCGAGCTGACCATAACAATAATGTTTCCGTTAGGTAATACATCGATTCCTTGTGGTAGTGATAGATTTTTAATGATTGTTTTTATCTCCCCGGTTGTTAAATCTATTTGAACAATTCCCCCCGCTTTTTTGTCGCCAGCATTTCGCTGAGTCACATACACTTTGTTGTTAAGTATTTTGCTCATGGCAACTGTATTTTGTAACTCATTTGTCACTGACTTTGCTTTAGATAGTATGTTTTCTGATTCTGGTGTTTTTGATGTCGATACTATTGAGATAGAGTTTAAGTTATGAAGGATGGCAAGTTGGTCGTTGGGTAACACAGAAATTGCTTGAATACCGCTGACACCGCTCCATTTTTTCATTGAAGAAAAATCTGTTCGGTTGAATTGTTGTAGTGCGCCATCGGCAATGATATACAAATATTCTTTATCACCAGTGACATAGGTGGGGTATTCAAAAGGAACGTTTGCTTTATGCGACCGTTGTAAATCTTTAATAATTCCCGTTGTGCTATTGATTTTACGAAGTGCAAAGATGTCGGCGAGATAAAGCGTATCATCTCCATTTTTTTCTGAAATAGCTTTAGCTGCAAGCGAGCAAGACAAACCACCTTTGACAATAGTGGAGATTATTTTCGTTTTTGGATCGATTTTTTGAATAGAATTGTCAGCCATGTTCGACACATAAATTTGATCGCGCGAATCAATCGCCAAATTATCCAGTGATGATTTTAGTTTTACGAATACTTTCTTTTCGCCCGTTTTTATATCGATAATATACACTTCGCCAGTGCCAGTATCGAGAACGTATAAATTCCATTTGGAATCAAAGTTGGCGGCGGCAGGTGTATGAAAGCCTTTGGCGATAGTCTGCATATCTCCAGTATCTGGATTGATTTTCACAATGCGTTTTTTAAACCAGAGTGGGCCATAAATCATTCCATCGGGGCCAATGTCAAAACCATTTAATCCGCCCGTATCTTTCATGATATTGCGTGGCGGTTTTTCTCCATCTGGGTCAAGCTCCCATAAACCATCACCACCAAAAACTTGCGCGACAAATAATCGGTTGTCTTTTTCGTTATAGGCTATTGAGTTTACGCTGATGATATCTTTTGCTAAATCAAACACTTCACCGTTAGGTTTTTTTGCGCGAACTGTATTTTGACTGATGGATGTCCAGACCATCGTGCCGTCGGGTAAAAACTCAATGTCATCTGCATTCCCTTTGGGTGGAGGGACAACGGTTTCTGCTTTTCCGGTAGCTAAATCGATCTTGTAAATACTCTGACCAACAACACTGCCTGCAAATAAATTGTCATTAGCATCGACTCCAAGACCATGGACGCCACAAAATTCTGAGCCTTTTACGAGCTCTGTTGTTGTATACGCGGTATTTTCTTTCGATACATTGTCATTTTTTATTTTTGTTGAGGTTGTTTCTGGCTCAGTCGAAAATATGTTTTTTTCTGAGCAGCCGGTCAATGTTAAAGAAGTTAAAACAAAAAGAGATGTCGATATTATTAGCTGTTTGTATTGAAGAGAAAACATTGCGCCCCCTTGTTCTTTATATTGGTTTTTTAAAGAGCCTTATATGTGCAACTCACTTTGAATGCTGGCACCGAGGTCGTATAGTACGTAAATATATATGATGATAAACATAATGATAGGTTTATCATCAGTGGTGTTTCTTTTCGAGTTGGTTGGTTATATTAAGTGATATTTAAATGATCAACTACATTAATCTTTGGTTAAGTCGTATAAAGCAAAGAAAGTAGAGGTATCGTGAATACCAGCATCTTAAAAGCAGTGTTTTTGACAGCTCGACCGTCATTCCTCGTTTTGGCGCCAGTTTGTATTTTACTGGGGATAAGTACTTCGTTTACTGCGGAAGTTGAGGCTACCTCTCATTTAGCATGGTTTATTTTTATTGGCGCAGTTTCTGCGCACATCTGCGTCAACATGCTTAATGAGTATGGTGACTTTAAAAGTGGGCTAGACTTAAAAACAACTAAAACCCCGTTCAGTGGTGGTAGTGGAGCCCTGCCCAGCCAGCCTGTGGCTGCAAAAGCTACGCTAATTATTGGATTAATTTTTTTATGGCTAACGGTAGCAATCGGTATTTATTTTATCTATGAGCGGAGCAAGCTTATCCTGCCAATAGGCATCATTGGTATTACACTGATGGTTACCTACACAAAGTGGATTAACCGGATGCCAATTCTGTGTCTGTTGTCGCCAGGCTTAGGATTTGGGTTTTTAATGGTGGTTGGTACGCATGTACTAATGACAGGACAGCATGCACAACTACCTTGGCTAATCTCTTTTGTTCCTTTTTTTCTCGTCAACAATCTGCTATTGCTCAACCAATATCCTGATATTGTAGCGGATGCTAGTACCGGTAGGCGTACATTTCCAATCGTCTACGGGACATCAATAAGCAATGCTGTTTACGCTTCTTTTGCAATAACAAGCTATGTTTTGATTTTTTATTATCTATACTTAGGCTTCATTCCTAGGCTAAGCCTGATTGCATTAGCTCCAATAGCATGCTCTTTGTACTCTCTGTTTGGTGCGATAAAGTACGGGGCAAGCATTGGCCATCACCCTCGATACTTAGGAGCAAATGTAGCTGCGGCAATATTGACGCCTTTGTTGCTAGCCATTGCAATACTGTACGGTTAGCGATGATATTTTTTATAAGCAGAGTCGCGCTGATAGGGAATGGGTGAGCGACTAAAATATTATGCAAAGAGCAGAAAAGTTTTGGCTATTGGCAGTTTGCTTTTAGGAATCCATAGATTTGAGTAAGAAAGGTGTTGTCATTGCGGCTTGCAATTGGGCGCTGACGAAATTTTTTAAGTCCCTGCCTTCTAGCGGCATTACGTCTAATTTTTGCTTTTTGAATGTTGTCTTCTGATGAATCGGTAATAATATCGAAAATGGGAAAGTCAGGATTGCTAAAGCTATCAGTGATTTTTGTCAGAGAAGATTTTTTGTTCTTCTCGTCAGGAGTGGAGATAGGTGTAAAGAGTATTTCATTTTGAGCATCGGCAATAATCAATCCGCGTAGTAAGTTATCCGTCGAGGCGCCAATGTTTCCTGATTCTTGTAAGTAATGACCTGCACGAAATCCACCTAAACCCTGTCCATACAGCACCACTGTCTCACTGCCGGTTTGTTTAATGTGATTGATAGCGGCAATGATTCTGTCTTGCGTTTGGTTTTCTATTTCGACGGGGTCTTTAGTGTCGGCCGGTGATTGTTTTTCCTCAGGCACAAAGCTGCCGTCAGAGATTTTATTCTTCGTATCATCAAAAATTTCTTTGTCTTCGTTTTCGCTGGCGATGGGCTTTTCGGCGTCGGTTTCAGTGTCATTATCGCCACCTGCTTTTTCTTCCTCTGCTTCAGTCGACTTGTTAATCGTTGTTGTGTGTTTGGCTAACTCTTCAGCTGTCGGCGGTGGAGGTGGGTCTGGCATGACTTGATCGGATAGGGCTATGGCAAACGTAGCCCAGCCCTTTTCAGGTAGATAGTTTTGTAGGTTGAGAATAGACCCTGGCCAAAGCGGGTGCTCTCCTTCCGCATGCAATATCAAAACGGTGCCGAATGTTTTTGCGTGAGTAGCGGGTGTGTAAATACCTAGAAATTCTACATCAGCCGCTTTTAACCATACGGATGAGGAATCTTCGCCAGTCAGTCCAGAGGTTTTGTTTTTGATGGAATTGGCAAGACGGTTTTGAACCTCTCTTGCTCTCACGGATTTCGATTTAAGTGGCCTGATTAGGGGCGCTGGCGTGGATGGTGGCGAAGCGGTAGTTTCAGTGTCACCAGCTTCTTTTTCGGTTGGATCATCGGCAGAAAACACATTCTGGCTTGTCATTTGGCTGGAAAAAGCTATCCCAAGAACCAGCGGAATGCGCCAGAGGCTGCTGATACCATTATTGCTGTTGCTTCTATGCCTTGTGCTCATATCAAGAGTATAGACGGCCCACCACGCTTTTCTTGGAATAATGCTTTTCTCAGCAATACTGATTGGATCTGTCTATTTTGAAGCGGAAGTTTCTCTGTATTTTGGCCGTTGAGAGCTGTTTAGTGCGTTCCTTTTCAGTACAATAGCGCCTCTTTATTTTCGCCATAGGGCTAGATTTCAGGGATAGGCTTCTTTGTCGAAAGTATTTTCCACTACAAAAGTAAGTGAATCCTCATGACAGACTATAAAATAGCGCCTTCCATTCTTGCGGCTGACTTTGCTCGACTCGGAGAAGAGTCGTTGGATGTGCTGACAGCGGGAGCCGATATTATTCATTTTGATGTCATGGATAATCATTATGTGCCGAATCTCACGATAGGGCCTGTTGTCTGTAAGAGTCTTCGCAAGTACCTAGACAAGCACGAGGACAAGCTCGGTAAGAAGGCCGAGATCGATGTGCATCTAATGGTTGAGCCGGTCGATGATCTGATAGGTATGTTTGCTGAAGCGGGAGCGGATTACATTACCTTCCACCCTGAGGCGTCGAAACATGTGGATCGCTCATTACAGCTTATCCGCGATGCGGGGTGCAAATCGGGTTTGGTTTTGAATCCGGCTGTGACATTGGAAAGCATACGTCATGTATTGCCGCACATTGATATGTTGCTTTTGATGTCGGTGAATCCTGGGTTTGGCGGACAATCTTTTATCCCTTACACATTCGAGAAGCTCCGAGAAGCGAGAGCAGCGATTGATGCGATCGGTAAGGAAACAGGAAAGAATATTCGACTAGAAATAGACGGTGGAATTAAAGTCGACAATATTCGCGCAGCCGCAGAAGCTGGGGCGGATACGTTTGTGGCTGGTACGGCTATTTTTGGGAAAGATGACTACGCGAGTGTGATTAACGATATGCGTGCAGAGCTATCTCAAGTGAGCTAGAACTTCAAAAGCATCAAAATAATAATATAACTATTGCACTGATAACTTGAAGCCAAGAAAAGGGTTAAACCTAAATTCACGGCAGTAGCTAATGAGAGAATAAGGAGTGAAGGGGCGCGACTCAATAATAAAAAGTCGCATAAAAGGGTAGAAAATATTTGTGGCCCTGTTTACACTAGCGCGCAGCATTTCCCATTTCTTTGAGGTAGACTGATTTGAAACTGGCTGAAATGCTCATCCGCTAAATGAAGCAGCAACACAAAATTAGACATTGATTAGTGATACAGATGGTTAAACTAATAGCTCTACAATTTCTTCCTCACCCCCTAGCTTGGCGTTGGCGACGCTAGCACCTCTTTTCGTGCATTGAGTTTTCTTCTAATGGTTTTTAACGGATTTTTTTAGAACTAAAACTCTTACTTTCAAAACAAAACGAGTCCAAACACTGAGTCATTTTTTAGGTATTTGCTAAATAGCATTGACTAATCACGTGGCGAAAAACCTAAACAGACTTGGATAAGACAACAAAAAATTTTGTTTTTGAAATGGCACATCCATTACTGGGTTACATCAAATAAAGAATTGATTTTAAAACCCAGTAAAAAATTGAAAAACAGCACGCTGTTTATATGACAATTAAAAATCAGAATCGTGTGTTGATTTGAAAAGCTCCTGAGGAAGGACAATGAACACCACAGAATTTAATAAAATCAAAGCACAAGGTTTTAATCGCATCCCAGTGGTTCGCGAAGTACTAGCTGATTTAGAAACGCCTTTATCTTCATATCTCAAGTTAGCCAGCGGCCCATACTCCTATTTATTTGAGTCAGTTCAAGGCGGAGAAAAATGGGGCCGATATTCAATGATCGGTCTTCCCGCAAAAATAATCTTAAAAGTATTTGGTGAAAAAATTACCATTGAACAAGATGGGAAAGTCATAGAGACACATGAAATGGCTGATCCATTGGAGTTTGTTGAAGAATATCAACAGCGATTTAACGTCGCCGAGTTGCCTAATCTACCCTTGTTCAATGGCGGGCTTGTGGGTTACTTTGGTTATGATTGCGTGCGATACGTTGAGCCAAAATTAAAAGCAACCCAGCCAAAAGATGTGATTGGTAATCCTGATATTTTGTTAATGGTGTCTGATGAGATTTTGGTGTTTGATAATTTATCGGGCAAGCTTAGTATTGTCGTTCACGCAAATCCAGAAAATGACAATGCGTTAGAAAAAGCAGAGACTCGATTGGATGAATTGGTTAAGCAGCTACAAACCGCTGAGCCAAAAACACAGCCAATGAAATTGCAACCCGATGATAATGCTGAAAGTAATTTCAAATCTCATTACGGCAAAGAGCGTTACGAAGCGGCGGTCAATAAAATAAAGGAATACGCTTTAGCCGGTGATACAATGCAAGTTGTCCCGTCACAGCGATTGTCTATTCCATTTACGGCTGATCCGCTTAATTTATATCGCGCACTGCGTAATTTAAATCCATCGCCTTACATGTATTTTCTTAATCTCTCCGATCATTATGTAGTGGGTTCTAGCCCAGAAATTTTAGCGCGTGTAGAAAAAGGTGAAGTGACGGTTAGGCCCATTGCTGGAACACGTCGTCGTGGCCATACCTCAGAAGAAGATAGGGCGATGGAAAAAGAATTGGTGAATGACCCGAAAGAAATTGCGGAACATTTAATGCTGATTGATTTGGGCAGAAACGATGTTGGGCGTGTCGCAAAAACAGGAAGTGTATTGCTGACTGAAAAAATGGTGGTCGAGCGTTATTCGCACGTCATGCATATTACATCGAATGTGACCGGGCAATTAAAAGAAAATTTAACATCAATGGATGTATTGCGTGCTGTACTGCCCGCTGGCACTTTGTCAGGAGCGCCAAAGGTTCGCGCGATGGAAATTATTGATGAGTTAGAAACGGAAAAACGTGGCGTCTATGGCGGCGCTGTCGGTTATTTATCATGGAATGGCAATATGGATACGGCCATTGCCATTAGAACTGCCGTGATAAAAGACAATGTACTGTACGCGCAAGCGGGTGGCGGTGTAGTAGCGGATTCTATTCCTGAATTGGAATGGAAAGAAACCATGAATAAAGCGAGAGCGATTTTTCGCGCTGTCGACATGGTTCAATAAACAAGAGTCTGAAAATTTAAAAGCGACTCAAAGCGCTACAACAAAAAGTATTGCCGCTGGCAGGAGAAAAAATATGTTACTCATGATAGATAATTACGATTCATTTACTTATAACGTTGTTCAGTATTTGGGTGAATTAAAAGCCGATGTAAACGTTATTCGTAATGACGAACTAACGCTAAAAGAAATCGTCGCATTAAATCCAGAACGTTTAGTTATTTCTCCCGGACCTTGTACGCCGAATGAGGCAGGTGTTTCGGTAGAAGCGATAAAACATTTTGCAGGAAAAATTCCTGTGTTGGGAATCTGTTTAGGCCATCAAAGTATTGGTCAGGCATTTGGTGGGAAAATTATACGGGCGCACGATGTAATGCATGGAAAAACGTCGATGATTCATCACAATAGTACAGGTGTTTTTAAACACCTAAAAAATCCTTATGAAGCGACGCGTTATCATTCGCTCGTCATTGAAAAAGAATCATTGCCTGATTGTTTAGAGATCACAGCTTGGACAGAAACTAAAGACGGCCAAGTAGATGAGATAATGGGTGTGCGCCATAAAGAATTGATTGTTGAAGGTGTACAGTTTCATCCGGAATCCATTTTGACTGAGTACGGACATGATTTATTGCAAAACTTTTTAGAAATGTAGTTTTTTCCATGCATGTGGATAAGTGGTTAATGGTGTTGTTATGTCGCAAGTCAAAATTTATGGGTTAAAAGAAAATATCTCGCCAATTCGGAATGAATTGTCGACAGTGATTCATGAGTGCGTCATGTCGGCTTTGGGTTTGCCTGCCAATAAAAAAGCGCATCGGTTTTTCCCTCTCGAAAAAGATAATTTTTTTTATCCGGAAGGGCGAACTGATGCGTATATCATTATTGAAATTATGATGATTGAAGGTAGAACGGTAGAAGCACGCAAAAAATTAATCCGCTTATTGTTTGATGTTATTGAGAGTCAATTGGGGATTGCCCATCAAGACATTGAAATTTGTATTATAGAGTCGCCTGCTTGCAACTGGGGATTCCGTGGTTTTCACGGAGATGAGGTTAAACTTAATTACTCAATCAATGTCTGATTAAAGCTTTTGATTTCTGTAATAATAAATAAGACATTCAAATATTGGTAAAACGATGAATATTCAACAAGCAATTACACAATTAATTAATGGTAGCCATTTATCGATAGCAGAAATGGAATCTGTGATGCGCCAGATTATGACGGGCGAAGCGACACCGGCTCAAATAGGTGGCTTTCTCATTGCTTTGCGAATAAAAGGTGAAACGGTTGACGAAATTACCGGCGCTGCGCAAGTCATGCGAGAGCTATCAACCAAAGTAAATATAGATGCGCCACATTTAGTGGATACCTGTGGAACAGGTGGTGATGGTTCGCATATTTTTAATGTGTCAACGGCTTCTGCCTTTGTTGTTGCTGCAGCGGGAGGTAGCGTTGCAAAACATGGCAACCGTTCAGTGACAAGCTCTACTGGTAGCGCTGATTTGTTAGAAGTTGCTGGCGTAAATTTATCGATCACACCAGAACAAGTGTCGCGATGTATTTCGGAAGTTGGTGTTGGGTTTATGTTTGCCGTTAAGCATCATGGTGCTATGAAATATGCGATTGGTCCTCGAAAGGAATTAGGACAAAGAACAATCTTCAATGTCCTGGGCCCTTTAACAAACCCAGCGGAAGTGAAAAATCAAGTTATCGGTGTGTTTGATAAAAAATTATGTGCTCCCTTAGCGAATGTATTAAACAATCTGGGTAGTGAACATGTTCTGATTGTTCATTCGGATGATCATCTTGATGAGTTTAGTATTGCAGCAAGTACGCATGTAGCGGAATTAAAAGATGGCGAAGTGACAGAGTATTCTGTTTCGCCTGAGGATTGCGATCTAGTGATGCAAGATTTATCTGGATTGACCGTATCGAGCGCTGAAGAATCATTAGCCTTGATTAAAGGTGCGCTGGGTAATAAATCCAATGAAATTCAAGCGAAAGCCGCGGATATGATCGCATTAAATGCCGGCGCCGCAATTTATGTCAGTGGCGTGGCTGGCAGCTTAAAAGATGGCGTTGCTATGGCGCAGGATGCTATAGGAAGTGGTTTGGCGTTGGGTAAATTAACCGAACTGGTTGAATTTACTTCTTGTTTTTCTAATTAAAAGCCTAGAAATAAAAAGATGCACAATCGACAAAAGGAAATATTTTGAATAAAGCACCGACAGTTTTACAAAAAATTATTGATCGTAAATTTGAAGAAGTGGCCGAAAGGCAGTCTTCGACATCAATAGATCAACTCTATAAGCTAATAGAAGAACAATCAGAGCCTCGTGGTTTTGTGCAGTCGATAGAAAATAAATTAAATTCTGAACAAGCGGCTGTGATTGCTGAGATTAAAAAAGCATCGCCAAGCAAGGGGTTGATCCGTGAGGATTTTTTCCCTGCTGAAATTGCAAAGAGTTATGAGAAGGGAAACGCCGCGTGTATTTCTGTTTTGACCGATGTTGATTTTTTTCAAGGTTCAGATGCTTATTTAAAAGAAGTGAAAGCCGCCAGTAAGTTACCGGTTTTACGAAAAGATTTTATGGTTGATGAATATCAAATTGTAGAATCTCGTGCTATCGGAGCTGATTGTATTTTATTGATTGTTGCCGCCTTAGAATTAGACAAAATGGAGCAGTTAAACAAACTCGCCATAGATTTAGGTTTGGATGTGTTGGTTGAAGTTCACAATAGTGACGAGCTTGAGCAAGCGATGACGTTGAATAATAAATTGATTGGCATTAATAACCGAAATTTGAAAACGTTTGATGTGAATCTAGAAACAACGTTTAGCTTACTTGATAAAATTCCTGAAAATCGTATTGTTGTCACTGAAAGTGGCATTCACTCAAGTGACGATATCGCCGCTATGAGAGGTCATGATGTACACACCTTTTTGGTGGGTGAGTCATTGATGAAAGCAGATGATCCGGGTATTCGATTGATGGAAATGTTTAGTTAAACGTCTTAGGGATGTTGATAGCGGGCCAGATATTCCAATGCTTTTAACTATTGAATTGAAAAGCCGACATGCTGTAATGGCTTATCTATATAACTCGAGATTAATTATGTCTAATCCAAAAAATTTCTTAAAGCCCTTGTTGCTCCCTCTCATTTCCTTTTCCCTCATCTTTTCAATGGTCGGTTGTGATAAGACTTCCGTTGATACTTCTTTAGAAGAAAATGAGGTTGAGTCGCAACCGATGTCAATCAATGAATCTAGCCCTTCGGTCGAAGATGCGAAAGCCTTTTTAATAAAAGCCGAGAAACAATTAGCAGAAATGGGTAAAGAATTAAGCCATGCATCTTGGTTGGCTTCTACCTATATCAATTATGATAGCCAAATTGTTGAGGCAACGGCTAGCCAACGTTTTATTGATCTTTCTGTGCAGTTAGCAAGCCAAGCAGCCCAATTTAATGCTCTTGATCTTGAGGCCGTGGATAGAAGAAAAATGGAGCTTTTAAAACAAGTGTTAGTTTTTCCGGCGCCACAAAATTCGGCTAAATCAAAAGAATTAGCTGAGATTGGCTCAAAAATGTCAGCCATGTATGGATCTGGAGAGTATTGCAGAACAATGTCTGATGGGAAAGAAGCGTGTTTTTCTGGCGATAAGCTTGAAAATATTATGAGTACAAGTCGTAACCCCGATGAATTAAAAGAAGTGTGGGAAGGTTGGAGAAAAATTTCTCCTCCCATGAAGCCGTTGTATCAACGTCAGGTTGAAATCGGAAATCAAGGTGCATCTGAATTAGGCTACGATAACTTAAGTATTTTTTGGCGCTCTAAATACGATATGGACCCAGATGCATTTGCAAATGATGCCGACGCACAATGGAATAAAGTGAAACCGTTTTATGATGCGTTGCATTGTCACGTTCGAGCAAAACTGAATGAGCATTATGGTAATGATGTTGTGCCAGCTAAGGGACCAATTCCCGCTCACGTTTTGGGTAATCAGTGGGCGCAACAATGGGGTAATATTTACGATTTAGTACAACCCGAAAACACAGATTTGGGTTACAACCTTGATGAACTAGTCAAAGAAAATATTACTGACGAAATCTCAATGGTAAAAGTTGCGGAGGGCTTTTTTACTTCCCTTGGCTTTGAGCCATTACCAAATACTTTTTATGAGCGGTCAATGTTTGTTGAACCTGTTGATCATAAAGCGGTTTGTCATGCGAGTGCTTGGAATTTAGATGGTAAAGATGATCTACGTATCAAAATGTGTATCGACAAAACGGCAGAAGATTTTGAAACGATTCATCATGAACTAGGCCATAATTTTTATCAGCGCGCTTATAATAATCAGCCTGTTTTATTTCAGGGGAGTGCCAATGATGGTTTTCATGAAGCGACAGGCGATACAATTTCCCTATCGGTAACGCCAAAGTATCTGGTTGATATTGGCTGGTTAGAGAAAGAGCCGGGAGCCGATGGGGATCTCGGTTATCTCATGAAGATGGCGCTGGACAAGATTGCTTTTTTACCTTGGGGCTTGTTAGTCGATAAATGGCGCTGGCAGGTATTTAACGGTGAAGTGCAACCAGAGAGCTACAATGCAGCGTGGTGGAAGTTGAGAGAGGAGTACCAAGGTGTCATAGCGCCTGTTACTCGATCAGAAGCTGATTTTGATCCCGGTGCAAAATACCATATTCCTGGTAATACGCCCTACATGCGTTATTTTTTAGCGTTTATTCAGCAGTTCCAGTTTCATCGCGCATTATGTGAAACAGCAGGACATGAAGGGCCACTCCATCGTTGTTCTATCTATGGAAACAAAGAGGCCGGAGCAAAACTCAATGCGATGTTAGCAATGGGAGCGAGCCGGCCTTGGCAAGAAGCTATGGAGGAAATTACCGGCCAATCAGAACTCGACGCATCAGCAATTCTTGATTATTTTCAACCACTTAAATCATGGTTAGAGGAGCAGAATCAATCTCGTAGCTGCGGTTGGTAAGGGCTCTCTGGATAGTAAGCACTTGCATTATTCTTCATCGTGTTTGGCCGCATTCGTATTCCGCGGCCAAATATGGGTGCCCAATACGATGAGTTGAACGTCCATTCTTGTTTAGAGGCTTAACTGCTTTTCCTAACGAACGAGCTGCCACATTCGTCTGGATACCTGTCTCTTTAGTCATTGATGCTAGAACCCATTGATCCTATCTTTTATAATTTATCCGCTCTCGATGGTGGGGATGACGGTGGGGATGCGCTATGCTCACGGTAGAGCATAGTGAATTAATGGACAAATAGATTAACAATGACAGATACGACTTCTTTCAAACCTCTTCAGGATCCTGCGCTACAAAATTGGGCTGAATTAGAGCTACCCAACACATGGGCAGATCAGTTTAATTTTCGTAACCCTTTGGATGTCTTTCGATTTTTTAAGGGTATCTTTGGTCGTCAGCGTAACAAAGTCGCACTTCCTGATTCTGTTCCCGGTATAGAGTCCATTCCCAAATATGTTTTGCAGGAATTTCACAGCCTACCAAACGGTAATTATTCAAAACGAATTACCCGAGGTTATATCACTGGCTTTGACCAATCGATGTTGGGTGTCATGGCCGAGGCTCGGCAATGCATTGCGAAAACACTACAAGGCTGTTCTAGCGTTTTGGATGCTGGTTGTGCGGGTGGCCGAACAGCTCGAGCGTTGAAAGATGCTGGTGCCAGTGATGTGTGGGGAATGGATCCTTCCCCTTATTTGTTACAGCATGCTTCAAAAGATCACTCCGATATTTCATTTGTTCAAGCGGTGGCCGAAAGTACTGGATTTCCATCTGCTCGATTTGATGGAATTGCGGCTTGTTTTTTGTTTCATGAAATTCCCCCGCGATATCTAGCTAAAGCTCTTACTGAATTTAATCGAATACTGAGAACGAATGGCTTAGTTGCTATTTGTGAGCCATCTCCGTTGCAAGTGGATCTCAGTCTCTGGCAAATATTGAAGCAATTCGGGATAAAAGGATTTTATTTTGGTGTGCTTGCTCGTTTTGTTTATGAGCCATTTTTAGATGCGTGGCACAAACAAAGTTCGCAAATAGGAATGTTCGAGCGATACGGATTTGAAGTTGTTTCTGATGAAATTGGTATGCCGTTAAGGCATATTGTTTTACGTAAGAAGAAAACACTTGCCTGATTCACGCTTGCTTTGCTTAGGGTCGCCTTTGGCCCTTATGATTTAGCTATTCCTAGTTGGCCCCGCTACAGATTCTATGTTTTCTTTTAATTCTTTACGGAAACCAAGAAGGAAAACCAATTCAGCAAGAACAAATAACGGTCCAATAGCCAACCCCATAATGTCATCGACAAAGGCCGGTTTACGTTTTTCATAAACGTGACCAATAAATTGGATGACCCAGCCTACGAAAAAAAAGCCAATCGACATAGATAACCAATATGTTGTTGATTGCTCTGCCGTATAACGGCCAAATAGCACTGAAAGTGCCATTAACACAGACATAACGGCTCCCATCCATAGATCCAGTTTCAAATAAAATAGAGACGCTATGACAGCAATCAGAAGGGCTGGGGAACTAAGATAGCCAACGATTTCAAAACTTGGCCGAGATAAGAGCGCTGTGAACCCGAGAACAATGAGAGGAATTCCAATAAAGTGAGAAATGATATTGCGGGTATTTCGGTGATATTCAGCATATTGAGTTAGGTGCTGTGTTAAATTTTTCATAGGAGGGGGGGCATCATTTTGATAAATTACAGCACGGTTATGGGCTCTACTTTTATAAATCTCAATGGAGAGGCCAAGGTATTGAACCAAAGATTCACGTGTTTTTGAAGAAGTATTGGGGGATAAGTGAGAAGTGGTAATCATGTTAAGAAGCAGGAATGGCCTGCTTCTTACTGAATGAGACTTAAATAAGTTTTGGTTATCAGTTTGGTAATGTCTTAACGTGTTCCGAAGACGACCATGGTTTTACCTTTGACTGAGACAAGTCCCTGATCTTCAAGAGTTTTTAATACACGGCCAACCATTTCTCGAGAGCAACCTACAATGCGTCCTATCTCCTGACGAGTGATTTTAATTTGCATGCCGTCTGGATGAGTCATGGCATCTGGCTCTTTGCACAAATCGAGTAATGTTCTTGCAACTCGGCCAGTGACATCTAAAAATGCGAGATCACCGACTTTACGTGTCGTAGCGCGTAAGCGTCTGGCCATCTGAGAGCCCAGTGCAAAAAGAAATTCTGGATGATTTTCAGAGACCTCCTCAAATTTAGCGTAACTGATTTCGGCAACCTCGCATTCGGTTTTAGCACGAATCCAGGCGCTTCGAGGATCTTCATCGCCAAAAAGGCCCATTTCACCAAAGAAATCACCATCATTAAGGTACGCGACGATCATTTCTCGACCTTCGTCATCTTCGATTAAAACGGTGACAGATCCCTTGATGATGTAATAGAGAGAATCACTTTTGTCCCCAGCATAAATTAACGTACTTTTGGCGGGGTAACGGCGTCGATGGCAATGACTTAAAAAGTCCTCGACGTTTTTAATATGTGGTGTGAGAGATACGGCGACCAAAGTCTGGTTCCTCAGATTGCTAAAATGTTATGTTGCTTGATGTTGATAATACTAAAGCTAAATAGCTTTATATTTATTACAGTAAATTGCTAGCACCTTGCGATAACTGGCTGTAATTTCAAAGCATTATGTCCGTTATTCGATTTAGAATCTAGTCTGACATCCTTAAACACTAATTACTCCCGACCAGCTATAAAAAGCTAAAAATAAACGCCTATTTATAAAAAATGGTACTTAAAACGTGAGGGTATAAGATGATTCAAGGGATTATGGTATTCTTCCTCTCTTGTCGACAACGCCTTATTGCTAGACTAATGAAATTTAGCATCATTTTTTTGAGATGTTTGTCACACTTTAACCGATGCGGATGCTATTTGCAGTATCCGCATTTTGATTCTAGAGCGAATAAATAGGTATTCAAATGGAAGCAACCGTAAAGTGGGTTGATGGCGCAATGTTTTTGGGTGAGTCAGGTAGTGGTCATAGTGTCGTTATGGATGGGCCAGAAGATCATGGCGGTAGGAATATGGGCGTTCGCCCTATGGAAATGTTGCTTTTAGGCTTAGGTGGTTGTTCAACCTTTGATGTGATGAGCATTTTACAAAAATCTCGCCAGCAAGTGTCAGACTGTAAAGTGAATATTACAGCAAAGAGGGCTGATGCCGTTCCAGCTATTTTCACAGACATTCATTTACATTTCGTTGTCTCAGGTAAAAAGTTGAAAGAAGCGCAAGTGAAACGCGCTGTCGATTTATCTGCCACGAAGTATTGTTCAGCTTCTATTATGCTGGAGTCTGCGGGCGTAAAGATTAGCCATGATTATGAGATGGTTGAAGAAGAGAATAGCTGAAGTTGCTAGGTCAGGCTTTGTTAGCTTCAGACTCTGTCACTTTATATTTAGAGGCTATATCCGATAACTTAGGTTGGTCATTACTTTTGATACTAAACTCATTGCGGTTTTGACCGGTTTCGGAAAAACGGCGCCGCCGGCATTCAAAGCAGCTTCTCCATGCTTTCGTTCGTCTTCAAGCATTTGGTTGACGATAACTTGGCTCTTGGAGTCCGAGGAAGGGAGAGAGCCTAAATGCCCCTCAAGATGCTGGCTGACTTGCTCTTCAGTTGCTGCAACAAAGCCAAGACTAATCTTGTCGCTGATTAAGCCAGCACTTGCGCCAATACTAAACGACAGACCGTACCAGATAGGATTTAACACACTAGGTTGACTATCGAGTTGATGCAATCTTTCTTCACACCACTGTAAGTGGTCTATTTCTTCTTTAGCGGCATTTTCCATCTCTTCTCGAACATCAGGCAGCTTAGCCGTTAAAGCTTGTCCTTGATAAAGGGCTTGAGCACACACTTCACCGGAATGGTTTACACGCATCAAACCAGCCGCATGTTCACGTTCTGTTTCAGAGAGTTGAGTTTCATCCACCCCATCAGAAGGGTTTGGCCGTTGGCTAGAGTGCTGATTGGCAGAAGTCAGCGTCCGTAAAGCATGATCGGCTTGAATTAACAGTTTATCGATGGCGCTAAATTGTTTTGCTGACATGAGATGGCCTGCTATTAGTAGTGTCCAGATTGTAAAACAAAATGGTTGATGACCCAACCAGTCCTTGGCAGTAACAGATGGCTTGGATACTATCCATTTTTAAAAGAAAGGCAGCAGTTTCAAAATATTTGCAACAAACAACGAAAGAGCAATGAGATTTTAAAATGGCAGATACACCTTACAAAGATGTTGGATTTGGTATTACATGTATTGATACAGGCTTAGGACGAAAAGAATTAGCGGCCTGTTATTTGATGGAAGAAGATAATCACTTAGCGATAATTGAAACTGGGACGGGTCGATCAGTACCAACGATCATGAATCTGATAAAACAAAAAGGCTATCAACCTGAGCAAGTGGATTATGTCATCATCACCCATGTGCATTTAGACCACGCTGGGGGTGCAAGCGAATTAATGCAAATTTTGCCAAATGCAAAATTAGTTGTTCATCCTCGCGGTGCTCGCCACATGGCCGACCCTTCTAAGTTACAAGCGGGTGCAATGGCTGTGTATGGAGAAAAGAAATATTATGAACAGTATGGCGATCTTGTACCCATCACTGAAAATAAAATGATTATTGCGGATGATAATTTTGAATTGTTATTGGCGAATCGAAAATTAATTTTTTTAGATACGCCTGGCCATGCGCGACATCATTTTTGTGTTTACGATAAACAGAGTGAAGGTATATTTACTGGCGATACCATGGGGATTGTTTATAGAGAATTGAGTGAAGGGTTTGGACACTTCGTTATGCCCTCGACGACACCTGTGCAATTTGACCCTGAAGCAATGAAATCCTCTATTGATAAAATGATGGCGCTACAACCCAAGCGGTTTTTTCTGACGCACTATGGCATGGTTGAAAATACCAAAAAGCATTCAGCTGAGTTGAAACGGAAAGTTGATGAATATGTTGATTTTGGGAATAAATATTATATTGATCCAGAGCGAAAAAATACGCTAAGAGAAAAATTACTGACGTTTACACTAGATCAATTAAAAGAGCATGGTTCGCCACTTTCTCTGGATGATCAAAAAGAAGTTTTACTTATGGATATTAATTTAAACGCTCAAGGCATTAATGTTTGGCTGGATCAGAATAATAAGTAATGAATAAGTGTTTAACGAGTCACCAAAAAAATTAAAAAATAAACGAAAGGATTGTCTGGGTGAAAGATTCCAAAGATATAAGTTTGCTTTTAGATTCGAAAGTCCCGTTAGTTGTTATTGAAACCTTTGACGAAAAGCGTGCATTAGACATGTTGTTGAAAGTCGCTAACAAAAGAAGTAAAAATATTTATCGCTGGTCAGTGACCGATGGTTTAGCGAAATTAAGCTTCGGCCCGCAGGTGGTGTCTATTTCAGACCAGACAAACCCTAAAGCTATCCTTGAGCATATTAAACAAACGGTAACACCTGGCATCTATGTTTTATGTGATTTTCATCCTTATTTAAACGATGACCCCTTTAATATCCGCTTAATAAAAGACATTGCTCAACTGCATACCAGTGTTCCCAATACGTTAGTTTTTTTAAGTCACCAGTTTTCAGTGCCGGCTGAATTGTCTCGATACAGCGCAGTTGTGCAAATGTCGCTACCCAGTGATGAAGAAATCATGGCCATTGTTCGGGAAGAAGCAAGGTTGTGGACTCAAAATCAAGCTGGAACTAAAGTTAAAACGGATAGTGAAACCATAAAAAAATTAGTCGCAAATTTAAAAGGCTTAAGTCATTCAGAAGTTCATCGATTAGCGCGAGGAGCAATTGTTGACGATGGCGCAATCACTGAAGATGATATTCCTGAAGTTAACAAAGCAAAATTCCAGCTCATGGACATGGAAGGTGTATTGAGTTTTGAATACAACACAGAAAAATTTTCAAACGTTGGCGGTCTTCATCGATTGAAACATTGGCTAGAAGAAAGAAGGCCGATTTTTTTTAATGATGAAGCCGTTAAATCAGATATTCCTAAAGGCATAATGTTAACGGGCGTGCAAGGTGCGGGTAAAAGTTTGGCTGCAAAAAGTATAGCAGGCTACTGGGGTTTGCCTTTGCTACGATTAGACTTCGGTGCACTTTATAATAAATATTTTGGTGAAACAGAAAGAAACTTACGTGAAGCGTTGAAATTAGCAGAAGTCATGTCACCGTGCTTGTTGTGGTTAGATGAAATTGAAAAAGGTGTTGGTTCTGATGAACATGATAGCGGGACAAGCAAGCGGGTACTTGGTACATTTTTAACATGGATGGCAGAAAGAGATTCTAGAGTGTTTGTCGTGGCAACGAGTAATGATATGACGAGCCTTCCGCCAGAATTAATTCGTAAAGGCCGTCTTGATGAAATATTTTTTGTAGACTTACCCGATAAAGAAACGCGTTTAGATATTTTTTCTATTCATTTAAATAAAAGAGATTACGACGCGACTCAATTCGATTTGTTTTCATTGTCTGAAGCGAGTGAAGGTTTTTCTGGTGCTGAGATAGAGCAAGCCGTTGTCGCATCAATTTATGCATCTGTTGCACAAAAAGAAGATTTAAACGAGCACCATATTATTACAGAAATACACAACACGTCTCCGTTATCTGTCGTGATGTCAGAGAAAGTTGCAAAACTGAGAGAGTGGGCACAAGGGCGTACGGTGATTGCTAACTAGGTAAGTCAATTTAAATAACTATTTAATAAACATTTTACTTAACGACTCAAATATACATCCACATAAAAAAGAGCGCATAGATTAAATTCAATACACGCTCTTTTTTGTTTTCAATTGCAATTTTGTTTTTATGACAAATTAGCTTTTACGATCAAGCAATGAAATTGATTCAGAGATTTTGCTAACAATATCTTCAGATAAGGCTTCGGTTTTTTCAATAGGTGTTTTGACCAATTTAACCGAGCTTTCAGACACATTCCCTGATTGCCTATCCATCAACATGGCAGAACCATAAGTGACTAAAGGTGCCAAAACGAGTGCTGCTGTGATTGCGATATATTGAATAGTCTTTTGCGTATCCATTTTTAAATCCTCACTTTAAAATCAGCCCTACTTGTTATCAATGTTATCGTTTCGGGGCTGAAAAACGAGACATTGATCACAGTATAGGTGTGATTTTTAAAAAAAGAAATCAAAAGTGAATACTTGGAGCTTTAAAATATTCTTTTGGTTATAGATGGTGGGTGTTTATATTGCTTTAAGCGCTTAAGGTATCTGATGGTGCGGATAGGTAGTGTTTTTATTCGGATTATCCCCAATATATAGTTCTACCCTACGCATGTTTTTTTGAGAAAAAACTTTAATTAACGGTTGTAATTAACTGAAAATACAATGGAATCCGAGATTTTGTGCATTCAGGAAATAGAGTGCAAGTCCAGAGGACAGATGAAGTAGTAGCGAAAAAACTAAGTTTTGCAGGTCACTGCTGGCACTGTGACCAAGCATTCTATGATTTTATTTCAAATCCATTTTCAGACCTTGTAAGCGCCAATACTTTAAGTTAATTCTTTTCTCTAGCAATCGCACGATAAGCAATATCATCTCTTTTATAGCAACCGTCCCAAGAAATTTTATTGGCTAAAGCGTAAGCGCGTTGCTGTGCTTCAGTGATGGTGGGTGCCATTGCTGTTGCACACAAAATTCTTCCGCCATTGGTGACAGTTTTGCCTTCTTTTAATGAGGTGCCGGCATGAAAAACTTTTTCGCCAGCGGTTTCATTGTGAGGAAGCCCTGAGATGACATCGCCTTTTTTGTAATCACCGGGATAGCCGCCTGCCGCCAATACAACGCCGACAGCGGGACGAGGGTCCCAGTCTGAAATCATTTCGTTTAAAGCGCCGTCTAATGCCGCTTCGCAAATCTCTACTAAATCAGATTTTAATCGCATTAGTATCGGCTGAGTTTCTGGGTCACCCATTCGGCAATTGTATTCGATAACTTTTGGAGTGCCGTCGTTTGAAATCATTAAGCCAGCATATAAAAAGCCAGTAAACGAATTACCTTCTTTTGCCATACCTTCAATGGTGGGGACAATCACTTCATTCATGACGCGTTCATAAACTTCATCGGTGACAACAGGCGCGGGTGAATAAGCGCCCATGCCTCCGGTATTTAAACCCGTATCGCTATTGCCGACACGTTTATGGTCTTGGCTGGTCGCCATGGGGAGAATATGTTTTCCATCGGCAATGACAATAAAGCTTGCTTCTTCTCCGTCTAAAAATTCTTCAATGACAACACGGCAACCTGCTTCGCCAAAAGAATTACCTGACAGCATATCGATAACTGCTTCTTTTGCTTCCTCGACGTTCATAGCAACAATGACGCCTTTACCGGCAGCGAGTCCATCTGCTTTTACGACAATGGGAGCGCCTTGTTCATCGATGTAAGCGAGGGCTGGTTCTATATCGGTAAAACTTTTGTAATAGCCTGTTGGAATGTTATGTCGTGCAAGGAAGTCTTTTGTAAAAGCTTTTGAGCCTTCTAGTTGAGCTGCACCTTGTGTTGGGCCAAAGCAGGGGAGGTTTTTTTCTTGAAAATAATTAACAATGCCATCCACTAAAGGGGCTTCTGGGCCAATGACAGTGAGATCCACATTTTTTTCTTTTGCGAATTTAGCCAGACCTTCGAAGTCCATTGTGGAAAGAGGAACGTTAGTTAATTTATTTTCTAATGCTGTTCCTGCATTGCCTGGAGCGACAAATACATTTTCAACGCGATCACTTTGCGCGCACTTCCAAGCGAGTGCATGTTCTCGACCGCCATTTCCAACGACTAAAATATTCATGAAGGGGGTTACCTTGTTGCTTTTAAAATCTAAAAATTTTTTAAGAAAAGTGTCTGTAAGTATATTGGTGCAATGTTTCAAAGACGTCTTTCAATTAAAGACGCCTTTCAATTAATGACGGAAATGACGCATGCCAGTGAAGACCATTGCCATATTGTTTTCGTCTGCAGCAGCAATAACTTCTTCATCCCTAACGGATCCTCCAGGTTGTATGACACAGCTGATACCAACAGATGCGGCGTTATCAATGCCGTCTCTGAATGGAAAAAATGCATCAGAGGCCATCACAGAATCTTCTACAGTTAAACCTGCATGCTCTGCTTTAATAGCAGCGATACGCGCCGAATTAATGCGGCTCATTTGTCCTGCACCAACACCAACGGTTTGTTTGTTTTTTGCATAAACAATGGCATTTGATTTAACAAATTTTGCGACTTTCCAAGCAAATAATAAATCAGCAATTTCTGTTGGAGTGGGTTTGCGTTTACTGGCAATTTTTAAATCTTTTTCAGTGATGATTCCTAAATCTCTATCTTGAACAAGCAACCCACCATTAACACGTTTGTAATCGTAATCGGCTAGAGGCGAAGTCAATTGTCCACACGTTAAGACGCGAACATTTTTCTTTTGGGCGGTAATTGCTAATGCCGCATCGCTAACACTGGGCGCAATGACGACTTCAACAAAATGACCTCTGTTTGCAATCGCTTGCGCAGTGGCTTCGTCAAATTCGCGGTTAAACGCTAAAATTCCACCAAATGCAGATTCGCTATCGGTAGCAAATGCTAATTCGTAAGCGTCTAGAATTGATGCTGCTGTTGCAACACCGCAAGGGTTTGCATGTTTGACGATGACACATGCAGGTTCTTCAAATTGTTTAACGGCTTCTAACGCTGCATCGGTATCGGCAATGTTATTGTAGGATAATTCTTTCCCATGCCATTGTTTTGCTGTAGAGATTGACGCTTCTTTTGGTGTTTCTTCTGTGTAAAAAGCAGATTGCTGATGTGGATTTTCACCGTATCGCAATTCTTGTGTTTTATGAAATTGTAAATTGTAAGTGCGAGGGAATTCTGTGCTGCCGCCAGGCGTGAGTCGACCAAAATAATTAGCGATAGCGCCATCGTAAGCTGCCGTATGTTCGTAAGCTTTAATCGCTAAATCAAAACGCTGCTCTAAAGAAAGCGAACCGTTTGTTTTTTCCATGGTCGTTAATAATTCTGAATAGCTTTCTGGCTGAACAACAATGGCGACATCTTTGTGGTTTTTGGCAGCGGCTCTCACCATTGTTGGGCCGCCAATATCTATATTCTCGATAGCATCTTCTAGCGAGCAGTCGGGGTTAGCGACTGTTTTTGAAAAAGGGTATAGATTGACAATCACCATATCGATAGGCGCGATGCCGTGTTCTTGCATCACGTCGTCATCAATGCCTCGCCGCCCTAAAATTCCGCCGTGGACTTTTGGGTGAAGCGTTTTGACGCGACCGTCCATCATCTCCGGATGGCCTGTGTAATCGGCAACTTCTGTAGCAGCCACACCATTGTCAATTAATAATTTATATGTGCCACCAGTTGAAAGAATTTCGATATTGAAGCTCGTTAATTTTTTTGCAAATTCTACGATACCGGTTTTGTCGGAAACGCTGATAAGTGCGCGACGGATTTTGACGAGGCTAGTATTGACGCAGCTAGGATCTGTTGCCATTGATAAGAATTCCAATTAGGTCGATGAGTGACTAATGTTGAAGAGAATTTGAATATTATTTGCTGTTTGAAACATGAGTTTTAAAAACAGCAACAGCGTAACAGTGGATGCTGTTAACGCTGTTTTTGTTTGTAGCTATTTTGCCGTTTGAGTTTGTCGTTTGAGCCGACATACTATTAAAACGAAATTACAATAGACCGTATTGCTTTAATTTCTTACGAAGAGTGCCTCGGTTAAGTCCAAGTACTTGCGCTGCTTTCGTTTGGTTGTGTCGTGTGTGTTTCATAACAATTTCTAGCATGGGCGCTTCGACTTCAGCAAGTACCATGTCATAAACATCAGTAACAGGCTGGCCATCTAAATGACGAAAATAGTTATCCATAGACTTTTCAACGCAATCGCGAAGTGATTGGCTTTGGCTGATTGTTGAAAAAGATGTGATGTTTGAAGACGCTAGTTCCATTGGCGATTCCGCCATAAGCGTATCTGCTGTGTTCATGCTGCAATATCCTCTTTAGTTATTAGGCGTTCAATCAAATGTTCGACGCTTGTAAGCTGTAAGCTGGGTGATTCGATGGAGTTAATAGTTCGAAGTTGTTCTGATGTTACCGCGACATTGAAACGCGCCGCTAATTTTTGCAGATACCACTTCACGTGTTTTCGAGCGATTCGGACACCTAGGTATTCTCCGTAAAACTGATACAAGCTTTCTAGATGTGAGGAAAGAATTTTTTTTATCTGCAACAATGTTGGAGCAGGCAATAATTCTTGATTCACTAAGTAATTGTCAATTTCACGGATGAGCCAAGGTTGTCCTTGAGCGCTCCTCCCGATCATCACAGCAGCAGCGCCTGTTTCTTTTAATACGTCAGCTGCTTTTTGGGGAGAGTCAATATCTCCGTTAGCAATGACAGGTATTTGGACAGACTTCACTATTGCTGCGATTGTTTTATATTCTACCTCTCCAGTGAACCGGCAAGCTCGAGTTCTACCATGAACGGCCAATGCTTGAATGCCGTTATCTTCGGCAATCTTGGCAATTGTCGTTCCGTTTCTGCTTGCTGGGCACCAGCCAGTTCGAATTTTTAATGTCACTGGAATATCAACAGCCGAAACAACGGCTTTTAGTATGTCAGAGACAAGTCTTTCATCCTTTAGCAAAGAAGACCCTGCGGCTTTTTTACACACTTTCTTTGCTGGGCAACCCATGTTGATATCGACCATTTGGGCGCCGTTATCAACACAGGCCTTGGCTGCATTTGCCATTGCCAGCGGTTCACTACCGGCAATTTGGATACTTTTGATTGCCGACGATTGCGCCTGTGGAGTGAATGTATCATCTCTTAGGCGTTGATATGATTTTCGACTTTTCCACAGTTTGGTGTCAGAAGTCAGCATTTCAGATGTCGTCAGGCCCGCATTCATTGCTTGGCATACGCTCCGAAAGGGAGCATCACTCACACCAGCCATTGGAGCTAATAAGACGTTGCTGGTTAATTTATGGGGGCCGATGTGAAGCAAAAAGCATCCTTAATCATCCTCTCAATCGATCTTTTAGCTTTTGCTTTCAAGTTTGAGAGAAGTCAAAAAAAGGCAGCTATGATACCTGCTGAGGGCTTAAAAGTGGAAGTGGATTTTGAACAAATTGCTGAAAATATAGGCGCGTTTTTAGACGTCAGAGGCTAGGAATTTTTGTCGATGTTTGCTAGGCGATTTTTTTTGTGAATCTGAACTGGTACTTTAGGCGTAGCATTTCGTCGGGCGCTCTAGCAATCTGCCTTTACCATTACTGGGGGATGTGGGCGCTGTAGTTAATTGCTTCTGGTCCTGGGTTAACGATTTCTAGGGCTAAATGCACGGGTTGGTTGCTGGGTATATTCGCGGCCCCCGCTAATTCGCCGCCTAAATATTCTTGAGGAGAGAAGCTTCGAGATGCGACAGTTTCACCTTTAATATCAGTGAAAGTTAATGTCAGGTTTGGAAATGGTTGCTCAAAAGCGGCAGTGTTTAGCAGAATGGTATCGACCATGAGTGCATTTTCTTCAGTCGGGTGCTCCCGAACTAGAAAATTTGTGGTTTTAATCATTCCGGGTACGGCAATAGGAGGAACTTTGCATCCAATCACTGGGCAGGCAGTGATGTACATATCGCGATAAGGCTGTTTTCGGCTTAATGTATCAAACTCTTTCCAAGCAATTTGCCCCACCAATCCAGCTAGGCCAGCAATGATCGCTAAGGTCCATCCGCTGCGGCGAATCCAGTTGGAGTTATTCCCTTTGTAATGAAATTCTACAGGTGCTGGTGTAATCCCTTTTAAAATAGACTTTCGGTCAGGCTGATCGGAATAAGAGCCATCATAGTCTGACTCGTAATCTGAGCCATAACCGTCGTCATCATAATCATTGTCATTGCTGTCATGATTATTGTTGTCATAGCCTTCTCTGGGTTCAAAGCTATCACTGAAATTCTCACTGTATTCTTCGTCGGCATCATCAACATTTGCGGACGAGTTTTTGTTGGATGGATGGGTATCTGAACTTTCAGATGCATTATAGGCTTCTAAGTCAAAGCCGCTGTAATCGTTCGAGCCTTTGTCACCTTTGTTGGTATTTTCGGATAATGACTCCCCCAGATTATCGGCCGACATATTCTCGAAGCTTTCATCCGTTGCTTGAAAACTACCTGTTGAGCTTGGCGAATATTCATCGTCAATGAAGTCATTTTTGCCGTAATCGTTATCATCAGCAAAAAACTGCTCTTCTTGTTCTTGTCTGCTAGGTTTCTGGCGATCTTCCGGTTTAATAATTTTATAAGACGATTCTTCTGGTTGCTCCTCGTCTTCGTCGCGGGAAAGTAAGTCGATTGCCCAAGATTCATCTGGCGATTTACCGCCTTCATCATCAAATTCTGATTTTTTTGGGGTCGAATCTCGATCGAACAAAGAGGTTTCTTTGGGTTTCCAAGTGTCTAAGTCGAGAAAACTTTCGACTAGATCGTCGCCGTAAGCGCCAGATTGTTGTTCATCATCGTCTCCGTCTAATGGGAGGTCATCACTAATGAGAATGTCGTCTTCTGGTAGCTCCTTAAGAACAATATCGTCATTATCAATCGCATTTTGATCAAACTCTAAAACTTCAGTAGGTTGCTGAATGGTTTCTTTGTTGGAAATTTTAGCCTTTGGTTGTGCTGGCGCGTCAGGTGTTTGATTTTTTGCGTCGGTCTCAACGTCCTCGAAATGAATGAGATCTGTCGTGTCCGGCTTTAACGTTGATGTATCAGGTTTTATAGGGGTTTTTATTTCTGGGCTAGCAGGTGTTTCTGCCTTAGTTTGAGTTTCTGGAGATTCCCCATCGAGAAGCGCAATTAATGGTGAGGGCACGTCTGGCTTGTGGTATTCAAATTTAGGAGATTCTTTATAGCTCTTTTTAGATGGAGTTTTATTTTGTTTATGAGCGCCTTGTGTTGAAGGCGCTTGGTGTTCGGGAGACGGCCTTTTTGAAGCCTGTTTGGCTGTGGCTGCATTAGGTGGCGTTGCCTTAGTTCCGGCTTTAGTTCCAGCTTTGTTTTTTGTGTTTTCTTCATCATTGACTAGGTGGCTAGCGGCTTTAAAGATATGCAAGCAGGCACCACAGCGAACAGCACCTTTTGCAGTTTGCAGCTGGGCTTGGGTGATACGAAATGATGTGTCGCACGAAGGGCAGCGAGTGATCATATCGGTCATGATGATGGAAATCCTTAGATGTAATACATGCGAACTAATTTAAGAGCTGAAATTGATGAGTCCAATGACGCTCAAATCCAAACTCAAACTCAAAAATAGCACCGCTATGATTACATACTTCTAAAAAGCTAGGTGAGAAAAATCACCTAAGGCTTTGATTCTGGTTAATTTAGCTGGGGTAGTTTACCGGCAAGCAGTGAATCTTGCCAAACATAGACTTCATATTCAGATTATAGGCGAGATTTTTAGGCTCGTCGGGTGGCAGCCAATTGAATCCAGTGTTCTTGTTCGCTGATAGGTTCGAATTCGAATGATTGTTCGTAGGTTGCTATGACTTTATTTGCTTGGCTGTCCAGTATGCCTGAGAGGCATAATTTGCCACCCACTTTAGTAAGATCTGTCAGTATTGGAGCAAGTTCTACAACAGGGCCAGCGAGAATGTTGGCGAAAACCACATCATGTCTTTTATTGGAACCATCGTTGAATTGTTCGGGTAAAAATACTTTTACCGCTTGTTCATCGATCTGATTTCTTTTGGTATTTTCTGTTGTTGCGAGCAAGGCTTGAGGGTCGATATCAACGGCATTCACACAAGATGCCCCCATGAGCAGGGCGGCAATACCTAGAATGCCAGAACCGCAGCCATAGTCAGCCACCGTTAATGATGAGACATCCTGTTTCGCTAGCCACTGTAAACAGAGCAGAGTCGTTGGGTGAGTTCCTGTGCCAAAAGCGAGTCCGGGGTCGAGCATAACGTTAACGGCTTTTGGATCTGGGGGTGATTTCCAGCTTGGGCAAATCCATAATTTTTCGCCGCATTGGATCGGATGATAGCTTTCCATCCATTCTCGTATCCAATCTTTATCTTCTAGCTGTTCCCACTTGTGGCGGATGATCATGCCATTATTGGTGTCGGCATTTGAGCTGGCTTTGATTTGGTTGAGAATATCTTCATAAATTTCAGAGGTGGATATTTCCGCATCAAATAGCCCTGTGACTTTTGTTTCATTCCACAAGGGTGTTTCGCCCAATGCTGGCTCTAGAATGGGTTGGTCTGCACTGTCTTGAAAGGTTACAGCATTGGCACCAACTTCTAATAGAGCTTCTTCGATATTTTCAGCAGATGTGCCATCACTATAAATATGTAGTTGTAACCAAGGCATAAAATGTTCGCTTGAATTTGCAACCTTAGTAAAAACTAAAGGCGGTGATGGAAAGATTGGGGCTTTAGAATGAGATTGGTCAGTGTTAAAGAGTGTCGATTATTTTTCGAGATTCTTTAAAGCAGCCGTCAAAGCCAATTCATAGCTTAGTGATCCAAATCCACAGATAACACCTTGAGCAATATCAGAGAGAAAGGAATGGTGTCGGAATTCTTCACGACTGTGAACATTGGAAAGATGAACTTCAATGAATGGGATGTTAACGCCAAGCAGTGCATCTCGTAGAGCAATACTAGTATGAGTAAAAGCTGCAGGATTTATAATAATGTAATCAGTACCATCATTGCTGGCATCGTGAATGCGATCAATGAGTTCATATTCCGCATTGCTTTGAAGGGCTTGAAGGTGGTGACCCGAACTAATGCACATATCAGTAAGGCGTTGATTAATATCTTCTAAGTTTTCAGCACCATAAACTTCAGGTTCGCGCTTACCGAGCAGATTTAAATTGGGGCCATGAAGTACAAGTATTGTTGCCATGATATTTTCTCGGAATCAACGAAAGTAATGCGCCGAAGTTTGCCGGAAAATAATAAGGCTGTCTATCTTAAAGTCGGAACAAAGAAGTTAACAATAAACATTGATAATGCTAAGGAATTTTTAAAAAAGTGTTTCAAGCCAAATGCCTGAAACACTTTTTTAAACATAATGATTCGAGTTGAGAAATAGAATGGATTTATTGTGAGGAAGCTAAGGCGTTTTCAGTGGCTCGTTCCATCGCATCGATCACTGTTTTCTGCGTTAATAACTGCGGAAGAATTTCAGGTGGCCTAGAAACATCAGCAGGAAACATTAAATAAAGCGGAACACTGGGACGTCGATATTCATTCAGTAAGGCATGAATTTTTGGGTCTTCATTCGTGTAGTCACCTTTAATCATCGCGATGTTTAATTTTTCGGCAGCCTTTTTGACCGCATCGCGGCTCAATGCGACTCGCTCATTGGCGTGACAAGTGATGCACCAAGCAGCAGTTAGGTTGATAAAAACGGGTTGCCCTTCACTCCGCAACTGAGAAACCAATTCGGGTGAGTACGCTTGCCAAAACTCATTTTTACCGACATTTTCCGCTTTTATTGCAATTGTGGCTGCAATAACGAGAGAAGATATAGCGCTCACAGAGGTAAATAATTTCCCTGCAGTCTTTGATGGTTTTTTCTGAAAAAGCCATAGAGCAAAGGTAATAGCGATGGCTCCACAGATTAAAAGAGCAGCGGCGTCAACGCCAGTTTGCTTTCCTAGCACCCAGAGCAACCAGACGGCAGTGAGGTATAAAGGAAAGGCGAGAGCCTGTTTAAGAATTTCCATCCATGGCCCTGGACGAGGAAGGAGAGCCGCTAATTTTGGGCTATAGCACAATAATAAAAAGGGAAGCGCCATTCCAAAACCCAGTGCAGCAAAAATAATTAATGCAGTAGCCGTGGATTGCGTTAAAGCCACACCAAGAGCAGGCGCCATAAAAGGAGCCGTGCAAGGGCTTGCGACAACCACAGCGAGTACACCAGTGAAGAATGAACCTTGTAGGCCTTCTCGAGTGGTTAGTGATTGGCCAACGCCCATAAATTTCGTGCCAAAATGAACGAAACCAGAAAGGCTCAAACCCATCACAAAAAATAAATAAAACATACAGGAGACAATCAACGGTGATTGCAGTTGCCGTCCCCAATCCGCATCACCACCTGCGGCACGAATGCCGACAATAATCCCGCCAATGACCAGAAAGGAGAGTACGGCGCCAGCGGTATAGGCCCAGCCATGAATGCGATGACCTTTTGAGGAGCGTTCAGAATTATTGGCGGAAACAAAGCTGAGTGCTTTGATCGAAAGAACAGGGAATACACACGGCATGGCATTGAGAATAATTCCGCCGAGTACAGCCAGCAATAAAATGTAGCCGAGGAATGGCTGCTCTTCTGAGGCGATTAAATGATTGGTAGAGCGACTACTGTTAACAGTCTTTGTCGTCGAATTTATATTTGCGGTAATTTTTTTGATGGGTGTTGCAGTACCTGACGATAAATCGATTTCAAAGCGTTGCGTATAAGGTGGGTAACAAAGTCCTGCGTCGGCACAGCCTTGAGATGTTATTTGTAGTTGAATAATCTGTATTTCAGGGGAGCTGGAAAGGGCGTCTTTCAAAGGAATGATGACATTGGTCTCGTGATAAAAGACTTCCATATCTTGATCAAAGTTTTCGTCATATTTGATCTTGCCCTTTTCAAAAACGGGATCAATGACAAGTTCACCCATATCTCCGTAGGCCTTAAGTTTGAATCTATCTCGATATAAATAATACTCAGGTTCAATGTTCCAGTGCAGCGAAATTTGCTCTGGTTGAATATCCATAGACAAAATATAAGCTTCTTCAACTCTTAAAAACTCGTCATCAGGAATGATAGAATTGGTCGACTCGCTCGCTTGATTATTTGTTAATACCGATAAGTCCTTAGTGGATAACTCATTTTGAGCGTTCGCTGAGAATGCGGTATTCAACAACAAGATCATTGTTGTGAAAAGTATGGTTGAAGGTTGCGTTATAAGAGAAATCGGGAAAGCTTTCATCATGTCGATAGTCTATGCGTGGATAGTGAATTTGTTTGTGTTGTTATTATCGTCGCCTATTGGTAGTGATCGATCGGTACAATATCATGTCTCTATTCAGGCAGCCTTAACGCTTATGTTGAAATAGCAGAAAGAAGTACAATGTAGCAATCAAGCTGACCAATCAACTAGACCCTATTTTAAGCGTTTAGTTTTAGAATATTGTAACCTGTGGGTTTAAAAATTGGGCTGTCCGTCCTATTAGTATTTTCGAAACACGTTATATTGCCCACTTGATCACACTAAATAGGGCCCTTATTTCAAAAGGGTGACAGAAAACTAAGAGAGATATTTATCTATGCTGGTTAGCCAATTCAGAAAAACAGCGACATTACTGACGGTGTCTGTAGTGTTTGCACTAGGCGCAACTGGATGTGCAACATCTAAAAAGACCAGTAGCAAACACGTCGAAAAAGCATCGGTAGTGACAACAGCCCCTGTTGTTGTACAAAAACGCGACATCAGGGCTGAGAATATACAGCGACTATTATCAGCGGCAGATGATGCTCTGGCAGTCAATCGATTAACTACGCCAGTTCAAGATAATGCCTATGATAGGTATCAAGCTGTTCTTATGATGGATGCTCAAAACGAAAGGGCAGAGGCAGGAATACAGGCCATCTTTTCTCGATACGCGTCTTTGACCCGCTCGGCGATTCGCCAAGGCGATTATTCGAAAGCTCGCTCAAGATTGCAGAAAGCTCGATTTGTTGACAGCCGCCATGTAGATTTGAAGCGATTATCGAATGAACTAGCATCATCACAAAGAGAGCGTGCCCCACAACCAGCAAAAAAAGTAGCTGCTGTGGCGAAAAATGAAGATGAAATTATTTTAAACGCTTCAAGCTTGACTCGGCGTGATGAAGAATTAGTAGATCAATTACAATCGTTAGCAATTGATCTCAAAGAAAAGGACGAGTCTATCCTTATTTTTGCAAGAAACGACGCAGAGGGTCGTTGGATTTACAAAAAAATGGCAGAGGCTGTCATTGGGTATCGGTTACGTGGCGATATGCGAATCGGGAAAAAGCCAAAAATACAAATACTGCCTCCTATTGATTGATATTGATTCTGCTCACTGTTTATTGAAGATTGGAAATATATGAAACGTTTTTTTGGTAACAAAAAAGAAGAGTGGTCTCCTGACGAAGACGAAGGAAATCATTATCTTTTAAAAATAGTATGCGTAAGCTTAGGAATACTATTTTTGTTGATCGTCGGACTAGGTGTTTATTGGAGCTTCACGCCAGAGCCGTTTGATGTCAGCACTACGACAGAAAAAGAAGTGTCAAAACTCAACCAACAAGTGGTTGTGGGCTCAACGACAACGGTTGCTCTGATCGAAGTGACAAGCACCTTGTTAGATAAACCCGGCGGGTTTTTAACAAACGATATTATGCCGCCCTCTTTATGGCTAGATAATATGCCCAATTGGGAATATGGCGTATTAATTCAAGTGCGTGATTTAGCAAAAGCAATGCGAGAAGCGTTTAGCCGCTCGCAATCACAATCTACCGAAGATGATGATCTTGCTATAGCGGAATCGCGATTTAATTTTGATAATTCCAGTTGGGCGTTGCCTCCTTCTGAGTCTGAATATAAAGAAGGGATTAAATATTTACGCAATTATTTAGAGCGTTTAGGCAATACAGATCGGTCAAACGCACAATACTTTTCTCGTGCTGACAATTTACGTTATTGGTTGGGCACTGTGGAGACTCGTTTAGGAAGTTTGTCGCAGCGTCTAAGCGCAAGTGTTGGTCAGCGTAGAATTAATACAGATTTAGCAGGTGTACCCAGTGCATCTAGGGCGACGGATGCTCCTGCAGAAGAGTTTGTAAAAACGCCATGGATGGAAATCGATGATGTGTTTTTTGAGGCAAGGGGTTCAGCTTGGGCGCTGATTCATTTTTTAAAAGCAATTGAAGTAGATTTTCATGATGTGCTAGAAAAGAAAAATGCGTTAGTGAGTTTGCAGCAAATTATTCGTGAGTTGGAAGCCAGTCAAGAAACGGTTATGAGCCCCATGATTTTAAACGGTGGTGGATTTGGCTTTTTGGCCAATCATTCGTTGGTCATGGCTTCTTATATTTCTCGTGCTAATGCCGCGATTATCGATTTAAGAGAATTGCTTTCACAGGGCTAAACATTATTAATCATCTAATACCATGAATGCTTTTTTACTGACTCGGCAATGGCGTGACACGGTAAATGGCATCACCTTGGATTTTTGGTTTGCTTCTGAAAACGGACCTGTTAATGTCGAAATAACGGGCCAAGAAGCGGTCTTTTTTATTCGGAAATCAGAATCACAAGAAATAGTACGGCTGCTAACCTCTTCGACAGAATCAAGTGTAGCGAATAAATCGCGTCAGTCTTCCTCTCAAAAAAAGACCGTGTCAGGGTTGAGAATTGCTCGCCTTAAAAGGAAAAAAATTCCATCTACCCAACTTAGAATTGGTGACAATACATTTCGAAATTATAAAAATGAAATGGTTGTTCCGCTTTATTTTAAAACCTATCGATTAGCACGAGATGCGAGTCAAAAATTAACAGAAAAAAATATCCCTCACTGGGAAGTTGATATTAGACCTCCAGAGCGTTTTTTAATGGAACGTTTTATTACTGGGGGTGCAGAGATTAATTCGGCTCTTGCGGGCACCCAAAAAAATACGGGAAGTATGCCGCCCATTAAAAGTTTTTCTAACCCGAAACTCACGCCGAGTGAGTGGCGCCCAGTTAGGCATATGTCTTTAAAAACAATCTCTATTGATATTGAAACGTCTATGGATGCATCGGTGCTGTATTCAATAGCATTGTTTGGTGAGTCTATCGCCGCTGTGTTTATGGTCAGTGTAGAATCCTCTGCAGGTCAAGGTGATGTGAAAGACTTAGAGTTGGTGTTATGCCGTGACGCTAGAGATTGTCTTGAAAGATTTGTTGATCGATTGCAGAAAGAAGATCCAGATATTTTGATTGGTTGGAATGTTGTTCAATTTGATTTTTGGGTGCTCGAAATGTTGAGTAAAAAGCACAACATTCGATTAGTATTGGGGAGAAATTTACAAACTGCTCATTGGCGAGAAGACTCAGAGACTAATCGTCGGTATTTACAAATTCCGGGGCGAATTGTTTTAGATGGCATTGAACTATTAAGGGCTGCAGCCTATAACTTCACTAGCTTTTCTTTAGAAAATGTCGCGCAAGAATTATTAGATGACGGAAAATTATTAAAAAACAATGACCGAGGTAGCGAAATTACGACGCTATTTCACGAAAATAAAATTCAGCTTGCAGAATATAATATAAAAGATTGCGAGCTAGTGTGGGATATATTCGAACAAGAGTCGCTACTAGAATTTGCTATTGAGAGAAGCCATTTAACCGGTTTGCCAATGGATCGAATGGGAGGTTCGGTCGCGTCATTTGATTATGCTTATTTGCCTTTGTTGCATCGCAAAGGCTATATCGCACCGAATCTTGGCGAGCAAGAATCTGACATCGTTAGTCCGGGCGGCTATGTCATGAATTCGATACCAGGTATTTTTAAAAATGTATTGGTTTTAGATTTTAAAAGCCTATATCCCAGTATTATCCGCACATTTCATATTGATCCCTACAGTTATTGGTATGTGCTTCACGAGTCCCCAGAAGACAGAAATATTATTGAAGGGTTTAATGGAGCAAGTTTTTCAAAAACAGAATTTTTATTACCCGGAATAACAAAAAAACTCTGGGATGCAAGAGATAAAGCCAAATCAGACAATAATGCGCCACTATCTCAGGCAATTAAAATTATTATGAATTCTTTTTATGGCGTTTTGGGCTCGACGGGCTGTCGATTTTACGATCCTAGTGTCTGTAGTTCTATTACCTTGCGTGGACACGAGATTATTCAAAAAAGTAAAGCTTGGATCGAACAGTCAGGCTACCAAGTGATTTACGGCGATACGGATTCTGTTTTTGTATGGGTCGGCGATGAGACATCTAAAGAGTTGGCTGAAGAGATTGGCCGAAAATTAGCTGAACAACTGAATCAATATTGGATAGATGACTTGAAAAAAAGGTTTCAAATAGATAGTGCTCTAGAGATTGAATTCGAAACGCATTACAGCCAATTTTTGATGCCAACTATTCGAAACTCAAAAGAAGGCAGTAAAAAAAGATATGCTGGTGTTGTCGATATACAAGGTCAAAAGCATTTGGTATTTAAAGGCTTAGAAAATGTTCGAACAGATTGGACGATCCTCGCTAAACAGTTTCAAGAATCATTGTATCAAAAAGTGTTTGCCGGTGAGTCAGTAGAGGATTTTGTAAAAAATGTTGTCGATGATGTTTTGAAAGGTCGTAGAGATCGTGAGTTGGTTTATCGGAAACGACTTCGACGCAAATTAGATGAATACGTAAAAAATATTCCGCCACATATACAAGCCGCTCGAAAATTACTAAGTTGGACAGATAAACAATTGAAGAGAGGTGAATGGATAGAGTATGTCATCACCACTAATGGCCCTGAGCCTGTCAGTTGTCAGCGTAGCCATGTTAATTATGATCACTATATTGAAAAGCAATTACAGCCCGTAGCGGATGGCGTACTTCAGTTTGTGGATTTGTCATTTGCCGATATCACAGCATCACAGCTTACGCTTTTTGGTTCTAGTCAAGTATAACCCGTTCTAGGTTTTTCATTTTGTTAGCCCCGCCTTTGAATTAAAATAGTATTTTTTATGTACTTTTTAGCTTATATACTCAGGTTTTTTTAATATATCCCTAAAGAAGCTAGTTGGTTTGCCGATATATACTAAAGACGAAAATGAATGACTTAGAAGACATAAAAGTTAAGTCATTTTAATAAAGTAAGTATGAAAGCAAATAAGCACATTGAGGTTGAGTAGTATGCAGCAACGGGGATTTACATTAATTGAATTGATCGCTGTTATTGTTGTATTAGGAATTTTGTCGGCAGTCGCTGTGCCGAAATTTTTAAGTTTACAAAGTGCTGCAATTGTTTCCACGATGCATGGTATTAGTGGAGCAGTAGAAAGTGCAACGACACTGGCTTATTCACAATCAGTCATCGAAGGGACGAGTCATTTAGCCACATCTACAATCACAGTCGGGTCAGATACGATTGATTTAGTTTACGGATTTCCTGCGGGAACAGCCAATGGGATTGCAAAGTTGGTAAATTACAAATCGGGTGATTGGAGGAGTAGAGCAAGCTCTTTATCGGGTGCTTGGGTCTATTGGCATGGTTCCATTGAACAAGATGCTGGTGCTGCACAGTGTTATGTTCGTTACAGGCAATCAACAGGAGTGAATATAAGACCTGCTATTAATTTTGTTACCTCTGGTTGTTAATTTTATTGTTATTATTTTTTGTATGATATTTTTTAAATTTCTATCTTGTTGTTGACTATCAATATAAAAAGGTTATGCCATGAATTCTTTCTTTCAAAGCGCTCTTCAAGAAAACAGCTTTTTTAAACATGAGTCTTCATTAGATAACTCTCATCACCCTTCATTTGATAATGAGCAGTTTGATTCTGATGGAAACCCAAGAAAAGAAAGTTTTTTGTCAAAATTATTTGGTTTTGAGGCAGAGAAAAGAAAAAATATAAAAAATGATGTGGTTGATTTGGGGCTTAACCATGTGTATTTGGCATTGAATAAAGCTTACAAGAATAGAGATTTTTTAGAAGTTAAAGTCTCTGGTGATTCGACAATATACCAAAGTATTTTGTTGGAAATTGACCCAGAAGAGCGAACAGTTTTGATTGATGAATTTTTTCCGGCAACATTCGTGGGTTTGCCTGGGCAAAAAATGCATTTTAGTCTTAGGCAGAAAGAAGGTCGATCAATCGTTTTTGAAGCAAGTATTATGGAGCGACATGAATTTGATGGTTCGCCAGTCTATGTTATTTCTATGCCAGACACCTTAGATCAAAATCAGCGCCGTGTCGCATTTCGAATGGATGTTCCTCGTCATTCAATTGTCGACTCAACGTTTATTGGGCCTGATAAGCAAGCATATAAAGCAAAGGTTTGTGATGTTTCAAGTGGTGGCGTTTGTATTGAAACAAGCGGGGAGATTACTAAAGCATTACGTGCCGGAGATTCATTAAAAAATACTTCGTTTGAATTTGCAGGTGTTGATATTGTCTGTGATCTAACAATTAAAAATTTATTGGATAAAAATGATGGAGCTGATGGCTCGCAAAATAATTGTCGGCGCATTGGTGCGCAGTTCGACAATTTACCTTCAGCAACGCGTCGACAACTAGAGCAATCCATTATGCAATTGCAGCGTGAACAGCTTCGGCGAGCAAGTAATTCACGAGAACATTTTTTGAATTAACATTCGACTCAATGCAGTCTAGATCGTTCTCTAAGTGCATCACTGTGAAATGAATAATCGTTTTATCCTCGATCATTTAAATTTTCTATTCCTTTCTTGCAATTGTTGCCCATACTCTCAATAATCCCCGCTCAATAATTTCTCATGTGTTTTTATTAATCAAAATGCGTTATATAAATGCATATACAGAGGGGTAAGCATGTCTCATTTACTATCTTATAACACACTAGATTGCACCGTTGAACAAGGCGTTTTAACGTTAACTCTGAATCGACCAGAACAAATGAATTCGTTTACTGTTGAAATGGCCAGTGAATTAATTGATGTTTTTGAAAAAGTAAACGATATCGATGAGATTAAAGCCATTATAGTCACAGGGTCTGGTCGCGCATTTTGTGCGGGTATGGACTTGTCTTCAAAAGGAAATGTTTTTGGCCTTGATGAAACCATGGCTCCCTCTCTGCAGGACATGGAAAGTAAATTTGAAGACCCCGATTTTGTCAGCGGTGTACGAGATACCGGCGGTAGAGTTTCATTGGCGATTTACGAATGTAAAAAACCAGTGATAGCTGCAATTAATGGTGCTGCCGTTGGTATAGGGGCGACCATGACGTTACCGATGGATATTCGCTTAGCTTCTGAAAAAGCAAAAATCGGTTTTGTTTTTGGAAAAATAGGCATCGTTCCAGAAGCTTGCTCTTCTTGGTTTCTGCCGCGGGTGGTGGGAATGTCTCAAGCCTTGGAGTGGGTTTATACGGCGGATATTTTCGATGGTGAAGAAGCAAAACGGGGCGGTTTAGTTAAGGATGTTTATCCTGCCGATCAGTTATTAGAAAAAGCGCATGCGTTGGCGCAAAAAATTATTGCCAATCGCTCACCCGTTGCGATCGCGTTCGCTCGACAAATGCTTTATAGAAATTCTGCACAAGCTCATCCACGAGAAGCGCATAAAATCGATTCGTTAGCGATGTTTTATACCAGTATTGGTGATGGTAAAGAAGGTGTTAACAGCTTTTTAGAAAAGCGTGATCCTGAATTTACATCATCTGCTTCAGAGATGCCTTCATGTTATCCGTGGTGGGAAAATAAATAATTATGCCGAATGAAATACAGGACCAGCTAATAGAATTAGAAACTAAAATACAGTTTCAGGATGATGTGATCCATAAGCTAGATGCTGAGCTTATTCAGCAGAACGAGCTTATTGATCTCCTTACGAGACGGCTCTCTTTATTGGAAGAAAAGATAAAAGAGCTGGCGGTCGATCGAGAAAGTCCTTCCACAATAACGGATGAAAAACCGCCACACTATTAGCTGCGTATTATTGTTTTTCGTCAGCACTAAAAATCCAACATTGATATCAGTTAANNTTAACTGATATCAATGTTGGATGTTTCCATTCATGCGTTCTACAACACTCACCGACCCTTCTAGTCAGAAAAGCCCTCTGTATAACCGTTTGAATTTATTCATAAAATCTAGAAGGCAGGCCGATTTATATCGATCTCGACGCATCCTAGAGACACCCCAAACCACCCATATCTCTGCGGGCGGCGATACCCTTCTCAATTTTTGCAGCAACGATTATTTGGGTTTGGCCAATGATCCTCGTATTAAATCAGCATGTATTAAAGGTATAACCCGTTGGGGAGTCGGTACTGGAGCTTCACATTTGGTGTGTGGCCACACGAGTGCACATCATGAACTGGAAGAAGCACTGGCTGATTTTTTACAAAGAGAACGTGTGCTTTTATTTTCGAGCGGTTATGCAGCCAACGTTGGTGTGATCAATGGGCTATTAAGTGAAGGAGATAATGTTTTTCAAGATCGACTCAATCATGCCTCGTTATTGGATGGCGGGTGGATTAGTCGAGCAGAGCATCATTGGTACGAACACCGAGATTATCTCGATCTAGAAAAGGCATTAATGAAAGCTCAGAAAAAAGATGAAGACATTAACCTTATTGTTAGTGACGGAGTATTCAGCATGGATGGCGATGAATGTGATTTGAAAAAAATGGTTCAAGTTTCAAATAAACATTCAGGAACAATGATGATTGATGACGCCCATGGCATTGGATGTTTAGGAAAAAATGGAACAGGCATTGTAGATACAGACCTGTTTACATCAAAGGATATTCCGATTTTAGTCGGAACATTAGGTAAAGCATTTGGCAGCTCGGGTGCTTTTGTCGCAGGTGATAAAGCGCTTATCGAGTTTTTAATTCAACGCGCTAGAAATTATATCTACAGTACGGCGATACCTTCCGCGATAGCTGTAGCCAGTTTAAAAAGTTTGGATATCATAAAAGAAGAGACTTGGCGAAGAGAAAAGCTTAAATGCAATATCAATTATTTTAAAAAACAATGTAGCGCCTCTAAAACTATTCATGTTTCACCCCGGTCAAAAACGGCCATACAGCCAATTATCGTTGGATCGCCTAGTCTTACCAATAAACTGAGTGCCTCATTAGAAAAAAACGGCATTTTGGTGAGTTCTATTCGGCCGCCAAGTGTGCCCGACCAGACGTCACGCTTGCGAATAACATTAACCGCACATCATGAGTTCAAAGATATTGATCGATTATTCGATGTGCTTAATGAAGCGATGAATGGCGAGGCAGCAGGTCTTGAGTGATTAGCGACTGAGAAGAACGTATGAAAAAATATTTTGTGACAGGAACAGATACAGAAGTGGGTAAAACATTTGTTGCTTCTTCTATGTTGAATTTGTTGTCGAGGCAGGGTGAGAGATGTTTTGGTCTAAAGCCGATAGCGTCGGGTTGTGAAAAAATAGTTGGAAAATGGATGAATGAAGATGCGCTGTCTTTAATTGAAAATAGTTCTATTTCGCTGCCATATGAGGATGTTAATCCCATTGCTCTGCCAGAAGCGATAGCGCCGCATCTAGCAGCAAAAAAAAATAATATTGATCTCAGTGTGAATGATATTTCAAATCATTGCAGGAAAATATTCAAACAAAATGAAGCTGCCGCAGATTACAGCCTTGTAGAAGGAGCCGGTGGATGGTTTGTACCGTTAAATGATGAAGAAACCTATGCTGATGTCATTAAAGTGCTAAATCTCGATGTTATTTTAGTTATAGGTATTCGTTTGGGTTGTATTAATCACGCGCTTTTAACCGAGTCTGCAATTCAACAGTCAGGACTAAAGTTGACAGGTTGGGTAGCGAATACAGTCAGTGTGGATGTACCCAACCAAAAAGAAATAGTGCAGACGTTAAAGCAGAAAATCAATGCACCCTGTATGGGAGTGATTCCTTATTTGGCGGGGAACAAATATTCAGAGAACATTCTAATGGCCTCTGATTTCCTTCGAACACCAGAGTGAACATACTAAACATGAAATAAGCAATGAAACAGGCAGCGAAAAAGAAAACGATACAAATAACGAAACAGATAACAAAATAGAAAGTAATTTTGATAAAAGAATGAGAGATAAATAATTCGAAATGATTGAGAGCAGCCTTTTAACTTTTGATAGAGAACATATATGGCATCCCTATACCTCAACAGAAAATCCGCTACCCACTTATGAAGTTATCTCTGCAAAAAGATCAACGTTAACATTAAAAGATGGTACTGAATTAATTGATGGGATGTCATCGTGGTGGTGTGCCGTTCATGGGTATAATCATCCAGATCTTAATAGAGCAATGACACATCAAATCAATAATATGTCACATGTCATGTTCGGCGGCATTACTCATCAACCGGCTGTTGATCTTGTCAAAAAATTATTAAACATTACGCCCAGTGAATTACAGAAAGTTTTTTTAGCTGATTCAGGTTCCGTGTCAGTTGAAGTCGCTTTAAAAATGGCGATACAGTATTGGGTGGCTAAAGATAGAAAAGAAAAATGTAAAATAGCAACATTCCGTGGGGGATATCATGGCGACACCTTGGGTGCTATGTCAGTGTGTGATCCTGTCAATGGCATGCATTCTCTGTTTTCTTCGCTATTGCCTACTCAGTTATTTCTTGATAAACCTGAAACCTCATTTGGTGAATGTGTTGAGAAAAGCGAACTAAACAAAATATATCAATTTTTTTGTGACAATCATCAGCAGATGGCAGCTTTTATTGTAGAACCTGTTGTGCAGGGTGCTGGAGGGATGTGGTTTTATTCAGTCGATTATTTACAGCATCTCAGAAAGTTATGTTTTGAGTTCAATGTCATATTCATTGTTGATGAAATAGCAACAGGTTTTGGTCGCACCGGTAAATTGTTGGCCTGTGAACATGCCGACATTGTTCCCGATATCTTATGCTTAGGGAAAGCATTAACCGGTGGATATATGACATTAGCCGCGACAATCACGACTAATAAAGTGGCCAAAGGAATTTGCGAAGAGGGTGGTGTGTTGATGCATGGGCCGACCTTCATGGGGAATCCGCTGGCGTGTGCAGTTGCAAGTGCCAGTATTGATTTATTATTTTCTTCTGGGTGGGAGCAAAAAGTTGCAGGCATTGCTTGCGTGTTAAAAGACGAGCTAGAGGTTTATCGCACGAGTCCATCTGTTAAAGATGTACGGGTACTTGGTGCTATTGGTGTCGTAGAGACTCATGATCCAATTGATGTCGCTAAAGCACAGCAAATATTTGTAGAGAATGGCGTCTGGATAAGGCCTTTCGGCCATTTGATTTACATCATGCCGCCATTCATTATTGAAAAAGATCAATTGCAACGGCTCTGTCAATCGATAGCATTAGTACTCTAAATCACGGATAAACTTGTTGTTTGAGCGAAGCAGTATACGGATGGATAAGCTGGAATGGATATAATAAGTAACTTATGTAGAATGAGGCTTCTCAGCTAATGAGACTTCACAGATAACGAGAGCTAGTGTTAAATAGATAACCGTTAAAGAGATAAGAGACAGTTAAAAAATACAGTTTAAATGTTTGATTCAAGTACAGCCTTAAACTATAACGGACTGTTCCATGAAGCATTGTAAATATTTATTTATTCCAACATTATCGTATTCTCAGATTGCGGTAATGGGTTTATTTTTATTGTCGGGATATATTTCAGCACAATCTATTCCTCATGAAGGTACCGGCCTTCAACCTTCTACGCCACCGCCCCCTAATCCCATTTCATCGTTTCAAGCCGATACTCAAAATGTTCTTACCAGCGCGAAAGCAATTATCCAGGCCGCTATTGATAATTGGCGAGGTGTGAATTCTTCCTATTCTGAAATGACAATGATTATTCATCGCCCTGATTGGGAGCGTTCAATGAGCATGCACGGATGGACGAAAGGAGATAAGCATAGCCTTGTTCGTGTGGTTGCACCTAAAAAAGATGCCGGTAATGGTACGCTTTTAGTTGATAATGACATGTGGACTTATTCACCTAAAATAAATCGCGTGATTAAAATGCCTTCCTCAATGATGGGACAAAGCTGGATGGGCTCTGACTTTTCTAACAAAGATGTTTCTCGTGCGGATGATATTCTTGTGTACTACGACCACGAATTAATAAAAACAGAAGTGAAAGATGGGCATACGGTTTACTCAGTCCAAGCAACACCAAAAGAAGATGCTGCCGTCGTATGGGGTAAAGAGGTGTTGCAAGTACGGGATGATTTTGTATTGCTTCAACATGATTTCTACGATCAAGATGACGTTCTATTTAAGGTGATGAAGACGCAAAAAATTGCAGTGATGGATGAAAGAGTTGTTGCGGTATCACAACGAATTGCAAAAATAGAAACGCCTGAAGAATGGACAGAAATACATATTAACGACATCGATTTTGATGTTGATATTAATCCCCGAATGTTTACGCAATCATATCTAAGAAATCCTCGATAATAAAAGCGGGCAATGATTTGGCCTAAAGTCAGGAATAAACATGTTAGAACTTCGTTTGGCATGGAGAAATATTTGGCGGCATGCCCGCCGCACCTGGTTAACAATTGCGGCCATGGTGTTTTGCAATGTATTGCTAATCTTTTTAATCTCAATGCAATACGGTATGTATCAATTAATGATTGATAATACGTTGCGAGTATTCACTGGGCATCTTCAAATACAAGCAGCTGGATATAATGACGAGCCTGCTATCCGAGATTCAATTTCTACTATTGATTCCATTACATCACAAGTTAGAAATACATTTCCTAATACCCAAATACATGTTGCCGCGCGAGGCATGGGTTTTGCTCTAGCGTCTAGCGAGCAACGGAGTTATGGAATACAGGTTGTCGGTGTGGAGCCGAATTTTGAAGCGGGCGTGTCAAGTTTACCTGGATTAATTACTGAGGGGCGATATCTATCAGAACATGACACTCAGTCGATTGTGATTGGTAGTGTTTTAGCAAGAAACCTGAGAATAACACTCGGCCAAGAGCTGACCATTATCGGTTCAGGTAGCGATGGCTCATTTGCGGCTGATGTACTTACCATTGTTGGAATTTTTAAAAGTGGGATTCCGGATGTTGATCGATCCATGGCTCAAATTCCCTTAAAGCGTTTTCAGGAAACGTTTTCTATGAGGGGCGGCGGTCATAGCATTGTTATCAAAGTGAATGATTTTGATTCGATAGAATCTATAAAAACGTCAGTCCATCATGTAATCAAGCCTGAAGTTTCTCAGGAAAACGATATTGTTGTACTGGATTGGATTGAATTGCAGCCCGGATTAAAACAGGCAATACAGTCAGATATGGCAAGTTCGTGGTTTATGTATGGCGTTTTAATTATTCTTGTTGCCTTCAGTGTTATGAATACACAGTTGATGTCGGTGTTAGAAAGAACAAAAGAATTTGGCATTATTATGGCGTTAGGTTTGAGGTCTCGCCGATTAATTCGATTGGTTTTATTAGAGACAAGTTTAATGGCTGGCGTTGGTTTTTTACTGGGTATCGCTGTTGGCGGAATCATTACCTATGTCATCGGGCAAGTCGGTTTTACCTATCCAGGGATGGAAGAAATGTCCGCTAAATTTAATTTGCCTAGCCGCATGTATCCAACGGTTTCATTTTTTTCCGCTATCATTGGCCCTAGTATTATATTTATTTCGAGTATTCTTGCCGCCTGTTATCCCGCTATCCGATTATATTTCTTACGCCCCATTACAGCGATGAGGGCAGCTTGATGACAACAAAAAATACAACGACACCTATCACCGAGACAAATACCAGCCAGACAAATACTGGCCAGACAAAAAATACCGCGACATTAGATGATGCGAAGCCTTCTTTTTTTTCTTCCTGGCGTATTATTGCAATATTAGCCTGGCGCTACCTCTGGCGAAATCATCGTCGCACCATCATCATGTTGTGCGCCATTGCCATCGGTGTTTGGGCTATGATTTTTATGGTGGCATTAATGCGTGGAATGGTCGATGACATGATTCAAAACAGCATTAAAACATTTGTGGGTCATGTTCAAATACATCATCCTGAATATCGCGATGATCCTAGTGTTGTAAATCGTATGGCCGCGCCGTCAGTCGCGCTTAAAAAAGTCTTTGCTGAGGAAAACCTTCATTGGTCGACTCGTGTCCGTGTTCCTGCCGTTGTCTCGAGTGAACGAGAGTCTCTTGGGGTGATGCTAATGGGAGTATCAGCAGAAAGAGAATCCATACTATCCCATGTCGCCGATTGGATCAACGAAGGGCGCTGGCTTGATTCTGATAATGATCGCGGTATCGTTATTGGAGAAAAATTGGCAAAACGTTTAGATACTCGACTAGGCAAACGTATCGTTATAATGAGTCAAGATCCTGATAATAATATTGCTGATCGTGGATTTAAAATTGTCGGGATTTACAAGGCAGAGCTTTCTTCGATTGAAGAGCAGTTTGTGTTTGTTGGAATAACAACATTGCAAACATTATTAAATATTGGAGACAGTATTTCTGAAATTGAGGTTCAAGGAAGCAGTTTTCGAAATGTGGATGGCTTTTATAAAAAAATTAAATCAATTGAAAATACAAATTCCGTAGCGACCTGGTACGATTTGAATTCTTATCTTGGGACAATGCTCAGTGTCATGGATGGTTTTGTTTTTATTTGGATAGTAGTCATTTTTTTAGCGTTATCATTTGGCCTTATGAATACCTTAGTTATGGCTGTTTTTGAGCGAGTAAGAGAGATTGGTTTAATTCTCGCATTGGGTATGCGTCCGTCGGGAATTTTAAAACAGGTTCTTCTAGAAACATTGTTCTTGTTATTGATAGGGCTTTTATTTGGCAATATTTTAGTATTGCTGAGTATCTACCCTATCAGAGAAGGATTTGATGTTTCTCATTTAGCGGAAGGAATGGAGATGATGGGTGCGGGAACGACAATAAGACCTGCGTTGTATTTAAACGATGTTCTCTTAGCCAATGGTATTGTGGTTGTCTTGGGGTTATTAAGTGGTGTGTTACCCGCATTGCGTGCCAGTCGTTATAATCCAGTCACTGCGTTAAACAAAGTGTAGAGTATTTATTTTTTATTAATATTAAAAATGTTTAAAAAAGGTCACACATGAACGCCGTCGATTGTGAAAATTTGTGCAAAACTTTTCAGCAAGGTGATTCTATTATTACCGGTTTAGATCATGTTACCGTATCCATCATGGAAGGAGATTTTGTTTGCTTGTCGGGCCCGTCTGGGTCTGGAAAGACAACATTGCTCAATGCCATCGGTGGATTAGATACGCCGGATAGCGGGTCAATAGTGATTGCAGGACGCCGCATTGATCAGTTAGGAAAAGCTGCGCTTTCTGATATGCGGTTAAATAATATTGGTTTTGTGTTTCAGGCCTATAATTTAATTCCTGTCTTGTCAGCTCGCGAAAATGTTGAATTTGTAATGCAGGTCCAAGGAATGACAGGCGTTGAGCGAAGAGAAAAATCAGATGCTATTTTAAAAGAAGTGGGGTTGGAGGGAATGGAAAATCGTCGCCCTCATCAATTGTCAGGAGGACAGCAACAACGTGTTGCAGTAGCGCGCGCGATTGTATCAAAACCGGCATTAGTCTTAGCCGATGAACCGACAGCCAACTTAGACTCGGTCAGTATGGAAAAACTTATGGACTTGTTTGTCGAATTAAATGAAAAACACACGATTACTTTTGTGATTGCCACCCATGATCAACGGGTGATGGCTTATGCAAAACGTCAAATTCATATGCAAGACGGAAAAATTGTCAGTGATGAGGCGAGAGGGTCGAAATAGGCATGTTACGCATTGCTCCTCTATGTTTACTCGCGGTTGTTTTTATTGGTAATCAGTCTACGGCTGATATTGTTGATGATTATTCTTGGTCTGCTCATGCGAAATATCAAACGCAATTTAATCATTATCCGGAAAATAGTTTTTATCGTCAATTGATAGAAGACACTGCGTTTGATCAGTTAATTGATACGCGCTGGAAGCTAAGCGCAAAAAAAAACAGTGTTGATTTTCAAATAGATTATCAACTACAAGCCGTTGATGGCGATCGAGTCGACTTTAATCAAAATTCAGCGTCACTGTTCAGCTCAAATTCTGGTTCTAATACACATTCTGTTTTTTCTTCTCTTTCGTATCCTACTGATAAAAACCGCGCATTAAATTTAATGCATGTGATCAGTAGTGATGAGGATACGGTTGTATTACACCGTTTAGATCGACTCAGTGTCGGTTATACAAATAATAAAGTTGCTGTGCGGGTTGGTCGACAAGTAGTGAGTTGGGGAAACGGTTTAATATACAATCCGCTCGATTTTTTTAACCCATTCGATCCCACGTCAATTGATAAAGAATATAAGACTGGCGATGACATGCTTTATGGTCAATATCTTTTTGATTCCGGTAGCGATTTACAGGCAGTGTGGGTTGTTCGCCGCCAACCTGAATTGAGTGCTGGTGAACGTCGAGGAGATATTGATTCGTCTCAACAAAGCCTCGCCATTAAATATCAAACAATTATTGATGATACCGATGTGAGTTTGGTTTTATCCCAGCATTACGAAGACGCTATTATGGGTGTCGGAGCTGTAAGAAGTATTGGTGGAGCACTTTGGCGTAGTGATTTAATGCTCTCTCACACTGATATTCAGAAGACGATTTCTTTTGTCACTAATCTTTCTTATTCATGGGTTTGGAGGAAAACCAACTTTAATGGTGTAATTGAATATTTTTATAATGGATTTGGTGTCAAAAAAAATAAAATATCAGTGAGTGATATTACACCGAATCATTTAAAAGACACGACTATTGATTTACTTAACAGGCTTCAACGCGGTGAACTGTACGGCATTGGCAAGCATTACTTGGCCGCCTCAGCCACTGTTGAGTTATCACCGCTTGTGATAGTTACTCCCGTTATATTGTTTAATGTAGTTGATCATTCGGCGTTGTTACAGCTAACAGGTCATTATGACATCGCTCAAAACTGGCAATTAGTCGGTTCGATTAATTTTCCTCTAGGGCCAAAAGATACGGAATTTGGCGGTATGAGTACAGATATAGGCTTACTGAGTAGTGAGCTAGCCAATACAACACTCGCTACTGATGCGAGCCTGTTTTTACAATTAGCCTTTTATTTCTAAACCACGCTAAGATGAATGCGTTTCTTCCAAACGTTTTCATCTGTATTTAATCATTAATAGAGATTTTTATGAGCAGTTTTCACATGACACAAAAAGAAAATAACGTAGACGGAGTTTTATCTAACGACCCAGATATGAGTTTAATCGATGCTATTTATAGTCGTCGCTCAGTGAGAGGGTTTTTAGACAAGAAAATTCCGGAGGGTGACCTCCAACGTATTTTTGAAATTTCTCAACAAGCGCCATCCAATTGTAATGTTCAGCCCTGGAAAGTGTATGTTGCGACGGGAGCATTACGGGATAAAATCAGTCAAAAAATGGTAGAAAATACTAAAGCTCAAATTCCTCCGGAGCAAGACTATGAATACCGTGGCGATTTCGAAGGTGATTATCGTCGCCGACAAATTGATTGTGCAGTGAAGCTGTATAACAACATGGGGATCGCACGAGATGATAAACCGGGGCGAATGGCTGCATTATTAAGAAATTTTGAATTCTTCGATGCGCCCTACATGGCATTTATTGGTATGGATCCAAAGTTTGGGGCAACTGTCGCATTAGATATCGGCATGTATGCGCAAACATTCATGCTGACGTTGGTGTCTTTTGGATTACACAGTTGTGCGATGGGTTCTATGAGAAATTATCCCGCGATGATCCGCGAAGAATTTGGAATTACCGATGATACAAAAATATTATTCGGTATTGCATTTGGTTATGAAGACACTTCTGTCCCCGCGAATGCAACAATAATCGATCGTGATCCTGTCGCATCGAATGTGGTAATAAAACGTTAAATCTTTAATTAGTACTTCTCTTTGACATAGCGTCTATTTTTCATTGACGCTTTATCATCGTAAGCGTTGTCTTCGTTTCTCTCTGGCAAAGTGACATGTGTTGATTTTGTTTTTTCGTACGGAATTTCATTTAATAAATGCGTGATGCAGTTTAAGCGACCTGCCCGGGTGTCGTCGGTGGAAACAATATGCCAAGGGCTTTCTTTTGTGTCTGTAGCTTCCAGCATACGATCCCTCGCGCGAGAATAATCATACCATCGGTGTCGAGCTTCTAAATCCATTGGGCTAAGCTTCCATTGCTTGATGGGGTCGTCTATGCGGGATTGAAAGCGCTTTTCTTGTTCTTTGTTGCTGACTTCTAGCCAATATTTTTTTAAATAAATACCTTCTCTAGCGACTTCTTTTTCAAAGTCTGGTGTTATTTCTAAGAAGCGTTCAGTTTGTTCGGGTGTACAAAAACCCATGACAGGTTCAACCCCTGCACGGTTGTACCAACTTCGATCGAAAACAACGATTTCACCTGCCGCTGGAAAGTGTTGAATGTATCGTTGCATGTACATTTGAGTTTTCTCACGATCGCTTGGAGCGGGCAGTGCCACAACACGAAAGACTCGGTGACTGACACGCTGAGTGATGGCTTTGATTATTCCCCCTTTTCCAGCAGCATCTCGCCCCTCAAAAACAATAATAATTCGTTGACCTGTTTTTTTTACCCATTGTTGCATTTCAACCAGTTCTTCTTGCAATTTACGCAATTCTTCTTGGTATTTAGATTTTTTCATTATTGGGTTCCCAAAACATTGTCAAAATAAGGTTGGATTTATTGTTCTGTAAGTTTATTCTGTGTGCAGTTTACAAGAAATAAAGTTGATCGAAAATACATAGCTGTAGTAAAAACCAGAAACTAAAAGTAAAGACTAAAATTGAAGAAATAGGCGATAGGAAGAGAAGGGTAATAGCATAGGAAGAGATGGGCGATATGATTAAAGGCACAATAAATAGCTGGCATAAAATAGTCAGCACTAAAAATACAGCGGAATTAAACGATTTAGTCGGCGATTCAGCTGTGTTCTATTCCCCTGTTGTTTATACACCTCAAAAAGGGAAAAAAATGACAGTCCAGTATTTGTCAGCCGCTTTACATGTATTTGGCAATGAAACATTTCATTATGTACGGGAGGTTCTCGATCGTGATAATGCGGTCTTAGAGTTTGAAGTAGACATTGAAGGCATTGCAGTGAATGGTGTTGATATTATCAAGTGTGATGATGCCGGTAAAATTGTCGAATTTAAAGTGATGATACGCCCTCTAAAAGGGGTCAATATTATTCATCAGAAAATGATGGAAATGTTAGCTGCCAGTTAATGAATAAGAACGCTTATTGAGGAAATTGTCGATGGCTGAAAAATTTGATGCGTTAAACGAAAAGCATATTCAGTTTATTAAAAATCAGCATTTATTTTTTATCGGTTCAGCTGCCGCAGAAGGATTTGTCAATGTTTCTCCCAAGGGGATGGACAGTTTTCGAATCGTTGATTCTACAACAGTAGCTTGGTTAAATTTAACCGGTAGCGGTAATGAAACCGCAGCTCATATGTTAGAAAATAATCGTATGACAATAATGTTTTGTTCTTTCGATAAGCAACCGTTAATTTTGCGATTATATGGCTATGCCAAAGTAAGTCACCCTAGAGATCCAGAATGGAAAGCACTGTATTCTTTATTTCCTGAGCATGTTGGCGCCCGTCAAATTTTTGAAGTTGATATAGAGTTGGTGCTAACGTCTTGCGGATACGCTGTTCCTAATTATGAATATAAAGGAGAACGGCAGACGCTAACGAATTGGTCCGAGAAAAAAGGGAAAGAGGGTATAGCTGACTATTGGGAAGAAAAAAACCAAAAAAGTTTAAATGATAAAGAAACGGGCATTTTTAATTGATAGCAATATTCTATCGATTAATTGGGTTTTAGATAGATTAAGTTTTAAAACAATATCCATATTATTTTAAAACTTAAATAGATTGATAATCTAGGCCAAAGCTCTCAATGATTTGGCAGTGTCGACCATATTTCTTAATGCTGGAAGAACCTCGTCCCATGTTCGGGTTTTTAAGCCGCAATCTGGATTAACCCACAATTGTTTTTGATCAATTCGCTGCATGGCTTTTTCTAACAGAAACCGTATTTCTTGTACGCTCGGTATATTAGGGGAATGAATATCGTAAACCCCAGGGCCTATTTCATTGGGGTAATCAAAATCGGTAAACGCATCAAGCAATTCCATATTCGACCGAGATGTTTCAATCGTAATAACATCCGCATCCATATCTGCCACCGCTTCAATGATGTCATTAAATTCTGAGTAACACATATGCGTGTGAATTTGCGTTTCATCTTTCACGCCATTCGCACAAATTCTAAAGGCTTCGATGGCCCAAGATAAATAATCATTCCATTGTTGCTTTCGAAGTGGGAGGCCTTCGCGTAATGCTGCTTCGTCAATTTGAATGATCTTTAAACCTGCACTTTCTAGGTCTAAAACTTCTTCGCGAATGGCTAACGCTAATTGATAGCATGTTTCTGAGCGAGGTTGATCATCCCTGACGAAAGACCAATTTAAAATAGTCACAGGACCTGTCAGCATGGCTTTCATTATTTTATTGGTGAGTGATTGCGCATAGAGACTCCAGCTGACAGTCATCGCGTTAGGTCGAGAAATATCCCCGTAGATAATAGGCGGTTTTACGCAGCGAGAACCATAGGATTGAACCCATCCAAACTGAGAAAATGTGTAGCCATCAAGTTGCTCACCAAAATATTCAACCATATCATTTCGCTCGGCTTCACCATGGACGAAGACATCGAGACCAATTTCTTCTTGTATTTTAACGGCGTTCGATATTTCGTTTTTCATCATCTGAGTGTAATCAGAATGACTAATGTCTCCTCTTTTGTATTTTAATCGAGAGAGTCGAATCTCTTTTGTTTGAGGAAAAGAGCCTATAGTTGTTGTTGGAAAATTTGGCAAATTAAATATTTTTTGTTGGACTTCTTTACGCTGGTTATAGGGGCTTTTTCGTTTTCCTAAATCCGAATTTATTGTTAATACTTTTTCTTTGATAGCTGTGTTGTTAACGAGAGTAGATTTTTGGCGTTTAATAATGGATTTTTTGTTGTCATCTAATTCTTGTGTTACTGATGAATCACCTTTTTCTAATGCTTTAGCAATTAATTGAAGTTCTTCTAATTTTTGTCGAGAAAATGCTAACCATTCTTTTACTTCTGGGTTTAATTTTGATGAGCTGTTTTCAGTTTCAGAATTAAGATCGACGGGGACATGAAGTAACGAGCAGGAGGGAGCAAGCCATAATCTTTCTTTTAATGATTGATAAATCGGTTTAAGTGTATCTAATGTTTTAGATAAATCTGTTTTCCAAATATTCCTACCGTCAATAACGCCTAATGAAAGAATTTTATCTTTTGGTAGTTGTGATATGAGCTCTTGAACTTCATTCTTACCGTTAATTGCATCAACATGAATGCCATGTACAGGCAATTGACATAGCAGTGATAAGTTTTCTTTTAATTTACCAAAGTAGGTGGTGAGTAATAGCTTTGGAAGATTGGCCGACAACGTGTCATAAGTTTTTTGAATTGCCTGTTGCCATTCTTGATTTAATTCAGTGACAAGAATTGGCTCGTCCACTTGAACCCATTCAATACCTTGTTCTGCAAAAAGATCGAGTAATTTTCTATAGACCGGCAATAATTTTTCTAGTAAATCTAATTTGTTAGAGGAATCATTTTCTTTTCCAAGCCATAAATAGGTGATGGGTCCAATAATGACAGGTTTGCATTGTATGTTTTTTTCTTTTGCTTCATTTATTTGTTGTAGTAATCGAGAAGGATTTAATAAAAACGCCGTGTTTTTCTCAAATTCAGGGACAATGTAGTGATAGTTTGTATCAAACCATTTTGTCATTTCGCCGGCGTGAATTTTTGTGCAGTTTGAATGATCTGATTTTTTTTCAGGGCTTTTGTCTGCTGACCCCTTATTTTGAAATTCTAAAGATCTTCCCCGCGCAAGACTAAAATAATCTTCAAGTTCAGAAGTACCTTGTTGACTTGTTTTACTATTGATCCGGCTGGGAATATTTCCAAGAGTAAAACTCATGTCCAGTACATGATCATAAAGAGAAAAATCGCCGACAGGTAAATAATCTAAGCCATTTTGGTATGTCCAATGGGTATCACGTAAATCCTGGGCTATCTTTAAAAGTGTTTTTTCTTCACTCCTGCCTTGCCAGTAGTTTTCTAGTGCAAATTTTAATTCTCTTTTTGCTCCTATACGTGGGAATCCTAAATTATGTGTCGTTATCACAAGAGTCTCCTTTGATTTGGTTAATTTAAGTCAATGTTTTGATCGTGATAAATATGAGAAGAGATATTAAGGCTTTTAATCCATAAAAAATAATGGTTATACTTCATAAACACATGAATTAAATTTATGAATGGAGAGGCGTCGAAAATGCTAGAAAGGCATCATCTAATGATCATACGAGAGGTGGATCGGTTGGGAACCCTAACGGATGCGGCTAAATCATTGAATCTTACCCAGCCAGCGTTAAGCCATGCGGTAAAAAAACTTGAACAACAGTTGGGCGCAACGATTTGGAGAAAAGAGGGGCGAAACCTTTGTCTAACAGAGAGCGGTCGGTATTTATTAGGTGTATCTTCCAGATTACTTCCTCAGTTGGAATATGCAGAAGAAGTATTGGGAGATCTTGCAAAAGGACAACGGGGGACATTGCGCATTGGAATGGAATGTCACCCTTGTTATCAATGGCTACTAAAAGTTGTCTCTCCTTATTTAACAAAATGGCCAGATGTCGATTTAGATGTGTTGCAAAAATTTCAATTTGGTGGAGTGGGCGCTTTATTTAATGATGAAATTGATGTCCTAGTAACTCCAGATCCATTCTTAAAAAAAGGTTTAGTTTTTGAGCCCGTTTTTAGTTATGAACAAGTGCTTGTCGTACAAAATAAAAATCCGTTAGCAAAAAAACCTTTTTTGAAACCATCTGATCTATCAAGCGAGACGCTTATTAGTTATCCGGTGGAAGCGGCTCGCTTAGATATCTTCAATCAATTTTTATTGCCCGCTAATTGTAGCCCAAAAAAGCATAAGCTAATTGAAACAACCGATATAATGTTGCAAATGGTTTCTGCAGGACGTGGTGTTGCAGCATTACCCAAATGGCTAGCTGATGAAAATCAATTAAAATTTTCAATTAGCACCGTTCGTTTAGGAAAAAGGGGAATTCAAAAAAATATTTATTTGGGTGTTAGAAAATCGGAAGTTGAAAAAGATTATTTGGCCTCATTTTTCTCTATGGCACGGAAAACTTTTAAAAAATAAAAATAATTTGATGTTCTTTGAATAATCACGTTAACTTAGCCTCAAGTCATGTTTGAATTGTAATAACATGTTTTTCACAATAAAAGGAGTTATAAAATGAAACGAATCGCAATATTTGCCGATGGTACCTGGAATTCACCCGAAAAAGGCAAAGCTACAAATGTGCTACAGATGGCGAGAGGTGTAATGCCAACAGGAACGGATCCAGATACTGGATTGGATGTTGAACAAGTTGCATTTTATGATTGGGGTGTTGGTACCGATCGAAAAAAAATAATGGGTGGTGTTTCTGGCGAAGGGATCGATAAAAATATCATGGATTGTTATCGTTTTTTGGTGCACAACTACAACCCTGGAGATAAATTATATTTTTTTGGTTTTAGCCGTGGAGCTTATACCGTTCGCTCATTGGGAGGTTTTGTTAGAAACTGTGGATTATTAAAAAGAGAAAATGCCCACCTCATTCCCGATGCTTATCAACTCTATAGAAAAAGAACAAAAAAGAGTAATCCCAATGCGCCCATGTCTATTAAGTTTAGAAAGAAAAATGCAGTTGCTGATATTACCAATATTGAATTTATTGGCGTTTGGGATACGGTGGGGGCATTAGGTATTCCGGTTCCTTTTTGGGGGAATTTGGGTGAACGCGAGTTACTTTTTCATGACACTGAGCCGAGTAAAATAATTAATCATGCCAGGCATGCATTAGCCATTGATGAAAACCGTGAAGATTTTTTACCCACGCTTTGGAGTGAAAAGCCAGGTTTGGATTTACAGCAGGTGTGGTTTGCGGGGGTTCATTCTGATGTCGGTGGGGGGTACAACGAAACAGGGTTAAGTCATTGTGCGGCTAAATGGATTTTGGGCGAGGCTCAAACCTTTGGTTTGGAGTTTGAATCACACTTCTTGAAATCAATAAAACCAAATCCGGCGGACAAACAACACAACTCAAGAAAAGGGATTTACCTAGCAAGAAAAGAAGCGGTGAGAGAGGTAAGAAGCCCTGTACATCGCTCTGTGAAAAAACGCTGGGATAAAAATACTCAAAACTATCAGAAAAAAAGTAAGGCACTCAAGAATTTATTATCGTCAGTTGATGGGGGTTGGGGGAGTATTAGTCTGGTCGATTAGCTTTTGGATAGAGGGAGCAGTACTTTAGTTTGGCATGATTATTGAAAGCAATGCCTACAAATAGAATCTCCATCACATTTTTTTATTTGTTCTGAATATAGAATCCCCCCCATTATATCTTTGGGGGATTGAAACAGTGAAGTTAACTAATAAAATATACTCGTCTTTAAATTTAAACCTAGCTTTAACCGCAAGCAATGGACTTTCTAGAAAAGCAGTAACCAATTTAATGGCGGGAATTGTCGCCACTACTGTTTTTACCTCTGCGCAATTAATGGCATTTCCCAATCAATCTTATCCAAGTAATCAAGTGGGCGATTTGTTGAGCCATTCAGCTCCCCAGATGGGACGACTTGCCATTATTGAAATCATAGGTGACTACGTATTAACCGTTCCTGAGCGCCCATCAAGTCCGCCAAATAGTGATGGGAACGTACGAATCTGGGATGTTTCCGATCCGAGAAACCCAATTGAAGTTAAAAACTTCGGTGGTACAACTCATCCTTTTTTGGCGCATGGTTTGATTAAGCGTTTGAATGAAGTTCTAATTTTTGGTTACCCTAATAGCGCTATTCGAGCCAACGATAATGGCAGTGTTGATTACGTTCCTTGGACGGGTCCGGATGGACATTGGAATAAGAGTGGCATGATGCGACCTTGGGCTGCTCGACATTGGTGGAGTTACGGTGCGATCGAAGGACAATCTTGGTTGCAACTTGATGGTGTACAAACAGCGACCTGGGATCATTTGGGTTTAACTGGTGTGGTAGGTATGCCCATTTTCATGGGTAATTTGATGTTGTATGCGTCAGATCAATCTATGTCAGGTGTTGCCGCTTATGATGTGTCTGATCCTTATTCTCCAAAATTGTTAGATACGTTAAAGTTACCGATGGTGCATCCGACCATTACCAGAACAGTTTGGAGCAATGGGGGAGAGGTTGAACAGCCTGTTCCTTATGGTTTGGGTGGTTATTGGGCTGAAGTCAGCGGACATTATATTGCTTTTGCGCGTAGAGGTGATAATCCGGGTGTGCAAGTTGTTGATTTTTCTGACCCTAGCAATCTCAAGATACAGTGTGAATTTTTTGTTGAAGATTCAAAGTATGAAGATGCATCTTGGCAAGATGAGTATGGTAAAGATCCGATGTATCTCGCTTTCCAGGATAATTGGGTGTTTGCTGGTGAATTTAAAATTGATATTGAAACCTGTGAGCCAGACCTAGTACTTCGCGAAGTTGGAGTGAATAGTGATGGGTCAACGCATCGTGTTGATACCAGTCAGTATTCGCGTCCCGTTGGTAATCTAGTGATAACAGGTGGTATCGGAAGCGCGTGGAACTGGCCTCAGCCATCCAACGGTGCAGGTATGGGGATTTGGGTTCATGATGCAAATGCAGACGATAAGCCTCCTTATGTTTCTTATCATATTCCAAAACCCAATCAAATAAATTATCCCGTCATGGCTCCTCTGAGCTTTATGATTCCTGAGACGTTGAGATCTGAAACGATTCGGATGGGTGAAACTGTCGCTCTGCGCAAAGTAGGCGGTGGTGATGTTGCAATGGATTATGTGTTATCGCATACAGGTATGTTGACGGTGGATCCTGATCAATACCTTGAAGCCAATACAACTTACCAAGTCACCCTTTCTGGAATTGAAGATGCGGTAGGTAATGTGATGCCGGAATATTCATTTGTGTTTTCGACGGGAGCGACTCTTCAAGGGGGTGGGCCTTTACCTCCGCCTCCGCCTCCGCCTCCAGTCCCTGAAAATAATTCTCCGGTCATTCAAGCGGTCGATAAATCTCAGGTAGAAATACTGGTAGGTGATTCTGTGGTGCTTACTGTCATTGCATCTGATGTGGATGGAGATGCATTGGAGTACCGCTATCGCTTAGGAAATAATAATTATTCTGATTGGATGTTAAATAATCAGTTTACTCTCACATTTGAAGACGCAGGGAATGTTTCTGCCACGGTACAAGTGAGAGATTCTAAAGGGGCTACTGCTGCACAGGTAATTGACATCACTGTGTTGGCTGCATCTGTAGATACAAACCCTAATTTAACCAGCTCACAAATTGCTTACGATTCGGTTGGTGGATTTATTTGGGTAGTTAATCCAGACAATAACAGCATTACTAAAATTAATAGCGAGTCTGGTTCGGTTGTTGGTGAATACCCCGTAGGAAATGATCCTCGTAGTATTGCACTCGATTCTTCTGGAAATATTTGGGTGACATTGTATGACGGTGATGCAATAGAAGTGTTCGATAGTAATGGGCAAAACACAGACATTATTGACTTGGGTTACGGTAGTGCCCCTTTCGGTATTGTGATGAACCCGTCATCATCGGAAGCTTATGTCAGCTTGTACGGTAGTGGAGAAGTTGCCCGTATCTCTACAGCTAATAAAACGGTACAAGGGAAAATTACCTTATCCCATACTGCACGAGCTTTAGCATTATCACCGGATGGCTCAACCTTATTGGTGTCGCGTTTTATTTCTGATGAAAACTGGGGAGAGGTTTGGAAAATTAATACGGCTAACTGGACTTTAAGTACTTCCATCAAATTATTGAAAGATACTAGCGAAGATAGCTTAGAAAATGGTCGAGGTGTGCCCAATTATTTATCGTCAATTATTATTAATCATGACAACTCGTTAGCTTACGTTGTAGGCAAGAAAGATAATGTTGATAAAGGATTGCTGAACGGTAAAGCTGATTTGGATGATGACAATACTGTTCGCACCCTGGCAATGACGATTGATTTATCGACAGACCAAGAACAATATGGTGAAAGAATTGATTTTGATAATACTGATTCACCATCGGGAGTTGCGTTAGCGCCATCAGGAAATTACTTGTTTGCAACCATGCAAGGTCGAAATGAGGTTTTGGCTGTAGGGGTTTCAGAATCCTCAGGCTTAACTCTTTCCGCTCAATTCCCCACAGGCTTGTCACCACAATCTGTCTATATGAACTCAGACTCTTCGCAGTTAGTCGTGAAAAATTTCATGGATCGCTCGGTCAGTCTTATCGATATTTCTGAATTCTTATCTTCAGGAACGATTAATCCAGACATTACGACGGTTTCAACTGTTTCAAATGAAGTTCTTTCTCCCGAAGTCTTAGCTGGAAAGCAAATTTTCTATAATGCTGTCAGCGGCGCTCAATCGGAAGTACAGTTCAACGGCAGCATGAGCGCTGAAGGTTATATGAGCTGTGCAACTTGCCATATTGATGGTGGTCATGACGGAAGAACTTATGATTTCACAGGGAGAAACGAAGGGATACGAAATAATATTTCGTTAAATGGACGTTCTGGTGTGAGGTTTGGTAACGTTCATTGGTCTGGCAACTTTGATGAAATCCAAGATTTTGAAAATGATATACGTCATCGATTCTTGGGTGCAGGGTTTATGAGCGATGCTGATTTTGCTGCAACGGAGGAGCCCTTAGGTACGACCAAAGCAGGAAGAAGCCAAGAACTAGATAATCTTGCGGCCTATGTTTCTAGTTTGGGCAAATCTTCTTTACCGAAAAGTCCTTTTAGAAATGATAATGGTTCGATGACTGCTCCTGCTATTAGAGGGGAATCTATCTTTAAGGAGCAAGGTTGTGCAGACTGCCATCGATCAAAGGCGTTTACAGATGGCGTTTTACATAATGTCGGTACTCAAACAATTTATTCTGGTAATCGATTAGGCGGAGAATTGACTGGGATAAAAACGCCTTCCTTGCTAAGTGTTTTTGACTCGGCACCGTATTTACATGATGGTTCTGCTGAAACGTTAGAAGCCGTCTTTACATCTGCTGGAGGAACAATTTTTCAAGCTGAAGATGTACAGCATAATGGCTCGTTAGTTGAATCAGAAGCGGGTTACAGCTATCTCAGAAATAGTGGAGGGGTAAAACTCCTTGCTGGTCAGACGATTACTTTAAACCAAGAGGTCGCTGATGGTACGTTAGGAGTTGTTGTTCGATACGCTTCGGCTAATTCTCAATCTCAGTTAAGTGTTGCAATAAATGGTAATAACAATAGAGTCATCGATTTAAAAGATTTACCTCAAAATGCCTCTTTAGATACCAATTTCTCTTATGCCAAAAGTCTTTTTGAGGTAGTTAAGGGTAATAAAACGATTACAGTGACCCTACTATCAAGTGACAATAATGCGAGTGTGGTTATTGATGATGTGATGGTTGCTGATGCTGATGACTTTGAAAGAGCCGCTGCTCATACCAAAGTGCGATTGCTAAGTGATACACAGCAATCCGATCTAATCAGTTTTGTAAAACAGATTGATCAATCAAGTGCACCAGAAGATAGTGAAATTATTGTCTTGGGTGAGGACGCGACAGATCCAGCAGATCCAGCAGATCCAGCAGATCCAGCAGATCCAGCAGATCCAGCAGATCCAGCAGATTCAGCAGATCCGCCAGTTGTTGATGATGAACAATCTAGCAGTGGTGGGGGAAGCTTGGGCTACCTGCTTTTATTAATGCTTGGCATGGCAATCCTAAAAAAACGATACAGCATTAATATATAAATAAGTAAAAGGATATTAGATCGATATAAGCGGTCGGTTGAGTTTGAGCTAAGCTCTTATCTCAGTCGATCGCTTTTTTGTATTTGGATTCTTAAAAGATAGATGTCTTCTTGAAAGTATCACTGCGCTCAAACAAACTACCCACTGTTTGGTGAAAAGGATTGAAATAAGTGATTGCTTTACTAAAAGTGTACAGTGTCCCTTTTTGTGTGAGTATTATTTGCCTTGGGCTCATGTTCGTACCTGATACTGTAGAATCTTATTTTTCCTTTCAGAGAAGAGAGATCATCGAAGGTGAATGGTGGCGTTTATTAGCTGCCAATTTTTTTCATCTTAATGCAATGCATTTATTCCTTAACATCCTAGGTGTTGTGGGTGTTTGGTTTGTTTTTTCCAATGTAGTTTCTCCTTTCTGGCAAATAGTATTCCTTTTATCTGGCATGCTCTCAAATACATTATTTGTTTTGCTGTTTCAGCCGTCAATACAGAGCTTTGTTGGCTTATCGGGAGCTCTGCATGGTGTTTTTGTCGCTTACTGCATCGTAGAGTTCACGGGTAATAAATGGTTGAGTGTCGTAGGGCTGGCGGGTGTGACAGGCAAAATTATGATGGAGCAGTTGGGTTTGTCGGGGCAATACGTTGAGCACTTGATCTTGGGGAAGGTTATTGTTAATGCTCATCTTGGTGGAGCAATAGGAGGAATGGTTGTGGGGATATTTTATCAGGCGTCAGTTATCCTGGCTGAAGGTCGAAATTAGTATTTCAAAAACCTTAGAGTTGGTAGTCCATACAAAAATATATAGACACTGTTCTCAAAATTAAACGAAAATACTAAGCAGTTAGATGTAAACTTGGTCTAGTTTCATTGATGAATTTGCGCTTTACAATGTTGACGACTACGGCGGGAACATCAAGGTAGCTTGCTATGTGTTTTGTCGGTATCTGAGCGGCGAGATCAGGGTTTTCAGAGACAAATATATGTAAGCGTTCGTCCTGATTTTTTTGGAGTAGGTCTTGTAAGCGATTTTGAAGTTGCAGTGAATTACGTGACATTGCAAGTAGGTACCAATGGTCTAAATCATGGTGCTTTTCAAGAATGTTCAAAAAAGCCTGACAAGATATTCGATACAACTTTCCTTCTGTCATCATGCTAATTGAGGAAGCATTTCCTCTGTGGTTTTTAAAAGAGGAGAGGGCTCCAATAACTGAAGGGCCACGATGAAAAGCTCGGTTTAGTTCACTACCGTCATTTTTGTCTGCGAACTCGCGAGCGATACCGTCAGCAAGAAAGTAAATATGATCAGGTACGATGCCTTGAACTTGTAGATATAAACCATTGTTAGCGTGCACTGCTTCAATGGATTCAGACAGTGCGAACCATGCAGACAGGCTAATTTTATTCTGGGGGTCAAAGGAAGATTTTAATGTCGCGAATTCGACTTGATCTTGATGATTCATATATTAATACAGCTCTTTCATAACGAATTATCGAACAGTGAGTATCTACGTTATGTTGCAGCAGCTTCAATTCCTTTTGTGCTGATATAAAAGAAGTCCGACTTTGTAATTCTTTCAGTAGAACTTGTGAGTCTATTCAGTAGCCAGTAGCCAGTAGCCAGTCAGTTCAGTAGATAACCTTTGAGATATTAAATGTATTGTTAGATGCTAAATCTATTTGAAGCTTACACTTAGATTATCCACTGTCTTGATGATGCTTATTATTGACACAAAAGGTTACAACTAGGGTTACAGGTTTGCTAAAAGGGTTAACCAAGTCAAATATCGAAAATTTTTTAAACTGATAAAGGTACGACTGATTAGTTTTGACTTCTGAAATTAGGCTTCATTTTTTTAATTTAAGAAATTTTAAAAGGTAATGGGTAAGAATGTTAAAAGCGAAATTTAGGCCGCCAAAATTACAAGATGTTGTTGAGCGGCCGCGACTAACAAGTCGGATGTCTGAAGCTTCTAGATCAAAAAGTATTTGGATGACAGGAGCACCGGGCGCAGGAAAAACAACGGCAACCTTGCAGTATTTGGAGTCGACAGGGGTTCCGTATTTTTGGTATCGATTGGATCAAGAAGATAGCACTCCCGCGGGGTTTTTTGAAAGCGCGAAAGCTCTCACTGAAGGTCTTGGTCGAAGTCTCGATGGCCTCCCTAATTTTACATTATCAACGAGCGACAATATTTATCGTTTTGCACAAAGTTTTTTTGCCCAGCTTTTTGAAAATTGGCAAGCCCCCTTTTATTGCATCATTGACGATTATCCTGATGTGCCAAGTGATTCAGTTCTGCATCGATTAGTGGCAACTGCTATTGGTTGTTTGCCCAGTAACTGCCATATTATTGTGTTGAGTCGGACCTTGCCAAGAGGCGATTTGGTTAGGTTGCTCGTGAATCGAGACATTGCGCTTATTGATAAGGATGAAATTTTATTTGATCAGGATGAGATGCATCGTTTTTTACATTCGAATGATATTCATGATGAGGAAGAAATTAAAAGAATAAGATCTCAAGCAAAAGGCTGGGTTGCTGGAGTCATTTTATTGTTACACGGAAAAAAAGATGTAGATATTAAATCTTTACCCGTTGATACCAATGACCATCAAATGCTCTTTGAGTATTTTGCAAGAGAAGAGTACAACAATTACGATGAAGAATTAAAAATAATTTTAAAAAACACATCGCTCCTTCCTCAGTTTAATTTAAGCATGGCTGAAGCTTTAGCCGGACTTCCGATAGAATCCGTTGAAAAATATTTAAATGAGCAGCATAAATCTGGGCATTTTGTTGAAAAAAGAGATGTGGATGGCGTGATCAAATATCAATACCATCCGTTGTATCGACATTTCTTGAAAGGAATGGGGCAGCAAGGGGCTAGCTCAAAAGAACAAAAAACGATTATGTTAAAAGCTGCGTCGTTAGCTATTGCTGATGACCAAATTGAAGTAGCTGCTAGTTTAATGGCCGGTGCTCAAGATTGGGATAATTTAATAACATTGTGTATAGAGCAAAGTAATAATGTACTAGATAAAGGAAGGAGTGGTGAATTTTTATGGTGGGTAAACAAGATTCCAGATGAAAAGAAAGAACAGAGTCTTTGGTTGTTGCTATCTCAGGCTCGAGCACTTCATATGGAAAATAATACGAAGGCTTTAGATGTTTATCATAACGCTTTTAAGATTGCGCAATTGGATGAGGATGTGAATGGAATCTTCACAGCTTGGGCTGGAATTTCGTTGATATATGTTACTGATTGGGGTGATCTACACAGAATAGACCGGCATTTAGAAATATTTGATCAATACAAAAGTCGGTATGCTGAATGCAGTCAAAATGCAATAAAAGTTTTTAGTATTTGTGCATTGTGGTGGTGCGTTAATTGGCGAACGCCTGATAATTTTGATTTTGAGCAATTAGAGAAAAACTCTGTTGCTATGTTACAGGAAAATAAAAATCCATCGCGGCGACTTCAATTGTGCTCAGCTTTAATGTGGCATTATTCCCTGCGAGGAAAATCTCACTACGCAGAATATGTTGAAGCCGTTGCTGTTCAAGATGTATTGCATCAGTCTATTGACCCTTTTGTTCTTTGGAATGCTAATAATACTAAAAATTTATATTTTGCTATTGCCGGTAAGCTTGATGATGTTGACGCTGCGACAGCAGAGTCTAAAAGGTTTGCGAGTCGCTGGAGCTTTCCGAAGGGAGGGTTAGCGCAGTTTGAAATTGCTTATTCCCACCTTTTGGCAGGAGACGCTGATTCTGCAAAGGCATCAATGGAAAATATAAGGGCTGAGAATTTAGAGAAAACGTTAGAAAAAGCAGTCTACCAAGTCTGTCAGGGGTGGTATCTTTGTGAAGTTGAAGAATATGAAAAAGCCATATCGGTATTAGAGTCAGCTAAAAAAGATTGTGAACAGACAGGCTATGTTCTTGGTCTACATATATGTAATTATTTACAAGTTTTTGCTCATGCAGATCCTCCTGACACAGAAACCCCAGACTTTTTTTTGAATCAATTAAAAACTATTCAGCAATATACTTTTTCTAAACATTTAGAGCTAAAAGTCTTGTTAGCTGAGGCATGGTTAAGCCTTAAAAATAATGATGTGAATTGTACAGCCAATGAGAAAGTAAGGCTGGCTCTTGTTTTTGCAAGAGAAAATGGAATTATTAATTACTTTGGGAAACTGAGTAGCATGCTGTCTACAATTTATAGCTACGCGCTGAGTGAAAAAATAGAAATAGAGTATGTATTAAAATTAATCGCAATCCAGAAAATAAAACCTGATAATTTTGGTCGAGTTTTGCCTGACTGGCCTTGGTCCGTGCGGGTTAGCACGCTAGGTGAGTTCTCGATTATTGTCAATAATCGTGTGTTAGATCTATCTCGGCAATCGGCTAGGCCTTTACAGTTGTTAAAATTTTTAATCAGTCGTGCTCGTACGCCTATTCCAGTACCAGAGCTGATTGAGTCCTTATGGCCCGAATTAGATGGAGAGAAGGGTGCGAATAACTATAAAGTGACTCTATCAAGATTAAGAAAATTGATTGGAAAAGAAAGTGTCATCCAAAGCGATAATAAATTATTTCTTAGCAGGTCGCATTGTTGGATAGATGCATGGGTTGTACAAGGACTTGTTAAAAGAACTGAGACTGAAGAGTTTTGGCTAAATGAACAATTGAATCGTTCCCATCGATTGCTTGAACTGTGTCAAGGTGCTTTTTTACCTAACGACAGCGATTACTGGTTGGTTTCGTATCGTGATGATATTCATAAAGATTATCTAAGCTTATTAAGGTCAGTTGCTGAAGGTTTTGTGGAGAATGGAAAGTTTTCAGAAGCTATTGAATTAGGGCACAAGGGTTTATCGATAGACGATACCAGCGAGCCTATTTATAGCGCTATGATGACGGCATACAATAAATTAAATCAACAGGATGCGGTGAAAAAAATATACCAGCAATACCAACAAATACTACAATCAAGATACAGCATAGAGCCTTCGAGTAATATGAAACAGCATTATCAAACCATGATGGTTTAAACTGAAATTCCAAGATACTCAATACGAAAAATTAATAGACGCTAAATTATTTACTATTACGAAAGACTGCTATTGTGACAGATTGAAAAGTTTTTACTGGGGTAGCATCGTTAATTGTTTGTAAAAGATAAGTTATAAAAGATATGTTTCGTTGATCGGAATAAAATTATTGGCGGAGTCAATTAACGTGTTTGCTGTTAGAGCAGGAACGCCATAAACAACTGTATTTGTATTGTCATCTTTTTTTATTTTTTCTAGTAAAAGATCAAAGTCTCCATCACCAGACAATAAAACCACTGTATCCACATTGTTTGCACAACTCATGACGTCGATAGCGATACCCACATCCCAATCCCCCTTGGCTGAGCCATCTGCTCTTTGAAGGAAAGGCTTTAGTTTGACAGTGAAGCCAATTTTTTTGAGAGCATTTTGAAATTGAAGTTGTTTCTCGTCGCCGCGGTGTATGGCGTAAGCATTTGCGATGACAATATCACCGAGTTTGTTGATTTCATTCCATAGATGACGATAGTTAAATTGCCGTTGGAAAGTTTCTTTCGTTGTATAATAAATGTTTTGTACATCTACAAAAATAGCAATTTTATTCATTCGACAGTCTTCCCAATCAATGATATTAACTGTGTTTTCTGTTTTTGACGAATTATTTAGGCATCGCTATTGGTTTTCTTCGGCTCTGAGATGATGATTTTTTTTGCGTATTGTTCGAATTATTATTTTTCACAGTGTTGTTACTCTTCTTTTTACCATAAGGGCTATTTTTAGAGTCATTGCCACCGTACGTATTTTTTGAACGATTATTTGTTCGTTTTTTATGATTGTTTTGTGGTTTTTTCGGTGCTCTGACTCGGCGATTGAGATCTGATGCTGGAAGATCATGATCTGGTTCGTAACCGTCTATTATTTCTCGGGGCAGAATTTTTTGGATCAATCTTTCAATGTCCGAAAGAAGTTTAAACTCATCTGCACTGACTAAAGAAATAGCTTGGCCAGTTGCTCCAGCTCTGCCGGTGCGCCCGATACGATGAACGTAATCTTCTGGCACATTGGGTAAATCGAAATTGACCACTTGTGGCAGTTGATCAATATCCAAGCCTCTTGCAGCAATATCAGTAGCCACTAAAACGCGAACAGTGTTGCGTTTAAAATCTGCAAGCGCTTTTGTGCGAGCGCCTTGGCTTTTGTTTCCGTGAATAGCGGCAGCTTTAATTCCACCTTCATTAAGGTAGGTGGTTAACTTATTCGCACCATGTTTTGTTTTACTAAACACCAGTACTTGTTGCCACTGGTTATCGACGATGAGCTCAAGAAGTAGCGAAGGTTTTTTCTTCTTCTCGACAGGGCATATCCATTGTTTGACGCTTTGGGCCGTGGAATTGGCGGGCGCAACTGAAATTTCTGCAGGGTTGTTGACTAAACCTTTTGCAAGTTTTCGTATGTCGTCAGAAAAAGTCGCTGAAAATAATAAATTTTGTCTTTTTTGAGGCAATAATTTGATCACTTTTTTAATGTCATGAATAAAGCCCATATCAAGCATGCGATCGGCTTCATCCAAAATAAAGACCTCAACTTGGTTAAACTTGACGGCATTTTGATTAAAGAGATCAAGCAGTCTTCCGGGGGTGGCAACAAGAACATCGACACCTTTTCGAAGCTTCATCATTTGAGGGTTTATTTTGACTCCGCCGAATACAACAGTAGATGTTAATGGTAAGTGTCGGCTATAAGTAGCGACGCTCTCACCGACCTGTGCAGCGAGCTCACGGGTGGGTGTTAAGATTAATGTTCGAATATGATTTGAACGGACGCGCTCGCCATTGGAAAGTAGCTCGAGTAACGGGAGGGTAAATCCCGCTGTTTTACCTGTTCCCGTTTGTGCTGCCGCCATGACATCTCGGCCTTCCAGAATAAAAGGGATAGCTTTTTCTTGTATAGGTGACGGCGTGCTATAACCTTTTTCAGATACAGCTTTCAGAATTGGGTCAGATAAACCGAGGGAGGAAAAACTCATATAATATCTCAAATGGAATTGCGACTTGTCTATCAAGTCGCTTTGGCTGCGCAGCTTACCGGATAGGGGCTGCCAGCGCTATTAATTACGGTTATTCCCATTATTAATGTTTGGCGAAATTACGGGACTAAAATTGTGAAGATTATAGCGGCAGGGATTAGGCTTGAAGAGGTGAGACGTGTAAAAACAAAAATTTAACCGCAAAGCGAGAATTATTTCCTGGCTTAAACGGTTAAGTCGGGAAATAAAAAGCAGTTGCTGGTTTTACCTTTATTAAATTTAACGATTTTCTATTCGATTAAAATCAAAAATACCGGATTCAAGTGGTGACATCATCTGTGCTTTTTTATAAAGCTCGTCACTAATTTTCCAAAAATACTGATCTGTTCTCCGTACGCCAAATCTATCTAAAAGTTGAGAGTAGTCAGCTTCACTTTCAATAGAGCTCATTAATTCAACCATCTCAGGAATTTCTTTTACTGAAACGCTTAATAAGGCATTAGGGTAAGCACCGATAAACCCGTTGGCAATTGTTAAGGTGTCTTCATTTTTTAAGTGGCGGTCATCTTCAGAAAACATCGACGTAATATTGGTATATTTATTATTACTGAGTAATGTTAAAGCGCCGTAGCTTTCGATGTTAATAAAAAGAGATTGCGGAAGTATTGCGGCAGCGATACCTTCCACTTGATTTAATTTTTTAAGTGCCTCGATTGTCGATTCTGGAAGGTCTGATGCCTGAAGCTCGTACTTTTTGTGCGCTATAGCACCCCCGAGGTGAGTCTTTAATGCTTTGTATAACTCCAGTTTGGGTTGTTCTGTTGTATAGCGTTGAGACGTTTTGTCGGCATCTTCTTGAAAGTAAGCTTGAAAGTAATCTTCAACCTCATCAGTGGCATTTCGGTACCAATGGCTCACTTCGCTGGCTCGAGCTTCGTCGGGTAAAAATGCAAGAAAATTCATTTCAGATTCCATACGTAAAAAGTCCATATACATTCTTGTCATAGCCTGATGCGAAACGGTGCCAAACACATCAAAACCGGCGACTAATAAATAATGTATTCTTTCAAGAATGGGGTAATCAATAACCCAAGCCGTTTGAGGTGGTTCGCCCACAAGCCCCTGTAAAACAGTTGCGCTATCAAAATGCCTAAATACCGTTAGCGCGGCATTTGGATTTTTTTTATCGCCATTCCAGATCATTGATAAACTATTTTGATTGGTACCTTCATAGTGTTTTCGAACAAATTCTCCTTTTGCTTTTAGATAGCGCTGTTGTGATTTGGCATAGGTCCGCCAATGGCTGATGGACCAAAGGCCGCTTTCAGCCGCTGCTGGCATGCGTAAGTGTTTATCTTGCTTTGATAAAAATTGAGAAAATTCTTTTGTGTTCATTTCGCTAGGTGTGACAAAGAACACCCAAAAATTATCTTGAATAACATTGAGTGCGATAGAGCCTCTACAGACAGCACCTTTGATAAAATTCATGATGGTGTATTGACCTTCGTCCAATAAAAACGAATGCCTGATAAAAGCGGGGATTTCCTCGAATGTAATAAATGGATTAGATGCTTTTTCTATTTCATAGCTCGGGAGGTGAGTAACAGAATAGTCTGTTTCAAAAAACCATTCTGTCCATTTTTGTTTTCTTGCTGCGTCTAACAAGTAAGGCATGTGTGTTTTGTCGATGATGCTGGAGGGGTCTTTCCATAATCGATAATAAACACGACTTACCTTTGGATCATCGTAGGGGCGTCGAGTGCTAATTCGTTCAATGGATTGTCCGGGTGGTGTCTTCGAGCGAACTAATTTAAAAAAAGGTGTTTCATTGCCGCTGTCTTCAAAATATATGTGAGCTAGGTATAAGTGTTCAAATAGATAGCGTGAGACAACCCTTTCTTTTGTGGAGTCCCCGTTCAAAAAAGATTCCCATATTTCGATGTTGTTGAGAATATTTTTTGCTAAAGGTTTAGGTGTTCCTGATTTGGCGCCTTGAGCTAGCCAAGCATGAAGATCTGTATATTCCTGATCTGGGATGTCTGGCATTCCAAAAGGCATACCCCATAAAGGCTTTTCTTCAGCAAAGCTGTTAAAGTTTTTGATGGTTGTACACTGTTGTTCTCGCTCTAAAGAAAAGTCAAAAGTGTCCGGTAATATTTTCCCATCGGGTAGCGGGTTTATTTTTTTGAGTTCAAGCATTCTCGCCATCAACCCCGCTTCTATGTTTTTTTCTGGAGAGTGCTGGTGTTCATTAATGACAGGGTGAAAATCAATTTCTCGCCATTCTGACGTTGTTTGTGCATCTTGAAATAACCGTGTTTGTCTTCCTTCCAGTAAACGACGACCGTTATAAACTCGCTCATCAATACCTCCTCGCAGTATCCCTTGATAAGACTCTAGTTTTAATTGGCAGGGAGCGTCGTAACAGCCATGGCAAACAACACATCGCTTTTCCATGATAGGTCGGATATGTTGTTCGTAAGTAAGGGGTTGAGATTCTGAAGAAGTGTATTCAAGCGGATCTGAGGAGCCGAATAAGGAATCAAAATTCAGAGCTGAGATGGTAACGCATCCTATCAACAGTACAATGGCGAGACACAGAGTTGCGATACGCTTGTTAAAAAGTAATAAGATATTCATAGGTATTCTTCGTTTGTGAGAGAAATATCAAGATAGTCACTGGCTAACAATACAATACGAAAGAAGTAGGATATCAGATTTACTGAGAATGAATTGGTTCTTGTGAAGAAAATAAACAGGGGCTTAAAACAACCAGTGGAAAGGTTGTTTTAAGCAATGCGGTGCGACGGTGTGTCGATTATTCTGTTGGAGAGAGCTCTCCAAATTTATTGTCGGTGGGAAGGGCTGGTTTAAATGCAATATGGCAACTTTCACAGATTGCTATCATATTATCTCCCGCCCTCCCGACAGCTTCCAAATCTCTCTCTTCGATTGCTGTTAGAGCTTTAGCTTCAGAGTCAGCTAGTTGACTAGAATATTCTTGCCAGCGGCTATCAGCGGATCAATACTATTTAATTAAAAAAGGTAAAGTTAAGAATGTCGCGAGAGGTGAATATAATTGGCCGAGAGGAGGTTGATGATAATTATTGAGAGGAAGGATACCGAATGGTAATGGGCAGTGGAGTTAAATACGAGTGTTTTTGCTCAGGTGTTAATGCGGTCAACGTGCCGAGCTTTTTATTAAAATCCTTGATGGCAGCAATTCTTCGGTCGTCCATTGGGTGAGTGGTCAATATTTCGGGTGTTATATTCTTGCCATGTATTTTTTTAAAAATAGAAAATATTTCATCGGCGCCAATAGCATGCCCATAATGTTGATGTAAGGCTTTCATTGCTTCACTATCGGCTTCTGTTTCTTGATCTCGCCCAAATTTTAATGAAGTAATTAGGCCTACATTGCCAACAAGTCCTTGGGAAAAGCTACTGTCTCCAAATCCTGTTAGCGATGCAAGGGCAAGACCGATAGTAATGCCTCTTCCCAAAGAAACAATGGGATCTCGATGTTTGATATGAGCGATCTCATGACCTAGTACCATTGATAACGCATTTTCTGAAGAAAGCTTTTCTATGAGTCCGCGGAACATAAAGATGTGTCCGCCAAGTGTTGCGAACGCGTTCACGGTATCATCGTCGATATAATGGACTGTGATAGCCATGCCCTCGGGAAGTTCTTGATGTATTGATATTTTATTTGCTAGTTCTTGTAGATAGCTTTCGATTTTTTCATGCTGTCTGTGTTGTTCAGAGTCACTGTCTTTTTTTTCTACATCGAATAATGTTGAGTTAAATTGTTTGGCTAGTTTAACTTCGGTTTCAAAAGGAATAAAACGTACTAAATACTCAGCAGCAAAAGCTAAAAAGACAACTAAGCAAATGACTCCAAGGCTAACAGCCGCTATTAACCACGCAAATTCTTTTAGTGGATGATCTGGAGAAACGTTGATCCCTTCTGGTATTTTAGGGTTGCGATAATTTGTCATTGTGTTTTATTTTTATCAATTCATTGTCTAATGATCAATCGTTATGATTTAGTGAGAGCCGTTCCGTAAGCATACACTTCTACGCTACCGACTTGTTGTTTCTTGCCTTTATAGATTGAGGCCGTTTCTAATTTGACATTGATGATCGTATCCGCTCCTACGGCTTTAGCTTTTGCTTTCATGCGTAAAATGGCTTCTCTGCGCGCTCGCTCAATAAGTGATTCGTAAGCACTGACTCTTCCACCCACTAAAGCCCTCAAGCTAGCGGCGATTTTTTTAAAGTAATCTATCGAAATCACAACATTTCCGCAGACGAGTGCAGAGTGGCATTTTTCTGTTAAGTCATTTGGATAGCGCTTGGCAAAAGTGAGCACTTCCGATAGCTCGTCTTCTCTTTTTATAATGGAAGAAAAATGTCGCTTCTCAATCCACCGACCAGAAAGATAACCGATGATTAATAAAATAAGAAAAAAATAAATATTGTACATAACACAATTCTTCGGTTTATAAGAAAATATTTAATTGAGATGGTGTTGGCTGAATCATTATTCAAGCACCACAGCCGTTCCATAAGCAAAAAGTTCTGCCGCGCCTGCAGTGATGGATGATGTGGATAACCTGACGTTGACGACAGCGTTAGCGCCAATGGCTTCTGCTTGTTGCTCCATTCTAGATAACGCTTCTTCCCGAGCTTCTGTTAACAGTTCAGTATAACCTTTCAGTTCGCCCCCAAAAATGTTCTTAAAGCCGGCCATTAGATCACGGCCAACATGCTTGGCGCGTACAGTGTTTCCTTGAACCATGCCAAGGTGTTCTTTGATTCGTCGCCCTGGAATCATTTCGATATTTGTAATTAACATAGAAGATTGCCTTGTGTTGATAAACAATAAAACGGTATAAAATGACTTACCTGTGATTATTGGTGTAATACAGTGTTGTGTCTATGAATAAAATGGTATGTGGTAAAGGTATATCTACCGGCTGGCGTTTTCTATCTTAGGGTGATCATAGGTGGAGTGATCTATTTTTAAACTCGTTAATACTCATTTAGAATTCAAGTGTTGTGAGAAAAATAAAAAAACGGCTCTATATTGGTAAGGAGCACCATAGAGCCGTAAAAGGTTGAATCAAATATGAGGGTATGAGAGGAAATGTTTAAGTGCTAGTTAGCCAGTTATTTTCAAGATTGTTGATAAATTCTTTTTTGATGCTTTTTAAATGGATACTTTTTTTATCCGTTAGCCATAGTGTCATCATCCCCCGCAGGCTAGCTATTAAAATGGTCGCTTGTTGTTGAGGATCTAAATCAGTTCGAATTTCTTCCTTATTGATCGCGTGTTCTATATGAAGCGTCAAGTTTTTAATAGCATGTTCGTTCATGTTGGAAATAAAAGGCTGTAATGCTTTGTTGGTCATTCCTTCAGAAATAATTAATTGGAAGGCGAGCGTAATATGTGAGTCGTTTGACACACCCCAAAAATATTGGTCAATAACGGCATAAACCATATCAAGTCCATCGCAAATATCTGTTTTCTCCTTGAGGTTGCTATTGAATCGAGAGGCGATGTGATTGATGACTGAGATGAGAAGTTCGTTTTTTTTCCCAAAATGATGACTCGCTATGCCTCGGCTATAACCTGCCATTTCTCCTGCAGCTGCCAGCGTAAGCCCACTCAGCCCTTTGTCGGCGATTAATCGAGTGGCGGCTTCTGTAATTTTGCGTTCAGCCGTTTCTCGCCTTTCGGTTTGGGTGCGTCGAGACTGGGCTGGCTTAATGGATAAGGACGGCATTGATTCTCTCAAAGATTTCTTAATGACCCCTTACGGGATAATGGCGCTAACCCTTTTCATATTGGTTAATGGTCATGATTAGCGGCGGCTAATGGTTGTGGGTCATTGTATTCATAAGATGAATGTAACTTACTGGTTGACCAACAAGTATGTTATTCAGATAATAGCGTCTTGTCATCATTATTTTGAGTGACAAACCCATAAATATAATAAATGAACATACATTGCTTCAACTGATCTCATTACTAATCAATTCGTTGAGCTTTTGGTTCTTCTCTTTTTGGTCGTAGTTTTGGTCGCAGTTATGGTCGTAGTTCTGGCCGTAGCTTTATTATTTATTCGACGCTAATGCCATGTCTATTTCACTTTTTAAATCAGGGGTTGTTGTGAACACTACTCATATCAAAAGCACCGTTTCAGTTTTATCAAAACTTATTGTGGTTATTTTATACTTGAGCGTATTTGCATGTACAAAAAATACCGATGAAAAAGTAACACATACTTCGGATCCGATAAAAATTGAAAATGAAAAGACAAATACAGCGGAAGTAACAGAACAGAATTCGTCATTCAATAATCACTTTTCAACGAGATTGAAAGTTCCCAGAATCAAACCACTACCTGTTGAGGGAAGATCACCTGAGCAAATTGCTATGCTGGCAGATCGTCCAGATTACAATTTGTATAAAACGCTGGCCCATCATGTTGAATTGTATAATCACTGGACGCCCTTAGGTCGAGCATTATTAAATGGATCAAAAATACCTGCACGTGATAGAGAAATTATTATGTTGCGAATGGGTTGGCTGTGTCAGGCGGAATATGAATGGTCACAACATGCTCGCATTGCAACAGCTGATGATGTGGGAATGACATATGATGAAGTTAAAAACATTGCTGCAAACCCCAATGGAAATATGTGGTCTGACTTTGAAAAAGCGTTAATGACAATGGTGGATGAATTGCGTTATGACGCGCTGATTAGTCAGAAAACCTGGAATGCATTAGCAACACGGTATGATAACCAACAAATTATGGACGCATTATTTACGGCAGCTCAATACCAATTAGTGTCTATGCTACTGAATAGTACCGGCATTCAATTAGACCCTATATTAGAACATCGTTTGCCCACCGATATTACCTTGCCTGCGTTGGCAGAAAAAACACATAGCGAACGTTTATCAGCACCAAGATTGGCGCCATTAAAAAATAGTGAGATGAGTGAAGAACAAAAAACAATGATAACGCAGCAAACGCGAGAAGATGGTTCTGTTTTAAATCTTTATGCGACATTAATTCATCATCCAAGACTTTATGGTCCGCGCTATACATTCGGTCGTTATTTGTTACGAAAAACCAGTTTACCGGCCGCTACTCGCGAGTTATTGATTATGCGAACAGCGTGGTTAATTAATTCAGAATACGAATGGGCGCATCATGTGTCTTTCGCAAAAGAGGCTGGCCTTAGCGATGAGCAAATAAAGAATATTACGGTAGGCGCAGATTCTCCCGTTTGGAATGAAGAGCAAAAAGCTGTGATAAGAGCAGCAAATGAATTACGAGAAGAAGCTTTTATTACAGACGCCACGTGGTCAACCTTGTTGAATTATTACGATACAAAGCAAATGGTAGAAATATTATTCACTGTTGGTGGATACACGATGACAGGTTTAGCCGTCAATAGTTTTGGTGTTCAAGTGGAAGAGGGTTATCCATCTTTTCCAGAATAAACCTTAATGCTAAAACTTGAGTATTTATACATTAACATTGAGAAACTTAAGTGTTCAGAAAACTGCTCATTAAAAATGACCGTGAAAAAGAAACCGTAAAAAAGCAATCATAAAATGAAAAATTTCACTATGAAAAAAATACATGTTAAAGCAACAGTTTTGGCCGCGACACTTCTATTGTCGGGGTTGCCACTCGCTGGAGCGCATGCACAAACCGGCGCTCCAAATGGTGAATGGCATACTTGGGGTGGCGATTTAGGTTTTACTCGTTACGCTGACCTTGATCAGATCAATAAAAAAAATGTTGAAAAACTATCATTAGCATGGCGTTGGCAGTCATTACCTCACGGCAATCGCCCAGATAATAATTTGAAAGCAACCCCATTAATGATTGATGGTGTTTTGTATACGCCAACAGGCGTTCATCAGGCCGCAGCGTTAGATCCCGCGACAGGTGAAACGTTATGGGTCTTTTCTCCAGAGCCAGCTGATATCGGTGGACGAAATCCCTCTTCGAGCAGTCGCTCTTTAGCGTATTGGACCGATGGAAAAAACAAACGACTTTTTCATAACACATTAGACGGCCGACTTATTTCGATTGATGCAAAAACGGGTGAAGCGGATCCTGCATTTGGAGAAAGTGGCTATATCATTTTAAAAAATCAACTAACTGATCGCGAAGTTCCTTTTGTGGGTTCTTCTTCTCCGCCAACAGTGGTGGGGGATGTTGTCGTTGCTCAAGTCGTTACTTATATCACTTCTCCCAACAAAGAAGCTCCACCGGGACATATTCGTGGTTATGATGTAAGAACGGGTGAGTTGTTGTGGACGTTTCATACTGTTCCGCAAAAAGGCGAATTCGGGAACGATACATGGGAAAAAGAATCGTGGAAGTACACTGGGAATACCGGTGTGTGGACCATGATGAGCGCGGATGACGAAACGGGATATATTTACTTGCCGGTAGAAGCACCGTCTCATGATTTTTATGGCGGCCATCGATTGGGTGATAATTTATTTGCACAAAGTCTTGTGTGTTTGGATGCAAAAACAGGCAAACGTGTTTGGCATTACCAAATGGTTCATCATGGCTTGTGGGATTATGATCCGCCGTCCGCACCGATACTGGGTGACATTGTAGTTGAGGGCAAAAAAATTAAAACCGTCACTCAATTAACAAAACAAGGCATGTCATTTGTTTTTAATCGTGTCACTGGCGAACCGGTTTGGCCTATTGAAGAAAAGTCAGTACCACAATCTACCGTTCCAGGTGAACGAAGTGCGCCAACCCAGCCTTTTCCTACCAAGCCAGCACCTTATGTACCTCATGGTTATAGCGAAGAAAATTTAATTGGTTTTACTCCAGAGCTAAGAAAAGAAGCGATTAAAATTGCTGAGCAATATGTACGAGGCCCAATTTATACGCCGCCAACAAGAATTGATACCACCTCTAAAAATGGTACTCAAGGCACTTGGGTTCAACCCGGTTATGGTGGTGGTTCAAACTGGAATGGCGGCGCATTTGATGTTGAAACGGGTTACATGTTTGTTCCTACTCGAAATAACGCGATGATTGCTCGCTTGGCACAAGCAGATCCTTCATTAACGGATTGGGATTATATTCGAGCAACAACAATGACGGCTGAAGGACCACAAGGTTTGCCAATCGTTGCTCCACCTTGGAGTAAAGTAACAGCGACCGATATGAATAAAGGTGAGCATGTATGGTGGCGAGCCATTGGCAGTGCGCCTGATAGTGTTCGTCATCATCCCGCGCTTAAAGGTTTGGATTTAGATTTTGACAACATGGGTTATCCCGGCGTTAGACCAGTACCGCTAGTTACCAAATCATTATTCTTCATGGCGGAGAGCGGCAATTTAAGTGGTGATCCAGGTGGAAAGTTATTTCGCGCCTACGATAAAGCAACCGGTAAAACCGTTGCAGAGATAGAGCTTCCCAGTAAAGTGTCTGGTGGGCCAATGACGTATCAGCACAAAGGCAAGCAATACATCGTGATGGCCATTGCCACACAAGAGCATCCCGCTGAATTAATTGCGTTAGCTTTGCCCGATAAAGGTAAAGAGAAAGAAAAAGGGAAAGCAAAAAAAGAAGTCCCTTCGCATTCGGCACTTGATTTCATTACACAGGGAACAGATGCGAAAGAGATTACAGCGTCCAAAGAAACACTTGAGCTTGGCCGTAAAGTGTTTGCAGAAACTTGCTCAATTTGTCACGGTGGGGCGGGTGAAGGTATGGCTGGAGGTGCGCCTGCATTATTCGGGATGACCGATTTAACCAATATACTGCGAGCTGTTACACAAGGCGGTGTTGAAATGCCACCGATGAAACAAATGCTCACCGGTGAACAAATTGATGCCGTCAGTAAGTTTGTGGCTGTAGAGCTTAAAAGAGATTAATACATCTAGTCGTAGAACAATAAATACAATAAAAAACGGAGAAGAAATGGATGAAAATCTTAATGGTTAAAAGACTTAAAGCAATAATGGCAATCGTTACCGTCGCTTTGTGCTCAGTTATATTGATTGGTTGCAGTCAAGAAAATAAAGAAATCACCACTGAAACATTGCAGCAAGACGTTGATAAGTTGGCCGAAGACATAAAAGGGATGGAGGATAAGCTAGAGGAAACGGCGACGTCTGTAGAAAAGCAAATACCTCAAACTGCCCATGTTATTGGCGCAGCAAAGTTAATTGTTGACGATCTAGTTGAAACGCAAAAGTTTTACGAAACAATGTTCGGCATGAAAGAAGTGCGTCGATATGATTATGATCTCGATACGTTTGAAGAAACGATTATGGGTTTTGAGAGTGGCGGAGCTACCTTGGCGCTTTTTGCTCCCAATGACAAGGTAGAGGTGCCTTTAAAAAAACCAGCCGCTCCTTTAGTGCTTATCTATACGCCTGAATTTGAAGCTGTCACTAAAAGAATTAAAGAGGCTAATTATCCTGTCAGAGTTTTCATGACCAAAGAAACGGGGCCGTTTAATATTGCTATTGCTCGTGACCCTAGTGGGAACGCTGTAGAAATTTTTGGACGTGATAATAATCAGTACGCCGTGGGTGGTTCGAAATTAATGGTTGATGATCGCGTGGCAGCGGAAGAGTTTTATAAAGACATTCTAGACGCAACACCTCGAGATTATTATAAAACATCAACCTATGATGAAGTGATAGTTGTTTATGGGGATGGACCTTTCCACGCTTTGTATCAGCCGTTGAATGAAGCGCCATTACCTAAAAGTAGGTTCCCACAAACTGCTATCTATACGACTGATTTCGATGGTGTACTAGCAAAAATAGAAAAAAGAGGTTTGGGTTATCGAGAAGTAAAAACACAAACAGAAGGGCTGAGAATTATCATTGCTAAAGATACCGCTGGTAATGCGATAGAAATTATTAGTCGGTAGTTAAGCATACATCAGCTTCACAGTGCTGATTCGTGAAAGTATTTCAAATAAAAACCGCGTATACCTAATGGTATCCGCGGTTTTTTTTGGTTCCTGTTTTATCAATTGATTATAGGTGACTGATTAGTTTAACCGAGTGTTTATAACTTAAGTTTATCAAAATGTGAAATAGATACTTAAATTTTATTTTAAGTACTTCAAAGCCATTTAAGTAAGTTTTATAATGTGAAGAAATGTCAGCCGCAATCTATAAAAGTTAGAAATAATATCGATCATTGTTTTTGGCTTTGATAAATAATAAATATAACAATCGTTCCTTATTGTAGGTTTTAGCAATATTTGATTCGTGAAAGTTCAATTCGTGAAAGTTCAATTCGATGTTGATTCTTACCGCTAGCTTTCAAACTCAATAAGATTATCTGTTCTTCATCTAAAAGATTACAAAAACACGGATGTGTTTAATCAATAATAAATATAACAAGAGAGGTGTCTATGGATGTCAACTCAAAAATGATTCCTTTGGAATTGCACCCAATGGGATTTGTTGAAGCGTTTACACATTTTGGTGCGGACCTAGACCAACTATTAGAAAAAACGCATATTAATCGAAATATGTTGGGCGCTAAAGGCGTAAAAATCTCATATCGACAACAATCTCAGTTAATCTCTAACGGTATCTCGTTATGTAATCAGCCTGGTTTAGGATTGCTCGTGGGGCTGTATATGGATTGGAGTTATAACGGTACTGTCGGTTCAGTTGTTCACTGCAGCCCTAGTTTGAGGGAAGCTGGAGCGGCGATGCGTCGATATATTGTTATCGCCCAACCCTACTATGCAATGTATGTTGGTGAGCCCAATGTCTACATTGACGAAAATCAACAGCTGGTTAACCCCTTACGTTTTTTTGTGAATGAATCAGAAGACAAGGCTTTGTTTGAATTTGAGCTTGAGTATCGTTTAGCCGTGACATTAAGATTAATTGATGAATGTGGTAATAAAAATATCGATGATCCTTCAGTTCATCTTTACATTGATAGAAAAAAACCGTTGCATTCACACCTTTATGAAAAACTACCAGTGACAACAATTTCATTTGATTGTGAGCAAACGGCTATTTCAAGTCACTATTCTTTCTTTACTGAGACATGGCGAGAATTAAGACGCCCTAATTTTGATCGTCTTATGGCACAGTGTGAACAAGAACTGTCAGCAGCCAATGTAGAAACTTCTTTTTCCGCAAAAGTACGTTGGCATGTAGGTTTGTATTTTAATGAACAGGTCGGTCTAGAAACGATTGCTGGTTATTTATCAATGACTCCTAGAGCGCTCACACGAAAATTAGCGCTAGAGGGAACGAGCTTTAGAAATATTGTCCACGAAGTGAGAATGGAATTGACGGCATTTCATTTACGTTCTTCTACTTTAAGCGTTGACCGAATTTCTGAGATTATGGGATTTTCAAGTCCATCAAGTTTGCGCAGAGCGGTTAAAAATTGGAGTGGAGAGACGGCAGGGCATCTAAGGTCATCTTCTGGTGGTGTTACTTCATCTGACGGGTTCAGTCAGTCTAGAGCTCCAATGCACTGATGACGTTCATCATCTGTGGGAATAGTTTGAATATTGTTTAATGATAAACATTGAAAAATAAAAAGAGACTATAAGAAATACTAAAAGACTATGAAAAATTTAAAAAATATAGGGATCATTGGTTCTATTGCTGCTTTGTGCCTCATTGTTGTAGGGGTCGTCGTAATCCCTAGTGTTATTCAGGAAAAAAAATTAGCACATATAAAAGAATTCGTCTCTGATAAAAATTCAGAAACCAATAACATTGCGGAAGAGTGGGATTGGAATAAATTTTCGAATAAAGAAATTAATACCGCTATTCAGAAGGCGGAAAATCGGGGCAAAGAAAATAAAGAAGAAAGTCATAATGAAGGAGCTTTTGAATTTGATGTGGTCGTTCTCTATTCTGCATTAGCGACAGTAGGAATAGATGATAATGGAGAAGTCATTGTCGATAGCAAAGCTTTAGAGGCATTAGAAAATGCGTTTTCGACTCTGCCAGATGAGTTGAGTGATTCCGAAATGGAGGAGCTTTTACAGTTAATCAAAACAGGTTTGCCGGGAGTAGCGGGAGAACAAACAGCCGAGGTAGTAGATCGTTTTCAGCGATATAAAATAGCAGAAAAAGATTTTAACTCGGTTATGCCGGAACCCAAAAATGTTGATGAAGCTTTAGCGCTGTTTGATAGAAAAGTTGCTTTACGTGAATCCATTTTGGGTCTAGACGTGGCAGATAAATTATATTCGCAAGAGCAGGCACAATCGCGTCACATGTTGAAATTAATGGCGATTAGCGGCGACAAAACGTTAAGCAATGAGGAAAAGAAGGCTCAAATAGAAGCGTTTAATGCCGAAAGTGATTTGCTCATTAATAACTATTCGATGAAAAACCCACGTGATGAAGACATGGTGGAAAATAATGTGGTTATTTTGAGACAGTTGGGGGTCGATGAAACGAAAATATCAGCATATAGAATGGAACATTTAGGGGAAGAGAAAGCGTCTTTATTTATTCAAGAAGAAGAAAATAAAAGAAATAAAAATATTATCTGGGCTGAAAGATATGCCAAATTTGTAAAAGAAAAGCAACAAATTATGTCAGCTGAATTATCACAGGTAGACAAAAATGCTCAAGTCGAGGCTTTGTTAAGAGAGCATTATGATGCGTCTGAGTTAGAAAAAGCTCGCTTATATGATCAAAGCCAAGGAAATGTGACTAAAGGATAGTGAAATGAAGAGAGAAATGAAGAGTGAAATCAATAACCAAGAATTGGTTAAAAAACCTGACACCAAAAAATTGGGGTAAATTGATGTCAGGGAAAAACAGTAAACAATAAAAGTCGAAATCCTTTAATCCATAGGTTGCTATTGTAGCGGTTCAAGACAGAGACCGGCTATCACATGAGAAACGTAAATTGATACAAAAGTGAATTTAGAGAAATAAAAATGAGACTAAGTGCGACATAGGGAAGGGTAAGTGATTTTTAAAGTGAGAATATAATATCGTCTAATGATCAATGTATAACATAAAAAAACCGAGGCAAGCTTCGGTTTTTTTATGGACTAAACTATCGGCTAAAATAAAAAGAAGAAGCCAAATTATTCTTCAGCAATTTTGACAAGCTGTTTGCCGAAATTTTTACCTTTTAGTAATCCCCGGAATAACTCAGGTGCATTTTCTAAACCTTCACCAATGCATTCTTTAAATTTGATTTTACCTTCTTTGATCCATTGACCCAATTGAGTTGACGCTTCTAACCAGCGATCATCCCACTCGGTGACGACAAAAAATCGGTGCTCTGGGACATGTTTGGCATCTTTGAAAATATGAAACGGCGTGCGAACTTGGCTCGCATCTTTTGCGTTGTAACCCGATACATATCCACAGATTGGGGCACGTGATCCAGGATTAAATAGCGTTGATACTGCTTCCGTTACAGCGCCGCCCACGTTTTCAAAATACACATCAACACCATTGGGGCAAGCGGCCGCCAATTTTTCTTCAAAATCTGCGGCTTTGTAATCGATGCAATCGTCGAAACCTAATTCATCTTTTACGTATGCGCATTTTTCTGGTCCACCGGCAACGCCTACCGCACGCAGTCCCAAAATTTTTGCCATTTGACCAACGACTGAACCAACCGCACCAGAGGCAGCAGCAACGACTAATGTCTCGCCGGCTTTCGGTAAGCCAACTTCTGTTAATCCCCAATATCCTGTTCGGCCAGGCATGCCAATAACGCCAAGGTGCATACTTAATGTTCCGTTATTTAAATCAACTGGGCGAAGTCTTGGGTCATCGGCGTCAGATATATAATGCGTTTGCCAGCCAGTATAAGCCGTAACGTAATCGCCAACTTTATATTTATCTGATTTGGAATCGACAATAACGCCAGCAGATTCAGCCGTAATCACATCGCCAATTTTTAAAGGATCGACATAGGATTTTGTGTCATTCATTCGACCACGCATGTAAGGATCTAAAGACATCCATAATACTTTTATGGTGACTTGATTGTCTTTTAGTTCTGGAAGCTCCTTCTCTTCAAAGCGAAAACAGCTATCGTCCGGTTCGCCTTCGGGTCTTTTTGCTAATACAACGCGTTGTGACTTCATTCTTTGGTACTCCACTAAACAGTTTGTGATCTAAAAAGTGCGAAAGATACTAGCCCAAAGTGTTCGTACTTAATAGTGTTTGATTTATTTGTTGCAAAAATAATGTGATTTTATATCGACAAGATTGCGATAAACGCCATAACGCCAACCTTGTTATTAATGTTCTTTATTATTGTAGATAGATCAGTGGGTGACTCAAAAGTTCTTGCCTTGTCTGATGTTCTACTGCGATTGAAACCGTTTATTTTTCAATGTGTACTAATTCCATATTGAAAATTAGTAACTCGTTGCTACCGATCATTCTTCCAGCGCCTTTACAGCCGTAAGCTAAATGAGGCGGAATAGTCAGTATGCGTTGCTCACCCACAGACATGGTTAAAAGAGCTTCTGTCCAACCTTTGATAACGCGAGCGACTTTAAATTGGAGAGGAATACCGCGATCTCTAGAGCTTTCTAACTTTTTTCCGGCAAGATTAAATAGCTCATAATGTGCGACTACTTCATTTCGTGGTGATGGAATTGTTTTGCCGTCGCCGGATTTTTCGATGCGATATTGCAAGCCTGTTTTTGTGGTGATAACACCTTCTTTGGTTTTATTCAGCGCTAAATATTCATTTGCTTTACGCAAGTTTTCTTGAGCGCCGGGCGCTCTGCATTGTTTACTTTGTTCAGCCGTTTCAGAAAAAACATGACATGAAAGTAATAATAAAATAGCTGGCAGAAGGGCAAGAATAAATTTTTTGATTAAACGATATTGAGATAAAAAATATAAGTTCATCAATTGCCATCTCTTTGCGAATAGTTTTTGGTAGGTAGGTGCTTAGTTTTAAATTGTCATTAGAGGCTGGCTATGATCCCTTATATAGGGTTAATTATCTATCATTTAGATTGTAAATAACTGTTTGTGCTTATATTTTTAGATTAAAAATTCTGCTATATATATCTGCAAATCTCTATTTGTCACCTAATCCAATAATAAATTCTAATAATAAGGCAAGGCTTATGGCTAGGCACTCTGTTAGTGTTGGTATTTCTATACGTTTGTTCTCCATTTTAATCTTCACAATAGCCGCAATTTTCCTGATAGGTAGCATTCAATTATTGAGTGCAGGAGGCAACCCTCTTTATTATTTTATAGCTGGAGCCTTACTGTGTTTGAGCGCCGTTTTATTATGGCTGGGCAAGCCTGAGGGTTCTTGGGTTTATGGTCTGGTTATTATTATTTCTTTACTGTGGGGCATTGTAACTGTGGGCATCAACCCTTGGGGTCTTTTACCGTGGTTTGTTGCTTATGCAGTACTCGGTCTCTGGTTGTTAATGCCATGGGTTAGGCGATCACTTTATCAAGGTAACCCACCATCATTATTTAAAAACCCTGTTACAAAAATTATTTCTTTTGTAGGGGTTATTACTGTTGGAATTGTTTTTTTTGTGGGTACACAATTTAGCGTTGATGAGTTAGTAGGCAACCGTTCTGCTAACCATAATGCAAATACACAAACTGATTGGCCCAGCTATGGCAACAGTGCTGCAGGGACACGTTATTCTCCCGTCGACGACATTAATATCGACAATGTTGATCAACTTGAAGAAGTATGGCGATTTAGAACAAAAGTGGGCGGGGTTGCAAAAGGAACGCCAACTCAAATGGGTGATCTTTTATATTCTTGTCATGGCGGCAATATAATTATTGCGCAAGATGCAGAATCAGGAAAAGAAGTTTGGAGACACGATCCTAACGTTGATGAATCAACCACAACACGATTACGTTACTTCACAACCACTTGCCGCGGCGTTTCTTATTACGAAGCACCAGCCGATTATAGTGGCGAATGCAAAACGCGCTTACTAACAGGTACAGCGGATGCGAGATTAATTGCTGTTGATGCACTCACTGGAAAAAGTTGTCAAAACTTTGGTAACAATGGATCCGTTAATTTATTAAAAGATTTAGGCGAAGTGAAAGATTTATTTTATTTCGTCACATCACCTCCTGCGATTGTCAAAGGAAACGCAGTGCTCGGTGGATGGGTGATGGACAATAGAGAAATAAAAGAACCATCAGGGGTTGTACGAGCGTTCGATGCAATTACGGGCGAGTTTTCTTGGGCATGGGACATGGGGCGGCCTGGTGTTAACACCGAACCAAAAGAAGATGAAATATATACGCGCGGCTCTCCCAACGTGTGGAGTTTATTTAGTGTCGATGAAGAGCGTGGCATGGTTTTCGCACCAACAGGGAATGAAACGCCTGATTACTTTGGCGCATTACGAAACCCTTCTTCAGAAAAATTTTCTAGCTCAGTCGTTGCACTGGATGGCGAAACCGGACATTTAATTTGGTCATTCCAAACGGTTCATCATGACATTTGGGATTACGATGTGCCTTCACAGCCGACATTAATAGATGTTCCCGATGAGAATGGACAATTAATTCCTGCCGTTCTTCAAGCAACAAAGCGCGGGGAAATTTTCATGTTAAATAGATTAACCGGCGAGCCGATTGCCGAAGTGGTAGAGAAAGCAGTATCACAAGATTCCGTTCCAGAAGAATGGACATCGCCTACGCAACCTTTTTCAGTGGGCTTACCCAATTTCCGTGAACCAGAATTAACCGAAAATGATATGTGGGGTATTACGCCGCTTGATCAATTGTGGTGTCGAATTGAATTTAAAAAAATGCGCTACGAAGGACATTTTACTCCACCAACAACCGAATTTACTTTGCAATATCCGGGTAACGCTGGCGGTTTTAATTGGGGAAGTATTTCAGTCGATGAAGAAAAACATTTATTAATTGCAAACCCGATGATCATGGCGAATCGAACGCGATTGATTCCTAGAGCAGAAATGGATGCGGGCGCAAGAGGCTCGCAGCAAGCGGGAACGCCTTACGGTTTTACAACGCAAGCTTTTTTATCGCCAATTGGCGTACCTTGCCAAAAACCACCTTACAGCGTATTGGCCGTTATAGATTTACAAACGAAAAAATTATTATGGAAGCGTCCACTCGGAACAACAAATAAAATGGGACCTTTTGGCATCCCCGTTAAAATCCCTTTAACAATGGGTATTCCTTTAAGCGGCGGTACAGTTACTACGAGGGGCGGATTAATTTTTGTGGCAGGAACGATGGATGGGTTTATCAGGGCGTTCGACGTGAGAAATGGTGAAGAAGTTTGGCGCCGCACATTGCCACAAACCGCTCAGTCCACACCGATGAGTTATCTCTCGCCGAAAACTAAACAGCAAATGATTGTTGTCGTTGTTCCTGCGTTTGGTCGAGACTATGGTGGCGCTAGAGCGGAAACACCAGAAGATGAAGATCCAGAAGGTGGTTATATTATTGCTTACCGTTTAAAAAAATGAATATTGTGACGTTCATCTATAAATAATGCTATTCGGGCTGCTACCTTGGCCAATATCATTTATGCGATATATTTTATATTGATTTATTATAACTATTTTCTACTAGGAATCCCTACATAAGTGACTAAACTCTATTTATACGCTTCAGCATTTGAGCGCTAACGTATTGCTTCAAAGATTAAAACAGAATACTTTAAATAGAACATATACATTTAAATAAAACATATACAATAGAATACATACGAGAAACACATGTTGAAAATATATTCTGGGAGTTGCTCTCACCTAATATTCAAAGTTTTTTCTTTAATAACTGTAATTAGTTTAATGAGCGTACTGTTCGTTACTAACTCATTTGCCTTTTCCAAAAAACATTATAAAGCCGACACAGTTGAAACAGAATTTGGCCCCGTGCAAGGTGTTCCAACTTTTTATGGAACAAAATACTTGGGGCTTCCTTATGCGGCTTCTCCGGAAGGTGATTTAAGATGGCGTGCGCCAGTCGATCCAGAAATTTGGACTACTCCGCTAGTCGCAGATACATTTGGTCCGAACTGTCCACAAACGGCTTCACCATTTGGTTTGCCGAGTGTTACAGAAGATTGTTTGTCATTAAATATTTATCAACCACGAGATTTTTATTTAAGAAAACATTCTCGCGGTTCTTTTTCTTTGTTTCGAGATGCTCGATATTCACAAAAATTTTCTAAACGATTAAAACCTGTGATGGTTTGGATTCATGGCGGCGCTTTTCAATACGGCGAAGGGCAAGATTGGGACCCCGCAAAATTAGTTAAGCAGGGTGTTGTCGTTGTAACATTAAATTATCGATTGGGCGCACTGGGTTTTTTAGCTCATCCTGAATTATCAGAGAGCTCTCCAAATGGTGTGTCGGGTAATTACGGTATTCTCGACCAGCAAAAAGCATTGCGTTGGGTAAAAAATAATATTGTACGTTTTGGCGGTGATCCAGATAACGTCACAATATTTGGCGAATCAGCTGGAGGTTTAAGCGTACATACGCATTTAGTTTCCCCAGAATCAGAAAGTTTATTTCATCGTGCGATTATTCAAAGTGGCGCTTACGCATTAGCGCCGCCGGAGTTGTCAACGTGGGAATTTTTAGGCACTGGCATTGCAGCGAACATGGGTTGCTCAGAACAAGTCACTGATGATGTTGCTGATTGTTTAAGACATTTATCGGTTGAAGACATTTTAAATGGACAAGATCCAGGAGCAGTGGGTTATTTACCCAATGTAGATGGACTTACATTGCCCATGACAATAATTGGAGCATTGCAAACCGGACAGTTTCATCGTGTACCTGTTATTCAAGGGAGTAATAATGATGAATACACGTTGTTTACTTCGTTGTTATTTGAGTTAGCCGGTACACCCATCACAGAGGCATTTTATCCAACCGCAATCAATATTGGTTTAGGAATTCCCCAAGAAGCGATTCCATTGGTAACAGCACAATATCCATTAGAAAACTATGACACACCCGCACAAGCATTATCTGCTATCGGTACGGATGTATTATTTGCTTGCCCTGCACAAACCTCAGCGCAATTATTATCACAATATGTTCCCACTTATAGTTATGAATTTAACGATAAAAACGCGCCACAAATTTATTTGCCCTCGGTCAGTTTTCCCTACGGCGCTTATCATGTAGCGGAAGTTCAATATTTAATGGAGCCTAAAAATCCATTCCCTATGGAACCGTTAAATAGAAAGCAGCGACGGCTATCGAGGCAGATGGTTAATTACTGGACGAGCTTTGCTCGCTTTGGTTTACCGTTGCATCATGCAGCGCCTTTCTGGAACTCGTACGATGTGAATTCACAAACCGTACAATCCTTGCAACCACCGCGTATAAATTCCACCAGCGATTTTAATCTTCGCCACAAATGTGATTTTTGGGCTGGCTTAATGACTCAATAACATTGGCCAATACCACTGACTTCAACAAATTGCCAAACTTTTTTAGGTGCATCCATTCGCTGTAACACAATGCATTCTAGGGGAAATGTGTTTACAAATTTTATAGCAGGCAATGTTTTAATGCTGGTGATATTAAAACTATTATTATTTGCGAAAATTATTTGCCCGTATTTGTTAATCAAGACTCGATTCTCCGTCTTCGACTAATTCTTGATAGCAATAAATGTAGCTTGTGACACTCCATTACTTTGCAGACTTTCGACACATAATCCAGCGCCTTATTAACGCTTTATCAAACTAATCATAACCACTTCAATCATCACCATCACTTGATGACGAACTATCGTCAGACTCATCGCTGTATTTTCTATCAATGAAGGTTGAGTCTGAATAATTTCCTGTATCGTCATGAGTAACAAGTGCTTGATCCGCGGCTAATTCATACATCTGAGCTCTGTCTTCCTCGATTGATTCAAATAAGTCAAGGGTTGTAAAAGATTGATATTCTTCCCTAAAGCAAATATTAGAGACTTCATTGCGAAGAGATACGTAATTGAATGTTGTGTTTTTTTTCTTGCAGTATTCTTTAAACGATATTTTGTTGGTATAAATCGCCATAGCGTATTCTTTGTATTTGTCACTTAATTGATAGGTTTCGAAAAGGTTATTCATTTCGTCAAGTGTGTAAGCATCACGAATACCAAACTCTTTATCGAGGTAAAAGGGCAGTGTTCTTGCGTAGAATTTTATTGCGTTTTTTCTTCTATACCTTTCGAGCCATTTCATAATAGCGTCCTCTTGGGTCGATTTTTGATTTGCTTTTATCCAAGCTCATTATTGATTTATAAGTAACCTATTCATAGTCTGAAATACGCGTACGTTACTGAATTGCAGACTTTTCGTTACTAACTCAAACCTATCTTTATGGATTGAAAAACAGACTGCAATGATTTTGAGAAAATATTTAAGTTATTGATTTGTATGTAATAAATATTACGATCAATCACTTGTTCGTAGCGAGGTGGCGCGAAATTCATCGTATTTCTTTTTGGGGAATGTCGTTAAAATCAAGTAAGCTAGCTTACGTTTAAAGAGCTGTTGATGGCTGAAAACGATTGGATCAAAGAGGAGTTTTTATGCTGCCCGATTTAATGAATGGAAATGATGTTTTTAAAAGCGGTATACGAGCAGTCAATCACAACGAGGACCTGTCCCCTTTAAAAACATGGCTGCAACAACGAATTTCGACGACAGGCAGAGAAACGCTTCCTGCGTGGGCTGAAGTGTTGACGGCTATATTAACCTTGATAGAAGTACGCCTAGAAGAAAAAGAAAACCCAACGCTCTTTTTTGAAACGCACATCATTGCTCGACAAGTTCGGCGTCAGCGAAATGACGAAAAAATTCAAACGCGATTTGTAACCGATGAAATGGGACGTTTGAATAAACACCTTAGCGATTACATTGAATCGTCTTCCACATTGACAGAAGGTAGTAATACATCGGTTGTCGTAATTGGTTGGTGTCTCGATAACGATAAACGAGGAATCGGGGTGGGAGTGACCGACTCTCGAACAGCGGCAATGCTTTTTTCTGGTGATCTAGATAGACCTATTCTCGGGCTACATATTAGTCGTTTGAAAAAGTTTACAAATTCTTTAACGCAAGGAATGGCCAATTCAACATTATCCTTATTACTAATCACTGTTATCTTAATGCTTGGCACATATATTTTTCAAACTCATTGGAAAAAATCAAGCGGAGTGATTGAAAATATTCTACAAGAAAAATATTTGCGATGCGGTGTAGATGGGTCGCTGCGCCACTTCTCGATGTTTAATGATGCCGAGCAAACATGGTGGGGCATTGATGTTGAAATGTGTAAGGCAATTGCGACGGGAATAGGTGTTAAGCCCTATTTCTATAAAGTAGATAATTCCCGATTTGATCTTCGGCTAGAAACAATAGAAAAGAGAGACCTGCATATCTTATTTAGAAACACATCGCATACGGTGACTAGAGATTTAAAAGAAGGATTTTATTTTGGACCTTATTACTTTTACGAGCGGGAATATTTTTTGGATTTAGTTGGTCCGAAGAGTAATAAGCCGGTTACGGATAAAGAGCTTTTTGGAAAACGTGTTTGTGTGAAGCCGGGCAGTTCAAATGAAGCAACATTAAAAAGTATTGCTGACGGTATTGAGTTGAAGTTGATTGTGAAGGGGGTTGATGGTCGGGAATTTAATAATAATTTTCAGCTGTTGAAGCTGCTGAGAGAATCAGCAGAACCTATCTGCGATTATGTATTTGGCAATTATTATGTACTTAAGCAGTTAAACAGTGATCAGCAAGTTCGTAATAATTTTTCTTTTCCTATGCGTTCCTATACGAATTCACGACTTGATCCACTGGCAGCGGTATTACCTAGAGATGAAGCTTGGCGTGAGGTTGTTAGCTATATTATTTATGTGCTGATACAAGCAGATGAGATGAATATTAATTCATATAATGTTGATCATATTAAAGTGAATGGCAGTAAACGGCAAAAAGATTTTTTGAAAGGTATTGGAATGCAATCTTTAAATTTGCCTGAAAATTGGGTTTACAATTTGCTATCAACATCTGGCAGCTACGATGAAATTTATTATCGATCTTTTGCGTGCGATTATGCTGATTGTCCTAAGCCTGCCCAGAGTGATTGGGATCAAAAGCTTCGACAATTAAACAACCAGCGCTGGCCGAACTACGCCTTTGATGAAAGCGATGATAAACCTGGCTTGTTATTTACGCCGACTTTTTAGTATGTGTCGACAAATGACGATCACAGAAAGTAGAAATGCAAAAAACGCCGAATAGAAAATCGTTCGAATTTTATACCTTGATCGTAAATATCTCGTCATCATGTTGTTACGAAAAATAATATATTGATCTGCAAATCAATAAGTTATGGTGAGATGTAGAATGTTTATTGTATTTTTATTTGGTCATTAATGATGAGGTGATTTGTTACTAATTGATGTTTTCGTTGTAACGATGTGCTGTTTTAGCCTTTCGTTCTCACTGTTGAGTGGTTAATACTATTTTTGCTCGATGAAATAAATAGTGTTTGTTGAGGTGCTGTGGCTCTAGTTTTGTTGGTGGCCATTTGCAAGTCAGTATGAGGTTTAACAACTAGGAGGTTTGCATGAATAAGCTAAAGAAATACTTATTGTTACCAGTATGCTTTTTTTCAGCAACTTTATATTCTAATGAGATGGTGAATAGCAACGAGCATGCTAACAATCTAAAAAAAATAATGTATACACTTGATGAGTTAGAAAAAAACATAGTTTGACTGCATTTCAACTAAATTTCTTGCGTGAGTCAGAAGTATTTAAAGATAGTGAAAAAATAGGCCTGTCAGATTATTATCTGACCATGATGGAGGGTCAAATGTATGGCGCTTATGCCAAGTTAGGTTTTCCAATATATTCGGATAAAAATAAATTTGTTCAGGACAATTCAACGGTATTATCAATCGAAGAAAAAAATACAGCTGAAAAAATAATAAGTAAATTATTGTCTGAAAAAAATATACCTATCGTTGTAGTGACGCTGAATTCACTAGGGGAATATACCGCGAACAATGTGTCTTTATCGCAATATTCTATAGAACTTTTCAATCATTGGGGTATTGGTTCTGTTAACTATAACTATGGAATATTGTTACTGCTGACGACAGATGATGGAGCGGTGAATATCACGCTCGGTAAAGCATGGCCTGATAACTATGATGTGATTTCACAAAATATCGTAGATAGTGTAATTGCGCCTAAAATTAATCGTAATGAAATGGCTTCTGGAATAATGGATGGACTTGCTCAACTTGAAAATATGGCGAGAGAAATACCTGTCTACCCGATGAATGTCGAATATGGCCCTAAAGGCAATATAGGTGACGCAATTACCGCTTACGTGGCTTTTATTTTTATTTTACTGGCAATTGGCTTATGCGCAAAGAAAGATGAAAAAGATAAGGAAAAACAAAAGCCTCCTGCAAGCGAAAAGTAAATAGCGATTATAATTTTAATGATCCACGGGATGCTAGCAGTACAAGTAGTGTGTGTTAGTCAGTGCATTAACTGTCTGCGGGGTGGTCGCGGAGATAATGGTCGCGGAAATAATAGTGGCGGTACTCTCTCCACTCGTGCCAGCTTTAGCAAAACTGACAGAGCTAACCGTCGTCGAAGGTCATTCGGTGACTTCCAGCGATTTTAATCTTCGCCACAAGTGTGATTTTTGGGCTGGCTTAATGACTCAATAACATTGGCCAGTAACACTGACTTCAACAAATTGCCAAACTTTTTTAGGTGCATCCTTAGCGATGTGACATAATGCGTCCCAATTATTGATCACGAGAATTTAATCGGGCGAATTCATGAAAGAAATCATCATTAACAAAGAGCCAGTCGAATTATTTAAGATTTTAAAGTTTGAAGGTTTAACCTCAACTGGTGGCGAAGCCAAATTATTAATTGGTGACGGGCAAGTATTGGTCAACGGAGAAGTAGAAACACGGAAAAGCAGAAAGATGGTGGCAGGCGATACCATCACATTCGCGAATGAAACATTTACACTTAAGCTTGATGAGGAAGCTTAAATATAAAATTCTTGTTTGATATTGTTTAAATTTTTTCTCTGTGACATAAATATTTATGTCACAGCATCTGTTAATGGAGAATCCTTTGTTAATGAAAAATCCTTGCACTGAGAGTGTTTGATACTAACTTTAAAGAAACAGAGTTTTAAACGGCTCTGAGATAAAAGTCTCATCTATTCACGAATATACCCCAATTTTCATATCATAGAACACTTTTTTGGGTTTACTCTGAGAAGTGGGTTGTTTATGCTTCTTAAATACAGCTCCTCGTTTTATGACTCAAATGCCATAAAACATAAAAATTGCTATAAAAAAGCGCCATGAAAAATAAAAAATGGAGAAATCCAATGAAAAAATCTGTATTGATTTCTAGTTTTTTGACGGTGGTCGTCATTGGTGGCTTGGCATATTGGCTGCTGTCAGATAAGAACGCACCAGGGTCTATGTCGGCTGAGGTGGTGAACAATCAAGATAAAAATCCCAATGCTATTGCAAATAAATGGCAATGGGAAAATTTTTCCAGCGATAAGTCCGTAGCCAACTCTGATGCAAAAAAAACGGAAACCAAAACCAAAACGGAAAAGAAACCATCTGATCTAGAGGGCCAAGTATCTTACGATGTAATAGAAATCTATAATCTTTTACAGTCCATCACACTTGATGAAACCGGTGGTGTAATACCTGATGAAACCGCAAAGCAAGCGCTAGAAAACGGCTTCATGAGCTTGGGACCCGATCTTAGTCAGGAGGCAATGTCTGAGCTACAAGACTTGATTCGCATTGGCTTGCCAGGTGAAGCAGGAGAACAAGCCGCTAATATTTTAGAAAACTATTATCAATTTCGCTTAGCAGAAGTGGATTTTAATCAACAGATGGCTAACGCTTTACCTGCATCCGAAGCGGAGTCGGGACAAATGGCTGATACATTATCGGCCGCTGCTCAATATGAAAAGTTAGTACAGTTACGACGTGATTTTCTCGGTGATGATGTAGCTAATCAATTATTCGCGGTGGAAGATACGCAAGCAAAACATATGTTTGCTGCCATTGAAATTCAGCAAAATACTGATTTATCCGACGAAGAAAAACAAAAGCAACTAACGACTTTACAAGCGGAATTAAATAACAACTTAATTTCCTTGGGACAGTTAGAGCCAGAAGAAGCGGCAACAGAACAAGTGCAGCGCCTGCGTAATCAAGGTGCGCCAAGTGAAGAAATTTACACCGCTCGAGAAGCTATTTTAGGAACTGAGAGCGCGCAAGAACTCGCTGCTGCTGATCGTGAAGAGGCTCGATGGCAAAATCGTTTTGAAGGGTTTTGGCAAGCACGCCAAGATGTGATGGAAGCCGGATTAGATGAAGCCGAACGTGAACGTCAGCTCTCGCAATTGCTCGATCAGTATTTTAGCCCTGAAGAGCGAGAGCGGGCGCGAGTGACCAGTATTAATTGGCAAGCGAGAGATTCACAATAAATTAAAAGCCAGAGCGAAGAGGCTGAGTACTTGATAATTGTTACTCAAAAACCTCTTAAGATTTTCTAACCGTTTTTTAATAGTCTCCGATTAATTTTCTAACAACATGCCAATAACTTTCTAATAACTTCGCCGTGTTCGCATTAACATCAGCATTAATATCAACCCAAGAAAAGAAACAAACCAGTAAGGGAAGCGACTGTAAAACGTCGTGCTGGTCTTTCCTTTTTCAGATGCCTGAAAAGGAACATCCAATAAGTAACCTGCGATTTCTTGGTGATCTGTTTGTAATAGCGAGCGACCATTAGGCGCTAATACACCACCTAATCCATTATTCATCACATGTACGAGTGGACGACGGTTTTCCACACTACGCAACACCGACGCACTCATGTGTTGGTAGGGAACTCGCGTGTTACCAAACCAACCATTGTTCGATTGCACGGTAAAGATATCGCCTCCAGTGACGTCGGTGGAGGCGGCGACAAATCGGGGAAAAATAATTTCGAAGCAAATAAACGGCTTAATAGACGCGTTGCCAACATTAAAAATCGTCGGCGCTGAGCCTGCACTGTATCTGCCGAAAAACTCTCCTAAATAATACCGCGTCCAACGATTAATGCTGTCGGAATTCTCAAACAGAGGCAAATACTCAGCCATAGGAATACGTTTTATTTTTTGGTATTTACCCATCGGCTTTCCCGTCTCGTCGAGAAAGGTTGAAGTATTAAAATTCCGCATCCTATCAACGTTTTTTTCTTGTTCGAAAGATTGAAACAGCAATGAACTTTCCAACTTGGCGACTTGTTTTTGGTAAGCGTCTTTCACAAACGCTTCTGTGTAATATTGTTTATTCCGCAATTCGGGCCAGATCACGAGCTCAGCTCCAGCCGCTACTAATTGCTCCGTTAAATCCATCTCGATGGGATAGCTTAAACTATAACCGGGGCGAGGGTCAGGTGTGCCAATAGTCGGTGGTTCGTTGGTTTGCACCAAGCCTATTTTTAGTGTGTCCCATGACGCCATTTTACTGTCCCAATAATGTAAACTGAGCACACCATAAATAAACCAACTAACAATCAGGGCGTATGCGGCCAATGCACTTCGCTGAAAAAATACTGCACGACCGATCAATGCTTGCGCGATGAATACATTGACAATCCCCACAATAAAATCCAGACCACTTACGCCAGTAATATCTGTCGCTTGTAATGCCACCAAAAATTCACTTTGTGCATTACCAATCTGCCAGGGAAATAGCGTAGGGTAAAACGCAAAAACGAGTGCGAGAACAGTAGGAAACGCCCACAAGATAGCGTTATTATTTCGGCCAGTGGGGTTTAGATTTTGGGTCAAATAATGAGTTAATGAGGCAACAAGAGCGAATATTTGCGCGCAGTAAAACCAGTAGATCGATGCCAGACCAACACTGTGAATAAACGAATAGGCTCTAAATAGCCGAATAAACTCCGCCATCCAATAAGTAGACAAGCCAAAAGCTAAAAGCCCAGTGAGTAGTCCAAACCAGTAAGCTTGCCAAACGCTGCGACACTGTTGCAAGCCAATTAAAAATGGCACAAAAGCAATCCACCCCAACAAATAAAACTCAGGATATAACGCTGATATAGCAGACAAAATGGCACAGCTTAACGCTGCCACTGGAATCCAAAAAACAGGATGCGACCAAACTGAAGTCGTTTTATTCATTGACTGCGCTCTCATCTAGTTTTTCTGGAAAGCGAGCTTGCATATCAAGCAGTGCTTGTTTTTTTTCCGCTTCAGTGAGGTTGCCATCATTCCGAATTTGCAGACTGGTAGACATCATGATTGCAATGCGTCGCTGATCAAAAAACATTTTTTTTGCGACTGTTTTGCCTAACAGCTCATCTTGTAATTGAAATAATTCTGCATAGTTTGGAGGCTCGTTAGCCGTTAGTTTATCTTCCGCTAATGTATTCGCGGTATTTTTTTCCCACCAACGCTGCTCCATTTCTTTGTAATGTTTGAGTGCGGGTAGCAGCGTCATAAATTGCTGGCTCGCGGTTTTGCCAAACTGTTTTTCAAATAAAAAAGCCATACGCGCCAGTTGTAATTCCAGCAGTTGACCATCCATAACAGCAATGGCTTCCACCATCGCCGACTCCAACGTTGCATCGATTTTCAAATTACCCTCTGCGTCGATTTGCAACTCACTCCAAGCGGCTTCAGCGAATGTAAAATCGAGATCGGCAATATCAGCAGGCAAGGGAGCAATCGAAAAGGTTTGAACAATGTCGTCGTCGAAACTGTCTGCACTCTGCCACCAAACTAAAGCGCCAACGACCACGGCAAAAACAATGAGAATAATGCGCTGCTGAAACATAGAATGTTGACTAATGGCGAGTGCTGGAGCCTTATCTGTTGAGGGGGGATCATTGGTAACTAATGGCATCGTAAACCGCATAATTAAAAGTGAAAAATGTTGAAGGTATTGAATCTAAATTCGTTATTGTAGTGTGCAGATTTATTATTGGCTTCATCGTACCAGTCATTTGACACCAGACTTTTCACGAATCAGCACACTTTACCTTAACTTAGGTGCAAAACTATTAAGTCTCGACAATTTAAGTCTTAACAGTTTAAGTGTTAACAATCCCGTGAAAATTAGCATTACTTAGCTATAACAAAGTGTATTAATAGAGTATTTGAGTATATTTCAGTGAAACTAACAAACGACTAATCAGCCATTCAAATAGATTTGATACTGGAGTTACCACTTCTACTAAAAATTCGGAGGTCGAGCAATATTTGTTCAAAAAAAGATTATCTAGAATATCCCTACAGTCGATTGATAAAAAATAGCAAATACAATCTTTCTGTAATAAATAATAAATTAGGTCCCGAATTTCAGCGCTCACAGAGAAGAATAGCAATTCCCAAATCGCTGAGTTTAGGCACTCACTCATTTTGGCTAGAAAAGAAGGGTAACAATATGAATATTAAAAGTTTACTTATTGGCGGCACAGCAATCTTGGCATGCGGCTTGATGGCTTCAACTGCATTTGCAGGCAATCCAAGCGGTGGTAGTAGCTGCAGCGTCAGCCGTACAACTGGTTCAGGTGCTGTATTTTATGTTCCAAGTGGTGGTAATGGTACTTACAACATCCTAGCTTGGGGTAATGGTACTGGTGGTGGTTCAAGCACTTACCGTGGTTTATTAGAAGCTGCTGCAGAAGAGTGTGTTTTGGTAGCCGCTGCGACAACTGCTAGCTCAGGAAGTGGTAGAGACGTAGAAAGTGCACTTAACCAAGCGAAGAGCCGTTATAGCAGCATCGTTGGTTCAAATCCTAAAGTGTGTACTTCTGGTCACTCACAAGGTGGTGGTGGAGCTTTCAACGCTGCAAATCGTACGGATGCAGACTGCGTAATTGCGGTTCAACCTGACACTGTTTACACGACTAGTATCTCTCGACCTGTATCAAGCAGCACAGATGTTGTTTGTATCTTCAGTACAGGTGATACGTTAGCGCCAGCGCTTCCGTTCAACGCATCAAACTGCCGTCGTAACTCAACTCGTTACTCACAAGAAACAACATCGGGTTCTCACTTTGCACCAACATCTGGAACAGGTGGAGCAGCCGGTGCTGAAATGAGAAACTACATCAGAGACTGGTTAGTTAACTAATCACTGTTAGTTTTTTGTTTCAATAATTTTTGTTTTAATGAAAGCCTCAACCTTTATGGTTGGGGTTTTTTTATTTGTGGTTTAAGCTGTAGTTTTAGTCTTTTATGGTGAAAACGGTAAGGAAATAAGATGAGCAATATGATCAATGTTGTGGCGATATTTTTGATGAGCGTTGTACTCATTAGTGGCTGCGGCGAACAGCCATCATCGGCGAACATTACAGATATAAATACAGATGTAAAAATAAAAAAACCAATAGATGAAAAAAAACACGGTTTTCAATCGCTAGAAGATCGATTTAGTTATGCCTATGGTGCTGACTTGGCAGAAAAATTTAAAGCGGAAGGCATTGAATTAAATGTCGATATTCTAGCGACCGCAATGCGAGATGCATTTAAAGGCGGCGAAATGAAAATGCCTGATGACGAAGTCATCGCTACACTTGCACTTTATCAAAAAATATTTTTGAAGAAGAAAGAAGAACAAAAAGCCATCGCTGCTGAAAAAAACAAAAAAGAAGGCAAAGTATTTTTAGCTGAAAATGCCAAAAAAGAAGGCGTAGTCATCACAGAAAGTGGCTTGCAGTACAGAGTAATCACAGCCGGTGATGGCGGCTATAAACCGAAATTTAATGATGAAGTACAAGTGCATTATCGCGCAACGTTTACCGATGGCACCGAATTCGATAGCACTCACAAGCGCGGTGAGCCTTATAGCGTCAAAGCTAAAATGCTGATTGACGGTTGGGCCGAAGCGCTTCAGCTAATGACAGCAGGCGCCAAATGGGAATTAACGATACCGGCAGAACTTGCTTATGGCGAAGAAGGCCAGGATCCCTATATCGGACCAAATGCCGTACTGATTTTTGAAGTGGAATTGCTTGAAATTGAAGAGGGATAAAAAGCCGTCACAATAAGTTCACAATTATCGGGTGATACCATTATATTTTCTGGTTTAATTTAGAGGCCTAAATTTAGAAGTTTAGAAGTTTAAGTTTGGTGCGATGAGTAGATTTGATTTAGCTGTTTTTTACTAATTAAAAACGGAGTATAAAAATTGTATTCTCGGCGAAAACTCTTTGTCGCTAGGTGCAAGTTCTTCGCTTTAAACTCTTCAACGCAAACTCTTCAACTCAAATTTTTCTTTGCAAGAAGCATAATCATTCCTCGACAGAAAACGGATTTAAAAATTGCCGCTTCCAAAGCAACTGTCGATCAACTTCATTTAATTCCGCTTCATCACAAACCGATTGCCAGTTTTTCTCAATAATAATTTTTTGATGTTCAAAAATCGCATAGGCTTCATCTTTCTTGAGTAAAAAATTTTTCGCAGCAGATAAACATGTTTTGAACTGGCTTAAATTATTTTCGCCAATAATCCGCATAGCTTGACCAGCCTCATTGCCCAAGCGTCCTTGAGGGCAGATATCATAGGCGGGAGTTAAACTTAAATGTTTTCCATCCCAAAACGCCGCATGGTTTCGGGCATGATCGTCAGTATTGCCACATAAAATATTGAACAATAATCGCGAGAACAATTCTTTGAGTGTATCTTTAGGTTCAATAAATCGATGGCGAATAATTTCAGCTAATGTTTCATAACTGGCGTAGCGCGCCATCATGTCATCTAACCCAAATAAGGTGAGGGCAGAGACCATGGGTTGCCGCGTCCAGTCTTTGCCATTAAATTTCCTATCGAAACGCTCAATGAGCACAATATCTTTATTGGCTGCTTTCACCATTTTCACTGGCGCAACATTAATGCCGGCCAGTTTTGCCAAGCGCATAGCGATAAATTCCGCTTTCACCACGCTGTACAAATCATTCGTAGCAGAAAATTTAGCAATATATTTTGTGTCTTTTTCTTCGATTAACGCCTTAGGGCGTGCTCCGCCAATCGAGCTACCATGAAAGAGCGCCTGATCTAATTCTGGCCGGAGAGGTATACCTTTCTCAACGCGCTCCGCTGATTGCATCAATTCTTCAATACTGACATTTTTTGCGAAGCGTGGAATATATTCAGTGGGAGATTGCTGAAAGTCCAAAGCACCAATCCGATCAGAGCCGGACTCTAAAAGGTAGGTCAGTTCATCAAGTGTAGCCGTATCGGTATTCGCACCTTTTAAACCGAGTTTTTTATTAATAATCACTCGGCGCCCCCAAGCATCAGGAGCGCCATCACGAATACAACCTGGTATTTTTAATCCATTCAAATTAGAAAGCACGCCCGCTTTTAATGGCAACTCAGGTTCGTAGATAGACATAGCTGGCGGAGTATCTTTAATACGCTCCAAATAACTTTTACCGTAGTTAAATAAAAGCGCATCGCCATCGGCTTCAAGTTTTCCTGCGACCACAGGTTTTATTTCATTAGGTAGCCAGATCCAGACATAGCTTTCTTTGTATTGGTTGTTAGAAGTCATCGTCAACTACCTTCATTTTTTTACGGGCTTTTTGAGGAAGTAGAGCGAGCTTCTCTTCGGTTTCTTTAATGTGTCTCGCCAACGTCAATGAAGATGGATCAGCATCGAAAAGATTCACCCCGACAATAGCCGCCACTTCGAACACAGCTCCGATCTCACATTTCAAATCGCCTTTTTCAATACGCTGAAGCATACTTCTAGAAATTCCAACTCGTTCAGCTACCTCTTGAGCGCTTAACCGACGCTCTAATCTGGCGGCACGAATGAGCCCCGAGAGAAGCGTGATCGCTTCTTCGGTATAACGTGAATATGAACGTGTCACTGATTTTGGCATTTTGTCTTACATATAAGTCAATAAACCGCCAATCGGTTTATATGTGAACCATATACTAGATCATGGTTGAAAAGCGATCAAGCTATAAATGGTTCATAAAAGACCCATTAAGCTATCTATTGGTTTATATGTAACCCATATTGATTGTTTCAACAAAGGAGCCGAAGTTATGAAGTTGTTGATTGGTGGGCCACTAGCTAGTACTAATGAGCGGTGAATTAAATACGATGGACGATCAGATACGTGAAGATATATTGAATGAAGCTGCAAGAAATTATTATAACGACAAAAATTTGGTTGAAAGATTAAGGCGGCGAGTTAAAAGAAAATTTGGATCACTCGTCGATAAATCAGAAATCAATGACACAATTATTCTTTCAAAAAACATCTATGAAAGTGTGAAAGCACTTTTGCCTAATTTTACAGAAAGTAATAAAACAGCCTTCGCTGATCCACAAGACATTAATTATGATTTCCTCGCCAAAGCAGTACACGAAAAATCTCTTTCAAATAAAAATCAGTTTAATCTCGATGATATTCATCAAGTAGTGAATTGGGTCATTTATTGGGAGTATCTTAGGTGATTTATTTTCCCGAGTTTAATAATTTATTTGAGGCTGTAAATTTAGGGGGGGTAGACTTGAATCAAGTTTCTCTGACCCCTTGACAACGTTTACCGACGGCACTGAATTCGATAGCACCCACAAGCGCGGTGAGCCTTATAGCGTCAAAGCTAAAATGCTGATTGACGGTTGGGCCGAAGCGCTTCAGCTAATGACAGCAGGCGCCAAATGGGAATTAACGATACCGGCAGAACTTGCTTATGGCGAAGAAGGCCAAGATCCCTATATTGGACCAAATGCCGTGTTGATTTTTGAAGTGGAACTGCTTGAAATAGAGAAAGAGAAATGAAAAAAAACACCGCTCAATAAGCGCCTTATCAATTCGGTGTTTGGGGGGGAGTCGTAGATGAGATTTTTTGGAAAAAATAATCGAGATTGTTGTTTTGTAAATAGTTCTGATATTAAAGCCTCATCCGACACCTGTTAATTAATAACTTATCAGTATTAACGAGGAAAGAAAATTTCTTGTGTTCTTCCCGTGCGAATTAAGGCAGCCATAAGCGATATAAAGAGGGCAGGATTTTTTTCTAACACGGCGAGTCGATCTAAATATTCTTTAATATAACCTTTAATTAAGAAAAGAATCATATCGTAGCCTCCCATATCATTTCGTAATCGACGCCACAGTGTTGGACAGTTTTGATTCAGCTGGCGGCTTTCCTGTGCTGCAACACCTGCCCAACCATTAGCTTTTAACAATAAAAACATTACTGCTCCTAAGCCACCACGCCCCTGCTTGGCACTTTTGCGAATACTTGTGAGCCGACGCTTCACACGCATATCATTTTTTGCTTGAGTCATAATTTTTTTTGTGATTTTGGTAGCCAAAATCACGGCAATAGATCGCGCTAACCGCTTACCAACTTGTTTTCCTATTAAACGCTGCCCTTTAGTGTTTATAAAGTTCGCCGCCGCATTCGTATTAACACTTTCCCATGCCACACCGAGTACTTTCCTTGCAACACAGTCAATTTCAACTGTGTCTATACCATCAGGAAATAGAAGAGCTCCATTCTCGATCATACTTTGAAGTGTATCTTCAGGTATCAGCGAAACATATTCATCAATGACCGCAAAGACTAGTTGAAATAGAGGATTCTCTGCTAAGTTAAGCTCGAAATTAGCAATGTTTGATACACTAAACTTAACAACAGAGTAAAGAGCGTAGTTTCACCTCCCACAGTCTGAACACCTACAATACCTGAAGCACCAAGACCTTCGGCCGTGCGCTCTACACCGCTACCTAGTACTTCCCCTTGTCGAATAGTTTGATGATGAATTCCATCAATAACACCCGAAGCAAATGGTGAAACTGCGTCGGCATAATTCAAAAATTCGTGGTAGGTTGTTTCGTGTTTCATTGCTCGATAAGAAGGAGTATGGCATCCGAAGTTGCACTCCTGCCATCGTTTTTCTATTTGAGCTTGCGTTTGAAGAGGGTTAATACTAGAAAATTTAGCTGCGTTATATCCTTGTAAGTATCGTTTGACACCTAGCTCACTAACGAGGTCCCCATTGTGTTCCATTGACATATCAGTCATCCTTTTTATTTATTGCACCATCATCTTTAAAAAGTCATTTTGCTTTTCATTTACATTTTTTCTTAATCCTTCCGGAGTGTTATAAACCACAACTCTCTGCGCACTTGCAGTGCTTGGAAAAAATACTTCAATTGTATAGTCTGCCAGGTTTGGCTCAGGCGTTTTAACTTTCGCAAACAATCCTTGAAACCCTTCTCGATCAACTTCACCAAAATCAATCTTTGCGGATTCCCTTATTTCTCCATCTGGGAGAGAAGATGAGACATGAAGTTTAAGGAAATATTCCTTTGCGTTTTCTTCATCAAATGTATTGGTATTAGTGGAATGAACAGTTACTAATGATCCCTCATTTGTAATGATGCTTGTATCCTTACCTCCGTACCGATTGTCTGCAACTTCAAATGCTTCCCACTCGACGGGTAGCATGAAATCAACTTGAAATCCCGTATCATTTTCCCCTGTAGAGACAGGCTCAGATTCCGGTTTTGAACACCCAGCAGTAGCGGTGCACAATATAATTAAAAAAAAGAGTAAATTTAACTTGGCAAGATTAATCATAGATTTTTGAGGATAAGCTACGGATTTTGGGGTTTATAGAATGGATATTGAGTAGCTTAGTGAGGCAGCATTATTTCAAATCCGTTTGTATTATGAATATATTTCCTGCGCTGAATATACCTGATCCTCTAACGTGTATGAAGCCGTTTCCTATGCTTTTTCATTAAATAACCTAAATTAATGAGAACAAGATCACTGTCGGCCAGAAAACAGACATGCAGTGCCGACTACTCAATGCCTGCAGTAATAAATGGGGGCAAATAAGACGTAAATATTTTTGTTTGTCTACCGCACGTTAAACCGTAAAACGGTTTTTAATTTTTCGGGCGCTGTTTTCCTTAAATCCGAAAGGTAAATTTCTCGGTGAATTTTAGAAAGACGGGTAAGGCCTTTTTGTTTAGCAAATGCTTCCATTTCACTAAAGCTTGCCGGCTCGTCGGCAAACTTTCCTACGTGTAACATCTGCACGCATTTCCCTTCGGTTACTTTATGAAATTTGATTTTGTCGTAAAGAGGGTTTGGCTTTTTCTTTTTTACAATATCAAACATTTCGGCATAGATAGCGTCATCCACAAAGTCTGGTTGGCGGAGCATAATCTCGTAAACAAGGTCATCGGGGTTGATGATGCCGGTAAAATTCTCTCTCGCTTCTACTTTAATATCCCAAACGCCTTCTAATGGATACACCGTAAAATCTTGATAGCCTTTGGGCTTTTTGGTTTGTTTTTTCAGCGTCATTTTTATGGTGTAGGCGAGAGGGTACAAAGCCCTGATATGCTCTTGGAAGAAAGCACTGTTTGGATTGCCTTCTCCGCTGATAGAAATAAATTTGAATTCAGGAATATTAACTACCTCGGGTTTTCTTTTGGGAAGATAGAATTGTTTTTCCTGTTTTCGCCATTCGTGTTTGTCAGACATGATTGTTCTTTTTATATTTTCCAATTTTAATAATTTATTTTAGATTGTAGATATAAGGGAGTTGGTTTAGATTAGAATCAAGTTTCTCTGACCCTTTGATCGGTTTTATTTTGGTGTCCTCATTGAATCAAAAGCCACAGCTAACAAGCTGCACTTTATTTTGATTTTTCCACATTATCGCGTTTCAAAATCTCTTCAATCATCCCAAGATCCAACGTCTCTTTATTCAGCAACGCTTCCACCAACTTATCTAAATCCCAACGATGCTCCAATAAAACATCTATGGTTGTTTGTTCTGCTTCTTTGATGATTCGGTGAATTTCTTGATCGATTTTTCGGGCGGTTTCTTCACTAAAATCTTTTTCTTGTTGTATTTCGTAACCTAAAAAAGGATGTTCGGTGCCGACTTTGTAATGAATCGGGCCGATGGTGTCGCTCATGCCCCATTGTGTGACCATCATTTTTGCAAGATGGGTTGCTTGTTCTAAATCGTTTGATGCGCCAGAACTCATATCATCTAATACCATTTTTTCGGCAACGCGTCCGCCGAGCATGACAGACAATCGCGTTTCTAAATAAGCTTGCGTGTAGTTGTGACGATCTTCTTGGGGGAGTTGTTCTGTTGCACCTAACGCTCGACCGCGTGGAATAATTGATACTTGCCGAAGTGGATCGCTGTTCGGTAAAAATAATGCGGCGATGGCGTGGCCGCTTTCGTGTACGGCGGTTCGTTTTCTTTCGGAGGGATTTAATAAATCTTTTCTTTCTGAACCCATGATGACTTTGTCGTGGGCTTGATTAAAATCTTCTCGCGTGACGATGTCAGCTTTCCGGCGGGCGGCAGAAAGCGCGGCTTCGTTGACGAGGTTGGCTAAGTCGGCGCCCGAAAATCCTACAGTCATACTCGCCAGCTCTTTTAAGTCGACATCGAGTGCGATGGGAACTTTTCGGGTGTGTACTTTTAATATGTCGATTCTTGCATTTTGTTGCGGAAGTTCGAGAGTGACTTTTCTGTCAAAGCGGCCGGGTCTTAATAGGGCGGGGTCGAGTACATCGGGGCGATTGGTTGCGGCTAGAACGACAACGACTTCGTCTGCGGTAAAGCCATCCATTTCGGCCAGTATTTGATTTAAGGTTTGTTCTCTTTCGTCGTTACCGCCACCGAGTCCGGTGCCGCGAACGCGTCCGACGGAATCTATTTCGTCAACAAAAATTAAGGCGGGTGCTTTGTTTCTCGCTTCTTTAAACATGTCGCGAACACGTGATGCGCCAACGCCGACAAACATTTCGATAAATTCTGAGCCACTAATACTAAAAAAAGGAACACCCGCTTCGTGTGCTGTCGCTTTGGCGAGCATGGTTTTACCAGTGCCGGGTGGGCCCATTAATAAAATACCTCGTGGCATTTTTGCGCCAAGCTTTTTAAACTCATCAGGATTTTTTAGAAAATCGATAATTTCTTGTAAGTCTTGTTTTGCACCTTCGACACCAGCGACATCGTCGTAACCAATTTCATTATCTTTTGTTTCAAATAAGCGCGCTTTGGATTTTGAAAAACCAAATAGGCCGTCTTTGCCGCCACCGCCGCCCATGCGTTGTTGTAACATTCTGCTGGAGTAAACAAAAAATGCGAGAATTAAAAGCCAAGGGACAATGCCAATTAATATTTGAAACCATTGCGGTTCGGCCGATGATTTGGCGACGATGTTGACTTCGTGTGTTTCGAGTAGGGGTAATAGGTCGGTGTCGTTGGTTGCGGGTAATACTGTGCGAAATTCTTTGGGTTTGTTGATGTCGTCGCTGCTGTACACTCCAAGTATTTGATCGCCTTTGAAGGTGACGGTTGCTACTTGGTTTGTTGTGACGGCGTTTTTAAATTCAGTGTAAGAAATTTCTGTGGTTTTGGAACTCGATAAACCGGAGAAAATGGAATAAACAGCGAAGACCATCATGAGCCATATTAATGTGTGCGCATCAAATGGGTGAGGTGCTTTAGGCGGTATGGGGTCTGAATGATTGCCTGTGTTTTTATTTTGCTCTTCGCTGTTTGTCATAACATCTCATTTTAATTGTTTAGAGGATGGATGATTTTATGTCTTCATGTTGTTCGGGTTGTAAACGTGGACCAAATTGCGTGACCAGTTTTGCGGCAGCCGCGCTGGCTAGATTGCCGGCAGTTTCAAAATGATGGCCTTGTGTAATGGCCGATAAAAAAGCACCGGCAAATAAATCGCCTGCGCCGTTTGTATCAATTGCTTTTACGGGATGTGATTTGATGTTGATGTATTTGTCGCCATCAAATAATAATGCACCTTCGGCACCGAGTGTGATGGCAAAACTGTTGGCGATGGTTTTTAATTTTTCGGCGGCATCATTAATTGTTTTTGTTTCTGTAAAGCCCATGGCTTCGTCGCCATTACAAAATAATAAATCGACTTTGTTGCCGATCATTTCTTTTAGTCCATCACCAAAAAATTGAACCATGGCGGGGTCAGATAGGCTCAGTGATGTTTTTACATTGGCTTGTTCGGCAATTTCTCGCAATTTTATGGCGGCTGCTTTTCCTGTTGGTGATGAGACGAGATAGCCTTCGATATAAACGTACTCAGAATTTTTGACGGCGTCTTCATGTATTTCATTGATTGATAATGTTTCGCTGATGCCAAGATAGGTGTTCATGGTTCTTTCGGCATCGGGTGTGATCATGACTAAACATTTTCCGGTAATGCCTGTTTCAAGTTTGCCGCTGTGGTGGTAATCGACGCCAGCATTTTTTAAGTCATTGAGGTAAAACGCTCCGTTTTCATCGTCGGCTACTTTACAGGAATAAAAGCTGTTGCTGCCGAAATAGCTTGCCGCGATGATGGTGTTGCAAGCGGAGCCGCCAGATGCACGCTTAGAGGCGATAAGGTGATCAGAAAGTTGATCCATCAGTTGGTGTTGGCGTTCTTCATCGACTAATGTCATCACACCTTTGTCTATGTTGTATTGCGATAGATCATGATCATTGACTTCTATTTCTGTATCGACGAGTGCCGCGCCAATGCCGTAGATGTGATATTGCTTTGCTGTCATAAGTTTGCCTGTTTTTGCGTTATGTTGGCTGTAGATTGCCATATTTGTTTGAGAAAGTACGTATATCTTAAAAACCCGATATTATCCGGATTTATGGCCTAGGGATAAAGCGTTGTCGAAGGGTTCTTGAAATAATATAAGAGTTCTCGAAAAAAATGATTTAGACCAGTAAACTCACTGATTGTATTGAATGTTTCAAACGGCATTGCGTTAAATTGCGCTAAGAGGATACAAACTAATCCCGTTTGTTGATGTCTATTTTGCGTGTTGTTGTCAGTGATCATTTAAGCCAGTCCTAAGAAGTTAGCCCTATATATGCCTAAAGCTACAAAGAAATCCCCCGTTAAAAAGAAGTCTGTTGGTCGTGGTAAAACGACTCGAAAACGTTCGGTTAAAAATACCTCACAGCGAGCTTGGTATAACCCGCTTCGCTGGTGGAAGGTGTGGCTGGGTTTGTTGTCGGTGTGTTTTGTTGTTTTTGGTTTGGGTGTTGCTTATCTCGATCATGTTGTGCGCTCAAAGTTTGACGGAAAGAAATGGTCGTTACCGGCCCGTGTTTTTGCGAGACCGTTAGAGCTTTATGAAGGGCTGACCATTAATCGTGATCAACTCATTGCGGAATTAGAAGCGTTGGGTTATCAAAAGAGTCGACAGCCGACAAAACCAGGGTTGTTTTCGTCAACGGTTTTTGGTGTCAGTGGTTATACACGTGGTTTTTCTTTTTGGGATAAAGATGAAAAAGCGCAAGGCTTTAGAGCTTATCTTGTGGGAAATACTATTTCGCGATTAGATGATTTGAATGGGAATTCATTGCCCATCGTTCGTTTTGAGCCGCAAGAGATTGGTGGTATTTATCCCGGTAAGAATGAAGATCGTTCGTTAGTGCGCTTGCAAGATATTCCGCCTATTTTAGGTCAGGCATTGATTGCTGTAGAAGATCGGTATTTTCTTGAGCATCATGGTGTTTCTCCGCGTGCAATTGTACGTGCGGCTATTGCGAATATTCGTTCAGGCAGTGTGGTTCAGGGGGGAAGCACCTTAACGCAACAACTGGTTAAAAACTTTTATTTAAGTCGGACGCAAAGCTTTTCGCGAAAATTAATTGAAGCGATTATGTCGTTGCAATTGGATTTTTATTACAGCAAAGCTGAAATTTTAGAAACTTATATTAATGAGGTTTATTTGGGGCAAGCGGGTGCCAGAGCTATTCATGGTTTTGCTTTGGGTTCGCAACATTATTTTCGGCAACCGCTGAACGAATTAAAACTGCATCAAATTGCCTTGTTGGTGGGCGAGGTGAAGGGAGCGTCTTACTATAATCCTTGGAAGCGGCCGAAGCGAGCAAAAGAGCGTCGTGATTTGGTGTTGCAGATTATGAATAAGTCAGAATTAATTTCTGATGAAGAAATGAAAGCCGCTCAACAGTTGCCTTTAGATGTTGTCGATCAACCCAAAAATAGTCTTTATGAATATCCAGCCTTTATTGATTTGGTGAAACGGCAGTTAAAAGTCAATTATAAAGAAGAAGATTTACGCAGTGAGGGCTTGCGTCTTTTTACGACGTTATCTCCTACTGTTCAGCGTTCTGCACAAAAAGCATTGACCGATCGATTAAAAAAATTGGAAGAAGATTTTGGTGTGAATGATGACGAGTTGCAAGGCGCTGTGGTTGTCACGGGTGTGGGTAGTGGTGAGGTTTTAGCGTTGGTGGGTGATCGCAATAGCGGTTTTATGGGCTTTAATCGCGCACTGTCGGCTAAAAGATCGATTGGCTCTCTGGCAAAACCTGCCGTATTTTTAACAGCGCTTTCTCATCCAGAAAAATATTCTTTAGTGTCTAAAATTGATGATGAGCCGATAAGTATTGCGGGAGATAATGGTGATTTGTGGCAGCCGCAAAATTTTTCTCGTCAATCTCATGGTGAAGTCACCGTACTTGAAGCCTTGGCGTTATCGTATAATCAAGCCACGGCCCGTTTAGGTATGTCCGTGGGTATTGAGTCCGTCGTGAAGACAATGAATGATTTAGGTGTTGATGAAAAAATCCCGCCGTTACCGTCTTTGTTTTTAGGTGCAATTGATTTAACTCCGTTCCAAGTCAGTAATGTGTATCAAACGATTGCATCAGAAGGTGTGCATACGCCACAGAGAGCTATTCGTTATGTTCTCGATGCGAAGGGAGTTCCGCTTAATCGATATCCATTGGACTCTCAAACTCGATTTTCTCCCGAGACGGTTCATGTTTTAAATTTTGGATTGCAAACAACGATGCGTTCAGGAACAGGGCGCTCAGCCTATCAAATATTACCCAGTGATCTTAACGTGGCGGGAAAGACAGGAACGTCTAATGAGCAACGTGACAGTTGGTTTGCTGGTTTTAGTAGTGATCATTTGGCGGTTGTTTGGGTTGGCCGTGATGATAATGGGCCGACGCCTTTAACGGGTGCGACTGGCGCATTAAAAGTGTGGTCTGATTTAATGGTGTCGATTCCTACTCGTCCGATTACGCCGCTAAGAACACCTAATGTGAGTTATTACAATGTAAATTTAAACGATAGCACTGTCGTAAATGAGAGGTGCGCTTCTGGAATTGCGATTCCATTTATTCACGGCAGTGAGCCAAAACAGTTGGGCAAATGTAAAAGATTGTCTTCATTTGATAAAACGACGCTTTTTGAGGAATAACACGACAGTTCATTTTTACAAAAGATGTTCTAATCACTTATGATGCATGGCGATATTATTGTTGTGTTTTTTTAGTTGTGTTTCTTTCGTTGTTAGATCGTTGTTAGATTTTTGTAGAGTTTTTTATGTTGTCATCTGCCCGTTTTTATTTTTGTTTCGTTTTTATTTTATTGGTAAGTCTTTTAGGTTGTGTGCAGCAATCTTCAATTGAACCGTCTGAGATTCAAATAGAAGACACCCGTTCTCAAGAAGGACGCCCAAGCTCTTCTCGCGCTGTCGATAACATGATCATGGAGTCCAAGAGGCTGTTAGCCAATGGCGAGTGGGAAAGCGCTATTGCGATGGCAGAGCGTGGTATGCGAATTGATAGGCGAGTACCTGAGTTGTATCTTATTTTGGCTGAAGGCTACAAAGGATTAAACGATATGACGAGGGCTCAGCAGTTTGCACAGCAAGGGCTTAGATATGTTGGAGAAGAGAATAACCAAGAAGTGGTTGAGAGCTTGAGGCATCTAGAAGGGTTGAAAACTCAATAGTCCTTAATCCTTCGATTTGTTCGTTTTTGAACGGGCTAATTGAGTAAAAAAGGGACAGTGTTGGGTCTGGCTCTGGTATGTCTAGTCGGTTGTTTTATTTCATATTTCTATTTGTCGTGCGGGTCGTAGTTTGGGTTGCAAGCTGGATTGCAGTATAGGCTTACAATGAGTTGTTCTGTCTATAAGTGCGCCTAGCGGTCATTCAGCCCCTTGAATCACCCTCTCAGCCACCGTATTTTATGACCTAGTTCTCCTTTAATGCTAGTATTTGACTGTTTTGAATCCCCTTAGCTTCAATAATTACAGCGGCTGGGCCATCGCTGAACTATTATTAATCAAACGTGCTAAGTAATAGAAAAAATATGGCAAAGTCCTTCATCATTCGTCAAATAGCTTCCTTGATGATGATTTACGAATAGTAATGGTTAACTCTAACTTGGAATATTATGAACGATAACCGTCATGACTCTACTAATTCACACCTTTCTTCGGTTGGTCAGTATCCAGAAGCGGCTGTGATTGAGCACTTAAAAAGATGCCAGAAAATTGCTGCTGAACACTCAGAAGATATTTTTAAGCATTTTGCCGCGGCGTTAGACGCCAAATTATTGGAGTTTTCTGATAGCGCAAAAACAAATCAGGAAGTGAGCCGATTACAAGATACCGTCAGAGAGTTTCGCTCCAAGAATAAAGAATTGCAGCGTCATTTTATTAATCACTTGGCTGATGGTTTTGTTAAATTTAAATCTAAAAAATTAAATACAAAAACTGGCGAAGATAAGTATAAAAGCGATATGTTATCGCTGGTCGATAATTCAGATTTAGAAGAAACTATTGCAGTGTCTTCGGTTGTTCATCGTGCTGATGAACATTATGGCGAGACTTTGTGGTATTTGAATCAACGCTTTGGTGTTTTGAATGGCGGCGAATCAGTTTCAGAAACAAATAACCCGATTAGCCCTATACAGTTTTGTGAATCCCTGCGGAAAGCGCTAAAAGTATTATCGGTTGATACTAAAGCCAAAATTATTACTTACAAAGTGTTTGATAAAGAATTTATCAGTCGTATTGGTAGTGTGTTTGCTGAGTTGAATCAGTATTTTGCAAGAGAAAAAATTCTTCCTAATCTAAGATATGACGCCTCTTTAGCGCGAGCCTCACAAGCAAACGCCAGTGCAGATTTATCTCTGCCAAGTTTTGAAGAAGCGGTACAGAGCGATCAAGGTTATGCTCAGCAAGAGACAGAAGTTTCGTTGCCACAATCACACACACAGCAGCCTCAACCACAGCGATCTCCATTTCAATCACAACCATTACCAGCATCAAATATTGTTGCGACACCAGATTCAAATGCGTCTCCCGGTGAATACCAAGGCGGTCTTGTAGATGCGATTAAAATTTTACAAAATCATATTAATACTGTGACAGGTGGCGCTCCATCATCTGGGCCGCAAGGTATTGTTCAAAACACAGCTCCTCCACCACAATCGTTAAGTAATCCTCAAGTACAGCCAGCTGACAGTGCGGTTGCAAGCGCGGGAGGTGCAGCTGCACCCGGTGGAATGGTGGCTACGGGTTCAGTTTATTCAAATAATCAATTAGTGTCAGCGCTGCAAAATTTGCAAACGCAAGCATTTACCTCAACAGCGGGCTTAGTGGATACGCCTACAGGTGAGATGCAAGCTATTACGCCTCAAACAATTGAGGCAGTGAATCAAAATCTTGTTAATCAGTTACAAGAAGAAGCAGAAGACGGAAAAGTTGATGAAGTGGATATGCACACCATTGAATTGGTGGGTATGTTGTTTGAGTACATGCTGTCTGATGACCATCTTCCCGATTCAATTAAAGCAATTTTAAGCTATTTGCATACGCCATTCTTAAAAGTAGCTTTTTTAGATAAAACTTTTTTTGAGAAAACTGAACATCCTGCACGTTTGTTATTAAACGCTCTTGCCGAGGCTGGCACCAAGTGGGTGAGTAATGATGGCACGTCGCAATATGAAATTTATACGAAAGTTAAACAAGTTGTTTCAAAAGTTTTAGAAGATTTTGATAAAGATGTCCGCTTGTTTGCGGAATTACTTTTAGAGTTTAGTTCTTATGTTAAGAAAATTTCTCGTCGCCAAGACCTTATGGAAAAACGGGCGATGGAGAAAGTTCAAGGAGAAGAAAAACTCCGTGAAGTAAAAATGCGAGTTAACAAAGAAGTGCGCTCACGAACCGACGGCAAAGAATTACCATCAGCTGTTCTGCTTCTCTTGTTGCAACCTTGGTCAGATTATCTGGCATTTTTATTATTACGTTATGGTGATCAATCAGAGCTGTGGGGGAAAGCAATTAGTGCCGTTGATGATTTGTTGTGGAGTATTCAGGCTAAGACTGACCCCGCTGAAAAAGCTCGCCATGAAGATTTATTGGATGATTTGCTCGATACGATTGATAGCGGTTTTGAAACTATCGGCTATGATCAAGCTAAGGGTAAAAAATTAGTAGAAGCCATAGTTTCATTACAGCAAATGGCTTTACAGAGCCAAGAAATAGAAGTTGCACCAGAACCAGAACGCGAAAAACTGGAGTCTATGGCCGCAGAGAAAGCAGGGCATACAGATGAACTGCTAGAAGATGCGACACCAGAAGAAGCGAAGATGGTTGAAAACTTGAAGATGATTGAGTTTGGAACATGGTTTGAATTTGAAGGTGGAAAGCGCTTAAAGGTGGCTTGGTATAACTCTAAAACAATGCACTACATGCTTGTCGATCAAATGGGAAAAAAAGTGGCGATGCAATCGGGATTAGAGTTGGCTAGAGGTATGTTGTCTGGTGAAACAAAAGTGATTGCTGGAAGTTCGAAACCATTCTTTGAGCGTGCATTAGAAAATATTTTCCAAAACCTCAATGCAAAAGCTGAAGCGTTAAGCGCTGACGACTCAGAGTTAGAGGAAACACAGATAGAGGATTAAAATATGCAAGATTCAAGCTCGCCATCCAATAAACGAACCTTGCGACGGAATTATTTGTCGGACCCCATTAATGTGTATGACCGACCTAGCCAGTCTTTTTTAGGTCGGCTTGTGAATATACATTCGGAAGGTCTTCTGATTATGGGAAATTATCCCTTTGAAGAGGGGCGAGTCTATGAAATAGAACTGAATTTACCTGAGGCCGTTAACAGTAAAACAAAAATATCTTTAGGTATTGATTGTTTGTGGACTCAAACAGAAGACGGTAATGTCGCTTATTGGGCGGGCTGTAGAATTATTGATATTTCTGATGATACTATCGCCGACCTTGATGTGTTAATTGAGAAGTTTGGGGAGTAAACCAAACTTTTGCAATAAGACGTCCCGCAGAGTTGTTTGCTAATTATTTTTTTTGAGTAATTCTCTTATTGAATGCGCCAGTCGTTTTATCCCTATCTCTATGGTTTCTTCATCTACGCATGAATAATTCAATCGCAATGTGTTCACGCCGGTCTTATTAATATAGAACGGGTCTCCCGGTACAAATAACACTTTTTCTTTGGCGGCTAATTGAAATAGATCTAGCGCGCTTATATTTTTTGGCAGTGTTGCCCATAAAAACATGCCACCTTCCGGTCTTGTAAAGCTCACTTCTTTTGGAAAATATTTTTCTAAACATTGGATCATGGTATTTTTTTGATTGCCATAGGATTTGATGATTGTTTCTATGTGCTTGTTTAGATCGCAATCCGTTAAATATTGATGAATGATGCATTGGCTTAATTGATTGGTGTGTAGATCTGAAGCTTGCTTTGCGATGATGAGCTTTTCCATTAAGTCATCAGGGGCAACGATCCAGCCAATACGAAAGCCGGGTACTACTGTTTTAGAAAAAGAGCCTAATAAAATTGTGTTGTCAGGCATCAAGGCTTTAAAGGATGTTTGAGTGTCACCTTCAAAACGTAAATCTCCGTAAGGATTGTCTTCAATTAAAAAGCAATCGGTTCCTTTAACTGTGTCTGCGATTAACTGTCGATTTGCATTGGGATAAGTGATTCCTGAGGGATTTTGAAAGTTTGGAACGGTATAAATTAATTTTGGTTGCTCGTGAGCCACCGCATATTTTAGCTTGTCGAGATCCATACCTTCAGCGTTAACAGGAATTGGTAGAAATCTTGGGCGATATAATGAGAACGCTTGAATGGCGCCCAAATAACCCGGCTCTTCAATAATTAATCCATCGTTATCATTGATTAAAGTTTTTCCTAGTAAATCTAGGCCTTGCTGAGAACCGCTGGTAATTAAAATCGATTCTACCGGTATTGATAGACCTTGTTGTGCATATTGTTGGGCGATGTATTCTCTTAAGGGTAAGTAGCCTTCGGAATTACTGTATTGCAAAACATCTTTGCCAATGGTTTCGAAGACTTTGTTTGTCGCATCTTGAATTCCGTCAATAGGAAATAATTCTCGATTAGGCAGCCCACCAGCAAAAGAAATTGTTCCCGGTTGTAGAGCGTCTTTCAGAATTTCCCGAATAAATGATCGGGGTACATCGGTTACTCTGTCGGCAAATAGTTTATTCATATTTTTATTTTTAATTTTTTTTTCAGTTTAAAATTTTCATTGAAGAAAATATTATCGCAAAGCGGCAAACGATTTTTTTGCAGCATCAAGCGTTTTTTGAATATCAATGTCAGAGTGAGCCTTTGACATGAATCCTGCTTCATAGGAGGCGGGAGCTAGGTTTACACCGTTATCAAGCATGAGGTGGAAAAATTGATTAAAGCGTTCGGTGTTACCGTTGATGACTTGGTCGTAGCGAGTCACTTTTTTCTCGTCGGTAAAAAATATTCCAAACATTGTACCAACATGGTTGGTTGTAAAAGGTATCCCCGCTTCGTCTGCAAGCTGTTGCATTCCGTTCATCAGTTTTTCTGTCGCGGCAAAAATAGATTTGTAAAAGTTGGGTGCTGATATTAGTTCAAGATTTTTTAAACCTGCACGCATGGCGATGGGATTTCCCGAGAGAGTACCTGCTTGGTAAATGGGACCCAAAGGCGCAATCTGTTCCATGATTTCTTTTTTTCCACCGAAAGCACCAACGGGCATTCCGCCACCGATTACTTTTCCTAATGTGGTAATGTCTGGTTCGATATTGTAATGCCCTTGTGCTCCATCTAGAGCGACACGAAACCCTGTCATTACTTCATCAAAAATTAACAAAGCACCAGATTTTGTACATTCTTCGCGAAGGGCTTCTAGAAAGCCAGGTACTGGTGGAATGCAATTCATGTTGCCTGCAACTGGCTCAACAATGATACAAGCGACTTCGTCACCATATTTTTTAAACGCTTCTTTGGCTTCTTCAATGTTGTTGTAAGACAAAGTGATAGTATGTTGTGTTAGCGAGGAGGGAACACCGGGAGAGCTAGGAACGCCGAGTGTTAGCGCACCAGAGCCTGCTTTGACTAATAATGAGTCGGAGTGACCGTGATAACAACCCTCAAATTTTATGATTTTATCTCGTCCCGTATAGCCTCTTGCTAAACGAATTGCACTCATGGTTGCTTCCGTTCCTGAACTTACAAATCGAATTAAATCCATACTGGTATAAATAGAGCAAATTTTTTCGGCTAGTTCAGTTTCTAGTGCTGTGGGTGCTCCAAAGCTTAATCCAAAATCCATTTGATCTTTGACGACTTGAATGACGTCGGGGTGAGCGTGTCCTAAAATCATGGGGCCCCAAGATTGAACGTAATCAATGTAGCGGCGATCATCTTCATCGAAAATGTATGCGCCTTTTGCAGATTTAATAAACAAAGGCGTTCCGCCAACGGCTTTAAATGCGCGAACAGGCGAGTTAACGCCACCTGGAATAATATGTTGTGCTTTTGCAAAAAGTTCTTCTGAATGAGTCATGAAAATTCTCTGGACGTGTTAAAAATGATTCAAAAAATAAGGGTAATAATTCATTGAGTGTGTGCTTTATCTCTTATCATCTCTCATTAAACAAAGATTGATATAAGCGTGTTTGTTTTTCAATTGTTCGGTTATGGCTTGCGCTTGGTAATACGCATCTAGAAAATAGATCGTTGCTAATAGCAATGCTATCTACACCTGCGGCAATAAGCTGGGAAGCATTATCGTCGTTGATGCCTCCAATGGCTACAATGGGCTTGTTCAGTATTTTTTTAGCTTCAGCAATCAGAGAAATTGGAGCTGGTAATGCTGCTGGTTTTGTCTGTGAAGGAAAAAAACGTCCGAAAGCAACGTAAGATGCTCCTGCTTTTATTGCATCTTGTGCCAGAGATAGCGAATCATGACAAGTTGACCCAATAATTGCTTGAGAGCCTAAAGCTTTTCTCGCTTTTTCAATAGTCTCATCATCCTGTCCAAGATGAACGCCGTCGGCTCTAATAATTTCAGCCAGTTCTATTGAATCATTGATAATGAGGCGAGCGTTATAGCGATCGCAGAGAGTTCGAAGTAACTTCCCTTGTTGGATTTTGTCAGCAAAATCTAGATGTTTGTTTCTGTATTGTAATAGAGAGCAACCACCCTCTAGAGTAGCTTCGGCTTTAGCCGCGAAGCTTTCTCCTTGCATACATTCTTCGTTAGTAATGGCGTATAAACCGGTGATCACAAGTCGTTAATCTATTAAAAATAAAAAGTATTAAAAATACGGTTAGGATTCTGTAAAAGTTCACAGTGAGTAAATAGAAGCTATGGATTGTATCATGAGTCTTGGGCGGGACAGTTAATTCTTGATAGCGAATTAAGTGGGATTTTGCTTTAGGTAATAGGAATGAATAGCGAATTTGGAAGGAGCGGAAATAACGACGCTGTCTTCCACTCTTTTTTTAGGAGATATTTCGCTTTTGTCCTTGCGAGGCTTTGTTGGCCCAATGCATACGATTGGGTATTTGCCGTCCCATACCAAGTCTGCGAGAAGCGGCCAGTGCTTCCCAGGTGAATTGTTGGGCTTGCTGCACGGCTTCTTCTACTCGAATTCCATGAGCAAGATAGGAAGAAATACTGGCTGATAATGTCGCGCCAGCTCCATGGCTCAGCATTTTTAAGCGTGGCCAATCATAATGTTTGACGACACGTCTATTTGCATAAAGTGTGTTGCCGTAGTTGTCGGCTGTTCGAACAGAGCCACTAACCATGACGTAATCACAACCCGTTTCTAAAATTTCATGAGCGCAGGCATCTACGGTGTCAGCTTGTCGGGCGAATTGTTGTGCTTCTACGCTATCGGGAGTAGCGATGGTTGTCATTGGCAGTAAAAGCGCTTGAGTTGCTCGAATGATTCCTGGTGTATTGAACAATTCGTTACTGAATTCTGCGATCACTGGGTCGAGGATGACAGGAATGTCGGGATAATCACAGAGAATGGCGTGTATAGCCTCAACGTTTTCTACGGTTGCCATCATACCAATCTTAATCGCTCTGACAGGCATGTCTTCGAGGATGGCTCTGGTCTGCTCAATCAGAAAACCAGTTTCTGTAGCAATAATATCTTTGAGTGACTGTGTGTCTTTAGCGCAGACAGCGGTAATAATGGGTGTGCAATGGCATCCCAAACTGGAAGCGGTTTCTATGTCGGCCTGAATGCCAGAACTACCGGTAGGATCATGGCTAGATAAGCTAATGATGACTGGGGTTTGGTCGGCATAGTGGTTCATACAGTGACTTCTCTTTGTTGCTTTCCTGTTGTTTTTTATTTATTGCTAATTGAGCTTTCTTTTGACTGCGTTATTCGACTTTGGATGGTAGAGCTTGGCATATTATTTAAATAGCAAAGATTAGCCTAACCGAAAAGAAATAGGTTTCTTGAGTCTAACACAGCATTCAGATTTTGCCGGTCGAATAGGCAATTAAATTAAAAAAAGAGGGGGTCAACAGTTCACAGGTTCTTGTCGTCGCCTTAATAGCGTTGGTGGTTAAAACGGCTGCACTTCGACTAATATGATGGCGCCTAACAAAAGAAAAACAGGCAATTCATTAAAGACTCTATACCAGATGTGTGTACGAATCGTCCCGCCGTTAGCAAGTTGATAAGTGATGCGTGCGCAAACAATATGGTAAATGATAAGGATCACAACTAACGCAAGTTTGGCGTGAAACCAACCAGCACTCATGTAGTATTCAGGGTTGTAGGCCGTTAACCAAATGCCAAAAACGATGGTTAGGATTGGCCAAGGAATCGAGAAACGTAATAGTTTCCGCTGCATTTGGTTGAGATGGTTTCGCGTTTCATCATTGTTTGCGATTGCAAAATTTACAAACAGTCGTGGCAAATAAAAAATACAAGCAAACCAGCAGACTACAAAAAAAATGTGAAAAGTTTTTACCCAAAGCATGGTGTTACCTTTTTTTAAACGTTAAAAATTATTATTTAGAAATAACAACTCGATTAATGAAGCGCTTAAAATTAGACAGCGATAAAAGTCTTTATCGGCTGTAATAGTTTTCTATCATATCGTTAGTGATAACGCCTAGTACAGAGGAGCGACGATTAGTGTTTTGTCTTTCAATATAAACAACCTCACCATTAACTTGTTTAAGTTTTTGACGAACTTCAAAAAGGTTAGCTCTTTGATGCAATGGATGCATTTTGTAGCGTTGCCCAGGTATTTCTTTCAGGCTAAAAGAAATATTTTCGTCTTCCGATTTTTTCAGGATATCTTGAGAGGGGGTTTCTAGAAACTGCGAGAGGTCAGCGGCTCGAAGTAAAAATACATCGGCATCTTCCTCCTCGATAACAATCCACTGTGGTCTTTTTGATAGAAGCTCTTTTCCTTCGTCTGCCGAGATGGTCGCTTTGCTCATCACAAAGTCTGTGCTCATAACACTCCAAACACCGACTCTGCTTAACACTTGCCGATCGGGTTCAGATTTTAACGGTGTGCCGGCAGTACGCATTTGTGCGACAAAAATGCTTTCACACTTGAAAACTTGCTGGGTTATGACGCAAGCGACAACGATTACCATCATGCTGGGGAAAATAATATTGGGATTATAAGTCAGTTCGAGTACAGCCATAAGTGCTGCTAGGGGGGCATTCAGTACGGCTCCCATCATGGCCGCCATTCCGATAGTGACGTAAAAGCCAGCGTTGGATGCTTGATCTGGATTTAGATGATTTCCAATGATACCTAGAATGCCTCCTAAGCATCCGCCAATGACCAAGCATGGACCTATAAGTCCACCGGGAATCCCTAGTCCTGTACTGACGGCAGTTGCTGTTAATTTTGCGATCACGATGACAACGAGTATTCTTAAGCTCATTTCACCTAGCATGGCTGAGTTCAAAGAGTCATAGCCAAGGCCGAGAATTTGTGGCGCAAAAAGGGCAAGTAATCCGGTGACCAATCCGATGAGTGTGAACCGAAAGATAATGGGCAATGATCGCCCTCGACTAACAATGAGTTGGAGCTGTAGGAAGGCAGCTGCAAAAACCGCAATCACTAATCCTGCTAAAGCCATGTAAGGGAGTTCCCATAAGCTTTTCATTTCAATAGCGCTGACCGAAAGGCTTGAACTTGTTCCAAAAGCTAACTGGCTAATTACAGCTCCAGAAGCGGAGGCGAGAATGATCGGGATGAAGCCTGTAATTGTGTATTCCATCAAAACAACCTCCATTGCGAAAATAACACCAGCGATGGGGGTGTTAAATGAGGCTGAAATGGCCGCTGCAACACCGCATCCGACGAGAATGCGCAAACTATTATTAGGAAGTTGTAGCCATTGACCGAGCAAGCTCGCTGCTCCAGCGCCTAAATGCACTGCAGGACCTTCGCGTCCGACGGATTGGCCGGTGATTAGGCTGGCAGCTCCGCCAAAAAATTGCACTATTACGTTTCTAAGCGGCATTTGTCCCTGGTGATGATGAAGTCGATCGAGGACGTGGCTTACGCTAACGGATCGATCTTGGGGTTTTAGGAAATGGAAAATAATGCCAATAGTGATTGCACCCAAAAAAGGTAAGAAAAAATGCCATGCGATAGGGAGGCTTTCGAAGTTATCGTTTCCGTCAGGCAGTAAAAAATGCAGAGGGGTGTCAATAAGGATTCGAAAGGCGACGATCAGTAGCGCTGCCGCTACTCCGCTGATGAAACCGAGAAGTGTCAGTTGAGGTAGGGCATCAATGTAGGCGAGGCTATGGCGAAAGTCATCGACTCTCTTTTGAGTGGCTTGATGCAGTGTTTGTAAAAATGATTCGTTTTTATCTGGCATGGAGTCGCTGCTAAGTCTATTTTGAGGATGTTTTACTTTCGGAATGAGTCAACAAAACTTATTATATGTCGTTCAGCCTTTTTTGATGCTCTTGGTTTCAAGTCATTATTGAAATATGTCAGTTGGAACCTATTTCAATAATAATTGAGAAAGTTTGAATTCATTCTTTAGGTCAATCAGTTTTAGGAACGAGGAGTATACAGTGATTAAGGTTGGAATCGTTGGTGGCACAGGATATACAGGTGTCGAATTGTTACGGTTGTTGTCCCAACACCCTGAAGTAAAACTTAGCTGTATTACATCACGCAGTGAGGCAGGCAAGTCTGTCGCTGAGTTGTATCCAAGTCTACGAGGTCATGTTGATTTAGCCTTTACGGTGCCCGATACCGATGAATTAATGTCTTGTGATGTAGTTTTCTTTGCAACACCGCATGGTGTTGCACAAGCTATGTTACCAAGCTTATTGCCTGATTTGTTGAATGATAATGCTGCTAGCGGTCCTAAAGTGATTGATATATCTGCAGACTTTCGAATTAGAGATCAAGATATCTGGGAGCAATGGTATGGACAGGCCCATGCTTGTCCGCAAATGATTAATCAAGCTGTATACGGTTTACCTGAAATTAATCGAGAAAAAATTAAATCTGCAAAACTGATTGCTAACCCCGGTTGTTATCCAACGGCAGTGACATTGGGGTTGCTCCCTTTGGTTGAACAAGGGCTAATCGAAGCAAATCATCTCATTGCCAGTGCTGCGTCTGGTGTTAGTGGAGCGGGTAAAGGGGCTAAGGTCGATAATTTATTTTCAGAGGTCAGTGATAGCTACAAAGCGTATGCAGTAACGGGGCATCGACACTTACCAGAAATTGAACAAACTCTAAATGATGTAAAAGCGAAAGGGATGTCGGATCCTCGAATCACATTTGTCCCTCACCTATTACCGATAATTCGAGGAATGCAGGCGAGTTTGTATGCTAACCTCCTAGATACAGACGTTGATTTACAGGCACTGTATGAGGAGCGATACAAAGATGAGCCTTTTGTTGATGTGCTTCCTTATGGTGAGGTGCCGCAAACTAGGACTGTAAAAAGTTCTAATATGTGCCGCCTGTCTGTGTTTCGACCACAAGGGCGCGATACAGTTGTAGTTCTTTCTGTGATCGATAATCTGACAAAAGGAGCTTCAGGCCAAGCTGTTCAATGTATGAATTTGATGTTTGGTTTTGAGGAGTCCTTAGGTATCAATCAAATAGCAGTGATGCCTTAGTATAATTCTTTTTTTATCTGTTAAATTTTTTGGATCTCTTTTTAATGTCAGTAGTGAAAGGTACTAAATCTCCTCGGCTAGTAGTGGTCCCTTATCGGCCTTACTTAAAAGCAATTGTTTTTATTGTTGCAATTGCCGCCATTTTGGTTGTTGGTGCTTTCAGTTTTTTTATCGGTAAAGAAGTTGGTGCCGGGGTTGGACAAAAGGCCATTGTCGAACGTGATCAATTACGAAAGAGTTATCAGGAAAAAGAAAAGGAAGCTGAAGAGCTGTCCCAGCAAGTAGCGAATCTGTCTTTGGCAAGTGAAGTGGATAAAACGTCTAATGAAGAAGTTAGAAATCAAATTATTCAGCAGAAAGAGCAAATAGCGGCGTTAGAAGAAGACATTACTTTTTACCGAAGTTTAATGTCGCCAGCTGACAATAAAAAAGGTTTAACGATCGGTTCTGTGAATATATTGTCCACAGGTGTTGCTAGGCAATTTGATTTTAAAATTGTTATTCAGCAGCTAGTAACTAATCATCAATTATTAAACGGTTCCTTAAACGTGAATGTGATTGGCCGTGAGGCCGGTATTTCTCGAATCCTGCCTTTAAAGGATTTGACTACTCTGGTTGATACGACAGATATAAAATTACGATTTAAATACTTTCAAGATATTAAAGGGCGCTTGGAATTGCCTATAGGTTTTGAAGCAGAGCGTATAGAAATCATTGCTAAATCGTCAGGTAAAAACGGGTCAATGGTTGAGAAAAATTTCGGTTGGCTGGTTGAAGAAAATTAATCCATAAAATAATTTATATGTAGATCTGTAATTATGAATAATAGAGGTTCCAATGGGAAAGCTCGTCGGTAACACAGCGACAACTCTGATAGCACGCGGTACGGAAATAGTTGGTGATATTCACTTTTCTGGGACATTGCATGTTGAGGGTATTCTTCGGGGAAATGTTGTTGCTAAGGAAGGAAGCAATGCTCATTTAGATATTCAAGAGCATGGTGTTATCGAAGGTCAAGTGCACGTTCCTACTGTCCGTATTGATGGGAGAGTTATTGGAGATGTCGTATCAACAAAACACGTTGAGCTTGCAGCAAAAGCTCAGATCGAAGGTAACGTTCACTATCACCTCATCGAAATGGTAAAGGGATCGCAAGTGAATGGGAGTCTCGTATATGGAGGAGGCTCTGATGCAACAACCTCTGTCGTATCAGAGCCTTCTACAAACTTGGAGGATTCTTCGTCTCCAGGTTTATTGTAAGCTGGCATGAATTTAATGAATGGCGAGATGTTTTTCCGAGAGAAATATTTGGCGTTGTCAGTTTCATTATCATCATTCAATGAGCTTATTTTTATACATTTTCTTAAACAGCTTGATCAAGCTGTTCTCTTCCATGGATAATGCCTGAACTCCCGCAGTTTTTGTTCGTCGTGCGGGGTGAATGAATTGAGGTATTTAACAGCATGGCTACGACAGAAACATTTGTACCGGAACCGTTAATGATCACGTCTGGTGCGGTGGCAAAGATAAAAGAACTTGTTGAAGAAGAAGGTAATGACGCACTTAAATTACGTGTATTTGTTACTGGTGGAGGTTGTTCCGGTTTTCAATATGGTTTTGCCTTTGAGGAAGTCACTTCTGAAGATGACATGATTGTTGAGAAGGGTGGCATCAAGGCTATTATCGATTCCATGAGCTACCCCTATTTAATGGGTGCTGAAGTGGATTATGAAGAAGGCTTGCAGGGATCAAAGTTTGTTGTTCATAACCCAAATGCATCTTCTACATGTGGTTGTGGCGAGTCATTTTCTATCTAGGCTAGACTAAAGGAGTTAGTTAGGCTTGGTAAATCCCACCTAAAATCACCGATTTATTTGCGCCTGTTACGTTTGGCAGATTTCCAAATGCTCTGTCTATCGTTTGTTTGGCTAGCCAAGCAAACGCCGCACCTTCTACCCAGTCTGGGCCGATGCCTAGTTTTTCTGTTGTGTCGACAGTGAACGTCGGTAGTAATTCCGAAAGTCGGTTCATTAATTGTAAATTGTGCGCTCCGCCTCCACAAACATATAGCTCACCGCTCTCTATTGATAACTGTTGTATTTCATTTGAAATACTGACTGCTGTTAATTCTAGTAGTGTAGCTTGAACATCTTTGGAATTTATTTTCTCTTCAAGTTCTAAAATTAATTCCAGCCAAGGTAGCGTAAACACTTCTCTTCCTGTGCTTTTAGGCGCGGGTTCCTTGAAATAATCATGGTCTAGTAATCGCTTCAGAAGGTGTTGGTTGACTCGGCCAGATTCAGCCCATTTCCCACTTTTGTCGTAGGGTAGGTTTTTCTTTTTGTAAATCCAGTCATCCATTAGGGCATTGCCAGGCCCCGTATCGTAACCAATAGTTTTGTTTTTGTTTGAAAGAACCGTAATGTTTGAGATGCCGCCGATATTTAAAATGATTCGGTCGATATGTTGCGAAGAAAAAACTGACTCATGGAAAGCTGGAACTAAGGGGGCTCCTTGACCGCCGGCTGCCATATCACGTCGCCGGAAATCAGCAACTGTCGTGATGCTTGTGTTTTCTGCAATGGTGTTTGGGTCAGCAATTTGCAAAGTGAAAGGTCTGGAAAGGGAACCTTCTGGCCGATGCCGAATAGTTTGCCCATGGCTTCCTATTGCAGAAATTTGTGTTCTTTTTAGCCCTGCTTTTTGTATTAGTTCGTTAGCGGCTTCTGCAAATATTTCACCAAGCTTTTGGTCTAACACTCCCATTTTGTCTATTTCATTGTCGCCAGGGAGCATTAAATTTTTTATTTTTTTGGTTATTTTTTTTGAGAAAGGATAGGTAAAAGCATCAATTAACATTGGACCTTCGTTTTGAAAATCCAGCAGAACGGCATCAATGCCATCGACACTGGTACCTGAAATCAAACCAATGAAAAAAGAGCGAGAGCTTTGCATGATATTTTCTCGCTGCGGCTCTTGGTTTAGTTGATAAGGTTGGTTGGTTCGATTAATGCCAGCATGCGAGACTGGTGGAATTTATCTAGCTGGGCAATGATTGGCTGCGCTTGTTTTTTGAATGCAACTAATTCAGCATCAGCTATAGATTTTGCTTTTGGGAGCTTGTTGACAATAGTGCGAGGGTTTCTGTGAACGCCGTTGACTAAAAACTCATAGTGCAAATGTGGTGCGGTTGAATATCCTGTTGACCCAACAGTGCCGATAGTTTGTTTTTGAGTGACTCGCTGTCCTTTTTTCACATAACGCTTATGAAGATGTAAATACTTTGTTTGAATATTACTGTTGTGTTGAACAATGACATAGTTGCCATTCGCTTTTGAGTAGCTGGACGCTATCACTTTTCCATCCCCAGGTGCCCAAACAGGTGTGCCACGGTTGGCTGCATAATCTGTTCCGCGGTGAGGTTTTATTCTTTTGCTAATGGGGTGTAATCGACGTGGATTAAAGTTAGAGCTGATACGGCGAAAATCTAACGGAGCACGTAGAAAATCTTTGCGCATACTTTTGCCGTCCGGTGTGAAGTAATGAGTTTTGCCGTTGTCGTCAAGATAGCGAACTGCACGGAAAGACTTTCCTTGATTGATGAACTCTGCTGCAAGTATGTCGCCGTAGCCAATACGCTCACCGTCTAAAAATTTTTCCTCATAAAGTACTTTGAAGCTATCGCCTTTACGAATGTCTAGCGCGAAATCGATATCCCAACCAAAAATGTTCGCAAGTTCCATCGTGACATTGATATCCATGTTGACGCCGTCTTTCATTGCGGCAGCAACTAGCGAGTTTTCAATTTTGGCCTCTCTGTAAGCAACTTGAATATCGGGTGTTTTGTTGTCAGCTATAGCAGTAAAACCATCTTCTGTGCGGCTATATAATTGAGAATTAAGTTTGTTTTTGATGTGTCTCAGTTTGTCTAGCTTGCCGTTTTTATCAAGATGAAAAGCGAGCTGATGACCAGGGAAAATCTTTTTTAACGACTTGGCTTCATCCGTGCTGTTAGTAAACTCATACACATCGCGATTAGAAAGGCCGGCGCGATGGAATAACAGAGAGAGATTATCGCCATGTTTAACTGTCAGTACTGTCCATTCGAGTTCACTTAAAATCTCGTCGACGAGTGGTGATGTGTCATCGCTGAATTCTTCCGACTCCTCGGCTGGATTGGTTGTTTTGTCTTTGGTAGCAGTTGTTAGGGCGGGTTCGTCGTTATCTGTATCGGTGCTGTTAATAATGTATTCGACGGTATTTGGGTGACTTGTTTTGTCAGTCGGGAGATCAAGCGAAAGTGTTAATGCTTGTCTTCGATTTGCTTCCACGTCTTTCGATGGAAAAAGTACAAACAAAAGGGACAGGCATATTGCCAGTCCACCAGCAGCAATAATGTGTGTTTTAGGGAAGTGTTTAATACCCGTTTTAGGGGGTAAATTCTTTGTATTTTCAGCAGGTTCCATGGATCAACTAGATTCTTGGTTAACAATAATACAGTTATATCAGAAAAGCTTTCTAATATCATCCCGGTTTAGCGCGGAAAATAACCATTTATCAAAGCCCCTGCTTGGCAAATGCTTGTTTTTAGAAGTGGTTCCGGTATCGTTTGCGCCTCGAAAAATCTCCATTAATCTGGGGCGCGATTTTTAGCCCAACTTTATTTAGGAATATCTCCATGTCCGGTGTCGATGCATCATTGTTAAGCGACTTAGAGTCTCGAGGATTGGTCTCTCAGATGACAGGGGGTGGCGAGCTGTCTGAGCATCTTAGTACTGGCTCTCGAAGTGTTTATTGTGGGTTCGATCCGACAGCAAATAGCTTGCATATTGGAAGTCTTGTGCCGCTATTGGCGTTGCGACGTTTCCAGCTTGCAGGTCACAAGCCTATTGCCTTGGTAGGGGGTGCAACGGGTTTGATTGGAGATCCGAGTGGGAAAACTGCTGAGCGATCGCTTAACGATTCCTCGATAGTTGAAGAGTGGGTTGAATGCCTAAAGAGGCAAGTATCCGTTTTTGTTGATTTCGATAAGGGCGCCTGTTCTGCCAAAGTCGCCAATAATCTTGATTGGTTTGAAGATATGTCTACGCTGTCTTTTTTGCGTGATGTAGGCAAGCATTTTTCTGTTAACAATATGATCAATAAAGAGTCTGTAAAACAGCGATTAGATCGAGAGGGAGAAGGTATTTCTTACACTGAATTCACCTACATGATTCTCCAGTCTTATGATTTTGCTGAGCTGTATAGGCGCCATAATTGTACAGTTCAGATTGGCGGTTCAGATCAATGGGGGAATATCACAGGGGGTGTCGATCTTGTTCGTCGTCTACATGGTGGGAGCGCTCATGGTCTAACGTTGCCGTTAGTGACAAAGTCGGACGGGACCAAATTTGGTAAGACTGAAAGCGGTACGATTTGGTTGGACCCTGCGCGAACCTCTCCCTATGCCTTTTATCAGTTTTGGTTGAATGTGGCGGACGCAGATGTTTATCGATTTTTGAAGTTTTTTACGTTTTTGCCAATCGCTCAAATTGATGAGGTCGAAGAGGGCGATAAGTCTTCCAGTGCAAAGCCTGTAGCTCAGTCAGTATTGGCTGAGCATGTAACTGAGTTGGTTCATGGCTCTAAGGGGTTAGAGTCGGCTCAACGAATTTCAAAAGCCTTGTTCGATAGTGAGTTGGGCTCTTTGTCCGAAAGTGAGCTGTCTCAGCTTCAGCAAGATGGCATTTCATCTTCGATTCTAAAAAATGAGCAGCTCTCACAATTGCCGCTTAATCAGTTCTTGGTAGATTTGGGATTGGCTGCCTCAGGCAAGCAGGTAAAGGATGCTTTGAGTAGAGGCGCTATATCTATTAATGGTGTGGTGGTTGCCGAAAAGGATGTAATGGATGTTTCTGCTTATTTTGATGTAGATCGAAGCTATTGTGGGAGGTACTTTTTTCTTAAGGTGGGGAAAAAGAAGCATCATTTACTTGAGTTGGTTTAAATCTAATCAATTTAAGGTCTGCTTATGATGTGGAAATACTTCATGGATCTTGTAAGTAAATATATTTCCAAAAAAATTAGAAGAATCCCATTTTAGTCATTGCTAACGGAAGTTAGATGC